>CAVSNA010000001.1:0-112832 GCA_963729205.1 uncultured Thermoleophilaceae bacterium
GCAGCATGTTCCAGTCGTAGATGTAGGCGGTAGATGGACTAGTTAATGCGCCTTGAACGGCCGCAAAGGTTTTATCGTTCGTCACCCCGGCGACGGCCTGCTCGAAGGGGTCGCGCCTGATGTTCGAGACGATAGTCCAGTGGAAGGCGATAAGTGGCTCGACCCAGCCGGCCGCCCCAGCCGCCGTCATGTTGTAGTACATCTTCCAGTTTTTGTAGCGCACCGCGGACGGCGTCGAGCCCGAGTAATAGAAGAAGTAGTCGCGCTCCGACTTGCTCGACGTGCCTTCGAGGTAAGCGCGCTGGTTGACGCCGTCGAGCGTAGTCTTGACGATGCCGGGATAGGCACCTTTCTCGATCTGCGCCTTGAGGTCGTTGCCTTTGGGGCCGCCTGCGATGTCGACGAACGTGGGAAGCCAGTCCAAGGATGCGAACAGCTCTGACTTCAGCGTGCCCGGCTGGATGTGTCCGGGCCAGCGGACGACCATCGGAACGCGGTAGCCGCCCTCCCAGGCCGAGCCTTTCTGCCCCTGAAGGGCGTGACGCCGCCGTCCGGGAAGGAAACCTGCTGAGCCCCGTTATCGGTGGTGAAGACGACGATGGTGTTGTCAAGCTGCCCTATATCCTCGAGCTTCTTGAGAACGTAGCCGATGTTGTCGTCCATCTGCTTCATGCCGGCTTCGTTGGCACCCCAGTCCTTGCCGCCCGGCGCTCCGATCATCGCCTCGTACTTCGGCGACAGCACGGTCGTGACATGCATGCGCGCCGGGTTGTACCAGACGAAGAACGGTTTGTTGGTTTTCTTGGGGTCATTGCGGTCGAGGAAGTCGATCACCTTGGCTGAAATTTCCTCGTCCACGGTTTTCGACCTCTCCAGCGTCAGTGGTCCCTGGTCCTGGCAAGTCTGGTTTTTCTCCGTACCATCGGAGGAGTGGCACCAGATGACCGGCCGGGGCGGGGTCAGGCAGGTCGTTGTCTTGGGATCAACGGCGCCAGGTACCTCAGGGAGGCCCGGGACCGGCGTGGCCTTGCACGGCGGTGCTATGTCCTGCTGTGTCGGGCTCTTGTTGATGTCGGGGAAGCTCACCTGCTCCATCGCATCCAGGTGATACAAATAGCCCCAATACTCTTGGAAGCCGTGCGCCGTCGGCAGCGCGGCGGCGTGGTCGCCCAGGTGGTTCTTGCCAAACTCACCGGTGGTGTAGCCGAGGTCGTACAGGAACTTGGCGACCGCCGGAGTGCCTGGCTGCAAGAAAGACGGACTGCCTGGCAGTTGCGGCGGGATCATGCCGGTGCGCAGCGGATACATACCGGTGAAGAAAGCATTGCGCCCCGAGGTACAGCTCTGCATCGCCAGGTAGTCCATAAACTTGGCACCCTCACGTCCGATGCGGTCGATGTTAGGCGTTTCGCCAATCCCAATGCCTTCATGGTAGAGGCCGACCTGCATCCAGCCGATATCGTCGCCCATGATGAAGAGGATGTTGGGCTTCTGTGGCTGTTGCGCGGATGCCGGGATGCTCGTCACTGTTACGGCTGCGATCCCGGCAGCCAAACCGAGCCACAACTTTCGTGACACTTTCATTGATAGTTCCTCCCTTGTCGCAGAGTTGGGTGGCAGCTCAGAACCTCTCTCTTTCTCGCACAACACATCGGAAACCTAGATGGCTTGTAGACGTGTCCACGTCTTCCGCATGGCGAGCGGCTGGGCGGTAGCGGCGGCAGTAATTCGGTGCGCATAGATGCGAGCCGCCTTTGATGACTTTGCGCGAGATTTTGCTTTGCGGCTGGCGAGGGTCGTAGCTTCCTTCCTCCAGCCCGCCGCGCGGGTTTACCGGAACGCAGCACGCCTTCGACGCATCGGCTTGGTGCTTGTTGGTCCACCAATCAGTGGTCCACTCCCAGACGTTGCCGATCATGTCATGAACGCCATAGCCGTTCGGCGGAAACGCCGTTACCGGTGAGGTTCGGTCAAAACCGTCGTCGCAGCGGTTTTCGTGCGGAAAGTTGCCCTGCCAAGTGTTGGCCATGTGTTGGCCGCCGGGCGTGAATTCGTTGCCCCAGGCGAACTCGGCGCCGTCAAGGCCGCCACGCGCGGCGAATTCCCATTCGGCTTCGGTCGGCAAATCTTTGCCAGCCCACCATGCGTAGGCGAGTGCATCGCTAAACGCCACATGCACCACTGGATGATTATCGCGCGTGTTGATGTTGCTCTTCGGCCCGTAGGGCTGCCGCCAGTCAGCACCCTTGGTGTAGGCCCACCACTCGCTAAAATTTTTCAGATCTACGGGGCGATGCGGCGGCGTGAAGACCAGCGAGCCGGCATACAGCATATGCGGCAATGCACCGGGATAGTTCTTCGGATCGGGCGGAATTTCCGCCAAAGTCTTGTGGCCGGTGGCGCGGACGAACTGCTTGAACTGCCGGTTCGTCACCGGCGTGCGGTCTATCCAGAAACAGCCGATCGTGACGCGATGGGCGGGCGCCTCCTCCGTATAATGTTTGTCTGAGCCCATGCGGAACGTGCCGCCGGGAATCCAAATCATGTTCGGGAAATCTGACTGCTCCAGTCGCTCGACTGACGCAAAGCTACGCTCGTCCATTGGCTCCTCGTGACACGAAAGTGCTGCCGCCCAAGCCGTCTAAGCACCTGAGTTCTGTCGCAATCATGATCGGTCCAAAGGTTTATTGATAAGCGGTGTGGAAACCATTCGTCGGTGAGATGAACCAACACGTTGCGCGCGACTAATCCGATGCGCTTTTCTTTAATTTAATATAAAGGGACCTGACCCCGCCTCTCTCCTAACCGTTATGGCGGCAGCCTGCGCCTTGTCGCAATTGCACACCACGAGATTATGGATGATCCACGACCATTACGCGACTGCGAAAACGGCGGCAGCAATTCACAAGGGCGTCAGGCTGATCGACAAACGAACTGTCACGCAAACCGTTTAGCGGCTCTCTGTTGGATTGGGAGAGCCTAACCCAATATACGGTTTAGGTTTCTATTTCGAGCGCCGAAACAGCGGATGAAGCGGTGTAGCACCTCGATCACACCGCGCGGAAAAGACAATCTGGTCCGGTTACAAGCGCCCGGCCCTTTGGTATGTTTAAATCAGCCCCGGTTAACGAACAGTTCAATTTACCGCTGCCTATTTTCGCTTCCAAGCTCTTTGGGGGGACGATGAAAAATCTTCTCGTTGAAATCCGAAGCGGACAATTCCGATCGGCTCTGCTTTCGCTGGCTGCAAGCACCGCGCTTGCAATTGGGGCCGTCACATCGCTGCCTGCGATCTCCTTTGCGGACGAAGGCGGGGTGAGCTTCTGGCTGCCCGGTATATACGGCAGTCTCGCTGCGGTTCCGCAGGCAGCGCCGGGATGGTCGCTTTTCACCTTCAACTATTACACGAACGTGTCGGCCGGTGCCGCCGTGTCGGCCGCGCGCGAAGTCGAGATCGGCCGCCTGCCGCTGACGACGGTGACAGCGAATGTGTCAGCCAACCTCAAGGCCCAGGCGGACCTCCAATGGGTCAACCCGAGCTACGCCTTCGCGACCCCGGTTCTCGGCGGGCAGTTGACCCTGGGCATGGCGACTATCGTCGGCTGGCAGAGCGCCAACCTGTCCGGGACGGTGAACGTCACCGCGCCTCCTCTACCGTCGTTCACTCGCTCTGACAGCATCAACAGCTCCGTCACCGGTTTTGGCGACCTCTATCCGCAGGCGACGCTGCGATGGAACAGCGGTGTCAACAATTTCATGATCTATGGGACGGGCGACATTCCGGTCGGCGCGTATCAATCGACGCGCTTGGCAAATCTCGGCATCGGACATGGTGCCGCGGATGGCGGCGCGGGCTATACTTATCTCAATCCGGCGAAAGGGCAGGAGTTCTCGGCAGTCGCTGGCCTTACCTACAATTTGGAAAATCCGTTCACGAATTATCAGAACGGTGTCGACTTCCACCTTGACTGGGCAGCTTCGCAGTTTTTATCGAAGCAGGTTTTTGTCGGCCCGGTCGGCTATGTTTATGATCAGCTGTCGTGCGACAGCGGTTCCGGCGACCGCGTCGGATGTTTCAAGTCGCGCGTCATCGGCATCGGCCCGCAGATCGGATATTTATTTCCGGTCGGCAATATGCAGGGCTATCTCAATTTCAAGGCCTACGGGGAATTCGACGCGGTCGCTCGACCTTCCGGCTGGAATGCGTGGGTCTCGTTTGTACTCTCGCCGGCTGCGGGTGTGCCGACAACGCCCACTCCGATGGTCTACAAATAAGGTGACCCCGTTACATTGATTGCCATGCCGCCATTTGTGATTGTTGCTCGACATTGAGGTGCCAACGCTAAGACACCGCTGCGTTTTCTGGACGCGCCACTCCACCGTCAAAGCGAAATTGGAGCACTAGCCCATGAGTCGCCAACTCTCGCTGTTCATCGGCACATTCACGACATTGCTCGCGATCATAAATCCTTTCGAGGTTTTGCCCGTTTATTTAAAGTTGCTTGAAGGGAAGGATGTCGAAACACAACGTCGTGTGGCCTGGAAATCATGCGTGTACGCGCTGCTCTTGAGCCTGTTCTTCCTGATCTTTGGGACATTGCTCCTGCGCCTGTTCGGAGTGCCGCTGAGTATGGTCCGCATCGCCGGCGGCATTATTCTGATGAAGATCGGTTTTGAGCTTTTCTCATCATCGCCATCAGGTGGAGGAATGATCCCAGCCGGCGGTGCTGGTCAAGACGCGAATATTGCGTTTGTGCCGCTCGCGATGCCACTAATGTTTGGCCCCGGTGCGATCGCGACAATTCTTGGAATGACTTCGACCATTAAGCAGTCCTCGACCGAACTGGCATCATTTCTCGCCATTGTGGCGGCCATCCTGGCCACGATGTTCGTGACATATCTGTGCTTGATTTATGCCGGCAAACTCTCAGAGAAATTGGGTCCTATGGGGATAGATGCCATTACCCGCATCGTCGGCTTTTTCGTCTCGGCAATAGGTGTCGCTCTAATCTTTGACGGCGTCATTGAGGTATTAGAGACCCACGGCTTCACTTCTCTGCATTGATTGTCGCTCTTCGAGCAGAAGTGCGACGTTGTCACAATGACACAACCGACGATCATCAACCTTCTGCTATTCCCGCGAGCAAGTAGACTGTTTAGCTTGTCAAACGCTTCCCTGCGCAACACGGAAGGAGTGCCGCCGAGCGCAGTGAGCTTGAGGCGCTCCGTCTACATCAAGGAAGGGCACTACAGCTCTGCATCGCCAGGTAGTCCATAAACTTGGCACCCTCACGTCCGATGCGGTCGATGTTAGGCGTTTCGCCAATCCCAATGCCTTCATGGTAGAGAGCCGACCTGCATCCAGCCGATGTCGTCGCCCATGATGAAGAGGATGTTGGGCTTCTGTTGCTGTGCCGAGGCCGAAGTGGCCAAGGTCGTCATGGCAACCGACAGCGCGAGTAGACCGAGCGACAGTGTCCTCGTCATACCAAGGTTCCTTCAAGGGCTGGCAGTCTGCGCCAGGAATTTAATTCGTGCCGTTTCGTTGGAAACGGCAACGCGGATCAGAAAAGCACAGCACTGAAGGATTGTTTTCCAGCGCGCCGCATTGACACAGGTCAATGCAATTTACTCACTGGGCGGCGAAAGGCATGCTGCTTGGTGTCCGAGGACCGCTTTGGGCCGAAACCGGAACTCGTGCACGGCGGCGAGACGTACGCCTTTGTCGCCGCGCCATCAGTTGATTTTTGAGCAAGGACAGCGACTAGCGCTGAGCCCGCGCCCTCACTCCTTGTCCGGGTGCTCGACTTCCGTGAAAAGGGTTCCCTGCGCCGCGCCTGAGCCTGCGCGGCCGCCGCCGGCTCCGCGGAGCACCCATGCTGCACCAACTGCGAGAACTGCACCCACGAGTGGGCCTGCGGCATACACCCAATAGCACGTGAAGTCGGTTGCGACGAGGTTCGGGCCGAACGTGCGCGCCGGGTTCATCGACGCTCCCGAGATCGGGCTCCCCCACAGCCCGGCGAGCGCAATGTACGCGCCGACGCCGATCGCGCCGATAATTCCGATGTTCTGGGCGCCGGACGCCGTGCCGAGAATGACACTGACGAGACCGAGGGTCAGCACGGCCTCCGTCAGGAACGCATCGGACGCGGAGTATCCCGACGCGGGATAGTTCGACCCGTAGCTGGCCGATACGTTGATCACCGCGTGCAGGAACAGCGCAGCGAGCGTCGCGCCGATCAACTGCACGACGATGTATCCCGGCACGCGACGCCATGGGAAGTCACCACGCAGCGAGAACGCGATGCTGACCGCGGGATTGAGGTGAGCGCCGGATACCTTGCCCATGAAGAGGATGACCGCCATCACCATCAGACCGGGTGCGACGACCGCGGCGGCACGGCTGATCGTGCCGGGAAAGGCCTGCCCCATCATGCCGCCACCGGCGGCCACGAGGACGAGGAAGAACGTTCCGAGCAGCTCCGAGAAGAGGCGACGCCACTCTTGGCTTGGGTCTTGAAAGTCGTCCAGCGACGCGACGATCTCGGTATTCAGATCGTTCAGTGCTCCGCCGGCCTTCGCTTGCGCCATGATCTTCCTCCGATCGATGCCGCTGTCCGTTAGCCTCTCGCACCGGCTCAACACGGCTCATTGGAGCCAAGTCGGGCCGGGTCAGCGGGTGCGTTGGTCGGTCGAGTTCAACGAGTTTTACGCGATTAGGGGCGGCGCGCAAGGAGTGCCGGCTGTGTGAGGTGTCCGCTGAAAAAGGGCGACCTCGCGCAGGATGGGCGTGCCTTCAATCCTCGGAGGTGCGACCACACCAGCCAGGCAGATAGCTCGCCTCCTCGCCTTTGGCCAATTCCAGGGCTTTCTCGAGGGCGTGCTCGAAGTCGGCCTCAACGGTCTCGCGCTTGACTCGCCGACGCAAAAAATCCGCCCACAAGAATTCGCTGAACGGCGTCGTGTCCTTGGCGAACCCGCCGGCGCGTCGCAGTTCGCCTGCGAGTGAGCGGAACGGATCGTCGATGAGCTTATCTACCGACTTCGGCAAATCACTGTACGGCCGGCGACGGCCATCCACAAAAGGATGTGTCCAGTCGCGATTTTCCATAACATACCAGAAGGAATCCTGATCGAGCTTGCTTAGATTGGCAATGTCAGTGACGGCTACCTCCTTGACACCATCGTCATGCAATGCGCGTGCAAGATGATGGTGATCAATGATGTGATGCCGGCCCTTTGGACCTAGGATCACGGGGATGATATGTTTCCCAAGAAACTCTTCACCCTTCTTTTTGCTTTCATCACGCCAGCGCTTGCGTTTGGTTTCGACCTCACGCATCCCAACGGTCATTTGCGTTGGACGTAGGTCTAATATGGCGACCGTCTTAAGAAGAGGCTCACGGACAACAGCGGTCATGTTCAACTCCTCCATCAATATCATCAGCCAGCCGCACTCAACCACCTCGATAATGCACTCCGCTCAGCCTCAGCGTGCCGCGTGCGAGCATTCTTAAACTTCGCCGCTTGGGGGCCAAAATCGCTTGCCGGCGCATGGAGGCATCGGCAGATCTGCCGCTAATGAACGCAACCACCGGCAACGCCTGTTGCTGCGCGCGCGCTATGAAAGACCACGTCGCCGCGCCGGTGAAGCGCCTAGCACCGCGATGAAATAGGCGTGGGCTTGAAGCCTCCGCGAATGGGCGTCTAAGCCGCGGACCGCCAGAATGCGACCTTGTGTTCATCAAGGTAGGTGCTGACCGGGATGCTTCACACCCCGCCGATGCTCGCCGGTTCCAAACACTGCTTCCGTCTGCAATCGCAATGGAAGCCTGACGTGCCCGAAGCGCGTTGATCTGCATCAACAGTGTCACAAAATGATTGTGAGCCGAGCGCTTTTCTAGAACTGTATAAAATTCTCAGTCCTAAATCGGCGGCGAATAAGCGGACTAACTTCGCGTCGGGTTTGCCGCAGTTCAAGAAAAACAACTATCCGCGCTCGCACGCGCGACTTCCGCTATGGGTCATTCTCGACCGATTGACCCGGTCTCACCAGCCGGCTCATGTCCGCTTCGCTTTGAAAGCGACAGTCGTCCTGCGTTGCCGCGAAATGACGCGACGGGCCAATAGCGGGCATGACGGTAAACTGTACCCGACGATACACGACGATTAGGGGCGTACTGCTGGGGTCTCAATCTTCAACCCGTTGGCGCGCCAGGCCAGATAAAGCTCGAGCTCGACATATTCTATTGCACCGTACGGATACGCCTCTGCCCGCATTCCAGTCAGGCAATTGCGGATGCGCCGCTGGAGTGAGCCAAGGCCCTGCCACTCGAGCCGATAGAGCGGGTACCCGGTCGGCTGTGCTTGGGGAATGATGTTTCCGGCCAGGCGCTTGCCCCAATTGTCATCGTGACATTGCGCGCAGGAAATGTTCAGCTGCCCCTGGCGACGTTCAAACAATTCACGGCCGATATCCAAAAACGGTGTTAGACGCTCGTCAATTGTAACCTGGATCGCAGCTCCGCGCGATTGGTGTGTGACAAAAGCGGTCAGAGCCAACAACTCTTTGCTCTCGAACGAAAACGGAGTTGCATTCTGGTGTTTCGAGCGGCAAATGTTAATGCGCTCCCCGAGATCAACGGGGCGTTTGTAGTCGACCTCGAATGTGGGGTAGTGGGTGGCGACCCCGCGCATACTCTCGCTCGTGTGGCAATCGGCGCACGATAAATTCGAAGCGCCATCCTTGCTGTTCCACATCGCTTCTCCGTCCAATACCCAGAGCATTCCCGGATTGCTCTTGTCGTCATCCTGCATCGCCCTCGTTTCTGGGCTCATGAACTCGTAACCCGAACGTCTGTCGGCCGCGGGGATCTCGCTGCCCCATGCGGGTGGCCCGGCTAGGTTCAAAATGGCGAGAGCCAAGGCACCTGTGTTTCCGATCCGCAAATCTTTGGTTCGATCGCTCATTCCACTTCGATGCTGGCGGATGCGGTTTGGGTGTTGCCGTGATCGTCGGTCCATTGGAAATCAATCGTGCCACTTTCCGTGGCCACCGTGAAAAACGACAGGAATGGATTGGCAGCCACTGCTGGAAAAAGATTGCGCGGAACACCTCCACGCCATTATACGTGCACACAAATCGACTAATGATATTGCGCGGGATTGGGTTGCCGACATTGTCGCGGCGATACCCGGTCTCCATCGGGTGGGAAACCAGGGTTTTGATTTCAATGACCTCTGCCCGCTGAGCCTTTGCGGGCACATTGATTAGGGCACGCGTCATTAACGCAGATCCTCCAAGCAGGCCGCAAGGGTCACCATCACGTCCACGCTATCGGACCAAAATGAATCGTCACTAAGCCCGGCGTCTCGATGAGGGGCTAGTCGTCGTTCGCAGAACGTTCTGCCGTAAAATCAAAATCAAATGGTAGGCACAAAGGCCAAAGCGACTGATACCTTTGGTAGAGTAAAACTCAATATACAATAAAAAGTTGTAATTATTATTTATGCCCTCATGGAACAAAAGGAGTTTGCCGAATTCATTTGGGCGGACTGGATGAGAGGCAGAGCGGAGCCACCGGCGGAGCAAGTTGCGGTCGCGCCCGACAAGATGCTCGAGGTTGCCATGGAGCTTGCTAAAAGCCCAATCGCGGCGGGAAGGCGGCGCATCCCGTCGAATGGTTGTCCGACAACGGCTCGGCTTACATCGCCAAGGGCACGCTCGACACCGCAACCGCCTTGGGCCTCAAGCTTTGTTTCACGCCAGCCCGCTCGCCAGAATCCAACGGCATCGCGGAGGCATTCGTCAAAACCTTCAAACGCGATTATGCTCGGCTGTCGATCTTGCCGGATGCTGAGACCGTAACCGCTCTGCTGCCGGCTTGGTTCGAGGACTACAATGAAGTTCACCCGCACTCAGGCTTGAAATTTCTCTCTCCCAGAGAATTTCTGCGCCTCAGTGCTTAGCGCGACCGGCTACCTGTCCGGTCAAACGGGGTGCACACCAGTCATTGAGACGTGAGTGAGATAGCACGCGCTGTTCCATCTATATATACCGAAGTAAAAGGTCCCGTTGCTCTAACGCACAATGGAATATGACAATGCGCCGCTCTGATGCCGCTTCGGCGCAGCTGCTTTTCAATTGCGTAGTGACCGCGACCGATGACTGAAGGTGAATCCGGAACGAGGAAAAAGCGACTTCCAGAAACCCGAACTAAATTCTGCACACCGGCTTCCAGCGCTGCTCGAGCACATTTTTCTGCTGCTCGACCATATTCCGGTTGTGGCCCGTCACCACGAAGACGCTTGTTACACCCGTAAACGCTCTCTCAAGTGCGGGCCGATCAGTCAGTTCGGCAACGGTAGTCTTGGCGTCCTCTCCCAAAACCTCACGCGCCTTGTCCGGGTTGCGTACGACACAAATTGGTGCGTGACCGAGGATTGCATGAGCTCTTTGACGACTGCGCGGCCCGTGTTGCCGGTCGCGCCAACAACGGCGATCATGGTCTCCTCCTCCGCGAGTACGCAGGCCCCGGTATGTTACGCGCCGAAGGCTAACTCATCGTCCAGTCGATTGGGTCAAACAACGCGCATCCACGGCAGAGGACTCGGCCTAATCTAAGATGCGTTACATGGCCGCCAACGATCCGCGGGCGGTTGTCTTCCATAAAAGCTTTCCAGTCCGGGAATTCTGCAAGCTGACGGCGATGCGCCCCGGCCTCGGTCCAGGTCTTGTGAAAGTGATACGCGAATGTGCGGTGAAGGGTGCCCGAGCTCTGGCCGACCCACACGCGGCCTTCACGGCTGGCCAATCCCTTGTGTCCCCCCGGTAACACACGGATGGTCGAGCCGCACCATACTCCGTTCCGAGTTCCCCCTTCCCCGGGGTAAGTTCCATCGATTGGAACTTTGGAAAGGGACGCGCTCGCCCCGGGAAACGCATCCACGGGCGCGTGGGCGAGCGGGAAACGGCATTTACGGTGGGCAGGCAGGTTCCGGGTTCCAATCGGGCATGGAACGCGCCCGGATGCCATAGGACGGGCAAGGGTGCGGTTCCCTATCGCGGAGCCGGGGGGCTGTGAAGCACCCGGAACGCATGGACAGGGCACGCCAATGGCGTCGCGCGGTATGCGGTATAGCGGGGGCAGAAGCCCAATGCCGCATTATAGGGACATTCGTGCGACGGGGGACAGAACCCCATGCCCCGACAGAGACCGCGTATACCAGAATACAGGTGCGCTGGCCCTAACGCACAGACCGCCGGGGGCCATGAGCTTGAGCCCGGGGCCGCCGTTCGAGTAGTCGGCCTGGCAGCCATCCAGCGTGGTCGCGCCCACCGAGATCACGTGCATCGTGTGCGCGGGATATGCCACGGCGGTGTCCGCCTCGTTGCCGGCCGCTGCCACCAGCACCGACCCCTTGGCGTGGGCGTGACGCACGGCCGAGACGATCTCCGGGATCTGCGACGCGGTGACGCTGGTGTCGAATTCCAGGCTCATGTTGATCACCTTCGCGCCGTGGTCGGCGGCGTAGCGGATGGCGCGCGAGATCGCGACCGCGTCGCCGGCGCCCTCCGAGTCGAGCACCCGGAGCGGCATGATCTTCACCCCGTAGGCGAGGCCGGTGAGGCCGAAGCCGTTGTTCGTGGCCTCCGCGATCGTCATGCTCACGTGAGTGCCATGGCCGTTCTCGTCGTTCGGATGGGTGTCGTTGTCCACGAAGTCGTAGCCGCGCGTGATGTGGTTGCGCTGGATGTCGGGCGCCTTGCGGTAGCGGCCGCGGTTCTCGTAGGCGAGGCCGGTGTCGAGTACCGCCACGGTCACCCCACGGCCGCCCGGCGCGCCGGCCGCGGCCACCTCGGCCCAGGCGTCCGGTGCATCGACGCCGAAGGGCCCGACCAGGTCCCACTGCACCTGGGTCCAGCCGGTGGGGGTGGTGCCGGCGCCGGGATCGTTCGGGTAGAAGCCGGCCGCAATGTGGGCGACGTAGTCAGGCACGGCCCACTCGACGTTGCTGTGCCGGCGCAGCGCCGCCACGGTTTCCGGCACCGAGCGGTCACCCCTCACCGACAGCACCCGTGTGCCGCCGGGAAGCTTGCGGGCGAATCCTGTGCCGGTGCGACGCTGAACCACGGCGCGCACGATGCGCGGCGCGTGATCGCGGTACTTGACGATCACCTTTCCGGGCACGTAGTCCGCGGCCTGTGCCCCGGAGGGCGCAAGCATCAGAAAGGCCGCTATGGAAGCGGCCAGGGCTAGAACGGAGCGGCGCATGGCTACGGTGAGTGGAACGACAAGTCTATGTCTGCACGAACAACCATTTCTACGCGAAGTTGTTACGTGAAAGTTGTCCGTCGTGCCCCTTTCTGGACTCGCGCTGACTCTTGATGTCGATCTTCTTCCCCCGAGACGAGTACTTCATGCGTCTGGCACTGCGCGAGGCGGAGCGCGCGCTGGAACACGACGATGTCCCGGTGGGCTGCGTGATCGCGCGCGATCAGGAGCTGATCGCCGCCGCCCCAAACGAGCGCGAGCTGCGCGGCGATCCCACTGCCCATGCGGAGATCCTTGCGCTCCGCGAGGCGTCGGCGGCGATCGGAAGTTGGCGCCTTACCGATGCTGTGGTGTACGTCACCCTCGAGCCATGCGCCATGTGCGCGGGTGCGCTGGTGCTCGCGCGCGTCCCCCGTGTGGTGTACGGAGCCACCGACCCAAAGGCCGGCGCCGCCGGCAGCGTGCTGAACGTGCTGGCGGAGCCGCAGCTGAACCACCGGCCCGAGGTGGCTGGTGGTCTGCTCGCGGAGGAGTCCGCGACGCTCCTCCGCGAGTTCTTCGCCACCAGGCGCTAGCCTTCCGGGGCCTTCGGAGGGGTGCCGGAGTGGTTGAACGGGGCGGTCTCGAAAACCGTTAACGGCGGTTTCGTCGTTCGAGGGTTCGAATCCCTCCCCCTCCGTCTCGGATGCGCATCGCCTGGCGGCGTCATCGGGGTCCTCGTGTGCGTTGCACGCGTCGGACCCCTCTTCCTTCCCAGGCGGGCGCTCCCGAACCGGAGGGGAGGGATGTCATCCCTCCCCTCCGCTAGATCCTCGCGTCAAGAATTCGTTCACGACCTCCGCGCTAGCCAAGAGCAAGGGTGGGAGCGGCCGCGAGCGGGCGGCCGCTCCCCCCTGGGGGGTCAGCTGACGCTCGGGGAGCCGATCCCGGTCGAGCCGCGGCGGCGGCGGAGGAGGAGAGTCGCGGCGCCGGCGCACACGAGCAGCACGCCGATAGCCGCTCCGGCGCCGGTGAAGGCGTTGGCCCAGGAGAAGCTGGTGTCCTTCACCACCACGCGAACGGCCGGTGGGGTCGGCTGGGCGGCGACCGGGGCGACGCCCTTGGTCGCGTCGACGCAGTACTCGCCGGTCGCCGAGTTCTTGCTGTAGTCCGTGCCGCACTTGAGCGCGACGGCGTTGGGCGAGGGAGTTCCGCCCGGGGCGTCGATCGTCCGCGCTGCCGCGCCGGCCGGGACGATCAGGCTGCCGGCCACCGCGATCAGGGCCAGGTGACGTGTGTTGAGCCTCATGTCTGCTCCTCTCGAGGGCGAGTCCGGGGGGCTTCGCCGTGGAATAACTGAACGAGGGCGATCCTCTTCCTCGTCGCTACCGATCGGCTGCCGAGCGGCTACCGTGACGCGGTGACCACCGAGTTCGGCATCCTCGGCCCGCTCGAGGCCCGCCGCGATGGCGATGAGCTCGCCCTCGGTGGGCGCAACCAGCGGGCGGTGCTGGCGCTGCTCCTGCTGCAGGCCAACCAGGTGGTCTCGATCGAGCGCCTGGCGGAGGAGCTGTACGGCGAGGCCACGCCGGTCAGCGCGGTCACCCAGGTGCACCGGCAGGTTTCGGAGCTCCGCCGCGTGCTCGATCCAGAGGAGGGCGAGGGCTCGGTCATCGAGACGCGCCCGCCCGGCTACCTGATCCGCGTGGCCCCGGGGGCGCTCGACCTGCAGCGCTTCGAGGGTCTGGCCGAGCTGGCAGCGGCCGCGATGGACGCCGGCGACCCGCGTGCGGCCGCCGACTCGCTGCGCGGGGCACTGTCGCTGTGGCGTGGCGGCGCCCTGGCGGACCTGGAGTACGAGTCGTTCGCCCAGGCTCCGATCGCGCGGCTCGAGGAGCTTCGGCTGGCCGCCGTGGAGGCCCGGATCGAGGCCGAGCTGGCGCTGGGGCGCGACTCCGCGGTGGTGCCCGAGCTGCGCGAGCTCGCCGGCGCGCACCCGCTGCGCGAGCGGCTGCGCGAGCTGTTGATGGTGGCGCTCTACCGCTCCGGCCGCCAGGTGGAGGCGCTCGACCTCTATCGCTCGACGCGGAGCGAGCTGGTGGAGACGTTCGGCGTCGAGCCGGGCCCCGGCCTGCAGCAGCTCGAGCAGGCGATCCTGCGCCAGGACCCCGAGCTGGCGCCGCCCGCCCGCGGCTCGTTGGGGCGGGGCGAGCTGCCGGGCTCGGTGATCCTCGCCGGCCGCGACCCTGCCCTGCTCGGGGCGCAGCTGGCTCTGGCAGCCCCGCTCGCGCAGCGGCCGGCGCGGGAGCTGATCGTGGCGCTGATCGTCGAGGACGAGGCGCACTTGGGGCAGGCCACGGCAGCGCTATCCGCGCTTCGCCCCGCGCTTGGGCCGTCCACGCGCACGGCGGCGTTCGTCGCCTCCCCGGATGGCGATGACGTGCTGCACCTTGCACGCTCGCACGATGCCGCTCTGATCCTGCTCGGCGCAGAACCTGCGCTGGCCGAGGCGGGCGCGCTGCCCGCGGCGGTGGCCGAGGTGCTCGAGGGGAGCTCCGCCGACGTGGGACTGCTGTTCGCGCCGGCTGCCGTCGCGGCGGCGGGCGAAGGCGTGCTCGTGCCCTTCGGTGGCGGCGAGCACGACTGGGCCGCGGTGGAGCTGGGGGCGTGGCTGGCGGCGGCGACCGGAGAGCCCCTGCGGCTCGCCGGCACGCGCGCCGCCGCGGGACGCGGTGGCCGGGACGCGAGCCGCCTGCTGGCGGACGCGTCGCTGGCGGTCCAGCGGCTGGCGGGCGTGACCGCGGAGCCGGTCCTCGCCGATGCGGGCCCTGAGGGCCTCGCGGGCGCCGCCGCCGAGGCGGGCGCCGTAGTGGTGGGCCTCTCGCCGCGGTGGCGTGACGAGGGCCTAGGGGAGGCCCGCGCCGCCCTGGTGCGCGACTCGGGCCGGCCCGTGCTGGTGGTCAGGCGCGGGCTCCGGCCCAGCGGGATCGCCCCGCGCGAGAGCGCAACCCGCTTCACCTGGTCGCTTGGCGGCGCCTAGTCCTAGTTCCGCCTGAGGCAGAGCGCCCCGAGGTCGATCTTCTCGTACGCGCCCTGCACGAGCCGGCAGCCCACCCGCGCGGAGAGGAACTCGGGCTCGGTGAACGCTCCGAAGGGGGCGTAGGGGGCGTCGCCGCGCAGCAGCTCGTCCTCGAGCCGCGCGTACTCGGCCAGACGGGCGTCCCCTCTCAGCCGGCGGGCAGCGTCGAGCTGGGCGTGGAAGGCCGGATCGTCGTAGGTCACGGGACCCCCGCCCCCGAACGCATTGGTGAGGCCCACCGTCGCGTCCATGAAGGGCGCCGGATCGAGCTCCGCGTTGGCCCGAGTGAACAGGAGGATGTCCGCCTGCCGCGCCTTCGGGTCGGGACCGTGCAGGCAGCCGAGCGACTGGATGATCGACACGTCGATGCCGAGCGGCCGCAGGTTGGTGCGCACGCGCTGCGCGATGCGGACGTTCACCGGCTCGCCGCAGGTGTAGACGCTCGCGTGCCGCCTGCGGGTGTCGGGCATCAGCCGCTTGGCGGCCGCCAGGTCGGGAGAGAGCGGATAGACGGGTGCGCCGCGCGGCATCGGCACGGCGGGCGGGACGAGGCGGTCGGTGGGCGCCTCGTGGTAGATCCCGGCCAGGGCCCTGCGATCGATCGCGTAGTTCACGGCACGCCGCAGCCGCGGATCCTTGAACAGCGGGCGGCGCGTGTTGAACGCGAGCATGTCCACACCGGGAGTCGCCCCCGCGTGGTACCGCGGCGAGCCGTCTCGTTTCGCCGCCGTGGGATCGTTCCCGAACCGCTGGTCGAGCGCACCTCCCGGAGCCAGCGGGCCCAGCAGGTCGAAGTCCCAGGTCACGAGGTCCACCTCGCCCGCGCCGGCGAGCGCCACCGCCCGCGCGGTCGGCATCCCGGTGAGGTAGATGATGCGCGCCGGACGCCGCGGGCGCGTGCCGCGGTAGTTGGGGTTGCGGTCGAGCACGGTCTCCGCGGCGGTCTGGGAGCGGATGTAATAGGGCCCGGCCGACGCGATCGGGCCGGAGACCGAGCCCGGGGTCGGGCGTGGTCACCGGCAGCGCGCAGAAGAGCGGCAGCGCGAGCCGCGAGAGCAGGTCGCCGTTGGGCCGGGAGAGCGTGATCGTGAGCTGGTCGCCGCGAGCCACGATCCCACTGATGTGGCGCGTGCGCCCGGCGTGGAACTCGCGCGCCCCCACGATGTCGCTGACCACGTGCGGGGCCACCGGGTCGGGGCCCACCTTGGGGGACAGCGTGCGCTCGATCGTGCGCCGGAACGTGTCGGCGGTCAGCACCTCCCCGGACGGCGGCGAGAAGCGGATCCCGGGGCGGATCTGGAACGTGTAGGTGCGGCCGTCGGCCGACACCGTGGGAAGCGCCGTGGCGGCGTCCGGCACCAGCCTTTGGCCGGCCGCGCCGGCGGCGTCGGGGTAGTTCACGAGCTTCGCGCACGTGGAGTAGAGGAGCTGGTTGAGCCACGGGGGTACTCCCGTGGCCGGATCGGCGTCGATCGAGTCTTCACTCAGGGCCACCCGCACCACGGGGCCCTGTGTGGCGGGCCCGAGCGCCGGCGGCGCCGGCTCGGCCACCGTCCACAGCAGGCCGCCGCGCGCGCGGACGAGCTCGGGGGATCCACTGAGCGCGAGCGAGGAACGCGCCCCGGACCGCGTGTCGATGCCCGTCAGCGCGCGCCCGCGCGAGTTGGCCACCCAGAGCTTGCCCGGCGCGCCGTCGAGGCTCTCGGGCCCGGCCCCGGCCGGCACGGTCTGCACCACGCTCGCGTCGTCCTCGTTGAGGCGGAACAGCACGTCGTCGGGCGTCACGGCGGCCCACACCGACCCGTTCGCCACCGTCAGCGCGTTGATCCAGCCGTGCAGCGTCGCGCGGGCTGCGATCCGGTTGAGCTCTGGATCGATCTTCTCCACCACGCCGTTCTCGCTGCTCGCGGCCCAGATGTTGCCGTCGGCGAAGGTGACGAGCGTGGCGGTCACCGGCAGCGCGAAGCGGCGCTGCACATGCCCGGTGGCCGCGTCCACGCGCACCACCTCGGCTCCCCTCGCCACCCAGACCGACCCCGCGCCGGCCGCGATGCCGGTGGGGTCGGAGGAGCCGGGCGCCGCGCGTGTCCACCGTCCAGCGGTCGGCGATCCTGCGCGTGCCGGCGTCGATCCGCACCAGTCCGGGGCCACCCTCCTCGGTGACGAACATGGAGTTGCCTGCGGCCGCCACTCCTCCGGGCACGAACGGCAGCTCCACCGAGCCCACCTGCCTGCGCCGCGCCACGTCGATCTCGGCGAGCCGCTGCGTGGACCCGAGCAGGGCCCAGGCGGAGCCGCCGCTGAAGACGAGGTCGCTCGGCCGCTCGGGCAGCGGCACGCGGCCGTCCACCCGGCGGTTGCTCGCGTTGAGAAGCGCGATGCCCGGTCCGCCCACGGCCAGCCTCGGCACCGGCGGCGATGGTGGTGGTGGCGAGCCGCCGCCTCCGCCTCCCGCCACGGCCACGATCACCCCTGCGATCACGCCGAGGCCGGCCAGGATCGCGACGATGGCCCCGATCCGCCGGCGCCGCGCCAGCCGCTCCCCCGCGAGCGCCCTGCGGGCCGCGTGCACCATTTCCGTGCAGGTCTCGAAGCGGTCCGCCGGCTCCTTCGCGGTGGCCACGCGGATCACGTCGTCGAGCCCGGCCGGCAGCTCGGGCCGCGGTCTCCGTGAGCCGCGGGGTGCGCTCGTTCAGGTGCGCATAGACCACGGCAAGCTCGCTCTCACGCTCGAACGGCGGCTCGCCGGCCAGGCACTCGTAGAGCACGCAGCCCAGCGAGTAGACGTCGCTGCGGCCGCTCGATCTCCTCGCCCTTGATCTGCTCCGGCGAGACGTACGCGATCGTGCCGACGAACGAGTGGTCCCCGGTCACGTTGCTCGCCGAGGACACGTGCTTGGCCAGCCCGAAGTCGCTCGAGGTAGGCCTGCTCGCCCTCCACGAGGATGTTCGCGGGCTTCACGTCGCGGTGCACGAGCCCGCGCGCGTGTGCCTCGTCGAGCGCCCCCGCCACCTGTCCCAAGAGGTCGAGCGCGCGCTCCGGATCCAGCGGTCCCTCGCGCGGCGAGCAGCTCGCGCAGGTCGCTCCCGTCGACGAAGCGCATGGCGAGGTAGAGCACGCCGTCGGCCTCGCCGAAGTCGACGATCGGCACCGCGTGCGGATGGTCGAGGCTCGCCGCGATTCTCGACTCGCGCAGCATGCGCTGGCGGAAGCGCTCGTCGCGAGCCAGCTCCGGATCGAGCAGCTTCAGCGCGACGCGCTCGCCCGACGCCCTCGTGCTCGGCAAGGTAGACGGCGCCGGTCGCGCCGGTGCCCACCAGGGAGATCAGCCGATATCCGGCGACGACCGATCCGATCGGAGGTCGACCCGCCATGCGGGCGAGCCTAACCCGGTCCGGTGCGCCGGGGCGGCAGAGAGCGCCCGAAAAATAGGGGATCCTCCCGATGTCTCGGCGGTCACGCGACCGTAGCGTTGGTCCCGCACCGACCAACGAACAAGGAGGACCGGATGCAGCTCTACACGATCCTGCGCCGCAGCGGCTGGCGCTCGCCCGAGGAGCTCCAGGAGGCCGCCGGGCGCTCGAAGCAGGTCGCCGACGACGGATGCCCGACGACATCCGCTGGATTCGCAGCTACGTGCTCGACGAGGGCGCCGGCACGGTCGGAACGGTCTGCATCTACCAGGCCACTAGCCCCGATGCGATTCGCCGCCACGCCTCGCTCGCGGACCTGCCGGTGGACGAGATCATTCCCATCGCCGACACGGTGATCGTGCGGCCGGACCCCGCGCCGGCGGTGGCCAGCTAGCCCGTCCTGTGCTGATCCACAAGCGCCCGCCGGCTTCCGATTGCCGGCGGGCCGGGGGCTCTCTAGCGTTGCGGGGCACCTGAAGCGCGTCGGCCTGCATCGAGGGAGCACATGGCGGAGAGCGCGGGCTTCCCGCTCTCGCTGACGCACGTGCTGAGGCGCGTCGGCACGGTTCACCACGGCAGCGAGGTGGTGACGCTGCTGGACGACACGGGCACTCGCTCTCGCGCGAGCTTCGCCGAGCTCGCCGCACGGGCGAGCCGACTGGCGGCAGCGCTGGCGCGGCTCGGCGTACGTCCCGGCGACCGCGTGGGCAGCTACGCCTGGAACACCCAGCAGCACCTCGAGGCCTACTACGCGGTGCCCTGCATGGGGGCGGTCCTGCACACCCTCAACCTGCGGCTGTCGCCCGAGCAGGTCGCCTACACCGCCAACCACGCGGGCGACCGGGTGATCATCCTCGACGACATCGCTCGTCGCGCCAGATGGAGGCGGTCGTGCCGCTGCTCGAGACGGTCGAGCAGTTCGTGGTGATCGGCGACGGCGACAGCGGCAGCCTCCCGAACGTGCTGCGCTACGAGGAGCTGCTCGCG
Source organism: uncultured Thermoleophilaceae bacterium (assembly GCA_963729205.1). GTDB lineage: Bacteria > Actinomycetota > Thermoleophilia > Solirubrobacterales > Thermoleophilaceae > JAICJR01. Next base: position 19,738 of record CAVSNA010000001.1, read on the forward strand.
GGGGAGGAGGACGGCCACGACTGGCCCGAGCTGCGACGAGCGCTCGCCCGCGGCCCTCTGTTACACGTCGGGCACCACCGGCAATCCCAAGGGCGTCGTCTACTCGCACCGGACGCTGGTGGTGCACGCGCTGACCACCGCCGGCCACGACGTCTACCGGGTCGCGGGGGCCGACCGGGTGCTCTGCATCGTGCCGATGTTCCACGCGATGGGCTGGAACCTGGCGTTCGTCGCCGGGCTGAACGGCGCCGACCTGGTCATGCCCGGCCGCCACCTCCAGTCGGCGCACCTCGCGCGGCTGATCGAGGAGGAGCGAGTGACCTACACGGCCGGCGTGCCCACGATCTTCATGGACCTCCTGCGCCATGCCGAGCGGCACGGCTCCGACCTGAGCAGCCTGCGGATCGCCCTCTGCGGCGGCACCCAGGTGCCGCGGGTGCTGATGGAGGAGTTCGAGCGCCGGCACGGTGTGGCGGTCACCCAGGGCTGGGGCATGACCGAGACCCTGCCGGGTGCCGCGGTGGCACACGATCCGCCGGGCGCCGGCGACGCCGAGCGCTGGGCGCACCGCGACATGGCAGGGCGCATCAGCCCGCTCTACGAGATCCGCACGGTTGACGACGACGGCAGGGTGCTGCCATGGGACGGCGAGTCCACGGGGGAGATCGAGATCCGCGGACCCTGCGTGGCCGGCGAGTACTACCTGGACCCCGAGGCGACGGCCGAGAAGGTCGGGGATGGCGGCTGGCTGCGCACCGGCGACGTCGGCTCGATCGACCGGGACGGCTGGTTGCGGATCAGCGACCGCGCCAAGGACGTGATCAAGTCCGGCGGCGAGTGGATCTCCTCGGTGGACCTCGAGTCGGCCCTGATGGCTCACCCGGCGGTGCGCGAGGCGGCGGTGATCGCGCGGCCCGACGAGCGCTGGAGCGAGCGCCCGCTGGCCTGCGTGGTCCTCGACGCGAGATGCGGTCCCGGAGGAGCTCGAGCTGCACCTCGCCGGCCGCGTGGCGAAGTGGTGGCTCCCCGACGACTACGCGTTCCTCGACGAGATCCCGAAGACCAGCGTCGGCAAGTTCGACAAGAAGCTGCTGCGCGGGCAGCTCGAGCGAGGCGAGCTCGAGCTGCGCGCGGTCGAGCGCCCTAGCGCTTCGGCTGGTAGGTGAGGATCACCACGTCCGCGCTGACCTGCGAGTCGACGAGCTGGAGCGCCCTCGTCTGACCGCCCGCGGTGAACAGCTGCTTGCCGCCGCCAAGCACGACGGGGAACAGCATCAGCCGGTACTCGTCGACCAGGTCCTCCTCGGCCAGCGTGTTCACGAGCCGCACGCTGCCGTTCACCAGGATGTCGCCCGCCGTGTCCGCCTTGAGCTTTGTCACGGCCTGGGCGAGGTCGCCGGCGATCACCGTCGAGTTGTTCCACTCGGGGTCGCTCAGCGTGGTGGACACGACGTACTTGGGCATGTTGTTGAACTTGTCCGCGAAGTCGCCGCTCCGCGACGGCCAGGCCTCGGCGAAGCCAAGGTAGGTCACGCGCCCGAGCAGCAGGGCGTCGGCCGCCATCACCTCGTCCAGCTTGAACTTGTCGCCGTCGGGCCCGCGGTCGAACTGGAACGCCCAGCCGCCGCGCTCGAAGCCCTCGGATCCGCCCGGATCCTCCACCACGCCGTCCAGCGTCACGAACTGCGATACCACGACGTTGCCCATGTTCTGCTCCTCCCGGTCAGCGGTCCATGTAGTGGCGCATCAGCAGGTTGTGCCCGTTCAGCTCGTCGCTCCATGAGCTGAAGTCGAGCTTCTCGTACAGCGCCAGCGCCGCCTCGTTGTTCTCGTTCACGTCGAGCTCGACGCGCCGGCAGCCGAGCTCCGTGGCCCGCTCGATCGCGGCCGCGACCAGCGCCTCGCCCGCACCGTGGCGGCGCGCATCCTCCTCGACGTAGAGATCCTCGAGAGCGCAGTCGGGCGCGTCCTGCCAGAGGCTGTGCCGGTAGCGCAGCACGGTGACGCCGCACGGCTGCGCGTCTCCGACGGAGGCGAGCAGGAAGTCGGTGTTCTCATCCGCGAGGAGCCGCTCCACGCCACGCTCCCAGGCCGCGTCCTCGGGCCAGTCGCGGTCCCACCAGTCGCGGAACAGCAGCATCAGCCTGACCACGTCGCCGTGGTCGGCCGCCGCGGCGACCCGTATGTGGACGCCCTGGCTCAGTCGTCGTCGGGCCAGCGCCCGTGGCGGTCGAAGTAGTCGCGCGCGGCTTCCTCTGCCATGCCGTCCGGCTTGCGCGCGACGACGCCGACCGTGATGAGGTAGCCGATCAGGACAAAGACGGCGATGATGGCTGCCGCGAACTCGACGGTCTGCACGCCGTCGAACGGTAGCGAGGTGGGCGTCTAGGCGAGCGCGCCGAGCTCGCCGCCCGCGCGCTTGGCCTCGTACATGGCCTGGTCGGCCCTGTTGAAGAGCCCGCCGGGGGTCACGCCCTGGTCCGGGCAGACCGCCACGCCGAAGCTCGCGCACAGCCGGCCGAGTTGCTCGTCGTCGTTCTGCCCGAGCGCGCCGGCGATCCGCTCCACCACGTCCTCGACCTCGGACTGCCCGGCCTCCGCGAGGATCAGGCCGAACTCGTCGCCGCCGAGGCGGTAGGCGGCGTCCGAGCCGCGCACCACCTCCCGCATCACGTCCGCGACGTGCTCCAGAGCCACGTCGCCCGCGAGATGACCGAAGCGGTCGTTCAGGTCCTTGAAGCCGTCGAGGTCGCAGACCACGAGCGCGAACGACGTGCCGTAGCGCAGCGAGCGGGAGGTCTCCAGCTCGAGCCGCGCCATGAACGCCCGCCGGTTGCCCAGGCGGGTGAGCGGATCGTGGTCGGCGAGGAAGCGCATCTCCTCGAACTGCGAGATCGACTCCAGCGCGGTGGTGGCCTGGTTGGCGAACATGCGCAGCGCCTGGAGGCGCTCCCGGGACGGGATCAGCCGGTCGTCCGGATCGTCCGCCCAGATCATGCCGCTCACGTTGCCCTGGCGGTCGTACAGGGGCACGAGCAGCCAGTGGTGGTTCCAGGCACGCGGGCCGCGGCCGTTCATCACCGACGAGTAGCTGCCGTGGCCCTTGCGCAGCAGGCGGCGCGCCTCGTCGCCCGGTACGAGGTAGCAGCCCTCGATCTCGAAGCCCGGGTCGAGCAGCGGGCGGATGTCGGTCAGTGCGGTGGAGGAGGTCACGGCGTCGTCGTCCACGTCCCATCCCACCGCGGCGCGGGCGCGCAGCCTGCCGCTGTCCGGCTCCGGCAGGTCGATCGAGACCTTCTGAAAGCCGAGCGCGCTGCTGATGCCCTCGCAGACCGAGTCCAGGGTCGATTCGATCGAGCCCGACTCGCTGAGCGGGGCCGACACGCGCATCAGCTGCTCGAGCGCGTCGCGGTGACGGGCCGCCCGCACTCCCTCCTGCGCGGCCTCCACGGCCAGCGCGGCGTGCGCGGCCACGGCCACCAGCACGTCGAGGTCCTCGTCGGTCGGCTTGCGGCCCGATGCCGGCTCGTCCACTGAGAGCATTCCCAGCAGCTGCTCGTCCGAGCGCTGCAGCGGCACGATCAGCGCATCCTCGGGATGCCAGGCGTCCGGATCGTCGCTGGTCGCGAGATCGGGCACGAAGCTGGCCTGGTCGATCGAGTCCCAATCGAAGCGGTCGTGCTCGATCAGGTACGCGCCGCGGCGCATGAAGCGCTCGTCCAGCAGGGTCGCCCAGTCCTTCCAGCTCCGCACGGCTCCCATCAGCACCTCGCGAGCCGCCTCGCTCCCGTGCACGGAGGTCACGGCGAAGTCGTTCCAGGCCGGGCGGTAGAGCGTGATCACCACCGTGGCGAAGCCGAGCGACTCGGACACGGTGCGCGCGATGGCGTCCAGCAGGCTGTCCAGATCCTCGTCGGCGCGCAGCAGCCGCGTGACCTCCAGCAGCCCGCGGAGGTGTGCAACGGACGATGCATGACCTCGTTGGGCTATTGGGTGGTCGTTCGTTGGGTTACTCTTCATCCGGCGCCGGTGGGGGCTCTGCGTGAGCTACTTGGTTAGATCGACCCCGCCCACGGCCGACTTGAATCGGCGACCCCCCGGTGTTGTCATCGCGGTGGCCTATTCGTCGAGCCGGCCCCCGACTGTTCGATTTCGCTAGTGCACATGGGACTTTTCTCTTCGCAAATCGGCGCCCGCGACATGGCGATCGACCTGGGCACGGCCAACACGCTCGTGTACGTGCGCGGGCGCGGGCATCGTGGTCTCGCGAGCCGTCGGTGGTGGCGATGGACACCTACACGGGCGAGGTGCACGCCGTGGGCAGCGAGGCCAAGCGGATGATCGGCCGCACGCCCGCGTCGATCTCGGCGATCCGCCCGCTCCGCCACGGGGTGATCGCGGACTTCGAGGTCACCGAGCAGATGCTGCGCTACTTCATCCGCAAGGTGCACCAGAGCCGCTTCGCCCACCCGCGGCTCGTGATGTGCGCTCCCTCCGGCGTCACCGACGTGGAGAAGCGGGCCGTGATCGAGGCGTCGCTGTCGGCCGGCGCGCGCCGCGTGCACCTGATCGAGGAGCCGATCGCGGCCGCCATCGGCGCCGGCCTGGAGATCGGCGAGCCGGTGGGCAACATGGTGGTGGACATCGGCGGCGGCACCACCGAGGTGGCCGTGATCTCGCTCGGGGGCATCGTCGTGGCGGAGTCGATCCGCATCGGCGGCTACGAGCTGGACGAGGCGATCGCCAACTACATCAAGCGCGAGCACGGCCTGGCCATCGGCCAGCAGACCTCGGAGGACATCAAGCTGTCGGTGGGCAGCGCCTGCCCGATCCCGGGTGAGGGCGTGGCCGAGGTGCGCGGGCGCGACCTGGTGTCGGGCCTGCCGAAGACCGTCTCGCTCACCGCCGAGGAGGTGCGCGGGGCGCTGGCGCCGGCGCTCGAGGAGATCGTCGACGCCGTGAAGGACACGCTGGAGCGCACCCCGCCCGAGCTCGCATCCGACATCGCCGAGCGCGGGATCCTCCTGGCGGGCGGCGGTGCGCTGCTCCAGGGCTTCGATCAGCGGCTGCGCGAGGAGACCGGGATGCCGACCAACCTCGCCGACTCGCCGCTGACCTGCGTGGTGGTCGGATCAGGCCGCTCGCTCGAGGAGTTCGAGACGATCTCCCGCAGCGGGAGCGACGGCGCGCGCCGCACGGGCGCCCGCCGCCTGGCCGACCGCGTGCGTTCCTAGCTCGACGGCCGCGGCAGCGAGCTGGTGTCCACGGCCTCGAAGTCGCTGCCCTTCACCTGCCCGAGCGTGTGCAGGTCGTCGTTGTTCCAGCCGCGATTCGGGGCGCCGCTGATGTACCAGGGCGAGCCGTTGTCGGCCACGATCATGCCGTAGGTCTTGAGCGCCTGGAGCACGATCCGCGCCTGGCGCGGGTAGTGCGAGATGTCGAAGCTCTTCTTCAGGCGGAAGCGCTGGCCCATCGCGGGCAGGCTCGGGTCGCTCGAGCTCGGATGCGGCGTGGCGCGCGGGGTAGATGAACGTGTTGCGCGTCTGCGAGACCGTGAAGCGCAGCGCGTGGTCGATCGAGCCCTTCTTGACCTCGTCGTAGCGCGCGAGCCCCGGGCAGGATCGGCAGGCCGGCGGCGTCGGCCGAGGTCCACGTCTTGGGGCGCAGCTTGTTCGAGCGGAGGCTCCAGATCGCGCCCGAGCCGGCCGTCCAGCCCTTGCCGCCCGACGGCGGGTAGAGCGCGTACAGCTCGTAGAGCTTGCAGTGGGTGCGGTCGACGATGATCGCGTGCCGGTCGCCGCTCGAGTTGCGGCCGCCCTCGATCGGGACCTTCGTCGGGATCGGGTACGGGCCGCGGTTCGACTCGTCCGAGTACTGGAAGCGCACGCGCACCTTGTGCTGGCGGGAGGAGACGGTGGTGTAGGGGATCCCGATCGGCCCGCCGTTGTAGTTGCCGGAGCCGAAGTCCGGATGCACGGAGGCGTCGCTGCCGATGCTGCGCACCAACGTGTCCGAGTCGCTCGCCAGCGGCAGCTTGTCCACCGGCAGGTTCCACTGGTTGTTCGCGGGGAAGACGGGGCAGCGCGACGCCGACGGCAGCGCGTGACCCGAGGCGAGCTGGCTCCCGGCGACGCCCGCGGCTGCCAGCAGCGCGAGCGCTCCGAGGGCTGCGTTCCTGCGCATCGCAGACAGGCTACAGATGGCCCCTGCGGACCCGCTTGACCTCTTACCCTTTTGGAGTACCATCCCTTGCTCTACGGGGTAGCCGCGCGAGCCTCGTCTGGAACGGCAAGGGAGGACGATGGAACTGGACCGCGACGACGCGAGGGGCGCTCGGCGCTCCCTCGAACATGACGGCGGCCTCGTGCTGCGCTCGACGCGAAGGGGTGCGCTCGTGTTCCGCACCGACAACGCCCGGCGCATGATGCGCTCGCTGCGCGAGCTGCCGCAGGCGCCTTCCGAGCAGGGCCGAGCGCCGAGCGACAGGCCGGACGCCGCTCCGGCGGCGTAGAGGAGCGCGACCCGCGGGTCGCGCGGGCGCCCGCCGCGTCGGGCGGCGTCCTACGCTTGTCGGGCGATGAAGGAGGAACTCCGCCCCGCCCTCAAGGCCGCCGCGATCACCGCTGTTCGTGGTGGGCACGGTGATGGTCTTCCTCCATCCGCCGTCGCTGTCCGGCGCTCCGGGGCTGCTGGCGCTGATCGTCGCGGCGCTGGCGCTGGTGCTCGTCACGGCCTGGATCACCGTGGGGCTGATCGGGCCGCGACGCGATGAGCGAAGAGGAGTTCGAGCAGGTGGTCAGGCGCACGGAGGAGCTGGCACGGCAGCCGGAGCTCGCCCAGAGGCCACCGAGTTCGAGCTGCTGGTCGCTGACGCGATCGACGAGGCTGCCCGACGAGTTCAGGGCGCTGCTCGAGCGCGTGCCCGTGGTGGTGTCCCAGCGCGGCGCCGAGGTCGGCGCCTACGGCCACTACTTCGGCGACACCGTGGCCGGCGGCCGCTACGAGGATCGCATCGTGATCTACCAGGACACCCTGGTGCGCGACTTCGGCCACGACCCCGACCTGCTGGCCGCCCAGGTCGAGCGCGTGCTTCGCCACGAGGTCGCCCACCACCTGGGCTGGAACGAGTCCGGGGTGCGCGGGTTGGGGCTGTAGCGGCGGCTACGCTGTAGCACGCCTGGAGAGGTGTCCGAGTGGCTTAAGGAGCGCGACTGGAAATCGCGTGGGCGGGGCAACCTGCCTCGAGGGTTCGAATCCCTCCCTCTCCGTCCCGGATGCGCATCGCCTGGCGGCGTCATCGGGGTGCTCGCGTGCGTTGCACGCGTCGCACCCCTCTTCCTTGCCAGGCGGGCGCCCCGAAACGGAGAGGGAGGGATTGCACCCTCCCCGTTCGCTCAAAGTCTGCGGCGTCGTCGGGGTGCTTGCGTGCGTTGCACGCGTCGCACCCCTCTTCCTTGCCAGGCGGGCGCCCCGAAACGGAGAGGGAGGGATTTCATCCCTCCCCGTTCGCTCAAACGTCTGGCGGCGTCGTCGGGGTGCTCGCGTGCGTTGCACGCGTCGCACCCCTCTTCCTTGCCAGGCGGGCGCCCCGAAACGGAGAGGGAGGGATTTCATCCCTCCCTGTTCGCTCAAACGTCTGGCGGCGTCATTGGGCTACTCGCGTGCGGTGCACGCGTCGCACCCCTCTTCCTTGCCAGGCGGGCGCCCCGAAACGGAGAGGGAGGGATTTCATCCCACCCTGCCGTTCCGACAGTACGCTCGCAACGCCGCCGGCGACCCGGCAATCGTGGCGAGATACTGGGCGGGCGATGTCGCAGGAGAATGTCGAGGTAGTCCGGCGCATGCTCGACGCGTTCAACCGCGGCGACGTCGCCGCCGTGATCGCGACGTTCGACGACCGCTGCGTGGTCAACGAGCCGCAGGAGATGCCCGACAGCCCAGCTCTGGGCTTCCACGGACACGACGGCATCCGCGAGTGGATGGCAAATCTGCGCGGGGTCGCCGGGGTTCGTTTCGAGGCGCGGAGCTTCACGACGAGGCGGCGATGTCGTCCTCTCCGAATTGGCCTCCCACGGTCTGGGACAAGCCAGCGGGGTGCGCAGTTGAATGGACGACCTTTGCAGTGCTTCACATGCGCGACGGCAAGATCGTCCGAGTGCAGGCCTTCCTCACCAAGGATGCAGCGGTCGAGGCTGCCGAGCCGCGGGAGTAGGTCGGCACACCGCGTGGTGGACGCGTACGTTGATCTGTATTGGTTGCCGCTGGGTGCCGGCGGCCATCTCGTTCGGCTCAACGGGCGGCTCTACGAGGCGATCCTCGCGAGCGTCCAACACCGCGAGCGCCAAGACCTGTATCACTCCGCGCTCGAAGTCGGCCTGGCCGAGCAGCGGTACGTCATCGAGATGGCGCCGGTGTGGAACGAACGCAGCAGGGAGCGCGGCACCGTCGGCGAGGGAGCGGTCGGGAGTCCGGTGCTCGGTCGGCTGCGGATGTTCCGCTACGAGATCCGGTGCTGGCGCGACGGCCGCATCCCAGACGCTGGGGAAGCCGTCGACAGTCCCCGCCGGTTGACGACTGACCCGGCGACAGCGACCGGGGTGCTCGAAGCGGTGCCACAAGTCCCAACGCCGGTGTGGGGACGTGACGAACTGCGTACCGGTGATATGTGGAACTCCAACTCTGTCGTCTCCTGGCTGCTCGCTCGAAACGGACTCGACATGGCCGAGATCGCGCCCCCGACCGGTGGACGGGCGCCAGGGTGGACAGCGGGACTGACCGTCGCGCAACCCCTTTCGGCGCCATGACGGGCGGCGCCCCTGCTTGCCGGAGCGATACCCGTCATCGCGATCCAGCGCACCAGACGGCCTTCTCCAAACCGTGCCGCGCTACCCCATTCGGTGTACAGTGGCCCCGCCCGCACACCACCATGGACGGAGATCTCAATATGCCGCTTCGAGCCTCGCGCGCCCGCCGGGTGCTGTCCACTCTTCTCGTCGGGGGAGCCGTGCTCGCCACGGCCGCATCGGCGTCCGCGGCCACCGCCGGGAGCCTGGACCCAGCTGCCGCAGTCGCAGCGTTCGCCGCAGGGCGCTCAGCCGTGGCCGCTGCGCCTGGGCGATGGCTCGCTCGAGGTCGGCGTACGAGGCCAAGAACCCCGACGGCAGCAGCTCCGACATCCTCAGCGCGCTGATCGCGCCCACCGGCGGGGTCTCCGCCAAGCCGGCGATCGCGACCGCCTGGGCCACGTTGGGCGGCCCGGCCCTCGTGCCCAGCCCGGCGGCATCGCCGCGTTCTTCGGCGGCCTGCACAGCACCGACCAGAACGACCCCAACCAGGATCTGAACTACGCCAGCGCTCCCGGTCCGGACGGCGCGTGGACGGTGGCGCCCGGCTCGGCTTCGGCCACCGAGGGCGTGAACGACGACCAGGCATATGGGTCCGACATCAGCGCGGCGACGCTCGCCGACGGGACCCCGCTCGAGGCGTGGGCGCACACGCTGGGGGTGACGGTGCATCGCGGTATCGGCCCCGCGCTTCCCAACCAGGACTTCCAGGCTCAGCTCGCCGGTTGCTGCGGCTACAACGTGCACGCTCGCCGTCGACGGGGCCAGCGGGCAGCCGGCCATCGCGTGGTTCTCCAACGCGACCGGCCACACCGGCTACTACGAGCAGGCGGTCGATCCCGCCACGGGCGCACCGGTGGGCACGCCGACGCTGCTGCCCGCCTCGCAGGTCGGCGGGAACTCGATCCAGCCTCGCGCGAGCATGGCGTTCACCGGCCGCCCAGGGCAGGCCGGGCTCTACGCGGCGTACGGCGCCGGCTACCCGTCGCAGACGCGCATCCTGGTCTGGAAGGTCGGGGCGACTGCGCCGATCGTGATCTCGAGCGGCGACCGCGGGATCCGCAACGTCGCGATCGCGGCCGACCCGACGGGCCGGCTGTGGGTGGTGTGGACGAGCGAGTCCGGCGGAGATCTGCAGCTGTTCGCATCGCGCTCGAACACCGACGGCACCGTGTTCGACCAGCCGATCTCGGTGCCGCTCCCCTCGGGAGCCAACGACTCGTTCGCGCTCGCCGCGAGCGCGCAGGCTCAGGTGCTCGACATTCTGGGCACGTTCGGGCCTGGACCGAGCGGAGCGGACGGTGGCCATCTCGGCGACCCAGCTGCAGCCCGGCGCGGACGTGCAGGTGGCCTCACTCACCGTCACGCCCACCAAGCAGGCGGTGGCCACGGTCAAGGTGGCCGATGCCGGCAAGCCCCTGTCCGGTGCCACGGTGACGAGGATCACCGGCAAGGGCTCGAGCGCCGCCGCCAAGCACAAGGTGAAGGCTCCTCGGGCGCGCACGAACAGCAAGGGCGTCGCACAACTGAAGCTGGGCAAGTTCAGCCGCAGCACGAAGGTGCGGCTGAAGATCACGAAGAAGGGCTACACGACCCGCATCGTGACCCTGAAGATCAAGGTCAAGAAGCACTAGCGCCGGGCGGGCGCTAGACCGCTGCTCGATCCGTTGCCGGAGCTGCGCCGACGGTTCGGCGCAGCTCGTAGGCGCCGGGGTCGAAGGCGCTGAGCGCCCTCTGGAACTGCCACGTGTAGCCGGGCCAGATGACCGACGTCCCGCCGTCGGCGTCGAGGTACCAGCTGCCGCAGCCGCCCGAGGTCCAGACGGTGCCCTTCAGCCGCTTGCGCAGATCCCTGTTGAAGGCGGCCTGCACCTCGTCCCGCACGTCGAGCGAGTCGAGGCCGTTGCGCTCGAGATGGTCGAGGCAGCTCATCACGTACTCGATCTGCGCCTCGGCGTAGAGCAGCGCCGAGGTGTGGCCCGTCGCGGTGTTCGGGCCGATCAGCATGAAGTAGTTGGGGTAGCCCGCCACCGTCGTGCCGAGGTACGCCTCGCGGCGCTCCGCCCAGCGCTCGGCCAGTGCGACTCCGCCGCGGCCGCGCAGCGGGTCGGCCACGCAGATGGGGTGGAAGCCCGTGGCGAGGACGATCGCGTCGACGGCATGCTCCTCGCCGTCCTCCATCACGATCGACGAGGGCCGGACCTCCCGGATCGAGCTCGTCACCAGCTCGACGTTCTCGCGCGTGAGGGTCGGGTGATAGTCGTCGGAGACGATGATGCGCTTGCAGCCGATGCGGTAGCTGGGCGTGACCTTCTCGCGCAGCTCGGGATCGGGGATCTGCCGGCGCAGCCGCGCTCGAGCGATCTTCTCCAGCAGAGCCGCCCGCTGCGGCCGCTGAAGGAGGACCGCCAGGGTCTCGCGGTACCAGTACTGGCGTGCGCGCACGAACCGCTGGAGCGCGGGGTAGCGCCGGTAGAGCGCGCGCTCGACCGGGGTGATGCGGCGGTTCATGCGCGGGAAGGTCCAGGGCGGCGTGCGCTGGAAGACGAGCAGCTTCGCCGACCTTCGGCTGGATCTCCGGGACGAGCTGGGCGGCCGAGGCGCCGGTCCCGATCACCGCGACGCGCTTGCCGGCCAGGTCGTAGTCGTGGTCCCACGCCGCCGAGTGGAAGCACGCGCCCTCGAACGTGTCGAGGCCGGGGATGTCCGGCAGCGAGCGGTCGCTGAGGGGCCCCATCGCCGAGATCAGGAATTGCGCCTCGAGCGGGCCGGCCGAGGTCTCGACGAGCCAGCGCTGCCGCGACTCGTCCCAGTCGGCGCGGAGCACCTCGTGCCCGAACTGCACGTGGTCGTTGACGCCGAACTCGTCCGCGCAGCGGCGGATGTAGCTCCAGATCTCCTCCTGGGGCGCGTAGACGCGGCTCCAGTCCGGATTCGGCGCGAACGAGTACGAGTAGAGGTGCGACTGAACGTCGACGGCGCAGCCCGGGTAGCTGTTGTCGCGCCAGGTGCCGCCGATGCTGTCCGCGCGCTCCAGGATCGCGAAGTCCTCGATGCCGGCCTGGCGCAGCCTGATGCCCATGCCGAGCCCGGCGAAGCCAGCTCCGATGATCGCGATGCGAGTCACCGGGTGGAAGCGTAATGGACTTGACAGGTGACCAAATGGTCACGTATCATGCCGTCCATGGACGATGTGTTCAGGGCCCTCGCCGATCCAACCCGCCGGAGCCTTCTCGACGAGCTGTTCAGGGAGGACGGGCAGACGCTCAGCGCGCTCGAGCAGCGCTTGCCGATGACGCGCTTCGGCGTCATGAAGCACCTGAGGGTGCTGGAGGAGGCGGGCCTCGTCACGACCAAGCGACGCGGCCGCGAGAAGCTCCACTTCCTGAACCCCGTCCCGATCCGGCTCGTCCACGACAGGTGGGTGAGCAAATACGCCGAGCCCTGGGCCGCCGCGCTCACGCGGGCTCAAGAAGAGCATCGAGGAGGACGTCATGGAGAAGGTCTTCGAGATCTACATCAAGACCACGCCGGAGCGCCTGTGGCAGGCGATCACCGACAGCGAGATGAGGCAGAAGTACAACTTCGGCGTGGGCGTGGAGTCCGACTGGACGCCCGGCTCGACGCTACCGGGCCGTGCACCCGCAGGCCGGCATGCCGATCAGCGAGGGCGAGAACCTCGAGGTCGACCCGCCGCGCCGGCTGGTCCAGAGCTTCACCGCCCTCTGGGGCGACGACGTGAAGAGCGAGGGCACCTCGCGGGTGACCTGGGAGATCGAGCAGGTCGCCGACTCCTGCCGCCTGACCGTCACCCACGACCAGCTGCGCGAGGGCGCGAACGACCAGCTCTACGGTGGCTGGCCGATGATCCTCTCCGGCCTGAAGACCCTGCTGGAGACCGGCGAGACCCTCACCACGCCGGGCTCGCTGCGCTACGCGACGGCGTAAATCTCGCTCGCCGTGCTGCCCAGGGGTCGGCTGCCGGGCCCCTGGGCGGCGCAGCGCCCGGTTCTTGGGCGCCAAAAAGCATCAGTATCGGGCGCTTCCGGCCGATATAAACAATGTGAAGGCGGGAATGGAATCGGCCGTTGCACGGCGCGCCCTGGCGCTGCTGTGGCTGGCCTTCGCCGTCTACTTCCTGCACCCCGCCGTGGGGCTCGGCGGCAAGGGCCTCGACAGCTTCTTCAACGACTGGCTCTACAACGGCCTGCTCGTGCTGGCGGCGCTGGCCTGCTTCGCACGCGGGCTGCTGCGGCGCGACTCGCAGCGCGCGGCCTGGCTGCTGGTGGGCGTCGCGCTCTCCGCCTGGGCGACGGGCGACATCTACTACTCGGTCGCGCTCGAGCACCTGAGCTCGATCCCGTTCCCGTCGATCGACGACGCCTTCTACCTGGCCTTCTACCCGCCGGCCTACGTGGCGATCGGCCTGTTCGTGCGCTCGCGCACCTCGACCTTCCGCGCCAGCAGCTGGCTCGACGGGCTCAGCGGCGCGCTCGCGGTGGCCGCGGTGGCGGCCGCGGTCGTCTTCCAGGCGGTGCTGTCGAGCGTCGCGGGCTCCAGTCCCGCCGCGGTGGCCACCAACCTCGCCTACCCGCTGGCGGACCTGCTGCTGCTCGGCGTGCTCGTCACCTCGGCCGCGCTCAGCGGCTGGCGCGTGGACCGCGCCTGGGGCCTGATGGCGGGCGGCCTCACGCTGTTCGCGCTGAACGACAGCATCTACCTCTACCAGACGGCCGCCGGCACCTACCAGGACGGCGGCATCCTCGACGCGGGCTGGCTCGCCGCCTGCCTCATCTTCGCCCTGGCCGCGTGGCAGCCCGCTCCGCGGCGCATGGCCGCGCGCGACGAGAGCTGGCGCATGCTGGCGGTGCCCGGCGCCGCGGCCGCCGTGGGCATCGGCCTCCTGGTGGTCGACCACTTCCACCGGCTCAACTCGCTGGCGCTCGGGCTGGCGGTGGGCGCCGCGGTGTCGGCGATCCTGCGCATGGCGCTGACCTTCGTCGAGTACCTGCGCATGATCGAGGCGAGTCGCGAGGAGGCCTCCACGGACTCGCTCACCGGGATGGCGAACCGCAGGCGGCTCGTGGCCGACCTCGACGAGGCGCTCGACGGCCGCCGCTCCGCTGCGCTCGCGCTGTTCGACCTGGACGGCTTCAAGCTCTACAACGACACCTACGGCCACCCGGCCGGCGACACGCTGCTGATCCGCCTGGGACGCGCTCTCGACGCGGCGGTGGACGGGCGTGGTCGCGCCTACCGCATGGGCGGGGACGAGTTCTGCGTCCTGATCTACGACGCCGACCTGGACGGGCTGCTGGAGGACTGCTCCGAGGCGCTCAGCGAGGTCGGCCCCGGCTTCGCCATCAGGCCCTCGACGGGCTCGGTCGAGCTGCCGCGTGAGGCCCAGACCTCCGCCGACGCGCTCAAGACCGCCGATCAGCGCATGTACCAGCAGAAGAGGGGCGGCAGGAAGTCGGCCGGCCACCAGAGCGCCGACGTGCTGCTGGGCGTGGTCCAGGAGCGCGACGAGAAGCTGGGCGAGCACGCCGCAGGCGTGGCGCAGCTGGCGCGAGCGGTGGCCGTGCGGCTCGGGCTGGGTCCCGACGACGCCGACGAGGTGGCCCACGCCGCGCAGCTACACGACATCGGCAAGGTGGGCGTGCCCGACACGATCCTCACGAAGCCCGGCCCCCTCGAGGAGGACGAGCTGGACTTCATCCACCGTCACACCCTGATCGGCGAGCGGATCGTGCGCAGGGCGCCCGCGCTCGAGGGCGTGGCCAAGCTGGTGCGCTCGAGCCACGAGCGCTGGGACGGCGACGGCTACCCCGACGGTCTCGCGGGCCCCTCGATCCCGCTCGGAGCGCGGATCGTGGCCGTCTGCGACGCCTTCCAGGCGATGGTGTCGGACCGGCCCTACCGGGACGTCGTCTCGGCCGATGCCGCTCTGCGCGAGATCGAGCGCTGTGCCGAGCGCAGTTCGACCCGGCCGTGGTCGAGGCACTCGCCTCGCTCATCGCCGAGCGCAGCGCCCACGAGCTGGCCGCGTAAGCGCCTCCTCGCCTCAGGCGCGGGGCGCGTAGCGGTGGTGGATCATCAGCGCGTTGCCGTCGGGATCGCGGAAGAAGGCGTTGTGGCAGACGCCCGAGTCGAACTGATGGATGAACGACACGCCGCGTGACTCGAGCGGCGCGCACGGCATCGAAGTCGTCGACGTGCAGCGCCACCGGGTAGGCGTGGGCCTGGAACTCGCGGCCGATCGCATCGGTGTCGATCACCTGGAGCGTGAGGCTGCCGGTCTCGAACTCGGCGCCGGGCACGCGGTCGTACTCGGCGGAGCAGGGCAGGCCGAGCACCTCACCGTAGAAGTGCTTGGCTGCGGCGAAGTCCCTGGTCGGCATGCACACGAAGTCGACGCCGCTGACGATTGCGGTCATGAGTGGCTCCTCGGTGTGTTCGAAGGAGCCCGATGATGCCGGGCGGGCGCCGCTAGCGCCGCGCGGCGGAGAGCAGCTCGATCGTCGGGAGGACGATCGAGACCTGTGGGTAGCCGTCGCTCAGCGACACGCGGACGATCGCTCCGCCGTAGTCCTCGGCGCGGGCTTCGCTCTCGCGAACGAGCGCGTCGATCTCGGCGGGCGGCACGCCGCAGGCATCCAGGAAGCGGCGCAGGTCGGTCTCGCCGTCCTCGCGCAGCTCGAGCTCCTCGATGCGGCTGGGCCGCGCGTCGGCGAGCGTGATCACGGGGCGCAGGATGCAGGCGGCCATGTCGTCGGGCGTGTGGGTCACGTCGCGGCGCACGCGCTCGAGCAGCGCGGCGGCCGTGGGCTCGTCGCCCAGGTCGGCCAGCATCTCGACGAGGCGCCCGCGGCCGAGCAGGTTGCCCGACACGCGCGCCTCCGCGAGTCCGTCGGTGAAGAAGCAGGCCACCGATCCGGCCGGGAGGACGACCGTGGTCTGGCGGTCGCCGGTGCGCTCGCCCACGCCGATCGGCGGAGCGGAGCAGACGGTGACCGGATCGTGGCCGGCCGGGCCGAGCAGGATGGGCGGCGGGTGGCCGGCGCAGGAGTAGGTGAGCGTGCCGGCCGCGGGGTCGTAGATGGCGACGACCGCGGTGGCGAAGCTGGCGAGGTTGTGGTCGAGCGTCTCGCCGCCGAGGCGCAGCGTGGAGCGCGGCTCGAGGCCGGTCTCGAGGTAGGCGCGCAGCGTGTAGCGCAGCAGGGCGGTGCGGGCGAGCGCCTCGCGGCCGTGGCCGGCCACGTCGCCCAGCACGACTCCGATGCGGCCGTCCTCCATCTCGAAGACGTCGTAGAAGTCACCGCCGGCGGCCGGGCCATCGGCGGGGCGGTAGGCGGCGGAGGCGGCGAGCGGGCCAAGGCGCTCGGGCACCTCGGGGAGCAGCGCGGCCTGCAGCAGTCCGACCTCGGCCAGCAGCTCGCGCCGCTGGCGCTTGAGGTGGCGGGCGCGGAGCATCACGGCGATCCAGCCGGCCAGCGCCGCGAGCAGCAGCGCCGCCATGCCGACGAGGACCGCCTTGAGGGGAGCCGGGATCACCTTCACGATGTCGTGCACGGTGCGGGTGACCACCGAGGTCCGCGGGGTGGTCGAGCCTTCCTTGCCGCTGCGGTGTGTGGTCTTGTGCTTGGCGGCGGCGGGCTTCGTCGCCGCGGCGACTGGGAGCACCACCGGCGCGACCAAGCGCGCCACGCCGCGGGTGCCGTTGGAGGAGCGGCTCGAGCGCTTCGATGACCTGTGCTTGGCGCGGTGCTTCGTCTTCGATCCCGTGGTCGGGGTCGGCGTGGCGGCCACAGGCGCGGCCGGCGCCGCGGGGGCGGCGGGCGGCGACACGGTGGTGGTCGCGGCGGCGCTGGTGTCGGCGCTGTCGGCGCTCTTCTTGCTGCGGTCCACGCTGACCGCGTTGCGCCGCCTGGTGGCCGACTGCTGCTGGGTGGTGCCCGGCGCCGGCGTTGCGGGGGTCGGCGGCGTGGCCGTGGGATCGACCGCCGAGTAGGGGGACTTCTTGACCGGTTCGGGGTTCTGATTCCCGAACCCGGAGATGCCGGTCGGGGTGGTTGCGCCGGGGGGTGGCTTCTGTGCCTGGGCGGGGGCCGTGATGGCGAGCGCGCAGGCGGCCAGGATTGCGAGCCGGAGCGGGACAGACGGCATGTGATGACCATCGCTCGCGCGCGGGGATGCGCTTAGCGTTGCTCCGGGGGCTGGACATTTGTTCTAGACGGGCAAAAAACGGCTCAAGCAGCGTTTTTGCGGGGGCGACCCGTCCCCAAGGTCGACCACACGCTCGGGGTAATGCAGTTGCCCTCAATGGGCCGACCGCTGTACCTTTGCGCCCATGGACCGCAGCGCTGCCGTGGCGGCAATTTTCGAGCCGGTCCAGCCGCCGACCACCTTCGAGGAGACCGTGGAGCGGCTGGGGACGGCCATCAAGGTGGGCCTGCTGCCGGCCGGCACGCGCCTCCGCCCGAGCGCGAACTCGCCGACGAGCTGGGAATCTCCCGCTCCACGCTCCGCCAGGCGCTGACCACCCTCGTGCAGAGCGGGCTGCTCGTGGCGCAGCGCGGCAGGGGCGGCGGCACCTTCGTGGCGGACTCGCCACCGCTCACGGTGGCTCCCAACCGGCCGGACGACGAGTGGATGCGCTCGGTGCTCGACTACCGCGTGGCCGTCGAGACGGGCGCCGCGATGCTGGCGGCGGAACGGGCCGGCGAGCAGCACCTCGCGGCGATGACCGAGCTCGTGGACAGCATGGCGCTCCAATTCGGGCCGCCCTTCGAGCCCTACCGGCGCGCGGACATCCGCTTCCACATCGCCCTGGCCGAGGCGTCCTGCTCGCCGCGGCTGGTGGCGGCGATGACCGAGGTGCAGGGTCAGATGAGCGAGCTGATCGGGCTCATCCCACACCCCGAGGAGGTGCTGAGTCGCGCGAACGACCAGCACCGGCAGCTCGTCACGGCGCTCGCCCGCTCGGACGGAACGGCCGCCGCCAAGATCGTGCGCGAGCACCTCGCGGGCACGGAGCACATCCTGGCCGGGCTGATGCCGGCGGGTCGCTGACGGCGTGATTGACACGCATCCAGGCCCCGGCTTATGGTGTGCGCGCCCAACCATTGAGACGGGTCCAACCGCCGCCGCTTGAAGCTCGACGACCTGAAAAAAGCCCACGGGAACGGCACGGTGGACACCGTGCTGCTGGCCATCGCGGACATGGAGGGGCGCATCCAGGGCAAGCGCCTCACGAGCGCGCACTTCCTCGACGAGGTGGCCGAGCACGGCGCCGAGGGCTGCAACTACCTGCTCGCCGTCGACGTGGACATGAACACGGTCGACGGCTACGCGATGTCGGCCTGGGACCTGGGCTACGGCGACTTCGTGATGAAGCCGGATCTGGACACTTTGCGGCCGATCCCCTGGCACGAGGGCACCGTGCTGCTGATGGCCGACCTCGAGTGGGGGGACGGCACGGATGTGGTGGCCTCCCCGCGGCAGATCCTGCGCCGCCAGCTCGCTCGGCTGGCCGAGCGCGGCTGGACCGCCATGGCCGGCACGGAGCTCGAGTTCATCGTCTTCCGCGACACCTACGAGGACGCCTGGAACAAGGGCTACCGCGGCCTCGAGCCGGCCAACCAATACAACGTGGACTACTCGATGATCGGCACCGCCCGGCTCGAGCCGCTGATCCGCCGCATCCGCAACTCGATGATGGGCGCGGGCATGGCGGTCGAGAACTCGAAGGGCGAGTGCAACTTCGGCCAGCACGAGATCAACTTCCGCTTCTCGGATGCGCTCTCGACGGCCGACGACCACGTGATCTACAAGACCGGTGCAAAGGAGATCGCGGCCCAGGAGGGCTACGCGATCACCTTCATCTCCAAGTACAACGAGCGCGAGGGCAACTCGTGCCACATCCATCTCTCGCTCGCGGACGGCGACGGCCGCAACGTGTTCGGCGACGACGAGGCGGCGTTCAAGGGCTTTGTGGCGGGCCAGCTCGCCGGGATGCGGGATCTGACCCTGATGTTCGCCCCGCACATCAACTCCTATAAGCGCTTCGCGAAGGGGTCGTTCGCGCCCACCGCGGTGGCCTGGGGCCACGACAACCGCACCTGCTCGATGCGCGTGGTCGGGCACGGGCAGTCGCGGCGCTTCGAGAACCGGTTGCCCGGTGCGGACGTGAACCCCTACCTCGCCATCGCGTCGATGATCGCCGCCGGCCTGCATGGCATCGACAACGGCCTCGAGCTGGAGCCCCCGTTCGAGGGCAACGCCTACGAGTCCGACAAGCCGCGCGTGCCGCACCAACATGTACGAGGCGCGCGACCTGCTCGCCGGCAGCGAGCTCGCACGCGAGGCGTTCGGCCAGGACGTGGTGGACCACTACCTGAACCGCGCGCAGGTGGAGCTCGAGGCGTTCGAGTCCTCGGTCACCGATTGGGAGTTGTTCAGGGGGTTTGAGCGGCTATGAGGCGGGTCGCAGGTCGCAGGTCGCAGGTCGCGGGCCGGCCCGTCATTGGTCTTCGCACTCCGATCGAGGCCGCCAGCTGGGCTTCGTGGCGGGACTTTTCCGTGGCGCTCATGGGCTGGTCGTATGTCGCGGCGGTGCAGCGCGCCGGGGCGCTGGCGGTGCTGCTGCCGCCCGACGAGGCGCGCGGATCCGGACGAGGTGCTCGCCCTGATCGACGGGCTGCTGCTCGTGGGGGGCACCGATGTCGATCCGGCGCTCCTACGGCGCCGAGCGCGAGCCGGCGACGACGCACACCACTCCGGCGCGCGACGAATTCGAGATCGCCCTCGCCCGACGGGCCCTCGAGCTCGACATGCCGCTGCTCGGCGTCTGCCGCGGCATGCAGGTGATGAACGTGGCCGCCGGGGGCACGCTGACCCAGGACGTGGAGAACGTGGACGTGCACCGCCACACGCCGGGCGTGTTCGGCGACCACGAGGTGGAGGTCGACCCGGGCACGCTCGCCGAGCGCGCCGCCGGTGGGGCGCGGCACGCGGTGAAGTCACACCACCATCAGGGAATCGGCTCGCATCGGCACGGGCCTGGTGGTCAGCGCCCGCGCCGACGATGGCGAGGTGGAGGCGCTGGAGGTGCCCGGCAAGCGCTTCGCGCTCGGCGTGCTCTGGCATCCCGAGGAGGACGAGGCCAGCGGGCTGATCGCGGCCTTCGTCGACGAGGTGCGCACGAGCCTGGCGAGGGCCGCATGATCGCGGTCATCGAGCCGGCCACCGAGCAGGTGCTCGCGGAGATCCCGCGCGCCGGGCGTGGAGGAGACCGATGCCGCGGTGGCGCGCGCGAAGGCCGCCTTCCCCGCCTGGCGGGCGGTGAGCCCGGGCGACCGCGCGACCCTGCTCCACCGAGTGGCCGACGTGCTCGAGGAGCACGGCGAGGAGCTGGCCCAGCTGGAGGCCCGCAACGCGGGCAAGCCGATCGCCGACGCCCGCGGCGAGATGGGCATGTCGGCGGCGACCTTCCGCTACTACGCCGGCGCGCCGGAGCGCCTGCTGGGCGACACGATCCCGGTCGCCGGCGGGGTGGACATGACCTTCCGCGAGCCGCTCGGCGTGGTCGGGCTGATCGTGCCCTGGAACTTCCCGCTGACGATCGCCTGCTGGAAGATGGCCCCGGCGCTGGCGGCCGGCAACACGCTGGTGCTGAAGCCGGCCGAGCTGACCCCGCTCACCGCGCTCGAGTTCGAGAAGCTGGTGCTGGAGGCCGGGCTGCCGGAGGGCGTGGTGAACGTGGTGGCCGGCCCCGGCAGCGTCTGCGGCCAGCGGCTGGTGGAGCACCCGGACGTGGCGAAGGTGGCCTTCACCGGCTCCACCGAGGTGGCCGGCGGATCGCGGCGGGCGCCGCGGCCACGATCAAGCGGGTCACGCTCGAGCTCGGGGGCAAGTCGGCCAGCATCGTGTTCGCGGACGCCGACCTCGAGAAGGCCGCGGCGGCTGCCCCCCTTGCCGTGTTCGGCAACGCCGGGCAGGACTGCTGCGCGCGCTCGCGCATCCTCGTGGAGCGCTCGGCGCTCGACCGCTTCATGGATTCGCTCGAGGACGCCGTCGAGGCCCTGCGCGTGGGCGACCCGCTCGATCCCGACACCAGATGGGCCCGCTGATCTCGGCCGGCCAGCGCGAGACCGTCTCCTCGTTCGTGCCGGACGACGCCCCGGTGGCCATCCGCGGGAGCGCCCCGGATGGGCCTGGCTACTGGTTCGCGCCCACGGTGCTGTGCCCGGTACGAACGAGGACCGCGCCGCGCGCGAGGAGATCTTCGGGCCGGTGGCGTGCGTGATCCCGTTCAACGGCGAGGAGGAGGCCGTGCAGGCTCGCGAACGACACGATCTACGGGCTGTCCGGCTCGATCTGGACCCGCGACGGCGCGAAGGCGCTGCGGGTGGCCCGGGCGCGTCGAGACCGGCGTGCTGTCGATCAACTCGAACAGCTCCGTGCGCGTGTCCACGCCGTTCGGCGGCTTCAAGCAATCGGGGGTGGGTCGGGAGCTCGGCCCACACGCGCTCGAGCACTACAGCGAGCTCAAGAACGTCTACTACGCGACGGAGTGAGGATGGGCCGACTCGAGGGAAAGGTGTGCGTGATCACCGGGGCGGCGGGCGGCATCGGCGCCGAGACCGCGCGGCTGTTCCAGGCCGAGGGCGCGAAGGTGGTGGGGGTGGACCTGGCGGCGGACGCCGTCGGCGATCTGTCGCTGCAGGCCGACGTGACCGACGAGCAGCAGGTCAGCGACATGTACGCCCGCACGCGCGACGAGCTGGGCGGCATCGACGTGCTGTTCAACAACGCCGGCATCTCTCCGAACGACGACGCCTCCGTGCTCGACACCTCGTTCGAGGCCTGGCAGCGGGTGCAGGACGTGAACCTGAAGAGCGTCTTCCTCTGCTGCAAGCACGGCATCCCGCACCTGCTCGAGCGCGGCGGCGGGTCGGTGATCAACACGGCCTCGTTCGTGGCGGTGATGGGCGCGGCAACGTCGCAGATCTCCTACACGGCGTCGAAGGGCGGCGTGCTGGCGCTGTCGCGCGAGCTGGGCGTGGAGTTCGCGCGCCGCGGCGTGCGCGTGAACGCGCTCTGCCCGGGCCCCGTCGACACCCCGCTCCTCCAGGAGCTGTTCGCCAAGGACCCGGTACAGGCCGCCCGCCGCATGGTCCACCTGCCGATGGGCCGCTTCGCGCAGGCGCGCGAGATAGCCAATGGCGCGCTGTTCTTGGCGAGTGATGAGTCGACGTATGTGACTGCGTCGACGTTCTTGGTTGACGGAGGGTTGTCGGGGGCGTACGTCACGCCTGAGTAGGTCGCCGGCGCTTACGAGTCAATAACGGGTCGGCCGCAGACGTGCATGTGCTGTATTCATCTACTTGATGGATAAGACAGGCACCCCCTGCTGGGCTGCCGTTATTGATGCTGTAAGCGCTAGCGCGACCTAGCCGGCCTGCTCCGTCGTCGGCGCAATGAGCCGAATGTGCCGGCGAGCGACCATGAGAAAAGCCAGCTGCTGCACCTCATGCGGCGGCGTCCAGCGCAGTGAGCGTCGCATCCTGAATCGAAAAGAACTCGCGGTCGCGCTGGTTGACGAAATCTGAGAGCCGGCTGCGGTAGCCCTCGCGCGGGAGGGTCAGGTGGCCCTCGATCCGCCAGCGGTCCGTTTCCAGGACGATCTGCTCGAGGCGGTGGTCCAAGGTGGGGCACTCTACCCAGCGCGGGCCGCCGTCACGTTTCGCCTCCCACGGCTGGGGTAGGCCACGTCTCGCAGGCGAATCTTCGATGGAGGTGCCAGATGCCCCCGCGCGGAGTGAAGAAGGGCACGAAGCGTGCCCGTCAGTACGAGCACATCAAGAAGAGCGAGAAGAAGCAGGGCCGCTCTGAGAGCCGGGCCGAGGAGATCGCGGCGCGGACGGTGAACAAGGAGCGCGCGCGCGCCGGCGAGTCGCGCGAGAGCTCGCGCACGTCCACCGAGGACATCTCGTCAGGCCGCCGCGGTGGCCTGCGCTCGGGGACTAACCGACCCAAGGGCGCACCCGCGAGCAGCTCTACAACGAGGCCAAGAAGCTGGGCATCGAGGGCCGCTCGAACATGAACAAGGAGCAGCTCCAGCGCGCCGTGGCGGGCGCCGGCAAGTAGCTCCGCGGGCGCCAACTTGCGCGCCTTGACTTTCCTCCGAAGCCGCGACTAATCTGCGCTCGGCTTAAAGGTGCACTCACCGTACCAAGGAGGAAACGTGGAGGGATCGACTCCGGGGGCCGCCGTCGTGAAGGGCGACGAGGAGCGGTTGGCCGAGCTCGGCTACAAGCAGGACCTGAACCGCAGGATGAGCGGGTTCCAGAACTTCGCCATCTCGTTCACGATCATCTCGGTTCTCTCCGGCGCCCTCACGCTGTACGGCACCGGCATCAACTACGGCGGGCCGATGCAGCAGGCGATCGGCTGGCCGATCGTGTCGTTCTTCGTCATCGTCGTCGCGCTTTGCATGGCCGAGCTGGCGTCGGCATTTCCGACGGCCGGCGGCCTCTACTGGTGGGCGTCGCGCCTCGGCAGCCCGGCTTGGGGCTGGTTCACCGGCTGGTTCAACCTGATCGGCCAGGTGGCGATCACGGCGGGCATCGACTACGGCGCCGCGATCTTCTCCACCACGCTGCTGAACCTGCTGTTCGGGTACGGCACCGACAGCCACCACATCATGTACGCGTACATCGTGATCCTGGTGTTGCACGCGAGCCTGAACATCCTCAACGTGCGGCTCGTCGGGCTCCTGAACCAGGTCTCGGCCTACTGGCACGTGATCGGCGTCGCGGTGATCGCCCTGGTGCTGATCATCTTCCCGAACCACCACCAGAGCGTCTCGTGGGTGTTCACGAAGACGCTCAACAACTCCGGCCTCAGCGGGGTGAGCTTCTTCTTCATCTTCCTGCTCGGCTTCCTCCAGGCCCAGTACACGTTCACGGGTTACGACGCCTCCGCGCACATGTCGGAGGAGACCCGCCAGGCGTCCCGGACGGCCGCGAAGGGCGTGGTCAACTCCGTGGTCGTGTCGGCGATCGCCGGCTGGATCCTGATCCTCGCGCTCACGTTCGCGATCAAGGATCTCAACAAGGTCGCGGCGAGCGGCCAGTTCGCCGTCACCACGCTCCTGGAGCAGGCGCTCGGCAAGGGCGGCGCGGAGTTCCTGCTGTTCATCGCGGTGATCGGCCAGCTGTTCTGCGGCATGTCCGCCGTCACGGCCGCGTCACGAATGCTGTTCGCGTTCTCGCGCGACCGCGCGGTGCCGGGCTGGCGGATCTGGTCGAGGCTGAACGCGAGTCACGTCCCGGCGTACGGGGTCGTGCTGATCGTGTTCTTGGCGTTCTGCCTGGCCGCGCCGGCATGGAGCGGCAACACGTTCTTCGTGTACGCCGCGGTTACGTCGGTGGCGACCATCGGCCTCTACATCGCCTACATCCTGCCGGTGATCCTGCGCCTGAAGGCGGGCGACAAGTTCGAGCCGGGCCCCTGGTCGCTGGGGCGTTGGTACAAGCCACTGGGCGTGATCGCGATCCTGTGGGTGATCTTCATCTCGGTGCTGTTCATCCTGCCGACCACCGACACGGCCGTCTGGTGGAACTCGGACTTCAACTACAAGACGGCGAACTACGCGCCGATTGCGATCGGCGTCGTGATCATCGCGGTGGGGATCTGGTGGCTGGTGTCGGCAAGGCACTGGTTCAAGGGTCCGATCCGCACGATCGACGAGGAGTTCGAGGCTGCCGAGGCGGGCGAGCCGCCGGTGCAGCCGCCGGACGCCCCGTTGGCGGGCGCCCCGGCTTAGGCCGTTCGGCCCACAGGTGAGCGGCTGACCGTGGGACAGAGTCGAGGGCAGAGCCTGCGTCGTGACCGGCGCGGGCTCTGGCATCGGCCGCGCCATCGCGGTGCGCCTCGCCGAGGAGGGCGGGCGCGTGCTGTGCGCGGACGTGAACGGGGAGGCGGCGCGAGGAGACCGCGGCGTCGATCGGCGCGGGTGCGGCGCGGTGACCACCGACGTGTCCGACCCGGCGCAGGTGGACGCGATGATCGCGCGCTGCGTGGAGCTGCACGGCAGCGTGGACGTGCTGGTGAACAACGCGGGGGTGAACATCCCCGGCGTGCTGCACGAGGTGCCCGACGAGGTGATCGATCGCACGCTGGCGGTGAACGTGAAGGGCACGATCTACGGCTGCCGGGCCGCGATCCCGCACATGCTGGAGAACGGCGGCGGCTCGATCGTGAACATCTCGAGCGTGAACGGCATCGTGTCCGAGCCGTACCTGGCGGTGTACTCGGCCTCCAAGGGCGCGGTGGTGATGCTGACGAAGGGCGTGGCGCTCGATTACGCCAAGCAGGGCATCCGCTGCAACGCGATCTGCCCCGGCTGGGTGGACACGCCGATCAACTACGCGCACGCCGAGATGCTCGGCGGGCTCCAGCAGGTCTACGACACGATCGACTCGTTCCAGCCGATCGGCCGGCCCGGGCGGCCCGAGGAGATCGCGCACGTGGCGCTCTTCCTCGCCTCCGACGAGGCGTCGTTCATGACCGGCGCGATCGTCTCCGCCGACGGCGGCATGACGGCGCAATAGCGAGAGGGCCCGCCGGAGCGGGCCCTCTCTCGCCTGCTTGCGAACTCCGGCTCGCCTACGCGCGCGCCGGACCCGCCTTCACCTCGTGCTCGAGCCGGATCCGCGGAAGCCACTGGAGGCGCTTCGGCAGGTACCAGTTCCAGTCACCGAGGAGCTTCATCGAGGCCGGCAGCAGCACGGCCCGGACGATCGTCGCGTCGATGAGCACCGCGACGGCCAGGCCCACGCCCAGCTCCTTCAGCATCAGCGCGCCGAGCGTGGCGAAGATGCTGAACACGGCGACCATCACGATCGCGGCGCTCGTCACCACGCTGGCGGTGGACTTGATGCCGTGCTCGACGGCCTCGTCGGTCGTCATCCCGCGATCGAACGCCTCGCGGATCCGGCTGACGATGAACACGTGGTAGTCCATCGAGAGCCCGAAGAGGACCACGAACAGGAACACCGGTAGCCACGACTCGATGGCGCCGGTCGACTTGAAGCCGAGCAGCGACTCGAACCAGCCCTTCTGGAACACCAGGACCAGCACGCCGTAGGCGGCGCCGACCGACAGCAGGTTCAGCACGATCGCCTTCACCGGGATCACGATCGAGCGGAACGTGACCAGCAGCACCAGGAAGGCAACGGCCAGCACGAAGGCGAACACGATCGGCACGCGCGCCCGCATCAGGTCGTTGAAGTCCTTCGACTGAGCGGTGAGCCCGGACACGTTCGCCGTCACGCCCTCCACCTGGCCGACCGTCTGCGGCACGAGCTGACCCCGCAGGGTCGCCAGCGCCGCGTTCGATGCGTGGTCGGTGCCGTTCCCGGCGGCGATCGGCATCGACACCACCGCGGCGGTGCCGGCCTCGTTGACGTCGACCGTCATCGGGTTGCTGAAGCGGCCGCTGGCGAGCGCCCCGCGCTCGAGCCGCTTGATCGCGCTCTGAACGTCCGGGGCCTTCACCCGCGGCGCCTGGACGACGACCTGCGCGGGCACGCCGTCGCCTGGGAACGCGGCCTGGGCGTGCTTCAGCGTCTTGGTGATCGCCAGGCCCTGCGGGAGCCCGTTGATGCCGGAGTTGCCCGTCTTCATGCCGAGCGCCGGGATCGTCAGCGCGATCAGCACCGCCGTCGCGGCCGCGGTGGAGATCCCCGGGTGGCGCAGCACGGGGCCGAGGATCGCGGACCAGAAGCGCGACTCCGTGCCCGCCTCGCGGCGGCGGCCGATGATCGGCACGCGGCCCTTCATCACCTTGTCGCCGAGCTTGGAGAGGATCGCGGGCAGCACGGTCAGCGAGCCGACGCACGGCCACCGCCACCACCAGGATCCCACCCGTCGCGTAGGACTCGAACGTCTTGTCGCCCGTGAAGTACATCCCGGCCATCGCCGTCATCACGGTCAGCCCGGAGACCAGCACCGAGCGGCCCGACGTCGCGGCCGCCGCATCGAGCGCGGCGTCGGCATCCTTGCCCGCCGCCCGTTCCTCCCGCTCGCGCCGGAGGTAGAACAGCGCGTAGTCCACGCCGACGGCCATGCCCGAGCAGCAGGATCACCTCTGCCACCGCGGCGTCCACCGGTGCGAAATGACTCGGGATCGCGATCAGCCCGGACGTGGCTATGACGGCGGTCACGGCCAGCAGCACCGGCACGCCCGCGGCGGCGAGCGCCCCGAACGCGAGCACCAGGATCGCCAGCGTGATCGGCAGCGACAGCTTCTGCGCCTTCGCCAGGTCGTCGCTGATCGACTTGTTCACGGCCTTCTGCACGCTGGCGTCGCCGAACTGCTCGATGCGCAGCGTCGGATGTGCCCGACTCGCCGCGGCCGTCGCGGCCAGCAGCGGATCGACCTTGTCGATCTTCGTGTACTGCTCGTCGCCGGCCGTGCCCTTGACCTCGAACGTCACGAGCGCGGAGCGCCCGCCCTGGGAGAGCTGACCGGAGTTGCCGGGCGCGAGCGGCGAGCGGATGTTCGTCGCGTCGCCCGTGGCCTGGAGTCGCTGGACCACATCGCCGACGCCACGGGAGACGTCCTTGGCGGCGGCGCCCGTGCGGGCCTGTACGAGCACCTGCTCCGAGTAGTTGCGCTTGAACGTGGAGCGCAGCACGGCGTCCGCGCGGCCGGACTCACCGGTGCGCGAGGTCTGCGAGCTGCCGAGGTGGTTGGTCCCGATCGCCTTCCCGATCAGGACAGCGACGATCACGAATGCGAGCCATCCGAAGATGGCGATCTTGCGGTGCTGAGCGCTCCAGCGCCCGGCCCGCGCGGCGATGTTCCTCGTAGTCCTCATGCGCCCTCCAAGTGCTCGATGACGATGGAGTGACGCTAAGTCCGCGGCCTCCCGCGGTCATCGTCGGGAGGCCGCATTCGAGCTGAGACCAGCGGAGGACTTTGCCTCCTACTCAGGTAGGAGGCGACGCGATCATTCGCGCATGAGCATGAGCGCGGCCTCGCGCTCGAGGTCGATGTAGCTGTCGCCGCTGACGTCGATCGCGACCCGGTCGATCGTGCCTCCGGTGAACGCGTGCGGTGGCGCGCCGGGGAAGTCGTCGGTGAGCGGCTCGCCCGCGTGCCGGCCGACGTAGAGGCCGGATCCGGCGATGGCGAACGCGCCCAGCTGGGTCTTGATCGGCCCTTCCCCGACCTTCTCCTCACCGTGGTAGAGCGACAGCGTGCCGGTGGTGGCGCCGGCCGCCAGCTCCTCCTTCTCGAACGAGGCGGACAGGATGATCTGCTTGCCCGTGGGCAGATCCTTGGAGCCGACGACCTTGTGCTCCTCGATGCCCAGGTAGTTGCTCACGTAGTGCAGCCGGTTGTCCTTGACATAGAGGCCGTGGCCTCCGAAGCGCGTGCCCATGGCGAACAGCACCCCTTCGACGTCACCCGCCGGGAGGTCCACCAGAGCCCCGATCACGAACGACCTGCCGCGCGTGCTCACCGCCTGCCACTCGGGAACCGGAGCCGTGCCCGGGAAGTACGCGTAGCGGGTGCGTGGCGCCGTGAGCTGGGGACGCGGGGTGTTGAGGATCTCCAGCGCCGAGCGGTCGTCGAGCGGGAAGGCCCCGTTTGCGCCGGCCTCCGCGAACCAGATGTTCACCAGCTCGCGGACCTTGTCCGGCCGCTCATCCGCGAGGTTGTTCACCTCGGCACGGTCAATGTCGGTGTTGTAGAGCTCCCAGGTGTCGTCGTTGAAGTGGCCCCAGCCGCTGATCGTCGGGTGGGTGGTCACGGCCTTCCAGCCCTCGTGCCAGATCGAGCGAGAGCCGAGCATCGCGTAGAACTGGGTCTTCCTCGCCGAGGGGGCGCTTGCGTCATCGATCGTCTCGCGCATGCTCACGCCGTCGAATGGCGATCTGGACGTGGCCCTTGATCGTCTCAGGCGCGCTCACGCCGAGCATGTCGAGCAGCGTCGGCACGATGTCGATCGCGTGGTGGTACTGATCACGGATCTCCCCACGCGCCTTCGTGCCCGCAGGCCACGAGAGGATGCACGGGTCCGAGGTGCCCCCGTTGAACTCGTAGCGCTTCCACATCTTGAACGGCGTGTTGAACGCCATCGCCCAGCCGTTCGGGTAGTGGTTATAGGTCTTCCAGCTGCCGAGCTCGTCGATCTGCGCGAGGTTCGCCTCCATGGTGTCCTCCACGCCGTTGGCGAACTTCATCTCGTTCACTGAGCCGTTCGGGCCGCCCTCACCGCTGGCGCCGTTGTCCGACACCACCACGACGATCGTGTTGTCGATCTGCTCGGTCTGCTCCAGGTAGTCGAGCAGCCGCCCGATCTGCTCGTCGGCGTGCCCGAGGAAGCCGGCGTACACCTCGGCCATCCGGCAGAACAGGCGCTTCTCGTCATCGCTCAGCGAGTTCCACGGCTGGGTGTAGTCGAGCGGCGGGAAGGGCGGCGCCGTCCGGGCCGGTCCTGTCGTCCGGGGTGCCGATCGGGTTGATGGGCGGCAACTCGGTGTCGGCGGGCACGATGCCCAACTCCTTCTGCTTGGCGAGCGTCTGCTCGCGGATCGCCTCGTAGCCCAGGTCGAACTTGCCCTTGAACTTGTCGATCCATTCCTTGGGGGCGTGGTGCGGGGCGTGACACGGCGCCAGGCGCGTAGTAGAGGAAGAACGGCTTCTCCGGGCGCGATCGCCTTCGCGTCCCTGATGAACTCGAGCGCCTTGTCGGTGAGGTCCTCGGTCAGGTGGTAGCCCTCATCGGGCGAGCTCGGCTGATCGACCGGATGGTTGTCATAGACGAGGTCGGGATACCACTGGTTCGTCTCGGCGCCCAGGAACCCGTACCAGCGCTCGAAGCCCCGGCCACTCGGCCAGTTGCGGCGGGTCGATGCGAGGTGCATCTCGTCGGTCGGGCAGAGGTGCCACTTCCCCACCATGTAGGTGTTCCAGCCGCGCCTCACCGAGGATCTCCGGGAGCATCCCGTTCTCGGGCGGCACGGTGCCGCTGGCGTTGGGGAACCCGATCGCCGCCTCGGTGATGCAGGCCATGCTGTTGCGCGTGTGGTTGCGGCCGGTGAGCAGGCAGGAACGGGTCGGCGAGCAGAGCGCGGTGGTGTGCCACTGCGTGTAGCGCGCGCCGGCGGACGCGATGCGGTCGATGTTGGGCGTCTCGATCGGGCCGCCGTAGCGGCCCATGGCCGAGAAGCCCACGTCGTCGAGCACGATGTACACCACGTTCGGCGCGCCCTCGGGCGCCTTGGGGGGCTCGAACGGGGACCAGTCCGGCTCCGAGTCGCGGATGTCGACGTTGATCGTTCCCTTGAACTGCTCTGCCATCGAGGGGCTCCTCTGCTCGGATTGGGCGGACAACGCAGCCGGCCGCTCGTCGCGGCGTATCCCGTGCCCACAGAGTGAGCCCGATCGTGCGTCAGCACCTCACCCGAACGGGATGAGCCGAGTCAGGTCCTGATGGCCGGCCGGCTCCGGCCTAACAGCTCTTGTCGCTGTCGCTGGCGCGCGCAGCTGTCCGTGCCGGAGCCGCCGTTGTCCTTGTCCTTGCCGGCGCCGCCGTTCAGCTTGTCGTTGCCCGAGCCGCCCGACAGGGTGTCGTTGCCGGCGCCGCCTGACAGCTTGTCGTTGCCCGCGCCGCCTGAGACCTTGTCCCTGCCGGCACCGCCAGAGAGCTTGTCCTTGCCGTCCTGGCCGTAGAGCTTGTCGTTGCCGTTGCCGCCGGTGATCGAGTCGTTGCCGTCGCCGCCGCAGATGATGTCGTTGCCACCGCCGCCCGAGATCTTGTCGCTGCCGCCCAGGGCCACGATCACGTCGGCCCTGCGGGTGCCCTTGAGGTTGTCCCTGCCGTTCGTGCCGACGATCGTGGCGAGGTGGCCCGCGCAGCGCGGCACGCTGCCGCCCCGCCGCCGCCGCCGCCACCACCGCCGCCCGGCGCTCGCCGGGTCGCCCAGCAGCCGGCCGACGGTGGTGGTCGAGCCGGTGGAACCCACCACCACGATTGCGCCGTTCGGCGCCAGCGCCACGCCGTCGCCGGAGTCCAGCGTCTGCGGGTTGAAGTCGAGCACCTGCTTGCCGTCCTGGTTGAAGGTGGTGTCGAGATCGCCGCCCGGCTGAAGCCGAGCCACCGCGATGCCGCCCATGCCCGGCCCCGCGACCACGATCTTGCCGTCGGGCTGGAGCGCGACGCCCGCGGGCGGACTCGAGCGTGTTGTCGAACGAGAAGGTCGAGATTCCGTTGTTGCCGAAGTCCGTGTCGGGCGTGCCGTCGGCGCCCAGCCGCACGACCGCCATCGTTGTCGTGTTCGTCTGGCCGGCGACGACCGCCTTCCCGTCCGGCTGGATCGCGACGGCGAAGGCGTCTTCGTTGCCACCCGTGTCGATCGTCCGCGACCCGGTGCCGTTGAAGCTCGAGTCCACCGTGCCGTTCGTCGTGAGGCGCACGACGACCATGTCCCGGTTGTTGTCGTTCGTGGGATTGGTCCTGACGAACGAGCCGGCCACCACGATCTTGCCGTCGGCTTGGAGGGCGAGCGCGTTGGCGTGGGCGGCGAGGCCGAACGTGAGGCCGATGAAGCCGCGAATGGCGGGGTTGAAGGTCCCGTCGAACGTGCCCCGACACAGCAGGCGGCCGACCACCAGCTGACCGTTGGCACCCTGGCCCGCGAAGACGACCTTTCCATCGGGCTGCTCGACCACGGCGAGCCCCAGGTCGTCGTTCGAGCCAAGGTCCGCGTCGCGCGCCCCGCCGGTCGGGTCGAAGCTCAGGTCGGGTGTGCCGTCGGGGTTCGCCCGCGCCACCGCCACGTCGCTGTTCGTGCCCGAGACCTGAACGGTGCCCGACCAGCACGATCTTGCCGTCGGGGCCGACGTTCATCGCGTTGGTGGTGGTGGGGTGGCCGAAGTCGAACCTGGCCGTCCCGTTCGTCCCGAAGCTCGTGTCGAGCGACCCGTCGGTGTTCAGGCGGCTGACCGCGAGCCCGTTGGCGGAGCCGCCGCCGGCGACCAGGATCTTGCCGTCGCTCTGGACGGCGACGGCGGAGCCGGGATTGTTCGCGCCGAGGTCCAGCGAGCACCTTGCCGTCGCCGTCGAAGGACGGGTCGGGATCGCCGGAGGCGGCGAGTGCGGCCGACACGGCACACAGCAGCGCGAGCGTCGCGGCGCACACGACTAAGGCACGTCTCCCAACACCCATCAGGGTGAACCTATCCGCCCGAATGGAGCGGAGTCAAGCCTGAGCTGACTTGCCGCCGCCGAACAGGCGCTTGATCCGTTCCCAGAGCACCGAGAAGAACAGCGAGAGCCCCTTCACGGGCGGCGCCTGAGCGGGTGGCGCGGGCGGAACGGGGGCGGCCGGAGCGGCTCCGTCGCCGCGGACGTGGACGGCCTCCGCCGCGGGCGCCTGCTCGCTGCCCAGCCGCTGCTCGAGGCAGGCGGCGAAGTCGCGCAGCAGGCGGTTCGCGATGTCCTGCATCATGCCGCCGCGCCCGAAGCGGGCGAGCGTGCCGGTGATCGTGAAGTCCGTGACCACCTCCACGTGCGTGCCCTCGGGGGTCTCGCTGAGCGAGCTCACGATCGTCGCGTTGGCCGAGCCCTGCCCGCGCTTGTCCTGCCCGCGAGCCTTCATCGTGGCCACGTGGGCGGCCTCGTCGAGCGACTCCATCTCGAGGTGGCCGCGGTAGGAGGCGGTGGTGGGGCCGATCTTCACCTGGAAGTTGCCCTGGTAGACGCCGTCCTCGGAGCCCGTGATCTCGGCGCCGGGCAGGCAGGGCGCCACCCGTTCCACGTCGATCAGCGTGGCCCACACCGTCTCCACCGGAGCCTTCACGTCGAATTCCTGCTCGAGCTTCATCTGCGCAGTCCCTCCAGGTCCGCGGGGGTGTCCACATCGGCAGCGCTGGCGAGATGCCCCGCCTCCACCTCCAGCGCGCCGGCCTCGTCGAGCAGGACGCGCGCGCCCACGTCTCCCTCGAGCTCGATCACCCTGGGGATCATCCACCCTGGGAGCACGACGGGGTGTCCCGGCTTGCCCCCGTAGACGGTGCGCACCGGCCGTTTGCCGTCGAAGCTCTCGAGTGCCAGGGCGATCACCTCGGGCGTGATGCGAGGCTGGTCGCCGAGCGTGATCACCGCGGCGTCCACCTCGCCGAGCCGTTCGAGCCCCGTGCGCAGCGACGCC
Organism: uncultured Thermoleophilaceae bacterium; assembly: GCA_963729205.1. GTDB lineage: Bacteria > Actinomycetota > Thermoleophilia > Solirubrobacterales > Thermoleophilaceae > JAICJR01. The sequence goes on from CAVSNA010000001.1 coordinate 52,815, forward strand.
GCCTGCCCCTCCTCCCAGCTCGCGCACACCACCGGCTCCGCCCCCTGCAGATCCACCTCGGCGCGGATCTCGTCGGCGCGGGCGCCGAGCACCACCACCACGCGCTCGATCGCCGGCACGGCGGCCATCGCCGCCAGGGCGTGCTCGAGCAGCGGGCGCCCGTCAAGCTCGGCGAGCTGCTTGGCGCCGCCGAAGCGCGCCCCCTCGCCGGCGGCCAGCACCAGGCCGGCGATCAACGCAGCTCGCCTTCCAGCAGATCGGCCAGCTCGGCGAGCGACGCGATCGAGTTGCCCGCCAGGAAGTGGTCCACGTACGGCAGCGCCGCCTGCATGCCGCGCGTGAGCGGCTCGTAGCCGGCGTGCGCCTTGAGCGGGTTCAGCCAGACGAGTTCGTGCGCGCAGCGCGACAGCCTCGCCATCTCCGCCGCGAGCTCCTCCGGCTCTCCTCGATCCCAGCCGTCGGAGAGGATCACCACCACCGAGCCACGGCCGATGCGGCGGCCGTGCGTGCGGTTCAGCTCTGCCAGCGCGGCCCCGATGCGCGTGCCGCCCGACCAGTCGCTGGCGGTGGCGGCCACGCGGGCCAGGGCGGCGTCGTGCTCGCGACTGGCCAGCTCGCGCGTGACGCGCGTGAGCCGCGTGCCGAACACGAACGCCTCCACGCGCCGGCGGGCCACCACGTAGGCGTGCAGGTACTGCAGCAGCATGCGCGCGTAGGGCTCCATCGAGCCGGACACGTCGCACACGAGCACGAGCGGGCGCGGTTTGCGCGAGGGCTCGCGCCAGCGCCGCTCGATCGGCTCGCCGCCGTAGCGCAGGGACGCTCGCAGGGTCCGGCGCAGGTCCGGGGTGGCGGCCGCGCCGTGTGCGCCGCGCAGGCGCGACGGCCGCAGGCGGCGGCTGCGGCGGGTGGGGCCGCGCAGGGCCAGGCGCGCCATCAGGCGCCGGGCCAGCTCGCGCTCGGAGTCGGTGTAGTCGGCGAAGTCCTTGTGGCGCAGGATCTCCATGTCGCTCCACGCCGCGGGCAGCGGGCGCGGGTCGGTCATCTCGGGCGCGGGCTGCGAGCTGTCGCCCGGCACCACCACGCGCGGCAGCACCAGCCCGGCGACCTCGAGGTCGAGCTCCGCGTCGGTGGTCGGCCCCGAGGGCCTGCCGAAGCAGGCGTTGAATGCGGCGTCGAAGGCCTCGAGGTCCGAATGGCGCGAGCAGAGGGCGGCCCGCAGCGCGTTGTAGGAGTCGGTGCGGGATGAGGCGTCGATCGCGGCCAGCGCGCGATGGCCGGCCAGCACATCGCCCACGCCCACGTGCACGCCCTCCGCTCGCAGCGTGGCCGCGAGGCGGCCGAGCTGGGCGGTCAGCGCGCCGCCCAGCGCGTCAGACACCCTCGAGCACCCCCAGCTCGCGCACCCGCTCGATGTCCTCGCGGACCTTCAGCGCGACGCCGAGCGACTGGTCGAGATCGTCGTCGCCGAGCGCCAGCAGCGCGCGCGCCCAGTTGATCGTCTCGCCCACTCCCGGCAGCTTGTAGAGCTCCTCGCCGCGCAGCCTGGCCACCGCCGCGCACACGCGCAGCGCGATCTCGTCGGGCACGCCCGGCAGGCGCGCGCGCACGATCTCGGCCTCGCGCTCGGGCGTCGGATAGTCGATCCAGTGGTAGAGGCAGCGGCGCTTCAGCGCGTCGTGCAGCTCGCGCGTGCGGTTCGAGGTGACGACGACCAGCGGGTGGCCGCGCGCCTCGACCGTGCCCAGCTCCGGGATCGTGACCTGGAAGTCGGAGAGGAACTCGAGCAGGAAGGCCTCGAACTCGTCGTCGGCGCGGTCGATCTCGTCGATCAGGAGCACCACCGGCGACTCCTCCTCGAGCGCGTCGAGCAGAGGGCGCTTGAGCAGGAACTCGCGGCTGAAGAGCCGGCCCTCGGGCGCGTCGGACCCCTCGCCGCGCGCCTCGGCGGCGCGAATCGCGAGCAGCTGGCGCTGGTAGTCCCAGTCGTAGAGCGCCTGGTGCAGGTCGATCCCCTCGTGGCACTGGAGGCGGATCAGCCTGGCGCCCGTCGCACCCGCCAGCGCCTTGGCCACCTCGGTCTTGCCAACCCCGGCCTCCCCCTCGACGAGCAGGGGCTGCTGGAGGGCGATGCTGAGGAACACCGACGTTGCGAGGGCGCGGTCGGCTAGGTAGTGCTGGGAGCGCAGCGCGGTTTCGACGTTGTCGATTGAGTCGAGCAGGTCATGGCTGTTCAGGTCGCAGGTGCGGGTCGCAGGTCGCAACGGCCTCATTCCTGCGACCCGCGACCTGCGACCTAGAGCCTAGATGCCGGCGGCGCTGCTGAGCGCCCTGCGCGTCAGCACCCTCGCGAAGTGCCGCTTGTACTCCGGCGTCGCATTCAGATCCCCCGGCGGGTCTGTGTTGTCGCCGGCGTTCTCCGCTGCCTTGGCTATTGACGCGGCGTCAAGGGGCTGGCCTCGGAGGGCGTCCTCCACCGCGGTGGCGCGCAGCGGGACGGAGCCCATGTGGGTCAGGCCCACGCGCACGTCCTCGCAGGTGCCGCCGTTCGACTTCACGAGCGCGCACGCTCCCACCATCGCCCAGTCCTCGGCACGGCGGGTGAACTTCTCGTACCCGTGGCCGTAACCGTCGAGGGCAGGCAGGTTCACGCGCGTGACCACCTCGGTGGGCTCGACGGCCGTCGTGAGGTAGTCCTGGAACAGGTCGGCCGCCGCGATCTCGCGCTCGCCCGACGGGCCCTGAGCCGTGACCGAGCCCTCGAAGGCGAGGACGACGGCCGGGAGGTCGGAGGCGGGATCGCCGTGCACCAGCGAGCCGCCGATCGTGCCGCGGTTTCGCACCTGCTGGTCGGCCACCGAGCCGGCGGCCACCGCCACGAGGCCCGAGGTCGTCGCGCGCGGAGAGCTCCGAATGCCGGCTCATCGCGCCGATCCGCCAGCCGCCGTTCTGGCGCTCGGCACCGCCGAGGCCCTGGCACCTTGCGAAGGTCGATCAGCAGCGTCGGCGCCGCCAGCCGCAGCTTCATCAGCGGCAGGAGCGAGTGGCCGCCCGCCAGCAGCTTGGCGTCCTCGCCGCCCTCGCCGAGCAGCCGAATGGCATCCTCGATCGAGTCGGCGACCACGTAGTCGAACTCAGCCGGAATCACGACGCACCTCCTTCTCCGTTCGCGGCTTGGATCGCGTTCCACACGCGCATCGGCGTCAACGGCATGTCGATGTATGTGACGCCGAGCGGACGCAGCGCGTCCACCACGGCGTTGACCAGCGTGGGCGTGCAGGCGATCGTGCCCGCCTCGCCGACTCCCTTCACGCCGAGCGAGTTGACCGGCGACGGCGTCTCCGTGCGGTCGGTCTCGAAGCTCGGCACCTCCGCCGCGGTGGGCAGCGCGTAGTCCACGAACGTGCCGGTCACGAGCTGACCCGTCTCGTCGTAGACCACCTGCTCGTAGAGCGCCTGGCCGATCGCGTGCGTGATGCCTCCGTGCACCTGGCCCTCGATCAGCATCGGGTTGATCGCCCGGCCGCAGTCGTCGACCGCGACGTAGCGGACCACCTTCACCTTGCCGGTGTCGGCGTCCACGTCGACTATCGCCGCGTGTGCGCCGAACGGCCAGACGAAGTTCTCCGGGTCGTAGAACGCCGTCTCCTCCAGCCCGGGCTCCATCCCCTCGGGGATGCCCTCGGGCACGTAGGCCGCGCCCGAGATGTCGGCGAGCGTGAGGCCCTTGTCGGGGGAGCCGCGCACCTGGTACTTGCCGTCGGCGATCTCGATGTCCTCGGCCGCCGCCTCCAGCATGTGCGCCGCGAGCCGCTTGGCCTTGTGGGCGACCTTGTCGGCCGCCAGCGCCATCGCCTCGCCGCCCACCGACAGCGTGCGCGAGCCGTAGGTGCCCATGCCGAACGGGCCGGCGCCCGTGTCGCCGTGGATCACCTCGACCTGGATCGGATCGATGCCGATCCGGTCGGCGACGATCTGCGCGAAGCCGGTCTCGTGGCCCTGGCCGTGCGGCGAGCTGCCGGTGTAGACGGTGGCCGAGCCCGACGGGTGCACGCGCACGATGGCGGACTCCCAGAAGCCGCCCTGCAGCCCCACGCCGCTCGGGCCGACCACGCGCGACGGCGCCACGCCGCAGATCTCCACGTAGGTGGAGAAGCCGATGCCGCGGTGGACGCCCCGTTCGCGCAGCTCGGCCTGCTCCTTGCGGAAGGCCTCGAGGTCCACGTGCTCGAGCAGCCGGTCGAGCGTGCCGTGGTAGTCGCCGGAGTCGTAGATCACGCCGATCGCGACCTCGGCCGGGAAGTCCTCCTTGGGGATGAAGTTCTTCCGCCGCATCTCCACGCGGTCGATGCCGAGCTCCGCCGCGGCCTGGTCGAGCATCACCTCGATCAGGTGGGTGGCCTCGGGCCTGCCGGCGCCGCGCACCGCGTCGGTGGCGAACTTGTTCGTGAAGACGCCGACCACGTCGGTCTGGACGGCCGGGATCTTGTAGCAACCGCTCATCACGAACGCCGCGAACGACGGGATGAACGGCGTGAGCAGCTGGTAGTAGGCGCCCAGGTCGGCCACGATCCGCACGTGCAGGCCGGTGATCGTGCCGTCCTTCTTCGCGCCCAGCTTGGCGTAGCTCAGGAGGTCGCGCCCGTGCGTGGTCGTGGTCATGTTCTCGGAGCGCGTCTCGATCCACTTCACCGGGCGATCAGCTGGCGCGAGAGCACGCAGGCGAGCACCTCCTCGCCGTAGTGGTTCAGCTTGCTGCCGAAGCCGCCGCCCACCTCGGGCGCCACCACGCGGATGCGCTCCTCGGACAGCCCCAGCTCGCCGGCGAGGAACAGCCGCACGAGGTGGGGGATCTGCGTGGAGGTCCAGAGGGTGAGCGAGCCGGCGCGCCACTCGGCCAGCACGCCGCGCGGCTCGATCGCCGCGCCGGTGGTGCGGTGGTTCACGATGCGCCGCTCCACCACCACGTCGGCCTCGCGGAAGGCGGCCTCGATGTCGCCGCCGCCCAGGGACCACTCGTGCGTCTGGTTGGTGCCGAACTCGTCCCAGACGAGCGGCGAGCCGTCCTCGAGCGCGGCCTCCGGATCGACGACCGCGGGGAGCGGGTCGTACTCCACGATCACGTCCTCGGCGGCATCGACCACCGCGTACTTGTCCTCGCCCACCACCACGGCCACCGGATCGCCCACGTGCTTCACCGTGCCGCGCGCAAGCGGCCAGTGCTCGGGCGTCTTGACCTCCACTCCCGGCGGCACCCAGACCATCGGCAGCGGGGCGCCCAGGTCGAGGTCCTCGCCGGTGAGCACGGCCTGCACCCCGGGCCGCGCGAGCGCTGCGGAGGAGTCGATCGAGACGATGCGGGCGTGCGCCTCGGGCGAGCGCACGATCGCCATGTGGAGGGTGCCCGGCAGCACGAAGTCGTCCACGTACTGGCCCCTGCCGGTGATCAGCCGCGCGTCCTCCTTGCGGCGCATCCGGCCGCCGAGCGGGGCGCTGGCGAGCGTCGGTTCCTCGACGGTGCTCACGCGCCCACCTCCTCACGCCCGGACATCTTTTCCCCGGCTGCCATCACCGCCTTGACGATGTTGTGGTAGCCGGTGCAGCGGCAGAGGTTCCCCTCCAGGCCGTGGCGCACCTCGTCCTCGGTCGGGTTCGGGTTCCGCTCGAGCAGGTCGGCCGCCGCCATGATCATCCCCGGCGTGCAGTAGCCGCACTGGAGGCCGTGGTGCTCCCAGAAGGCCTCCTGAAGGGGATGCAGCGCGCCGTCCGCGCCCGGGTCCGCCATGCCCTCGATCGTGACCACGTTGGCGCCGTCGGCCTGCGCGGCCAGCACGGTGCAGCTCTTCACGGATTCGCCGTCGAGCAGGACCGTGCACGCGCCGCAGTTGCTCGTGTCGCAGCCGATGTGCGTGCCGGTGAGGCCGAGGGTGTCGCGCAGGTAGTGCACGAGCAGCAGCCGCGGCTCGACTTCGGAGTCACGGGATTGGCCGTTCACCGTGACGCTCACCCGAACGTTCTTCGCCATATCTCCTCCTGTGGTGAGTTGGGCCTAACTCGGTGCGCCATGCTACTCCTGATGCGCAGGGCGCCCGGCTCTAACCTTGCGCCCATGGGCAAGCGCTCACGCCGCCGCGGCCGCGACGCGCCAGACGCGAGCACCAGTGACTACACGGACGCCGAGGGCAACGTGCTCACGCTGCGCGACGAGCTGTCCGCCGGCAGCGTGAAGCAGGTGCGCGCGCTCGACTCCACTCCGGCCGCCTCGCGAGAGGACCGCTGGCAGCGGCGGGGCGAGCTGCTGTTCGAGCGGCTGGCGGTGCGCTGGACGATCGCCGGGCTGCCGCTCGAAGGGCAGAAGGAGCTGCTCGGCCGCTATCGCATGGCCGACGGCGACACGCGCCGCTGGATCCGCGACACGATCGACCGCCACCTGGGGGAGAAGCAGCCCGAGCTGAGCGGCTGAGCGAGCTCAGGCCGCTGCCGCCCCAGCGCGTGCCCGCAGACGCGCGGGTACACCGTCGGGGCGCACGAGCAGAGCGCCGTCGCCGCGGATGCCGAGGGCGCGCGCGCTGATCACGTCCAGGCGGCGGACGGTGACGGGCGGGCCGCCCGCCGGCTTCGTCTCTCTCGGCGCCGGTTCGGGTCCGGTGAACAGCGTCAGCCCGGGGCTCACCAGGTCGAGCGTGGACACGCGTCCCTCGTCCGTGTGAACCCACACGTGTGGGATGCGCCCGCCGAGGTCCACGTGCAGCTCGTCGGCTGCGTCGCGCACGGAGCCATCGGGATCGGCGGAGCGGGCGACGTTGTGGGCGGCGACCGGCCGCCGTTCGGCCTCGTAGGTGTCGAGCAGGTCGGGTCCGGCCCAGCCGCGCAGCACCCAGCCGAGCTTCCAGCCCAGGTCGTGACCGCCGGCGATCGCGGTGTTCATCCCGGTGCCGCCGCGCGGGGTCACGCGGTGGGCGGCGTCGCCGGCGAGGAAGACGTTGCCGGCGCGGAAGCGCTCGGCCAGCTGGGCGGCGAAGCTGAATGCGCCAGTGCGCTCGATCGAGACCTCGAGGTCGTCGATGCCGGCGCCCGCGCGGATGCGTTGCACGAACCGCTCCGGCGTGTAGCCCGCGATCTCCCGCGAGTCCAGCCTGCTTCCGTACACCCAGCGGTCACCGGGGCCGGCGGGCAGGAAGGTGCCCGGGCCACCCGGGTCGGCGACCGTGTAGATGCCGTAGCGATGGTCGCCGACGAGCGGCCACAACGGCGCGCGAAAGACCGCCGTCACGGCGTGGGCGAGCCCGTCGCGCCCGCGCATGGCGATGCCGAGCGCCGTCCGGATCCGGCTGCGCGCGCCGTCGGCCGCGACCAGGTAGCGGGCGCGGACGCTGCGGACCTCGCCGCTCGGGAATGTCGCGGAGGGCCACCTCGACGCCGCCGGGCCGGTGCGCGACGCTCACGACCTCGGTGTGGAGCAGCACCCGAGTGCCGCCCAGCGAGCGCAGCCGCTCGAGCAACACGGGCTCTAGGTGGTCCTGGGGAACGCAGGCGGGCGCGGTCGGGCTGAGGGCGGCCGCCTGCTCGCGCGTTGGGATGCCGGTGGGCCACATCGCCCCGGTGGCAATGTTCGCCAGCGTCTCCGAGCGCCAGCCGTGCCACTCGACATCGACCCCGCCCTCGAGCACGGCGTCCTCCACGCCCCAGGAGCGGATCAGCTCCATCGAGCGCAGGCTCACGACGGTCGCGCGCGGCAGGGAGGACAGCTGGGCCCGGCGCTCCACGAGCATCGTCTCCACGCCGAGGCGGGCGAGTGACAGGGCCGCGGCCAGTCCGGCCGGGCCGGCTCCGGCGATCAGCACGGGCAGTTGTTCGCGTTTCATGGTTCCTCTCTCATTTCGTCGGACAGCATGTCTTCTATAAGACAGGATGTCAAACGAATATTCTGTGACGATGGCCACACGGCGCTACGAACAGCGGCTGCGGGCGCAGCTGGCGGACGAGACCCGCCGGCGCGTGCTCGACGCGGTGTACGACGAGCTGCACGCAGCGCCCGCCCAGCCGGTCAGCGTCGACCGCATCGCGCAAACCGCCGGGGTCGCGCGCTCCACCGTGTACGTGATCTTCGGCTCCCGCGCCGGGCTCTTCGACGCGTTCACCGCCGACCTGCTGGAGCGCGGCGGCATCCAGCGCGTGCTCGACGCCGTGGCCGATCCCGACCCGCGGGTGCACCTCCGTGACGGAATCACCGGCGGCGTGCACACCTTCGCCGCCCATCGCGACGTCTTCCGCGCCCTGATCTCGATGGCGGCGCTGGATCCGGAGGCCGTCGGCGGCGCCATGCAGCGCAGCGAGGAGCGCCGGGCGAAGGGGATGATCCGGCTCGCCCGGCGACTGGCCAGGAACGGGCTCCTCCGCGAGGGCCTCTCGGCGAAGAAGGCCGCGGACCAGCTCTGGGTCCTGACCAGCTTCGACGCCTTCGACCTGCTCTACGACGGGCGCGGCCTGTCGGCGAACGAGGTCGCCCGGGTCCTCGTGAGCGTCGCCGAGCGCAGCATCCTGGCCGACCAGGGCATCTGACCGAATCATCCTTTCGGTCGATGCGACGGGGCGCGCCGCCCGCGTACGTTCACCCCGTGCTCTTAGCGCGCAAGCGAAAGGGGCAGTCCCGCGAGGGGGATTTGCCGTGGGTCTACGGCGCGGCTCTGCGAGCGGCGTCCAGCGAGGAATCCGCTGCGGAGGCCACGCTGGCGGCGATGAGCTGTGTCCCCTCCAGTGAGGCTCGCTCGGACGGGGAGGAGCGACGGAGGGCGCTGATGGCTCGAGCGGTCGCCTCCGCCCTGCGCTCCTCCCCAGGCGAGCCGCTGTCGGCGCTCCCGCTCGGCGAGCGCGAGGCGATCGGCCTGGCGCGCATCGTCGGGATGAACGTGGAGGAGATCGCCCGCTTCACGGGCAGCGACGCGAGCGCCGTGAAGGCGCGCATGCGCTCCGGCCTCGAGCACCTCGTCACGGGCGTGCACGCGGCGAGCACGGCCTAATGCAGATGGCGCGCCGCGAACGCCGCGGCCTCCGCGCGGTTGCGGAAGCGCAGCTTCTCGAGCACGTGGCGGACGTGCGTCTTCACGGTGGGCTCGCTGATCACGAGCCGCTCGGCGATCTCGCGGTTGCGCAGCCCCGCCGAGAGCAGCGACAGCACCTCGCGCTCGCGCTCGCTCAGCACGGCCAGCGGGTCGTCGGAGCCCGCGGGGTCGCCGTCCTCGAGCTCGGCCAGCATGCGGCTGGCCATGCCCGGCGCGATGCGCGGCTCGCCGCGCCCCGCCTCGAGCACCGCCTCGATGAGCTCCCCGGGCGGCATGTCCTTCAGCAGGTATCCCGCCGCGCCCAGGCGCAGCGCCGCGTAGAGGTCCTCCTCGCGCTCGGAGGCCGTGAGGATCATCACCTGGATGTCCGGGAAGCGCTCGCGCAGGATCGCGCAGGCCTCGATGCCGTTTAGGCGGGGCATCGCCAGGTCGAGCAGGGCCACGTCGGGCGCGCGGCGCTCGGCCAGCGCCACCGCCTCCGCGCCGTCGGCCGCCATGCCGACCACCTCAATGCGCTCGTCCAGCCTCAGCAGCGCGGCCGTGCCCTCGCGCATGAGCCGATGGTCCTCGGCTATCAGCACGCGCGTGAGCGAATCTTCCCGGCCCATCTCTGCGGACGCAGTATGGTGATTTCTCGAGTGCTGGACGAGGATCGAGGCACCTGCGCGAGCGGAGGGCTCGCCGGCCGTCTGCCGCCTGAGGTGGCCGCCGGCCTCGGCGCTCTCAGCCGCGTGGCGCGCGCGCTCAACGCGCCCGGCACGCTCGACGAGCTGGGTGCCCACGCGCTCGAGGAGATGCGCTCCGCCCTCGGCCTCGCCGCGGCGGTGCTGTACCTGCCCGACTCGCATGGCAGGCCGGTTCTGCGCCGCTACCTGGAGGACATTCCCGCCGACTCGGGAGTGGCCACGCGCGAGGAGCTCGTGTTCGAGGAGGAGGCCTGGAGCCTGGCGGTCACGGGCGCGCACCCGCTCGTCTTCCAGGAGTCGGGCAGCTGGGTGGTGGCCAACCCGTTCGAGCCGCAGGCGCGCCACTGGCTGGCGCTGCCGATGGTGGCGGCGGGCGAGCTGCTCGGCGTGGTGATCGCCTCGAGCTCGGTGCCGATCAACCTCGATCCCACCACGCTCACGGTGCTCACGCTGCTGGGCGACCAGCTCACCGCCGGCATCGCCACGGCGCGCCTGCGCCAGCAGCTCCAGCACGCGGAGCTCGAGCGCGAGCGCATGCGGCTTGCGGCCGAGGTGCACGACGGGCTCGCCCAGGACCTGGCGCTGGCGATGCGCGAGCTGGCCCTGCTCGAGTCGGATCCGCCGCCCGAGGCCGCGCGCGCCAGCCAGGAACGGCTGCGCGAGGCCGTGGCCGCTGCGCACCGCCTCGTGCGCGCGCGCCTGATCGACCTCTCCACCACGGCGCCGCTCGGCGGGCTGCGGACCGCGCTCGAGGACGTCTGCGACCGCTTCGTGCGGCGCGGGCTGAGCGTGGAGATCGAGGCGCCGGAAGCCGCCTTCGAGGTCGCGCCCGCCACCACGGCGGTGGTGATCCGCGTGCTGAACGAGGCGCTGACGAACGCCGAGAAGCACGCGCGGGCCGAGCACGTGGGCGTGAGCGTGACGCGCACGGACGGCTGGCTCGAGCTGTGCGTCCGGGACGACGGCAGCGGCTTCGAGGCCGGCAGCGTGCCGGCGGGCGAGGGGCACCTGGGGATCGACCTGATGCGCCGCCGCGCCGAGGACGCGGGCGGCACGCTCGACCTGCGCTCGGTCCCCGGCGAGGGCACATCGGTGACGCTGCGCATGGCCACGGAGGCAAATTGATCTGCGCCCGGGCGCGGGGTTAGGGTTGTGACGATGCACGGAGCGCCTCCCAGCGCCGGCCTGAAGCTGCCGATCGAGCTGGAGCAGCCGGTCGTCGACGCGATCGGCGACGCCGGCTGTCCGCACATGGCCATCCTGCTCGACTCGGTCGAGGAGGTCGCCCCGGCGCTGGCGTCGTTCTACAGCCTCGGGCTGCGCCGCAACGGCTGGCTCTTCCACCGCTCGCTGCCCGGCAAGGCCGACGAGGACCGCCAGGCGCTGGCGGCCGCCGGCCTCGACGTCGAGGCGCTCGAACGCGAGGGCCGCCTCCAGGTCCGCGCGCTGGAGCTGGGCGGCTCGCCCGAGGCCTTCGCGAAGCCCCTGATCCCGATCGTGGACCGCGAGCTCGAGCGCGGCTACGACGCCGTCTGGTGGTCGCGCTTCCCGGTCGGCCCGGACGACGACATGTTCCGGGTCGCGCTCCAGTACGACCGCTACTGGGACGACTGCTTCCGCGGGCGCAGCGCGGTCTCCCTCTGCGTCTACATCGTCGGCGGGCTGCCGCAGCGAGGCACGCGAGCAGCGCGTGAGCGATCTGCGCTCGATGCACGACGCGACGATGACGCTTGGGGCCGACCGCCAGGTCAGCGCCTCCGCGCGCGACGCCGCCGGCTGACCGCGGGGCGGCCGCGCGACGCCGCCCAACTGTGCAATTCTCGGCCGATCGAGGCACGTGCGCATCCCGAGGCAGTGACCGTGGGCGAGCGCCGCCTCGCCGTGATCGACCTCGGCTCGAACTCCTTCCGCCTCGTGGTCTTCACCTGGGTGCCCAACGCCTGGTGGAAGCGCACCGACGAGATCTACGAGAGCGTGCGCGTGGGCGAGGGCCTGGACGCGTCGGGCGCGCTGCAGCCGGAGCCGATGGAGCGGGCGCTCGAGACGATCGAGATGTTCGCCCACTTCTGCCGCGCGACCGGCATCCACGACGTTCGGCCCGTGGCCACGTCGGCGATCCGCGACGCCACCAACCGCGAGGAGCTGCTGACCCAGGCGTACAAGCGCGGAGGCCTCCAGCTCGAGGTGCTGTCGCCGGAGGAGGAGGCGCGCTACGGCTTCCTGGCGGTGGTCAACTCCACCTCGATCGGCGACGGCGTGGCGCTCGACCTCGGCGGCGGCTCGCTCCAGCTCGTGCAGGTGGCCGAGCGCCACGCGCGCGACTCGCGCTCATGGCCGCTCGGCGCCGTGCGCATGACCGAGCGCTTCCTGCCCGACGCGAAGGCCAAGTCCAAGCAGCTGAAGGAGCTGCGCACGCACGTGCGCGCGGAGCTCGGCTCCGCCGGCTGGCTCGAGGGCGCGGCCGAGCGCGACGGCAAGCTCGCCGGCATCGGCGGCACGCTGCGCAACCTGGCCACCGCCGCGCAGATAGCGGCGAACCTGCCCTCCTACGGCGTGCAGGGCTTCGAGCTCAGCCGCGACGCCCTGGGGGAGCTCGTGGAGCGAGCTCGCCGCCCTGCCGGCGTCCGAGCGCGGCGACGTGCCGGGCATCAAGCGCGAGCGCGGCGACCTGATCCTTGCGGGGGCGGTGGTGATCGAGGAGGTGATGCACGCGGGCGGCTTCGAGGCCATCGAGACCACCGAGGAGGGGCTGCGCGAGGGCGTCTTCTTCTCCACGCTGCTCGAGGGGCGCGACCCGCCGCTGTTCGAGGACGTGCGGCGCGAGAGCGTGCTGAACCTCGCTCGCCAGTACCACCCGGAGCCGGCGCACACGCACCACGTCGCCAGGCTCGCGGTGGGGGTCTGGGACGAGCTGGCCGCGGCGGGCGCTGCACGCGGCGGAGCCGGCCGAGCGCGAGCTTCTGTGGGCGGCCGCGATGCTGCACGACATCGGCACGGCGATCGACTACGACGATCACCACAAGCACTCCCGCTACCTCGTCCTGAACGCCGGGCTGCCGGGCTTCTCCTCGCGCGAGACCGCGCTGATCGCCCAGATCGTGCGCTACCACCGGAAGGGCACGCCCTCGATGGGCGAGTTCGCTCCCCTCGGCCGCCCGGGCGACGACGACCTGCTGACGCGCTGCTCCGCGGTCCTTCGCCTGGCCGAGCAGTTCGAGCGTGCCCGCGATCAGGCCGTGCGCTCCACCCGCGTGTCGGTCGACAACGGCGTGGTGGTCCTCACGCTGGAGGCCAGCGAGGACGTGACCGTGGCCCAGTGGGCCGCCGAGCGCCAGTCCGACGTGTTCGAGCGCGCCTTCGGCAAGCGCCTGGTCGTGAACGCCCCGGGCTAAGACCCGATAGATCCGGGAGGACCGCGGCTTCGTACACCGAAACGAGGCTGCGGGTATGGGAAACCAGACGATCTATGAATACACGGACATCCCGCCGGGGATGACCTGCGACGAGTACCGGCGCATGCTGCATGGGGGCAGGGCGCGCGAGAGCAGGAGACTCGCGTTCCTACGCCGTCTGCTCAGGCTGGCGACGCGCTAGACCGCCGGTCGAGGTGGGCGGGGCGGATTTCCGCCCGCAGGTCGGTACTGGGCCACGGCAGCCGAGGGCATACTCGACTCATCGGCGATTCACGGTTGTCAAGGGGATCGCTGCGCTCCACTCCTCCAAGTACGGCTTGCAAGGGCCTTGGCCCACGCGAGTTCCGATCGAGTAGGCGCGACGTCGCCGCGTAGCCGGCGCGGCGACGGCTGCCTCTGGGGAGAGCCCCGCTTCGGCGGAGCTCTCCCCACGATCGGGCCTTCCAATTTCCCCATGTCAAGGCTCTCCGCACTCGACGCCTCGTTCCTGCGACTGGAGACCCCCGCTGCGCACATGCACGTGGGCTGGCTCGCCACGCTGGAGCTGCCGGCCGGCCAGGACGCGCTCGACGTGGACGGGCTCGCGCGAGCGGATCGGCGCCCGGCTTCACCTGGCGCCGCGCTTCCGCCAGCGGGTGATGGGGGCGCCGCTCGGCGTCGGGGAGGCGATCTGGAAGGACGACCCGGAGTTCGACCTGAGTCGCCACGTGCGCTGCCGTCGACGCGCGGCAGCCGATGAACCCGGCCGGCCTGCAGCGGCTCGCGGGCGAGTTCTTCTCCGAGCAGCTCGACCGCGAGCGGCCGCTGTGGCAGATCCTGCTCGTGCCGAGCCTGCGCGGCCGCCGGGCGGCGCTGCTGGGCAAGGTGCACCACGCGATGGTGGACGGCATCGCGGCGGTGGAGCTCGGCATGGTGCTGTTCGATCTCGCGCCCGACGCCGACCTCCCGCAGGCGCTCGAGATGGTCGCCCGACGCGGGCCCCGCGGGACTGCGCCTGGCGGTGGAGTCGGTGGCGGACGGCTGCCTCGAGCAGTTCCGCAACGCGCGCCGGGCGGCCGCGCTCGGGATGTCGCCCCGCCGCACGCTGCGGGTGGCCGAGACGATGCGCCGGGCGGCGCTGTCGCTGGCCGAGGACGCGCTCCGGCCGGCGCCGCCGTCCTACCTGAACGCGCGCATCGGGCCGCGGCGCACCGTGGTGACCCACCGCATCTCGATGCGCCGGCTGACCGCCGTGAAGCAGCGCTGCGCGGTGAAGCTGAACGACGTGGCGCTGGCGGTGGTGGCGGGCGCGCTGCGGCGGCTCGCCTTCCGGCGCGGCGAGGAGCCGAAGGACCTGCGCGTGATGGTGCCGGTCAGCGTGCGCTCGGGCGAGGAGGCGGGCGCGGCCGCCGGCAACCGCATCACGTTCGCCTTCCTCGACCTGCCGGTGTCAGAGCCGGACGCGTTCCGGCGCCTGCTCGCGATCCGGGCGCAGACGCTCGCCCTCAAGGACTCCGGCCGCATCGAGGGCAGCGACCTGCTCCTGCGCTCCGTCGCCCTCCTGCCCGAGCCGGTGAAGGAGAAGGCGGCCCGGCTGGCGGCCAGCCCGCGCATGTACAACCTCACGGTCTCGAACGTGCCGGGGCCGCGGGTGCCGCTCTACGCCGCCGGGGCGAAGGTGCTCTCGATCTACCCGATCATCCCGATCCCGGAGGAGCACGCGCTCTCGATCGGGGTGCTGAGCTACGGCGATCACCTGCACGTGAGCGCCTACGCGGATCCGGAGGCGCTGCCGGGGCTCAGCCCGCTCGCGACGCTGCTCGAGGACTCGCTGGCCGAGCTCGAGATCGTCACGCGGCCGCGGCTACAGCGGCTGAAGCAGCCAGATCGTAAGGCGCTCCCCGGCCCAGCCAGGCTCGACGAACGACGCCGCCTCGTACGCCCGGCCGGCGACTGAGACGCGCCCGGAGCGAGGCAGCTTCGCGTGCGTGGCCGCCGCAAGCGAGGCGAGCGCGTGGCCGCTCGAGCCGCGCACCACCACCTCGGTGCCGGTCACGCGGTGGACGAGCGAGACGTAGCCGAGCACGTCCTGGATCGAGACCTGCGCCTGCGCGCCGGGCACTCCGCGCAGCGGGCGCGGCTTGCCCGCCACCACGAACGGGAGCGACACGTTCACGAGCTGTTGCCCGCGCCTCAGGATCCGGATGCCCGTGATGTGGCTCGCTCCCGCCATCAGCTGCGCGGCCCGCGACCGCGCCGTGGCGGCGTCCCCCAGCGCGACCGCATGGACGAGCATGCGATCGCGCTCGAGGGCCCGCACCGGCGCTTGGTCGACGGTTCCGCGCGACTCCTCGTTGTAGATCCGCAGGGCCACCGCGGCGAGGGTGGCGAGCTCAGGCTCGACCCTGACCGCTTGCGGCGGCGGTGCGCCGGCACTCACCGTTCGTGTGACCGTGGCGGTCACGCTCTTCGTGGCGCCGCAGCCGGCGGCGATCAGGGGGAATGCGAGCAGGAGCCAGAGCCGGTTCGGGTGTATGCGCACGTCGCGCTGGACACTGGCGCGATGGCGGTTAAGCAGGGCTAAGAGGCGGTGTTCGCCGGGTTACCCGGCAGCGGCAAGAGCACGGCGCAGGCCTCGCGCTCGAGAGCCTCGCGCAGCTCGGCGGCTGCGACCCCGGCCGGCAGCGTGCCCACGATCGCCCCGCCCGAGCCCGCGTAGTTCGCGCTCGCGCCCAGCGAGCGGGCCAGCTCGATCATCGCCACGTGCTCGGGCTCGAGTGGCCCCATCGAGCGGCGCTCGTCGAAGCTGCCGTCGAGGCAGCGGCCGAACTCGGCGGCGTCGCCCGCCAGCAGCGCGTCCCGGGCGGCGCTTGCCAGATCGGCGAGCCGGACCATGCAGCCGTGCACCGCGGGGTCGCCCTCGGCGTGGCGGCGGCGCAGCTCCCGGTGGTAGTCGCCCGAGTGGGTCGCGGTGTCGTGACGCCAGGCCACGAACAGCGGCGGCAAGAGCCCCGGGTCGAGCGGCTCGACGCTCCACGGCGCACCCGATGGCGGCGCGAAGTCCATCATCACGAGGCCCCCGTGCGCCTGCACGACGCGGTCCTGGGGCCCCGCGGCGATGCCCAGCTCCTCGGTCTCCGCCTCCAGCGCGGCGGCGGCCAGCTCGTCGGGGCCGAGGCCGACCTCGAACGCCTCGTCGAGCGCGCGCAGGGCAGCCACCACCAGCGCGCTCGAGCCCGCCAGGCCGACCTCGCCGGGCACCTCCGAGGCGAAGCGCAGGCCGAAGCCCGCCTCGGGCAGCGGCGCGATGCGCGCCAGCCGGCGCAACGCGGCCGCCATCAGGGCCGGCTCGCGGCCGGCGGCGATGGCCACGTGTAGCTCGGCGGTGCTGCCGAGCCTCAGCGGTCCGAGCTCGATGCCGTCGGCCTCGAACACCTCCACCCGCGCCTCCAGCTCCGGCAGCGCGAGCGCAAGCGTTCGCCCTCCGTAGCCGTCCGAGGGGTTGCCGGCCAGGGCGGCGCGGGCCGGGGCGCTGGCGCTGGCGGGTCGCACGAGCTGAGCATTCCAGTTCGGGCGGGCGAACTCACGGCCGGCGGTTGACCGTACCTGCGCTCGGGTGCTGGCCCTGTCGATTCGCCGCTCGGCCGCGTCCTACCGTTAGGAGCATGCTCCTCATCGACAACCCCATCTACGAGTACACCGAGATTCCCGCCGGGATGACCTGTGACGAGTACCGCCGCCGCCGCCTGCTCGCCGAGCACCGCCACACGCGGAAGAGCCTCTTCACCCGCATCCGGCGCGCCCGCGCGTAACTCGGTCCGATCGCCGGGCTAGCTTCTCGGCCCGTGCGTCTGGTTGTAGCTCGCTGCGAGGTCCGCTACTCGGGCCGCCTCTCCGCCGTCCTCCCGGAGGCGCTGCGGCTGCTGATGTTCAAGTCGGACGGCTCGGTGATGGTCCACTCGGACACCGGCGGCTTCAAGCCCGAGAACTGGATGACCGCCCCGACGATCATCGAGGAGAGCGACTCCGAGATCGTGGTGCGCAAGGTCGGCGCCGAGGACCGGCTCGACATCCGGCTCGCCGAGGTGGTCTCCGACACGAGCCACGACATGGGCGAGGCGGCCGCGCTCCAGAAGGCCGGGGTCGAGCGCGAGCTGCAGGAGCTGCTCGCCGACTCCCCCGAGACCTGCGGCGAGGGCTTCCGCCTCGTGCGGCGCGAGTGGCCCACCGACATCGGCCCGGTCGACCTCATGTGCCGCGACGCCGACGAGGACTGGATCGCCGTGGAGATCAAGCGCGTCGGCACGATCTCGGCGGTGGACCAGCTCACGCGCTACCTCGACCGCATCCGGCTCGACCCCTCGATGGGCTCCTGCCGCGGCGTGCTGGCGGCGCAGTCGATCAAGCCGCAGGCGCGGGTGCTGGCCGAGTCGCGCGGGATCGACTGCGTGGAGGTGGACATCGCGGTGCTGCGCGGCGAGCGCGAGCCGGACCTCACGCTGTTCGCCTGACCGGCGCCGGAACCGCCCGGGCCCCTTGTGGCGCCTGAATACGCTCTAAGGGTGATCTCACCGAGGATGGCCCGTTACGAGACGGGTGGAGGCGGCGGGCGCAACGGGGGACGGCAGCAGGAGCAGCTGCCCCCGGGCGCCCAGGTCTCGCTGCGCCGTGTGGCGCGGCTGTTCGTCCCCTACCGCCGCCGGCTCGCCGTCCTGATGGCGCTGATCGGGGTAGCCGCGGCCGTGGGAGTGGTCAGCCCGTTCCTGCTGCGCGCGGTCCTCGACACGGCGATCCCCCAGAAGGACACCGAGCTGCTCACGCTGCTCGTGCTCGGCATGATCGCGGTGTCGGTGCTGAGCGGCGCGATCGGCGTGGTGCAGACGTGGCTCTCCAACATGGTCGGCCAGCGCGTGATGCACGACCTGCGCTCGGCGGTCTACGGCCACCTGCAGCGCATGTCACTCGCGTTCTTCACGCGCACGCACACGGGCGAGGTGCAGTCGCGCATCGCCAACGACATCGGCGGGATCGACAACGTGGTCACGAGCACCGCCACCTCGATCATGTCGAACGTCACCACCGTGCTGGCCACGCTCGTGGCGATGGTGCTGCTCAGCTGGCAGCTGGCCATCTTCTCTCTGTTCCTGCTGCCGTTCTTCCTCTGGCTCACCCGCCGCGTGGGCGAGGAGCGCAAGCGCATCACCTCGGTGCGCCAGGGCCGGCTGGCGGACATGTCGACGCTCGTTGAGGAGTCGCTGTCGGTGTCGGGCATCCTGCTCGGCAAGACGATGGGCCGCGGGCCGGAGCTGGTCCGCCGCTTCTCGCCGAGTCGGAGGAGCTGGCCGACCTCGAGGTGCGCAGCCGCATGGCGGGCCGCTGGCGCATGGCGTCGGTGCAGATGAGCTTCGCGATCATGCCCGCGGCGGTCTACTGGTTCGCGGGCGAGAGCATCGCCCGCGGCGGGAACGTGCTGTCGATCGGCACCGTGGTGGCCTTCACCACGCTCCAGACCCGCCTGCTGTTCCCGCTCCAGTCGCTGCTGTCGGTCGGCCTCGACGTGCAGACGTCGCTGGCGATGTTCGCGCGCATCTTCGAGTACCTCGACCTGCCCGTCGACATCGGGGAGCACCCCGATCCGGTCGAGCTGCGCAACGTGCGCGGCGACGTGGCCTTCGAGGACGTCTGCTTCCGCTACGACCCCGAGTCCCCGCTGACCCTCGCGCACATCGACGCGACGATCCCGGCGGGTACCACCACGGCGATCGTCGGGGAGACCGGGTCGGGCAAGACCACGATGGCCTATCTCGTGGCGCGCCTGTACGAGCCCACCGAGGGCAGGGTGACCATCGACGGCGTGGACGTGGCGCACGCTCAGCCTGGCGTCGCTGGCCTCCACCGTGGGGCTCGTGTCCCAGGAGACCTACCTGTTCCACGCCAGCATCCGCGAGAACCTGCGCTTCGCACGCCCGGAGGCGACCGACGAGGAGATCGAGGCGGCGGCGCGCGCCGCCCAGATCCACGAGCTGATCGCGGCGCTCCCAGAGGGCTACGAGACGATGGTCGGCGAGCGCGGCTACCGCTTCTCGGGCGGCGAGAAGCAGCGCATCGCGATCGCCCGCACCGTCCTTCGCAATCCGCCCGTGCTGGTGCTGGACGAGGCCACGAGCGCGCTCGACAACGAGACCGAGCGCGCCCTCCAGGGCGCCCTCGACGAGCTGGCCCGCGGCCGCACGACGATCGCGATCGCGCACCGGCTGTCGACGATCCGCGACGCCGACCAGATCCTGGTCCTCGATCGCGGCCGGATCGTGGAGCGCGGCACGCATGCGGAGCTGATGGCCCTGGGCGGTCGCTACGCCGACCTGACCCAGGGAGCGGCCGCCGGGGACGAGGAGTCCTCGGTGGCGACCGTCTAGCGCCTCAGAGCGCGGCCTTCTCCAGGTCCTTCGGCCGCACGAACGCCTCCAGCCGCGCGGCGCCCGGACCGAGTGCGTCCCAGTCGCCGTCGAACGCGAGCGCGACCAGCGCGCCGGTGGGGAACTTCTCGTGCAGCTGAGCGAGCCCCTCGCCCTCGCCGGCGAGCAGCAGCGCGAGCTCCTGCATCGCCGGGTTGTGGCCGATCAGCATCGCCGACTCCACGTGCGACGGCAGCAGGCGCACACGCTCGAGCAGATCGTGCTCCTCCGCTCCGTAGAGGTCGCCCTCGATCCGCAGCTCGCCCTCCGGCGCGACCCGCTCGAGCGTCTCCCGCGCGCGCACCGCGGACGAGCAGAGCACGAGTGACGGCGCGATCCCCGCGCTGCTCAGGTACTCGCGCATCAGCTCCGCCGCGTGGCGGCCTCGGGGAGCGAGCGGGCGGTCGTGATCGCTGAGCTCCGGGTCGTCCCAGCTGGACTTGGCGTGGCGGAGTAGGAACAGGCGAGGCATTCCCGCATATTCAAGCGCGCCGGTCGGCTGGCTAGGCGGCGGGGGCGAGCCCGTGGGACAGCATCCCCGGCTCGAGGCGGTTGGTGGCGACGAGACGCATTTACGCGAAGTGATCGGCCCGCGCGTCGCCTGTCTTGACCCGGGCCGATGGCGCGTCACTAGACTGGCGCCGCGTGGCGACCACCACGATCTTCACCACGATGACCGCGCTGGCCGAGAGCACCGGCGCGATCAACCTCGGGCAGGGCTTCCCGGACGAGGACGGGCCCGCCGTGGTGGTCGATGCCGCGGTGGAGGCGCTGCGGGCCGGCCACAACCAGTACGCGCCGCTGCCCGGCATCCCGGCGCTGCGCGAGGCCGTGGCCGCCCACCAGCTGCGCTACGGGATCGAGCTCGATCCGGACACCCAGGTGCAGGTCACCTTCGGCGCCACCGAGGCGCTGGCCTCGGCCCTGCTGGCGCTGGTCTCGCCCGGCGACGAGGTGGCGATGCTCGACCCCTCCTACGACTCCTACGGCGCCGTGGTCACGCTGCGCCGGCGGCGTGCCGCGGCCGATCCCGCTCGAGCCGCCGGGCTGGCGCGTGGACGCCGAGGCCGTGGCGCGCGTGGTGGGGGAGCGCACGCGCGTGCTGCTGGTCAACTCGCCGCACAACCCCACCGGGCACGTGCTGGACGCCGAGGAGCTCGACCTGCTCGCCGACGCCTGCCGCCGCGCACGACGTGATCGCGCTCACCGACGAGGTCTACGAGCACCTGATCTACGACGGCGAGCACATCCCGCTGTCCACGCGGCCGGGCATGGCCGAGCGCACGATCACGGTGTCGTCGCTCGGCAAGAGCTACGGGTTCACCGGCTGGAAGATCGGCTGGGCGACCGGTCCGGCAGAGCTGGTGGCCGCCGTGCGCGGCGTGAAGCAGTTCCTGACCTTCGCCGGCGGCACGCCGCTCCAGCACGCGGCGGCGCAGGCGCTCGAACGCGCGGCCGACGAGCCGCGGGCGCTGGCGGCCTCGCTGGCGGCAAGCGCGACCTGCTGGCCGCGGGGCTGGAGGAGGCGGGCTTCGACGTGCTCCACACCTCCGGCACCTACTTCCTCACCGCCGACGCGCGCCCGCTGGGCTTCGACGACGCCGTGGAGCTGTGCGAGCGGCTGCCGCTCGAGGCGGGCGTGGTGGCGATCCCGCTGTCCGCGTTCACCGCCGACCCGATCGACCGCACCCGCTCGCTGGTCCGCTTCGCCTTCTGCAAGAAGCGCGAGGTGCTGGAGGACGCGGTGGAGCGCCTGGGGGCGTGGAGGGGCCGGGCCACGTAGCGAACACGCGCCTGGCGGCCCCCTTTTCGCAAGCGTCCTGCTTTGACAACGCATACGGTTGTCAAAGCAGGACGCTTTGAAAAACGGTCCTCCTCGGGCCGCCCTTATTGCTTCTGTAAGCGCTCGCCCGTCAGGCCGGCCTGATCAGCCCCGTGGCCCGCGCCCACTCCACGGTGCGGCGCAGCGTCTCGCGCGGGTCCGTGTAGCGCAGGCCCAGCTCGCGCTCGGCGCGCGAGCCGTCATAGCGGTGGCCGTGCAGCAGCGTGCGCACCATCTCGCGGCAGAAGGGAGGGTGGCGGCGGACGAGCTTGAACCCGCCCTCCACGAGGAAGGCGCCGGCGGTGGCCACGGGTCGCGGGCAGGAGCCGCGGGCTGCGCTCCACGCCGGCCACCTCGGCCGCCAGCTCGAGCGCCTCGGTCATCGTCAGCGCGATCCCGCTGAGCAGGTAGCGCTCGCCGGCCACGCCACGCTCGGCGGCCAGCACGTGGCCCTCGGCGCAGTCGTCGATGTCCACCAGGCTGATGTTGGTCTGGACGAACACCTTCAGCCGGCCGTCGAGGAAGGCCAGCAGGAAGCGGCCGGTGCCGCTGACACGCCCGGGTCCCTGCACCGACGAGGGGTTCACGGCCACCACCTCCACGCCGGCCTCGCGCCCGGCCTCGAACGCGGCCCGCTCGCCCTCGGTCTTCGAGCGCTCGTACACGGACAGGTAGGAGCCACGGTGCGGCGAGTCCTCGCGGCCGATCGCGCCTGTCTCTTCGCCGATCGTCGCGGACGAGGAGGTGTGGACCACCCGCGCCACCCCGGCGCGCGCCGCGGCCCGGATCACCACCGGCGGTCCCTCCACGTTCGCGCGCAGCATCGGGCGCGGGTCCGCCACGCAGAGCGAGTTCACGCCGGCCACGTGGAAGACCGTGGCGCAGCCGTGCATGCCGCGGCCGAGCGCGTCGTCGTCGAAGATGTCGCCGCGCACGATCGTCGCGGCGCCCGCGGCGGTCAGCTTGGCCTCGGCCTCCGGCGAGCGTGCCAGGGCCACGACCTCGTCGCCACGCGCCACCAGCCGCTCCACGAGCGACCTGCCCACCACCCCGCTGCCGCCTGTGACGAAGACCCGGCTCACGTACCCGCGCGCAGCGCGGAGGAGAAGCGCACGAAGTACTCCACGCCGGACCACACGGTCACGATCGCGGCGATCACGAGCACCCACTGGTCGAGGTAGGCGCCGGCGATGATCACGTCGGGCCGGATCATCGCGAGCGCCAGCGCGACGAACTGGACCGTGGCCTTCCACTTGCCCAGCATCGAGGGGTCGAGGTGCTGGCCGGTGGAGGCCACCACCGCGCGCAGGCCGAGCAGGGTGAACTCGCGCCCGATGATGATCATCGCGATCCACGGCGATGCCCGCTGGACGCTGACGAGCGCGACCAGGACGCCGGAGACGAGCAGCTTGTCGGCCGTCGTGTCGAGGAACGAGCCGAGCTTGGTGGTCACGTTCCAGCGCCGCGCGAGCCGGCCGTCGAACCAGTCGGTGGACGACGCCACCAGGAAGACGATCGCCGCCGCGGTGAACGACTCGCTGATCACGAGCGCCATCACGATCGGCACGGCGACGATCCTCACGCTCGTGCCGGCGATGAGAAGAGCCGTGGCCCGCTCGGGACCCGTGCGCAGCGCCCTCAGCGCGCCAGCCTCCATTGCGGCGATCCTACCAATGCCGCGGTCCCGGATTTCGTGCCTACTCCACCCAATCGAAGGTCCGCTCGACGGCCTTCTTCCAGAAGCGGAGGGCCTCCTCGCGCGCCGAGGCGTCCAGCGTCGGCTCCCAGCGCCGGTCCTCGGCCCAGTTCTCGCGCAGCTCCCCGAGCTCGGACCAGAAGCCGCTCGCCAGCCCCGCCGCGTAGGCGGCGCCGAGCGCGGTGGTCTCGGGCACCTTGGGGCGGATCACGGGCACGCCGAGCACGTCGGCCTGGAACTGCATCAGCGTCTCGTTCACCACCATGCCCCCGTCCACCTTCAGCGACTCGAGCCGCACGCCCGAGTCCGCGTTCATCGCGTCGGCCACCTCGCGGCTCTGGAAGGCCGTGGCCTCGAGCGCGGCCCGCGCGATGTGGCCACCGTTCACGTAGCGCGTCAGCCCCACGAGCACGCCGCGCGCGCTCGACTGCCAGTAGGGCGCGAACAGGCCCGAGAAGGCCGGCACGAGGTAGCAGCCGCCGTTGTCGTCCACGCTCCTCGCCAGCTCCTCGACCTCCTCGGCCGAGCGGATGATCTTCAGGTTGTCGCGCAGCCACTGCACCAGCGCGCCGGTGATCGCGATCGAGCCCTCGAGGCAGTAGGCGGGCGGGTCGTCGCCGAGCTTGTAGCCCACCGTCGTGATCAGCCCGTTCTTCGACTGCACCGCCGTCTCGCCCGTGTTCAGCAGCAGGAAGTTGCCGGTGCCGTAGGTGTTCTTGGCCTCGCCGGCCGCGAAGCAGGCCTGGCCGAACGTGGCCGCCTGCTGGTCCCCGAGATCGCCCGCCACCTGCACGCCCGCGAAGGCGCCCTCGCGCACCTCGCCATAGACCGCGCTGGAGGGCCGGATCTCCGGCAGCATCGAGCGCGGCACGCCGATCGCGTCGAGCAGCTCGTCGTCCCAGTCGAGGGTGTCGAGCGCCATCAGCATCGTGCGGCTGGCGTTGCTCGGATCGGTCACGTGGAGGCCGCCGGTGAGCTTCCAGATCAGCCAGCTGTCGATCGTGCCGAAGCACAGCTCGCCCGCCTCCGCCCGCTCGCGCGCGCCGTCCACGTTGTCGAGGATCCAGCGCACCTTCGGGCCGGAGAAGTAGGTCGCCAGCGGCAGCCCGGTCTTCGCCCTGAAGCGATCCTGGCCGCCCTCGCGCTCCAGCTCGGCGCAGATCGCGTCGGTGCGCGTGTCCTGCCAGACGATCGCGTTGTGGAGCGGCTCGCCGCTCGCGCGATCCCAGACCACGGTGGTCTCGCGCTGGTTGGTCACGCCCAGCGCGGCGATGTCGCTCGCGCTCGCCCCGGCCTTCTCCAGCGCGCCGTCCAGCACCTGCCGGGTGCGCTGCCAGATCTCGCGCGGGTCGTGCTCGACCCAGCCCGGCCGTGGATAGATCTGCTGGTGCTCGAGCTGCTCCACCGCCACCACGCCGCCGGCATGGTCGAAGATCATGCAGCGGGTGCTGGTGGTGCCCTGGTCGAGTGCCGCCGCGTAGTCCGCCATCGCCTCAGGGGAGACTCGCAGCTTCGGTCAGGCCGCCGTGCGTCCTCCGCTGGTGAAGCGGCCGGTGCGCGGAGCGGTGCGCTCCTTGCCGTCCTTCGAGGTGAAGAAGCGCGCCAGGCTCTCGACGACGGTCGTCGAGTCGTTACCCGGCTCGATCGGCTTGCCGAACGAGACCTCCACCGCGTGGCGCCGCGAGTAGAAGAGGCCCTGGATCCGCTTCGGCCAGATGCGCCCCGGGGGCATCGCGTCGCGGGTGCCGGACACGAGGATCGGCACGATCGGCAGGTTGTGGCGCTCGGCCAGCACCGCCGCTCCGCGCCGCACCCGGCCCGGATCGCCGCTGCGCGAGCGCGTGCCCTCGGGGTAGAGCAGCAGGCTCCAGCCCGAGTCGAGCAGCCGGTCCACGTGGTCGGTGGCCTTCTTGTCGGTGCCGCCGCCCTTGCGGTCCATCGGCACGGTGTTGAAGATGAACGACACGAGCAGCGCCACGAGCTTGTAGCGGTAGAAGTAGTCCGCGGCGGCGGCCACCACCGTGCGCCGGCGCAGCCGTCGCGGCAGCGCGGCGAGGATCACCGGCGTGTCCACGTGGCTGCGGTGGTTGGCCACGAGGATCACGGGGCCCTTCACGCTCGGCGATCTCCTCGCGCCCGGTGGAGCGGCGGCGCAGGTAGAACTCCATCAGCGGCTCGAGGATCAGCCGCTGGAACAGCTCGCGGCCGGTGCGTGGCGTACCAGGAGCGGGCCCACGGCATGTCGAGCTGGGAGGCGGCCTTCTTGCGCATCTCCCGGCCGCTCTCCTTCATGCGGTCGGCCAGGGTGCGCTTGCGCCGGAAACGACGGAGGGGCACGTCTGTTGCTACTCCCTGATGTGACGGTTGTTACACGCGAGTCGACAGTCGACAGTCGACAGTCCTGGGGCTCAGCCGTTTCTGTCGACTGTGCGACTGTCGACTCCCGGTACCTTTGGCCCGTGAGCGCCTCTGGGGGCCTACAAGCGCGGATTCTCGAACTGCTCGCCTCAGTCGAGAGCGGCGAGACAACGCCGTACCGCCGCCTTCGAGCAATTGGGCAGCCTGCCCTACGACGATCTCGGCTTCGCGCGCGTGGACACCCACCGCGAGCTGCGCCAGGGCGCGCCCGAGGCGGTGCTGGCGGAGGGCAAGGAGCCCGCCGAGGTCGAGGCGATCGTGCGCTCGCTGCTCGACGGCGGCGCGGGCAGCGTGCTCGTCACGCGCGCGGACGCCGAGGCGCGTGCCGCGGTGCGCCGCGCCGCGGCCGACGCCGAGGAGCACCCGCGCGCGCGGCTGGCGTGGGTGGCCCGCTCGCTGCCGGCCATCTGCGGCCGGGTGACGATCGTGTCCGGCGGCACCTCCGACACGCCCGTGGTGCACGAGGCGCGCGTGCGCGCCGAGCTGCTGGGCGCGGCGGTGGCGGTGCACGAGGACGCGGGCGTGGCGGGCCTGCACCGGCTGGCGCCCGCGCTCGAGGACCTGCGCGAGGCCGACTGCGTGATCGTCGTGGCCGGGCAGGACGCGGCGCTCGCCTCGGTGGTGGGCGGCCTGGTGTCCGCGCCCGTGATCGGCGTGCCCACCAGCACCGGCTACGGCGCGTCGTTCGCGGGCGTGTCGGCGCTGCTCTCGATGCTCACCTCCTGCGCGGCGGGCGTGGCGGTGGTGAACATCGACGACGGCTTCGGCGCCGGCACGATCGCGGCGCGCATCGCCCGCGCCGCGGGTGGCGCGCGATGACCCGGCTCCTGTACGTGGACGCCGTCGCCGGCGTGGCGGGCGACATGCTGCTGGGCGCGCTGCTGGACGCCGGCGCGGACGAGGGCGCGGTGCGCACCGCGCTGGCGGGGCTCGGGGTGCCGGGACTCGACCTCGAGGTGGGCGGCGTGAGCCGCCACTCGATCGCGGCGCGGCGCGTGAGCGTGGTGTCCGAGGAGCAGCACGCCCAGCGCAACTGGGGCGACGTGCGCGAGCTGATCGCCGCGGCCACGGGACTTCCCGCGCGCGCGAGGGAGCGCGCGCAGGCGGTGTTCGCGCGGCTGGCCGAGGCCGAGGGCCGCGTGCACGGCATCCCGGCTCAGGAGGTGCACTTCCACGAGGTGGGCGCCGCCGACGCGATCGGGGACATCTGCGGCATCGCGGTGGCCCTGGAGAGCCTCGGCATCGACGAGATCGTCTGCTCGCCGCTGCCGCTCGGCCGCGGCTTCGCGAAGACCGCGCACGGCACGCTGCCGCTGCCCGCGCCGGCCGTGCTCGAGCTGCTGCGAGGCGCCCCGCTGCTCGGCGTGGACCTGGACGCCGAGCTGGTCACGCCCACGGGCGCCGCGGTCGTGGCCGCGCTGGCGAGCGAGTTCGGGCCGGTGCCGGCCATGCGGCTGAGCGCCCTGGGCTACGGCGCCGGCGCGCGCGACCTCAGCGAGCTGCCGAACCTGGTCCGGGTGCTGGTGGGGGAGGCCGCCGAGGGCCACGGCCGCGCGCACGACGTCTCGCTGATCGAGACCAACCTCGACGACCTCTCGCCCGAGTTCGTGCCCGACGCGGTGGAGGCGTGCTTCGCGGCCGGCGCGCTCGACGTGTGGGTCACGCCCACACAGATGAAGAAGGGCCGCCCGGGCATCGTGCTGTCCGCGCTCGCCAGGCCGGACGAGGAGCAGGCCGTGTCGGAGGCGATGCTGGTCGAGAGCGGCACGCTGGGCGTGCGCGTGAGCACGGTCAGGCGCTGGGAGCTGGAGCGGCGCTGGCGCACCGTGGAGGTGGCGGGGCGGCAGGTGCGCGTGAAGATCGGCAGCCTGAACGGCCGCGCGCTGCGCGTGGCGCCCGAGCACGACGACTGCGCGGCCGTGGCGAAGGAGACGGGCGGCATCCGCACAGGCGGTCTGGAGCGCCGCCTCGCTGGCCGCGCGCGGAGGAGCTCGAGCGAATGATCGCAGAGCTCGAGGAGCGGATCCGCGGGCTCGGCTCCGTGATCGTCGCGTTCTCCGGCGGCGTCGACTCCTCGCTCGTCGCGGCGCTGGCCGCGCGGGCGCTGGGCGAGCGCGCGCTTGCCATCACCGCGGTCTCGCCCGCGCTGGCGGAGGGCGAGCTCGACGGTGCGCGCGCGGTGGCCGACGGCGGTCGGCATCGCGCACGAGACGATCTCCACCGACGAGCTGGCCAGCGAGGACTACCGGCGCAACGACCGCTTCCGCTGCTTCCACTGCAAGACCGAGCTGTACGGCACGCTCGCGGCGATCGCGCGCGAGCGCGGCTACGCGGCCGTGCTGTCCGGCGCCAACGCCGACGACGCCGGCGACTGGCGCCCCGGCCTGCGCGCGGCGGCCGACCACGGCGTGCTGCACCCGCTGCTCGAGGCAGGGCTGACGAAGGACGACGTGCGGGCGCTCGCCGAGCGGCTCGGCGTGCCCAGCGCGAGCAAGCCGGCGAGCCCCTGCCTGGCCTCGCGGATCCCCTACGGCACGCCGGTGGAGCTGGGCACGCTGCGGCGGATCGACGCCGCCGAGCGGGCGGTGAAGGCGCTCGGCTACGCGCAGCTGCGGGTCCGCCACCACGGCGAGCTCGGCAGGCTCGAGCTGCCGGCGGACGACCTGGAGCGGGGCCAGCGCGAGCTCGCGCGAATCGAGCGGGCGATCGTCTCGGCCGGCTACAGCCGCGCGGAGATCGACCCGAAGCCGTTCCGCTCGGGCTCGCTCAATCGCCTCATCCAGCTGGATCCAGCGCCGGCCGCAGCAGCGCGGTGAGCGCCTCACGGTGCCGGCTGCAGCGCGGCGGGTGAGAGCGGGTCCTCGCCCACCAGGCGCTCGCGGAAGCCGGCGTCGGAGAAGTACGTGAACACGGCGCCGTAGTAGACCTGCATCAGCTCGAGCGGATCGTGCGGGCGCAGCCGCCCGGCTGCGACCTCGCGCTCGAGGAAGGCCACGGCGCGCTCGACGAACGGCCGCGCGTGCTCGGCCATCATCTCCTCCAGCCGGCCGCCGCCGTCGATGGCCTCGCGGCGCACGATGCGCACGAAGTCCTGATGGGTGGCGAGGAAGCCGAAGCCCGCGTCGAGGATCGCCTCCACCTGGTCGAAGCCGCTCAGCCCGGCCGACGCCGCGGCCTCGGTGTCCCTCGCCCAGTCCGCCACCGCCGCGGCGATGACCGCCACGTAGAGGTCCTCCTTGGAGTTGAAGTGGTAGAGCAGCGTGGGGTGGGTCAGACCGGCGCGCCCGGCGATCACCGCCAGCCGCGCGCCGCGGAAGCCGTGCTCGGCGAACTCCTCGCGGGCCACCTCGAGGATGCGCTCCGGCGAACTCGTCCGTGGGGTCTGGGGGAGCGTGCTCACGCGCCGATGATAAGCGCATGAGGGGGGACTACTGACAAGTCAGTAGAGCGGTTATCTTCCACGTTGCGCCGTGCCCCGAGACCTTGCACAGCCCAGCATCGCGGAGCAGCTGGCCGGGCGCACGCTCCTGCTGACCGGAGCCTCTGGCTTCCTCGGCAAGGCCGTGCTCGCCGCCTGTCTGCGGCTGCTGCCCGACATCGGCGCCATCCGAGTGCTGCTGCGCGCGCAGGACGACGACGGCGCGCGCGACCGCCTCGCCCGCTACGTGCTCACCGCCACCGCGTTCGAGGGCCTCGGTCCGGCCGAGCTCGCGCTGGCGATGGAGACCGGCCGGCTCAGCGCGTTCGCGGGCGACCTGCTCGCGCCCGACCTCGGCCGCAGCGAGCTGTCGCCGCTCGAGGGCGTGGACGTGGTGATCCATTGCGCGGCGTCGGTGTCGTTCGAGGAGCCGCTCGACCAGATGCTCGAGCTGAACGTGCTCGGCACGCGCGACCTGGTCGAGGCGCTGAAGAAGACAGGGCCGCCGTCGAGCTTCGTCCACGTGTCCACGGCGTACGCCGCCGGGCGCCGCACCGGCCTGGTGCTGGAGCGGCCCTCGGGCCTCGGCCCGGGCGAGCCCGACATCGACTTCGAGGCGGAGCTGGCCGCGGCGCGCGCCTGGCGCGCCGAGCTGGAGTCCGATTCGCGCCTGCCCGAGCACCAGCGCCGCTTCGTGGCCGACGCCCGCCAGGAGATCGGCCCCGCGGGCGCCCCGGCGGTGGGCGCACGCGCCGAGCAGCTGCGGCGCGAATGGGTCACCGACGAGCTGGTGTCCCGTGGCCGCGAGCGCTCGCGCGCGCTCGGCTGGACCGACGCCTACGGGCTCTCGAAGGCGATCGCCGAGCGCATGCTGCAGGCCCAGGGGCTGCCCGGCCTGACGATCGTGCGGCCGACGATCATCGAGTCCGCCCTCCACATGCCGTTCCCCGGCTGGATCGAGGGGCTGAAGGTGGCGGATCCGGTGATCCTCGCCTACGCGATGGGCATGGTTCCGCGCTTCCCGGGCGAGCGCTCGGTCCGCCTCGACATCGTGCCGGTGGACCTGGTGGCGAACGCCTGCATCGCCGCCGCGGCACATCCGCCGAGCGACGGCGTGCGCACCCTCGCCGTTGCCAGCGGCAGTCGCAACCCGCTGACGATCGCCGAGATCACCGAGATGATCACCGAGTACTTCCGCGACTTCCCGCTCGCGGGCGAGGACGAGCTGCCGGTGGACGTGCCGGACTGGCGGATCAGCTCGGGCGGCCGAGTGCTCCGCCAGCTCGACCGCGGCGAGCGCGCGATCAAGCTGGGTCGCAACCTGCTCGACCGCGTGGCGGTGCCCAGGGTGGACGACGCCGAGCGCCGCCTGCACAAGGAGCAGCGCCGGCTCGAGCGCCTGCGCCGGCTGGCCGAGATCTACGGCCCCTACACGGAGCTCGACTGCATGTTCGACGACCGCGGCGCGCGCGAGCTGCTCGAGTCTCTGCACGCCGACGACCGCTCGCAGTTCGACTTCGACACCGAGGCCATCCACTGGCCCACGTACATCAAGGACGTGCACCTGCCGGCGCTGCGCGAGCTGGTGCGCCCGCCCAAGCGAGGCCTGCCGACGGTGGGCCGCAAGCCCGCCGACGCCGGGCTGCCGGAGGGCCCGCCCGCGCTGGCGGTGTTCGACGTGGAGGGCGTGGTGCTCGACGCCACCGTGGTGCACTTCTACGCCTGGCTGCGCGGCGGGACGATGCCGTCCGTGGACCGCGCGCTGTGGCTGGCCCTGCTCGGCGCGCGCGTGGGCGGCTGGGTCTCGCTCGACCGGCGTTCGCGCGCGAGCTTCAACCGCGCCTTCTACCGCGAGTACCGCGGCCTGCCGGCCGACGACCTGCGTGAGCGCGCCCGCGCCGCCCTCAGCGACTTCATCCTGCCGCGCGTGCACCACGCCGCGGTGCGCCGCATCCGCGCCCACCGCACGCGCGGCGACCGCGTGGTGCTCGTAACCGGCGCGCTCGACTTCCTGGTGGAGCCGCTGGCGCACCTCGCCGACGAGCTGGTGGCCGCGCGCCTGGTGGAGCGCCGCGGGCGCCTTCACCGGCGAGCTGGCCGAGCCGCCGCTGAGCGCGGACGGGCGCGCGTCGCTGGCCGCGCGGATGGCGGCCGAGCACGGCGTGGACCTGGCGGACTGCCACGCCTACGGGGACTCGGTCTCCGACCTGCCGCTGCTCGAGCTGGTGGGCCACCCGGTCGCCGTCAACCCCGACTTCCGTCTCGCCCGCGAGGCGCGCCGCCGCGGCTGGAGCACGTTCGACTGGAGCGTGGAGCCGGGCGCCCGCTCGCGCCCGCCGGCGCCCACCGAGGTGGCGGTCTAGTGCTGGCGCTGGAATATCGCCCCACGCTGCCGCGCTACCTGGCCACCCGCGCGGTGAAGAAGCTCGGCCCGGGCGCCCTGCACCTCGGCGAGCTCGACCCGCCGCGCCTGCCGGCCCCCGATTGGGTGCCGCTGCGGCCGCGCCTGAGCGGCATCTGCGGCTCGGACCAGGCGATGATCGACGGCCACGCGTCGCTGTACCTGTCCTCGCTCACCTCGTCGCCGTTCGTGCCCGGTCACGAGATCGTGGCCGAGGTGGCCGCCGGGGACGACCGCGGCCGGCGCGTGGTGGTGGAGCCGGCCCTGGGCTGCCGGGCGCGCGGTGTCGACCCTGTCTGCGCCGAGTGCGCTGAGGGGCGCCGCGCGCTCTGCCAGTCGGTCACCGAGGGCTCGGTGGGCGCGGGCCTGCAGATCGGCTTCTGCCGCGAGACCGGCGGCGGCTGGAGCGAGGCGCTGGTGGCCCACCGTTCGCAGCTCCACTCGGTCCCGGACGAGCTGGACGACGAGGACGCCGTGCTGATCGAGCCGCTGGCCTGCGCTATCCACGCGGCCCGCCGGGCGAACCTGGAGGAGTCCGCCACCGTGGCCGTGATCGGCGCCGGCACGATCGGGGTGCTGACGGTGGCCGCCCTGCGCGATCGTCATCCCGACGCCACGATCCTCGCCGTGGCCAAGCACCGCGGCCAGGAGCTGGAGGTGCGCCGCGCCGGTGCGGACGAGACCTGCGCCCCCGATCGCCTGCACCTCGAGGGCGCGCGCATCACCGGCGCCCGGCGACTGGTGGGCCACGGCGGGCGCGAGCTGCTGCTCGGCGGCTTCGACGCGGTGATCGACTGCGTGGGCTCGGGCTCATCGCTCGAGGCGGCGGTGGGGGCGGTGCGCCCGCGCGGCACGGTGGTGCTCGTGGGCATGCCCGGCCAGATCTCGGCGGACCTCTGCATGGCCTGGCAGCGAGAGGTCGACATCCGCGGGGCCTACGGCTACGAGAGCGACTTCGAGGAGGCGCTGGAGCTGGCCGCCCGGCTGCGCCCCGGCCGGCTGGTGGCGCACGGCTGGGACCTGCGCGACTACCGCCGCGCGCTCGAGGAGTCGCGCCGCGCGGCCCGCGCGGGCCGCGTGAAGACCGTCTTCGACCTGCGCAGGGCGGCATGAGCACGATCTCCCGCCGCAACGTGCCCGCGCCGACCCAGATCGAGCGCTCCACGCCGTCCCGCGCGGCGGCACAGCGCGAGGCGTGCGTGGTGGAGGTGGGCGAGAAGTCGCCGCCGGTCCTGTTCCACGCGGGCGAGTCGCTGCGGCTGGAGCGACTCCCGGTGGGCTCGCGCATCGTCTACGCGCCGCCGCCCCTGTCCGGGCTCGCGGATCCGCAGTCGGCGATCGCCGCCGCGCTCGACAACCCGCTCGGGATGGAGCCGCTCGACGCGCTGCTGCGCCCGGGCATGCGCCTGACGATCGCGTTCGACGACATCTCGCTGCCGTTGCCCCAGATGCGCACGCCGGACATGCGCCAGCAGGTGATCGAGCAGGTGCTCGAACGCGCCTACCGCGCGGGCGTGGACGACATCCACCTGATCGCGGCCCTGGCCGTGCACCGCCGCATGACCCCCGCCGAGCTGAAGCGCGCGGTGGGCCCGCGCGTGTTCGACGCCTTCTATCCCGACCGCCTCTACAACCACGACGCCGAGGACCCCGACGGCATCGCCGTGCTGGGCGACACCGAGCAGGGCGAGACGGTGGAGCTGAACAAGCGGGCCGCGGAATCGGACCTGCTCGTCTACGTGAACATCAACCTCGTGACGATGGACGGCGGGCACAAGTCGGTGCCGATCGGCCTCGGCACCTACCGCTCGCTGCGCGCCCACCACAACGTGCACACGATGCGCCACTCGCGCTCGTTCATGGACCCGCCGGCCAGCGAGCTGCACCGGTCGGCACGCCGCCAGGGCGAGATCGTGGAGGCGGCCGTGCCGATCTTCCACATCGAGACCACGCTCAACAACGACATGTTCGCCGGCCCGCTCTCCTTCCTGGGCAAGCCCGAGGGCCGCTGGAGCGCCCGCGAGCAGGCCACCTTCGCGGCCACCAAGCGCACGCTCGACCGCACGCCGCTGAAGGCACGCCGCACGCTCTTCCAGCGCATGGTCGCCCCCTACGCGCTCACCGGCGTGAACGCCGGCGCGGTGGACGACGTGCACCGGCTCACGCTCGAGCGCTGCGCCGACCAGCAGGCCGTGATGGTGGAGGGGCAGGCCGACGTGGTCACCGCCGGGCTGCCCTACATCTGCCCCTACAACGTCAACTCGATCATGAACCCGGTGCTGGTGATGTGCCTGGGGCTCGGCTACTTCTTCAACCTCTACAAGAACGCGCCGCTGGTGCGCGAGGGCGGCGTGATGATCTTCACCCACCCGGTCGAGCGCGAGTTCCACCCGGTGCACCACCCCTCGTACATCGACTTCTACGAGGAGGTGCTCGCGCAGACCACCGACCCGGTGGAGATCGAGGCGCGCTTCGAGAAGCAGTACGCCGAGGACGAGTGGTACCGCCACCTCTACCGCACCTCGTACGCCTACCACGGCGTCCACCCGCTCTACATGTGGTACTGGGGCTCGCACGCGATGCAGCACCTCGGCGAGACGATCTTCGTGGGCGGCGACCCGGAGGCGTGCCACCGGATGGGGTTCCGGCGCGCGGACACGATGCGGGACGCGCTCGAGATGGCCGAGCACGTGGTGGGGCGCGACTTCTCCCTCACCCACCTGCACTGCCCGCCGCTGTTCTACTGCGAGGTCACGTGAGGCTGTCGAGCGGGGGCCGCGCGCTCGAGCGGATGGCCGGCAGCGCCCGCCACTCCAGCGGGCCGAGCGTGTCGCGGCGCTGGCGCACGCGCGCCGGCAGCGATCCCTGGGCACGCAGCGCACCCGCGCCCGACCAGGCGTGGCTGCGCCGCCCGGGCGGCGTGGCGGCGCGCAACGCGCTCCAGCAGTCGCTGCTGTTCCCGCTGGCCCGCACGATCGCGCGCCCGCGCGTGACCGGGGCGGACGAGCTGATGAACGCGCCGCAGCCGGCGCTGCTCGCCCCCAACCACGCGAGCGACATCGACACGCCGCTGATCCTCGCCGCGCTGCCGCACGTCTGGCGCAGCCGCACCGTGGTGGGCGCCGCCTCCGACCGCTTCTACCGCAGCCACGGCACGGCGATCCTCACCGCGCTCTGGATCAACACCTTCCCGTTCGACCGCGGGGGCGATCTGCGCGGCCTGGCCAGCGCGGCGGAGCTGCTGCGCAGCGGCCACAACGTGCTGCTCTACCCGCAGGCCACGCGCTCCGCGGGTCAGATCGAGGGCTTCCGCACCGGCGTGGCCCGCCTGGCGATCGCCACCTCCACGCCGCTCGTGCCGATCCACGTGGGGGGCAGCGCGATGATCATGCCGAAGAGCCGCGGCCTGATCCAGCGCGGCCGGACGACCGTCGCCTTCGGCCGCCCGCTCTACCCGCTGACCGACGAGGACCCGCGCGAGCTGATGGACCGCGTGCAGTCGGCGATCGCGGCGCTGAGCCGCGGCGCCCGGGGCGGCGCTACTAGCCGCGCGGCTGACTTCAAGCGCCGGTCGGCTATCGGCGTTTACTGCTGCAATGAGGGCGGCCCGAGGCGGCCTCGGTCGATCCACTGAAGGATTGAGGGGGCTATGGCGCACCAAATCCTTCAAGTCGACCGGAAACCAGTCGCCCGCCCGTTCAGCCCGACTTCGCCCGGAAGCTGATCCGCGGCGTGGTGCAGGCCGTGACCCGCGTGCCGTGCTGGTCGCTCACCGTCGCGGTGAGCAACAGCGTGCCGGCGGCGCTGCCGTCGCGGCGCAGGTGGCCGCTCACGCTGCCGCGGATCAGCGCCGAGTAGCCGCTGCCGTCCTGGAACACGGCGCTGTAGGCGCCGGCCGTGGAGAAGCTGTGCTGCTTGGTCAGGGCGATGTGGCGCAGCCTGGTGTCCGAGCTGAAGGTCTGGCCGTTGTCGCAGCGCGCGCTCCATAGGGCCACGAAGTTGGTGGCCGCGCGGCCGCCGCGCTTCAGGCGGAAGGTGACGGGCTCCGGCTTGCCGCTCGCGTCGAGCTGCGAGGTGGTGCCGGCGAACCGCCCGGCCTTGATCGGGTTGGTGGCCGAGTGCGCGGCCGCGGCGCCCACGGCGGCGGTCAGGGCGGCGGCGCTGAGCACCGCAAGCGCGCGGCGGTTGGGCTTGAACGGCATGTCCCATCCTGTTCCAGGTCCGGTCGGCGCGCAAGCGCTTGGTCGCGGCCGTTGACAGGCGCCACGGGCTCGCTTTCAATGGGTCTCGTGTCCGGCGGCCCGATCAGCGTTCACCGCAGCTCCAGGCGGCCGGTCCCGGTGGCCACCATCCGGATCGCGCTGGCCGTGGCGGTCGTGGCCGTGCTCTGGGGCGGCTACCACTCGCACTGGTCGTGGACCGGCATCAACGGCAGCACGGCCACCCTCTGGGACTGGATCAACCTGCTGCTCGTGCCGGTCACCGTGGCCACGCTCCCGATCTGGGTGGCGAAGCGCGACAGGCTCGACCGCACCCACCTGACCGCCGCCGCCCTCGTGCTCGCCGCGTTCGTCGCGTTCGTGGTGGCGGGCTACGCGGTCCCATGGGCGTGGACCGGGTTCGAGGGCAACAAGCTGTGGGACTGGATCAGCCTGCTGCTCCTGCCGCTCGTGATCGCGACCTTCCCGATCTGGCCGCAGATCCGCAAGGACCTGCGCCTACACCACCGGGTACTCCTGGCCGCGCTGCTCGTCGCGTTCGTGGTGGCGGCCGTGGGCGGCTACGTGTGGGGCTGGGGCTGGACCGGCTTCCAGGGCAACACCCTGTGGGACTGGCTCCACCTCCTGCTGCTCCCGATAGCGATCCCGGTGATCCTGCTGCCGGCGGCGCTGGCGATCACCACGGGGGCGCTGGCGGACGAACCCGAGCCGGAACGCCGTCCGTAGTCGGGCGGCCGGTGGGCTCGGATAGGCTCGCCACCATGCCCACCTCGAACGAGAGCCTCGTCGACCGCTTCTACGCAGCGTTCGCCGAGTGCGACGGCGCCGGGATGGCCGCCTCGTACGCGCCGGACGTGGAGTTCTCGGATCCGGTCTTCACCGATCTTCACGGAGCCGAGGCCGGGGCGATGTGGCGCATGCTCACCGGCCAAGCCCGCGACCTGCGGGTCGAGCTGGTCGAGCGGAAGGCCGACGGCGAGCGCGGCTCCGCTCGCTGGCGGGCGCAGTACACGTTCTCGCGCACCGGACGCCCGGTCGTGAACGACGTGCGCGCGTCGTTCCGCTTCGCCGACGGTCTGATCGCCGAGCACCGCGACGAGTTCGACTTCCACCGCTGGGCGCGCCAGGCGCTCGGGGCGCCCGGCCTGCTGCTGGGCTGGACCCCGATGCTGCGGTCCAAGGTGAGGAAGCAGGCCCGAGCGGGCCTCGACGAGTTCATGAGCCGGGAAGCCCCGGCATCCACATAGGGCGCGGCCTCACCGCCCCGCGCAAGGAGGAGCAATGGGAGCACCACCCAGCACGATCACCGGCCGTTGCCTGTGCGGCAACGTGACCTACTCCTGCAGCGCCGAGCCGGCGCTCACCGCGATCTGCCATTGCAGCGACTGCCAGCGCCAGACCGGCACCGCGTTCTCGGTCGTCCTGGGCGTTCCCACCGCCGAGCTCTCGGTCGAGGGCGACACGCTGGCCTCGTTCACGACGATGGGCGAGGACCACCAGACGCCCACGAAGCGCGAGTTCTGCTCCGGCTGCGGCTCGCCGATCGTCAGCCGCATCGAGGCGATCCCGGAGCTCGCGTTCCTGAAGGCCGGCACGCTCGACGACGCGTCGTGGCTCGAGCCGTCGGTGGAGGTCTGGTGCCGCTCGGCCCAGCCCTGGACGCCGCACCTCGCCGACGCGCCGCAGCTCGAGCGCAGTCCCGCCGGCTAGACGGCGGCGCGCAGGGCGTCCATGAGCGCCCTGCCACTGGCCATGCCGGGGTCCTTCTCGGGGTTGTAACAGGCGAGCGACATGCCGATCAGGCGGGGCGAGGCCGTCACCGGGATCAGCACGCCGAGCAGCTCGTCCCAGGTCATGCCGTTCGGCATCAGGTAGTCGGTGGCCGGGAAGACCTGCTCGTCGAGCACGTCCACGTCGAGGTGCAGCCAGAACGGCGCGTCCGCGGCGGCCACGCGCTCGCCCACCGCGCGCGTGCCCTGCGCGCGAACCTC
This sequence comes from uncultured Thermoleophilaceae bacterium, assembly GCA_963729205.1. Lineage (GTDB taxonomy): Bacteria > Actinomycetota > Thermoleophilia > Solirubrobacterales > Thermoleophilaceae > JAICJR01. The sequence continues at coordinate 90,376 of CAVSNA010000001.1, forward strand.
GTCCAGCGGCAGATGGGTCAGCGCCGGATCGAGCTGCTCGGGATGCAGGTCCGCGCACTCCTCGGGGTCGCGGTAGCCCACGATCCTCGTGTCCTCCAGCGTCAGCGAGGGACCGCCCGCCTCCTCCACCCAGCGCGCGGGGCCCAGGCCGAGCGCCACCGACACCGGCATGTCCGCCCCCTCGCCGGTGGGAGAGGTCACGCCGTCGTAGAGATCGAGATGGCCGTCGAGGTGCACGAGCCCGACGCGACCGAGGGCATCCCGCGCGCCCGCCAGGGCACCCGGCAGCCCGGCGCAGCAGCCGCCTCCGAGGAACGGTCGCGCTCCGGCAGCGATCAGCTCGCCGATCGCGATGCGCACCGTCGCCGTGGTGGCCATCACGTCCGGGCTGCCGACGATGCCCGTTTCCGGGTCGCGCTCCTCGCCCCGGATCCGCACGTTCAGGTCACCGGCGTCGAGGCCCTCCAGCAGCGAGAGGATGCCGAGCTCGCGCAGCGCGGCCGGCGCGAACTCGGTTCCGCCTGCCCGGCCCACCGAGTCGATCGGCAGCCCCACGAACGTCATCCCATGCATGGCGGCAATCTAGGGCTTCGACTGCTGCCAAGCTTGGGTGGCGTGCCCGGACCGATCGGGGCATGCTGGAGGAGAGCGTGTTCAACCGAATCGAATCGCTGTTCGAGGCAGGGCAGCAGGCCCTGCGGCTGATCCTGGACCGTGCGGTCTCGATCAACCCGTGGTGGCTGGTTGCCGGTGTGGTGCTGTACGGGCTGGCTCAGGTCGTGCGGAGCCGCGGCTGGTTCAACATCCTTCGCTCGGCCTACCCGGATGCCACCGAGTTGCGAGGGCGCGACGTGACGGGCGCCTACCTCGCGGGGGTGGGCCTCAACTCCGTGCTGCCCGCCCGCGGCGGCGACTTCCTCAAGCTGTTCATGGTCCACCGCCGGGTGCGCGGCGCGAGCTACCCCACCCTCATAGCCACGTTCGTCCCGGAGACGCTGTTCGAGAGCCTCTTTGGCGCGGCCCTCGTGGTCTGGGCGCTCGCGCACGGGTTCCTGCCCGTCCCGGTGGGCCCGAACGATCTGCCCGAGATCGACGTCTCGTTCATCATCGTCCATCCCGTGATCTCGGCGGTGGCGGCTGCCGTGCTGGGTACCGCGGGCGCGTTCATCGTTCGCTGGATACGCCGCCGCGCACGCGGAGTCGTGGCCCGCCTGCGGCAGGGGCTCGCGATCCTGCGCTCGCCGCGCGACTTCCTGCTCGGCGTGGCGAGCTGGCAGGCGCTCAGCCGGCTCGTTCGCCTCGGCGGCCTGGCGTGCTTCATGGCCGCCTTTCAGCTGCCGGTCACCGTCGACACCGTCGTCCTTGTGATGGCTGCTGAGGGCGCGGGGAGGATCATCCCCCTGGCGCCGGTGAGTGCCGGGCTGCGTGTGGCGATGCTCGCGTACGGCTTCCCCGCGGTCACCGACAGCCCGGTGGACATCGCCAGCATCACCAGCTTCTGGTTCGCGATGGGAGCCGTCCACCTGATCGCCAGCGTCCTCATCGGGCTCGTGGTGGTGGGCTTCACGTTCCGGACGCTGTCGCCACGGCGTGCCGTTGCGTCGATCCGCGAAGGCAGCCGCAAGCCGGATCCCGCGCTGATAACACCGCTGCCCAGCATCGCCGGCGACGCCTGACTCCGGATTTCAGTGACGCGCGGACCAGCGCGCCATGCGGACGAACAGCTCGGGGATGGGCGCCGGCTCGCGCGCGGGGTCGAACTCGCGGTACGCCGTCTCCACGTTCACCGCGATCCGCTCGCTGTCGCCCCAGCCGGCGAAGCCCGAGATGTCGATGTCGTCGGCCGCGTCCACGGCGCTCATGCCCGCCTCGAAGCGCTTGCGCGACTCCTCCCGGACGTACTCGAAGTAGCGCATCACCTCGCGCACGCCCGCGGCGTCCGTCACCGGCCCGTGGCCCGGCACGAGCGTGTGCGCCTCCAGCGCGAGTATCCGCTCGCAGGCGTCGAGCCAGTTCTGGATCGGCCCCTGCCAGGCGATCGGCGTGCCCTCGATGAACAGCAGGTCGCCCGTGAACACCACGCCCGCGTCCGGCACGTGCACGATCGAGTCGCTGCCGGTGTGCGCCGGCCCCAGCTCGATGAAGGACACCTCGCGCTCTCCCACGCGCAGGTCGAGCCGCCCCTCGTAGGTCTCCGTCGGTAGTCGCAGCTCGATGCCCTCGAAGTCGAACGGGCCGAAGTTCTCGAGCGCCCACTCGACGAACACAGGGTCCTTGCCCTCGTCCGGCACCTTGAACAGCCAGTGGACGAGCGCCGGCGGCGCGGCCTGCATCTCCTCCACCGCCGTCTTCGCGCCGTAGAGCGACACGCCGGCGGGCAGCAGCTGGTTGCCGAAGCAGTGGTCTCCGTTCGCGTGCGTGTTCACCGCGGCGTCGATCGGGCTTGTGTCCGTGATCGCCTTCATCGCAGTCGAGCATCTCCTGCGTGAGGTGGAGGTCGAAGAGCGTGTCCACCAGCAGCGAGGTGTCGCCCGAGGACACCAGGCCCGCGTTGCTCCAGCCCCAGCCACCGTCCGGCTGCAGATACGCGTACGTCCCGTCGCCGAGCTCGTGCAGCCTCTTCTCGTACGGCACCTTCATGCGCGCCGAAATCTACCGGCGCGGCCACCGGGGTTAGACTGGCCGCCGTGGACGCCAAGCCCGTACAGCTCGACTACGACTGGCACGAGGAGTACGCGATCAGCCAGGCCTTCCGGGTCGGCGACGTGATCTACACCTCGGGCCAGGCCGCAATCGCCGAGGACGGGTCGCTCGTCGGGGTGGGGGACTTCGCCGCCCAGGCCGAGCAGACGATGGCGAACCTGGCGGGCGTGCTGGAGGCGGCCGGCTCGGGCCTCGACCGCATCTTCAAGGTGAACATCTACCTCACCGACATGGCGAACTTCCCCGCGATCGTGGAGCTGCGCAAGCGCTACTTCTCCCCGCCGTGGCCGGCGGACACGATCGTGCAGGTGGCGTCTCTGGCGCTGCCCGAGCTGCTGATCGAGATCGAGGCGCAGGCCACCGTCGCGAGCTGACCCGGCAATCGTCGCCAGGCTGCGGGCCGCAGGTTGCGTCTTCGCCGAGGACGAGGCTCGCCTGCTGACCTCCGCGGCACCCACTCCGGCCGAGCTCGAGGCGATGGTGGAGCGGCGCGTCGCCGGCCTGCCCCTGGAGCACGTGCTCGGCTGGGCGGAGTTCTGCGGCCTGCGGATAGCCGTGGACCCCGGCGTCTTCGTGCCCCGGCCGCGCAGCGAGTTCCTCGTCGAGCAGGCCGCCGCGCTGGCCCGGCCGGGAGCGGTCGTGGTCGACCTCTGCTGCGGCTCGGGCGCGCTCGGCGCCGCGCTGGCCGCGGCCGTGGACGGGGTGGAGCTGCACGCCGCCGACCTCGACCCCGCCGCCGTCCGCTGCGCCCGGCGCAACGTGGCCGCGCGGCGGCCGGGTCTACCAGGGCGATCTCTACGAGCCGCTGCCGGAGTCGCTGCGCGGCCGCGTGGACGTCCTGCTGGCCAACGTGCCCTACGTCCCGACCGAGTCGATCGCGCTGATGCCCTCGGAGGCGCGCCTGCACGAGCCCAGGCTTGCGCTGGACGGCGGCGAGGACGGGCTCGACGTGCTGCGGCGGGTGGCGGATGGGGCGCCGGAGTGGCTCGCCACGGGCGGCTCGCTGTTGGTCGAGACCAGCGAGGCGCAGGCCCCGCAGGCGCTCGAGGCCTTCGCCCGCGCCGGGCTCGCACGCCCGGGTGGCCCGCTCCGAGGAGCTCGACGCCACCGTCGTGATCGGGACGGCGGCCTAGCGCTTGAGCAGCGGCCGCAGATCGTCCAGGCGCTCGAACAGGTGCCAGACGTAGTTGGCCGCCCCGCGCTCGCGGTGGGGGTGGAGATCGGCCAGCGCGGGGTCGTCCCGATAGCTCTCGAACGCGGCCCGCGACTCCCACTCGACCAGGATCATCACCTGCCGCGGCGCGATCTCTCCGACCACCGCGTCCTCGAAGCGGCCGAGCGCGACCACGCGGCCACCGTGCTTCGCGACCTCCTCGGCCGAGCGGCGCGAGTAGGCGAGGTACTCCTCGGGATCGGCCAGGTCGAACAGGTTGAGCGCGTAGACGGGTGGGTCCTGGGGGGTCACGGGCGGCGGTCCTCTCTGTCGTCGATGCGGGCTGAGCGCCATACTGCACGCCTATGGATTTCGGCGTCGTCCTCCAGACCGATCCGCCCGCGTCGCGCGTCATCGAGCTGGCCAAGCGCGCCGAGACCTACGGCTTCTCACACGCCTGGACGTTCGACTCCCACCTGCTGTGGGAGGAGCCGTTCGTGATCTACAGCCGGATCCTCAACGAGACCCACAAGCTCACCGTGGGCCCGATGGTCACGAACCCCGCCACGCGCGACTGGACTGTCACCGCCTCCCTGTTCGCCACGCTGAACGAGATGTACGGCAACCGCACGGTGTGCGGGATCGGGCGCGGCGACTCGGCGGTGCGCGTGATCAACGGCAAGCCGGTGAACCTGTCCGTGCTGCGCGAGTCGATCGGCGTGATCCGCGGGCTGGCCAACGGCGAGGCGGTGAGCTACAAGGACAGCACGCTGCGACTGTCGTGGAACCCGGACAGCCGCCTCGAGGTATGGGTGGCCGCCTACGGCCCCAAGGCGCTCGCGCTCGCAGGCGAGGTGGGTGACGGCTTCATCCTGCAACTGGCGGATCCCGACATCACCGAGTGGTCGATCGCCGCGGTGCGCCGAGCCGCCGAGGCCGCCGGCCGCGATCCCGAAGTCGTCACGATCTGCGTGGCCGCGCCGGCCTACGTCACCGACGGCAGCGACGAAGGACTCGCCCACGGGCGCGACCAGTGCCGCTGGTTCGGCGGGATGGTGGGCAACCACGTCGCGGACATCGTCGCCCGCTACGGGGGCGACGGCGCCGCCGTCCCCGAGGCGCTGACCAGCTACATCGCGGGCCGCGAGGGCTACGACTACAACGAGCACGGGCGGGCGGGCAACACCCACACCGACTTCGTGCCCGATGAGATCATCGACCGCTTCTGTCTGATCGGGCCGCCCGAGGCACAGGTGGCTCGCCTGCAGGAGCTGGCCGACCTCGGTGTGGACCAGTTCGCCCTCTACCTCCAGCACGACGACAGGGACGGCACGCTGCGCAGCTACGGCGAGCACGTGATCCCGGCCGTCAACCAGCGCGAGGCCGCGAAGGTCTAACAGGCGATGTGCGCCCGCACAGCGGACGCGCAGCCCGACAGATCGGGCGGCTGAGTCACCTGCACGCCCGCGACGGCCACGTTGTTCGCTGAGGCGGCTCTCGACCGCTCCTGAGCCGACGACCGCGAAGTTCCGCGTCGTCCCCGGCGCCGTGAGACGCAGCCGCACGTGCACGGTCGCCTGCCCACCGGCGGGGATGGTGCCAAGCCGGCACACGACCGGGAGCCGCTCGTTGCAGCTTCCCTGGCTTGGCCGAGCGGAGACCAGGTCCGCGCTTGAGGCGGGCTGGTCCGCGACCACCACGTTCTCGGCCTGGACGGGCGCCGGTGTTGCGGACGACGAGGTCGTAGCCCACAACGTCGCCGACCTGCGCCCGGGAGCGTGCCGCTTGCTTGCTGAGCACCAGGTTGGGCTGGGGGTCGCCCGGAACCACCGGGATCACATCGGGCGGCAGCGGCGGGGGATCTGTGCCGTGCGTCAGGACGCTCGTGAACGTGCAGGCTGCTCTGGGTGGTGACTCGTGAGCCGCACCACCGCGCGGCCCTGAGCGAACGGCACGAGACGGCCGTTGCAGCTGACGGTGATCAGAGTCCAGGTGGCAGGTGGATCGGAAGCCGTATCGGTCTGCGTGATCATGTACAGGCCGAACGGGATCCCGAGGGTGGAATCGCCGCGTGCAAGGCTCGCGGAGCCTGGGCTCGTGGTCGTCGCCACCTTGCGGTACTGCGTGTCCGGTTCGCCCAGCCGCGAATCACAAAACCGGTTGTCCCGACGCCACCCAGCGTGACTTGCCGGACCGCGAGCCCGCTCGCCTGATGGAGCTTGTTCGTGAACGTGCAGACCGTAGCCCCGCAGGGACCTGATGCTCACAATGCCGCTGCTCCGGCGCCCGTTGCAGGTGATCCCCTCGAGCGTCCAGTGCTGGCGTGGCGGCGTCTGCGGGAGCGCCTCCGTGATCCTGTAGCGCCCGGGGTCGAGCTTGATCGGGCGGGCCACGGCGGGGAAGCCCGGGATACGCGTCGAGATCGAGCGACTCGCCTGGAACATGTCGCTGAGCGAACGGACCTCGAACCCGAAGGTGCCGACGCCGCTTTCCGAGATCTTGCGCAGGAGCAGTGCGCCCGCGGTGGGCCGCAGCGTGTCCGTGTAGGTGCAGGTCACGGTGTCTCCGGCAGCGAGGCGGATGGTGGCCCGGGCGTCGGCGCGGTCTGTGGTCACCACGCTGGCGCCGTGCGTACATCTGAGGCCGGTCAGGGCCCAGCCCGATGGGACCTGTTCCTGGATCGTCCAGGGCGGCCGCACGCCCGTGGTTGCGGCCCGGAAGAAGGTCTCCTGGGCAGGCTGCCCGTTGCGAACGTCGAGGGAGAACGTGCCGCTCGGGTCGTACGAGACGTTGCCGCCCATCACGAACGACTCGTTGGCGTCGGGCGCGCCGCGCACCACCTTGCGCACGATCAGCGTGCCGCTGCTCGGCGGGGGCACGACGTAGTAGGCGTAGCAGAAGACGTGCCGGGAGCCGGACGGGATCTGGATGAACTCGACGTTGTCGCCGTTCAGGTTGTCGATCGCGCAGCGCAGCGCGCCGAAGCCATACGCGCCCGGGTATATCTGGTCGAGCACGGGATCGGTGGGCGTGCCGCCCTGGATCCAGAGGTCGTGGCTCGCGGCGAGGTCGGCCTGTTGCCGTGTCAGCTCGAAGGTGGTGGCGCCTTGGATCACGCTCCCAGGCACCGGTCGGCCCTGGTCGTCGAGCATCGGCGTCTGCGCCTCGGTCACGATCGTCGTCCGCGCATGGCGCCGCTGACGTATGAGAGTGAGCCCCACCTGCCCTCCACGGCGCCCCCGATCCCGGTCCCGAGCGTGAAGCCCCACTCGCTGAGAGGCGAGCACCTGGGCTGGTTGTCCGCCTCATTGGTCGGGTTGACCGGCTCGCCCGGGCCGTAGGCGGTGTTCGCGCCGAGGTCGCGCAGGCTCTCCTGGATGTTGTTGCGCGCGAGGTTGGCGGTGATCGAGTCGTACGTCGGACAGCTGCGCGCCGCCACCGTGACCAAGAGGTCGGTGCCCCCCAGGCTGCGGATGGTCTTTGCGGAAGCGACGCCGGGTCCGACAAGTACGACAAGGGCCCCGATCAGGCATCCTGCCAGAAGGCCCGGGCGGCGCCTTATCAGGCGCATGGCCCCGCAGTCTGCCCGCGAGCCCCGCTCGATTCAAGCGTCACGACCCGAGTGGACGGGCTTCACGACCGAACGCAGCGCAAAAGCTGGCACGTGTGGCATGACCTGTTCTTTGACAGGCCGGACCCCGGTCGGTTAGGTTCGGCCGCATGTGGGTCAGGCGCCGAGGGATCTCATATGCCTGATCGCCGGCCTGATGGCGCTGTCCGCATCCGTCGCACTGGCGCTCCCCGGCGATCTCGACCCGAGCTTCAACAACAGCGGCCAGCGCGTGATCGACTTCGGCGGCAAGTCGGATTCGGCGAACACGGCCCTGGTCCAGAGCGACAGGAAGATCATCTTGGTCGGCACCGGTCAGCCGCCGGGCACCAGCGAGCAGGACATCGTCGCCACGCGCCTCGACCCCGCCGGTCCACCGACACGACCTTCGCCGGAGGGGTGGTGCACTTCGACTTCGGGAGCCCGGTCGTTGGCGCCTCGGCCGTGCAGGCGCCCGACGGCAAGATCGTGATGGCGGGCACGACGTTCACCGTCAATGGACCGACCTTGACCATCACCGAGCGCGTCGGGCGGATGAACCCCGACGGGACGCCGGACACGAGCTTCGGCCCGAACGGCTTCCGCACGCTCGAGTACGGCGGATTCGCCAACGACGTGGCGGTTCAGCCCGACGGCAAGGTGGTGGTCGTGGGGTCGGCCTCGGGAGCGGACAAGTGGCCCGTCGCCCGGCTCAACACGACCGGCCACTACGACGGGGCGTTCGCCGGCGGTGGGCTCACGTCACTTCCGATCGACGGCAGCGCGCAGGCGGTGGCGGTGCAGGCCGACGGCAAGATCCTGGTCGGTGGGAACAACTCCAGCGGCCGCATGTTCCTCGGGCGCTTGAACTCCGACGGGACGCCCGACACGACCCTCGGCCCTAACGGCCTGCGCGACATCGGGGCGGGCGGCTTGTCAGCGCTCGTCGTTCAGCCCGATCAGAGCATCGTGCTCGGCGAGACGATCGGTAGCAAGACGTTCAGGGTTGCGAGGCTGAACCCGGACGGCACCGCCGACACGGGCTTCGGCACGGGCGGGGTGACCGACGTCGGCTTCTCGGGCAACTCGAGCGTGGCCGCGCTGGCGCTGCAGCCCGACGGGAAGATCGTCGCGGCAGGTCAGTCCGGCCTCGACATGGCCGTGGCGCGCATCCAGCCCGGCGGGCAGCTCGACACCACCTTCAGCTCGGACGGCAAGCAGCTGATCGACTTCGACGCCGACGCCGACCAGGCCAACACGGTTGCGATCGCGCCCGACGGCGACGTGGTCGTCGCCGGGACCAAGGGACCGGCCGGGGGCGACGACAACGCGGAGGTCGCACGGCTTCAGGGCGACCCTGCCACGCTCCGGCGGCGGGGCGGTGGCGGCGGAGGCGGCGGTGGAGGAAGCGGGAGCACGACCGCGCTGCGCGGGCAAGCGCGCGACGATCGTCGGGACGGGCGGCAAGGACAGGCTGAAGGGCACGAACGGCCCGGACGTGATCGTCGGGCTCGGCGGCAACGACACGATCAGCGGCCTGGACGGCAACGACGTCATCTGCGGCGGCTCCGGCAACGACAAGATCTCCGGAGGCGACGGCAACGACCGGGAGTACGGCGAGGCCGGCAAGGACACCGTGTCGGGCGGCGACGGCAAGGACACCCTGTCGGGCGGCGACGGCAACGACAAGCTCTCCGGCGGCGACGGCAAGGACAAGCTGTCCGGCGGGGCCGGCAAGGACAAGCTCAGCGGCGGCGACGGCAAGGACTCGCTGAACGGCGGGGGCGGCAAGGACTCCTGCAGCGGGCACGACCCCGAGAAGAGCTGCTGACGGCTGCCGTACCCCGCGGGGCACGGCAGCCGCCGAGTCGCTGACTACCTGAGTCGCCCTACGCCGGGCAGATCGCCTGCACGTAGAAGGGCTCGTCGGTCACGGTGTTGGTGGGGGCTCTCGTGAACACCACAAGCGTGTTCGCCACCGTTGTCGATACTCCGACCGCAACGAAGGCGACCTCCGGGCTTGTGTTGTTCGCTGCCGCGGCTGAGATCGTGCAGCCGGCAATGGGCCGGTTGAAGCTCACGTTGTAGGTACCCAGGGCCGTCCTGCTGGATGTCGCCCCCGCGGGGATCGAGCCGAGCATCGAGCCGTCGGCCTGGACGTTTGCGGACAACAGGTTCGAGGCGATCCTCGCCGTGTTCGCGCTGGTCGCGGTCGTTGCGGACTTTGCACTGAGAACGGAGAGCTTCGGAGCCAGCTTCTGGATCTCGGCATCCGCGATCCTCTTCACGCTCGAGCTCGTCAGCGTGTGGCTCTTCTTTTTCTTCTTGGCAGCGGCGTTGGCATCGTGGGAAGGCGCCCGCCCCGTGGCCGCGTACCCGGTTCCGCCAAGCGCCACGACAAGAGCTACGAAAGCCAGCACCGTCCCTGGTGAGAACAATCCTTTGAAACGCCTCATGGAGAGACTCCCTTCGGTAGTCCTCGCTTGGATCGCGACCCTAACCGGTCTGCTGAGCTCCAGCCGGGTTTGCGGGCGTGGAGAGGGGTTCCGGCTGCCCGTTCCGACGCGACGCGGCCTGTCCGGCGCGCCGGTCCTACATCTTGGCGGCCGCGGACTCGATCGCCTCGCGGATGCGCGGGTACGTGCCGCAGCGGCAGACGTTGCGCAGCGTGTCGAGCTCGGCGTCGGTGATCGCGCGGCCGGCCGCCTTGGCGTCCTCCACGAGCGCGACCGCGGCCATGATCTGGCCCGGCTGGCAGTAGCCGCACTGGGCCACGTCGACGTCGAGCCAGGCCTCCTGCATGGGGTGGAGGTCCTTCCCGACCGTCGCCGGCAGGCCCTCGATCGTCGTGATCTGGTCCGTGCTCTTGATGTCCGAGACCGGCACCGAGCACGGGTTGAAGGCCTTGCCGTTGATGTGGCAGGTGCAGGCCTTGCAGACCTCGAGGCCGCAGCCGTACTTCGGACCGTGCACGCCGAGCAGGTCGCGCAACACCCACAGCAGGCGCACGTCGTCAGCGCAGTCGACGCTCACCTGCTTGCCGTTGAGCACGAACGTGTGAGTCGGCATCAGAGCACCTCGCTGAGACCGTCGGTTGGCGACTGCGGAATCGGCGGGACCGTCGGCAGCGGCGTGAACCCGAGCGGCAGGTTGTGGTTGATCGGGAAGCTGGTCGGCAGCTTGCCGGTGGCACGCGCGTAGGCGTTCGCCACGGCGGCCATCGCGGCGGCCACGCCGAGCTCGCCGGCGCCGCCCGGGTCGCTGGTGGTCGGCGGCATCACGATCACCTGCACTTCGAACGGGCGTGTTCCACTCACGCGTGTAGTACGCGTTGTCCCAGCTGCCCTCGAGGAAGTGCCCGTCCTTCAGGTGCAGGCTGTAGGTCAGCGCCTGCGCGATCCCATCCATGATCCCGCCCATCATCTGCGCCTCAAGACCCGAGCGGGTTGATCGGCAGCCCGACGTCCACGGCAAAGACGACCTTCGTCACGCGCGGCCCCGTGTAGCCGTCCTTGACCTGCCGGTTCACCGTCTGGGCTCTGCAGTCGATCTCCGCGATGCACGCCGCGTAGCCCTTGTACTCGTGGTGGAGCCCGATCCCCTGGGCGGTGCCGGCCGGCATCTGGCGTCCCCAGCCTGCGGCCTTGGCGGCGGCGTCGAGCACGGCCTTCATCCGGTCGTCCCTCGCGAACGCGCGCCTGAACCGATACGGATCCTGGCCCATCGCGCGAGCGGCCTGATCGACCATCAGCTCCTTCGCGGCGGTCACCTCGGGGCTGTAGATGTTGCGCACGCTGGAGGTGTTGAACGTGTTGTAGTCGTAGACCTCGTTCAGCAGCTGGGTGACCGCGCCGAAGTTGTACGGCACGTTCGCGGTCAGCGTGAAGATGCTCTGCGAGTAGGCCAGGAAGTCGCCCTCGGGGATGTTCCCAACGGTCGCCGACAGCAGCTCCCCGAGGCCGTGGGTGAAGTCCGTGGCCACGCTGGTGTGGCGCTGGTCGAACGCGAGCACGTTGCCCGCCAGATAGGTGATCCGCACGCGCGAGGTGCACATCGGGTGCACCCGGCCCTGGCGGAAGTTGTCCGTTCGATGCCACATCAGCTTGACCGGCTTGCCGATCGCCTTCGAGGTGGCCGCGGCCTCGAACGCGGCGTCGGCGAACAGGTGGCGGCCGAACGACCCGCCGCCCTGGGTCACGTGCACGGTCACGCTGTTCAGCGGCAGGCCCAGCAGCTCGGCGAGCTGCTCCTTGACCCAGGCGGGCGTCTTGAGACAGGACCAGATCTCGGCGCCGTCGGGCCGCACGTCGGCCACCGCGCAGTTGGTCTCGAGCGGGTCGCCCGGGCGGAAGTAGAAGGTGAAGCGCTGGTCGATCGACGGGCCGAGCGCCGGGCGTCATCGGCAGCTCGGCGGCCCTGAGATCGGCGAGCACGTCGGCGTCGGACTTGCCGTCCACGGATCCGGGCGCCCAGACGACCTCGAGCGCGCGGACCGCGTCGATGCACTGCCCGAACGTCGCGGCGCGCACGGCCACGCCACCGGCGACGAAGCTCGTGTGCGGGATGATCGCCACGTCGGTGACGCCGGGCATCGCCTTCACCTGCGGCCGCGTTCTTGACCGACAGCGCGGTGCCGTTGATCGTGGGCGGCCGGCAGAGCATCGTCGGCAGCGCGCCGGGAACGTCGAGATCCATCGCGAACTGCTTGCGGCCCGTCACGGCCTCGAGCGCGTCGATCCGCCGCTGCGGGGTCCCGACCACGGTGAGCTGGGACTGCGGCTTCAGCTGCGCCGACCACCGCGGCGGTCTTCGCGGCCGCCGCCGCGCCGGTGAGCGAGCCGTAGCTGGCGCGCCCTTCCGTCCGGTCCCACGAACATCGCCGCCCCTCGACTGGAGCTGCGACGGCGGCGTGTCCGAGGCCTTGGCGGCCGCCTGCGGTGAGCCTGCCCTTGGCGATCGCCGCGGCCACTCGCACCTGGTCGTAGAGCGAGTGAACCGAGTTCGATCCGCCGGTGATCTGGTTGAACACCAGCTCGGGCCGCGCGTCGGCCAGCGTCATGTCCACCTTGTCGAGCGGCAGGTCCATCTCGTCGGCGATCACCATGGCGATCGCGGTGGTGATCCCCTGGCCGACCTCGGCGCGCGGCAGGGCGAACGACACCGTGCCGTCGGGGTTCACGGTCACGGTGATCAGGCTGGCCGTCGTCAGCGCGGCATCGGTGAGGAGGTCGCTCAGGTCGAACAGGTCGACGGCCTGAACCGTCGGGATCGCCGCCTGCGCCGGCGCGGCGGCACGCAGGTCCGCGGCCGCGACCAGCACCGGCGCGGCCATCACGTAGCCGAGGAAGCGGCGGCGAGAGACACCGCTGGCGGGGTGTTCAGCCTCCCCGCTCGGGCGAGTCTCAGCAGGCACGCTCGACCGCACCCGACCGTCGGGAGCGTTCCCTGGAATTGACGAACATCGACATCGCCTCCCCCTGCTCAACCGGCCACCCGCTGGCCGGACCCTGAAGCGCCCTGCATAGTACGCCCCGCCCGCGGTGGGCGTGTCATGTGCCCGCGGGCTAGCCCGTCGTCAGAGCCCGGTCGCCGGCGTCGGCGTGATGGCGTCGGTCGTCGTGGGAGCGCTCTCCGGGCCGCCCTGGTCCATGCGGAACGGCGGGTACTCGTCGGTCATCAGAGTGCCGTACGCGATGACCCGGAACACCCAGCGGTTCAGCCCCATGACGAACTCGAAGATGCCGCGCGGGTAGCGGCCGGTGAACAGCAGGACGACGGCCGCGATCAGGACCAGCAGGCCGATCAGCCCACCTCCGGAGCTCCATCCGCCGTGGTGGTCGGCCGCATTCACGCCCGCCAGCGTGCCGCCGGCGAAGATGCCGACGACGAGGTATTGCGGCAGCGCGAGCAGCCACCACTTCACGAGGACGAGGCCGCGCGATAGGTGTTGCGGGTACTGGACGTCGAGCCGGGCCGGGTAGTCGGGCACGTCGGCGAGCGTGAAGGGGGGATAGCGGTCTGTGCCGAGCGCGCTGTAGGAGTAGAAGGCCACGCGCCAGGACCAGCGCAGCACGCCGACCTTGAAGTTGAAGAGCCCCTGCGGGTGGCGGCCGGTGAACAGGATCGCGAAGAAGGCGATGACGGTCGTGACGACGAAAGCGATCCACAGGAAGAGGAGCACGATGAAGTGAGGGATGGCGAGGAGCCACTTGACGAGCCACAACCCTCGGCTGAGGTGGCCATCGTCGAGCTGTCCTTCGAGCTGAAGCGGATACGCAGGTGAACCCATCGGGTTCCTTTCACTTGGGTGTACGGTGTACACGTCTGGTTCCAGCACTGTAACGTGTACGGCGTACACCTGTCAACCTCTATGACGAAACCGACGGAATCCCGCCGCACACGGCTGAGCAGACCTCGCGTGCTCGAGGCCGCCGTCGCGCGCGCGGACAAGGACGGGCTCGTGGCGTTCAGCATGCGCCGGCTCGCGCAGGAACTAGGTGTCGTGCCGATGGCGCTCTACAAGCACTTCGCGAACAAGGACGAGCTGCTCGACGGCATGGTCGACATCGTCTTCGCCGAGATCGAGTCTCCGGCCATCGGCCCCGACTGGAGGTCCGAGATGCGGGGGCGGGCGATCTCGGCGCGCGAGGCGCTGAAGCGCCACGGCTGGGCGATCGGCCTGATGGAGACGCGAAAGCCCGGGCCGGCCAACCTGCGCAACCACAACGCCGTGATGGGCTGCCTGCGCGAGGCCGGCTTTTCGTTCGAGGAGGCGATCCACGCGTACTCGGTCCAGGACGCCTACATCTACGGCTTCGCCCTGCAGGAGAAGACGCTCGGGTTCGAGACTCCGCAGGACGCCGGCGAAGCCGCCAAGCGACGAGCCGCGGCGAACGACGCGCTCGACGAGTACCCATATCTCGCCGAGATCGTGACGAAGCTCCCCGAGTCCGGATTCGACAACGCGATCGAGTTCGAGTGGGGACTGGACCTCGTCCTCGACGGCCTCGAACGGCTTCGCCGCGGGGACTGACCGCCGTCACACGACATCGTCGATGGCCGGCGTGAAAGGCTAAGCGGGTGTTCTTCAAAGAGCGCTTGCGCACCGGCGATCTCCTGCGAGGCGTGGCCAACGTGATCCCGTCTGCCGTGGCGACTCAGGCCGTCGCGGCGGCCGGAATCGACTTCGTCATGATCGATCGCGAACACGGGCCGATCGGCCGCGAGAGCCTGCATGCCATGGTCGCTTCCACGGCCGGCACAGACTGCGCGCCGCTCGTGCGCGTGCCCACGATGGACGAGGGACAGGTCAAGTTCGCATTGGACGCGGGTGCCGAGGGCATCGTGTTTCCGCGGGTGCGGACGCCGGACGATGCCGAGCGGTGCGTCGCTCTCGTCAACTACCCCCCGAGCGGGGACCGGGGATGGGGGCCGTTCGTCGCCCATTCGCGCCATCAGACGGCGCTCTTCGACTATCTCGAGGACGTCGGCCCTCAGATCACCTGCTGCCTGCTCATCGAGACGGCCGAAGCCGTGGAGCACATCGAGGCCATCCTCGACGTTCCCGGGGTCGATCTGGCTGTCGTTGCGCAGTTCGACTTGAGTACCGCGCTTGGCGTTCACGGCCAATTCGATTCCCCCGCCTTCGGCGACGCCCTCGTCGCCATCGAACAAGCCGCCGCCGCGAGAGGGACGCCGCTCGGCGGGGTCGCGATGACCGCCGACCGCAGCGCGGCGCTCATCGCCAAGGGATACCGCGTCCTGGTCCACGGCTTCGACGTGCTGATGCTGAAGAGCCAGGTCGCCAGCTTCATGACCTGGACCTGATCCCGAGCGGTCTGCGGACGCCGGGAGTGGATGCAGCCTGCTAGTCCAACGCGGCGACGGCGGCCTCGAAGCAGGCCATCGGCGGTGAGGTCAGGCCGAAGCCGACCGCGCCGCGGCCGCGCTCGTGATGGACCATCACGATGTCGATGACCGGCAGGTGGCCGGTGGCGACCACGCGCCGGGCGTCGACCCCTGCGGGCGCTGGAGCGTCGTCCAGCAGCGGCACGCGGAAGCTCTCGTGCTCGCCGAGGGCGAGCCCCTGGGCGCCGGTGAACAGCTCTCGGGCGCGTGCCTCGTCGACGCCGACCATCGGCCACAGTGCCGGGGCGGCGGCGATCACGGTGGCGCCCAACCCGTAGCACTCGACCAGCAGGGAGTCCCCGCAGGCCGGGCCCGCGTCGTCGGGCGTGAAGCCGTCGAACATCACGCCGTCGGGGACCTCCGCGGGCGCGGTGAACCACTGGCCGGGCAGGCCCGACACCCGCAGGCCCGCCTCGGTGCCGTTGGACCCGCACGCGGTGACCAGGCCGGAGCCGGGCACGCCGTCGGCGGCGTCGCAGGCCAGCCGTGACGCGGCGAGCGAGACCGCGACGAAGAACTGGGGGTTGGTGCGCAGGAACTCCGAGGCCTGCTCCATCGCCGCTGGCCGCGGCGCCGCCGCGGCGAGCCCCGGACCGAGCAGCTCGGTGAGCATGGAGGAGGCGGCCGCGTTGCGATTGTGCAGCTCGTCGCCCCGGCGCAGCGCCTCGGCGATCAGGGCGTCGGCGTCGACGCCGCCCACGGCACGCAGCGCCGCGTCGAGCATGGGGGCCAGCTCCTCGCGCATCCAGCGCAGGCGCTCGAGCACCGCGGGCGTGTACATGCCGAGCACGAGCGCCTCGCCGCCGAGCCCCTCCATGACCGGATGGAAGGCCTCGCGGCCCGTCGCCTCGTCGCGCACGACGACGACGGGCGTCGAGCTCGCGATCGACCCGACGCCGCCGGCCATCGCCGCGTGATCCTGGGCGGCGCCGAACCGGATCTCTCCGCTGGCGGCCAGCGCCGCGGCGTCCTCGGGCGTGGTGGCCAGGCCCTCGGCCAGGGCGGCGCCGATCATGCCGCCGCGCAGCAGCTCCGACATCTCCTCCCAGGGCTGCGGCGGGGCCGCGTGCAGCACGAGCCCGGGCTCCAGGTCCGGGCACGACCTCGCCCGCGGGGCGGACGGCGACGACCCGCGGCTGGACCGCGAGCATCCGCTCGATGGCGGTCGCATCGGGCGAGCCTGGAGGTGGGGGCCGGACGGCGATCCGCGCAAGGTACACGAACGATCGTTCTGCTCGGGGGCGGCAGCATCGATCTCGCTAGATTCCGGGAACAACGCTCCGCGACTTCGCAGCGGTAACATCGATGGCCGGGAGGGGCTTCGTGCCTTCTGACGTCCAGACTCACCGATCCGACACGCGATCTGGCCGCCGCGACCTGCTTCGCACGGTTGCGGAGGGAACCGCAGGCGCGGTCGGAGACGAGTTCCTTCGCTGCCTGGTCCATCACGTCGCGCTGGCGTTCGACGCGAAGTTCGCCTTCGTCGCGGAGGCCCGTGATCCCACCGGAGACCATGTGCGGGTGCTGAGCGGCTGGTACGACGACGACTGGATCGACGAGCCGTTCGAGTACGACACGCACGGCAAGCCCTGCGCGCTCGTGGTGGAGAAGTCCGTCGTCGCGTTCCCGGAGGAGCTGACGAAGCTCTTCCCGGAGGCGAAGCCGGCGATCGATATGGGCCTTGAGAGCTACTTCGCGATCTGCCTGCGCGCGGCGGATGGAACGCACCTGGGCCACATGGGCGTGATGGACGCAGGGCCGATGGCGGCCGAGGACGACGATGTCGATGCGATGCGGATCTTCGCGTCGCGGGCCGCCGCCGAGCTCGAGCGCCGCCATCAGGCGGACGCATTGCGGCGTTCGCGCGCGCGTGTGATCGAGGCCGCCGATTCCGAGCGCCAGCGCGTGGGACGAGACCTGCACGACGGCGCGCAGCAACGGCTGGCGGCGGTGGCGAATCTGCTCAAGGTGGCTCAGCGTCAGCTGGACAGCGGCGATCAGGCAGTTGAGGTGCTCCAGCTCGCGAGCGACGAGCTCGAGTCGGCTCAGATCGAGGTGCGGGACCTCGCGCGCGGGCTGCATCCGGTGGCGCTGTCCGAACGCGGGCTGCGCGATGCGCTCGAGTCGCTGACGGTCGGCCACGACGTACCGGTTGAGCTGGAGATCGCCGTGGGCGAATTGCCGGACGAACGTCGAGCTTGCCGCGTACTTCCTGGTCTGCGAGTCGCTCATGAACGCGCGCAAGTACGCCGAGGCCGATGCTGTCCAGGTCCGCATCGTCGCGGTCGCGGATGACCTCCTCGTGGAGGTCGTGGATGACGGCTCAGGTGGTGCCGAGCCGGAATCCGGGACGGGCCTGCGCGGGCTGGCCGACCGTGTCGGTTCGCTGGGCGGCCGCATCGAGGTCCACAGCCCGCCCGGCGCGGGCACCCGCATCAGCGCGCGCTTGCCCCTACGCTCCCCCGGCCTGACCGGCCCGCCGCAGGGGTTCTCCTGGTCGGCGGCTCAGACGGCGCCGAGCAACCGCGGGGCGACCTGCTTCTTGCGGCTGACCACCCCCGGCAGCGAGATCACGCCGTCCGTCATCTGCTCGCCGAAGGCGCGCTCGACCGGGGCCTTGTCGCCGGCCACGAGCAGCTGGGTCTCCTCGCGCAGGATGTCGGTGACCATGAGGGCGTAGAAGGGATATCCCTGGCGCTCGCGCTCGGCGCCCATCGCGGCGAGCAGCTCGTCCTTGCGGTCGAGCAGGGGGTTGCCGATCGTCTCGACCTGGGCGATCCCGATCAGCTGGCCGCCCGCCGCCTGGTACTCCTTGACGTCCCGGGTCACGAGCTGGTCGGCGGGGATTCCTGACGTGTCGGAGCTCTCCGCGAACATCCGGCGGCCGAACTCCGTGGCGTCGATCCCGAGCGCGCGCTCGAAGTAGTCCACCGCGCTGCGGTCGCGCTCGGTCGTGGTCGGCGAGCGCAGGATCACGGTGTCGGAGAGCACCGCCGCCAGCAACATCGTCGCCGCCGGGCGGCTCGGCTCGAGCCCAGCCTGCCGATACCGCTGGGCCACGAGCGTGGCGGTCGAGCCGACCGGATCGAAGGTGGCGGTTACCGGTATGCGCGTCTCGATCGACCCGATGTGGTGGTGGTCGAGGATCTCGACGATCTCCGCCTCCTCGATGCCGCGCACGCTCTGGGCTGCCTCCGCATGGTCCACGAGCAGGACGCGGCGGGGCGGCGGCCCGACCAGGTCGGAGCGGGTCACGATGCCGATCGGGCGGCGTCCCGTGTCGACGGCAACGGCGGCACGGTAGTGCACGTCCTTGACCTGCTCGGCGATCTCGCCAACGAGGTCGTCGGGGCCGACTGTGAGCGGCTGGGCGTCCATCAGCCCGCGGCAGGGCGCGGCAAGCGTGACCATGCGCGCAGACACGTAGGTGTCAAGCGGCGAGGAAACCACGGCGGTCCCCCGCTGCTCGGCCAGCGCCAGGATCTCCTCTCCCGGCGCGCTGCCGTTGCTCGTGATCAGGAGCGCCGCGCCGTTCTCGATCGCGAGCCGCTGAGCGTCGGGGCGGTCGCCGACCACCACCACGTCACCCTCGGAGATGCGGCTCGCCGCCCTGGGGTCCATCGACTGGGCCCACACCCGCCCGGCGACGGTGCGGTCCTCGCCCGCCACCCGCCTGCCCTCGAGCACGCTGACCACCGCGCTCACGCTCGTCGGCGTGTCCACGAGGCTCGACACCTCGCGCGACTCGCGGATGTAGCGGCGCGCCAACGCCCGCTCGGTCATCACACCGGCGAGCGCTCCGCCGGCATCGACGACCGGCATGAGGTCCAGGTCGCCCGCGGCCATCGCCAGCCCCACCGCCCGCACCGGCTCCTCCACGCCCGCGGTGGGGAAGTCGGTGCGCATGACGTCCCGCACCCGAAGGAACACGTGCGGCAGGTACTCGGGCGCTATCGCCCCGCTGAACTCGAGCGCCCAGCGGGTCTGGGTGTTCAGCTCGCCGAGGCGTACGGGCACGTATTGCGTGGCCGGGTCGATTCGCCCCTTCAACTCCGCGTAGCCGATCGCGGACGCGATCGAGTCCGTGTCCGGGTTGCGGTGGCCGGTGACGTAGACCACCCGCGCCGCCTCGTCGTCGGTGCGGGGAAATGACCACTGCCCCGTCAAGGCGCGTTCGATGCTCATCGCCGCGAATGATCGCGCACCCATCCGTGCTGCGTTCACGGACGCGTGAGCGCCTCCAGGTGTGCAACGCCGGTGTCGGGTCCAGGCATTGCGGCGATCTCGGCGGCGACCCGCTGTGCGCCGGCGCGCAGTCGGGCGTCGCCGAGCAGCGTGTCGACGGCGCGCGCCACGGTGGCGCTCGTGGCCTGCGGAGGTGCGAGGCTCAGTCCGGCGCCGGCAGCGACGACGCGCTCTGCGTTGTAGTGCTGATCCGCGCCTTGAGGCAGCAGCAGCAGCGGGAGGCCGTGCGCGAGAGCGCCGAGCATCGTCCCAGCGCCGCCATGGGCGATCACGGCATCGCAGTTCGGAAGCAGCTCGGCCTGCGGGATGAAGCGGTGAACGTGGACGTTGTCGGGCTGAGCGCCGAGCGCGGCGGGGTCGCCGTCGACACCAAGCGTGACGACGACGTCGACCGGGTGCGCCGAGAGGGCCGCGAGGACCACTCGAAAGGCGTCGAGGTCACGGTTCCACAGGGTGCCGAAGGTGACATAGACCGTCGGGGGATGGGCGCTCGCGGAGGGCGCTGGAAGCGGCGTCACACGCACCGGGACCGCCGGCACGTCGTGGATCGCGGCCAGCTGCAGCGCGGGCGGGCAGGGGTCGAAGTAGAGATGCGCGTAGAGCCCCCCGCGGGGATGCGGCACAAGGCCCGCGGCACGCCAGTGCGGCGCGGCCGCTCGACCGACCTGCTCCGCGATCGCGGGCGAGAGCAACGGCCCAAAGCCACTGGTCACGTAGGGCAGCCCGGCCGCGGTGGCCGCAATCGGGGCGGCCAGCTCGGCGACTTCATGGACGACCACATCCGGCGTCCAGCTCTCGATGATCGCGCTGAGGTCACGAAGGCGCGGCGCCAGTTCGACTTCGACGAACAGCTGCGTGAAGAACACCGCGCGATGCTCCTCCGGCGCGAGCGCGTGGAGATCCGGACGGTTCCCCACGAACGCCTCGCGAGCCTCGCTGCCCTGCCCCGCCGAGAACGCCGCGAAGCCATGACCCCGTGCATCCGACAGCGCAGGTTCGGCCGTCGCGAAGGCGACCTCGTGACCAGCCGCCGCCGCGGCCTGGGCAAGCGGCACCAGCGGATACAGGTGACCGGTCAGCGGTCGGCACGAAAACAGAACCCGCACGCGATCGATCATCCCGGAACCGAGAGAGATCGATCAGGATTCAGCTACGGCGGCCCGCGCGCGGGCGGCCTGGCGGACGAGGTGGTCGCGCTCGGCGACGTTCGTGGCCCGGCGGGCGGCCTCGGCGTACGCTGAGGCCGCGGCGGATAGGTTGCCGTCGAGCTCGTGCAGGTGCCCGCGCACGGCGTGCCAGCGGTGCCGCTCGCCGATCACCTCGCGCAGCCGGTCCGTCTCGCGCAGCCCGGTGGCGGCGCCGAGGACATGGCCGACCGCGACCGCGCGGCCGAGCACCGCGGCGGGGTCCTCACGTACCGGGTCCTTGGTCAGCGCGACGAGGTCGTCGTACCAGGCGAGGATCTGCGGCCAGTCGGTCTCCTCGGCGCTCGCCGCGTCGTCGTGCAGGGCGGCGATCGCGGCCTCGATCTGGTAGTGGCCCGGGCGCCGTTCCTCCGTCTGCGTGGCGAGCGCCGACTGCAGGACGCGCACGCCCTCGACGATCTCGCGGGTGTCCCAGCGGCTGCGGTCCTGCCGGTCGAGCGTGACGATCCGGCCCTCGGGATCGAGCCGCGCCAGGAGCCGGGCGTGGTTGAGGAGCATCAGCGCGAGCAGCCCGCGCGCCTCGGGCTCCTCCGTGGCGAGGGTGAGCTGGCGGGCGAGCCGGATCGCCTCGCCGGCGAGGTCGATCCGGGCGGGCGGGCCGGTATGCCCCGCCGTGTAGACGAGGTAGAGCACGCGCATGACCACGGCGAGGTCACCGGGCTGGTCCAGCCGGCGCCCGCGGAGGGTGCGCTTGGCGCGGCTGATCCGCTGCGCCATCGTCGCTTCGGGGACGTAGAAGGCGTCGGCGATCTCCGCGGTCGTGAGGCCGCCGACCGCGCGCAGGGTGAGCGCCACCTGCGACGTGGGAGCGAGGTCGGGGTGGCAGCAGCAGAACAGCAGGAAGAGGGTGTCGTCGCCCTCCTCGGTGGCGGCGGGCCGCGGCTCCGCGAGCTCCGTCTCCTCGCGGCGGTGCCGGGCGGACTCGCTGCGGCGGGCATCGACCAGCCGCCGCGTCGCGACCGTGGTCAGCCACGCGCGGGGATCGTGCGGCGGGTGCTCGGGCCAGACCCGGAGCGCCTCCAGCAGCGCCTCCTGGAGCGCGTCCTCGGCGGCGTCGAAGTCTTCGCCGCGGCGCGTCAGGCTCGCGAGCACCCGCGGGACGAGAGCGCGCAGCGCGCTCTCGTCCAGCCGTTGCACCGGCTCGTCGGTCACGCCGCGTCAGCCGTCCGAGGGCGCCCCGGAAGACATGATCTCCCGGACGTCGATCCACTCGTGCAGCGGCCCGCCGCCCGGCCCGGGCTCGGAGGAGATGTAGGCCGCGATCTCGACCGCGCGCTCGTACGACTCCACGTCGACCATGTACCAGCCCGCCACGAGATCGCTCGTTTCGGGCAGCGGGCCGTCGGTGGTGACCGGCGCGGCGTCCGGGCCGCCGTAGCGCACCCACGTCTGCGCCGGCGTCAGCGCCTGCACGCCGATGAGCTCGCCGTTCTCCTCCAACAGCGCGCTGACGTTCCGGAGGAAGGCCATGTGCGCCTCCACGTCCTCGGGCGCCCACTGGTCCATCGGGGGGAACGGGTGGTGCGGCTCCGGGCCGCCGCTGTAGTGCTTGAGGAGCAGGTACTTGGGCATGGTGGTCTCCTTGGTGTCGGTGGGCCACGCCTGCCGCGGCCCTTCACCTGTTGAGCGGAGCCAGCCGGCGTTTCTCGACATG
>CAVSNA010000002.1:0-15921 GCA_963729205.1 uncultured Thermoleophilaceae bacterium
ACCGCGGCTCGCGTCGCGGCCGCGGCCGACATCGTGCTTGAGCGGGATCACGGTGACGCTGAGCCGTCCGCTCTGACAGCCCTAGGTACGCATCGACAACCCCGGTCCCCGCAGACCACCACATGACGATGCTCACCGGCGAAGGGCGGGTCCGGGAAGCCTGCGCTTCGCGAAGGACTACGTCGGCGCCGACTACCACAACGAGGGGCCACAGCCATGTCGACGCTCTTCTCCCATGTCGCCTATCGACGGCCGCTCTACGGCGGGACTCCCACGGCGACGGTGACGGAGCGTCGGCGCGACCCCGGGGCGATCGACCTCCTCGACGCCGGCCTGGTCGGCCGCGGGCGTGCTGCTTGATATCCCGCGCTCCCGGGGCGTGGGGTGGCTCGAGCCCGGCGAGTACGTGTTCCGCGCGGACCTCGAGGCCGCGGAGCGCGCCCAGGGCGCAGGTCCGCCCGGGCGACATCCTGCTCGTGCGCACGGGTCACGCGCGCCGACAGACCGACTGCGGGCCCTGGAACACCAGCCGGGCGAAGGCCGGGCTCACCGACAGACGGCACGTTCCTGAACGCGCGCAGGGTCGCCGCCCTCGGGTCTGACGGCAACAACGACGCGGCACCCAGCGCGATGGAGGGGGTCGACTACCCGATCCACGTGCTCGCGCGTGAAGGCGATGGGCGTGCACCTGCTCGACTACCTCCAGTTCGAAGACCTCGCACCGGGAGTGCGAGAGGCGGGCGCTGGGAGTTCCTGTTCGTCGCCGCGCCGCTGCGCATCCGGCAGGACCGGCTCGCCCGTCAATCCGATCGCGATCTTCTGAGGCCACGCCTACGCCCCGATCTGCGCGTCTACGGCTCTTCCGACAAGCTCGACGAGATCGGCAAGGGCCTCGAGGATGACGGGCGAGCCCGCCACGTGGCGATGTCCCAGGGCGTGCGCGAGGGGTACGTGCTGCTGACGGCGGAGGTCGAGGGGTCGTCGGCCGACTGGGTACTCGATTACCTGTCCGCTCACGGGGTGGCGAAGGAGGACATCGCGCTCTCCCGGCTCGACGATGTAGGGGATATCCCCAAAGGACGTCCCGTGGCCGCGCTGATCTGGGCAGATGTGCTCGGGCAGGCCAGGAAACAACGCCCGGCCGGTGGCCCTGGGCCTCGATCTTCATGATCGCGGCCGGCGTGATCGCGTCCTTCGGCGTGATCTATGCGAATCAGATCCTGATCGTCGGGGCGATGGCGGTGAGTCCCGACATCCTGCCGATAGCCGCCATCTGCACCGCCATTGTCAGTCTCCGCCTGGGCTTGGCCGGGCGCGCCGTCGTGACCCTCGTGGTCGGGCTTGCAGCCACGTGCGCGACGGGCGCCTTGCTCACGTTCCTGCTCAACCACACCGGGGGCCTGCCCTCCAACTTCCAGGTCGGGGAGTCGGCTCTCTCGGGGATCGTGGACGTGAACTCCGCGACGATCGGGGTGGCGCTCGCTGCCGGGGTGGCGGGAATCCTCGCGCTCGAGACCGCGCGCCAGCTCCGCCGTCGGCGTGGCGATCTCCGTCACCACGATTCCGGCCGCGGCCTATCTCGGCGTCGCAGCAGGACTGGGCGAGGTGAGCAAGGCCGTGGGCGCCTTGGCGGTGTTGGCGGTGAACATCGCGATGCTGGTCCTGGCCGGCACGACCACGCTGGTTATCCAGCGCCGGCTCGCGCGGGACGAGGCCCCTGTCACGAGCACCGTCCGGTGAAGGCGCTCCGGGAGGTTCCGCACTTCGTCCTGCGGATCGTGCTGGTCTGGCTGCTCGACGCCGTCGCGCTGTTCGTGCTGAGCCAGATCCTGCCCGGGGTCAGCGTGACGGACTTCGGCGTGGCGGTGGTCGTCGCCGCGGTGATCGGCCTCGTGGAACGGGCTGGTGTGGCCGCTCGTGATCCGCTTTGCGCTCCCGGTGGCGGTGCTGACGCTCGGGTTCGGCTCGCTCGTGCTCAACGGGCTCGTGATCCTCCTGGCGTCGTCGATCGATGTCGGCCTGCGGATCGACGGGCTGGGCACGGCGATCATCGTGGCTCTCGGCCTGACGCTGATCACCACGCTGGTGACCTCGCTGCTCTCGATCGACGACGAGAGCGTCTGGACGCGGAACGTGGTGAGGCGCAGCGCCCGACGCAACGCCGGTACCGAGCCGACGGACGTGCCCGGCCTCTTCTTCCTGGAGATCGACGGCCTCGGGCACGACCTGCTGCAGCGCGCGATTCGCGACGGGCATGCTCCCACGCTCGCCCGCTGGCTGAGCGACGGCAGCCACCGCCTGCTCGGGTGGGAGACGGGCTGGTCCTCTCAGACAGGTGCTTGCCAGGCGGGGCTGCTCCACGGCAACGACTTCGACTATCCGGCCTTCCGCTGGTGGGAGAAGGACCGCGGACGGCCGATCGTGACCAACCACCCGCGCGACGCCGCCGAGCTCGAGCACCGCCTGTCCGACGGGGGGGGCCTGCTCCACGAGGACGGCGCCAGCCGGGCCAACATCCTCTCGGGCGATGCTCCCCACACGCTCTTGACGATGAGCGTGGTGGGCGACAGCGGGCGCAGGCATCTGAGCCGCGCCTACTACTCGTACTTCGCGAGCCCCTACAACTTCGCCCGCACCTTCCTCCTCTGCATCGCCGACATCGCGCAGGAGCGCTGGTTCGCGGCTCAGCAACGCCGTCGCGACGAGCGCCCGCGCATCCATCGAAGCCGCATGTACGCGCTGATGCGCGCGTGGGCCACGGTGTTCCAGCGCGATCTCCAGGTGGAGGCGATCATCGGCGACCTCTACGCCGGGCGGCCGGTGGCGTACACCACCTTCCTCGCCTACGACGAGGTCGCCCACCATTCCGGCATCGAGCGGGTCGATGCTCTGGCCACGCTACGCAAGCTCGATCACCAGATCGCCCGTATCGAGGCCGCGGCACGGCACGGATCGCGCCCGTACAAGTTCGTGGTGCTGTCGGATCACGGCCAGTCACAGGGCGCCACCTTCCTCGACCGCTACGGCATCTCGCTCGAGGACCTGGTGACCAAGGCGTCCGAGACGGACGATGTGCAGGCGGAGGTCGGGGAGAGCGACGTGGCCGCCGGTCGTGCGAAGGCCTCGGTCGGCAGAGACGAGACAGACGACATCGCAACGGCCTCCGGCGATCTGCCCGAGCTGTCCGTGATGGCCTCGGGGTGCCTCGGGCTGATCTCGTTCCCGCGAGAGCCCGCCCGGGTGACCCTCGAGTGGATCGAGGCGCACCATCCCCGCCTGATACCGGCGCTCCGCGACCACGAGGGGATCGGCTTCCTGCTGGTCCGCTCGGCGGAGCGCGGTCCGCTGGTGATCGGCCGTGCGGGGACGCACGAGCTCGACAGCGGGCGAGTGGAGGGGGATGACCCCCTCGCGCCGTTTGGCCCGAACGCCGCGAGGCACGTCGCGCGCACGGACGGCTTCCCGCACTGCGCCGACATCATGGTGAACAGCACCTACTGGGAGGACAGCGACGAGGTGGCCGCGTTCGAGGAACTGGTGGGCTCGCACGGCGGGATGGGCGGGCCGCAGTGCTATCCGTTCGCGCTCGCACCCGTGGAGTTCGCGCTGCCGAGCGAGCCGATCGTGGGGGCGGTATCGATGCATCGCCTGATGCGGCGCTGGCTGGTCGATCTCGGTCACCCCTCCTACGGGACCGACGAGCCGCGCGAGGGCGATGCCTCGCTCGTCTCAGGTTGACGGGCCCCGACTCGTTGTCCGTGACCTGGGTCGGTCACGCGACCGTGCGCCTCGAGCTCGACGGCGCGACGTTGCTCACCGATCCGCTTCTGGGCCGCCGCGCCGGACCGCTGGTGCGCATCGCAGCCGCCCCGCGAGCCGGCGTGTCGGAGGGCGTGGACGCGGTGCTGCTCTCGCACCTCCACGCCGATCACGCCGACCTGCCCTCGCTGCGGATGCTCCCCGGCGGCACGCCGATCATCGCTCCGGCCGGGTCGGGTGGCTGGCTGCACGCCCGCGGGTTCAGCGATGTCCACGAGCTGCGGCCGCACGAGAGCCTGGACGTCGGAGCGGTGCGGGTGGTCGCGACGCCGGCGGTGCACGAGGCGCGCCGAGCTCCCTTCGGCCCCCGGGCCGAGTCGATCGGGTTCGTGGTCACGGGGTCGCGGGCCGTCTACTTCGCGGGTGACACGGACCTCTTCCCCGAGATGGCGGACCTGGCGCCGTCCATCGACCTGGCGCTGCTTCCGATCTGGGGCTGGGGACCGAGCGTCGGCCCGGGCCATCTGGATCCTGCGCGCGCGGCCGAAGCCGCCGCGTTGATCGCGCCCGGCCTCGCCATCCCGATCCACTGGGGCACGTTCGCCCTTCCACGTGCCTTCAGGCGTCGTGCGGACCCCGCTTGGCCCGCCCGCGAGTTCGCCGCGCTCGCCGGCCGCCAGGTGCCTCCCGTGCAGGTGCGTGTGCTCGCGCCCGGCGAGCAGCTCGAGCTCGATGGCTACGCCGACAGAGCCCCGTCACCCCCGTGAGCGCGCCACACCTCGCGCAGGAACCCCGGCGAGAGCTCGTGCTTGCACGCGAAGGCCGCGGCTCCGCAGGTCCGCGCGTCCGGATCGTCGAACGCCTCGATCGAGACGAGAAGCACCACGAGGTCGGCGTGACGGGTGGTGAGCACTCGTGTGGCCTGGATGCCGCTCATCCCGGGCATGCGGTTGTCGATGATCACCATGCGCGGCGCCAGTTCGGCGACCGCCTCGAGCGCGGCCTCGCCCGATGGGGCCTCGCCGACCAGCGCGAACCCACTGGTGGCGGTCACGATGTCGCAGAGCGCCTTGCGAAAGGTCTCGTGATCGTCGACGACGAGGATCGAAACCGGGTTCGGTCGCACGCCTGTCTTCACCTCATCGACCGACTCCCCGATCGACACCCCCCGAAAACCCCTCTCTAGCGCGGAACCCCGGGAACAGTCGCATCGTTGTAGCGCGGGGGGGCCGCCTCGCCCTCATCCCTATCGGATGATGCGGGATAAATCGTTTACAGCTGACTTAGGCCGATGTAGTGACCGGTGGCGGCGCGCTCGCGGGAACCGGCTGGGTGGCTGCATCGCTCGCCGTCTTGGGCTCACGCCCAGACAGCCCAATCGTGGTGAGGTACGCCACCACCACGCCGACGATGATGAGCGGCGTGGCTCCGGCTCCCGTCTCCGAGGTGAGCACCACCGCGAGCACGACCGCCGACAGCGGCAGCCTCAGCACCGAGGCGACCGCCGCGCCGAGGCCGACGGCAACCGCCGGCGTCATGTCGAAGCCGGGCAGGTGCGAGGCCATCAGGCCGCCCGCCGCGCCGAGGAACAGCGCCGGGAAGGTGGGACCGCCCCGGAAGCTGCCGAGCGACACCGCCCAGGCGAGCCCCTTGAAGACGATCAGCAGCGCGAGCGCAGACAGCGACCAGGTACTGGCTCCCGAGACCAGCCCGGGCAGCGCGTCCTGCCCCGAGAACAGGACCTCGTTCACCCCCTTGTCGGTGGTCTGGGGAGAACGCGATCGCCAGTCCGGAGACGACGAGTCCCGCGGCAGGTATGAGCAGGAAGCGGTGCGACTCGACCACGCGCAGGGTCGCCTTTGCGAGCGTGAACACGAGGAAGGTGACCACCGCGACGACGACGCCCAGGGGGATCGTCCAGGCGAAGTCGACGAAGTCCGGACGGTCGAAGTGCGGGAGCGAGAGCGATCCGAGGGCGTAGGCGCTGCTGCTCAGTCCCGTCCAGGAGCCCATCCCGGTGGAGATCAGCGACCCGATCGCCGCGGCCAGCATGCCCGGGATCAGGATGAGGGGCAGCCGCGCCCCGCCGATGCCCGCGGCCTCGATCAGGAGCACCGCCGCGATCAGCGGCGAGCTGAAGATCAGCGAGAGCGCCGCGAACATCCCAGCGGCCGCGAGCACGGCGCCCACCTCGTCGGGCACGTCCCTGCGCAGCAGGCTGACCGACAGCGCGCCAAGCCCCCCGCCCAGGGCGATCAGGGGCGCCTCGGGGCCCAGCACGAGCCCAAGGCCGATTGTCGCGAAGCCCGCGAGCATCACTCCCGGCAGGTCCACCGGGCGCGTGGCTGTGGCCTTGAGGCCGTTGGCGGGCACGTGACCCCCGTTGCCGGGCAGGCGCACGATGGCAAACGCCGTCACCACGCCGGCGATCGCCAGCACCGGCAGCGACCACCACAGCGGCGTGCTGTCGTAACCGAGGTCGCTCGGGAGCCCCTGGAACACGCCCACCTGAATCTGGTGGATCAGCTCGAGGAAGCCCCAGGCCGCAAGCGACACGACCAGACCCACGACCCCGGCGATCAACAGCAGCCCGATGAACCGTCTGCTGCGCAGGATGGCGGCCGGATCCGGCGTGGCTGGGGTGGCCGCGTCCATGGCAGGCACCAGCCTAGGTGCGCAGCCGGCGGGGCGGTTCACCCGATCCGGATGATGCGTCGCCCGGCCGGGTGCTGGTTCGCTTGAGTGGATGCCCCGATCGCCCGTCCCCTGGCCGGTTCGAAGCGTGATCGCAGGCGCCGTCGGCACCGCTGCGTTGACGCTCGCCTACGCCGCCGAGCGACGGCTGCGGCGCAACCACCCAGCCCAGCTCGACTACGACGATTCGCTGGTTCCGGGTCAGATCGTGGCGAGCGTGATGCACCTCCCGCACGTCACCGCGCGTGAGGAACAGGACCTCGGGTTGATCCTGCGCTGGGGCTACGGCTCAGCGTTCGGCCTCTGGCACGGGTTACTGCGTCGCCAGCTACCGGAGCCGTGGGCCAGCGTCGCGTTCGGCAGCACGCTGATGACCGCCACCTTCTCGCTGTTCCCGCTGTTGGGCCGCACCCCGCCGCCCTGGCGCTGGCACCCCGACGTGCTGGCGACCAGCGTGGGCACGCACGCCGCCTACGTGTGCGCGATCGCGGTCGTGGACGACGCGGTGCTCAGGCGCTATCGCACCTGACGCGCAGGAGCGCCGCTCACAGCCACTCCATCAGCTCGTCCACACCGCTCACCACCGCATGTGGCCTGCGCCGCTCGGGCACGCGCTCGAGGTCGATCTCGCCGCTGATCCCGCTGCGCACGAGCACGGTGCGCGAGCCGCCGAGGTGCCCGAGGGCGATGTCCATGCCGAGGTCGTCGCCCACCACCACTACGTCCTCGGTCGGCACGCCCAGGCACTCGCGGATCACGGCCACGGCGGCCTTCGACGGCTTGCCGACGATCGTCGGGCGCACGCCCGACGACTTCGCGAGCGCAGCCGCGACCATCGCCCCGCGGCTGAGGATCGTGCCGTTGTGGCCCGCGTACGCGGGTACGAAGCTCCCGGTGAGCAGCTTGCCCCCGGCGAGCACGGCGCGAGCCGCGCGCTCGAGGTCGTCGAGGTCCACCTGGTCAACGTGGGTCACGAACACCACGTCGGCCGTGCGGGCGTCCTCGCCTTCCACCAGGTGGACGCCCCGCGCCGTCATGTACTCCTCCACCGACGGGGTGCCGAACAGCCGCACCTTGGCGCCGGGGTGGCGGCGCTCGAGGTAGTAGAGGAAGCTCCGCAACGGGGTGAGCATCCGCTCATCGGCCACCGGCAGCCCCACCTCGCGCAGATCGTCGGCAAAGCCCTCCGGCGGCACGTGGCTGCCGTTCGTGAACACGGCATAGGGGCGGCCGCTGTCGCGGATCCGCTCGAGCACCTCCCGCGCGCCCGGCACCACCACCGCCTGCTTGCCGTCGCGGTGGATCAGCGTTCCGTCGGCGTCGAAGACGAAGCCGCGGGCGTCGTCAAGCCGCACGGCGCCACACCACCACGTCGTCGCCCTTCTCCAGGCGCATGTAGGTGATCGAGCGGCGCTTGCCGACCTCCTTGAGCAGGCGCACGAGCGGATCCTGCCCCGGTCGCGTGATGGATGGCGCCAGCTCGCTGGCCGGCGGTGAGCTGAGCATCGCGTCCACCTGCTCGGCGGGCATCGTCAGCCGCAGCAGCAGCTCCTCGTCGGAGATGCCCGGGCGGAACTTCTCGCGCGCGCCGTCCAGGCTGAGCGGCTCGAGCGCCGCCAGCTCCTTCGCGCGCGGACGCGAGAGGACCAGGTCGGTGATGTCGGGGTCGAGCGGCGCCGCGGCGGCCGCGTAGTGGCCGAGGAAGTAGCGCAGCGTCTCGTCGGAGACGGTGCGCCAGCGCTCGTTGTCGGTCACGTTCATCACGGCCTGGGTGACCATCAGCTGGGACACCGGCGTGACCACGATCGGATAGCCCATCTCCGCCCGCACTCGCTCGATCTCCTCCAGCGTGGCGTCGAACAGCTCGGGCCGGCGCCGCTCCTCGAGCATGCGCTTGGTGGTGGTCACCATGCCGCCGGGCAGCTGGTGGCGGTAGTAGCCGGAGTCGAACTCGCGCGCGGTGCCGGGCGGCAGCCCCTTTCGCGCGCGAGCTCGCCGAAGTAGTCGGATACCGCGGCAAGCGCGCGGCGGTCCAGCCGGTGCGAGAAGCCCTCGGCCTCGAGGTTGTTCAGCGTGGACTCGGTCTCCGGATTGGACGTGCCGCTCCCGACCGCGCCGACCGCGGTGTGCAGCACCTGGAAGCCCGCCTTCACGCCCTCCATGTAGACGAGCGGAGCCAGGCCGATTGTGCAGTGGCTGTGAAGCTCGAGCGGCCGCTCGCCCGCCGCGGCCAGGAAGTGAGGCGCGAGCTCGCGGACGGTGTCCGGCGTCAGCAGGCCGCCAGGGTCCTTCAGGTAGAGGGTGTCCATCTCGGCGCAGCCCGCAAGCGCCCTCAGCCGCTCGGCGTAGTACTCCGTGGTGTGCGCCGGGCTGATCGAGTAGGTGAGCCCGATCACCACCTCGTCGAAGCCCGCCCGGCGCGCCAGGTACGCGAGCCGGAGCAGGCGCTCCGGCTCGTTCGAGGGATCGATGATCTGGAGCCGGCGGAGCCCGTTGCGCACCACGCACGCGAACACGAGCTGCATGAACTCCTCGTTCGCGGGCGTCCACGCGATGAAGCGCATGCCCGTGGTGATCATGCCGAGCGGCGTGTTGGGCATCGCCTGGCTGACCAGGCGGATCCGCTCCCACGGGTCCTCGCGGTGGAAGCGCACCGACACCGCCATGTGCGTGCTCGACGTGAAGTCGAGCGCCCGGAAGCCCACGCGGTCCATCGTCGGCGCGATCGCCAGCACGTCCGGCGTGGTCAGTCCGGTCGCGCTCCAGAGGCTCTGGTTGCCGTCGCGCGTGGTGGTGTCGACGATCCCGATCACGGCTCGACCCTGAACAGCGGGTCGCCGTTCTCCACGACCTCGCCGTTCTGCGCACAGACCTCCACCAGCGTCCCCGACACCCCGGCCGCCACGGAGTTCATCATCTTCATGACCTCGATCAGGCACACAACCGTGTCCGGCTCCACCCGCGCACCGACCTCCACGAACGGAGCCGCCCCCGGAGCCTCAGCCCGGTAGAAGGTCCCGAGCATCGGCGCCTCGATCGAAAGCAGACCATCGGAAGAAGCAGAGGAAGCAGAGGAAGGAGCGGATGGGGGAGAAGGAGCGGCCGGAGCAACAGCCTGCGACCCGCGACCTGCGACCTGCGACCCAGGAGGCGGGACGGCTCCTTCACGCACGACGTGCAGCCGAAAGTCACGCGTTTCGATGAGCAGCTCATCAAGCTCTGATTCGTCAATGAGCCGCAAGATGTCCCGCACATCGTCGTCGGTGAGCATCGCTCAGCCCTCCTTTGCGCCGAACTTGCTCATCACGAGCGAGATGGCCGACGCGCCCGCCGTCGCGGCGGGCTTGGCGACCGCCGTGACCGGCCGCGACTGCACGATGAACAGTTCGCCACCCTGCGTGATCGCCCACTCGATGTCCTGGTGGCTACCGAAATGGCGCTCGACCCGCCGCGCCACGGCAGCCAGCTCCGCCAGCCGCTCGTCGTCGAGACAGGGGGCGTCGCGCCGCTCCGCGGGCACGTTCACCCGCACGGCCCCACGACCCCCTTCGCCAGGGACGTACTCCACGTCCTTGGCGGCGATCGTCCGCCGCACCACCTCGCGCGTGACCTTGCTCACCAGATAGTCGTCGGGGGTCACCTCGCCGCCGACCACCGCCAGGCCAAGGCCCCAGCTGGCGTTGATCGCGACCATGCTGGGGTCCCCGCTCACGGGATTGCAGGTGAACATCACGCCGGAGATGCGGGCGTCGGCCATCAGCTGGATCGTGACTCCCATCGCGGCCTCCTCGCCCCCGCCGAGGTGCGCGCGGTAGCTCAGCGCCTCTGGGCTGTAGAGGCTCACCCAGCAGTCGCGCACCGCGTCGCAGACGCCGTCCACGCCGCGCACCCAGAGGAAGGTCTCCTGCTGGCCGGCGAAGGTCGCCTCCTCGCTGTCCTCGCCGAGCGCGCTCGAGCGCACGGCCACCGGCGGCTCGGGCTCGGCGCCCAGCTCGCCGTAGTGGCGCTCGACCTCCTCGCGAACCGATGCCGGCACCGGGGCCGAGCGCAGCAGCTCGCCGATGGCGGCCGACGCAGCGTTCACGCTGGCCATGTCGCCGGGGGAGATCCGCCCGAGCGCCGCTTCGATCTCGTCGCGCGCGCCGGCTGCCTCGACGAACGCGTGGAAGGCGCTGGTGGAGAGCGCGAAGCCGGGCGGCACCGGGATCTCGGCAGCGATCAGCTCGCCCAGGCTGGCGCTCTTGCCGCCGAACAGCGCGCCGTCCGCCTGCCGCAGCTCCGCGAGCGGACGACTGTGGGAGTCGGCCACGCCTAGCCGCCGCCGACGATGGTCACGACGCCGGCGGTGCCGTCCACCCGGACCATGTCGCCGGTGCGGATCTGCGAGGTGGCGCGGCCAGTGCCCACCACCGCCGGCAGCCCGTACTCGCGGCAGACGATCGCCGCGTGGGACATCACGCCGCCGATGTCGGTCACCGCAGCCTTGATCTTCGAGAAGATCGGCGCCCAGGCGGGCGAGGTGATCGTGCAGATGAGGATCTCGCCCTCGCGCACGTCGGCGATCTGATCGACGGTCTTCACCACGCGCGCGGGACCCTCCACGGTACCCGGCGACGCCGCGGCCCCGATCAGCTCGTCGGCAGGGCCCTCGCCCGCACGCGCCCACTCCTGCACGCGGTGCGTGGTCACGCCCCAGAGCATGATCGTCATCGGGTCGGTGACCGCCTCGGGGGTCACGCCGAGTGCCGGCGGAGGCGTCCAGTCCGCAAGCTTGGCGAGCAGCTCCTTGCGCCGCGCCACGATCGGAGGCCAGTGGTGCGGGCCGAGCGACTGGCCGCCCGTGGCCCACATCAGCACCAGCTCATCGAGCGCCGATGCCACCTCGTGACGGCTGAGCTGGAACACGTCCTCCTCGTCTTCGAGGTAACCGTGCTTCGCCAACAGCGCGCCGAACTCGCGCAGCTTGTTCCACCAGCGGGTGAGGAACCAGTAGTCGCAGAAGAACTTGTGCTCCTCCACGTACGGGAAGACCATGCGCGAGAGGCCGAGCAGATCGTCGAAGCCCTTGCGCGCCTCCGCGTCGAGCAGCGCGCCGTACTCCTCGGCGAGGCGTTCGCGCTCGCGCTGGATCTCCTCGGTGGGCCGGTCGATCTGCTCGCCCTTGCGCAGGGCGGCGATGTGCCCGACCAGCGACGCGTAGGGAATACTCGGGTCGTCGAGCCAGCTGCGGTAGTAGTGGTAGAGGCCGTCGCCCGTGGCCATGTTGAACCAGGGGTCCTTGATCCCCTCGAGCTCGACCAGCCAGCGCTTGCCCTCTTCGCTCTTGTCCAGCTCGGCGTCGATCTCGGTGGGAGTGCGGCCCTCCACGAAGGCGGAGTCCACGCCGGTCTCGATCGCCAGCCGCGCCAGGCGGCGCAGCTCCGCGTCCGGTCGGAAGAGGAGCACGTCGATCCCGGCCACCATCTGGGCGATGTGCTGGTCGGGAATGTCGGGCAGGTGCGCCTTGCAGTAGTCGACGAAGGTCGAATAGGCGCCGTAGCCCAGCAGCAGGAACTCGAAGTGCCGCTGCCACATCATGTCGCCGAGGCGCAGCGTGCGCTGGTAGGCGTCGAGCACGTCGATGAAAGCCGTGTTGCGACCGTCCTCGAACATCACCTCGTCCGGCTCGTACTCCGGCAGGTCGGGCACCCGCAGGTTCGTGACCTCCTCGATCAGCGCCTCGACCTTCACGCGCCACTTGGCGTACAGCTCGGGCCAGTTCTCGAAGTAGTAGCCGGCCCGCCGCTGGAAGAACTCCGCGCGCTCGGCGATCTTCTCGGGATCGGTGACGGGATTGCCGGAGATGTAGATGTAGCCGTTGACCACGCGGTAGTCGATGCCCATCGCGGGCGGCACCGCGAAGACGCGGTTCTGCCAGGCGCCCACCGCCTGGTAGGGGCTGTCGATGCACTGCACGTCGAACGCCGGCATCGGCACCGGGAAGTGCATCGAGTTCCAGAACCAGAAGCGGTTCTCGTCGGTCTCGCGCCGCGCCTCGGCGAAGAAGGCGTGGTAGGGGTACATCTCCTCCCAGCCTTCGCAGCCGGGCGGGGTCTCGATCGAGTACGGGCTGGGAAAAGCCCCAGACGACGCCATAGCCAGAATCCTCTCCTCGTTGCTTCCCTGAGGCCAACCCTACTGTGGGCCGATCGCGGATCCTATGGCGCGCGGCGGGAGCGCGGCAGCCGCAGCGCGTTGCTCATCGCCACCGGCGTGTAGCCGTCGGGCAGCACCAGCACGGCGCGGGCACGGCGGCCGGAATGGCGCACCGGGAAGAGCGCGTTCGAGTGGCGGTCGAGCTTGCGCTGCGCCACCGGGAACCAGCCGAAGCGCTCGCGCAGCCACACCTGCAGCACCACCGTCGCGCCGGGGTCGAGCGGCGACACGTGCACGCGCGCGACCCCGTGCGTCACGCCGAGCCGGATCTGGCGGTCGACCACCACCACCTGCACGGTCTGACTGGCGCCGGCCGCGCCCACGGCCCGGTAGACCGCCGTGGTGGTGGCCGGAACGCTGGCCTTGTACATGCCCATGCCGTCAACGGCGGCGGTCGCCACCGTGGCGAAGCCGGCCCCGGAGTCGCGCTCGATCGACACCGTGCTCGTGCCCGCCGCCGCCCGGCCGGTCAGCGGGATCTGGTCGCCCGGCGACACGGCATGGGGCGGCCCCTCCAGCAGGACGGGGAAGACGTCGACCTCGCCCTTCATCCCAGGATGGATCGTGCAGTAGTAGGGGAAGGCGCCGGCGCGCGGGAACGACGCCGAGTAGAAGCCGCCGGGCACGATGTGAGTGAGCGAGCCGAAGCTGTCGTCGGCGGTGGTCACGGTGTGGTCGCGCAGGCTGCCGTTGCGCCAGCTCACCGTGTCGCCGACCAACGCGGCGATCTGGGGCGGGGTGAACGCCGACTGCTCGATCGAAACCGACTCGGTGTCCGCGCTCGCCCCGGCCGGGACGGCGAAGGCGGCCGCGAGCAGCGCGGCCGCCGGCAGCAGCCGGCGGGCCCTCATCGGCTGACCCTGTAGAGGCCGATCATGCCCATGTTCATGTGCGTCTCCACATGGCAGTGGTAGAGCCAGGTGCCGGGCGCGTCCTCGCGCCAGCGCACGCGGAAGCTCTCCGCGGGCCCGATCGTCTTCGTGTCCTGCGGGGTGCCGTCCGGGTTCACCCAGCGGTGTCCGTGCACGTGGAAGGTGTGGAAGTCGTCGCCGATCGCGAGCACGTCCCACTGCACGGTCTCGCCGACCCGCGCGCGGAAGATGGGCGTGTTGCCCACGAACGCCCGGCCGTCGACCGTCATGAAGTCACCCAGCGAGGCGAAGAAGACGACGAACTCACGGTCCGGCGCGCGCTCGTGCTTGCCGAGGATCGACAGCTCGCCGTACATGCCGCCGGCGAGCGAGGCGTCCATCGACGGCGAGTGGTCGTGGTAGGGCCAGACACCGGCGGAGTCGCTCACGGCCCTGAGGCGATAGGTCCAGGTGTGGCCGACCTTCACGTTCGCGTCCCCGCCGGAGAAGCCGGGCACGTACGCGCCGTCGGAGCTCGGCCGGTATCTCACCCCGTGGAAGTGCATCGAGTGCGGGTCGTGCCTGAGCGTGTCCTCGTTCTTGAAGTGGACGACGATCAGATCGCCCACGCGCGCCTGCAGGAACGGCCCGGGGATCACCCCGCCGTCGGTCACCGAGCGGGGCGCGTTGGGAAGCGGGCGCTTCCAGCCCGCGGTGAAGCGCCGGTAGACGACCGTCTGGATCACGGTCTGCGCCGGCGTGTACTCCATGCCCATGATCGCGTCCTTCTCGTTGGGCACGATGTTCCAGCTCGTCGGAACGGCGGCCACCCAGTACTCGCGGGTCGCCGCGCGGGCGCTGCCCGCGCCGAGGGTCCACAGCAACGCCACAGCAAGCAAGAGGGCCCCGGCGAGCGCCGGGACCCTCCAGCTCGAAGCGGCGTGTGCTACCCGACCTTGATCTGGCCTTGCATCCACGGATGGATGGCGCACATGAAGTAGAGGGTCGTGCCCTTCTTGGCCGTGACCTTCACCCGCACGTGCTTCTTGGGCAGGATGACCTCCGAGTCACCCTTCGTGTCGTAGCCGGGGTTACCGGCGTTGAAGCTGAGCACGGTCGGGTTGCCGTTCGCATCCAGCTGGTGCTCCGCGCCGATCGTGTTGCAGACCTTGCAGTTGTTGACCTGACCCGCCGTCTTGGGGAGGTCCTTCTTCGCCACGAGCGAGAACGTGTGCGGCTCCCCGCTCTTGTCCGAGATCGTGAGCGTTCCCCCGGACTTGATCAGCACGGTGTCCTTGCTGAAGCGCGACTCGTCCTGGATGTACTGGTTGATCTTGACCTTCACTCCGCCGAGCGTGTTGATCGACGCCTTGTTCGGGGCGCTCGAAGCCGCGATGGCGGGCACAGCGGCGATCGCGCCGACCACCGGTACGAGCGCGAGTACACGGAACAACCTGCGACGAGGCATATGCTCTCCTCTCCGCGGCCGGCTTCGGTGCGAGCCCAGGCAGACCGCGAGTGTCCAAGGGGCCAGTTGGGTGGTGGAACGCTACAGGGACACGCGACTCGCGTGTGGTTCGGTTAACCGCCTATTCGGGGGAATGCCCCACAATGGCGCATCGGAGGTATTCGCCGCTCAGGCGGCCTTTTCGATCGCGTCGAGCAGCCGCCCGATCGTGGCCTCGTCGGTGGCCGGGTTCATCACCACGATGCGTAGGTAGCGCTCGCCGCCCAGCTCCACCGAGCTGAGGTGGAACTCGCCGCTCGCGATCAGCCGCTCGCGGATCGCCACCTGCAGGTCCGAGTCGCGGCCGAAGCGGAAGCAGAGGATGTTGCTCTCCGGCCGGTAGGGACACTCGAACCCCTGCCGCTCGCCGATCAGCTCCCAGAAGCCCAGGGCCTTGTCGTACTGGTCGGCCACGTAGTCGCCCAGGCCCCGCTCTCCACGCCACGCAAGGTTGAGGAACAGCTTGACCCCGAGCGGTGCCTTCGTGCACTCCACCGCGCGGTCGATGATGTCGAGCTCGCCCGAGTCCTCGTAGAAGAGGTAGCTGGCGTCCTGGCGGAAGGCGCCGGGAAGGTCGCGCGCGCGGCGGACCAGCACCGCGGCGCAGAGGCTCGACGTGCGCAGCATCTTGTGCGCGTCCCAGACCATCGAGTCCGCTTCGTCGATCCCGTCGAGCAGGCCGCGGTGGCGATCGGACAGGAGCGCCGAGGCGCCGTGAGCCCCGTCCACGTGGAACCACAGCTCGCGCGCGCGGCAGAAGGCGCCGATCGCTCGCAGGTCGTCGTAGAAGGCCGGTGCCGGTCGCACAGGCTGATGCAACGAGCGCGATCGGCCGCCGGCCCCCCTCGCGCGCTCGCTCGAACGCGTGCTCCAGCCGCTCCGGCACGATCCGCCCGAGCTCGTCGGTCTCGAGCG
>CAVSNA010000003.1:0-121052 GCA_963729205.1 uncultured Thermoleophilaceae bacterium
CAGGTCGCGGGTCGCAGGGGGCAGGCCGATGACCCACAGGTTGCTGTCTCTCGAGAGGTCGGCGCAGGACACCCTACGGAGATGAGGCCAGGCCGCGCATGGGCTTCTTCACCGACAGTCGGTCTGCATCGGCTGCAAGGCGTGCGAGGTGGCCTGCAAGCAGTGGAACCACCTGCCCGCCGAGGCATGGGTGGAGCGGCCAGCCTATGACAACACCCGCGCTTTCGCGCCACCACCTGGCGGCACGTGGCGTTCGCCGAGAGCGCAGCGACGAGGACGACGCGAGTCCGTCGCTCGGCGACTGCGAACGCGACGAGCGGGCTCCCACCCCAGGACCGCGACGGTGCGCTGGCTGATTCATCGCGACGTCTGCAAGCATTGCACCGGGCCGCCTGCCACAGGTCTGCCCGACGGGGCGCTATCCGCACCGAGTTCGACACCGTCGTCTGCAGCAGGACGTCTGCAACGGCTGCGGCTACTGCGTGCCGGCCTGCCCGTTCGGCGTGATCGACCAGCGCAAGGAGGACGGCCGCGTCTGGAAGTGCACGCTCTGCTACGACCGGCTCAAGGAGGACATGGAGCCGGCCTGCGCGCAGGCCTGTCCCACCGACTCGATCCAGTTCGGCGAGCTGTCGGACCTGCGCGAGCGGGCCGAGGCGCGCCTCGCCAAGATGATCGCGGCGGGCGCCACGGAGGCTCGGCTGTACGGCGCCGACGAGGACGACGGCGTGGGCGGGTTCGGCGCCTTCTTCCTGCTGCTCGACGAGCCGGAGACCTATGGGCTGCCCCCCGATCCGGTGGTTACGACGCGCGACCTTCCACAAGTGTGGGCCGGTGCGCTCACGGCGGCGACGGTCCTCGGCGCCGGCATCGCCGCCGCGGTGTTCGCGGGGAGGCGAGGATGAGCCCGCCCATGGAGCGGCGCATGGTCGACCCCGGGAAGCCGCGGTCCTACTACGGGCAGCCGGTGATCAAGCAGCCGGTATGGCACCCCGTGATCCCCGTGTACTTCTTCACCGGTGGGATGGGCGGCGCGTCAGCGGCGCTCGCCCTGGCCGCCGAGGCGCAGGGCAACCCGGAGCTGGCCCGCCGAGCGTGGGTGAACGCGTTTGCGGCGATCGGAGTCAGTCCGCTGCTCTTGATCGCCGACCTCGGGCGCCCCGCCCGCTTCCTGAACATGTTCCGCGTGTTCAAGGTCACCTCGCCGCTGAGCGTGGGCTCCTGGTTGCTCGGCGCCTGCGGGGGCGCCACCACGCTCGCCGCCGTGAACGCCACGACCGGCGCGTTCCCCGCTGGCGGGCGCGTGGCGAAGGTCGCCGCCGGAGTGCTCGGGCTGCCGCTCTGCACCTATACGGCCGCGCTCGTGGCCAACACCTCCGTTCCCGTCTGGCACGAGGCGCGTTGGACGCTGCCGCTTGTATTCGCCGCCGGGGCTGCCGCGTCGGCCGGGGGCGCCGGGACGGTCACCACTCCCACCGGGCTCGCCTCGCCCGCACGGCGCCTGGCTGTCGGCGGAGCGGTGGCGGAGGCGGTGTCTGCCGAGCTGATGCGCAGGCGCCTGGGGGAGCTGGGCGAGCCCTACACCGAGGGCGGCGCCGGGCGCTTCAGGCGCGCCGGCGGACTCGCACTCGCCGCCGGGGCGGCCCTGCTCGCCGTCGCAGGCGAGCGCTCACGGCGCGCTGCCATTGGCGGCGGCTCGCTCGTGATGGTCGGCGCGCTGCTCGCACGCGCGAGCGTGTTCAAGGCCGGCCTTCAGTCCGCTGCGGACCCCAAATACACGGTGGGACCACAACGAGCCCGGATCGAAAGCGGCGCTGCTCGCGGCGCGGTGCGCCGGGAGCGCGCTCGAGCGGATGCACCTGTAGATCGACCCCGGCCCAGCGGCTGAGGCCGCTTGATAGCCGGTCGGTGGAACCTCCGACGAGATTCGGCGACTAAGCGTTCGCGGCCTTTCGAGCGTCGTGACAGTTGGCGAGCTGTTGTTGGCCAGCGCGCGCCGCAGCGTGGGCAGTGCGACGGGTCTAGGTTGGACCCGGAGGGCACGGGCAGGCCCGGGTGGTGATTCCAGACGCAAGGCGGAGTGCGCCGCCATGGCTGCCCAGCAACGTTGGCCGGGCGATCTTCTTGGCATTCGTGCTCGTTGCGGTGCTGTTCGTCTTTCCGCAGCTTGTGGGGTTATTGCTGCTGGTTCTACTGGTCGTGGTCGTGGCGGTCCCGTTGTCCCGTGCCGCGACGGTCCTCGAGCGCTATCGCATCCCGCGCCCGGTCGGCGCGCCGCTTGCGCTGATCGCGGCGCTCGCTGTGCTGGGAGGGATCATTGCTCTGCTGGTGCCGACATTGGTCCACGAGGCCCGCCAGCTCGGCGATGCGCTCCCGGACACGGTCCGATCGCTGCAGAGCAAGCTGCCCCATTCAAAGGGCGCACGGCACGGCTCGGGGGACTCGCTCAAGACTTGGATCGACGGCTACACAGGCCATCCGCGCAGGCTGCTGGGACCGGCAGCGACTGTCGGCACGACGCTCGCGAGCGTCTTGGCGGGGGCGGTCGCGGTGCTGCTCACCGCGGTCTTCTCCGCGGTCCGCCCTGGGCCGCTCCGGGAAGGGGTCACGAGGCTCGTGCCCCCGCCGAGGCGTCCCGATCTCGTGCGGCTGCTCGACCGTCTGGCTGCGGCCTACCTGGGCTGGCTGCGGGGGCTGCTGCTCGGAATGGTCGTCCTCTGGATCGTGACCTACGCGGGTCTCACGCTCGTTGGCCTCGACTACGCAGTCGTCTTTGCGACCCTAACGGCGCTGGCGATGGTCGTGCCGTACTTCGGCGCGCTGCTGAGCGCGGTGCCTCCGGTGCTGTACGCGTTGACCATCTCCCCAACCAAGGCGATCCTTGTGGCGCTCGTCTACATCGTCGCCCACTTCGTGGAGGGCGACCTGATCTCCCCACTCGTAATGGCGCGGGCCGTCAAGCTCCCGCCGGCGCTCGTCGCGGTGGGGGTGCTCGCGGTCGAGCGGCTGCTCGGGATCGCCGGTCTGTTCGTGGCCGTGCCGGTGATCGTGACCGTCAAGCTCGCGGTCGAGGAGTTATGGGTCCGTCCGATGGAAGCGGCGTACGAGACCGCTCGCGCGGACCGACTCGTCTCGCCCACTCAGACCCCAGCCGACCGCTCCCCGTCGGCGAAGTCGGAGCAGACCCCAACGACCCCCACCGCGGATCGTCGCGGCGTGGGAACAACTGCCCACTGACCGGCTACCGGCCCAGCTCCGATTGCCCCTCGGTCGCCTAGGGCACCTTGGAGCGCGTGGGCTCGGCGTCGAAGAGGCTGTGGACGAGCTGCACCGCGACGGAGCCCTCTCCAACGGCTGACGCCACCCGTTTCACGGAGCCATGTCGAACGTCGCCCGCCGCGAGCACGCCGGGCATGCTCGTCTCCAGCGCAAACGGCGGACGCTCGAGCGGCCAGCGGAGGTCGTCCGGAAGATCCTCGCCGGTGCAGAGGAACCCATGGCTGTCGCGCACTATGTCGTGAGGCAGCCAGTCGGTGTGCGGGTGTGCCCCGATCAGCACGAAGAGCGCATCGGCGGCGACGGTCTCCTCGTCGGCGGTGGAGGCCTCGCGGAGCACGAGCTCCCGCAGGTGGCCGTCACCTCCTCCGCCGACGATCGTGGTGCCGGTGCGCACGTCGATGCTCGGCGTGGCGCCGACCTCCTGGATGAGGTAGTGCGACATCCCAGCCTCGAGGCTTGCACCGCGCACGACGAGGGTGACGCGGCGCGCATAGCGCGCAAGGTGCAAGGCGGCCTGCCCCGCCGAGTTTCCGCCACCTGCGACGAAAACGTCCCGTCCGCTGAGCGCGTGGGCCTCCGAGGTCGAGCCACCGTAGAAGACGCCGGCGCCGGTCAACGCCTCGAGCGACGGAACGCCCAGGCGGCGATAGTTTGCGCCGGTGGCGAGGATCACCACCGCGGCGCTGACGCGGCGGCCGTCGGCGAGCGAGATCGTGAGCCGCTGGCCCTCTCGCTCGAGCGTGGCCGCTCGATGCATGAACACGAAGCTCGCCCCGAAGACGGAGGCCTGCTCGTACGCCTGCTCAGCCAGCCGACTCCCACTCACCCCGCGTGGGAAGCCGAGGTAGTTGCGGATCAGCGAGCTGGACCGGGCCTGTCCCCCGATCCCGCCCTCGTCGATCACGAGCGTTCGCAGGCCTTCCGAGGCGCCGTAGACCGCCGCGGACAGGCCCGCGGGCCCAGCACCCACGATCACGAGGTCGTAGTCGCGTGCGTCGAAGTCGGTCGGGGCGCCGGCAGCCTCCGCGATCTCGGCGTTCGACGGGTCGCTGAGCGCGCGCCCGTCCGGAAGGATCATGACCGGGAGCTTCACGTCGGGACCCGTCCTCGCGAGCAGCGCGCGCCCCTCTTCGGAGTCGGCCAGGGAGAAGGTATGTGGAGCCGCACAGCTCTCGAAGGTCTCGCGCAGCTCGTGGGCCCTGCCCGACCACTGCCTCGCCGACGATGTGGACGGTGTGCGGAACCTTGCGCCGCTCCGTCGCCCACTCGAGCAGGAAGGTCGAGATCGTGTGGTGGAACACCTCGTCCGGCCAACGCGCCGGCATCGGGACGTAGTAGTTGATGCGGCCCAGCGCGATCGCGTCGAGCATCGCCTCGGCGGTCTGCGGGTCTGCCAGGGCGTCCCACGCAACCATCAGCCCACGCTTGGCGTGCGGATGGAGCTGGCGCGCTCGGTCGAGCACTCCACCGTCGTTCACGCACTCGGCCGCCAGCACCAGTGCCAGCTCGGCGCCCGCATCGGCAAGCTCAGCCAGCTCTCGTAGCGCGTCCTCCTGATCGCTCGCGCTCTCGACCCGATAGTCGTGGGCATAGCGCTGGTCGAGCTGGGCCTTGACCTCTCCGAGGGCGGCCAGATCTCGGTCGATTACGAGGAGGACGGGTAGCGACATCGCGAGTCATCACGACACTACTGCCCCGCTGAGGGACGTGGACCTCGACGGACAAGAGGGCCCGCCTCGTGCGGGCCCCGGCTAGTTGCCGCGAGTGACGGGAAGCGAGAGCTCGGACACCAGCCGCTCCGCGACATCGGCGTCCGGCGGCGCCAGAGGCGGGCGCAGGTACTGCCAGTCGTCGCGACCGTCGAGCTCGCGCATCATGCCCTTGAGCGTGGGTATGAGCGGGTGCTGGTCGAATGCGGCGCGAGCTTGCGTGAGCTGGCGCTGCCTTTGCTCGGCCCGCGCTTCGTCGCCGGCCGCATGCAGGTCGTAGACGTCTCGCGCGAGCGGAGCCGTGACGTTGCAGGTCGCCGAGATACACCCGGCGCCGCCCCATCTCAGCGTGTCGAGGAGCAAGTCCTCAGCCCCGGTGAAGACGGCGAGCTGGGGGAACTCGCGACAGATCCGCTCGATGCGGGCCGGGTCACCGTCGCTGTCCTTGGTCCCGGCGACGGCGGAGGGGAAGGCGCCGACCAGCTTCTCGATCAGCGCGAAGCTGAAGCCGACGCCGGCCATCTTCACGAAGTTGTAGAGGAACAGCCGAAGGCGGTCGTCTCCGACTCGCTCGAGCAGCTCTGCGAAGAAGCGGAACAGCCCGTCATCGCTCACGTCCTTGTAATAGAAGGGCGGAAGCACCAGCACGTCGCGCACGCCGAGCTCGAGCGCCCCGCGGGTGAGGCGGACGGCGTCTGGAAGCGCGCAGGCGCCGGTGCCGGGGA
The DNA here is from genome assembly GCA_963729205.1 of uncultured Thermoleophilaceae bacterium. Classification (GTDB taxonomy): domain Bacteria; phylum Actinomycetota; class Thermoleophilia; order Solirubrobacterales; family Thermoleophilaceae; genus JAICJR01. The sequence goes on from CAVSNA010000003.1 coordinate 5,714, forward strand.
GGAGCGCGTGAGGGGGGATGCCGTCGGCCACAACGGCCTCGAGGCCCTCGAGTCGCTCGTCGACCGAGAGCGAGTTGGCCTCACCGGTGGTCCCGAACAGCCCGAGCGCGTGACAGCCGGCCTCGAGGAGGCGATGGCAGTGAGTCGAGAGAGCGGACCGGTCCACGTCGAGGTTCCGCGTCATCGGCGTGAGCACAGCGGCCAGAACGCCGCGCAGCGGCTCGGTACGACGGTCGTCTACGGGGGAGTCCATTCCGCGTCTCCTTCGGTTTCACGTGCCCGGCGCCGGCGCTTTCGAATGTAATCAGAGAGGCGCCCGCACCACCGCCCGCTACGGAGCGGGCTCAGCGTGGCTGATCGAAGATCTCGCTGAGAAAGTGAGTCACGATCCAGGCGGCCACTCGCGACGTCGCTCCGGACGGATCGCGCGCCGGATTCAACTCCACGACGTCGAAGCCGATCACCCGCGCACGCCGCGCCAGCTCGACCAAGATCGCGCGCAACTGGCGGTAGCTCAGCCCGCCCGGCTCCTGAAGTGAGTGCCCGGGCGCGACCGAGGAGTCGAGCACGTCGAGGTCGATCGAGACGTACAGCGCCTCCGCGTCCGGGACGGTGTCACGCACCACATCGCTCGCGCCGCGCTCGAGCACGTCGAGGGTGGTCGCCCAGCGGGCCCCAAGCTCTCGCATCCCGTCGACCTCGGCGCGCTCCACATTCCGCACTCCAAGCGCGGTGACGGTCCGTACGAACGGCAGCTCCGCCAGGCGGCGGAGCTGGCTTGCGCCGGTGAGGCGTGAGCCATTCAGCTCGTCGAGGAAGTCGGTGTGCGCGTCCACGTGAACGACGTCGAACTCGCCCAGCGGCTCCATTCCTCGCCCCAGCGGGTAGCTGATCGAGTGGTCGCCGCCGATTGCGACCATCAGCGCTCCGCGCTCGGCGATCCTGCGCGCGGCGCCGCTGATGCGCCCGTAGTTCGCCTCGGTGTCAGAGCCTTGGATCGCCACGTCGCCGACGTCCGCCATCGTCACTCCGGCCAGGTAGTCGCGATCGGCCTCGACGTCGTACCAGCCCGTCGCGCCCCGGTCGACTCCCGTCGCCGGGCGGTCGCGGATAGTCGAACTGCGCGACGCTCGCCTCGCGGGCTGCCGCGGGCCCCGCGCGCTGGCCGGTCGGAATCCCCGGCTCCGGCGTGCCGCCGTCGTAGGGGACGCCCAGGAATGCCACCTGCGCATCGAGCCGATCGAGATCGCGCAGACTCGGGACCCCGAAGAACGTCCTGGGCGCGGGGTCGATCAGCGGTTCCGGGGTATCCACACGCCAAGTCTTGCGGAGAGAGGGATACTCGGCACGCAAAGTGGGCTCTCCTAGGCTCTGACCCATGTCGCGCGCGACCGAGGACCGCAACCGGCGCATGCTGCGGACGCGCGACGCGATGGATCGGGAGTTCGCGCAGCCGCTCGACGTGCCGGCCCTCGCGCGCCTGGCCCACGTCTCCCCGGCGCACTTCAGCCGTCAGTTCCGCGCGACGTTCGGCGAGACCCCGCACCGCTATCTGCAGCGCCGCAGGGTGGAGCGCGCGATGGAGCTGCTGCGCGAGACGGAGCGTCCGGTCACCGAGATCTGCCTGGACGTGGGCTTCAACAGCCTGGGCACGTTCAGCCGCACCTTTCGCGAGATCGTGGGCGAGTCACCGTCGGCCTACCGCGCGCGCTTCGCCGGCGCCGGCGCCGCGCTGCGGGTGCCCGCCTGCTGGGCGATGGCGTGGACCCGGCCCGCGGGATAGAGCAGATTCGGAGAAGCGGATGCCGCCGCCGGGCCCTAACGTGGCGTCCATGCTCAAGCGAATAAGCCACACCTTCATCCATGTTCTGGACCAGGACGAGGCGCTCGACTTCTACGTCGGCAAGCTCGGAATGGTCGTCCACACCGACGCCGACATGGGCGTGATGCGCTTCCTGACGGTGACCTTCCCCGACCAGCCCGACGTGGAGCTGGTGCTGATGGTCCCGGGGCCGCCCGCCTACGACGACACGACCGCCGCGGAGATCCGCGAGCTCGTGGCGAAGGGAGCCGCGGGCGGCGGCCTGATCTTCGAGACCGACGACTGCCGCGGCACCTACGAGAGCCTGAAGGCGGCGGGGGTCGAGTTCACGCAGGAGCCCACCGAGCGCTTCTATGGAATCGACTGCGCGCTGCGGGATCCCTTTGGGAACCCGATCCGCTTCACCCAGCCACCGGACGGGCCGATCGTCGTGCCGTCGCCCGAGGAGGTCCAGGCGCAGTCGTGAGCGGATAATCTGCTCCGGCTCGTGGCCTCGCAGAACCCCGACCCGGAGCAGTCCGACGCTGCCCAGCTCTACGCCGAGCGAAGCATCGGCGATCGCACCGGCATGGGCAGCCGGCCGGCGGTGGTCGTCGTCGACATGTCGAAGGCGTTCTGCGACACGCAGTACAAGGCCGGCGACGAGGTGGGGCCGACGCTCGACGCGATCGCTCAGCTGCTGGCGGAGGCGCGGCGCCGAGGCGTTCCCATCTACTACCTCGTGATGGCCTTCGACGCCGCCGATCCGGTGGCCGACGCCGGGGTGTGGGGCCAGAAGGTTCCGGCGCTGCTCGAGCTCGTGGACTCGGACCCCAACGTGACGACGGTCCATCCCCGCATCGCTCCCGAGCCCGGGGAGACGGTGATGATCAAGAAGCGCTCGTCGGCGTTCTTCGGCACCCCGCTGAACGACCTTCTGGGCGAGCGAGGCGTCGACACGCTGATCGTCACCGGCTGCTCCACGTCCGGCTGCATCCGCGCGACCGCGCTGGATGCCGTGTCGTACGACTACCGGGTGGTGGTGCCCGCGGAGTGCGTCGCCGACCGCGCGCAGGGGCCGCACCGGGCGAACCTGTTCGACATGAACGCGAAGTACGGGGACGTGGATCCGCTGGCGTCGGTCATCGAGCAGCTGGAGCGGCTCTGACGGCTCCCGACGCGCGGATCGTCGCCGAGGGCCTGATCTGGCCCGAGGGTCCCGCGCTGCTCGACGACGGGAGGATCGCCTTCGTCGAGACCTACGCGAGCAAGGTGTCGGTGTGGTCGCCCGAGGAGGGCGTGCAGCTGCTGGCCGACACGGGCGGGGGACCCAACGCCGCCTGTCTCGGCGACGGCGGCTACCTGTACGTGACCCAGAACAGCGGCCTGGTCGGCGCATGGCGCGCCGAGCGGATGCAGCCGGGCTGCATCCAGCGCGTGTCGATCGCCGACGGCAGCGTGGAGGTCTTCGCCACCGAGGTCGACTCGCTGACGCTGCGGATGCCGAACGATCTGGCGCTTCGGGCCCGATGGGCGGCTGTACTTCAGCGATCCCGGACTGTGGGACCCGGACGGAGAGCGGCCCGATCCTGGGTACATCGTCGCCCTGGACGTGAACACCGGGCTGGGAGAGGTCCTGGTCGAGCTCGAGCCGGTCTATCCGAACGGAGTCGTGGTGGAGCGCGACGGCTCGGTCGTCTGGGTCGAGTCCTATACGCGGCGCGTTCGTCGCCTGCTCGCCGGGGGCGAGATCGAGGACCTGGCCACCTTCGAGGATCCGCTGGCGGTGCCCGATGGCCTGGCGATCGCCGCCGACGGCGACCTCTACGTGACGGCTCTCACCGCCGGAGGCCTGCGCATCGTGGGAGCCGACGGCAGCGACCGGGGCACGGTCGACGTGGGGGCGGTGCCGAGCAACTGCTGCTTCGCCGGAGACCGGCTCTTCATCACCGATGGGGGCGACGTCAGCGGCACGGCGGGGAGCACCGCGCCCAACGGCCGCCTATGGTGCGTGGAGCTTGGCGTGGAAGGGCAGGAGTTGTTTCGCGGGGCCCCGGCAGGTCCCGAAAACCGCAGCGTCTAGGAGGGATCCGATGGCCGCAGACGGAGCGATTGACGTGTCGGTGTTCCCGTTCACTCCGGAGACCAAGGTTGGCTCGTTCGGACAGACGAAGGTGCTGAGGGAGAGCCTCCAGCATCTGGGCATATGGGACGACGAATGGTCAGCCGCCGGGCTGGTGGAACGGATGGACGCGGCGGGCGTCGAGGCGGCGATGGTGTGCGCGAACGTGGGCACCGGCTGGGAGGTGACGTACGAGTACATCGCCCAGATGCGCGACGAGGTGCCGGGACGGATCCTGCCCAACGCCGGGATCGATCCGCGCGACGTCGCGGGCGGGGTGCGCAGGCTCGAGCACGCGATCACCGAGCTCGGCTTCGTGGGCGCCCACAGCTACCCGCACTGGTTCGGCATCTCGCCGGCGGATCGTCGTTACTACCCGTTCTATTGGAAGTGCATCGAGCTGGACGTGCCGGTGCAGATCCAGGTCGGGCAGGCGTTTCAGGCCGGCCTCTACAACGTCGGGCGCCCTGGCGCGATCGACGAGATCGCCGTGGAGCTGCCGGATTTGAAGATCGTCTGCATCCACACGGCCTATCCCTGGGATCGCGAGATGGTGTCCGTGTCCTGGAAGCACCCGAACGTGTACATCGGCGCCGACTGCTGGCTGCCGCGCGACTGGGCCCCGGAGCTGATCGAGTTCATTCGCGAGCTGGGTCGCGAGAAGGTCATGTGGGGCACCAACCACCCGGTGATCGACCACGCGGAGTCGCTGGCGGAAGTGGCCGGGCTGGGTCTGGACGACGACACGCAAGCGCTGCTGCTGCGGGAGAACCTGCGGCGCGTCTACCGGCTCTGAGGGCCTACTCCACCAGCGGCGGTTCGCGCAGCGACGAGTTGATGTGCTCGGACAGCGCCGCGGCGGCGGCCCGCTGGGCGGCCAGCCGTTCGTCGTCGTCGCGAGCGCTGAGCGCCGCCGCGTCGTAGGAGCTCGACGCCGCCTCCCAGAACTCACGGAGGCGGTCGGTCTCCAGGCGAGCGTCGCGCCGCATCGTCTCGACGCTGTCGGCGATGACGGCGGCAGACGTGCTGGCGTCGTAGGTCCGCTCGGCGATCGTCTCCCGCGCGAACGTGAACGTGCCGCGGTCCGTGAGCACCGGCCGGTGGAGCACCCGATCGATGCGCGTCGAGGCGTCGGCCAGCACGCTGGTGTTGACGCTGAAGCGCGGGTACGGCTGGATGCCGTCAAGCCACTCCTGCCTGAGCTGGTCGGCCGCGCGCGTATGGCGCTGGTCGATGGTCACGCCGACGTACTCGGCCACGTGGACCCAACCCCAATGCGTCGCCGCCAGCACCAGCCCGAGCAGGAGCAGGACCACGTCGAACGCACCGCCCGAGTGGAACAGCAGCCGCCACGCGGCGTACAGCGCGAGCGCGCTGCCCCCCGACCAGGGTCGCACCGGTAAGGACCGAGCCCGCCGCCACCAGCCGGTTATGCGTGCTGCTGGAGAAGACAGCGGGCTCCCGCCGCTGTTCGGCCTCAGGCAGGTTGATCAGGTCATCGCCCAGCAGCCGGGGGTCGGGGGCGACCCCCAGGAACGCGACCAACTCCTCGCCGGACCGTCCAGCGTCCTGAGGCATTGCCGTGGCCTACGCCTGGCCGGCCGGGGGCACCGCCGGTCGCGCCTGGTGCTGGCGCTGGCGATCTGCGCCGTTCCCCACGCCTGCCGCGGCGTCGGCGGCGAGGTTGCCGGTGAGCATGCCCTCGCGGACCTGCTCCATCAGGGAGCCGACCGACGCCGGCGAGTGCGGGAGCAGGAGCGTGGTCATGTTGCCGTTCTCGCCGACGGCGCGCGGATCGTGTCCATGTACTGGGTCAGCGCGACGAGGGCCATCGCCTCCTTCGCGTTCGAGCCCGTGCTGTCGGCGATGAGCTCGAGCGAGTCCTTCAGCCCCTCGGCGATCGCCTTGCGCTCTGCCGCCACGCCCTCGCCGTGCAGGCGCATGGTCTCCTTCTCGCGCCTCGGCCTTCTTGATCCGCCAGGGTCTTCTGCGCCTCGCCCTGCGCTGGTCGCGGCCTCCTGGTTGCGGCTGGCGACGCGTTGATGTTGTTCATCGCGTCCTTGACCCGCTGGTCGGGCTCGATGTTCGTCACCAGCGCCTTGATGATCTCGTAGCCGTAGTCGGCCATCTGCCGGCTGCAGCGTGTCCTGGATGTGCATGGCGATCGTGTCCGCGTCGGCGTACGCCTCGTCGAGGTCCATGCTCGGGATGTGCGAGCGCACCACGTCGAGCGCGTACGACTGTCATCTGCGCCTCGGGGTTGTCGAGCTTGTAGAAGGCGTCCTTGACCTTTGATCCTCGGCGCCGACCTTGTACTGGATGGCGAGCTTGACGACCGGACGAACACGTTGTCCTTGGTCTTGGTCTCGATCTCGGTGTTCAGCTGCTCGACCTGCAGGCTCATCCGGCCCGCGACGCGCTCGACGAACGGCGACTTCGTCTGAAGCCCGGGACCGGCGACCCGCACGAACTTGCCGAAGCGCTCGACGATGGCGCGCTCCTGCTGGTCCACCGTGAAAAAGAAGAGAGGCATGGCGGTCCTTTCAAGTGTGGTCGGTCGGCCGAGAGCCAACCGCGCCAACGAGGAATGCGGGACGATCGGACGACCGTGAGGACCCCTCTGCGAGCCAACAAGCTCGCTTGATTGGCATGGATTGAGCTTAGCTTCAGATTGGGGTGTCGAGGGTCGTTTGGCGCGAGGGGCGAGGCCGGCGTGGCCCGGTAGGTTTCGCCGGGACCTGACTCCAAGGAAGGACAAAGAAATTGAGACTCGCCCATCTGCGTCGTAACGGAAGCTCCGCCTCGCCCTGAAAAGCGACGAGGGCTGGGTCGACCTGGCCGACGCCACCGGGGACGACCAGCTCGCCACCTCTCCGGCCTGCTCGCCCAAGGCGACGCCGGCATCGAAAAGGTCGCTTCCGCCGCCGGCGGCCGCGGCCAGGCCGACGACGTCGAGCTCGGCCCCGTCGTCGACGACCCCCGCCGCATCATCTGCGTCGGCCGCGACTACAAGGACCACGCCGAGGAGATGGGTGGGGACCTGCCCGACCTGGCCGGAGACCTTCCTGCGCATGCCCAGCACGGTCATCGGGCCCACCGACGACGTCCAGGCGCCGGCCGTGTCCGAGTGCGTGGACTTCGAGGCCGAGCTCGCCATCGTGATCGGGCGGGGTGGGCGGAACATCGCCGCCAAGGACGCCGGGCAGGCGATCCTCGGCTACACGGTCGTGAACGACGTGAGCATCCGCGACTGGCAGAAGCGGGGGCAGCAGTGGACGCCCGGCAAGAACTTCGACGGCACGCTGCCGGTCGGTCCGGAGCTGGTGACCGCGGACGAGCTCGACGTGGGCAACCTGCATCTCGAAAGCCGCCTCAACGGCGAGGTGATGCAGTCGGCGAGCACGTCGCAGCTGATCTTCAGCGTGCCGGAGCTGATCGAGTACATCTCGACCTGGACCACGCTCGAGCCGGGCGATCTGATCGCCACGGGGACGCCGGGTGGGGTGGGGGCCGCCCGCAAGCCTCCGCTGTGGATGAAGGCCGGGGACCTGATCGAGGTGGAGATCGAGGGAATCGGGACGCTGCGCAACACGGTCGTGGACGACGGCATCACCCCAGTGACCGACCGCTGGAGCAAGCTCGCGAGCGAGGGCTGAAGCCGCCGCTCAGTGCGGGATGACGTTCAGCAAGCGGCTCGCCGCGAACGTGGCGGCGGAGCTGGTCGCCCACGAACGCGAACGCCCTCTCCTGGGTCTGCGGGATGGCGCCGGCCACGTGCGGCGTATAGAGCAGCCCGGGCGCCGCGAGCAGCGGATGGTCGGGGGTCAGCGGATCGGGATCTGACACGTCGAGCGCGGCGCGCAGCCGCCCCGAGCGCAGCTCGGCGAGCAGCGCGTCCTGGTCCACCAGGGCGCCGCGCGACGCGTTCACCACCAGCGCGCCGTCCGGCAGCGCCGCGAGGAAGGCGGCGTCGATCAGGCCCACGGTGGCGTCGCTGCGAGGCACGAGGCAGATCACGATGTCCGCCCGAGGCAACAGCTGCGGCAGCTCGGACGGGCCGTGCAGCGCCCTCGCGCGCCCGGCTGGCCACGCGCACGATCGTCACCTCGAACGGCACCAGGCGCTGCTCCACCGCCTGCCCGATCGAGCCGTAGCCGAGGATCAGCGCCGTCTTGCCCGCGAGCGAGTCCGACTCGGTGTGCTCCACGCGCCGCTCGGCCTGGCGGCGGACGAACTCGGGCAGGTCGCGCACCATCGCCAGGATCACCGCCAGTATCCACTCGGCGACCGAGACATCGTGCACGCCGCGCGCGTTGCAGAACGTCACGCCCGGCGGCACCTGCGGCAGCACGTGGTCGTACCCGGCCGACATGGACTGCAGCACCTCGAGCGCCGGCAGCTTGGCGATCACATCCGAGTAGCTGTCGAGCGTCTCCCATGGCGGCACCCAGAAGGTGGCCTCGGCCGCGCCCTCCGGCGGCTCCGAGTGGGCGTCCCACACGCCGACGGACACGCCGTCCGGCAGCTCGCCGAGCAGATCGAGCCCGTAGTCGTAGGGGATGAGCGCTCGCATCGCTCAGCTCGGACGACGGGGCGAAGTGCTCGACGGCCGCCGGCTCGGCGAAGAACGGGTGGAGCAGGGAGCGCCAGCGCTCGTACAGCTCCGAGCCGCGGAACCCCTCGGTGTGGTCCTCCACGCGCTCCCACTCCACGAGCAGGAGGTACGCGCTCGGCCGCTCGACCCCGCGCGCGAGCCGTACGGAGATGAAGCCGCCGGCCTGCGCGATCACCTCCCGCGCCTCTCGCTGGTACGACGGCCTCGAACTCCTCCTCGCGCCCCGGCTCGATGTTGAACTCCGCTCGCTCGACGATCATCGACGTCCCTTTCTCAAGATCACCCAGGCCACCGCTCGGCGACGATAATGCCGCGCGGTGGAGAAACGCGCTGCTCGGCAGCTCCCGACTGGACGTGTCGCGCCTCGCGCTCGGCTCGTGGCGCACGTTCGAGCGCATCCCGCGCGAGGACGGGCTCGGCCGTGATGACGGCGGCGCGCGAGCACGGGCATCAACTTCCTCGACGACGCCCGCTACAACGACGAGACCGGCAACGCGCCGATCCCCACCGGCTACTCCGAGGTGCTCTTCGGCGAGCTGTTCCGCGAGGCCGGCTGGGACGCGCGACGAGACCGTGGTCTCGAACAAGCTCTGGTGGGAGTTCTGGCCGGGCGAGAGCGCCGCCGCAGGAGCTCGACGGCTCGCTGGGCCGCATGGGGCTCGACCAGATCGACCTGATCTACGCCAACCCGCCGCCCGACGGCCTGCCGGTGCCGGAGCTGGTGGCTGCCGTGGCGGGGCTGCTCGAGTCCGGCAAGGCGCGCGCCTGGGGGATCGTGAACTGGGAGGCCGGGCCGTTCCTGGAGGCGACGCGCGCGGCAGAGCGAGCAGGGCGTGCCAGCGCCGTGCGCGGCCCAGCTGCCGTACAGCCTGGTGAGCAGGGACTGGGTGGAGAGCCCGGAGATGGCCGAGGCGCTGGAGGCGTCGGGCGCCGGCGTGGTGGCGTCCTACTCGCTGGCGGGCGGCGTGCTGACCGGCAAGTACGACGGCGGCGGGAGCGGCCGCGCATCGGCCGAGTTCGACTCCCCGCGCTTCGCCGAGGCCCGCGAGGCCGGCCGCGCACTGCGCGCGCTTGCCGACGAGGTGGGGGGAGCCCGGCCACGCTGGCGCTCGGCTTCGCGCTCGCGCAACCCAGCGGTGGCGAGCGTGCTGTTCGGAGCCACCTCGCCCGCGCAGATCGCCGAGAACGTGCGAGCGCTCGACCTCGACCGAGAGCTCATCGAACGCGTCCGCGCGCTCGCCGTGTAGGTTGCGCGACATCAGCGACCCGGCTGATCTGACCCTCCTCCAGGCCGCGGCCGAGCTGCGCGCCCGGCGCCTCTCTGCCGTGGAGCTGCTCGAGGCCTGCCAGCGGCGGATCGAGGAGCGCAACGGTGGCGAGCCGAGCTTCGACGGCGCTCCGGACGCGATCAACGCCTGGGTGCGGCTGTACCCGGAGCTGGCCGCGGAGCAGGCGCGGGCCGCCGATGAGCGCCTGGCGGACAGTCCGGACGACGCGCCGCTGGTCTGCGGCATCCCGATGGGCCTGAAGGACCTCTACGCGGTGGCGGGCCTGCCGCTCACGGCCTCGAGCAGGGTGCTCGAGGGCAACGTGGCCGGCGAGGACTGCGAGGCCTGGCGCCGCCTGCGCGAGCGCGGCATGGTCCTGCTCGGCCACACGCACACGCACGAGTTCGCGTGCGGGGGCACCACGGACCAGGTGGGCAACCCGTGGGCGCTCGATCGCGTGGCGGGGGGCTCGAGCGGGGGCTCCGGCGCGGCGCTCGCGGCCTGCATGACGCCAGCGACGCTGGGCAGCGACACCTGTGGCTCGCTGCGCATCCCGGCCACCTTCTGCGGCATCAGCACGATCAAGCCCACGCACGGCCGCATCCCGATCGCCGGCGTGTTCCCGCTGGCGCCGACGCTCGACCACGTCGGGCCGATGGCGCGGACGGTGGCCGACTGCGCCGCGCTGCTCACGGCCCTGGCCGAGGACGGGGCCGAGCCCAGCGCCCACATGCCGCCCCCGCAGCCGCTCGGCACGCTTCCCACGAGCGCCCGGCCTGGCCCGAAGCCGCTCGCCGGGCTGACGATCGCCTTAACCGACCGCCCGGCCGAAGGCGGACTCCGAGGCCCGCGTGATGGCGGGCCTCGACAGCGCGCGGCAGGCGTGCGAGTCGCTCGGCGCGCGCGTGGTCCAGCTCGATGCCCCGCAGCTGCTCGACTGGGACGACCTGAGCGCGATCTTCCTCACCGAGATCTGGGCCGGCCACGCCCAGTACGCCGACAGCCTGCCGCTCTACCGTCCGTCGGTGCGCCAGGTGGTGGAGGCCAGCCGGCGCTTCACCGACGCCCAGGGGTACATGGCCGTGCAGGCCCGCCGCGCATGGGCCGCCGCACAGTGGGAGGCGTGGTTCGCGGAGCACGGGGTCGATGTCGTGCTGGAGGCCACCCTGCCGATCGGCGCCCCCGTGCGAGGCCCCGGTTACGACGAGGACCACACCGCCGGCGCCGGCGACCCGCTGATCGCGCTGACCGTGCTGTGGGACATGGTCGGCTTCCCGGTGGCGGCGCTACCGGTGGCGGACACGGGCCCGATGCCCGTGGGCGTGTCGGTGGTGGCGCCGAGGGGAGGCGAGGCGATCGTGACGCAGGTCGCGATCGACCTGCAGGAGCACGCGCTGGGCCTGCCGGACTGGCCCGCCTAGCAGTGCCAGGCCGCTGAGCCGGGCAGCGGCGGCAGGCTGTCCGGCCGCGTGAGGGCCCAGCTGGGTGCCGAGATGGCGAGGAAGATCGTGAGCGCGAGCATCACCGTGGCGAGAGCGCGAACGGTGCGCTCGAGCTGGCGGCTGCCGCGCTGGTGCCCGCCGGCCATGAGGTACTCGAGCCGCAGGCCCACGCGGCTCTGTCCCCTCAGCCCCATCAGCGGCACCGCCGCAGCCTGGCCGGCGGCGGCCTTGCAGATCGCGCTCGCGAGGGCGAGCGGGTCCCGCGTCTGGCTGAGGGCGTACTCGTCGGCGTCGCGCTCGAGGTTGAAGGCGAGCTCGCGGTGGGCGGCGTTCGTGCCGGGGAGCCAACGGGCGACCGCCCGCAGCAGCGAGGAGGCCAGCAGGATCGGGCGGTGGGCATGGTGCAGGTGCCCGAGCTCGTGCTGAAGGCCGGCCGCCAGCTCCGCGCGATCGAAAGCGGCGAGGGCCGCTCCCGACACGAGCAGTCGCGCGGGGCCGGTGCGCGTGACCGCCACCAGGATGCCGTCGCTGGCGAGCACGGTGCTGCCGAGCGGGCCGTCGCCGATCGCGAGTCCGCGCAGCAGCCGGCGCGTTAGGAGCCGCGCCCGCACGAGCGTGACCGCGGCCCAGACCAGCGATCCGCCGAGCACGAGCGCGGGGGTCAGCGACAGCGCGTCGGCAAACGGAAGCCCGGGGATGTGGACCGAGCCGCCCAGCAGGATCGCCTGCCAGCACCAGTCGGCCACCTTGGCGAACAGCGGCGTGCCGGGCAGGTAGAGCAGCATGTAGATGGCCGCCGCCGTGGCGACCAGCGCGCGGAGGCAGAGCGCGAGCAGCCACACGGTCGCGGCGCTGGTGGGGCGCACCCGCTGCAGCGGAAGCAGGTGGGGCAGCGCGATGAGCGCGGCGACAGACGCACCCAGCGCGAGCCCGAATGCCATCAGCCCGTCCCGTTCTCCCGCTCGCGGTGGATGCGGTTCGTGTAGCGGGCGAGGTCCTCGAGCTCGCCGGCCTCGAGCCGGTCGACCAGGTTCACCAGCGCCTCCTTGCGGACCTTGGGCGAGGTGGCCGTGAGCCGGTCGCTGAAGGTGGTGGCGAGATACTCGGCCTCTTCGAGCCGGGGTCGGTAAACGATCCCGCGCTCGTCGGTGCTGCGATCCACGAGCCCGCGATCCATCAGGCGCTTGAGCACCGTGTGAACGGTCGTGTAGGCCAGATCGGGGCGCGACAGCTGCGCCCGCACGTCCTCGACCTTGGCCTCTCCCAGGCGCCAAACGGCCGCCATCACCTCGGCCTGAAGGTCGCCTTTCTGGGCCGAGGGCCTCCCGCGTCGCTTCGGCATGCGCTCCAGTCTAAGTCAGATGTCGGACTTCGGGAATTGGCGAAACCGGCCAACCTCTGGTATCTCTACATCGTGTGGAGTCTACGTTTCGTAGATCGCCTGTAATCCGACGTCGGAGACGACCCTGATGCCCAACCTGCCAACTGTCATCCGGCGTGGCCGCGCCCATATCGCCCAGCGGCGGCGGGCCGCAGGCTTCGCCGCCGCCCTGGACAGCCGGCCACGTGAGGATTTGATCTGCCTCGGCGATCTCAACTACGGCGGCTACATGCTGCCCGAGTCCCTGCTCGGGGAGGACAGCGTCTGCTACCTCGCCGGCACGGGCGAGGACATCTCTTTCGACCTTGGCGTGATCGCTCGCTTCGGCTGCAGGGTCTACGCGCTCGATCCGGTGCCGCGGGCGGCACAGCACGTCGCGGTCGCGGCGGCGCACGAGCCGCGCCTGGTATTCCAGCCCGTGGCCCTCTGGTCGCGTGACGAGACGCTGACCTTCCACGCCCCGCGCGAGGACGGCTACGTGTCGCAGTCCGCGGTGAACCTGCACGACACGCCGGTGGACTTCAGCGCCCCGGCGCGCTCGGTGGAGTCGCTGATGGCCGAGCACGGTCACGACCACGTCGATCTGCTGAAGATCAGCGCCGAGGGATCGGAGTACGAGATCGTCGACCACGTGGTCAAGAGCGGGGTCGACGTCAGGGTCCTGTGTGTCGAGTACGCCCAGCCGGCGCCGACCGAGCGGGTCGAGGCATCGGTGGCGTCGCTCCAGCACGCGGGGTACGTGCTGGTGGCCGCGAGCGTGCGCACCTGGAACTGGAAGTTGACCTTCGTGGGCCCTGGTGTGGCGCGGGCTGAGGACGCTCGGAAGCAGTCCGGGAGCTCTCATTTGGCCGGCCGTGGAGCGCGCCGCCCCGACCTCGTCCGCAACCCGCGCCCGAACTCACCGGTCACCAAACGACCTATATGATTTGACACCCCCGGCTTCCGCTGGGCCCGACGGAAGAGAGGGTCGACGAAGTCACCGGTGTCATGCGTGCTGCCGTAACGCAAGCGGTCGGCACGATGGAGGTTGTGGACCTGCCGGAACCCGCTGAGCCGGGGCCGGGAGAGGTCGTCGTCGGCTCGATGTCGGTTGGCATCTGCGGCTCCGACTACCACTTCTTCTCAGGTCACCTGACCGACGCGGCGGGGGGCGGGGACTCCGCCTTCCCCAAGATCCAGGGGCACGAGGTGGGGGGCACGATCGCGGCCGTGGGCCCCGGTTGCCGCGAGGAGCTGGAGGTGGGCGGCACGGTCGCGCTGTGGCCGCTCAAGGCATGCGGCGAGTGCTACCCGTGCAGCGTGGGGCGGCCCAACGTCTGCCCGAACTTCAACCTGATCGGGATCCACGTGGACGGCGGCCTGCAGGAGCTGCTGCGCATGCCGCAGGACCAGGTGTTCGCCACCAGCGAGTCGGATTCCGCGCTGGCCGCGATGGCCGAGCCGGTGTCGATCGCCGTCCGGGCCGTGCACAGGGCGCGGCTCGCGGAGGGCGAGCCCACCGTGATCCTCGGCGCCGGCCCCATCGGCCAGTCGATCTGCCTGCTCGCGCGCGAGCGCGGGGCGGAGGTGCTGGTGGTGGACCCGCAGGAGAGCCGGCTGGGGCTGAGCGCCGAGATGGGGGCGGAGACGCTGCGTCTGGACCACGCGCGACGAGGTGGTGAAGGCCGCGCGCGAATGGTCGGGCGGCCTGGGGCCGGTGGTGGTGTTCGACGCGACCGGCGTGCCGGACGCGGTGCGCGCGATGGTGGACATGGCGGCGTCGGCGGGCCGGGTGGCGCAGGTGGGGATGTCGGGCTCGGAGGTGTCGCTGCGGGTGGGCAGCTTCACCGAGAAGGAGCTCGACATGCTCGGCGTCTGCTGCTGCGGGGGCGGCGAGTTCGGCGAGGCCGTGGCCGCCGTCGAGCGCAACGGCGACGTGCTGCGGCGGCTGATCAGCCACGAGTTCTCCCTCGAGGAGGCGCCGGGCGCGATGGCCTTCGCGATGGAGAATCCCTCGGACGTGATGAAGGTGGTGATCCGCGGCGCCTGACCGCGCCTGGCTTATGACACAGGTCTACGACTACGTGATCGTCGGCGCCGGATCCGCGGGCTGCGTGCTCGCGGCGCGGCTGAGCGAGGACCCGGACGTGAAGGTCGCGCTGCTCGAGGCGGGCGGCCCGGACACCCAGCCGGAGATCCACACCCCGATCGCCTTCCCGGCGGTGTTCAAGTCGAGCCTCGACTGGGACCTGCTCGGCGAGCCCGAGCCGGGACTCGGCGGCCGGCGCCTGTACCTGCCGCGCGGCAAGGTGCTCGGCGGCTCGCAGCTCGATCAACGCGATGATCTACATCCGCGGCAACCGCGCCGACTACGACGAGTGGGCCGCGATGGGCGTTCGACGGCTGGGGCTACGACGACGTGCTGCCCTACTTCAAGCGGGCCGAGGACAACGAGCGCGGCGAGGACCTCTACCACGGCGTGGGCGGGCCGCTGAGCGTGAGCGAAAGCCGCTCGATGCACCCGCTCGTCGACACGATGCTCGAGGCCGCGCAGCAGGCCGGGCACGAGCACAACCCGGACTTCAACGGCGCCCGCCAGGAGGGCGTCGGCCGCTTCCAGCTGACCCAGCGCGACGGCCTGCGCTGCAGCTGCGCCGTCGCCTATCCTGAACCCGGCCAAGGGCCGGCCCAACCTCGACGTGATCACCGGGGCGATGGCCAACCGGATCCTGTTCGAGGGCGATCGCGCCGTGGGCGTCGAGATCGCGCGCGGCGGCGAGGTGGAGGAGATCCGTGCGGCGCGACGAGGTGATCCTCTCGGCCGGCAGCTTCCAGTCGCCCGTGCTGCTGATGCTGTCGGGGATCGGGCCCGCCGAGGACCTCGAGCCGATGGCGATCGAGGTGCGCCAGGACCTGCCGGTCGGGCACAACCTCCAGGACCACATCATGGCCCAGGTGAACTACCTGACCGACGAGCAGAGCCTGTTCGGCGCGCTCAACCCGGAGAACATCGCGCTGCTGGAGAGCGAGGGACGCGGGCCGCTGACCTCGAACATCCCGGAGGCGGCCGCCTTCCTGCGCACGCGCCCGGGGCTCGACGCGCCCGACATCGAGTTCCACTTCGCCCCGTCGCTGTTCTTCGACGAGGGGCTGACCGCGCCGTCGGACCACGGCTACTGCTTCGGCCCCGTGGTGATCAAGCCCACCAGCCGCGGGCGGGTGATGCTCCGCGCCCCGCTGCCGGACTCGAAGCCGCGCGTGCTGTGCAACTTCCTCACGACCGAGGAGGATCGCCAGAGCATGATCGCCGGCGTGCGGATCGCGATGGAGATCGCCGAGCAGTCCGCGCTCAAGGCCGTGGAGCGCGCGCCGCTGGTGGTGCCGGCCTCCGACTCGGACGAGGACATCATGGACTTCGTCCGGACGCCGGCCAGACCGTCTACCACCCGACCTCCACCTGCGCGATGGGGCCGGTGGTGGACTCGGAGCTGCGCGTCCACGGGGTGGAGGCCCTGCGCGTGGTGGATGCCTCGGTGATGCCGACGATCACCCGCGGCAACACCAACGCGCCGACGATCATGATCGCGGAGAAGGCCGCGGACCTGATCAGGCAGGGCGCCGCGACCGGAGCGACGGCCGGCACGGCCTAGCCCCGTGGAGATCACCACCGGCTCGGCCCGCGACCTCGATGAGCTCGAGCCGCTGTGGCTGGCGCTGCACCACGCGCACGCCGACGCGATGCCCGAGCTGGCCCCGTACTACGGCGACTCCGACAGCTGGGCGGCACGCCGCGAGCTCTACGCCGAGCTGCTGTCCAAGCCCGACGCGCTGCTGCTCCTGGCGCGGGTCGACGGCGAGCTGGTGGGCTACGCGCTCGCCCACGAGCTGAAGAGGGGGGAGGGCTGGATCGCGGACACCTGGGTGACCGGTCCGCGCCTCGCGGAGCTCGACTCGCTGTCGGTGCTTCCCACCCACCGCAACCGCGGCATCGGCTCGGCGCTGCTCGACGCCGCTCACGAGGAGCTCACCGCGCGCGGTATCGAGGACGTGATCGTGGGCGTGCTGCCCGGGAACGAGGGCGCGGTGGAGCTCTACCGCCGTCGCGGGTTCGCGCCCACGTGGCTGTACATGTCGCGCTTCGCGGCGCGCTAGCGCGGCATCACGTTGATCTCGAGCCGGACGCCGTTCGGGTCGCTGAAGAACAGCTGGCGCATTCCGATCCCCGGAACCGTGTTCGTCACCGGCTCGACGCCGTGACGGTCGAGCCTCGCCACCATCTCGTCGTAGTCGTCGGCGTTGAACGCCACGTGGTCCACCACGCCGCTGCCGTGAAGGACGTCCGAGGTGGCGAGGCCCATCGTCGGCCGCGTGCGCCCTGAAGATCGCGCGGTCGGCCACGTGCAGGCAGGGCGTGTCCCCGGCGTAGAGCCAGTAGCCCGGGAACTCGAGCGGCGGCCGCGGGCCCTGCTCGAGGCCCACAACGTCGCGGTAGAAGTCGCGCGTCGCGTCGATGTCGTCGGTCAGGACCAGCAGGTGCTGGATCGCCGTGAGCGCCACGCGCTCGTCAGCTGGTGGCGACCCCGCCGGGGCTCTCGCTGTTGCCCCCGGGGAGGTACGCGGTCTGCAGCAGGTCCGGGCGCTCCTTCAGCTCGCTGGCGAGCCCCGAGAAGCGGATCCGCCCGCGCTCGATCACGTAGGCGCGGTTGGCCAGGCCGAGCGCGACGGTGGCGAACTGCTCGATGAGCAGCACGCCCACGCCCGACTCCGCCACGGTCCTGATCGTGGGTATGAGCCGCTGCACGACCACCGGCGCGAGGCCGAGCGACAGCTCGTCGATCAGGATGAAGCGCGGCTTCGAGACCAGCGCCTGCGCCAGCACGAGCATCTGCTGCTCGCCGCCCGAGAGCGAGCGGGCGGAGACGTCCATGCGCTTCTCGAGCTCGGGGAACAGCTGGAGCGCGTAGGCCGTGCCCTCGGTGGCCTCGCTCGCGTGAGAGCGAGTAGGTGGCCACTTAGGTTGTCCTGCACGGTGAGCTCGGGCAGCAGGCGCCGCCCCTCGGGGACGATCGCCACGCCGGCCTGGCGGATCCGCTCCGGCCGGTGCGAGGCCAGGTTCGGCTCGCCCAGCAGGATCGAGCCGGACGTCGAGCTCGCAGCACCCCGCCGACGGCGAGCACCAGGCTCGACTTGCCGGCGCCGTTGGGGCCGAGCAGCGCGGTGACCTCGCCGGCGGGGATGTCGATCGTCACCTCGCGAACGACCGGGCGACCGCCGCGCGCCACGGTGATGTTGTCGAGCCGCAGGACCTCGGTCTCGGTGGCGACCGACGCGGTGTCGGTCATGCGCGACCTCCTCGGTGCCGAGGTAGGCGCGCACGACCTGCTCGTCGCGCAGCACCTCGGCGGTGGGGCCGGCGGCGATCAGCTTGCCGAAGTCGAGCACGCCCGTGACCTCGCAGCAGGCGGACACGAGGCTCATGTCGTGGTCGACGAGGATCACCAGCGCGCCCATGTGCTCGGGGATCGGCTTGATCACGCGGCCCAGGTGCTCGGTCTCCTCGTCGGGAAGGCCGGCCGCCGGCTCGTCGAGCAGCACCACGCGGGGCTTGCCCACCACGGCGCGGGCGACCTCGACGAGGCGCCGCTCGCGCGCGCCCGAGCGTGCCGACCTTCGTGTCGGGTCCATCTCGAGCCCGACGAAGTCGAGCGCGCCGAGCACGTCGTCGCGGCGGCTGCGCGCGGCCGAGCTTCGAGTGCTCGTGGACCATCGCGACGTTGTCGTAGATCGAGAGCTCCTCGATCGCCTGCTCGGTCTGGAAGGTGCGCCGCAGGCCCCAGCGCGCGCGCTTGTAGTGCGGCCATCGCGAGCAGGTCCTCGCCGAAGGCCTGCACGCGTGCCGGCCGCCGGGTTGACGAAGCCGCTGAGCACGTTGAAGAAGGTGGTCTTGCCGGCGCCGTTCGGGCCGATCAGCCCGCAGGTGCCGGCCTCGAACTTGACCGTCATCGTCGTCGATGCGGCGTGACCCCGCCGAAGCGCACGGTGAGGTTGTCGATCTCGATCAGTTGCCTCCCCCCGTGCCGGCGTGGCCTTCGGTACCAGGCCGGCCAGATCAGCCGCCCCAGCTTCGCCATGTCCCTCGGGAACTGGTAGACGATCCCCTGCGGAGCGGTGAGCAGCACCTGGAGCACGCCGATCCCGAACAGGATCGTCAGCCAGTCGTCGTTCAGGCCCCAGTTGTTGAGCAAGGCCGGGAAGCAGCTTGATCAGGACGCCCGCGATCACCGCGCCCCAGAGGCTGTAGATGCCGCCCATCAGCACGACCGCCAGCAGGATGATCGAGTCCTGGATGGGGAAGGTGAGCGTGAACAGCTGCCCCGAGTCGGCCGCCAGCAACCCGCCCGCGACGCCGGTCATGAAGGACGCCAGGGCGAACGCCCAGAGCTTGTAGAGCGTGATGTTCACCCCGGCGGCGAGCGCGGCGGGCTCGCTCTGGCGAATCGCGGCCCAGGCACGGCCGGGCTTCGCGCGCACGTGTATGAGTGCGAGCAGGAACATCAGGGCCGCGACGATGATCGCGTAGCGGTAGAAGGCCGCGTCGCTGTGCGCGATGTGCGGGCGGCGGATGTCGGACGCCGCCGCGGTCCGACTCGGTGTGGCCGAGGAAGCCGTGGCCGCCGTTCGGGAAGTTGGTGGTCCTGAGCGCGACGGTGATGGCGCCGGCGAGCATCAGCGTGATCAGCGCGAGGTAGAGGCCGCTCAGACGCAGCGCCGGCAGGCCGACCAGCGTGCCCAGCACCATCGTGATCAGGCCCGAGCCCAGGAGCACCATCGGGAACGGGAGCCCGGTGGCGAAGAACAGCCGCGCCGCCGACCCAGCTGCCGAGCGCCAGGATCGCGACCTGGCCGAGCGAGACGAGCCCGGTGCGTCCCATCAGGATGCCGAGGCCGAGCGCGACGATCGAGTAGATCGCCGACGCGGTGACGACGTTGGTCCAGTAGCCGCTGAGCAGCGGCTGCGAGGCCGAAGCAGCACGAACAGGAGCAGCACCGTGATCACGAGCGCCCGGACGCGGTCGCCCGAGCTCGAGGCGGATCGGCACCCAGGTCGGCCGCCCGTCTCGCGCGTAGCCTTCTGGTGGTCGGTGGCCCCCTCCATCGGCTAGCCGGCCCGTCCGGTGAGCGGCGCTTCCGCGCCTACCCGAGAGGACCAGCAGGGCGATGGTGGCGAGCACGAACGGAGTCACGTCGCGGTACTGCGAGATCGACAGGATCGGCGTGACCAGGGCGTTGATGAGCCCGACGACCATGCGCGGCGACGAAGGTCACGACGAGCGACCGCAGGCGCGCGATCAGCGTGGCCGCCAGCGACGAGATCACCAGGAAGGTGAGCGTGACGGCGTCGAGCGCCACGAGGTTGGAGAGCAGCAGGCCGGCCGCGCCGGAGAGCAGGCCCGAGCCGAGCCAGGCGGCCGCCTCGACGCGCCGCACGGGCACGCCCAGCGTGGCGGTGATCTCGCGGTCGTTGGCGAGCGCCCGCATCGCGGTGCCGAGGTTGGAGAAGCGCAGGAAGGCGGCGGTGACGACCGTCACCAGGATGCCGAACCCGACGCAGATCACCTGGGTGTAGTTGACCAGCACGTTGCTGACCTCGAAGCCGTGATTCGACGTGGGCAGGACCATCGACCTGGCCTTGTCGCTCCAGATCAAGTCCATCACGCCGAGCAGGATCAGCGCCAACCCGAGCGTGGCGGTGGCTTTGACGAGCGGGTCACGGCCCGACAGCGGCGGACCGAAGAGGACGCCGTAGAGCAGCGTCAGCACGCCCTCCGAAGAGGACGCATACGACATAGGCGGGGCCCGACGGCCCAGCCGTTGTGGTTGATGAGCTGCCAGGCGATGAGGGCGCCCATGGCTCCCACGGCGCCGAACGCGAGGTTCAGTACGCCGGTTGCCCTGTAGAGGACCACCATGCCGACCCCGGACAGCGAGTACACGCCACCCAGGGCCAGCCCGGTGATGATGAACGGCTTGAAGTCCTCCCAGCTTGGCATTTGGAACCTTGGACGCCCTCTTCTCCTGAACTACCTGACTTTGTCTCTACCTACCTATCACTAACCAGTCGGCGGTAGGTCCGTGCTGGCCTGCTGGAGGCTCGGATCCGGCTGCTCGATCTCGCGCACCTGCGCGATCGTCGGGATCCGCGGCCGAGATCTGGAAGCACTCGCTCCTTGATCGACCATCTTGCCGTTATTCGGCGTCGTGGTCCAGTCCACGTTGTTCGGGATGTGGAGCGGTGCGTCGCCGTAGTACCAGGGCTTGCAAAGGATGTCGGTCTTGACTGCCCTTCAGGTCCTTGATGGCGCGTGTTCACGCTCTTGATCGTAGTAGTGTCGCCCTGTGATCGTCTCCAGCGCCTTGACCATGAACTGGCCCATGCTGAATCCCATCTGGCTGAAGCTGCCGAGCCCGCCGCTGACAGCTCTTGCCGTACTTGGCGAAGACCGCCCGGTAGAGCGTGCTCTGCGGACCCGGAGCGTCCGTCACGTTCAGCTCCGCGTTCACGAGCAGCTTGCCGTCCCACTGCGTCCCCAGCGCCTTGGCGACGAAGTCGGTGTTGCACGGCGTCGAGCAACCCCACGCCTTGACCCGGTCCTGCAGGCCCTGCTGCTGCGCGGCCTGGAGGATCTTCAGCGCCTCGGGCGGCGTGAAGTTCAGGACGACGCCGCCGTCGGGGCCCGCGGCCTGCACGAGCTTGAGGGCGACGGAGTTCGCGTCCTGAATCGGCACGTTGTCCTTGAACTGCTGGATCGGCACGTTGAGGCTCTTCGCGACGGCCGTCGGGCCTGCCGCGATGTAGCCGGTGCCGGGGACGTTCGACTGGTCGAACGCGATCTTCTTCGCGCCCGCGCGGACCACGCCCTGCACGGCGCCGTCCGAGCTGTAGCGCGGACCCATGTTCGGGGCGGCGCTGTTCGGCGTGCCGTAGCACTCCGGGGCGATACCGGCGTCGATCTCGTTGATGCCGAGCGACTCCCAGTACTTGTGATCGACCGCGCACTCGATGATGCTGAAGCCGCCGACGATCCCGACGACCTTGTCGGTCTGGATCAGCTTGTTGGCCAGGCCGGCGATCTGAGCCGGGTCGGTCTGCTCGGTCTCGATCGTGTAGCTGATCGGGTGACCGTTGATGCCGCCGTTGTCGTTGACGCAGTTGAAGTACGCCTGCGCCATCGTTGGCGCCGTCGGTGAAGTCCGTACCCGGCTGCTTCGTCACGATCGCGCCGAGCTTGATCGGGGTACCGGTGGCCTTCACACCGGGCTTGGTCCCGCACTTGGTGACGTCGCCGGCCGCGGGAGCCGCTGTGGTGCTGGCTCCGCCGCCCGTCGTCGCCGCCGGCGCGGTCGCCGCGGTGGTGCTGCTCTTGTTACTGCTGCCGCACGCGGAAAGCGTCACGGCGAGGCCGGCTGCGAGTACGACGACCAACGCAACCGTCCAGGTCTTTCCGAGCCCAAACTTTCTACGCACTGGTGCCCCTCCTCCTCTATTTGACCTAACGCCCGCTGCGCGAAGAACCTGCGCCGCGGACCCCTGAGTGGCCGTACGAGCTTCTCGACGACGCATCAAGCTTGTGCTTCGTGGCCTCGTCGCGCGCGCGTGCGCAGCGCGCAGGCGAGACCTCCCTCACCGCACCCTCCTTGGCCCGCTGTCCTTGCTGCCGCAAAACCTCGCGCGCGATCCCCAGCTGAGGTGGGAAGAGCGCAGAAAAGGCTGGAGGTCGAGTGGTAGCGACTCTGCTTTGGCCTCGGTCACCGTCGGTTGGCGCCGGTTGCGGTCCGGGTGGAGGCGCGAAGCTATCACAGCTATATCTGGGTATGCAACTGACAATTTCAAATGCCCCTGACAATTTATTCGCGCCCCCGGATGCGACCGTTCGCGGGCCGGTCCGACGCCCACGGCCGCCCGTCGCGGGGACGGTGAAACAGCGTGTTCAAGCGGCCTCCGGACCCTTCGCTCGTCTTGACGCAGACGAGGCGGGCGCGTGCGGGATCCACGTCAGAGGTGGGCGGGCGGCACACGTTTTCCACTCCCTCGGGGCCGCTCAAGGCTTCTCCGCTCCGTCGCCCAGGCCAAGCAGCCGCACGGCGTTCTCCTTGAGGATCAGCGGCCGCACGTCGGGGTTGATCTCGAGCCGCTCGAAGTCGCGCAGCCAGCGGTCGGGCGTGATCATCGGGTAGTCGGATCCGAACAGCACCTGGTGCTTGAGCAGCGTGTTCGCATAGTGCACAAGCTGCGGCGGGAAGTACTTCGGCGACCAGCCGGAGAGGTCGATGTAGACCTCCGGCTTGTGCATCGCGATCGAGATCGCCTCGTCCTGCCAGGGGAACGACGGGTGGGCCAGCACGATCGGCATCTCGGGGAAGTCGACGGCCACGTCGTCCACGTGCATCGGGTTCGAGTACTTGAGCCGTATCCCGCCGCCGCCGGGGAGGCCGGAGCCGATGCCGCTGTGCCCGGTATGGAAGAGGGCCGGCAGGCCGGCCTCGGCGATCACCTCGTAGAGCGGGTAGGCCATCCGGTCGTCCGGGAAGAACTCCTGGATGTTGGGGTGGAACTTGAACCCCTTCACGTTGTGGTCGCGAATCAGCCGGCGGGCCTCCTCGGCGGCGCCCGGGCGCGCGGGGTGAACGCTCGCGAACGGGATCAGCACGTCCGGGTTGGCCGCGGCCGCCGCGGCGATCTCCTCGTTCGGCACCGGGTCCCGGTGGCCGGGACCCCAGTCCACGGTGAACACCACGCAGGCCATCTTCAGCTCGCGGTAGCGGGCCACCACGTCGTCGACGGTCGGCTCGCCGCCGCCGTCGCGGAAGTACTTCTTGGCCGCAGCGCGCAGCTCCGGCGGCATGGGGTCGTGCCCCTCCCGCGAGACCTCGGTGTGCACGTGCACGTCGATGGCCTCCACGGCGGCGAGGTCGATCACTGCCGTCTCCGTGGAGACTCTCCTGTGGCCTCAATCACCAATTGGGGTGCTGCTTGGTGGTGCAGGGGTGGGGCGCGGCGAAGCTATCACAGCGCATCATCTGTATGCAACCGCTCCGCGTTAGGGTGCGGCCAAGGGGGTGTTGCCCCTTGTTTAGCGCAGATTAAGCGCCCGTTGCGAGGGCTCTTGCATACAGCGATTGCGGGCTGTACGCTGGCCCGGCGGCGCCCCCGAGAATGAGCTCTTGAGCAGCAAAAGCGAAGGAACCTCGCAGTCGACCCGGGCACTCCTGCGGCTGCGCGAGCTGCTCCTGAGCGGAGAGCTCGAGCCGGGCACGCGCATGTCTGAGCTGCCGCTGGTCGAACGGCTCGGCGTCTCCCGCACGCCGTTGCGGCTCGCGCTCGCCACCCTCGAGCACGAGGGGCTGCTCGAGCTGCTGCCGGGGGGCGGCTACGCCACGCGGCAGTTCAGCCAGGCCGACGTGAGCGACGCGATCGAGCTGCGCGGCGTGCTGGAGGGCACCGCCGCGAGGTGGGCGGCCGAGCGCGGCGTCACGCGCCGCGAGCTGGCCAGGATGTCGGGGCTGATCGACCGCATGGACGTGGAGGTGCACAAGGCCGACTACGGCTCCTTCGTCAGCTACATGGGACTGAACGAGAGCTTCCACGTGCTACTGGTGGAGGCCGCGCGCAGCCCCATGCTGGAGCGCGCGATCGCGGACATCGTCGCGCTTGCCGTTCGCCTCCTCGAGCGCGTTCGTGCTCGCCGAGGCCGAGCTGCCCGAGTCGAGGCGGATCCTCCTGGTCGCGCAGGACCATCACCGGGCCATCGTCGAGGCGATCCAGGCTCGTGAGGGCGCACGGGCGGAGGGTCTCGCGCGCGAGCACGCGCGACTGGCCCGCCGCAACCTCGAGATCGCGATGAAGAATCACGACGTGCTCGAGCGCATGCCCGAGGCCTCGCTGATCAGGCTGCCCGGCAGGTCGCAGCCGGAGACCGAGACGGAGACGGCGGCCAGCCCGCCCGTGAGTTGAGATGAGCTCCGGCCTCAGCCTCCCGCTCGCGCTCAGCCCGCTCGATCAGGTGCTGAAGCGCGCCGGGGCGCACATGGCCGAGCGCCAGGGCTGGCTGGTGGCCGCCGACTTCGGCTCGCTGGCCGCCGAGCTCGCCGTCAGCCGGGCCGCCGCGGGGCTCGCGGACGTGTCGAGCATCGCCAAGTTCGAACTGCGAGGCAGCGAGCACGAGCTCGCCGAGATCCATCCGTCGGAGCGCTCGTTCGCCTCCCGTCGCGGCGTGCGGGCACGCGACGCCTGGTGGTGCCCGCTGTCACCCGAGCTGCTGCTGGTGCTGGCCATGCCGGGAGCCAAGGCCAGGGTCAGGCAGGAGGTGGAGGAGCTCGCCGCGGGAAGCGACGTGCGGATGGTCGACGTCACCTCCGAGCGCGTGGCCGTCTGCCTCCTCGGACCCGCGGCGCGCGAGGTGCTCTCGCGCGCGGGGGCGCAGGCCCTGCTGCCGGGCACGGTCCGCGCCGAGTCGGTGGAGGGGATACCCACGCTCGTGCTGCACGAGGACGAGCAACGCTGGCTGCTGGTGGCGCCGGCCGCGGACGCCGCCGAGCTCTGGCAAGCGCTGTCGGACGCGGGCGCGCCGTTCGGCCTGGCGTACGTGGGCTCGGACGCGCTGCAGCATCTCCTGGCCGCGCGCGACAGGTAGCGCGGCGGCGCTCAGCCGGGTCGTCGGTTGCGAAGCGTCGCGGCCCGGATCGCAATAAGGGCGGCCCGGTTGGGAGCGGCGATCCGAGATTGAAGGATTTGGTGGGCTATAGCACCCACAATCCTTCAATCGTTGATCCTCGCGGCCTCGGGTCGTCCTCATTGCTGGTCGGGCTCCGCCACGGCGACCGCCCCGGCCGAGCCGACCTAAGCCCTGGCGGTCTGCCCCAGCGCCGCCCGCACTCCGGCGATCTGCTGCGCGGTGACGCCACAGCAGCCGCCGACGATCTGGGCTCCGGCGTCGATCCAGGTGGAGGCGAGGCCGGCGTAGTCCTGCGGGCCCACCGTGGTGTCGAACTCCCAGTGCGCGCCGGCGCCGTGGCCGAGGTTGGGGTAGCAGCCGATCGGCAGCGACGTCTGACCGCGCAACCAGGCGACGGTCTCCTCGAGCTCGTCAGCGGGCACGCAGTTCACGAGGATCGCCTTCACGCCGAGGGCCTCGAGCCGCTCGGCTCCGTGGCGGAAGTCGGCCGGATCGGTGTCCGGGGTCACGTTGCCGTCCGCGTCGGACATGCCCTCGGGGCGGCGGCGGAAGCTCGTCCAGACCGGCAGGCCCGTGTCGCAGACCATCTCGATCGCCTGGAGCGCCAGGCCGTCGGGGATCGCCTCGAGCGTCTCGAGGATCACGAGGTCGGGCGGCTCGTCGTGCCACAGCCACGAGAGCAGCTCGAGCCGCCCGGTGGCGCGCTCGTCGAGCAGGCTCGAGTTGATGCAGAAGGCCGTGGCGCAGTCGCCAACGCGCCCTGCCTCGTCGATCGCCTGCCGCGCCAGCCGCACGCCGAGCCGAGCGGCGTCGAGCCAGAGCGAGCTGCGGCTCGGCCCGGCGGGCTCGGTGCCGGCCACCTCCGCCGCCTCGAGCACCGACCACGTGTTGGTGGAGATCACGTCGCAGCCCGCGGCCACGTAGCGGCGGTGCACCTCGAGGACCTCCACCGGGCCCTGGAACAGGGTCCAGGTGCCCCACGGCTCGCGCCTGCGGGCGCGGTCCTCCGATTGCACCTGCTGGAGCTCGGTGGCCACGCCGCCGTCGAGCAGCACGGGGCCGCCCGCGGCGAGCGCGCCCTCGATCCGCTCGTACGCGCGCGAGAGCGGCAGTTGCCCCAGGTAGTGGCCGCCGCCCGCCATCAGCTGGCCACCCGCCGCTCGCGCGGCGTCGAGCCGTTCTCCCGGGTGATCTCGATCAGGTAGGCGATCATCATGTTCACGTCTCCAAAACGAAGGTGGTAGGCGTCGGAGAGCTCCTCGACGCGGCGGATCTGTTCAGCGTATTCACCGAACAGCGGGCTGAACTCGAAGAAGCTGAAGTCGACCACTCGCCCCGACAGGCCCTTCGCCTGCAGCTGCTTCAGCGTCTCGCGCTGGCTGAGGATCGAGAGCTGCATCAGGTAGGCGCGGCCGTCCGGCTCGAGCAGGCTCGGCAGCAGGCTGAGCAGGTGGTCGAACAGGCCGCGGCCCCAGTAGTCGAGCGGGCGGTGGCTCGTGAGCTGCTGGAACGGGTCGTTGGGCATCTGGTAGAGGCTCGCGACGACCACGTCGTAGCGGTGCTCCGGGTCCCACGGGTAGAGGTCGACCTGCTCGCCCGACACGCGGTCGGCCACGCCGTTGCGGAAGGCGTTGCTGAGCGTGTTGGCCACCGCGCGCTTGTCGATGTCGATCGCGTGCACCTGGGAGGCGCCGTTCAGCGCGAGCTGCGTGGCGAGCAGGCCCGTCCCGCAGCCGACGTCCAGGCAGCGCGCGCCCTCGCCGACGCCGTGGGTGTAGAGGTGCTTCCAGATCAGGAAGCTGCCGGCGGTCGGCACGAACACGTCGGGCTCGACGATCAGCTCGGGCATTGGCAGCGGATAGAGGCGCCGGCCACGCTCGTCGAGCCACGGCTCGAGCTGGACGCGCTCGCCCAGCGCGGAGGCGCCGGCCTCATCGGTCCAGCCGTCGTCGGCGCTGGCGTGCCTGCGCCCGGGGCGGGTGCCGGCGAGGCGCGTCTTGGCCGCGCCGATGTGGTGGGGCCGGACGCCGCAGCAGCCGCCGATGATGTCGGCGCCGTCGTCGCGCCAGGCCGCCGCCAGCTCGGCGAACTCCTCGCCGCCGATGCGGTGGTCGAAGGCCCAGCCCGACTCGGTGTAGTAGCCGAGGTTGGGGTAGACGCCCAGCGGCAGGTCGGTGAAGTCGCGCAGCCAGGGCAGCATTCCCGCGACGTGATCGGGCGGGATGCAGTTGATCAGCAGCGCCGCCACGCCCATCTCCTCGAAGCGGCGGGCGGCGCGGCCGAAGAGGTCGCCCTCGGGACCGCCCCAGTGCTCGCCGAACACGCCGCAGAGACCATGCCGGCAGCGGCGGAAGCTGAGCCAGACGGGGTAGCCGCTGTCCACCAGCGTCTGCACCGCCTGGAAGGTGAGCTCGTGGATGAGCGACATCGTCTCGAGCAGGACGAAGTCGGGCGGCTCGTCCTCGAATACGCGCGCGAGGAGCTCGAAGCGCTCCAGGCCCTGCTCGTCCGAGACCTCGCCGTGAAGGCTGAAGGCCACCGCCGTGTCTCCCGACCTACCGACGTCGGCGGTGGCCTTCCGGGCCAGGCCGATCGCCCGGCGCGCCAGCTGCATCCAATCGGCCGGCGGGGTGCCCGTCGAGCCGTGCTCGCCGTTCATGGCGTTCTGGATGCCCCAGGTGTTGGTCGAGATCACGTCGCAGCCCACCTCGGCGTAGCTGCGGTGCACGCGCGTGACCACGTCGGGCGCGTTGAGCAGCGCCCAGGTGCCCCACATCGCGTCGTCGCGCAGCTCGTAGCCGGGCGTCTCGATCTCCTCGAGCTCGGTGGCCATGCCGCCGTCGAGAACCACGCACTGCTCGCGGGAGAGAAGCTGCTCGATGCGGCTGTAGGCGGGAGAGTGATGCCGCGGCACGCCGCCGCTGCGGGCGATCGTCTCGGCGCGGCTGCGCGACGGCACGGCCATCAGCTACGCGCTCGCTGCCTGGAAAACGACTGTATACAGAGCACCCTCACACGACCTCTCCTCAGGGTCGGAATATAGAGGTTGAGCGCTTATTTGTATACAGGCCTTTAAGGTGCGGTCTCAGCCTGTACTCTGTCGCGCGTGAGGGCCGCGCAGATGACCGAATACGGGCGCCCGCTCGAGTTCGTCGAGCTTCCGACGCCCGAGCTCACCGACCCCGATCACGTGCTCGTGAGGATCGGCGGCGCGGGCGTGTGCGCCACGGACCTGCACGCGATGGACGGCCACATGGAGCCGGCCGGGGTGTCGCTGCCGCGCGTGCTCGGTCACGAGAACGCCGGCTGGGTGGAGGCGGTGGGCGACTTCGTCTCCACCGTCGAGGTGGGCGACGCGGTGGTCCTCTACCCGCCCTACAGCTGCGGGCTGTGCGTGCCGTGCAGGCGCGGGCGGGACATGCACTGCGAGCGGCACGAGTTCACCGGCCTGTCCGTGGACGGCGGCTTCGCCGAGTACGTGCGGGTCAGCGAGCGCTCGATCATCAAGCTGCCGCCGGGCCTCGAGCCCGCGGACGTCGCCCCCCACGCGGACGCCGGGATCACCGCCTACCACGCGGTTCGGCGCATGGCGCACCTGATGCAGCCCGGCACCACCACCGCCGTGATCGGCATCGGCGGCGTGGGACACATCGCCGTGCAGCTTCTGCACGAGCTTGGCTCGAGCAGGGTCGTGGCCATCGAGACCGACGAGCGCCGGCGGGCCCTCGCGCGCGAGGTAGGGGCAGACGAGGTGGTGGAGGGCGGAGACGGCGCGGAGGCCGCGCTGCGTGAGCTCACCGACGGTCGCGGGCCGGACGTGGTGATCGACTTTGTGGGCACGGACGCAACGCACGCCGCCGGGCTGGCCATGCTCGCGAGCGCCGGCACGTACTCCGTGGTGGGTTACGGGGGCACGATCACGCTGCCCTCGCTGATGCTGATCGCGAACGAGCAGAGCGTGGTGGGCAACCTCGTGGGCAGCTGGACCGACCTCTGGGAGCTCGTGCAGCTGCACGCCGCCGGGAAGCTCGTGCTGCGCACGGAGACCCATCCGCTGAGCGCCGTGAACGACGTGCTGGCCAAGCTCCGCGAGGGCGAGGTCACCGGGCGCGCCGTGCTCGTGCCGGGCTGATTCGCCGGGCGCGCCTTCCGCGCGCGAGCGCGGCCGGATAGCCTTGCCTCGACCCGCCGATGAGCGCACAGCACAACGACACGAGGCTCTGGCACCCGTTCAGCGACATGAGCGCGGTGCGGCATGCCGAGCTCGTGATCGATCGGGGCGAGGGGGTCTGGGTGTTCGACGAGGACGGCAACCGCTACCTCGACGCGACGGCCAGCCTCTGGTACGCCAACGTCGGCCATGGGCGGCGCGAGATCGCGGACGCCGTGGCGGCGCAGCTCGCGAAGCTCGAGGCCTACTCGATCTTCGGCGACCTGGCCAACCGCCCGGCGCTCGAGCTGGCGGAGCGCCTGACGTCGCTGGCGCCGATGTCCTCGCGCGTCTTCCTCACGTCCGGCGGCGGCGACTCGATCGACACGGCCGCGAAGCTGGCCCGCCGCTACTGGTACGAGCTCGGGCAGGGCGACCGCACCGTGATCCTCAGCCGCACGGCCGGCTATCACGGCACGCACGGCTTCGGCACCTCGATCGGCGGCATCGACGCCAACCGGGTCGGCTTCGGGCCGCAGCTCGAGTCGGCGCAGGTCGCGCACGACTCGGTCGACGCGCTGCGTGCCGCGATCGACACGCTCGGCGCGGAGCGCGTGGCGGCCTTCTTCGTGGAGCCGGTGATCGGCGCCGGGCGGAGTCCACCCGCCCGTCGAGGGCTACATCGAGGGCGTGGCGGAGGTCTGCCGCGAGAACGGTGTCCTGCTCGTGGTGGACGCGGTGATCTGCGGCTTCGGCCGGCTCGGCACCTGGTACGCCATCGAGCGCTGGGACGTGGTGCCGGACATGATCGTCTTCGCCAAGGGCGTGACCAGCGGCTATCTGCCGCTTGGCGGCGTGATCGTCTCCGACACCGTGGCGGAGCCGTTCTGGGAAGCGCCCGGCGCGCCGATGCTGCGCCACGGGCCGACGTACTCCGGCCATCCGGTCTGCTGCGCCGCGGCGCTGGCGAACATCGACCTGCTGGAGAGCGAGGGCCTGCTCGAACGAGCCCGTGAGCTCGAGCGGCCGCTGATGGACGCGCTCGAGCCACTGCTCGCCCACCCGGGCGTGAGCGAGGTGCGGGGCGGCACGGGCCTGATGGCCGCCGTGGAGCTCGACGAGGAGGTCTTCCCCGATCGCGTGCAGGCCGCCGCGGAGGTGGCCAGGCTGGCGCGCGCCGAGGGAGTGCTCGCCAGGCCGTTTGCGGCCGGGCTCGCCCTGTCGCCGCCGCTCGTGGTGGACGTCGAGCAGCTCCAGATGATCGCCGACGCGATCTCCGCGGCGCTCGACAACTGCGCCACGGGTGTAGCCGCTTCGCAGCAGAGTCGTTAGCCTTTTCGCTGCACCTAGCAGGGTTTGGTCGCTCTAGGAAGGAGCGTCTACCCCGCCTGGTGTAGGCAAGGGGTGCAGTTCGTGGGTCGACCAAGAGCATCGTTCGTGGCAGTCGAGGTCGCGCTTTTATCGGCGTCCGCGATCGTGGCCGCCCTGAGCGCCGGGACCGCCAACTGGAACCTGGGCCTGCTCGCGGTGCTGCTGGCGCTCTCGGTGACGAGCGACGTGCTCGCGCTGGCGGTGCGCGGCAGGATTCGGATCTCCGGCAGCTTCCTCGCTCTGGTGCTGGCGATGGTCTTCCTCGGCGGCACCCCGGCGGCGCTGATCGCCGTGGCCACGATCCTGATCGGCCGGCTGCGCTGGCACGAGCCGCGGCAGGCCTTTCTCAACAACCTCGCCACCTACGCCTCGTTCCCGCTCGCGGTGGGCCTCGGCTTCCACGCGCTCAGCGACAGCGCGCATCTGACCCCCGCGGACGGCGCCTTCTACTTCGCGGTGTTCGGGGTCTTCGTGGTCTCGCTGATCCTCAACTTCACGATGATCGCGATCTACAACTGCGCGCTCGACGGCAGCTCGTTCCTGTCGAAGGTGCGCTCGGTGCTCGTGCCGGTGCTGCCCACCGAGGTGGCCGCGGCGGGCCTGGCGGTGGGCGTCGCCTACCTCTACTACAGGCTCGGGATCCGGGCGATCGCGCTGTTCGCGCTGATGCTCTTCTACGTGCAGTACCTGCTCGGCAAGCTGCTCGTGTCCGAGGAGCGCGCGGCGGAGCTCGAGCGGCGGACCAGCCAGCTGGCGAGCTTCCAGCTGGGCCTGATCAGCGCGCTGCTCCACACGCTCGACCTGCGCGATCGAATGACCGCCAGGCACAGCGCGGCGGTGAGCCGCTACTCGCGCGAGATCGCGCGTGCCGCCGGCTACTCGGAGCGCGAGCAGGAGCTGGTGCACACGGCCGCGCTGCTCCACGACGTGGGCAAGTTCGCCTTCCCCGACCGGATCCTGAAGGGCGGTGCCCAGCTGACCGAGGAGGACTGGGACATCATCCGCGCCCATCCCGCCGAGGGGGCGAAGATCGTCGAGAAGGTGGAGGGCTACGGCCCGGTGAGCGAGCTGATCCTGGCCCACCACGAGCGCGTGGACGGCCTCGGGTACCCGCGCGGCCTCAGGGGAGACGAGATCCCCGCGCTGGCCCGCATCATCGCCGTGGCCGACACGTACGACGTGATGACCGCGCGCGACTCCTACCGCACGCCCGGCTCGTCGCCCGAGGCCATCAGCGAGCTGCGCCGCGTGGCGGGCACCCAGCTGGACAGCCCGCTTCGTGGAGCTGCTGGTGGAGGTGCTGGCCGGCAAGAACCTGCGCTACCAGCACGGCGAGGACGCGGACTTCGACGCCGAGCTGGCGTTCGAGCGTCGCGTGCACGAGTACGTGTCGCGCCCCGGGCCGCCTCCGGTTCGCTCCAGCTGACCCGGGCCATCCCAAGTCAGGGTCCCCGCTCCCACGACTCGGGATGGCCGGCTCGGTTCAGCGAAAAAGCCGATTTGCCTAGGTGTTCCGGAAGCCCATGAAACACCTCCTTGCACTTCGGGCTCGAACCGGCGGGCTGTCTGCCCCGCGGGCTCGCGAATTGGGGTACTGCGCCCCCTATACCCGTCTGCAGCGGTCGCCAAGCGCCAAACGCACTCAACGAACGTTGAGGAAGTCCTCCACGGCGAGCCCCAACAGGTCGCCGATCGCGTCCACCGCGATGTCCGCGGGCGGGTACTTCGCGAGCGCCTCGGGGTCGAACGCGTAGTGCCCCTGGCGTGGGAAGACCGTGGTCACGCGGTCGCCCCAGCTCTCCTTCACGGCGGCGAGGATCCGCAGCTTGTCGTCGACCAGCACGTAGTGCTCCGCGGGCTGGCGCCTCTCCACCTCGGCGAGCTCCTGCTCCTTGTGCACGTACAGCAGCACCTCGCCCGACACCGCGTCGAGGATCCCCGAGCGCTGGATCTTGCGCGGCTGGAACACCACGTCGCCGTCGGTGAGGATCACGGCCCGCCCGAACCCGCGCAGGTGCGCGATCACGTCGAGCGCGTGCGGGAAGAGGCGCTCGGCGAACGGATAGTCGATCAGGTAGCTCGACATCTGCAGCAGGCCGGTCTCGTGCGGGTAGGCGAGCCGGAAGCGCTGGAGCGCGCCCAGGTAGTCCGCGTAGCCGAGCTCCGAGCGCAGCTCCTCGAAGTAGGTCCAGTAGCGCTCCTCGCGCTCCTCGCCGAAGGCCTCCAGCAGGTGACGGCGCAGGTCGGCCGAGACGGAATCGTTGTCGAGCAGCGTGTTGTCCACGTCCAGCAGGAAGACGACGTCGCTCATACCGCGGCTCCGTGCGCCGACCCGCTCGACGGCAGCGGGCGTGAGCTCGCGCAGGGACCCCAGCACGAGGTCGGCCGCCGCCAGCGCCTCGGGCGCCGGCGGGTAGTCGCGGTTCGGGATCGCGATCACGGCCATGCCAGCCGCCCGCGCCGAGAGCAGCCCGTTCGTGGAGTCCTCGACCGCGGCGGCGGCGCCCGGGCGCACGCCGAGCCGCGAGGCGGCCTCGAGGTAGACGTCCGGCGCCGGCTTGCCCGCGGCCACCTCCTCGGACGACACGCTCGCCGCGAACAGCGCCGCGAGCCCGCTCAGCTCGAGCGCGAGGTCGATGATCTCGCGGTTGGCCGAGGACGCCAGCCCGAGCGGCCAGCGCGCCGACAGCGCCCGCACGGCCTCCACGGCGCCGTCGATCAGAGGCAGCCCGGCGCCGTAGCGCTCGCGCACCCTGGCGACCACGTCCCGCGAGATCTCGTCGGGTGCGAGCGGCACCCCCAGCTCGTCGTGCATGTAGCGCGACCACTCCGGCGAGCTCATGCCCATCATGTCGCGCACGGCCGCTGGGGACCAGCGTCCGCCGCTGTCGCGCGTGAGCGACTCGCGCGCCTCGTTCCACACCGGCTCCGAGTCGAGCAGCACCCCGTCGAGGTCGAAGATCACCGCCGCCGACCCTCATCGCTCCGCACACTAGCCCGTCTACCGCGAGTACGATGCGCCGATGGAGGAGGGATACGCACGGGAGTTGCTGTCGCGCGAGCGTGCCCGGATCGAGCAGGCGCTGGCCGACGCCACGCCCGAGAAGCCGGACGACGGGCCACGCGATGCCTCGGACGACGCGGCCGACCTGTTCGACGAGGAGCTGGGCGAGGGCATCGCCGATCGGCTGCGCGCGGAGCTCGCGGCCATCGAGCGCGCCGAGAAGCGGCTGGATGACGGCACCTACGGGTTGTCGGTGGAGAGCGGGGAGCCGATCCCCGACGGACGACTGGAGGCGATTCCATGGGCGGAGAGGACGGCGGCGGAGCAGGAGCGCTACGAGGGGGCCGGATGAGCTCGCCCGGGAACGGATCGTCCTCTCGCTCCTCGCGCAAGGCGCGGGAGCGCTTCGAGTACAGGGTCGCCCGCGCGATGTCCGCGCTGCCCCCGAAGGCCCAGGTCAAGCTGTCCCGCAAGCCGCCCGTCCGGCTTGACGGCCTCACGCTCGACCCCGAGGTGCAGCTCAGCCTGGCGATGATGGAGCGCCAGGGCCTCGTTGCGCTCGAGACGCTGCCGGTCGACCAGGTGCGCGAGATCACCCGCGCTCAGGGCCTCCTCTACGGAGGCCCCGGGGTGGAGGTGGGCAGCGTGCGCGACATCACGATCGACGGCGCCGAGGGACCCCTCGCCGCTCGCCACTACGTCCCCGACGAGGACGGCGGGCCGCACCCGCTGCTCGTCTACTACCACGGCGGCGGCTGGGTGATCTGCGATCTCGACACCCACGACGCCCTCTGCCGGCTGATCTGCAAGCACGCGGGAGTGCAGGTGCTGGCGGTGGACTACCGGCTCGCTCCCGAGCACCCGTTCCCGGCCGCCATCGACGACGCTCGCGCCTCGCTGCGCTGGGCGTACGAGAACGCGGAGTCGCTGGGTGCCGACCCGGAGCGGATCGCCGTGGGCGGCGACAGCGCCGGCGGCAACCTCGCCACGGTGGTCTGCCAGCTTGCCGCTCACGACGGCGGGCCCGCACCGGCGTTCCAGCTCTTGATCTACCCGGCCACCGACTCGGTGGAGGTGAGCCGCTCGCGCGAGCTGTTCGCGGAGGGGTTCTTCCTCACGAAGTCGCTTGATGGACTGGTTCGCCGCGCAGTACGTCGGGTCGCAGGAGCGTGGATCCCGCCGATCCGCGCATCTCCCCGCTGCGGGCCGACGACCTGTCTGGGCTCGCGCCCGCGTTCGTGGTCACGGCCGGCTTCGACCCGCTGCGCGACGAGGGCGAGGCCTACGCCGAGGCGCTGCGCGCGGCCGGCACGCCCGGTGGTCCTGCGACGGTTCGCCGGCGAGATCCACGGCTTCGTGAACGCGGTGGGCGTGAGCAGGATCGGGCGCGATGCGGTGATCGAGCTTGCGGGCGCCACGCGGGCGATGCTGTCCACCGCCAGCGCGGCGGTGGCCAGGAGCGCCACGGCCGGCGAAGCCGTCCACTAGCTACCCAGCCAGCGCGGACCAGAGGTACTGCAGGGCGTAGGCGCGGTACGGGCGCCAGCGCTCGGCGATGCGTGTGGCGGAGGCCGGGCTGCCGTCCTGGCCCAGGCGCTCGAGCGCCCGGCGTACGCCCAGGTCGGTGGGGATGAACGCGTCCGGGTCGCGCAGCACGCGCATCGAGATGTACGAGACGGTCCAGGGGCCGATGCCCGGCAGCGCGAGCAGGGCGT
Source organism: uncultured Thermoleophilaceae bacterium (assembly GCA_963729205.1). Classification (GTDB taxonomy): domain Bacteria; phylum Actinomycetota; class Thermoleophilia; order Solirubrobacterales; family Thermoleophilaceae; genus JAICJR01. Next base: position 41,296 of record CAVSNA010000003.1, read on the forward strand.
CCTCGGCCGCCGCGCGGCCCGCCCTCCGGATCGAGGATGACCTCGCCGCTCGCCAGCGCCGCCGCCAGGCCCAGCAGTGCACGCCGGCGAGAGCCCGGCATCGCAAGGCGCTCCGGGTCTGCGCCCGCCAGCGCGGCGGCGGTCGGGAACAGGTGGGTGACCGCGCCGACCGGTCGAGCCAGCGGCTCGCCGTGGTCCGCCACCAGCCGGCCCGCGAGCGTCGCCGCGCCGGCGAGCGACACCTGCTGGCCGAGCACGGCCCTGATCGCCAGCTCCGAGCCGTCCACGTGACCGGGCACGCGCCGCCCCGGCGACGCGCGCACGAGCGCCCCGATCAGGGGATCCGATCCGAGCTGCCGGGCGATCGGGGCGGGGTCGGTGTCGAGGTCGAGCAGGTCGCGGCAGAGCTGGGCCGCGGCATCGGCGTCGCGCTCGTCGTCGAGCCAGAGCGTGAGCGGGAGCTCTCCCTCCGCGGGCCGGAGCTCCGCGACCCCCGCTCCGTGCGGAAGGCGCAGGCTGCGGCGATAGACGCCGCCGTCCAGCTCCTCCACGCCGGGCACGGCGCGCCGGCCGAAGAACGCGAGCAGCGACTCGGCGTCCAGCGGCTCCCGGTAGCTGAGCCGCAGCGAGAGCGCGCCGTCCGCGCCCGGCCTCACGCGGCCGCGGCGTCCGGCTTGCAGCGCTTGCAGGCGCGGAACCCGGCGGCCCTGGCGGCGGCGGCCGTGGGATGGATCGTCACGTTCTCGCGCTTCGGCAGCCGCGACGGGCAGCTCGGGCGGCAGTAGATGCCGGTCGAGGTCACGCCGACGTAGAAGCGGCCGTCGAAGCTCGCGTCGCGAGTCTCCATCGCCTGGTAGCAGTCGTCGAATTCAATTTCCATGCCCTATCAACGCCGCGCCGCCCCAGGACGTGAGATCCGGCCTCAGGTGACCGCGCGACAGCCGCTCGCGGAGCCGGGCGCGCTCGTGTGCCCATGGCCGGTCGGCGTGACCGTGACGGTGAACCGGGTCGCTCCGGCCAGCGAGTCCAGCTCGAGCAGGCCGGCCGAGGGCGCGGAGGCCACGCGCGCGCCGCGCACCGACACGCGGTAGCCCTTCGGGTAGACGGCCGCCGGCAGGAACAGCGACGTGCACGACCCCGCCCGGTAGCTGCCGTGCCCGGCGGCGCGGCCGCTGGACCAGGAGAAGGTGAGCTTCCTCGTGGAGGCGTCGAAGCGCAGGCGCAGCGGCGTGCCCGCCACCGCCGCCGGATGCGGCCGCGCCAGCACCGCGAGCTTCGCCGACTTCACGTTCGCGCCGGCTCGGCGCCGAGCGCGGGTCGAGCACCAGCCCCTCGGTCGCGGGCGGGATGGTGCCGGTGGGGTCGGCGCAGCCGCAGTAGGCCCACTCCGTCCACGGCATCAGCTGGGCGTCGGCCTCGTTCTCCACGCGCGTGAGCGTGGCGAGGTTGTCGGTCGAGCCGAACTCGGTGAGGAGCAGGGCGTCGCCGGTCTGACGCGAATGGGCCACCGCGTTCGACATGCCCTTGCGCTCGAGCGGCGGGCAGGTGGGGGAGGTCTCGGCCGCGCAGTAGTCGTGGAAGGAGAGGCCCGCGCGAGCGTCGCCGAGGTCCGGCAGGTGCGTGGGGCCGCCGAAGTCGAACAGCACGTTCGGCTCGTACCAGACGAGATGGCGCCGGTCCGCCCGGCGTATGGCCGCGATCGAGCGCCGCTCGAAGGCCGCCAGCTTCTTGTCGAACGCCGGGCAGCCGGCCGGCGGTGGCGCAGGGAGCGAAGTCGGTGCCGGGCCAGGGCTCGTTCAGCAGGTCGTAGCCCAGCACGTAGGGGTTGTCCGCGAAGCGGCCGGCCACGTGCCGCCATGCCGCCGCGTAGCGCGTGGCCAGGCCCACGCCGCCCGGCCCCGGCGAGTTCGCCCAGAGGTGGTCGAAGGCGTGCTGGAGCGCCGGCATCGACACGTAGTTGCCGGGAAAGCCGATGCTGGGCGCGTTCGGCAGGCCGTCGTCCTGAACCGCCCAGTCCGGGAAGCCCTCGCCCGCGAAGCGCTCGTTGTACTGGTCCTGGTGGAAGTCGAGCAGCGAGTAGACGCCGCGGCGGCCGAGCGCAGCGACCGTGCGCGCGATTCCCGCGAGGTAGGCGTCGTCGTAGCTGCCCGGCTGGGGCTCCACGGCGGCGTAGATCACGCCGAGGCGGACCACGTTGAGGCCGTTGCGCGCGAGGAAGCGGGCGTCGTCGGCGCCGAAGCCGGTGGTCGCGGGGGAGTAGGGCCGGACCTTGTTGACCATGTTCACGCCGTGGGGGATCAGGACGCGGCCCTGGGCGTCGGTGATCCAGCGGCCGGCATGGCCGAGCGGGGCGGCCGCTGCGGCAGCGGGGGCGAGCGGTCAGCGCGAGGACTGTGGCCAGCAGCGGCAGGAGCCACCGGCGTGGCATTCGTCGTCCAGGCCGACGGCTGGCGCCGTCGGGAGCTCCTGGACGAGGAAGCCACGCCGGTGGCTCATGAGCGTTACCCGCTCACGCCGCTTGCCTGGCTTCAGCCTCGCGGTCAGCCGTTTATTCTGCCATCGCCGCGGCGTCGGCGACTTCGACCAGGATCGTGGCGCTCGTCGCGTCCTCGGGGAAGATCGCCAGGCCCACGCTCGCGCTGAGCGACTCGACTCCGGTGGTCACGCTCGCGATCGCCTGGCGCACGCGCAGCTCCAGGCGTTCGCCGCCCACGCGGTCGGTCTCCGGGGCGAGCACGTAGAACTCGTCGCCGCCCACCCGGGCGACCGTGTCCTGCTCGCGCACGGCCAGCGCCAGCGCCTCGGCGACCTGGCGCAGGAGGTCGTCGCCGGCCTGGTGGCCGAAGCGGTCGTTCACCGCCTTGAAGCCGTCCAGGTCGAGCGCCACCACGGCGAACTCGTGCTCCTGGCGCGCGTGGCGCGCGACCTCGTAGCGGATGCGCTCGGCGAACGCCCGCCGGTTGGCGGCGCCCGTGAGGGCGTCCTTCATGGCGGAGGACTGCAGGCTGCGCCGCTCGCGCTCGAAGCGCTCGTGCTGGACCCTGACCACCGCCACGCAGCCGCCGCTCACGAGCAGGATCAGGAGCAGCGGGGGCGCCGAGGAGCCGGCGACCGCGATCCCGGCGATGGTGACCGCCGACGCCGCCAGCGAGGCCTGGGCGAGCGTCCGGGCGGAGGCCGCGAGCAGCAGCACGATCGGGACCGAGAGCCAGAAGCCGGAGCCGCCGCCGCAGAGGGCGACGAGGAGCCGCCGAGAGGGCGCTCGCGGCGAGCGAGCGGAGGAGGAAGCTGTGACGAGCCGCCATTGGGTCAGTGTGGGCGCCTATGAGGACGGAAAGCCGAAAGCGGAAAGCAGGTCAGTCGCTCTCTGCTTTCTGCTCTCCGCTCTCGCGCGCGCCGTGCGGCATCGCGCTGAGGAGCGCTGGAGTGGCGCGCTCGAGCGCCTCCCAGCCGATGTCGCGCTCGCGCTCCTCCCGCTCGGCGGCGGCGCCGCCGCGGAAGCCGAACAGGCGCTTGGCCCGCAGCAGGTAGAGGACGACGGCGACGTTGATGATCAGCGTGAGGACCTTCAGCACGCGATCCCTTGGTCACGATCTCGTAGATCTCGAAGGGGATGAACGCGGTGGTGGCGATGAAGGTCAGGTATTCGGCCCAGCGCTTCTGGAACCAGAGCCCGACGGCCTCGACTCCCTCGATCGCCGCGTAGATCCGCGACCACGATGCCGATCTTGGTCAGCGTGCCGCGCTCGATCGAGAACACGTGGCGCAGCTCGTCGATCACGCCGTGGTGGCGATGGGCGGGGCCGCCGAGCCCGCTCTCGAGGTCCGACAGCGCGCGGAACACCGGCTCGCGAAGGTGAGCCGCGTTCGCGGCGAACAGCAGGATCACCACCGCGAGGGCGGCGAGCACCACGAAGTGGAAGGCGCGGTCGATCGCGATCAGCCGCAGCACGACCTTGTCGCGCAGCGCCTTCCCGCGCAGCGGCAGCTCGATCTCGTCGCGGTCGGGCGGGTGGCGCCGGGTGGGGTCGGACGGCCGCTCCAGCAGCAGCCAGCTGTCGCAGCGCACGCAGCGGTGCCAGCGCAGCCCGTCCGGGCCCTCGCGCGCGACAAGCGCGTCCTCCGGCCGCAGCTCGGCGGCTCCGATTCCGATCAGCTCGTGCCCCGAGGACCCGCAGACGATCAGCTCCCAGTGCAGCTTGGGGCGGAAGCGGCGTGGCTTCTCGGTGCCGGGCGGCTTCGAGGGCGCGCTCGCCATGGCGCGCACCGTATCCGCCGTCACCCTCGAGCGGACGCCAGGCCCGTCCCGTCCTGACCCCAAATAGGATCTGACCCGTGCTAGAGGCCGAAGCCCAGGTCGTCGCGCAGCGAGCCAGTGGCGGAGCGGAGGTGGTGGTCGACCACGTGTCGAAGAGGTTCGGCCGCGTGGTGGCCGTCAGCGAGGCGTCGCTGCGCCTCGAGCCCGGCGAGTTCGTGGCGCTGAACGGCCCCTCCGGCTGCGGCAAGAGCACGCTGCTCAACATGATCGGCAGCCTGGCGCTGCCGGACTCGGGCACGATCGCTGTGGACGGCCAGTCAATCGCGACCGTGGACTCCACCGCGGCCTATCGCCGAGCCACCGTCGGCTTCGTCTTCCAGCTCCACCACCTGCTCCCGATGCTCACCGCCGGTGGCAACGTGGAGGTGCCGCTGATCGGCGCGCGCGTCGGCCGCAAGGAGCGCCGGGAACGCGCGCGGGAGCTGCTCGCGGAGGTGGGCCTCGCCGAGCGCGTGGACCACCTGCCCTCGCAGCTGTCGGGCGGCGAGCGCCAGCGCGTGGCCGTGGCGCGCGCCCTGGCGAACCGGCCGCGCCTGTTGCTCGCCGACGAGCCCACCGGCGCGCTCGACTCCACCAGCAGCCTGCGCGTGCTCGACCTGCTCGCCGGGCTCCGGCAGCGCTACGGGATGACGATGCTCGTGGTGAGCTACGACCCCGAGGTCGGCCGCCACGCGGACCGCACCGTGCGGATGCGCGACGGTCAGATCCTCGGCTAGGCCCTGGCGAGCGACTCGGCCGGCATCAGGCGCGTGACGCGCCAGGCGGGGTAGAGGCCGCCCAGCACCCCGATCGCGACTCCGACGAGCACGCCGCGGCCGAGGCCCCAGGCGGTGATCTCGGGCGACACGAACGCCTGCGCGCCCAGGGCGCTGACCGCGATCTGCGCGGCGGCCAGGCCCAGCGCAAGGCCGATGCCGGCGCCCAGCAGGCTGACCGCCACGCCCTCGCCGAGGATCAGCGAGGCCACCCGTCCCTGGCTCCAGCCCACGGCGGACATGAGGGCGAGCTCGCGCTCGCGCTCCAGCACGGCCATGGCCATCGTGTTCGTCACGCCGATGCCGCCGAGGGCCAGCGCGAGCACGACGATCACGAGCACGGCCTTGCTGATGAGCAGGCTGTTGGCATCCGCGCGCGCGGCCTCGCCGGGGTCGTTGATCGCCAGCGTGCCGGGGAAGCGGCGCTCGATCATCTTCGTGGTCGGCCCGGCGCGGGCGTTGCGCTTGAGGGCGATCGCGATCGTGGTGGCGCCGCCCACATGCCCTGCGATCGCCTGCGCCTGGCGCAACCCCATCACCACGCCCGAGTCCTCGAACGTCACGCCCGAGTGGAAGATGCCGGACACCGTGTAGGGCTTCCCCTTGATCTTCAGCGGGGAGCCGGGCTGCAGGTGGGCCTGCTTGGCGAACTGGTCGCCGACGATCACGGTCCGGGGCCCGGTCGCGCGCGTGCCCGCGGTGATCACGAGGCGCTGCCCGGCGAAGCTGGTCGGGTCGATGCCGAACACGATCGCCGACGGCTGATGCAGGATCGACTCGATCACGAGCTGGATCGGGGTGGCCTCGGCGATGCCGGGCTGCTGCTCGAGCTCAGCGACCATCGAGGTGGGCAGCACCGACGCGGTCGGGTCGGACACGCCCTTCTGGAACAGGCCGATGTCCGCCCGGCCGAGGTGGATGAAGCCGCTGGCGCTGTGCTTCAGCCCGTCGCCCAGGGCGATGAGCGCGACGATCGCGGCCACGCCCACGCCGATTCCCGTCGCGGTCAGGATCGTCCGCGCCAGCCGTCTGCGCAGGCTGGTGACGATCAGGCCGGTCAAGCGGTCGTTCTCGACTGGCGCGGATCCGGCATCGCCGGCGGATCCTACGGCCGCGGGGCAGCCGGTCAGCGGGCGGGTTCGCGCGGGGACTGGGCCGGCGGGTGCGCCTCGATGGCGAGCGCGCCCACGGGCCGCCCGACCTCGATCATCGCGTCGACCAGCCCCAGCACGCTCTTGTGCGACTCCGAGCTCGTGCGCGCCGCCCTGGCGGCGGCCCGGCCGACGGAGCCGAGCGACCAGCCGGCCATGAGGAGCGACAGCCGGGACGGGCCGGCCACGCTCGGGCGTCTGCTCGGCGAGCCATTCGAGGCACATGCGCGCCCGCGCGCGCCGGACCCGGCGGCAGCTGCTCGTGCCGACCACCTTCGCCGCGTATTCGTAGAGGTCCTGGCGACGGTCGTCGGGCAGGCCGTCGTTATACGCGCGCAGGAACGCGCCGATGACTGGACAGGTCGAGCTCGGGTGGTCGCTGAACGGTTCACCCGCGAGCATCGAGGCGAGCTCCATCACGCAGGCTCCCTGGTCAGGCCCCTGGTGACGGCCCCGCGTCAGGCGGACGGTCTGGTGGCTGATGGAGGACATCGCTGCTCCTTCGACGAGCGGTTTGCGTGCCGAGCCTCCCTTCCAGAAAGTGTGACGCAGCGTGCAAGCCCAGTCGAGTACGGACGCGCCTAGTTTCCCTCGGGCGGGCCTCGGGTAGCCGGACTGCAGGAGGTGGCGAGAGTGCTCCAGATCACTCCGGCGGCCGCACAGGCGATCACCGCCATCACATTGTCGGTCCCCGGCAGCGCCGGGGTGCGAATAACCACGATGCCCCAGGCATCCACCAACGGCAACGGCCCGGTGGCGGTCTTCGACTTCTATCCCGCGCCCGAGCCGGAAGAGGCGGACGAGGTGGTCGAGGAGCGTGGGGTCCAGGTCTTCCTCGAGCCGGACGTCGTGCCTCTGCTCGACGACAAGCTCCTCGACGCCGACCTGGACGGCGACGAGGTCCGCTTCACGGTCGAGCCGGGCTGATCGCCCGCCTCGCGAGCGCGCTCGATACCTGGCGCGGAATCCCTCACTGGCCTCGGGGTAGCCACGCGCGGTAAGGTGGAAAACACGCTGGACCGGCATGGAAGCCGTCGGCTCTCCTGGTTCCGGACCGGCGGAGGAGGGCGGAGTGGGGAGAGATCGCGATCTCGAGCCCGGCCACCGGTACGCGTCTATGGCACCGGACGAACTGGTCCGCTGTCTCTTCGACGCCTTCGGACGGCACGACCTCGACGCCTTCTTCGCCCTGCTGGATCCCGGACGTGGAGTTCAGGCCGGTGGATGCCCTCGGCCTGATCGGCGGCACCGGCTACGGGCTGGACGCGCTGCACGCGCTCTTGGAGGAGCTGGAGCGAGGGGGCAGCGCCCCGATGGCGGTGCCGCGCACGATCGAGGTCATCGACGACGAGCTGGTGCTGGCCGTCGGGGTCATCTCGGAGCGCGGACAGGTGGGCGGACGCTTCGCGTCTGCGGTCGCGTGGCTGTTCAGGGTCAGGGAGGGCCGGATCCTCGCCGTCTTCGGCTACCCCACCGAGGCCGCGGCCAGGCGCGCTCTCAAGGACTGGAGCTAGGTCTCGACCAAACGTCCCTCGGGCGGCTAGGCTGCACGCCGCCATGGCGGACTCGCCCACGATCGTCCTCGTGCACGGCGCCTGGCACGGCTCCTGGGGCTGGGAGCGCGTGGCCGGGGCGCTGCGCGAGCGCGGGTTCGACGTCACTGCCGTAGACCTGGCGAGCCACGGGGCGGACACCGGGCGACCTCTACGACGACGTCGAGGTGGTGCGGGGCGCCATCGCGGCGGTGGACGGGCCGGTCGTGGTGGTGGCGCACTCCTACGGCGGGGTTCCCACCACGGAGGCCACCGCCGGCGCGTCCAACGTCGCCCACATCGTCTACCTCACGGCCTTCATGCTCGACGAGGGCGAGTCGCTGTTCGCAACCGTCGGGAGCGTGGTGCCGGACTGGTGGATCGTGGCCGACGACCGCCGCACGGTCACGGTCGATCACCCCGAGGCGATCTTCTACAACGCCTGCCCGCCCGAGCTCGCGGCCGAGGCCGCCGCGCGGCTCGAGCCGCAGTCGATCCCGTCCTTCGAGCAGCCGGTCCGGGCGGTGGGGTGGAGGGACGTCCCCACCACCTACGTGATCTGCGATCAGGATGCGGCGATCCCGGTGTTCGCCCAGGAGCAGATGTCTCAGCGGGCGGGCGACGTGCGCCGCCTGGACGCCGACCACTCACCGTTCCTGATGGTGCCGGACGAGGTGATCGCGCTGATCGCCGAGATCGCCAGCGCCTGACCCTGGTCGGGCGGTCCCTTACACTGCCGCGCCCATGGCGGACCGAGTCGTCTTCTTCACCGGCTTCCCGGGCTTCATCGGGCGGCGCCTGGTGGCGCGCCTGCTCGAGGACGGGCGCAAGGTCCGCATAGCGGCGCTGGTCGAGCCGCGCTTCGCCGAGCAGGCTCGCGCGGTGGCCGCGGAACTCGACTCGGACCGGATCGAGATCCTTCCGGGCGACATCGGGGACCGCCGCCTGGGGCTTGACGAGGCGACCTACGCGCGCCTGACCTCGGAGGTCACGAGCGCGCACCACCTCGCCGCCATCTACGACCTGGCGGTGCCGCTCGAGCTGGCACAGCGCGTGAACGTGGAGGGCACCGGCAACGTGCTCGACCTGTGCGCGCGTTGCACTCGCTTCGAGCGGCTCAACTACGTGAGCACCGCGTACGTGGCGGGCGACCGCACCGGCGTGGTCTACGAGCACGAGCTGGCGCTCGGCCAGGGCTTCAAGAACCACTACGAGTCCACCAAGTTCCAGGCGGAGCTGTGGGTGCGCCAGGCGATGCAGCGCGTGCCCACCACCATCTACCGGCCGGCGATCGTGGTGGGCGACTCGCGCACCGGGGAGACCCAGAAGTTCGACGGCCCCTATTACATGCTGCGCACGATCGCGCGCGCGACGCACGACGGCACCCCGATCGTCCAGTTCGGGCGCTCCGAGGCGCCCTTCAACTGCGTGCCGGTGGACTTCATCGTCGACGCGATCGCCGCCGCGGCCGGCGACCCCGACGCCGTGGGGGAGACGCTGCATCTGGTGGACCCGGCGCCGATCACCGCCGCCGAGCTGGGCGAGCTGTTCAGCCAGGAGTACGCCGGCCGCAAGCCGCGCTACCGCGTGCCGCCGGGCCTGATCGAGAACGCGCTACGCGTGAAGAGGGTGCGTGACGCCTTCGGCGGCGCCCCTCACGAGGCGATCCGCTACCTGAACCACCCGGTCCGCTTCGACACCCGCCGCGCGGACGACGCTGCTCGCGCGCCACGGCCTTCGCTGCCCGCGGCTCGAGGAGTACGTGGGACCGATCGTGAAGTTCTTCCGCGAGCACGAGAGCGATCCCGCGCTCGTGCCCGGCGCACTAGACCGCCGCTACTGCCGGCAGGGGGAAGGCGCGGACGAAGCGCTTCACGGCCTTGCGGTCGCCCTCGATACGGAGGTCGCCGCTGTGCAGCGCGGCCTCGAGCGGCCGGCCCTCCCACACCACCGCTGCCAGCGTCGCCGGGTCCGTGTCGATGACCGCGTCGGCCCGCTCGGGGACCCCGCGCGCCGCCTCGATGCGGCCGCCCGCGATCGCGAGCGTGAAGCGGTGGTCGCCGAAGCGCAGCTCGAAGGTCGCGTCCAGATCGCCGGCCGCCTGGGGGTCGAAGACGGTCTTCAGCGCCAGGACCTGCGAGTCGACGCTCATTCCCAGGTCGCGCGGCAGTGACGGCGACTGGGCGCCGAAGCGGCCGAGGGCGACGAGCACCGGCTCGAGGTCACGGCCCCAGTCGGTGAGCTCGTAGATCCGCGAGGCCGCGGGCGGGGCCAGCGTCCGCCGCCGCACCACGCCCGAGCGCTCGAGGTCGCGCAGTCGCTGAGCGAGCACGTTCGGGCTGGCGTGGGGGATGCCGGTGCGCAGGTCGGTGAAGCGCTTGGGCCCGAGCAGCAGCTCGCGCACCACGAGCAGGGCCCAGCGCTCGCCGACCAGGTCGAGCGCGTGAGCGGCCGCGCAGGCTTCGCCGTATGTGCGCTTGCCGGCGATCCGCGGAGTGTACTTCAGTGATCCTGATTACGACTCATCTAGTCCTAAATCAGGACCATGTGTTACCCTGCCAAAATCCCAGATCGTGAGGAGGCCGCCGACCGATGACTGACCGAAACCGCTGGATCGCCCTCTACGTGCTCTGCACGGGCATGCTGATGATCGTCCTCGACGTGACCGTCGTGAACGTCGCGCTGCCCTCGATCCAGAGGGACCTCGGCTTCTCTCAGTCGACCCTCGCCTGGGTGGTCAACGCCTACCTGATCTCCTTCGGCGGGCTGCTGCTCCTGGCGGGGCGCTTCGGCGACATCCTCGGCCGCAAGGACGTGTTCCTGGCGGGGCTGGCCGTGTTCACGCTGGCGTCGGTGCTCTGTGGCCTGTCGCAGAGCCAGGGCCTGCTCGTCGGCGGCCCGCTTCATCCAGGGCATCGGCGGGGCGATGACCTCGGCGGTGATCCTGGGGATGATCGTGACGATGTTCCCGGAGCCGCGGGACCAGGCGAAGGCGATCGGCGCCTACGGCTTCGTGGCGTCGGCCGGCGGCTCGGTCGGCCTGCTCGCCGGCGGCGTGCTCACGCAGTCGATCAACTGGCACTGGATCTTCTTCATCAACATCCCGATCGGAATCGTCACGGCGGTGCTGGCCACGCGGCTGATCGAGCGCGACAAGGGCATCGGCATGGGCGACGGGGCCGACATTCCCGGCGCCGTGCTGATCACCAGCGCGCTGATGCTGGGCGTCTACACGATCGTCAAGCCCGCCGCGGAGGACGGCTGGGGCTCGGGCCGGACGCTGCTCTTCGCCGCGGTCTCGCTGCTGCTGCTTGCCGGGTTCATCGCCCGCGAGGCCACGGCGCGCAACCCGCTGGTGCCGCTGGGCATCTTCCGGTCGCGCAACATATCGGGGGCGAACCTGGTGCAGGCGCTCACGGTCGCCGGCATGTTCGGCCTGTTCTTCCTCGGATCGCTCTACATGCAGCGGGTGCTCGGCTACGACCCGCTCCAGATCGGCTTCGCCTTCCTGCCCTGCACACTGGTGATGGGCACGATTTCCCTGCGCTACTCCGAGAGGCTCGTGATGCGCTTCGGCGCGAAGAACGTCCTGATCCCCGGCATGGTGTTCGTGATAGTCGGCCTGCTGCTGTTCGCCCGCGCGCCCGTGGACGGCACGTACGTGCGCGACGTGCTGCCCACGATGCTGGTCCTCGCGGCCGGCATCGGGGTCGCGTTCCCGGCGCTGATGGCCCTCGCGATGTCCGGCGCGACGCCGGAGAACGCCGGTCTGGCGTCCGGCCTCGTGAACACGTCCGCCCAGGTGGGCGGCGCGCTGGGCCTGGCGGTCCTTGCCACCGTCTCGGCCACCCGCACCAACCACCTCCTTGGCATCGGAGAGTCCCAGGCCTCTGCGTTGACGAGCGGCTATCACCTGGCGTTCCTGATCGGCGCGGCGCTCGTGGTGGTCGGCATCGTCGTCGCGGCCCTGGTCATCGAGCCGGTGAAGCACCCCCAGGCCGCGCACGGCGGCGGAGCCCGAGGCCGAGGCCGAGCACGCCCACCGCGAGCCGGTCTACTCGGACGCCCGCTAGGTCCGCACCGCCGCGGTCAGGCGGCGGTGCGCTGGAACAGCACGTGATCGCTCCACACCCCGGCGATCTGCAGGTACCTGGGCGCGACTCCGATCCTCACGAAGCCGTTCTTCTCGATCACTCGCTGAGAGCCGTAGTTGTCGAGCAGGGTGCCCGCCTCGATGCGGTGTAGACCGAGTTCGCCGAAGGCGTGATCGCAGACCAGCCCGAGCGCGCGCGTGGCGATCCCGCGGCCGTTGTGCTGCTCGGCCACCCAGTAGCCGACGTTGGCGCTCTGGAACGCGCCCCGCACCACGTTCGAGATGTTGATCAACCCCACCGGCTGCCCGTTCAGCACGATCACGAACGGATAGGCGGTGCCCGCGGTGCGGCGGTCGGTGAGCTGGGCGATGTGCCGGCGCTGCCCCTCGTAGGTGAAGAAGACCTCCGGGCGCAGGGGCTCGAGCGGCGCCAGGAACTCGCGATTCTCGGTGTAGATCTCGGCCATGGCCCGCGCGTCGGTGAGAGCGAGCGGGCGGATGCCCGAGCGCTCGGCCAGCGAGCTCAGCGTCTGACGATCTTCTGTGTCGGCCACATCCACTCCCCGTGGCGGCCGCAGAAGCTGGGGGCTGGTCGTGCGATCCTCTGCGTCTTCTGAAGCGGCTGCGCCATTCCCTGCCCGGGCAGATTAGCGTCGGCCTCGCGCTGACGTGCTCTCTGCTCGCACCCTCGCCGGCACGCGCCCTCAGCCCGACCGGGGTGAACGTGTTCGTCGGCTCGCTCGGCGGAGGGAACACCACGCCGGCGGCTGCCGTGCCGTTCGGGTTCGCCCAGGCGGGACCGGACACGATCAAGGCTCCCAGCTCCGGTTACGCGCCGGGCCAGCCGCTGCTCGGCTTCAGCCAGACGCACCTCTCCGGCACCGGTGGCGCCGGCAAGTACGGGAACTTCCGGGTCACGCCGTCGCTGGGCGCCATGCCCACCACGCTCGACTCCGAGGCCGGTCTTCCAGGCAGCTACGGGGCGCGTCTGGATGGCGGCCGGATCACGGCCCGGCTCACCGCCACTCGGATGGGCGCCGTGCACCGCTACGTGTTTCCGGCGACCCGCCAGGCCAGGGTCACGATCGACCCCGGCTCGGTGATCGACACGGGACGGCTCGCTCAGCGGGTGTTGCGCTCGTCGCTGCGCGTCACGGGGCCGCGGACGGTCGAGGGCGGCGGCACCTTCTCAGGCGGCTGGAACCCCGGCAGCTACACGCTCTGGTTCGCAGCCCGCTTCGACCGCGCGCCGCGGGCGCGGCTCGCGCACGGCGACACCTGGGTGTTCGACACGCGCGGCCGGCGCGCCGTGGAGCTGTCGATCGGCCTCTCGTTCCGCTCGCCGGCCGCCGCGCGGCGGAACATCCCGCACGGGGGCTTCGCGCGCACGCGGCGGGCGGCGCAGGCGACCTGGGGGCGTGCGCTCGGTCGCATCGCGATCACGGGCGGCAGCCCCGAGCAGCGCGGCGTCTTCGCGACGCGCGCTCTACCACTCGCTGCTGATGCCCCACGACCTCACGGGCGACAACGCCTGGTGGCGCTCCAGCGAGCCGCACTATGAGGACCTGCTGGCGCTCTGGGACACGTTCCGCACGCAGAACCCGCTGCTCGGGCTGGTGTATCCGGAGCGCGAGACCGCCATCGTGCGGTCGCTGCTCGACACCTACCGCCACACCGGCTGGCTTCCCGATGCGCGCGTGGCGGGCGCCCCCGGCGTGACGCAGGTCGGCTCCGACGCGGACATCGTGGTTGCCGATGCCATCGTGAAAGACCTGCCCGGCATCGATCGCCGGCTGGCGTACCGGGCGCTCGTGAAGGACGCCTCCGTCCAGCCGCCACACCCGGCCATCGAGGGTCGCGACCTGCGCGACTACACACGGCTCGGCTACGTGAGCCTGTCGGAGCCGCGCTCGGCGTCGCGCACGATGGAGTACTCCTACGACGACTTCGCGGTGGGGGAGGTGGCGCAGCGCCTCGGGCGCGAGCGCGACGCCGCGCGCTGGTTCGCCCGCTCGCGCAGCTGGAGGAGGTTGTGGGATCCCTCCACCCGCTCGATCCGGCCGCGCGCGGCCGATGGCAGCTTTCTCACGCCGTTCGAGCCGGCGCAGAGGCTGTTCGGCTTCGGGCAACCGCTCTACGAGGGCTCGGCGCTCGAGTACTCGACCTTCGTGCCGCACGACGCGCAGGGGCTGATCGACCTCCTCGGCGGCGACTCGGCGGCGGTTGGCTGGCTCGACTCTCTGTTCGCGAGCGGCGCCTACGACCCCGCCAACGAGCCGGACCTGCTCGCTCCCTATCTCTATATCCACGCGGGGCGACCGGACCGCACCGACGACGTGGTACGCGAACTGATGGCGAACTTCTATTCCGGCGGCCGCGCGAGCCTGCCCGGCAACGACGACTCCGGCGCACTGTCTTGCTGGTACGTGTGGAACGCGATCGGGTTGTATCCGAACGCCGGCCAGCCCTACTACTACATAGGCTCGCCGCTCTTCACGCGCACGCGCATCGCGCTTCCGGGACGGCGCACCTTCACGATCTCGGCCCCGGCCAGCTCGGACGCCAATCGTTACGTGGTGGGCGCCACGCTCGACGGCCACCCGCTCGAGCGCGCCTGGCTGAGCCACGCCGAGGTGGCGCGCGGAGGGCTGCTGCGGCTCGACATGGGGCCGTCGCCCTCCGGCTGGGCCGGCTCAGCCCGACCGTTCTCGCTCCCCGCTGGATAGGGTCACGTGGGTGTCGACCGACCAGCAGCCGCTCGCGGGCCGCCGAGCGCTTGTCACGGGCGGGGCCACCGGCATCGGTCGCGCCACCGCGGCGCGGCTGGCCGCCGACGGCGCCGCCGTGGTCGTCAACTACGTGGGGGACACGGAGCCGGCCGCAAGCGCGGTGAGCGAGATCGACGCGGCCGGCGGCCGGGCACTCGCCATCGCCGCCGACGTGTCGAACGAGGAGCAGGTCGTGGCGATGTTCGAGCGAGCGGGAGCCGAGCTCGGCGGGCCCGTGGACCTGCTGGTGAACAACGCCGGGATCGAGTCGCCGTTCGCGCTCGTCGACATGCCGCTCGAGGAGTGGAACAAGGTGATCGCTGTGAACCTCACGGGCGGGTTCCTCTGCTCCCGTGAGGCCGCGCGGGGAATGCTGGGGGCGGGCGCCAAGGGCGCGATCGTGAACGTATCAAGCGTCCACGAGGTGATCCCGTGGCCGGGCTTCGGGCACTACTGCGCGTCGAAGGGCGGGCTGAAGCTGTTCGCGCAGACGATCGCCCGCGAGCTGGCGCCGAGCGGCATCCGCGTGGTGAACGTGGCGCCCGGAGCCATCCTCACGCCGATCAACCAGGCGCTCATAGACGACCCAGCGATGCTCGCCGCCGTGGAGGAGGAGATCCCCCTCGGCCGCACCGGCCTTCCCGAGGAGGTCGCAGCAGCGATCGCGTGGGTGGCTGGGCCCGAAGCCGAGTATGTGGTCGGGTCCACGCTGTTCGTTGATGGGGGCATGACGCTGTATCCGAAGTTCATCTGAGGGGACTCGGGTGTCGGGTCTCGGGTGTCGGGACCGCCCGCGTCCTTTCTTACGTTGACGTAGCCGGTCTTCTCGGGACATGGTCGGGTTGAAAGCCCCGACACCCCAGACCCGAGACCCGACACCCGGAAGGAAGTTCCCTGCGGCGCACGAATCAATTGCCCGTGAGCCGTGCAGGCACAAGCGCGCTGACCCTGTCCGCCGAGATCCGTCAGCGCTTCGACGAGTTCTCGCGCTCGCAGAAGGACGTCGGCCAGTACATCGTCGACCACCTCGACGAGGCCGCCTTCCAGACTGCCGAGGAGCTGGCGCGCCGGGCGATCCACCTCGAGCTCGACCGTCGTGCGCTTCGCCCAGGCGCTCGGATTCGAGGGCTTCCCCGAGCTCCAGGCCGCCGCGCGCGACGAGTACCGGCGCGTGCGCGAGTCGGCGCCGTCGAACGGCGGCTCGGACATGCTCGCGCCGCCGCTGTTCCCGATCGACCAGACCGAGTTCGAGGCGTCGCTCGCCGCCGACCACACGAACCTCGAGGACACCGCGCGCAAGATCGACCGCGACGAGGTGGCCGCCGCGGTCGAGCTGATCTCGCGCGCGGAGCGGATCGTGCTCTGCGGCACCGACCAGATGGCCTTCTTCGCCAGCTACCTGCGCCACCTGCTGATGCTGCTCGACCTCCGCTGCGAGGTCGTCGCCAGCCCCAGCCAGGAGGGCCTGGCGCGGCTCGGCCGCATCGACGAGAGCACGCTGGTGATCGGCTTCTCGGCCGGGCGCCCGCACCCGCTCGTCGTGCGCGCGATGAAGCTCGCCCGCCACCGCAAGGCCGTCGACGATCGCGATCGCGGACGCCACGCTCTCCGAGGTCGCAAAGCTGGCCGGCCAGCGCTCTACTACTCGTCGAACGGCCCGGCCTACGTGCGCTCGCACACGGCGCTCCTCAGCCTGATCCAGGCGCTGGCGTACGGCGTGTACGCCCTGGACGAGTCGGCCTACGCCGACCGCATCAAAGCCTTCCGGCTCAAGTAGCCGGACGAGGTCGGGCGCGAGGCCGTCGGAAAGGAAGGGCCGACGGCCACTGGCCCGACCCTCCGCGCTCAGCTTTCGCTGGCGTGAGGCGCGGCTCGCCGTCGTGTCGGCGGTCGCCTACGGGGCGCTGATGGTCGGCGGTGCTGCCCGGCACCTGGCCGCTGATGCCGTTCCCGCAGACGCGGCCCGGTGGTCCTGGCCCCGTGCTCAGCCTCCCGTTCGGGCTGCTGCTGCGCCGCCGCTGGGCGGCGCTCCTGCCGCTGACGCTGCTCGTCGCACTCGACCCGCCGCAGAGCCGGCTTCGCGGGCTCGGTGGTGGCGCTCGTGATCATCGGGCCCTTCGCGGCGGCGAGCATCTGCGTCGGCGTGGCGTGCTCGCGCTGGCTCCAGCGCCGGGCGCTGCGCCGGATGCTGTCGCGCGCTGCTCCACCGCGGCGCACGGCCCAGGCCGCTCGTTAGCCAGGCGGGCCCTTCCCCGCCGCAGCCGGGTGGATAATATGGGCCCCGTGACCGATCAAGCGACATTCCGCGTCAAGTCCGGCCTCGCCGAGATGCTCAAGGGCGGCGTGATCATGGACGTGGTCACCGCCCGAGCACGCGGCCATCGCCGAGGCGGCGGGCGCCGCCGCCGTGATGGCGCTCGAGCGCGTGCCGGCCGACATCCGCGCGCACGGCGGCGTGGCGCGCATGTCCGATCCCTCGATGATCGAGGGCATCCAGGCCGCGGTCAGCGATCCCGGTGATGGCGAAGGCGCGCATCGGCCACTTCGTCGAGGCGCAGGTGCTCGAGGCGCTCGAGATCGACTACATCGACGAGTCCGAGGTCCTGACGCCCGCCGACGAGGCCAACCACATCGACAAGTGGAAGTTCAAGGCGCCCGTTCGTCTGCGGCGCCACGAACCTGGGCGAGGCGCTGCGGCGGATCGCCGAGGGCGCCGCGATGATCCGCACCAAGGGCGAGGCCGGCACCGGCAACGTCGTCGAGGCGGTGCGCCACATGCGCGCGATCCAGGGCGAGATCCGCCGGCTCAGCTCGCTCGACGAGGCCGAGCTGCCCACCGCCGCCAAGGAGCTTCAGGCGCCGATCGAGCTCGTCCGCGATGGTCGCCGAGAAGGGCAGCCTGCCGGTCGTGAACTTCTCGGCCGGCGGCATCGCCACCCCGGCGGACGCCGCGCTGATGATGCAGCTCGGCGCCGAGGGCGTGTTCGTCGGCTCGGGCATCTTCAAGTCCGAGGACCCGGAGCGCACGGCCGCGGCGATCGTCGAGGCGACCACGCACTTCGACGACCCCGAGCGCCTGGCCGCCGCCTCGCGCGACCTCGGGGCAGCCGATGGCCGGGCATCGAGATCTCGCGAGCTCGGCGAGTCGGGCCTGCTCCAGCACCGCGGCTGGTAGCTCGGTGGTCGTAGGCGTGCTCGCCCTTCAGGGCGACTTCGAGGCCCACGCGGGCATGCTCGATCGGCTCGGCGCCGAGGCGCGCGAAGTGCGCGCGCCGGCCGACCTCGACGGGCTCGACGGGCTCGTGCATCCCCGGCGGCGAGTCGACCACGATGACGCTCGGCATCGAGCGCGAGGGCCTCGCCGAGCCGCTGCGCGAGCTCGTGCGCGCGCGGCACGCCCGATCCTCGGCACCTGCGCCGGGCTGATCATGCTCGACCGCGACCACCTCGACCTGCTCGACGTGCTCGCCCGCCGCAACGCCTTCGGCCGCCAGGTGCACAGCTTCGAGGCCGACGTCGACGTGGACGGCCTCGAGGGCGGCCCGCTGCGCGCGGTCTTCATCCGCGCGCCGTGGGTCGAGGAGCACGGAGCGGACGTCGAGGTGCTGGCCGAGATCGACGGCCACCCGGTGGCGGTCCGCCAGGGCAACATCCTCGCGGTGGCGTTCCATCCCGAGCTCACCGACGACGGCCGCATCCACGCCTGGCTGGTGGAGCGGATCCGGGAGACCTCGACCGAGAGGCAGCACGCATGAAGGACCAGCGCGCCGACAGCGCTCGCCCAGATCCTCGTCCACTACTCCACGAAGGTGCAGAAGGGCGAGATCTGCGTGATCCAGTCCACGACCACCGCCGAGCCGCTGGTGCAGGCGGTCTACGAGGAGGTGCTGAAGGCCGGCGGCCTGCCGATCGTGCAGCTCACCCCCGAGGGCGCCGCCGCGGCGTTCTACGAGCTGGCCAGCGACGAGCAGCTCGAGTGGGTCGCGCCCACCGCCGCACTGGGCGGTCGAGGAGGCCGACGTCCGCATCGCCGATCCTGGCCGACGCGAACACGCGCGGCGCTCTCGCAGGTCGACCCGGCGAAGCAGGCGCAGACGCCAGCAGGCGCGCAAGCCGCTGATGGAGACCTCGATGCGCCGCAGCGCCGAGGGCGACTACCGCTGGGCGCTGACCCTCTTCCCGACCCACGCCTACGCCAGCGAGGCGGGCATGTCGCTGTCCGCCTACGAGGACTTCTACTACGACGCCTGCCTGGCGACCGACCCCGAGCCGCTCACCGCCTGGCAGCGCCAGTCCGACCTGGTGCGCAAGCTCGCCGACTGGATCGAGGGCAAGGAGGAGGTCCACATCCAGGCGCCCGGCACCGACATCAAGCTGGGCGTCGCCGGCCGCACCTGGATCCCCTGCGTCGGCGACCGCAACATGCCCGACGGCGAGTTCTTCACCGGTCCGGTCGAGGACTCGGTGGAGGGCGAGGTCAGCTTCTCGTTCCCGGCCGTCTACGGCGGCCGCGAGGTGTCGGGCGTGCAGCTGCGCTTCGAGGACGGCAAGGTCGTGGACGCCTCGGCGGAGCGCGGCGAGGACTACCTGATCGAGATGCTCGACTCCGACGACGGCGCCCGCCGCCTCGGCGAGCTCGGCATCGGCACCAACTACGGGATCACCACCGCCACCAAGGAGATCCTGCTCGACGAGAAGATCGGCGGCAGCGTGCACATGGCGATCGGCATGAGCTACCCGGAGACGGGCGGCCAGAACAGCTCCGCGGTCCACTGGGACATGGTGTGCGACCTGCGCGCAGGGCGGGACGATCACGGTCGACGGGGAGGTGCTGCAGGAGAACGGGCAGTTCGTCGTCAGGTAGGCGCTCAGCGCCGCCGCTGGTGCGCCGACGCGGTTCGGCGGCAATAACGGCAGCCCGAGGCCGTCTCGGCGATCGATTGAACGATTTGGGGTGCTATAGCACCCCAAACCGTTCAATCATCGACCGACCCCGCTTCGGGCCGCCCTCATTGCCAGCGGTAGACGCAGATGCCTGATCGGCGCCCGGGGCCAACCGCTACCGCAGGCTGAAGCTCGTGACGTTCCGCCCGCTCCGGAAGGCCTCCGCCAGCCCCGTGTCGTCAATCGCCTGCGACCGCACCGTGTAGGTGCCCCGCGGCAGCAGGTGGGGGATTCGCAGCGTCCAGCGCAGGCCGTCGGTCACCCGGGCGTTCAGGTACTGCGGCTGGGAGCAGCGCTTCTTCACGAGGTGGGCTCCGCGCGTGAGCCAGACGCACCTGCCGTGGCCGACGCTGCGCGAGACCGCCACGCGCACCTGCACCACCCTGCCGTTGTCCTCGCTCGTCCCGGCCACGAGGTGCACCTTGCGGCGCAGGTTCGTGCCGAACGGCTCGCCGATCAGCGACGTGGGGGGTAGGTCGAGGCCCGCGCTGACCTCGGCGAGCGCGCCCGTGGCCAGGTCGCGGCGGTAGATCCGGCCCTGGGAGGTCGGCGTCTCGCCCGCGACCACGTTCGCGGCGCGCGAGGAGAAGGCCACGAAGTGGCCGTCGGCGCTCACCGCCCCCTGGGTGCTCGGGCCGGCCAGGCCCGTGCCGTCGGGGTGGGCGGAGACCATGACCGTCGCCGCGGTGGCGACCGTGCGGGCGAAGACGTCGGCCGTGCCGTTCGAGTCGCCCAGCACCAGGTTCGAGGCGTTCGACGTGAACACCGCCAGCGAGCCGTCGGCGGAGATCGAGTCCGCGGTCGAGTCGCCGTTCGCGCCCGAGCCGTCCTTGCCCTGGCTGACGAGCGTGACCTCGCCGGTGGCCATGTCCTTGCGGAAGACGTCGATCGTGCGGCCGTTCAGGTTGCCGCCGGGGAGGTCGGTGGCGTCCGAGTCGAACAGCACGTAGCGGCCGTCCGCCGAGATCTTCGGGTTCTGGCCGTTGCCGTCCGAGCTGGTGGCGCCCGCGGGCACGTCGACGAGCGCGATCTCGCCACTGATCATGTCCTTGCGGTAGATGCCGGCGCGGTCGCCGTCGCCCGGCACCAGCCCGCCGGCGTCGCTCGTGAACGCCACGTAGCGGCCGTCGGCGCTGATCGAGGGCTGGCCGGAGCTGCCCACGGTGTTCACCGAGTCGCTGATAGGGGTGGACACGCGCTGGAGCGTGCCGCTCGGGATGTCGCACCAGTAGACGTCGGGCTGCAGGTCCCGGTCGCGCCCGGCGAGCGTGTCGGCCCGCGACTCGAAGGCCACGTGCTGCCCGTCCGCGCTGATCACCGGGTTGCCGGCGTCGCCGTCGCCCGCCCGGCAGGCGCGCTGGTTCTGGCCGCTGAAGAGGTCGCGGCGGAAGATCGTGTAGGCCGGCACGCCGCCGGTGAGGTCGCGGAGTGTTGCTGGTGAAGACGGCGTAGCGACCATCCGCGCTGAGATCGCCCGCCGGCCCGCGGCGGAAGCGGCCACCGCGACTGGCCGAGGCCCCTGAGCGCTTCGCGTCGGCCAGCATGTTCTTCCCGGTGGCCATGTCGCGCACGAACGGATCGGTACGGGCGCCGTTCGAGTCGGCAGCCACGAGGTTGTCGGCGTCCGAGGAGTAGCCCGACGAAGCGCCCATCGCCGCTGATCGACGGCGCGCTGGCGCCCCCGTCCGGAGGAGACGGGGAGAGCCGGTTCGGCAACGGATCCCCCGCCCGGCGTGGCTCGGGCCTGTGGACTGTGGACCGTGGACTGTGGACTGCGGCCGCCTTGGCGGCCGCAGCCCGGCACCACATTCGGCACCCCAGGCGGCCAGACCTCGGACGACGGGTGGTAGAAGTGGCCGAAGTCGGCCTCGTGGAACTGCGAGGTGAAGACCTCGCAGTTGCGGTAGACGCCGCGCCGCGCCGGGTTGATCGCGACCACGTCGAAGCCGCGGCCGCAGTCCACGTAGGCGCGGCCGTTCGGGTCGGTGGTGTCCCCGCCCAGCAGGTTGATCACGTCGTTGCCGGTGCCGGCCAGGATGCGATCGCCGTCGTAGGCGCCCTGGATCAGGTCGTCGCCCGGGCCCGCCCACCAGCAGGTCCGCGCCCGAGCCCCCGGCCAGCTCGTCGTTCCCGGGCGGCCCGGCGCTGGGCGAGCGGGCATCGCCGTAGAGCTTGTCGTTGCCGGAGCGGCCCGCCAGGCGGTCGTTGCCCGAGCCGCCCATCAGCAGGTCGTTGCCCGGTGTGGCGCCGTCGCCCTCGAGCTCGTCCTGGCCGCCGCCGCCGAACAGGCGGTCGTTGCCGCCCTTGCCCTCGATGAAGTCGTTGCCCGAGCCGCCCGCCAGCGTGTCGTTCCCGTTGTGGCCGAGGATCTGGCGCATCGGGAAGGCCGCCGTGGGGTCCACGTTCACGATGTGCTCGCAGCCCGCCGACTCGGGTATCGAGGCGTCCGCCCGGCCGGTGGAGAGGCCGTCGCTCGAGGAGTGGCGGACGCGGTAGACCGTGTCGTTGCCGGGCCCGCAGTCGAAGGTGTCGCGATTCGGGCCGCCGTAGAGCGTGTCGTCGCCCGGGCCGCCGTAGAGGTGGTCGCTGCCCGAGCCTCCGATCAGCACGTCGTTGCCGGTGCCGCCGAAGATGTAGTCGCCGCCGCGGCCGCCGGCCACGATGTCGTTGCCGGGGCCGCCGTAGAGGTGCTCGTTCACGCCGAAGCGGCGCTCGCGGATCGTGTCGTCGCCAAGCCCACCGAGGATCGTGTCGTTGTCGTCGCCGCCGTCCAGGTAGTCGGCGCCGCGCTCGCCGTAGATCTCGTCGTTGCCCGGTCCGCCCTGGATCACGTCGCCGTAGGCGGAGCCCTCCACCGTGTCGTGGCCGTTCTCGCCGAAGAACGTGACCGCGAGCGGCTCGCCGGAGAAGACCGCGTCGTCGCCCTCGTCGGTGCCGCAGGTGGGCCCTCCGGGCGTGCTCGGGACGTCGACGGAGAACTCGACTCCGCACGCCGAGTGGTAGCTCGTCGCAGCCGCCGAAAAGGCGGGAAAGGCCGCCACGAGGGCGGCGACGATTATCGCCGGCAGAAGCCGCATCGGTCCCGAAACCCACTACTCGGCCCGTTGCTGCGCTCCTCCCCTCGTAAGATGGAATTGCATGGCTGGACATTCGAAATGGGCGCAAATCAAGCGCAAGAAGGGCGCGACGGACGCGAAGCGCGGCAATCTCTTCACCAAGCTCGCCCGTGCGATCCAGGTCGCGGCGCGGGAGGGCGGCGGCGATCCGGCGGGCAACGCGGCCCTCGCGCAGGCCATCCAGAAGGCCAAGGAAGCGCGCATGCCGAAGGACAACATCGAGCGTGCGATCGCGAAGGGCACGGGCGCGGACTCGAGCGGCGAGGCCATCGACGAGGTGCTCTACGAGGGCTATGGGCCCGGCGGGGTGGCGATCCTGGTCGATGCCCTGACCGACAACCGCAACCGCACCGGCTCGGAGGTGCGCCACGCCTTCTCGAAGGCGGGCGGCAGCCTCGGCGAGCCGGGATCGGTGGCCTGGAACTTCGAGAAGAAGGGCGTCGTGCTCGTCGACGCCGACCGCTACTCCGAGGACGACCTCATGCCCGCCATCGACGCGGGCGCGGAGGACGTGGCGCTCGACGACAACGTCTACGAGGTGATCGCCGAGCCCACCGACCTCAGCGCGGTGCGCGAGGCGCTCGAAGGGGCCGGGATCGAGATCCAGGACTCCGAGCTGACGATGCGCGCGAGCAACCGCGTGCAGGTCGAGGAGGCCCAGGTGGCCTCACTGATGCGGCTGATAGAGACGCTCGAGGACCACGACGACGTGGCCGCGGTGCACGCGAACTACGACGTGGATGCGGCCGTGCTGGAGCGCGTGCTGGCCTAGAAGGGGCGACGGAAGTACGGAGGTACGGAGTACGGGAAAGGCCTGTAGTCCGTACTTCCGTACTTCTCGTCCTTCCGTCCTACCGGTTATCCCACTTCCGCCTCATATCCCTGCCCCACCGCCTCATCCGCCGCACCGTCTTCGACTGATGCAAGCTCTCCTGCGTCGCCGAGCGCGGCGGGGGCAGCGCGAGGACCTCCTCGGCCGAGATCGTCAGCGTCACCGCGCGCTCGGCGATGTGGGCGACCTCGGGGGCGTCCACGAAGCGTGGCCCCGAGCGGGTCTCGACCACGATGCCGTCGAAGATGTTCTCGCGCACGTTGTCCTGCACCCGCCGCACGGTGCCCACTTCGGTGCCGTCGGCCGCGCGCACCTTGGTGCCGCGGCGCAGGGCCTGGTACGAGATGGCGTAGCCGTCGTCTTCGTCCATCCCGCAGAAGCGAACCACAAGACGACGCCGAGCGCCAGCGCGAAGGCGTCCGCGCCCGCACGCAGAATCACTCTGATGGTGGTCGTTCTCGGCATCGATCCAGGCACCGCGCACACCGGCTACGGCGTGGTGCTCGCGCGCGGCAGCACCCTCGCGGCCCTCGACGGCGGCGTGCTCCGCACGGAGCGCGCACGAGCCGCTCGAGCGCCGGCTGGCCCAGATCCACGAGCGAGTGAGCGACCTGATCGAGCGTCCACGAGCCCGAGGCGATGGCGGTGGAGGACCTCTTCTTCGGGCAGAACGCCCGCAGCGCGTTCGCCGTCGGGCAGGCGCGCGGCGCGATGCTGCTCGCCGCCGGTCAGGCCGGCATCCCCTGCTACTCCTACACGCCGCAGGCGATCAAGCAGGCGGTCTGCGGGAACGGCCGCGCCGACAAGCAGCAGGTCCAGCGCATGGTCGGGGCGCTGCTGGCGCTCGAGTCGCCGCCCGAGCCGGACCACGCGGCGGACGCGCTCGCGGTGGCGATCTGCCACGCCAACGGCTCGGTGCTGCGCGAGGCGCTCGCATGATCGCCTCGGTGAGGGGAACCGTCACGGTGCGCCGGCCGGACCACGTGGTGATCGAGTGCGCCGGCGTGGGCTACCGGCTGGCCGTCTCGGCCGAGACGCTGAAGGCGGTGCCGGCGGTGGGCAAGGAGACGCTGCTCCAGAGCCACCTGGTCCTGCGCGACGACGGCATGCACCTCTACGGCTTCGGCAGCGAGGAGGAGCGCGAGTTGTTCCTGCTCCTGATCGGCGTGCAGGGAGTGGGGCCGAAGGTGGCGCTGGCGGTGCTCTCGGGCGGCACCACGCGCGAGCTGCTGCGCGCGATCGCCGCCGGCGACAGCGCGCGCTTCCAGGCGGTGCCGGGCATCGGCAAGCGCACGGCCGACAGGATCATCGTGGAGCTGCGCGAGAAGGTCGCGGGCCAGGCCGCGGCCGAGATCGTGATCACGCGCAGCGAGGACCCGCGCACTCTGGCGCGCCAGGGCCTCGTCGGGCTCGGCTTCAGCGCCCAGGAGGCCGACGAGCTGCTCGCCGAGGCGGCGGGCGACACGCCCGAGGACCTGATCGGCGAGGCGCTGAGGGCATCGCCGGTGAGGGACCAGGGCGGCATCAGGACGCCAGGCGTGGAGCGCATCCAGGCCGCGCCCGCCTACGGCGCCGACGAGGAACTCGACCGCTCCCTGCGGCCGCGCAAGCTCGCGGACTTCGTCGGCCAGCAGGCGGTGAAGGACCAGCTGTCGGTGTTCATCGAGGCGGCCAAGGGCCGCGGCGAGGCGCTCGACCACGTGCTGCTCGCCGGGCCGCCCGGGCTCGGCAAGACCTCTCTGGCGCAGATCGTCGCGGCGGAGCTGGACGTGCCGTTCATCCAGACGGCCGGTCCGGCGCTCGAGCGCAAGGGCGACGTCGCCGCCTTCCTCACGGCCCTCGAGGCGGGCTCGGTCTTCTTCGTCGACGAGATCCACCGCCTGCCGAAGGCGCTCGAGGAGACCTTCTACCCGGCCATGGAGGACCGCAGGCTGCCGATCACCGTCGGCCAGGGGGCGGGCGCCCGCGTGGTCACGCTCGACCTGCCCGCGTTCACGCTGATCGGCGCGACGACCCGCGCGGGCCTGCTCACCACCCCGCTGCGCGACCGCTTCGGCGTCACCCACCGGCTCGACCTCTACGACCCGGACGACCTGGCGCGGATCGTCCGCCGCTCGGCGGGCATCCTCGACGTGGACGTGGACGAGCAGGGGGCCAGGCTGATCGCCTCGCGCTCGCGCGGGACCCCACGCGTGGCCAACCGGCTGCTGAAGCGGGTGCGCGACTACGCGGAGGTGCGCGGCGCCGGCCGTATCGACGCCGAGGTGGCGGACGAGGCGCTCGACCTGCTCGAGGTGGACGCCGCGGGGCTCGACCGGCTCGATCGCGACATCCTGCGCACGATCTGCGAGAAGTTCGAGGGCGGTCCGGTTGGGCTCTCCACGCTGTCGGTCGCGGTCAGCGAGGAGGCCGACACGATCGAGGACGTCTACGAGCCGTACCTGCTGCAGCAGGGCTTCATCAAGCGCACGCCCCGAGGCCGCGTGGCC
Source organism: uncultured Thermoleophilaceae bacterium (assembly GCA_963729205.1). Classification (GTDB taxonomy): domain Bacteria; phylum Actinomycetota; class Thermoleophilia; order Solirubrobacterales; family Thermoleophilaceae; genus JAICJR01. Next base: position 67,294 of record CAVSNA010000003.1, read on the forward strand.
ACCGCCGCGGCCTTCGAGCATCTCGGCATCGAGCGTCCCACGGGCCACACAGCTAGCCTGTTCTGAGAATGGCTGAAGACTGGCGCGTCAAGGTCGTCCTCCCCGAGGAGCACCACGGCCCCTTCACCGGCTGGCTCGGGGGGCACAAGCTCGAGAAGGAGCTGGCGGAGCGGCTGCGCGGCCGGGTCGTGGTGAGCCAGGACGACGAGAACACCTTTCTCTACGCGGAGTCGCGCGAGCAGGCGGACGCCGCCATTGAGGTGGTCCAGAAGTTTCTAGCGGAGCACGAGATCGAGGCCGAGGTGGAGCTCACGCGCTGGCACGACATCGAGCAGCGCTGGGCCGATCCCTCGGAGCCGCTCCCCGAGACGCCCGAGGAGATCGCCGTCGAGCACCAGCGCCGCACGGAGCTCGAACGCCAGGAGTCGAAGGAGGACGGGGTGGACGATTGGGAGGTGCAGGTCGTGCTGCCCGACCACAAGTCCACCCAGGACTTCGCCGACCGTCTGAAGGGCGAGGGGATGGATGTCGCGCGGCGCTGGCGCTTCCTCGTTGTCTCGATGCCGAGCGAGGAGGACGCCGAGAAGCTCGCCGAGCGCATTCGCGCGGAGGCTCCGCCCGACGCCAAGGTCTCAGTGGCCTTGGCCTACGGCAGGGTGATCGCCGACATGCCGTACTCCGGGTTCTCGTCGTTCGGCGGCATGGGCGTATAGCCGGGCTCGCGCCACTGGCGAACTCGGCAGGGGCCGGGTTACCCTCGGGGGAATGCTTTTGCAGGAAGCACACGAAATCGAGCGGCCGGCGATGATGCAGCGCAGCGTCCTCATCCTCGAGCAGGGCGGCCGCGGCGGGGTGGCCGACTACACGGGAGCGTTGGCGGCCGGACTCGCCGATCGGGGCTGGCGCGTGGAGATCGCCACGGCCACGGACAACCTCTACCCGCCCTATCCGGGTGTCACCGTCCATCCCACCTTCAAGTACGTGCGCGCCGGCTCGCCGCTGCGGGACGCGCTGCGGCGGGTGAAGCTCGGCGCGGTGATCAACGGTGTGCGCTTCCTGCTCGCGATACCGAGGGTGGTGCGGATCGGCCGCAGGGTGGACCTCGTCCACTCCCAGGGCTGGGAGCTCGCCCCGCTCGGCGTGGTGATGATGGCGGCGCTGCGGCTGGCCGGGGTCACGATCGTCCAGACCGAGCACAACACCTTCGAGCGCGGTGGCATGTCGTTTCACCGCTCGCACAAGCTGAAGGCCGCGATGTCGGTCCGCACGATCGTGCACACCGAGTGGGACGTCGAGAACCTCGAGCCGCCGGCGTCGGAGCGCGCCGCCGTGATCCCGCACGGCGAGTACGGCGGCCTGGCACGCACCGGCGGCAGCGCGGACCGCGCCGAGGCCCGCGCCGAGCTGGGTCTGCCCGACGGCGCCGTCACCACGCTGATGTTCGGGCAGCTGCGCCACGACAAGGGGATCGGTGACCTGGTGGAAGCGGTTCGCCGCGTTCCGGACCTGCATCTCCTGATCGGGGGCCAGGACACCGGCGGCCTCTCCGCCGTTGCCGACCTGCTGGCAACGCCGGAGCTGCAGGGGCGGGTGATCATCCGCGAGGGCTTCCTCAGCATGGCGGAGGCGGCGAAGCTGTATGCCGCCACCGACACGGTCACGCTGCCCTACAAGATGGCGAGCCAGAGCGGCGTGCTGCTGCTCTCGTACGGCTTCGAGCGCCCGGTTGTCGTCTACCCCGTGGGCGGCCTTCCGGAGGCAGTGGTGGAAGGCGAGACCGGCTGGATCTGCGAGCGGCCGGACGTGGCTGCGCTCGCCGACGCGCTCCAGGACACGGTCGATGTCGGCGCCGCGGAGTGCGCGCGGCGCGGGGTCGCGGGGGCCCAGCTCGCGGACGAGCGTTATTCCTGGCCGGAAATTGCGCGGTTGACGGAGGAGGTCTACTGCGAAGCGGCCGGACTGCCTACCTCCGTCGCGGCAACTTCCGCGCACCTCGCCTAGACTGGCCGGCAACCGTCCGCCCCGCCGCGCGGAGCCAGCCCTCCGGCCTATCGCAGCGGCAGTTCAAGGAGGAACAACCGCATGCCGACTGCCCAGCCGCCGGCACGTTCTGCTGCAACGCGCCCGCGTCCCGTACGCGACGTCGTCTACCGCCTGACGGTGCCCTTCCTCAGAGCGGTCAACCGCCTCGTGCGGGGGGTCAGCTCGTTCACGCACATGTTCCAGCTGCGGGTCGAGGGAGTGCTGCGGCCACACGGCGAGTGGTTCGACCACCATGTGGACGCCAACTGGCAGTGGGGCGCCAGCGGCCGCTCGTCCTTCCTGGAGCGCGGCGTGTTCAGCAACATGACGATCAAGCCCGGCGCGTCCGTGCTCGAGCTGTGCTCGGGCGATGGCTTCAACACCCGCCACTTCTATGCCGGTCGGGCAGAGCGCGTGGTGGGCGTCGACGCCAACCGCGAGGCGGTCGGCCACGCGCGGCGCACGAACGCCGCGGACAACGTGGTCTACGAGGTATGCGACATCACCAAGACGCTGCCCGAGGGGCCCTTCGACAACGTGGTCTGGGACTCGGCGCTGCACCACTTCACGAAGAGCGAGACGTTCGAGGTGCTGGCGCTCGTGAAGGAGCGGATGGCGCCACACGCGATCCTCTCCGGTTACACCGAGATCGAGGACATCGAGTACGCCTACCGCAAGGTCGACTTCCGCGACAAGACCGACGTGGCCGAGCTGCTCGCCCACGCCTTCAAGCACGTGATGGTGATGGAGACGCCCGACCCTGAGCGGACCAACCTCTACTTCTTCGCCTCAGATTCGCGCGAGCGGCTGCCGCTCGACCCGCACAACCCGAACGTGATCGTCCGGAGCGGCGACGGGCATGTTCAGCGACGGTTTTCGGCGACGAACGTCAGCCGCCAGTTCAGCGGCCTCAGCGACACGTTGACGAGCTGATAGCCGGAGGCCTCGAGCCTCGCGATCTCATCGCGGATCGGCCCCAGCGGGGCCGGCTGGGCGAACTCGACGCAGAGCACGCCGATCGGCAGCTGCTTGCGCAGCACGTCATCCACGATCTCGTACTCCGAGCCCTCCACGCTCAGCTTGAGCAGGTCCACTTGGTCGTGTCCGAGCTCCGTCATCAGGGAGTCGATCGAGCGCACGTTCGCCTCCCAGAACGTGCTCGTGCCGTGCATGTTGGTGGCGGAGCGCGACACGAACCCGGGCTCGGCGTTGTCGTAGAAGCGCAGGGCGCCATCCGCCGACCAGAGCCCGGCCTGGTGGAACACGAAGCGGGGCTGGTGCTCGCAGAGGGTGTGGGCGTAGTCGGCCGCCTCCGGCACCGGGTCGAAGCTGTGCACCGTGCAGCCGAAGCGCTCGATCAGGCCGAGGTCGAAGCTGCCGTCGGTGCCGAGGCCGGCCAGGTAGCAGACCGAATCGGGCGAGAACCCACCGGTCGGCACGGGCCAGCCGCCATATGAGCTGCCGATCCAGGCGAGGTCGTCGCGCGGCTGCACGGACAGCCCTCGCTCCAGGCTGCGGGCGCTGACGCGCTGTCCAATCTCCCTGCGGGCCCGCGAGATCCCCGGAAAATGTGCCATTTGCACGAGTGTACGTATGGAGGCGGGAACCGCAAGAGGGAGCCGGGGGGCCCGGTAAGCTGGAGCTTCCGGCCAGGTGCCAGCGAGCGCCTACCCTTGTTATCGATCGAATGCCTCACTTCATCTGTCCCAACTGCGGGAACCGCACGCTGTCAGGGGAGCGGACCGCCGGTTTCACAACCCGCGCCAAGGGCTGCTCCAAATGCGGCTTCGCTTTCCTGTTCGAGCTTCTCGACGATTACTACCCCGCGCCCAACGCGGCCTTCATCGTCTGCGACAGCGACGCCCGCGTCATCGGCGCGGGCAGGGGACTGCGCGAGCTCACGGGCCTGGGGGAGGCCGACGTGATCGGGCGGCCGGTGCGCGACGTGCTGGGCCTCCAGTTCCAGAACGGCGACGACCACATCGGCACCGCGCTCGAGTGGGGCGTCCGCGTGCTGGACAAGCCCGTGGTGGTTCACGCCGAGGGCGACCGCCCGGAGCCCGCGACCGCGGACATCTTCCCGGCCTACGACGACGACGGCGGACTGCTGCTCGTCCTGACTCCGAAGCTGTGATCGCGTGACCAGCCGCCAGCGAAACGCCGTGGTGCTGCTCGTGGTGGTCGGCCTGCTGGTGGCCTCGGCGCTCATCATCACGAGCAAGAAGACGCGCCTCGGGCTCGACCTGAAGGGCGGCGTCGAGCTGGTCTACCAGGGCGAGCCCACGCCGCAGGTGCCGAAGGTCACGCCGCAGGCGATCGACGACGCCATCACCACGATCCGCAAGCGCACGGACTCGCTCGGCGTCTCGGAGCCGGAGATCCAGCGCTCTGGCTCCGACGAGATCTCGATCGGCCTGCCGGACGTGAAGAACGTGGAGCGCGCCGAGCAGCAGGTGGGCAGCACCGCTCAGCTCCAGTTCTACGACTGGGAGCCCAACGTCTTCAAGGGCCCGAACGAGCTCGTGGACCCGGCCACCGCCGCGTCGGACCCGGCGCCGAACAGCCCGATCTTCAGCATCTACCAGGCCGTGCTGCGCGCGTCGGAGTCGAAGCCACGCGCGGAGGCCACGGACGTGCCCGCGGGCGGGCCCGATCCGGCCATCGTCAAGAAGTTCAACGGCAACACGCAGCAGATCCGCGAGTACTACGACAAGCGCAACGACACCACCGGCGACCAGTACTACCTCTTCAACCCGGCTCCGAAGGGGCAGAACCCGACGCTGATCACCGGGCCCGCGTCGAGCTGCCAGGAGCTGCTCTCCGACTACAGCGACAAGCTCGCGCGCGGCGCGCCCGCGCCCGCGCCGCGGGCGGTCACCCCGGGCACCCAGTGCGCCCCGGAGCTCGAGGCGCTCGGAGCGGCCGGGCCGCCGGAGGGCAGCAAGGTCCTGAAGGTGCCGCAGGGCGTGGTCGTGATCGGCGAGGAGGCCACCAAGGGCGCCAAGCCGGGCACGCCGCCGCCGGGCTACTTCGTGATCGAGGACGACTCGGAGCTGTCGGGCTCGGACATCAAGAACCCGAAGGTGGGCACCGACCCGCAGACCGGCGCGCCGGTGGTGACGATGGACTTCACCAACAAGGGGCGCAAGCAGTTCGCCGCAGTCACCAAGCGCATCGCGGAGCGTGGCGCCGGGCAGATCGGCACGGGGCCGGCGGCCAACCGCTTCCAGCGCTTCGCGATCACGCTCGACAACCAGATCATCTCGCTGGCGACGATCGACTTCCAGCAGAACCCGGACGGCATCGACGGCCGCACGGGGGCGCAGATCGACAACATCGGCAGCTATCAGGAGACCTCCGACCTGGCGGAGAACCTGCGCATCGGCGCGCTGCCGATCAACCTCAAGCTGATCTCGAAGACCCAGGTCTCCTCGACGCTCGGCAAGCAGGCGCTCCACCAGGGCCTGATCGCAGGCGCGGTGGGTCTCATGCTGACGCTGATCTTCCTGCTGTCCTTCTACCGGATCCTCGGCCTCGTGGCCGCGCTCGGGCTGGTGATCTACGCGGTGATCCTGTTCGCGGTCGTGAAGCTGATCCCGATCACGGTCACGCTGCCTGGCATCGCGGGCCTGATCCTCACCTTGGGGGTGGCCGCTGACGCGAACATCGTCATCTTCGAGCGAATAAAGGAGGAGGCGCGGCGGAGGCGCCTCGATCCCGCGGGCGATCTCCGCCGGCTACGGCAAGGCGCTGCGGACGATCATCGACGCGAACGTGGTCACGCTCGGCGTGGCGTTCATCCTGTTCATGCTCGCGACGGCGGGCGTGAAGGGCTTCGCGTTCACGCTGCTGGTCGGCACGCTCGTCTCGCTGTTCACCGCGGTGCTCGCCACCTCGGCGATCCTCGGCACGATGGCGCGCACGCGCATCATGCGCTCGCGCCACATGCTGGCCGCCGGCAAGGAGCGCATTCGCTGGCACTTCGACTTCATGGGCAACTCGAAGTGGTTCTTCGCGATGTCGGGCACGATCCTGCTCGCCGGCGCGCTCGCGATCGCGGGCCTCGGGTTGAACTTCGGCATCGACTTCGAGTCCGGCACGCGCATCACCACCCCGGTGCGAGCAGGCGGCCACCGTCGCCCAGGTGCGCAACGCGCTCGCGCCGCTCGGCTACGGCGACGCGAAGATCCAGACGGTCAAGGACGACAAGCTCGGCAAGCACGTCTTCCAGATCACGGTGAAGAAGCTGCCGCCGGACAAGGTCAGCCGGGTGGAGGACGCGCTCGACCAGAAGTTCGGCGTCGCCCGGGCCAACTTCACGGCGAACTCGGTCGGGCCGACCTTCGGCGCCCAGATCGCCAAGACGGCGCTGATCGCGATCATCGCGTCGCTGGTCCTGATCTCGCTCTACATCGGGCTCAGATTCGAGTTCAAGTTCGCCGTGCCGGTGCTGATCGCGCTCGCGCACGACCTTCTGATCACGGCGGGCGTCTACGCCCTGTTCCAACGCGAGGTCACCACCTCCACGGTGGCGGCGCTGCTCACCATCCTCGGTTTCTCGCTCTACGACACGATCATCGTGTTCGACCGAATACGCGAGAACGTGCCGCGCATGCCGCGGGCCACGTTCAGCCAGATCGTGAACCGCTCGATGGCGGAGGTGCTGACGCGATCCCTCGCCACCAGCTTCTCCACGCTGCTGCCGGTGCTCGCGCTGATGCTGTTCGGCGGCCAGACGCTGAAGGACTTCGGCTTCGCGCTGCTGGTGGGCGTGGCGTCGGGCGCCTACTCGTCGATCTTCATCGCCTCCCCGGTGCTCACGCACTGGAAGGAGCGCGAGCCCGTCTACGTCCGCCGCCGCCAGCTGGCGCTCGAGGACTACGGCGGGGTGGTGCCGGCCTACGCGCCGGGCACGTTCGGCGAGCCGGTCGAGGAGGTCCCGGTGCCGGCCGACGCGCCAGCGGCCCACCCGTCCCGCGCGTGCGGGCCGCCGCGCGGGCGCGGCCAGACGGACGAACGGCCCGGGCAACGGCGCTCGCGCGGGCACGGCCGTGGAGGCGCCGCCCGAGCTCGAGGCCCCGCAGCCGATCGAGCCGGAGGAGGAGCCCGCCGTGGACGAGGCTCCGGTCAGCGAGCAGCCGGCCGTCGAGGAGGAGCAGCCGCAGCCCGAGCAGCAGAGCGACGGGGCGAACGGCGCCGATGAGGCCGACGGCGCGGATGAGCCGGATGACGCGAACGGCGCCGACGCGCGGCGGAGCGGCCGTCGGCATACAGCAGCACCAGCGGCCCGAACCGGCCGCCGAGCAAGCGCCAGCAGCAGCGCCGGCGCAAGAGGCACGGTCGCCGATGAGCCTGCTCGTCTGGGCCATGATGGGCATCGCCATCTGGCATTTCACGATCTTCTTGCCCGACCGCTTCCGCGGCGGCATCGTCGGCGCCTTCCTGGCCGCGCTCTTCGGCGCCGTGCTGGTGGGCCTGATCATCAACGGCTTCTCGATCCCGGGCCGCCACGACACCACCCATCGCCGACGCGTTCGAGGCGGTCCCGGGCGCCCTCATCGGGCTGGCCAGCTCTCGTACTTCTGGGGCGACCGCACCGAGCCGCACCGCCCACGCGCTCTAGACGCTGCGCCGGCCGCGCACGCGGCCGCGATCGACTCGCGTTCCGTCCTGGTGCCTCGCCGACAATCGGCGCAGATGCTCGCCGAGGTCGCCCGCTGGTCGATAACGCCCTATTCCGTGGCCGCCGCGGATCGCGTCGGGCGCGCGCTCGGGCTGTCGCCCACGGTCGCCACGATCCTCGTGCGCCGCGGCTACGACACGCCCGAGGCGGCGCAGCGCTTCCTCGAGGCGGAGGACCGCCACGACCCGCTGCCCTCGGTCAGATGGACGAGGCGTGCGCCCTGCTGCTGCGGCACGCGCAGTCGGGCTCCCCGATCGTCGTGCACGGCGACTACGACGTGGACGGCGTGTCCTCCACCGCGATCCTCGTGCGCGCGCTGCGACGGCTCGGTGCGCGCGTGAGCTGGCACCTGCCGAGCCGGGTCGACGACGGCTACGGGCTCTCGCGCGACGACCGTCGAGCGGCTGGCCGCCCAGGGAGCGGGCCTGCTCGTCACCGTCGACTGCGCGGTCACCGCGGTGGAGGAGGTCGAGCGCGCCATCGAGCTCGGGCTCGACGTCGTCGTCACCGACCACCACCGCCACGGCGAGCGGCTGCCGCCCTGCCCCGTGGTGCACCCGGCGCTCGGCTATCCCGTTCCCGGACCTGTGCGCCGCGGGCGTGGCCCACAAGCTCGTCGAGGCCCTATACGCGGCCGCCGGCCTGGACCCGGCGCTGGCGGAGGAGGATCTCGACCTGGTGGCCCTGGCCACCGTGGCGGACGTCGTCTCGCTTCACGGCGAGAACCGGCGCCTGGTGCGCTCGGGGCTCGAGGTGATGCGGCGCACCACGAAGCCGGGGCTGCGTGCCCTGATGCGGGTTGCGGCGCTCGACCCCGGCGAGCTTGATGCGAGGGCGCTCGGCTTTCGGCTCGCGCCGCGGATCAACGCCGCCGGGCGCCTCCAGCGCGCCGACGCCGCCCTCGAGCTGCTGCTCACCGAGGACGACGAGCGCGCCGCGCAGGTGGCCGACGAGCTCGACCTGCTGAATCGCGAGCGCCGCGACACCGAGACGCGCATCCTGTTCGCCGCCGAGGCCGCGCGGGCCGAGCAGGAGGGCGCGGCGGCGTACGTGCTGGCGGGGGAGGGCTGGCACCCCGGCGTGATCGGCATCGTCGCCTCGCGCCTCGTGGAGCGCCACAACCGGCCCTGCCTGATGATCGCCCTGGACGGCGACAGCGGCCGCGGCTCCGGTCGCAGCATCGCCGCGTTCGACCTGCATGCGGCGCTGGCCGCCTGCTCGGAGCATCTCTCGCGCTTCGGCGGTCATCGCGCCGCCGCCGGGTTCGAGATCGAGACGCGCGAGATCGAGGCCTTCCGCGGCGCGTTCGTGCGCCACGCGGCCGCCGTGCTCACCCCGCAGGACCTGATCCCGGAGCAGCCGGTTGACGTGCTGGTGCCGGGCGGGGCGCTCGGGCTCGGGCTGGCCGAGGAGCTGCAGCGCCTCGCGCCCTTCGGCCACGGCAACCCCGAGCCCACGCTGCTCGTGCCCGCCGCGCGGCTGGGTGACGTGAGGGGGATGGGGGAGGAGGGCCAGCACTCCCGCTTCACGCTCTCGAGCGGCGGAGCCCGCGCCCGCGGGGTCGCCTTCCGCACCGCCCCGAGGGCGCTCACGAGCGCGGCGGGCGAGCGAGCCGCAGCGACGCCGCCGTCAGGCTGGAGCTCAACCGCTGGAACGGCGCCGTGGAGGCACGCGTGGAGCTGAGCGCCCTCTGCGAGCGCGAGGCCGCCGACTGCCCGGCGCTGGGCGAGGACGAGCCCTTCTGGGAGCGCGTGGAGCGCGAGCTGGCCGCCGGCGAGGACGGCCCGGCTGCGCTCGGCGGCGAGCCCTGCCGCGAGCTGCGCGACCGCCGCGGCGAGGGCTTCGCGGGGGTCGCCGGCGACCTGCTCTCGAGCGGGGAGGGAGTGCTCGTCGTCTGCGCGGACGTGTCGCGCCGGCGACAGGGGCTCGGGCGAGTCCTGGGCGGCCTCGGCAACCTGGCCGCCGTGTCGTGGAGCGCGCTGGCGAGCGGCCCCGGGCTGGCGGAGCCCTTCCAGCACCTCGTCGCGCTCGACCCGCCGAGCGATCCCGGGGGTCCTGCTCTCCTCTGCGGGCTGCCCTCCGCGGGCTTGGTGCACCTCGCCTGGGGCGAGCCGGAGATCGCGTTCGCGCTCGCTCACGAGCAGGCCGAGCTCGACCTGCGGCCGCAGCTCGCCGAGCTCTACCGCGCGCTGCGAGACGCCGGCGACGCCCCGTCCGGCGACGAGCTCGAGGCGCTGCTCGTGGGCCGCGGGACCCATCCGCGCTCGCCCGCGCTCTGTGCCCGCCTGATCGCGGTGCTGGGCGAGCTGGGCCTCGCCTCGTTCGACGGGCGCCGCTGCACGCTGATCGAGACGGGTCGGGTCGAGCTCGAACGCTCGGCCACCTACGTGCGCTGCCAGGAGCGGCTCGCCGCCGCCCGGCGCCAGCTGGCGGCGCCCGTCGCGCTGCCCGCCGCCGCCTGACACCTCCCAACGCTGGGCCGGGCCTTGCGGGGGAAAGGGTTTTCCACCCACGGTGCGGAAACACACTTTGCTTTCCGTCATGTGCCGGTTGCATCATGTGTGTGGCTGGTAGACGACACCCAAGGTGGAGTTATGACCCTGTGGCTCATCCTCCTGGTGGTTTGGCTGGCTGGCATTCCGGCCGCCGTGCTCGTCACCGCGGCGATCGGTTGGCGCTGGCACGAGCACCGGCTCGCGCGCGCTTCGAGGGCCTACCGCAAGCGAGCGGCGCTGCTCGTGCAGAGGGCGCGCGACCCGCGCTGCGGCCGCCGCGCCCACCCGGGCCACTTCGAAGCCTGGGCCTCACCGCGGGGCTACCGCCGGGCGGCGGGTAGGCGCCCCGTGTAGCCAGCCGGGTGGCTGCCAGCCGCCCTGAGCGGGTCTAAACTCGGATTGATGGCGAAGTCACCGAAAACGCCTGCCGGCGGCCCCACCACGGAGCGCAAGGCGGCCAAGCCCGCCCCGGCCAAGGACGGCGCCCCGGCGCGCGCCGCCAAGCCGCGCGCCAGTCGCCCGCGCCAACAGGCCGCTGCTGCGGCGACGGAGGAGCGCGCCGGAGCCGCCGCCACCGCGGAGCTCCAGTTCGACCACAAGCCCGTGGACAGCGCAGCGCCGCACGCCCCGGCGGGCCCGATGGACGCCCTCACCGAGTTCGAGCGTGGCCTGCTGGGCGACCTCCTCGCGGTGATCGAGGAGCACTCGTCCGACGCGGCCCAGGAGATCCGGCGCGAGAGCGTGGAGCGCGCGTTCGTCTTCGCCTGCGAGCACCACGCCGACCAGCGGCGGCGCTCCGGCGAGGACTTCATCATCCACCCGGTCGGCGTGGCCAAGATCTGCGCGGGCATGCGGCTCGACACCGAGACGCTGTGCGCCGCGCTGCTGCACGACACGGTGGAGGACACCAGCGCCTCGCTCGACGAGGTGCGCGAGGAGTTCGGCGAGGAGATCGCTGCGCTGGTCGACGGCGTGACCAAGCTCACCGGCATCACCTTCCAGAGCCGCGACGAGCGCCAGGCCGAGAACTACCGCAAGATGATCGTCGCGATGGCCGCGGACGTGCGGGTCATCCTGATCAAGCTCGCCGACCGGCTGCACAACATGCGCACGCTCGGCCCGATGCCGAAGCAGAAGCAGCAGGAGAAGGCCAAGGAGACGCTCGAGATCTTCGCGCCGCTGGCGCACCGGCTCGGCATCCACGCGATCAAGTGGGAGCTCGAGGACCTCGCGTTCGCCACGCTGCATCCGCGCAAGTACAAGGAGATCAAGGCGCTGGTGAACCAGCAGCGCGAGGAGCGCGAGGGCTACGTCCTGCGCGCCGGCCAGTACCTGCGCAAGGAGCTCGAGGACGTCGGCATCCACGCGGACATCTCGGGCCGCGCGAAGCACTTCTATTCGATCTACTCGAAGATGACCAAGAAGGGCCGCGAGTTCAACGAGATCTACGACCTCACGGCCATGCGCGTGCTGGTCGAGTCCGTGAAGGACTGCTACGGGGCGATCGGCGTCATCCACTCGCTCTGGAAGCCGCTGCCGGGCCGCTTCAAGGACTTCGTGGCGATGCCCAAGTTCAACATGTACCAGGCCCTCCACACCACGGTGATCGGGCCCGAGGGCCGGCCGCTCGAGATCCAGATCCGCACCCAGGACATGCACGACACGGCCGAGTACGGCATCGCGGCTCACTGGATCTACAAGGACGGCAGCTACCGCGACGGCAAGAGCGCACCGCCCACGGGGGTGGAGGACAAGGTCGAGTGGCTCAAGCACCTGCTCGACTGGCAGCGCGAGCTGAAGGACCCGCAGGAGTTCGTCGAGGGTCTGAAGGTGGACCTCTTCGAGGACGAGGTCTTCGTCTTCACGCCCAAGGGCGAGGTCAAGTCGCTCGCGGCCGGCGCCACGCCGCTCGACTTCGCCTACGAGGTGCACACCGACGTCGGCCACCGCTGCGTCGGCGCCAAGGTGAACGGCAAGATCGTGCCGCTCCACTACGAGCTGAAGTCGGGCGACATCTGCGAGGTGCTCACCTCGAAGCAGGAGCGGGGCCCGTCGCGCGACTGGCTCTCGCTCGCCAAGACCGCCCGCGCGCAGTCGAAGATCCGCGCCTGGTTCAAGCGCGAGCGCCGCGAGGACTCCGAGCGCGCCGGGCGCGACATCCTCCAGGAGAGCCTCAAGCGCCAGGGCCTGCCGCCGCAGCGGCTCGCCGGCTCGCCGCTACTGGCTGACGTGATCCGCGAGATGGGCTTCAAGAAGGGCGACGAGTTCTACATCGCGCTCGGCCAGTCCAAGATCTCGTCGAAGGTCGTCGTCAACAAGATCATGCAGCGGCTCAAGCAGGGCGAGGCCGCCGTGGAGCCGGCCGGCCCGGTGGACGACCTGCTGGCCAAGCGCGAGAAGCCGAAGCCCACCGCCGCCTCATCCAGCTACGGGATCAAGGTGGAGGGCATCGACGACGTGCCGTTGCGCCTGGCGAAGTGCTGCCGCCCCGTGCCCGGCGACCCAATCGTCGGCTACATCTCCCTCGGTCGCGGCATCACGATCCACCACGAGCACTGCCCGAACGCCAAGGCGCTGATGAAGAGCCCGGAGCGCTTCACGCCGGTGTCCTGGGAGGGCACGGGAGCCACCTCGTTCCGCGTCGAGCTCGAGGTCGACGCCTGGGACCGCCACCGGCTGCTCGAGGACCTGTCGCGCACCTTCTCCGAGAACGGGATCAACATCCTCGAGGCCCGCTGCACCGTGGTCCACCCGATGGTGAAGAACCGCTTCGTCGTCGAGGTGGGGGATACCGCCGCGCTGAAGAACTGCGTGCAGCGGCTACGCAACATCGAGTCGGTGTTCGACGCGTACCGCGTCACGCCGACGGCCTGACTTTCGCCCGGACGCTTACGGCAGCAATAACGACTGCCCGAACGATCGGTTGAAGCATTTGGGGGGCTATGGCGCACCAAATGCTTCAGTCGATGAGTCGCGACCGCCCGGACCGCCCTCATTGAGGTCGTAAGCGCTGGTCAGGCGGCTGCGGCCAGGTCGAGCCCCGAAAGGCGCTCCACCTCGGTCCTGAAGCGGTGCTGGAAGGCCTCGGTGGAGAAGCCGTAGGCGTGAGCGCGTGTGCGCTCGGGGGAGAAGCGGCTGAAGTCGGTCTCGCGCAGCGCCTCGGTGAGGGCGTCCAGGTCGTCGACCGGGACTAGCACGCCGGTGGTGCCGTCGATCACGGTCTCGCGAACGCCGCCGGCGTTGACCGCCACCACCGGCCGCCCGGCCGCCTGGGCCTCCACGGCCGCGATGCCGAACTCCTCGACGTTCGGCACGATCAGCGCCGCCGCCCGCGAGTAGAGCTCGGTCAGGCCGCGGTCGTTCACGCGGCCGAGGAACTCGGCGTGGTCGCCGTGCAGGGCCTGGAGCCGCTCGAGGTCGGGGCCCGTGCCCACCACCTTGATCGGGCGACCAGCGCGCTTTGCGGCCTCGAGCGCCAGCTCGACGCGCTTGTGCCTCACGAGCTCCATCACCACGAGCATGAAGTCCTCGGGGACGCCGATCTCGAAGCGGCTGACCTCCACGGGCGGGTGCACGATCACCGAGTCGCGACCCCAGGTCCGCTCGATCCGCTCGCGGGTGATCTGCGAGTTGGCCACGTAGTGGGTGACGCGCTTTGAGGCCTCGAGGTCCCACGCCCGCATGCGATTCAGCACGCCGCGCAGCAGCGGCCGCGCCACGCGCGGCGCCTCCTCGAGGGCCCGCGCCTGCTCGTGCCATACGTAGCGGAACGGGGTGTGGCAGTAACAGATGTGCACGGCGCCCGGACGCGGACGCACCCCGTGCGCGAACGCGCTGCTGCTCGAGATCACGAGATCGTGGTCCTGGACCGGCAGCCTGGCCGTGGCGCGCGGGTAGAGGGGGAGCAGCCGCCTGAAGCCCTTCTGGCGGATTCCGAGGTGCTGAAGGTAGGAGGTGCGCACGGTGCGGCCGTGGAAGCGGCGGTCGGTGCCGGCGTCGTCGAACAGGAGCGTGTAGATCGACGCCTTGGGCCAGCAATCGGCGATTGCGGCAAAGGTCCGCTCCCCGCCACGCATAACGAGCAGGTAGTCATGAACGAGCCCCGTGGAGATCCGCGACGTCATGCCGTGATCATGTGGATGCCCGGGGCTCTCGGGCTGAAAAGCGAGACGGGACAACTGCCTCCATTTAGCCACAGGAGAGAGGAATTGGCCAGTCTGGCGCGAATATGCCAATCGGTCCGACAGGGCACTTGCAATTCAGTGGTGGTCGTGCGACATTCGATTGGGCCCCGTTGCAGGGCTTGCGTATAGTCGAGACCGTCCACCCTCGCGCGCAGCGACATTTCGGCCGATACAGGCCGTGGATCAATGCCTTCCACTCATCCCCTTCGAGTTATCTGGAGCTATAAGCGCGTAATCGCCATTGTGGCGATCGCGGCGGCGGTGCTCGCGTACGTGGCCAGCAAGGCGCAGACGCCCAAGTACACAGGCGACGCGACCGTGCAGGTGATCCCGAGCGAGCAGGTGGGCGGCGGAGCGCTCGCGCCCCAGCAGCTGCTCCAGTTGAGCGACGTCTACCTGGAGCTGGCGCAGACCACGCCCGACCCTCGCCCGCGGCGCTCGCCTCATGAAGCCCCCGATGTCGACCTTCACGTTCTCGAAGAAGGTTTCCGCCTCCACGAAGGGCGACCTGGGGTTGATCGACCTGAGCGGCGAGTCCGCCAGCCCGAAGCAGGCCGCCGAGCTCGCGAACGCATACGCCCAGGGCTTCGTCAGCCAGATCAACGACCAGCAGACCAAGCAGCACCAGGACGCGCTGGCCGGGATCAACACCCAGCTGAACGACACCCAGAACCAGATCACCCAGCTGTCGAACCAGCCGGCCCCGAGCAGCGCAACCCAGGCCAAGATCAACACCCTGAAGGCGCTCGCCACCGCGCTGACCTCGCAGATCGCGAACATCGCCGGCAACACCAACGACAAGATCTCGGTGATCGAGGCGGCGTCGGTGCCCGGCACCCCGTCCTCGCCGCGTCCCAAGCGCGACGCGGTGCTCGCGCTGATCGCGGCTCTGCTGCTCGGCTCCGGCGCGGCGCTGCTCTGGTCGCTTCTGGCCGGCCGCTACTCCTCGGCCGAGGAGGCCTCCACCGATCTCGGCCTGCCGATCATCGGCGAGCTTCCGCGTGCGGCCCCGGACGACCAGGCGGCCGTCGAGGCCTTCCGCGGCCTGCGCACGGGCATCGCCTACGCCACCTTCGACGCGCCGGACTCGCTCGACAGGCTCGATCCCACGAACGCCCTGCTCCAGAACGGCGGCAGCGGCGGGGGCGGCGCCCTGCTCGTCACCAGCCCGAACCTGGGCGCCGGCAAGAGCTACGTGGCCGCCAACCTGGCGCGCGCGCTGGCCGCCGAGGGCCGCAGCGTCGCGGCCGTCGAGGGCGACCTGCGCCGGCCCACGCTGGCCCAGCAGCTCGAGATCCGCCCGACGCCGGGTGTCGGCGACATGCTTCACGGCGAGGCAGCCAACCTGGCCACCGAGCTGATCCAGCCCGTCCGCCTCCCGCCGTCCGCCGCCCGCCGCGGCGGCGAGCTGCACGCGCTGCCCGTCGGCAGGCGCGTGGACGATCCGGCGGAGGCGCTCTCCTCCAAGGTGATGGCCGACGGCCTCAGGGTGCTCGAGGAGTCCTTCGGCGCGGTCGTGATCGACAGCCCGCCGGTGCTCGGCATCACCGACGCGCTCGTGCTGGTCCGTTACGCCAGCGCGGTCGTGATCGTCATCGACGCCCGCCGTACCAGCCGCGTGCAGGCGCGACGCGCGGTCGAGACGCTGCGCGCGATCAACGCCCCGGTGGTCGGCATGGTGTTCAACCGCTCGAAGACGACCTTCTCGCCGTACTACCAGGAGGACATGCGCTCCTCCCGGCTGCCGCTCAAGAAGCAGGGAGTAGCCCCCTGACGGCGGCCAGGTCAGGGCGCTCTCTCGGCGCCCTTGGCGCTGGCCTCTTTGCACTAACGGCGATAGGCCTGCTGGCGGGGGCGTCCAAGGGCCCGATCGTCCTGCTCTTCATCCTCGGGCTGGGCTTCGTCCTCACGCTCGTGCTCGCGCCGCCGTGGGTGGCGCTGTCCACGCTGCTCCTGATCGTCGTGGTGCTGGAGGCGAATCCCGACGGGTTCCTGGCCGCCGGATCGCACTTCTACTCCGCGGGAGGCAAGATCGGCCTGCCGTTCATGCTGTTCCTGCTGGTGGTGGCGGCCACCCTGTTCGAGCTCGTGCGCAGCGGCGAGAGGCTGAGAACGCCGGGGCCGCTCACCTATCCGCTGCTGTTCCTGTTCGGCGCGGAGATCCTCGGCCTCGTGAACGGCCACCTGAGCGGGGCCGGCCGCGGCCCGCTCGTGAGCCAGGCGGAGACGATCACCGAGCTCGTGGTGACGCCGTTCCTGGTCGTCAACGCGATAACCACGCGGGCAGCGGTGCGGAACTTCGCCCTGGCCGCCGCCGTCCTGGCGATCCTCAAGGGCTTCGTCGGCACGGTCGGCTGGCTGATGGGGCAGGGCATGTCCTTCGAGGGCACCACGCTGACCTACCTCGAGCCGACCGCCAACTGGCTGATGATGCTGCTGCTGCTCACGCTGGCGGTCACCACGATCCACCGCGTGCCGACCGACCGCTGGATCCGCTGGGGATCGGCGTTCGCGTTTCGCGGCGCTGCTCCTGTCCTTCCGCCGCAGCTTCTGGATCGGGGCCGCGCTCGGCTTCGTGCTGGTGCTCCTGTTCGCCACCGGGCGCCGCGGCGGCCGGGTGCTGCTGCCCACGGTCATCATCATCGCCATCGCCAGCGTCATCACCCTGGTGCTCGCCGGCTCCAGCAACTCGTCGAACCCGATCGTCGCGCGCGGGAAGGCGCTGTCGCCGTCCCAGATCTCGCTGAACGCCGACGACCGCTACCGAATCGAGGAGCGCCGCAACGTCCTCCACAGCGTGCTCAAGCGGCCCGTGTTCGGCCTGGGCATAGGGGTGCCCTGGGTGGTGAACCGGCCGATCTCCCTGGCGTTCACGGGGCAGGAGCAGTACACCCACTTCTTACCGCTCTGGTGGTGGATGAAGATGGGCATCCTCGGCCTGTTCGCGTACTTCTGGTTAATGGCGACGGCGATGTACATGGGCTTCTCGCTCTGGCGCCAGCACCCCGACGGCCTCCATCGCGCGATCGGCCTCGCCCTGTTCGCGGGCTTCGCCGGCCTGATCGTGGTGGAGACGACCGCGTCCTTCACGGGCGTCGACATCCGCTTCTCGATAATCGTCGGCGCCGCGCTCGGATGGCTGGCGGCCGCGCAGGCCACGATGTCGGATCCCGCGCCCACCAGGACCGTGGAGAGCGGGCTGGCTCAGCCGCTCGCGGCCGGGCGGCGAGTGGTGTCGACGGGGTTGACGCGGGTCAAGGTGCACAAGGGGTGGGGCGTGACCGCGCTCGCCCTGGCGATGGTCGCTGGCGGAGCGGTGGCGCTCGCGCTGGCCGTCTCCGGCGTGGCCGGCGGCTAGCCGGCCTTAGCCCCGCGCGGCCGCCTTCAGCACGTTCCAGGCCGGCTTCGGCTGGCCCGCCCGGCGGATCAGCCCGAACCAGGCCTCCGTGTCCGTGCCGTTGCCCTCGGGACCGTCGCGGTAGTTGTAGGGGAAGACGGCCTTCACCCACGGGTAGTCGCTCTTCACGAGCTGGAACACGCGCTTCAGGTAGGCGGCCTGGTCGGGTTCGCTGACGCAGCTGGTGGGGTCGGCCGGACAGGTGGACCAGCCCACCTCCGTGATCCAGAAGGGCTTCGAGCCGCCGCCGTGTGCCGCGAACTGGCGCCGGATCTGCACGATGCGCTTGAAGTCCCCGCGAGGGTTCGACGCGCTGTAGCTGTCCGGCGAGTCGGTCCCGCTGTAGGGGTGCACCGCCACGCCGTCGGCCCACCGGCCCAGGTCGGGCACGGCCGCGTACATCGGGCCGACCCACGGAGAGGAGGAGCCGTCCTTCGCCAGGCCGCTGAGGTCAGCCTCGATCAGGAAGCGAGCCGACGGATCGGCGCGGCGGCCCGCCATCGCCGCGGCCTTGAACAGTCGCGCGTAGCGCCCCGGGTTCACTCCGCCTGCGGAGAACTGGCTGAGATAGGGCTCGTTCCAGATCTCGAACCAGGTGGCGGGGCGAGCCGGGATGTCAGCGTGCGCTCGCCAGAAGCTCCCGTGCGGGCCGTAGCGGCGCACCACGCGCGCGACGTAGCGCGCGTAGGCGCCGCTGTTCGCGGGCAGCGCGTTCCAGGCGGGACCGGCCCACGCGGGAACGTTCATCAGCAGCGGAAGCACCGTGACGCCGTGACGCGCGGCGATCGCGAACAGCTTGTCGTAGGCGCTGAAGGTCCAGCGGCCGGGACGTGGCTCGATCGACGACCAGTCGACCTCGAGGCGCTCGAACGTCACCCCGGCGCTGGTCGCGGCCGCGAGGTTGCAGTCGTTGTTCCACATCGAGTTGAGCCCGATCGTGAGCGTCGTGTGACGGGCCGGGGCGGCCCCTGTCGGCACGTCCGCGCAGTGCGAGGGCCCGCGGGTGACAGGCGAGCCGCTCGACTGCGACAACACGCCGCCAAGCAGCAGGGCCGCCAGGGCTCCCGCCAGCACAAGGGCCGCTAGGGATCTACGAAGCCCCATTCGCCGCCTCATCTACCCAAGGTAGTCCGTCTCATCCAACACGTCGAGGAGGCCCCGAGCGGCCCCCTCGATGCTTCCCGGATCAGCCGCGATACGTGTTCAGCTCGCTGCGGATCTCGTTCGTGAAGGCACCCTTCTGGGAGCCGTCGCTCTTGAGCGCGCCGAAGTTGTCCTCGCGGCTGCCGCCGTCGGTACCCATGTCGCGCTGCTCGAACACGAGGAACTCGGCAAGGCGACTGCCGTAGGTCTCGTGCATGTCGGCGATTACCCCGTGGAGATCGTCGGCTGCCTGCTGGTAGGTCAGGCAGGTCGGCCAGTTGTAGTTGGAGTCGAGGCACTGGCCGTTGTTGGTGGCGATGCCGTACTCGGTGATGAAGAACGGCAGCGTGGTGTCGCCGTGCTTCGCCGTGTCACGGACCGCCTGGTCCATGATCGGTCCGTAGCGGGTCTTCGGCCCGTACGGGTGGATCGTCCAGCCGGCGATGCGCTTGTTCAGGTCCGGCACCGCGCTGAACATGCCATCCATCCACTGCGAGCAGCCGCAGCCGCCGTTGTCGCCTTGGACGAGCAGGCCGACACCCGGGTTGCCCCGGCTGCTGGCGATAGCGTCCGTGGCGTCCTTGGCGCGCAGCGCGTAGTTCTGGGCCCTGGTGGTGTAGCTGGGCCCGGAGCCGACGCCGCCGAACTGGTAGCTCTCGTTGGTCTCGTTGCCGAACTCGATGTCGCGCACGGCCATGTCACCGTCGGAGCGACCCAGCCAGAAGGTGCCGCCCGGGCCGACGGCGTGAGCCCAGTCCGCGAGGCTCTGCGCCTGCGAGGTGCTGGGGATCGTGCCGTAGAACTCGGCCATGAGCAGCGCCTGCTCGCCCTTCGCCGCCAGCGCGCCGACGGCGTCCTGCACGGTCGACACGGAGGTGCCGATCTGGAACGGCACGCGCACCACCTTGGGATGCAGGTTCCCCGCGTCGGTCAGGCCGGCCTCCCAGGCTGCCGCCGGGCCGGACACCATGCCGACCGTGAACCCGGACGCGGCCGGGGGCGGTGGCGGGGGCGAGGTGGTGGTCGTCGCGGTCGAGGTGGTGGTCGTAGGAGCGGGGGTCTCGCTCGTGGTGGTCGAGGTGGTGCTCGACGGACTCGGGTCGGGGTCGCTCGTGGTGGTGGTGGTGGTGCTCGTGGGAAGCGGAGTCGTGCTCGTGCTCGTGGTGGTCGTGGTGGTGGTCGGCACGGGGGTCGGCGTGGAGCTCGACGTCGTGGTGGTCGTCGTGGTCGGGACCGGCGTGGAGCGCGAAGTCGTGGTGGTCGTCGTGGTGGTGCTCGCCGGCGGGGGCGGCACGGTGGCCTGCGCGGCCGCCTCCACATGCACCCGCGTCCCACCGTCCGTCGACGAGTACCAGGTGCCGATCTGCTTGCCGGCGGAGTTCACCGCCACGGCGTCCACGTAGACGTCCTCGCCGGTCGACTTGGCCCGGGTAGGCGCCCACGCTGACGATGCCGCCGACAGGTCGGTGTACTGGTAGGTACCGGCAGGCGGCCCGCCCGCCGGATAGTCGGGGCGGTCGCCCTGGTAGATGTGCACCTTGCTGGTGCCGGGCGGGAGGCTGAACACGACCTTCGTCGGGTCTCCCTGGGCCAGGCGGATGATCAGCTGGCCGGACGGAGCCGGCGCGGGCGCCGGGGCCGGCTGGGTGGGCATTGGCGAGGGGATCGGCAGCGACACGGGCGCCGGGACGGGCGCCGCGCTCTGCGCGAAGCTCACCCTGTCGAGGCCCAGCGTGCGGTCGCACTTCCCGCCCTTGTGCAGGTAGTTGTCGAACGCGATCGAGATCACGTGGCTGCCCGCGGTGAGGGGAGCGGGCACGAGGTAGTCGGTCCAGCCGGTGGCCGTGACCGCGACCGTTGCAAGGCGGCGGCCGTCGGCACTCACCACCATCCGCGGCGCCCCCGAGCACTGGTCGCCGCGGGCGCGGACGATCAGCGTGTTGCTCGCGGCGCTAGTGACGACGCTGCGCTTGGTGGTGCCGTTGGCGTCGAGCAAGACTGCCCTGCCGCCGCTGGCGGCCGAGTCGCTGAGCACGGACGAGCCGGCCGGCCTGGTCATTGACTCGGCCTCGAAGGTGGACAGGATCGTCCCGGCGCTGGGCAGCAGCGTCCGCGCCTTCGGCTTGCGCTTCTTGGCGTGGTGCTTCTTTTTGGCGTGGTGCTTCTTTTTGGCGTGGTGCTTCTTCTTCGCGTGGTGCTTCTGGTGGTGCTGTTGCCTGTGAGCCGCCTGCGCGGTGCCGCTCAGCGTGAGGGCCATCAGCGCAGCCGTCACCACTGCCAGGATGCGATGGAGGGGAGATACCGACATGAAGGGTTGCGCCTCTCTCGCCGGCGGGTAACCCATCGGCGCCGCCGACGATCGGGAGGATCTGGGGCCGCGTGGAGGGAGGCGCTGTGGCGCATCCGCGGCTAAGGAAGGGATCGGCACTGCCGCGCGCGCGTTTAGAGCTAGTCGCCCCGCACTGGACGAATAGGCGCATTCCCGCGGCCAAAGTTTTTTCCGAAGCGCCGGAACCTGAGGTACGATCGAAGAGGTTGAACCCCGTTCCGTCCTGAGCAGGGGCTCGCGTTGTACCCCTTAGGAGTTCTGGAAAAAATGCACTGCACGCAATCGCGTGCGGCCGTCGCTGAGACGCGCCGTACATGGGAGGTAGCCGTATGAGCGGCGTCACTGTCGTCACGGGTGGGGCCGGCTACGTCGGCGCCGCCACCACCGAGGAGCTCCTCGCGTCCGGTCGCCGGGTGCGGATCCTGGACGTGCTGCTGCACGGCCAGGAGGAGATCGCTGCCTCGCTTCAGGAGAAGGGCGCCGAGCTGATCCGCGCCGACATCCGCGACGCCGAGGCGCGCCGCGCCGCGCTCGAGGGCGCGGAGGCCGTGGTGCACCTGGCCGCGATCGTGGGCGATCCCGCCTGCGCTCTCGACCCGGCGCTCTCGAACGAGGTGAACGTCGTCGCCAGCCAGGGGCTGGTGCAGGACGCGAAGGCAGCGGGCGTCGAGCGCCTGGTGTTCGCGTCCACGTGCTCGAACTACGGCCGCATGGAGGACCCCACGGTGCCGATCACCGAGCAGGGCGAGCTGCGCCCTGTGTCTCTCTACGCCGAGCAGAAGGTCGGGATCGAGACGGCGATGCTGGGTGACAACATGAACGGGCTCAAGCCCACCTGCCTGCGCTTCGCCACCGTCTACGGCGTGGCTCCGCGCATGCGCTTCGACCTCACCGTGAACGAGTTCACGCGCGACCTCTGGGCCGACAAGGAGCTCGAGGTCTTCGGCGAGCAGTTCTGGCGTCCGTACGTCCACGTCCGCGACGCCGCGCGCTCGGTTCGCACCGCGCTCGACGCCCCGGAGGACAAGGTCGCCGGCGAGGTCTTCAACGTCGGCCGCTCGGGTGAGAACTACCGCAAGCTGGACATCGTCGAGGTGATCCAGTCGCAGATGGACACCGGCAAGGTCACCTACGTCCGGCGTGACGAGGATCCTCGCGACTACAAGGTCAGCTTCGACAAGGTCCGCGAGGTCCTTGGCTACGAGACGCTGATGACTGTCCCCGACGGCATCGCCGAGGTCGCCGCAGCGCTTTCGGCCGGCGCCTTCCCTGATCCCTTTGAGCGCAGCTACCGAAACATTCCCTGAGATCCCCTTCTTCGACCTGAGGGTCGAGCAGGAGGACCTCGACGCGGTCGCCGAGACCCTGCGCTCCGGCTGGCTCACCATGGGCCCGCGGACGCAGAAGTTCGAGCAGGCCTTCGCCGAGTACGTGGGCGCCAAGCACGCCGTCGCGGTGTCGAGTTGCACCGCGGCGCTGCACCTGGCGTACCTGGCGGCCGGCGTGGGCCCCGGAGACGAGGTGATCGTCCCGGCGTTCACGTTCGCGGCCACGGCCGCCGCGGTGATCTACTGCGGCGGCACGCCGGTGTTCGCCGACATCATCGGCCAGCACGACCTGAGCATCGACCCGGAGGACGTCGAGCGGAAGATCACCCCGCGCACGAAGGCCGTCGCGGCGGTGCACTTCGCGGGCTACCCGGCTCCGGTGGACGTCCTGAAGGAGCTGTGCGACTCGAAGGGCATCGCCCTGATCGAAGATGCCGCCCACGGCCCGGGAGGCATGCTGCACGAGAAGGCGATCGGCACGTTCGGCCTGGCCGGCGCGTTCAGCTTCTTCTCGAACAAGGTCCTGTCGGTGGGTGAGGGGGGCATGCTCGCCACCGACGACGACGCCGTGGCCGAGAGCGCCGGCAGGCTCCGCTGCTACGGCATGACCTCCGGCTCCTGGGCCCGCCACAGCAAGGCCACCACCACCTACGACGTGACGGGCCTCGGTTACAACTACAAGCTCGACGAGCCGCGCTCGGCGATGCTGCTCCAGCGCCTCGCGCGCCTGGACACCGACATCGCCCGCCGCCGTGAGCTGATCATGAACTACCGCCGGCGGCTGTCTCAGCTCGACGGCATCACCCTGCCGTTCCGCGACGAGGACGTGGCCACCGGCTCCGGGTACGTGATGCCGATCATGCTCTCGGAGCCCGGCATCCAGGGCGATTTCCGCGCCCACCTGCGCGACCAGCACGGCGTGCAGACCAGCATCTTCTACCCGGCCACCCACGAGTTCACGGCCTACCGCGAGCGTTTCCCGGGGGTCTCGCTGCCGCGCACCGAGCTGGCGGCCCGCACCGAGGTGACCATCCCTCTCTACGCTCACATGACTGAGGAGGAGCAGGGTCGAGTGATGACAGGCATCGAGGATGCGTTGAGCCGATGAGCTGGCGAGTGCCACTGGCGCACATCACGATTCCCGAGGACGACGTCCAGGCCGTGCTCGAGTGCCTGCGCTCCGGCTGGCTCACCATGGGCCCGCGCACGCGGCAGTTCGAGGAGGAGTTCGCCGAGTTCGTCAGCTCGCCGCACGCCGTGGCGGTATCGAGCTGCACCGCCGCGCTGCACGTCTCCTGCGTCGCCGCCGGCCTCGGGCCGGGGGACGAGGCCATCGTGGCCGGCATGAGCTTCGTGTCCACCGCCAACGCGGTCCGCTACACCGGCGCCACGCCCGTGCTGTGCGAGGTCGGCGGGCCCTACGACATGAACATCGATCTCGAGGACGTCGAGCGCCGGATCACCCCCAACACCAAGGCGATCATCGCCGTGCACTTCTGCGGCTACCCCGCCAAGGTCGTCGAGCTGCGCAAGCTCTGCGACGAGCGCGGCCTCGTCCTGATCGAGGACGCCGCGCAGGCGGTCGGCGCCAGCGTCGACGCGGACGGCACGCGCGCGGGCACCGTCGGGGACCTCGGCTGCTTCAGCCTCTTCAGCAAGAACCAGCTCTGCGTGGGTGAGGGCGGCATGATCACCACCGCGAGCGAAGAGCTGGCGGTGAAGGTGCGCTCGCTGCGCTCGCACGCGATGACCAGCGTGACCTGGGACCGCCACCGCGGCTACGCCGAGTCCTACGACGTCCTGGACGTCGGCTTCAACTACCGCCTCGACGAGCCGCGCGCCGCGCTCGCGCTCAGCCGGCTCCCGCGCCTCGAAGACGACCTCGAGTCGCGCCGCGAGCTCGCGCGCACCTACCGCCGCCGCCTCGGCGGCCTGAATGGCCTGGAGCTCGTCTGGGACGACGAGGCCGTGGAGCGCGCCTCGCACTTCGCCTTCCCCATCGTCCTTCGCGACGAGCCCACGCGCGACGCCTTCCGCGAGCGCCTGTCAGACCTGGGGGTCCAGACCACCTGGTACCCGGCGGTCCACCGTTTCACCGACTACGTCGAGACCTTCGGCGAGCTGTCGCTCCCGAACGTCGAGGCTGCCGCGGAGCGCCACTGCGCGCTGCCGATGTCGGCGCACCTCTCCTCCGAAGAGGTCGACATAGTCGTGGAAAGCGTCGAAGAGGCCCTTTCGGGCCTCCTCGACGCTGCTGCTTAGCTGTTCTGCGGGCTTCAGCCGCGGTAGGTGTTCAGCTCGTTCTGGATCTCCGTGGTGAACGCACCCTTCGCTGAGCCGTCGCTCTTGAGCGCGCCGAAGTTGTCCTCACGGCTGCTCCCGTCGGTGCCCATGTCGCGCTGCTCGAAGATGAGCAGCTCGGCAAGGCGCTTGCCATAGGTCTGAGTGCAGGTCGGCGATCGCCCCGTGGAGGGAGTCCGCGGCCTGCTGGTAGGTGAGGCAGGTCGGCCATTGGTAGTTGGAGTCGAGGCACTGGCCGTTGTTGGTGGCGATGCCGTACTCGGTGATGAAGAACGGCAGCGTGGTGTCGCCGTGCTTCGCCGTGTCCCTCGACGGCCTGGTCCATGATCGGGCCGTACCGGCTCTTGGGGCCGTAGGGGTGGATCGTCCAGCCGGCGATGCGCTTGTTCAGGTCCGGCACCGCGCTGAACATGCCGTCGACCCACTGCGAGCAGCCGCAGCCGCCGTTGTCGCCCTGAGCCAGCAGCCCGACGCCCGGGTTGCCGCTGCTGGGGTTGTTGATCGCGTCCACGGCGTCCTTGGCGCGGAGCGCGTAGTTCTGGGCGCGGCTGGTGTAGCTGGGCCCGGAGTTGACGCCGCCGAACTGGTAGCTCTCGTTGGTCTCGTTGCCGAACTCGATGTAGCGCACCGCCAGGTTGCCGTCGGAGCGGCCCTGCCAGAACGTGCCACCGGGGCCGAACGCGTGCGCCCAGCCGGCCAGGCTCTGCGCCTGCGAGGTGCTCGGGATCGAGCCGTAGAACTCGGCCATCAGCAGCGCCTGCTCGCCCTTCGCCGCCAGGCCCGCGACCTGAGTCTGGACCGAGGACACGGAAGCGCCGATCTGCAGCGGCACCCGCACGACCTTCGGGTGCAGGTTCCCGGCAGAGGTCATTCCGGCCTCCCAGCCAGCCGCGGGACCCGAGACCATCCCGACCGTGAATCCGGTCGGAGCAGCAGGGCCGGTCGGAGCCGGAGCGGGGGTGCACGGGATCACCGTGGACTTCTGCTTCGTGGTGGTCTTGCGCTTCTTCGTCGTGGTCTTGCGCTTCTTCGAGCTGTGCTTCTTGGTGCTCTTCTTCTTGTGAGCGGCGCGCTTCTTGGCCGCGGCGCGCTTCTTGGCGGCCGCACGCTTCTTCGCGAGGGCGCGCTTCTTGGCCAGTGCACGCTTGTGCGCGAGGGCACGCTTGCGGGCGGCACGCTTCTTCGCCAGGGCACGCTTACGCGCGGCCGCGCGCTTGCGGGCGGCGGCACGCTTCTTCGCCGCGGCACGCTGCTTGGCCGTCAGAGGCTTCTTGGCATCGGTCGTCGCGGCGGGGGCGCCTGCCGGGGGACCGGCGGGGCCGGCCGGGGCTCCGGTGCTCGTCGTGGTCGAGCTGCCGCTGGGCGTGCTGGTGGTCGAGCTGCCGCTGCCGGTGCTCGGCTGGCCGCTGGTCGTGCTGGTGCCGCCAGCCGCCCGTGGTGCTGCCGCCGCCCGTGGTGGTGCCGCCGCCGGTGCTGCCGGAACCCGAGCCGGACCCTGAACCGCTACCTGAGCCTGAGCCTCCACCGGAGCCGCGTGCCCGAACCGGGGAGCGGGAGGGGGAGCGGGGGCACCGGCACCGTGACCGTGGTGATCCCGGCGACCGGGACCGTCAGGCTGCTCTTGCGAGCCTTGGCCTTGCGGCGGGTCGTCGCCTTCTTCGACCGCTTGCTGCAGACGGCGGTCCTCTTCACCGCCTTCTTCTTCTTTTTCTTAGCGGCCGCGGCGCGATGCGACGAACTGCTGGCCGAGGCAGACGAGGCCGAGCCGGTGGCGGCGAACGCAGACGCGAAGCCGGCCGTCGGGGTCACGAGCAGGGCAAGCAGCAAGGCGCAGGCGCGCCTGTACGCGCTAGGCGACATAAGGAGGGCTCCGTTCCTACGTTGGGGATTTCGTGCTGGTGCGCAGCTGGCCGGCCATCCCACCATTACCTTCGGCCTAGACCCAGTGCGGCTTTAGGCGACTATCCCCGCTGGGGGTGAGCCCTAAACCGGGGAACCGATTGCCCTGCTCATGGGGCTAAAGGAGGCGTGGGCATGTGCCACAAACTGCCCCATTTCCGCTATGTAGCGGTCAAACGAGAGGTCCTCGGCTCTGCGGTATGCGGCCCCGATTCGGGCCTCGGTGCTGGACGAATGGTGGAGGGTTTCGGCCAGTGCTTCTGCGCATGCAACGGAATCGTCGATCGGGAAGAAGAGCGCTTCCTGCGGCTCTCGGAGCGCCTCGGGCATGCCCCCGCTCCTCGATGCCACCACGGGCACCCTGGCGAGCGCGCCCTCGAGCAGCACCAAGCCAAAGGGTTCTTCCCAGGTCGAGGGTACGACCAGCGCGTGGGAGCGCTCCAGGAGCCGGCCCACGCCCGCCTTGTCGAGCGCCCCGAGCAGCTCGACCTGCTCCGAGATCCCCAGCTCTGCCGCGAGGGCGTCCAGCTCCGCGCGCATCGCGGGCTGGCACGGCCCAGCCAGAAGGAGCCTCGCGTGTATACCGTGCGCGGCACGGAGCTCGGCCAGCGCGCGGTAGGCCACGGCCGGGCCCCTTCTCCCATTCCACCCGCCCCACGAAGGCGATCGTGGGCTGCTCTGCGGGGCGACGCTCCAGGCTGGTCCAGCGCTCCGGCTGCGGGACGCCCGGGTAGACCGTCGCCTCGAAGGTGGGAATCAGCGTGTCCGGCAGGCCGGAGGTCCTGCGCGTCGCGTCGCTGTTCCAGCAGATCGCCGCATGCGTCGGGCGTGAAAGCATCAACCTGAAGTGAAGGTAGATGGTTGAGGCCTCGGGCGACCCGGCCCCAGACGGCGTGCAGGCCGTGCTCGCCCGGCAGCAGGCAGCGGACGAACGGGTCCGACTTGTACATGCGCCCGAGCCACTGCTCGCCGACCACGTAGGCGACCGGGACACCGCTCAGCTCGGCGACCCGCAGCGCGGCCTGCGGGATGCCGATGCCGTTCCAGATCATGACCAGGTCTGGCCGGAAGTCCTCCATCGCCGTTCGCATCACCCGCATGCCCTCGGCTGTGGCGCGCGGCGCCCGCAGGATCGACCGCATGCCCTGTGGGAGGTACGGGAGCTCGCGCAGCACGCTCGCGTCCGGCGGGCAGCCGTCGCGGCCGCGAGTGGAGGTGAGCACCCGCATCTCGTGCTCCCGGCGCAGGCCGTCGACCGTCGCCGCGCAGCGGGCTTCGTAGCCGCCTTCGACGATCGGTGGATAGAGGTTGCTGACGGTCAGGATCCGCATCTGGTGCCGCTCTCGCTTCCTTGCTCGACCGGCTCGCGTCACGGCGCGGACCAAAGCGCGTTCGTACGCATCCACCCTATGACGGATCGCGTTAACGCGGGAGAAGAAAGAGCGCCATGTTCACGCCCGCGTCGGCGGCCCTGGAGCGCCTGCGCCCCCGGCGCGCCGCCTCGTTGCTCGGTGCGCTCATCCAGGTGGCGCTCATGGGCGGCCACCCCGGCGGAGAGGAGCTCGCGGGCCTGCCGCGCGTAACCGTTCGAGCTGAGCCGCGATGGCGTGCTCGAAGGCGCGGGCGGTGCGGGCCTCGGTCTCGCGGCGCGTCGGTGAGGACGCGGGCGAGCGCGTCGGCGCAGGCAGCAGCGTCGCCGATCGGGAAGAAGAGGGCATGCGCGTCCTCCTCCAGGGCCTCGGGCATCCCGCCGCTGCGCGAGCCGACCACGGGCACGCGGGCCAGGGCGGCCTCGACCAGCACGAGGCCGAACGGCTCCTGCCAGGTGGACGGGACGAGCAGAGCCGACGAGCCGGCGAGGAGCGACCCCACGCCGGCGCGATCGAGGTGCCCGAGCAGCTCCACGCGCTCCTCGATCCCGAGCTCCTTGGCGAGCCGCTCCAGCAGCAGCAGCTTCGTCGGGCTGCCGCGCCCGGCGAGCTTGAGCTGGGCGTCGATGCCGTGGCGGTCCCTGAGGGCCGCGAGGGCGCGGTAGGCGACGCTCGGGCCCTTCTGCTCCTCGAGGCGGCCGACGAACGCGATCGTGGGCGGCTGCGAGGGCGGCCGGCGCTCCAGACCGAGCCACAGGTCCGGATCGCCGGGGCCCGGGTAGATCACCCGCTCGACGAGCGGCTCGATGGTGGTCGGCACCTGCAAGCTGCGGCGCAGGGCCTCGCTGATCCACATCAGCGACGCCGGCACCTTGCGCTCCAGCTCGAGCCGCAGGCTCGGATGCCGGTTCACAAGGCGGATCACGAGCGCCCCAGAGGGCCCGCACACCCCGCTCGCCGGGGAACAGGTAGCGCATGAACGGGTCAGCGAGGTATAGCCGCGCGAACCAGTGCTCGGCGATGCTGTAGACGACGGGCACGCCGGCGGTCTCCGCCACCCGGATCGCGGCATGCGAGATCTCCACGCCGTTCCACACGAAGACGAGCTCCGGGCGGAATTCGCGCAGGATCCGGCGCATGGTCCGAACGGCCCTGAGGGTCGCCAGGGGCGCTGTGAGCGTGGTGCGCTTCCCGGGCACCAGCAGCTCGAGCTCGCGCACCACGTGCGCCTCTGCGGCCACCGGCTCGGGTGACTGGGAGGTGAGCACGCAGCACCTCGTCGCGCTCGCGCAGGCCGTCCACCACATCGGCGCAGAGAACTCGTAGCCGCCGCGAACGACCGGGGGGTAGAAGTTGCTGATGACGAGTACGCGCATAGGGGACGGGCGCGCACGCGAGACGACGGGCTGCGCCAGGCTCATCGAGTCGGGCTCGATTTCGAGCTTATCCGGAACCGGAACCGGCTCGCAAACAGCGTTTGCCGGGCCGTCAGGCGAGGCCTCCGACCCTCATTCTCGACCTGAGGTCTAGCTCGTGGACTTCGAGCGGCTGGAGGGGCTGCCGACGGGCCGTCGCAGGTGCCGGCGCGCGCCGTCGTCCTGGTGTCGCCCGCCTCCGTGGTGGCGCGGCAACCGCGGCCGTGATGAAGTCGTCGATCTGGGCCATGTAGTTGTCGAAGCTGAGCTTCTGGGCGTGCTCGAACGCGCGGGCGGTGCGGGCCTCGGTCTTGCGCCCGTCGGTGAGGACGCGCGCGAGCGCGTCGGCGCAGGCCGTCCGCGTCGCCGATCGGGAAGTAGAGGGCGTGCGTGTCCTCCTCGAGGGCCTCTCGTCATCCCGCCGCTGCGCGAGCCGACCACCGGTACCCGGGCGAGGGCCCCCTCGACACAGCACGAGCCCGAAGGGCTCCTGCCAGGTGGACGGAACGAGCATCGCCGACGAGCCGGCCAGCAGCGAGCCCACGCCGGCCTGGTCGACCTGGCCGAGCAGCTCGACGCGATCCTCGATGTCGAGCTCCCGCGCCAGCCGGTCGAGCACGAGCAGCTCCTCCGGCGCTGCGAGGCCCGCGAGCTTGAGCTGGGCGTCGATGCCGTGGCGGTCCCTGAGGGCCGCCAGGGCCCGGTAGGCGACGCTGCGGGCCCTTCTGCTCCTCGAGGCGGCCCGACGAACGCGATCGTGGGCGGATCCGACGGCGGCCGGCGCTCGAGGCCGAGCCAGAGGTCCGGGATCGCCGGGCGCGGGGTAGATCACCCGTTCGACGAGCGGCTCGATGGTCTGGGCACCTCCACGCCTTCGCGCAGCGCCTCGCTGACCCACATGAGCGACGCCGGCACCTTGCGGTCCAGCTCGAGCCGCAGGCCCGGGATGGCGGTTCAGCAGCGCGGATACCGCGGCCCCAGAGCGCCCGCAGGCCCCGCTGGCCGGGGAGCGAGGTAGCGCATGAACGGGTCGGCGAGGTATAGCCGCGCGAACCAGTGCTCGGCGACGCTGTAGGCGACCGGGGCGCCCGAGGACTCTGCCACCCGGATCGCGGCATGTGGGATCTCCACCCCGTTCCAGACGAAGATCAGGTCGGGCCGGAAGGAGCGGATCAGCCGGCGTGTCGCGCGGGCGGCGGCCAGGGCCGCGAACGGGGCCCGCAGCGCGCTGCGCTTGCCGGGCGGCACCAGCTCGAGCTCTCGCACCACGTCCGGCTCCTCAGGCGCCTCAGGCGCGCGTGAGGTGAGCACGCGCACGCGGTGGTGCTGGCGGAGGCGCTTCACGGTCTCCGCGCAGAGGACCTCGTAGCCGCCGCGGATGGCGGGTGGATAGAGGTTGCTGATTACGAGAATGTGCATCCCGCGTCACGTCTTTCGCGGCGAAGAGTTGGCACAAGAACCTCATCGGCTCAGGTGCGGCCGACCTTAACCGTGTACCCCGACGTCCCCACGCCGAGGACCCTGAACTACCAGAAGTTGGTGCGGTAATCCAGGGTGTAGCTCAGGTCCCTCGCCCGATCTCTGATGTACGTGGCCGGGACACCCCCCACGATCGTGTAGGGATCGACGTCCTTTGTGACCACCGCCCCGGCGGCCACAACGGCTCCCTCTCCTATGGTCACGCCCGCGAGCACCCGTGCTCCCTCGGCGATCCACACTCGGTCTCCCACGACGATCGGCAGGAACTCGGCGCGGAAGTCGGGCGAATCGACCAGGTGCTTCCCCGTTTGCAGGCTGGCCCCCGAGCCGATGTTCACGGATCTGCCCAACTCGATGCCGCCGCGGGCGTCAAGCACGCAGTCGCGTCCGATCACGCAATTGGACCCGATCCGAAGCTCGCCCGGATCGTTGACGATCGTGCCCAGCATGATCATTCCGGTGGCAGGGTCCTCGAGTTGAACGCCAAGCGCGGCGTAGGCGCGTTGGCGGAAGGCGACGAACGGCACCCGGTTCACCAGGTGATTCATGACGTAGATCTTCAGCAGGAGGAGGGTGGCTCTCACGCGGGCAAGTTTGGCATGCCGGCTTGACGCTATTCCGGCGCCTCGCGCCGGAGCAATACGCCGAGATCCGCAGGGGTCATGGCGCGCAGGAGGAACAGCAGTGGCGGATAGGTGGCTGCGGCCGCGACCACCAGCACGCGAGCGGCGCCCCGGCCGCCATCAGCCCCCAGGACGACCAGACCCATTCGCGGTCGCGGCGGCGATGATGCGGATGAACTTGCCCGAACTTGGGCGTCATCTCGATCGTTCGGAACACGGCGCGCAGAGCAAGTGTCTCCACGAGCAGCTCGGTGACGAGGGTGATCCATGCCGCCGCGATGTAGCCGTACTTGGGCAGGAGGAGAGGTTGAGGCCCGACGTTGAACACCAGCGCGATCAGCGCGTAGCGGACGAACACCCGCTGAAGGCGCAGCACGATGACCATCGACCCCGCCACGTAGCCGAAGCAGATGACACGAAGGCCCCCATCAGGACCCTGAGCGCGTTCTGCTCCGCTGACGAACTCCGGGCCGAAGAGCAATCGGATGATCGGCTCGGCTGGCCACCAGCACGAAGGCGAAGATCGGCAGCGAGGCCATCGCCAGGTACTCCGTCGCGAGCTGGACCAGCCGGCGCATCGTCGGGCAGCTCGGCCGACGAGAGGACCGGGAAGAGGGTCGTCATCACCGCCATCGGCACGAAGGCAGCCGTGCTGAGGATCCGGTACATCGCGCCGTAGATGCCGGCGGCGTCCGTGCCGGCGATCTGGAACACCAGCACCTGGTCGATGCGCCCGTAGGCGAGCGTCAGCATGCCGGCGATGCCCACGGGCAGCGCGAAGCGCGCGAGCTCGCCCCACAGGGGGCGCGAGGCGCGCAGGCGAATCGTCGCGAGCCGGCGGACGAACACGGTCTGGAGCGCCGAGGGTGACGAGGAATGGCGCCGACGAAGGCGATCGGACATCGCGACGCATGCCGCCGGAGAGGAGCGGAGATCGACCACCGCGGCGCCGGTCCAGATCAGGCTGTTGAGCGTGAGCACACACCATGCTCAGGTCGTTGCGCACGCGCAGCTGGAACACGACCGTGAGGCTGCTGAAGCGGCGGCAGGAGCAGCAGCACAGCCAGCACCACGGAGGAGATCCGCATCGGTGGCGTCCGAGGACAGGGCGAGCGTGATCGCCAGGAACGCCAGCGTCACCGGGATCGCGAGCAGGAACCGGAGGGAGACGAGCGCTCCGAGCTATTCCGGCTCGCGCTTCGGCTCTGCGGACGCCTGGCGGACGATCACGCGGTCGATCCCCAACTCGCCCAGGTAGCCGAGAGGTCGCTGACCGCGAAGATCGTGCTCCACTGGCCGAAGCGGTGGTCGCCGAGCGCGCGCACGACGACGACCGTCACGGCCACGCCCAGGACGAGGTTCAGGATCCGGCCGACGAGCTGGACGCGCGATGTCGGCCGTTATGCGCCGCCCGCTGACGGCGCTGGAACCCGTCACCGCGCGCCGGCGTCTCGAAACAGCTGCTCTATGCGCTCGGCCACGACGGGAGCGTCATAGGTCTGAACCGCGCGCTCACGCGCCGCTGCGCCCTCGCGCGCCAGGCGATCCGGGTCCTGCATGTACGCGCGAAGCGTCGCCGCCAGGGCGGACGGATCGTTCTCGGGCGTGATGATCTCGCCGACGCCGTCGGTGATCATGTCGGCCACTCCCATGGCGCCGGTGGAGACGCAGGTCCGGCTGGCCAGCCACGCCGAGGATGACCGCCCGCGGCGCGCCCTCCGCCGGGCTGGGCGCGAACACGCCGATGTCGAAGGCGGAGGTGTAGTCGGCCACGTCGTCGCCGGGGGTGGGCACGATGTGGCCGCGGCCGTTCAGCGCGGCCGCGCGCTGGCGCAGGTCGGCCTCGGTCTCGCCGGCGCCGGCCAGCAGGAGGTGGGCGCGCTCGTCGAGCTGCTTCACGGCCTCGACGACCACGTCGTTGCGCTTCTTGGGATGGAAGCGCGAGATGCAGCCGACCACGAACGCGTCGTCCGGGATGCCGAGCTCCGTGCGCACCCGCCGGCGGCCCTCCTCGGTGTAGGCGAGCTCGTCGCCGCGCATCACGTTGGGCATCACCTCGACCTTCTCGGGCTCGACGCCCATCCCGACCACCGACTCCTTGGTGCCGGCCGAGATCGCCATGATCTTGCCGGCCTTGCGGGCGGCGTCGCGGTAGAGCCAGGCGCCCGGCCCCTGGCGCATCTGCACCGGCACGGGGCCCCACTCAGCCCACACGAGCGCGGCGCGCAGGCGCTTGGGGAGCTGCCGCGCCATCAGCTGCTCCTTCTTGTAATGAACGAGCAGCACGTCGTAGGGATACTCGGCCTCGAGCGCCTTGCGCAGGCGCATCAGGTACTGCGGCCAGCGGGCGCCGACGCGCAGCCAGTCGCGCCCGGACAGCTTGGGTCCGAGCTCGACGGCGCGCAGGGACACGCCCGTCTCGCGGCCGATCGCGGGGAGGTCCGTGAGCATCGCCGTCTCATGGCCGCGCTGCTCGAGCGCCCAGAGCATCTCCATTGCGGCGAACTCCGCACCTCCCTCGGCCGTCGTCGTCATGACGCTGACGATCTTCAACTTGCGACCTCCATGGCGGGTTCTGGGGCGAGGATACGGACGAGCGCTTCGATCGAGTAGCTCGACGCGGCGAGCGCCCGTCCGCGCTGCCGCGAGCTCGGGCGCGCCGTCTGCTGAGGACCGCCACCAGCGCGTCCGCGAGCTCCTCGGGAGTGGAGCCCTCAAGGTAGTGCTCGCCGGCGACGGCATCGAGGCCGGCGGCGGCGTGTGGGGTGGCCACCACTGGCAGACCGTACGCGAGCGCCTCGACGAACTTGAGCGGCGAGCCGCCGCCGGTGAGCAGCGGGACGATCGCGCAGTCGGCGCTCCCGTACGCGCTCGCGAGATCGTCCACGAAGCCGCGCACCTCGATCCGCTCGTCGCGCGCGAAGTCGTCCGGCAGGCCGCGGCCCACCAGCGTCAGCCGCGCGTCCTCGACGCGGGCCCACACCAGCGGCAGCACCGACTCGGCCAGGAACTGCGCGCCCTCGCGTGTTCGGCGGCCAGCGGAAGTCCGCCACGCAGCAGGATGCGGCGATCGCCCGGCGTCTTCGCCACGGGCGTGATCGCGGCCACGTCCACCACGTTCGGCACGAGCCTGACGGGCGTGTCGGGGGCCAGCTCGAGCGCTCCCTGCATGTCCTTGCGGCTGACCATCCAGGACTCGGAGGCGCCCTCCAGGATGCGCCGCTCGAAGCGGGGCAGCGTCCAGCCGCTCACGGCGTCGCCGGCCGCGCGCGCCTCGCGCCTGAAGGCGGACTCGAGGTTGTGCGCGTTGTAGATCACCGGGCGCCGGCGCGCGAGCCGCGAGGCCAGCGCGGCCGCCACCGGGCCGTCGGCGATCACGCGTCGGCGGCCGGGCGTGTCGGCCAGCTCCTCCACGGCGGCGATCAGCTCCTGGGACACGCCGCGCGCGAACGATGGCGGCACCCCGCGCGCCATCGCCATGCCGTAGGCCAGCGCGCGGCCGAAGCCGCGGGCGGGCTCGACCGGGTGGAGGACCAGGTTGGCCATGGTCTCGTACTCGCGGCTGGGCTTCGCCTCGCCGAGGTCGGGATAGAGGAAGTCGACGGGCCCGCTGGCCGCCAGCGCGCGGACGATCCCGTAGGTGCGCATGCGCATGCCGCCGCCGAGCGTGGGGGGCTGCGATGCGACGAGCAGGTCAGCCATGGCCGTTCAGCGCGCGCGGCGATCTCGTCGATGCGCGCGTCCCAGGAGTGGCCCGCCGCGAGCCGGGAGCGCTCGGCGCGCGCCTCCGGCGAGTCGGCCGCGAGCAGCTCCTCGAGCCGCGCGGCCGTGGACTCGGCGTCGGGCGCGGTGACGATGCCCTCGACGCCGCGCAACGACGGCAGCGGCGTGGCCACCACCGGCAGCCCAGCCGCCAGGTACTCGTAGACCTTCATCGGGAAGATGCTCGCGGTGAGCTCGTTGAGCGAGTAGGGGATGAGCGCCGCGTCCGCGCCGCGCAGGACGTCCGGGAGCGCGTCGTAGGCGCGCAGGCCCAGCAGGTGCACGTTCGGCTCGTGTCCCAGCACCGAGACGTCGGTGCTCGGGTCGCCGGCGCCCACCGGTCCCACCAGCGCGAAGGTCCAGTCGGGGCGCCGGCGGGCCAGCGCCACCAGCAGCCCGACGTCGAGCTTGGTGGCCACGATCGCGCCGGTGAAGACGATCCGCGGGCCCGGCAGCGCCTCCAGCTCGGGGTCCACGCGGCCCTTCTCCAGCGCTTGCGAGAACAGCTCGGTGTCCGCCACGTTCGGCATCGCCGTGACCTTGTCAGAGATCTGACGCAGCCGCTCGGCCAGGGGCTCGGAGGTGGTGAGCACCGCGTCCGCGCGCTCCACGAAGCGCTTCTCGGCGGCGCGGAAGCTGGCCGCGTCGACGCCCTTCTGGGCCGCCACGTCGTCAACGCAGTGGTAGACGACGAGCGACGGCGAGAGCACGTCGAGCAGCGCCTCCGCCTGCGGGTTGTAGGACCAGAGGATGGGGGAGGACATGCCCAGCCGGCGCGCCGCACGGCCCACGAGCCACGGCAGCAGGCGCGCGTTGAGCGCGCGCACGGCGGCGAAACGGTGCAGCGGGATCACGAGCGGGGAGAGCACGTGCACGCCGTCCACCTCGCGCGGCGGCGCGACGCCGCGGCGCAGGCGCCGCAGGATGCGCTTCAGGTCACGGCGAGGAGAGCTGCGGCTGGCGCAGCCCCAGCGACTCGACGAACAGCACGCGGTTGTCGCGCGCCAGCCGCGACATCAGGTGGTGCTGATTGGTCTTCAGCTCGGTCTGCCAGTCGGCGAAGCCGACGCAGACGATGTCCCTGTCGCGGAGCTTCACTCGTGCGGGATCAGGCGATCGCGCATGCGCTCGAACTCCGCCTGGGCCTGCTCGTAGTCATCGTGGCGACCGATGTCGAGCCAGTAGTCCGAGGACATCCAGCCCCGAACCTCCTCGCCCGCGGCGATCAGCCTCAGGATGAGGTCCGGGAAGTCGAGGCGCTCGCCCGACTCGATGAAGTTCACCGCGCGCGGCGAGAAGCAGTAGACGCCCATGCTCGCCTGGTACTCGATCTTCGGCTTCTCGGTGTAGCCGGTGAGCTTGTGGCTCTCGTGGCTGCCGTTCTCCTCGAAGTGCAGCACTCCCAGCGAGATCTGAACCTCGCGGGTGGTGGTGGCGATCGTGGCGGCGGCGCCGCTGGCCGTGTGGCGCGCGATCAGCGTCCGCGTAGTTCATGTCGGTGAGCGTGTCGCCGTTGATCACCAGGAAGTCGTCGTCGAGTCCGTCGATCAGGGAGAGGGCGCCCACGGTGCCGAGCGGCTCGCTCTCGCGGTAGTAGTCGATCGGGATGCCGTAGTTCTCGCCGTCGCGGAAGAAGGTCTCGATCAGCTCGGCCAGGTAGCCGGTCGCGATCGTGATCTTCTCGAACCCGTCCCGCTTGAGCTGGCGCACGACGATGTCGAGCACCGGCCGATCACCCACTGGCATGAGTGGCTTCGGGAGCACCGCGGTGTAGGGCCGAAGGCGCGTGCCCTGGCCGCCGGCCAAAACCACTGCGCGCTTCATCGAGCCACCCCCGCGGGCCTGATGCAGGCGGAATCAATCACTCTCATGTGGGACTTCTCGGCTAGAAGCCTACGCAGCTTTACAGCCCGCGGCGCGCGAGCACGTACGGAACGGTCCGCAAGATGACCTTGACGTCCAGCCAGAGCGACCAGTTCGTCGCGTAGAGGTAGTCGATCTTGACCATCTCGTGGAGGGGGATGCGCGAGGAGCCCAGGACCTGCCAGAACCCAGTGATGCCGGGCACCAGGTCGAGGCGACCGCGCTGCCAGCCGTTGATGCGCTGGTCCTCATCCGCCACCAGCGGGCGCGGCCCGACGAGGCTCATCTCGCCGGCGAAGACGTTCAGCAACTGGGGCAGCTCGTCGAGATAGGTCTTCCGCAAGAACTTGCCCACGCGGGTGACGCGGGGGTCGTCCGCCATCTTGAAGAAGCCCTCGGCGCCCTCGTTCAGCTCCATCAGCTTCGGCTTCATGGCGTCGGCGCCGTCGACCATGGTGCGGAACTTGACGATCTTGAACGCCTGCCCGTGGCGGCCGATCCGCCGCTGGCGGAACAGCACCGGGCCGGGGGAGTCGATCTTGATCAGGAGCGAGATGATCAGCAGGAACGGCGCGAGCGCCAGCAGCATGATCGAGGAGAAGACGATGTCCGTCATGCGCTTGAGCACGCGTGAGGACAGCGGCAGGCCCTGACGGCGCAGGCCGAGCAGCGGAATGCCGTCGAGGTCGTCGAACTCGACCGACGAGCCCACCACCTCGAACAGGCGCGGCAGGACGCTGACCTTCACGCCCATCGACTTGATCATCCGGATCGTGTGCAGGATCAGCTCGGGGTCCGAGGGGCCGGGCGCGATCAGCACGCGATCGATGTCGTGCTCCGCGAGGATGATCCCCAGGTTGTCGAGGCTGCCGAGCACGTCGGGCATCGGCGCCTCGGGCTCGAGCGGCACGCGGCCGATCAGGCGGGCGTTCAGGTCGAGGTTGCTGCGCAGCTTGCGGCGAACCGGCTCGGCGCTGTCGGCGTCGCCGACGACGAGGCAGCGCTCGGGCTGGGCCACGATGCGCACCAGGCGGCGCGCGACGGCGCGCGAGATCGCGATCAGCAGGAAGAGCATCGCCCAGATGCCGATCACCTGGCGGTGACGCAGCTGGCCGGCCACGATCGCGCCCTCGGCGAGCCACAGCAGCAGCGCGTAGAGCGTGGCGACCTGGAACAGCGCCGGGACCTCGTCGAGCGTGGTCTTGCGCAGGAGGTTCTCGTCGCGGTCATAGAGGCCGACCGCCTTGCTCACGAACGGGACGATGGGGAGCACCAGGAACGCGGCGAGGTGAAGCGTGTCGTGCCCGATGACGACGACCCCCAGCACCACCGCGACGACCGCCGCGAACAGGTCGGCGCACATGAGCGCGACGCGGTAGGTGAAGTCGCGCTTGGCGATCGCACCGATGTCGCCCTCGGGGATCGGCTTGCTGGGCTCGCGGTCGAGCTGGCCGG
This sequence comes from uncultured Thermoleophilaceae bacterium, assembly GCA_963729205.1. Classification (GTDB taxonomy): domain Bacteria; phylum Actinomycetota; class Thermoleophilia; order Solirubrobacterales; family Thermoleophilaceae; genus JAICJR01. Next base: position 106,042 of record CAVSNA010000003.1, read on the forward strand.
TGCGGCGTGCGCCCCAACGGCGGAAGGGGGACTCCGGCCGACGAGCGGGCTCGTCGGGATGCACAGGCACGGGCCTGAGGGGCAGGTCGGTCAGCTCGGCGGGCGCGTGAGCGGTGACCTCAGGGGCGTCTTCGCCCTCGAGGGTCGTCAGCTCTTCGACACCGGCCGGCCAGAACTTGTCTAGCGCTCGCGGTCGCATGAAAAAGGGTGGGCCAGAGGAAAACCTTTGTTGAACTATTCCTAACCCAGGACTTCCGCTTGCGCAAGCGAATCCGGTGAAGTCCCGGTGAAAATGAAGGGGGTCAACGCGCCAGTACTCGTCTGCAGGCGTCGACGACCTCCGAGACGGCGTTCGAGTCGAGCTCTGTACCCATCGGCAAGGCCACGTTCTGGCTTGAGGCGAGCTGGGTGCCCGGAAGGTCCAGCGAGCCGTCCACATAGGGCTTCATGGCGGGTTGGAGGTGCACCGGCTGGCGGTAGTAGGGACGAGCCTCGACCCCCTCGTCGGCGAGACCCGCGAGGAGCTCGTCGGCACCGATCGGAGCGCGCCACGTAGAGGTGGTAGACCTGATCGGCCCCGTCGACGGCGCGGGGCAGTTGCAACAGATCTCCCAGCCCCTGGTCGCGCGTAGCCCTTGGCCACCGCCTGTCGCGCCTCGGTCCAGCCATCGAGCTCGGGCAGGAACACGCGCAGCGCGGCTGCCTGCAGCTCGTCGAGGCGCGAGTTGAAGCCCACGTCCACGAACGTCTGCTTGTCCTCGGAGCCGTGGAAGCGCAGCCGCTTGACCCGCGCCGCCACCTCCGCGTCGTTCGTGGTGACCGCGCCGCCGTCGCCGAGGCAGAAGAGGTTCTTCGAGGGGAAGAACGAGAACGTGGCGGCGTCGCCGAGCGCGCCCGCCATCGTGCCGTTCAGGGAGGCCCCGGCGGCCTGCGCGGAGTCCTCGAGGATCGGCAGGCCGAAGCGGCGCAGCTCCGGCACCGGTGCGACGTTGCCGAACAGGTGCACGGCGATGATCGCCTTGGTGGCCGGCGTGATCGCGCGCTCCACGGTCTCCGCGGTGATGCAGTAGGTGTCCGGGTCGATGTCGCAGAAGATCGGCTTGGCGCCCGCGTTCACCGACTGCCTCGGCGGTGGCGTAGAACGTGAACGAGGGCATCACCACCTCGTCGCCGGGGCTGACCCCCAGCGCCTTCAGCGCGATCGTGATCGCGTCGGTGCCGTTGGCCACGCCGATGCAGTGGCGCGGCGCCGAGGTAGGTCGCGAACTCGCGCTCGAACTCCTCGACCTCGGGGCCGAGGATGTAGCGGCCGCCGGCGATCACGGCGCCGAGCCGCTCGCGCAGCGCGGGCATATATCGCTCATGGGAGGTAGCGAAGAGAGGGACGGGCATTCTCGGCGCGTACGGTAGCGGCCCGGTCCGTCGTCACGGCACCGATCTCTACGGAAACTGCGGATTCACGAACAGCGACCTGGGCCGCAGCTGCTTGGCTCGCCTGTAATCCGCCAGCGCCGTCGGCGGCATCGCCGCGCTCGGCGTCGACGCGGGAGAGCAGCAGCGGCTGGCGCCAGTTGGTCGGCTCGCGCTTCTGGGCGCGCAGCAGGTCGAGCCGAGCGGCGTCGAGCTGGTCGCTGCCCTCCTCGACGAGCGCTCGCTGCACGTACGGGCTGGCGGCCCAGGGCTCGGACTGGATCGCGTCGTTGGCGCTGGCGAGCGCCTTCGCGGTCTGGCCGCGGTTGAACTCCGCCTGGCTGTTGCGGGTGGCGGAGGTGGACACGAGGCCCGGGAGCTGCACGAGCGCCGCCACGACCGCGAACGCCACGACCGGCGCGCGCAACAGCGACTTGGGGGCCCGCGCGAGCGGCTCCGATCTGGCCCCCGCGGCGACCGCCACGGTCGAGACCGCGAGGATGCCGACGGCGGTGGACTCCCACATCCAGTCCGACCCCCGCGGCGAACAGGAACACGCCGAACGCGGCGATCAGGCCGGCCTGGATGCCGACGTCGTCCCCCTCGACTCGCCGCCGGGCTCTCAAGGCGCCCACCAGCAGCCCCCCGAGCATCACCAGGGTGAGGATGCCGCCGGGCAGCCCCTGCTCGCCGAGCTCCTCGATGTAGATCGAGTGGGCGTCCTTGATGAACTCGGCGCCGCCGTCCTGGTCCCACCAGAACTCGAACGTGCCGGAGCCGACGCCCTTGATCGGCTCGTGCTTGAAGGCCTTCCAGGCCGAGCGCCAGATGAAGTAGCGGTTGCCGTTCAGATGCGACAGGCGAGCGGCGGGGTCGGCGGTGTCGCTCGTGTTCTCCTCGTGGCGGAACTCGTGCCAGCGGCTCGAGATCGTGTTGTGGGCCGCGGCGGGAACGGCGATCACGACGATCAGCGCCGCTGCGACGACGGCGATCTGGGCCGGGCGCTTGGGCATCCGCCAGCGCTCGTCGCCGCGCAGCAGGCTTGTGGCCACCGCCACGGCCACCGCGATCAGGACGGCGCCGATCAGCGCCAGGAAGACCGCCCCGGCGCCGTTGTTGCCGGTGGCCTCGACGATCTGGTGGTGCTTGCGCACGACGCCGATGGCCAGCGCCGCCCCGAGCCCCGCCCCGAGCGCGTGCACGAAGGCGACCCAGCGGTTGCGGCTGAGCGCGACCACGAGGAAGAGGGCGATGACGGCGTCGATCACCGCGGCGCGGGAGTAGGTGAGGTAGGCCGCGGTGCCGCAGATGGGCACGGCGGCGAGGCAGGCGGCCCGCAGCACGACGTTGCGCACGTGCGCGCTCCAGGCGAGCGCCATGGCCATCGACATCACCGTCCAGGCGCCGACCGCGTTCCAGTAGTTGAACGGGTAGCTCAGGCGGTTGATCTGGAAGCGGAGGGTGATGTAGTTCGTCGGGAAGGCGCCCGGATCAAGGCGGCTCGCGACGGCAAGGGCGGAGACGGCCACGCCGCCGGCGAGCAGGCCGGCCGCCGCCGCGCGCCAGTTGTCGCGCGTCACGAGGCTCCAGATCAGGCAGCAGGATGCCCGTGTAGTGGAGGAAGCGGGCGAGCTCCGCGAAGGTGCGCTCGTCGCTGGCGGTCCAGCTGAGGCTTATCGCGGTCCAGATCGCCAGCAGGACGATGGCGACGAACGGCACCAGCACGCCGCGGGTGGGCTTGGCGCGCGGAAGGAGGCCGAAGGCCCAGCCCAGGCCCAGCACCCACCAGATCGCGAGCGCCTCCTCCTGGAGCGGCACGATGTCATACGACCCACCCCTCAGCGCGTAGTAGAGGAGGAGGATCGCGGGAAGCGCGAAAGCCACTACGCTGGAGAGACGACCCGGCCGGACGAAATGCGAGGACTCTTGGGCCAACGAAGGACATTTAGACACATGGGCCAGATTGCCTTCCTCACTGCCATCGTTTTGGCGCTGGTTCCGGCTGCCGCTTCGGCCGCCGGCACGAACTGCCAGGCGCCGGCCGGAACCTCCGGAATCGACCAGTACTGCGAGGTCCTGCCAGGGGCCGGCGGCACCGGCTCGAGCGGGCATCACAAGAAGAAGGCCGCCTCGCCCGTGTCTCCCAAGACCACCCAGACGCTGCAGCACCAGGGCGCGGCCGGCGCGGCCATCCTCGCCCTCACGCAGTCGGGCGGCGCCCCCGCGGCAGCTCAGACTCCGCCGCCGGCCTCCAAGGTCAAGACGCACAAGCGCCACAAGGCAGCCGCGGTCACGCAGAGCGGCTCTCAGACGCCACCCAGCGCGCCCAAGCCCTCCGTGGCGGGCCCGAAGGGACCGGTGCCGAGCAACGATCCGTTCTCGGCCGTCGGCAACTCCGTCTCGGTGGGCTCCGCCATGAGCGCCGGCTTCGTCTGGGTGCTGGTGGGGATCGCCCTGATCCTCGGCGCCATGGCCTGGCTCTCGTATCGCAGCTCGCCGGCACGAGACCAGCTGACGCGGTCCGCCGCCGGTTCCCTTAGCTTGGGCTAGGTGATCCGCCGCCGCGCTCAAGCGGACGACCTGTCGCGGCTGTATCGCGAGCACGTCGGTGCGGTCTACGGGTTCTTCGCCTACTCGCTGCGCGGTCCGGCGGCCGAGGACCTGACCTCGGCCACCTTCGAGCGCGTGTTGCGCTCCTGGGCCGCCTACGACGCACGCAAGGGCAGCGAGCGCGGCTGGATCCTCGCGATCGCCCGCAACCTGCTGGTGGACCACTACCGGCGCCAGAGCCACCGCGACGCGGTCTCGACCGACGAGCATCCCGCCCTGCTCGAGGGGCTGACCACGGGCGAGGAGCCGCTCCAGCGCGCTCTGGATGCGGACGAGCTGCGTGGCTGGCTGAGCGTGCTCGGGGAGCGCGAGCAGCAGATCCTTGCCCTGCGCTACGCGGCCGACCTGCCGGCGGCGGAGATAGCCGTGATCGTCGGGCTGACCTCGGCCAACGTGCACCAGATCCTGTCCCGGTCGCTGCGTCGGCTGCGCGAGGTGGCGACGGTCAGGAGCAGCGCTTGACGCGCCGCTTCACCGCGCGCTCCTGCAGCTGAAGCGTGGTCTGGCCGGACGCCTGCTGCACGATCACCGGCGCCGGCTCATGCCGGATGACGGTCACGTAGCGGCAGTTCGAGCCGGCCTGCACCCCGTGGTCGGTGCCGCCGAGCGGCCCGACGCCGGCCAGGCTCAGCCCCAGCAGCGCGAAGGCCAGGCCCAGCGCGGCCGCCACGCCCGCCAGCAACGGCCGGCGCGAGTGGACGGGGCGGGGGAACAGCTGCCGCTCCAGCGCCTCGACGAACTCGCCGCCGGGCTCCGGGCGGCTGCGGCGCAGCAGATCCTCTACGCGATCGTCCATCGCATACGGATACGCACCGGCGGCGCGCGTTCCGACAGCCGAGGGACGGCTACGGCGTGAAGACCGACCAGGTGAGGCTGGTCGTGGCGCCCTGGACGGCGCGGACCTTCGTCTTCGCCTTCAGCCGCACGCTGCCGAGGAACAGGCGGTCGCCGCGGGCGGTCACGTGCGCCACCGGGGTCCAGGTGCTGCCGCGGAGGGCCTCGATGGTGACCGGCCCAGGGGCGGGGGCCAGGCCCCAGAGCTGCGCCCTGCCCTTCTTGAGATACGCCGTGAACGGGAAGCTGAAGGACGTGTAGGAGATCTTCTTGGTGTCCTCCTGGAACGTGTCCCCGGCGAAGAAGATGCCGGACTGGAGCGTGGACTGGAAGTTCGGCACCGGCAGCTGGTCGCGGATGTTGAACCAGATGACCGTGTTCACGCCCTCGCTCCAGAGCTCGTTGAAGGCGCCCTCCATGTAGGTGGCCTGGAGGTGCTCGGGGATGCCGCCCGGGTCCGGCGGGTTGCTGTCCCAGGACAGCTCGGTGGCCCACAGCTCCTTGTGGCCGCGCGGCAGGACGGTCCCCGCCTTGACGGCCGCGGCCAGCGGCTTGGAGAGGCGGGCCATGTCGGCGATCACCACGTCGTCGGGGTTCGGCGCGTGCCGGCGCGGCGGGCCGATCGGGTACGGGTGGTGGGCGAGCGCGTCGAAGTGGACGGCTGAGCCGGAGCAGCGCACGCGCTTCAGCGCGGTGCGGCCGCTGAGGCAGAACAGGTCACGGTCGAAGAGGGCGGGCGGGATGCGCTGGCCGCCGGGGGGATCGCCGAAGGGCGAGGTGCCCGCGGTGATCACGAAGTTCGTCTTGTGCGACCGCCTTCACGCCGCTGTAGAAGGCGTTCAGCAGGGCGCGGTAGGTGTCGGGGCTCGTGGCCGTGAGCTTGCCGCCCCGCTTGGTCCACTGGGGCGTGAGGTAGAGGCTCAGGTTCGGCTCGTTCCAGCCCTGCCAGTACTTCACGCGCGGCAGCATCTGACCCGGGTTGAGCGGGTCGGGGAAGCTGCCGGAGTAGCGCTTGGCGGCCGCCTGGGAGATCGCGCCGAAGTCCTTGGCCGACGGGCGCCAGCTGCCGGCCGGCGCCACCGAGAGCGACGGCCGGTTGGGGCCCTCGGCCCATTCCGGCGCGTCGAGGATCAGCACCAGCGGGGTCAGCCCGGCCGCCGCCGTGTCACGCACCTCGGAGTCGGTGTCGGTCCAGTTGTAGCCCGCCCACGAGGGGTCGCGCTCGACCGCCAGGCTCGGCGGCTTGGTGGGCGAGGTGTCGCCCCAGGACATGCCGATGCGGATGATCGACGCGCCGGCGCCGCGGGCGCGCTGCATCTCCAGCGCGCGGTCGGCGCCCGAGGAGAAGTCGAACGCCGCGCCGTCGGTGAAGCCGGTGCGCAGCCCGTGCACCGCAGCAGGGGCGCCGGCGGGGAACGCGACCAGGGCGCCGAGCGTGGCGACGAGCGCTGCGATGCGTGGGATGCGGGCGGTCATGGAGATCAGTACGTCCGCACGAACACGGACGTGACCCGGACGGAGCGGGTCAGTCCAGGCTAGCGACCGTATCTTGGAATGCGGTAAAGGCGGGCTTAGCGCCGCCGGTCAGGCTGAGGAGGCCCGTGTGGAGGCCCCAGAAGTCCTTGAACAGCGGCGGATAGGGCGCTCCGTCGCGCCACGCGTAGTAGACGACGCCGCGCAGCCGGAGCTTCTTGGACGCGGCGACAAGCGCCGGGTAGACGGAGGCGATCTGCGCCGCCTGGCCGCCGGAGCCCGCGCGGAACAGGCTGGCCGGGCCGCTGTCGGACCAACCGAGCTCGGTGATCCAGAGGCTTGCCCTGCTCGCGTGCCCGGCGTTCAGGATCGCGCGGAACTTGTTCAGCTTGGCCAGCAGGTCCTTCTTGTTCTTCGAGTAGGGGTTGAGCGCGAGCGTGTTGAAGCTCGAGGCCGCCTTCGCCTTCAGCAGCGCCTTCACGTAGTCATAGACGTTGAGCGGCTTCGACAGGCTGCTGTCCGGAAGGCCGGCGGTGACGATGTTGGCGTACGGGTCCACCGAGCGGATGCCGCTCGCGGCCGCCTTCAGCAGCTTCGCGTAGCTCTTCGCGTTCTGGCCGCTGGGCCAGTAGGCGCGCAGGTTGGGCTCGTTCCAGATCTGGTAGGCCGCGATCGGGTGGCGCGGCATCAGCGGGTTCTCGGCCCAGAAGGTGCCGTTCGGGCCGTAGCGGCGCGCCACGGCGGCGCCGAAGACGCCGATGTCCGCGTAGTTGCGCGGCGGGTAGGTGCCCCGGGCCGAGGTCGTGGCCCGGAACGCCGGCGGCTCGAAGAGGATCGGCAGCACGCTGATGCCGTGCATGGCGGTGGCGGCCATGTAGCCGTCGTAGAGCGACCAGTCGTAGACGCCCGGCGAGGTCTCGATGTCCTTCCAGTGGAAGGTCTGGCGAATCAGGCCGATCCCGACCGCGGACTGCTCGGTGAGGGTGGCCTGACGGTAGGCGGCGTCGCCCGCGAGCACGTCCTCGCTCACGACCCCGAAGAACTCCTTGGGCACGACGGCCCGGGCGGGCACGGCGCCGATCAACCACGCGCCCATGCAGAGCGCGACGACCAGCAGGCGAAGGCGGTTCAACGTTGGATCTCCGAGTTCGGTGCGAGCAGGGCCTGGCGCGTGAGCGCCACACCCCAAACATCGGAAGCTCGTACCCGGAACTGAAGTCCCGATGAACGACTTGGCGTCTACCCGCGGAGGCGGGCGAGCGTGTCGGCGAAGGCGCCGAGGGCGGGCTTGGCCGTGCCGTGGATCGTCAGGAGCCCCGTATGGAGCCCCCAGAAGTCCTTGAACAGCGGCGCGTACGGCGCGCCGTCGCGCCAGCCGAAGTAGACGACCCCGCGCAGGTGCTCCTGAGAGCGGATGTCGACCAGCTGGTGAGCGTCGACCTGATGCGCTGGGCCTGGCCGCGCGCGCCGACGGTGAAGTGGCTGGCGGGCCCGGCGCTGGCCCAGCCCACCTCCGTGACCCAGATCGGCGCCGAGCGGTCGCCGTTGGCATCCATGATCTCGCGGGCCGAGCGCACGGCGGCGGCCACGCCGGCGTCGTCCTTCGCATACGGGTGGATCGCGAGCGTGTCGAACGCGCCGCGGGCCCCCGCCGCGTACATGCCCTTGAGGAAGTCGGCGAACGGCATGCCGAGGCGGCTCTGCGGTATCCCGGCCGAGACGATCTCGGCCGTCGGGTCCTTGCGCTTGATCGCCGAGCCCACCACGCTGAGCAGGCGCGTGTACGCGGCCGGGTCGGGGCCCGTCGGCCAGTAGGCGGGCAGGCTCGGCTCGTTCCAGATCTGCCAGGAGTGGATCGGCACCTTGGGGATCCCGGGGCGGTCGCGCCAGAAGCTGCCGTGCGGCCCGTAGCGGCGCACCAGCAGTCCCGCGAAGGTGGCCATGTCGTTGTAGTCGCGCGGGGGGTAGGTGCCCGGCTTCGCGCCCTTGGCGGGCGCGCTCGAGCGGAACTTCGGCGGGTCGAGCAGCACCGGGAGCAGGCGCATGTGGTGAGCGGCGAGCGCGGCCACGAGGCCGTCGTAGGCGGTCAGGTCGTAGACGCCCGGCTTGCGCTCTATGGTCGCCCAGTCGAATGTCTGCCGCACCAGCCCGATGCCCATGCTCGCCTGCTGGTTGAGCGTGCGCGTCCGGTAGCTCCCGGGGTGGGCGAGCACGTCCTCGGTCACGATGCCGAAGAAGTCGCGCGGCAGACGGCCGCTGGCGGGCACGCTGACGATCGGCTGGAGGGCGCCGACCTCGGTCTTGCCGACGCTCTTCCCGCTGCTCACCACCGCGAGCAGCGCGACGGCCACCGCCAGCGCGACGACCGAGCCCAGCACGATGAAGATCGGCCGCGGCTGCCTCATGCGCGCCGCACCGTGACGACCCGGGCCGTGCCCAGCGCGATCGCGAGCAGCACGAGCGCGAGCGGCCAGCCGAGCGAGGGGGAGAAGCCGGAGCTGCCCTCGCCGCCGCGGATGCTCGCCGCGCCGGGACGGCCGATCAGCCCGCGCTGCAGCACCACGCCGCGCTGGAGGTCCTGGCCCGTGAGCCCGGCCAGCCCGGCGCTGCCGCCGAGGCCCTCGATGAACGTCTGCGCCAGGCCGCCCGATTCGGGCGTCGGGAACGGCTCGTACAATCCGTTGCCCGTCTTGGCGTGCGCCGGCACCGCGCAAACCGCGCACGCCGCGAGACTCGCCAGGGAGATCCGAAAGACCTTCACTTGGGGTTGAGGACGATACAAGCCGTTCCCGCTGTTACGGGACGGCTGAGATTCCCGGCGCGCGTCCGCGGCCGGCCGCTGTGGCTGCTCGGGGCGGCCATGGCCCTGCTCGAGTTCCTGATCGCCGCGGCCGGAGGACGCTTCCCGCTGCTGTCCGGGCTGCTGCTCTGCGTGGCGCCGGGGCTGGCGCTCGTGCCGCTCCTGCCCGCGCTGGCCCGCCGCAGCTGGTCGGCCAGCCTGGCTGCGGTGCCGGCCCTCGGCTACGCGGCCTCGAGCGTGCTGCTCGTGTCGATGGCCAGCGCCGGGATCACGCTCACCGGCACAACCATCCGCCTCGGGCTCGGTCTGCTGATCGCCGCCGGGCTGGCGCTGCCGTCGGGGCGGGAGCCGGACCAGGAGCTCAGCAGCTCGGACGCCTACGCGAGCGCCGGGCTGATGGGCGCGCTGCTGATCGGGATCCTGCTCCAGAACCGCGTGATCGGCCACACGCCGGTGCCCGGCGACGACTGGGCGCAGTACGTGATCTACGCGGACGAGATCCGCATCCACGGCTCGCTGCTGATCCAGAACCCGTTCTGGATGTTCGGCCAGCCGTTCCGCCAGGACCCGGGCGTGCCCGCGGTGTTCGGCTCCTACCTGACGCTGGGCGGCCAGCCCGCGAGCGTGCTGATGCACGGCATCTGGGTCTTCGCCGTGATGGGGATCCTGTCGGTGTTCTCGCTCGTGCGGGCGCTCTGGGGCGAGCTCGCCGGCGTGATCGGCGCGGCGCTGTGGGCGGTGCTGCCGATCGCCCAGGACCTGCTCGGCTGGCACGGGCTGGCGAACGCCGCGGCGCTCGCGCTACTGCCGCTCGTGCTGCTCTACGTGACCTGCCTCCTGACCGACGAGTTCGGCCTCCCGGAGGCCGGCGCCCTCGGGCTGCTGCTGGTGGCGCTGGCGGCCGCGCACCGGTTGTCGTTCCTCGTCGGGCTGGCGGCCGTGGGGCTCACCGTGGCGCTCGGCCTCCTGGGCAGCGGACGGGTGCTCGTGCTGAAGCGCGCGGCCTGGACCGGGCTGGCGGCACTGGTGCTCTGCCCCGGCGTGGCGTACGACCTCATCACGCAGGTCGCATCGCTTCCACGGGACCCAGGGCTACTCGGCCTACGCGGCCACGAAGGTCCACCTGCACCTGGTGCTGAGCGACCTCACGCTGACCTTCTCGATCGCCGGCGGTCTGGCCGTGCTCGTGGCGCTGGTATGGCTGCGGCGCGACAGGACCACGCTGCCGTTCCTGGCCACCTTCGCCGTGGTGCTCGTCCTCGCCTACTCGTGGGTGGTCCACTTCCCGCTCTCGTACGTGCGGATGGCCTACTACGTGCCGCTCGCGCTGGTGCCGCTGGTGGCGTTCGTGCTCACCCGCGTGCCGCGGCGGGGACTGGCGGCGCTGGCCGGGCTCGCGCTCACCGTGGCGATCGCCGTGCCGGCCTGGGGGCAGGCGCGCGACGTGCACCGCTTCTACGACTTCGCCAACCCCACCACGCTGCGCGGGCTGGACGCGGTCTCCGCCCAGCTCAAGCCGGGCGACGTGGTGGCATCAAAGATTATACAGCGATCGGCGACGCCGTTAATCAGGCCGCGCGTCTGCAGGCGCAAGCCGGGGCCACCGAAATTGTCGTGTCGCAGGATGTCTATCGAGAGGTTGCCTCAGCCTATCCCGACGTTCCTGCCGAGTCGCTCACCCTTAAGGGATTCCCGCAACGCACCGTGGCCTATCGGTTGAACGGCAAGCCGCCTTCTTTGCTCTCCGCTGCCTCGTGGATGCCTGAGGATCGGCCGGCGATGAACTGGAGCGCCGTGACGCTCGCATTACTCGGCAGCGGCTGCCTCGGCGAGCAATATTGCCGCCGCACTGGTGCTTGCCTTTGGTGGGGGCGCGGCGGCTGCGCTTTATGCGCTCGCACACTGGTTCGACAGCAGCCCCGCGCGCGTGCCCCTCCTCGTGGTAGCGACATTGATTGCTTCAATCGTCCTGGGCTCACTGAGCGTCAACGCCGCATGCGCCGCGACTGCATAGCCCGTCGCTCGTGTCTCGAGATGACACCCCAAGAAAGGCGCCAGGTTCGCCTTGCGGCCGGCTTGGCAGCGGCATCTTTGACGCTCATCGGCCTAGAACTCTTGATGCATTACGTGATAGGCCATCCGCTGGTTAGGCGACCTTCCTTATGAGAGCAGATTCGACTGGTTCTAAAGGATGACCGGCAATGATCGGCTTGCGAGGGTGACAAATGTAGGCGTTTCGAAGGAATTAACCGGAGGTAGAAAAATGATCGAAGAGATCAACCGCGATCGTCGCCGCTTTCTTTCCATCGCTGTAATGACGATTGCCTCCGCCGAGCTCGGCATGATCGGTTCTGCGGCAGCACAATCAAGTAAGGCCAAGCCGCCGAGTGTACCGGCGATTAAGCCGGGGACGAATACGTCGTTCGGGCCATTGAAGCAGATTGATGCCGGTGTGCTGAATGTCGGCTACGCTGAAGCCGGGCCCGTCAACGGTCCGCCCGTCATTCTTCTTCACGGCTGGCCCTACGACATTTATAGCTTCGTCGATGTCGCCCCGCTCTTGGGCTCGGCGGGTTATCGGGTGATCGTCCCGTATGTGCGCGGCTACGGCACGACGCGCTTTCTTTCAAGTGAAACCTTTCGGAATGGGCAGCCTTCGGCGGTCGCTCTCGATACAATCGCTTTCATGGATGCTCTCAAAATCCAGAAGGCGATCCTCGCGGGTTTTGACTGGGGAGCGCGAACGGCCGACATTATCGCGGCGCTGTGGCCGGAACGCTGCAAAGCGCTGGTCTCGGTGAGCGGTTATCTCATCGGCAGCCAGGAATCCGGCAAAGTGCCGTTGCCGCCGAAAGCTGAGCTCGAATGGTGGTACCAGTATTACTTTGCCACTGATCGCGGCCGCGCCGGCTACGACAAATACCGGCATGATTTCGCGAAGCTTATCTGGCAGCTCGCTTCGCCAAAGTGGAAGTTTACTGATGCAGCGTTCGATCGTAGCGCAGCGTCCTTCGACAATCCGGATCACGTCAGCATCGTGATCCATAATTATCGTTGGCGGCTCGGATTGGCTCAAGGCGAGTCGAAGTATGACGATGTGGAAAAGCGGCTTGCGGAATCTCCGGCGATCACTGTGCCGACCATCACGCTCGAAGGCGACGCTAACGGAGCGCCGCATCCGGAGCCGAGTGCCTATGCAAAAAAATTCTCGGGCAAATATTCGCACCGGACTATCAAAGGCGGCATCGGGCATAATCTGCCGCAGGAAGCCCCGCGAGGCCTTCGCGCAAGCGGTCGTAGAAGTCGATGGTTATTGATCGACGGTTAGCGTGCGTAACAAGACGAATTTACGGCGGAGGCGGCGGTCTTGAGAAGAGCGGTACGGACTCGCACGATCAGCTTGCAGCGCGGTAAGCCATGGAGGGGAGGGAGCATGCACCGAAAATTGATTTTGATCGCCACACGTCATGGCGTTGGCTGCAATGGCAGTGCAGGCACAAAAATATATACGTGCAATCAGCGACAACACAATTGTGGCTGGCCCCCTACGCCAACTGCTGAATTTATTGCTTCGACCGATAAAACATTCATCAAGTTGATGGGCGACGCGATGAATGGGATGCACAAGGGAATGCATAGTGCGCCATACACTGGGGTGCCCGACCGCGACTTCGTTACCCTGATGATTCCCCACCACCAGGGCGCCATTGACATGGCCAAGGCACTCTTGCTGTATGGCAAAGATCCGCAGATGCGTCGGCTGGCCCAGGAGATCATTATTGACCAGCAATCGGAAATTCAGTTGATGCAGCTCTGGCTAAAGCAGCATGGCGCGCGCTCGCAAAATCCAACTCAGAGGCCGGGTCCAGACGCAAGCAAACACTAACATGAACATAAGGAGCATGAATATGAAACTAGTCTGTGCATTAGCGTTTTTCTCTCTGGTGCCTTCCGTGTTTGCACAGCAAGCGCCGTGGGGGCGAGCGGACATCCCAATCTCCAGCGGCGATCGGGTTTACGCAGCGGACCAGACGTCGAATACGGTTTCAGTGATCGATCCGTCCGCCAACAAGCTGCTCGGCGTAATCCGCCTTGGCGATCCAGTGCCCGGCGCTTTGAGCGCGCTCTACAAAGGCCAGCTCCTGGTTCATGGCCTCGGCTACTCACCCGACTCAAGGACACTAGCCGTCGTATCGATTGCCTCAAATTCAGTTACGCTGATCGATACGGTGACGAATAAGGCAAAGGGGATTGTTTACGTCGGGCGATCGCCGCACGAGGCGTTTTTTACCCCCAATGGGCGCGAATTGTGGGTGACTGTCCGGGGCGAGGACTATGTCTCCGTCATCGACCCGAAGGGGATGAGAGAAATACGACGTATCCGTTTGGCGAACGGGCCGGCAATGACCATGTTCAGTCCCGACGGCCGGTACGGCTTTGTCTGCTCGAGCTTCACTCCCGAACTAGCGGTGGTCGATACGGTATCACACCAGATTATCAAACGCCTGCCGCAGGCCAGTCCATTCTGCCCCAACATTGCCGTAAGTCCGGAAAACGATGAGGTGTGGATAACGCTCAAGGACGTCGGCAAAGTGCAAGTGTTCAGCGCTAAGCCACCATTTGCACAAATTGCGTTGTTCGAAACTGGACCGATCACGAACCACGTGAACTTTGCGACCAACCGCAACGGCAAATTCGCTTACCTCACCATCGGCGGAGCCAATGAAGTAAAGGCATACCGCCGGGGTGCCAAACCCGAGTTGGTGGCCACTATTCCTGTAGGGGATCTACCGCACGGCATTTGGCCGTCGGGGGACGGAACCCGAGTGTACGTCGCTTTGGAAAACGGTGAACATGCGGTCGCGATCGACACCTTGAGCAACAAAGTAATCGCCAACATTCCAATCGGACAGACGACACAAGCTCTTGTCTATGTGCCAGGTGCGGTTCCAGAGGGTGATGGCACTTCCAATCTCATGCCACTGGGAATGGCAGGTGAGGTGCTGCATATCGAGATGCTGCCGCCCCCCGGAGCTGGCTCCAATGGGCACGCTACTGTTGCGGTGAACTCGCTCGGAGTAATCGACTTGCTGCAGATCGCCGCCACCGGCTTGCAGCCAGGCCAAGAGTATCAGCTTTTTCTGGTGGATTCGTTGACAAAACTCGATGCGACCCGGGTTGGACTTGCGAAATTCACGGCCAATCCGAGCGGGGCGGCGGTTGCACAGTCCATAGGCCCTCTGCGAACAGTCGTAGAGGCATCGGCGGGCGCTGCCGCCAGGGATTCCGCACAGCGTTATCTGATTGTGACGGCTACCGGCAGCAATCAGCCGGTGCTGCAAGAGCGAATGCCGTAACGAACCGAATCGTAGGTGATCGAAGTCGACGATGTGGCATCAACACGCAGACGCCCGTTCAGGCAGAGGCAATGATGTTTGGCTTCGCGAAGAACTCTTATTTGCTGTCCACTCACTGTTCTTTGGAGTCGATAATTATTGATGCGCGCAATCTGCTTAGGCTCTGCGGATTATGGGAAAACGGCATCAAACTCGATAAAGCTACTTTATTGGGTTGGCGATGCTAGGGCCGGCAGACGCGGTCGTAGAGAAATTGAAAGGTGGGCTTAGGATGATTGATGACACGTGAGAGGGAGCACCGATGGCGCGACTTCTGTCTGTTAACGTCGGTCTTCCCCGCGACATCGCATGGCGCGGGAAGACCCTTCATACGGCGATCTGGAAGGATCCGGTTCAGGGCCGGCGCATGGTTCGACGCCTCAACATCGACGGCGACGGGCAAGGTGACCTCGAGGGCCACGGAGGCGAGCACCGGGCGGTTTTTGTCTACCAGATCGAGTCGTATCGGTATTGGCAGGATCGACTCG
>CAVSNA010000004.1:0-32194 GCA_963729205.1 uncultured Thermoleophilaceae bacterium
CACGCCGGTCCCGCCGATGTTGCCGATGTCGAGGACGCCGCCGTTGACGACGACCGGGTTGGGGGTGATCGTGAACTTCGCGATCGGTTCGGGCTGCGGGGGAGCGTTGCCATTGCCGTTGCCGTTGATCGGATCGACCGGCTTGAGGGCCATGGCGGAATGTGCGAAAGCCATGAGGCCGACCACCGCGACAACGAGAGCGATGGCCATCGAGAGGAACCTGCGAGTGCTTGAGATGAGGAGCGAGGTGGTCACTTTGGGACTCCTTTGTCGTGGTTGAAACCTCGATCCCAATGCTGAATTCCAGCGGCCCGCCCCACGATCACGAGCGCGGCACAAGGACTGTCAAGCTCGTGACACTTCCCCTCCCGGCCCGATCACTTGCGGGCACGAGCGCCATCGGATATGGCTTGGCGATGCGGACGAAAGCGCTCGCGACCCGCTCGCCCGCTCAGCGCGTTCCGTGCGCGTTCTGTTGCTGTTCGGATTGTGCTCGCTCGCGCTGGCGGGTCCGGCGCACGCCGCGAGCATCACCGAGTACCCCCTCTTCGCGTCGGGTAGCGAGCCGCTGGGCATCGCCGCGGGCCCCGACGGGAACGTCTGGTTCGCCGAGTTCGGCGGCAGTCGCGTTGGGCGGATCACGCCCGCCGGGAGGATCGACGACTGGTCGACGGGCTCGGGCATCAGCGCGGCAGCGGGCCGCACGGAATCGTGGCTGGGCCCGACGGGAACCTCTGGTTCACCGAGCAGACCGGCGGCCGCATCGGGCGGATCACGCCGCGGCAAGGCGACCGAGTTCTCGAACTCCCTGAACGCCAACAGCGGCCCCCACTTGATCACCGCTGGACCGGACGGGAACCTCTGGTTCACCGAGGACACCGGAATCGTCCGGATCCGCCCCACCGGGGAGGTGACCGGGCTGTTCGGGGGCCCCGGCCTGCCCACCGCGATCGCGGCCGGGCCGGACGGCAACCTCTGGTTCACCGAGCAGGCCGCCGCGATCGGGCGGATCACGGTGAGCGGTGTGGTGGACGGGTTCACGGCCGGGATCACGCGCCGGCACCAAGCCCAACGGCATCGTCGCCGGGCCGGACGGGAACCTCTGGTTCACCGAGACCACCACCGGCAAGATCGGTCGCATCACACCCACCGGGGTTGTCACGGAGTTCTCGAACGGGATCACGGCCAACAGCCGCCCGTTCGGGATCACCGTCGGACCGGACGGCAACCTCTGGTTCACCGAGCTGACGGGCAGGATCGGGCGCATCACCCCCGCGGGAGTGGTCACGGAGTATTCGACCGGGATAACCAGCGGCAGCCAGCCCGAGGAGATCACCACGGGTCCCGACGGGAACATCTGGTTCACCGAGTACGCGGGCAACCGGATCGGCCGCCTGAGGCTCGACCCGACGGCGATCACTGGCGCTGCCAGCTCGATCGGCACGGCCGCCGCCACGCTGAACGGCACTGTCAACCCGTTCGGCGCGGTCACGAGCTACACGTTCCAGTACGGCCTCACGACCGCCTACAGCGATAACACCGTCTCGAAGAGCGTGGCCGCCGACAGCGGTCCGACCGCGGTGGCGGCGGACGTCGGTGGCCTCGACCGGAGCACGCTCTACCACTACCGGCTGGTGGCCAGCAGCGTGGCGGGGACGAGCTTCGGCGCCGATCGCACCTTCACGACCACCGGGTCGGGCGCGATTGGCGGCAGCGGTGTCGGGAGCGGCGGATCCACCTCCTCGGACAACAGCGGTCCCGCCGTGCGCGTACTGAGTCGCAAGCTGAGCGAGACGCGGAGCGGGCGCGTGCTGCTCTCGCTCGGCTGCCCGCTGACCGAGACGCTCGGCTGCCGGGGCACGGCCACGCTCGACACGACCGCGAAGCTCGCCGCCCACGGTCACTCCGTCGCATTGCTCGGGCGGGGCAGGTTCCGCATCGGCGGCGGCCAGAGTCGGACGATCAAAATCAAGCTCTCGAGCCGTGCCCGCCGGCTCCTGCGCCAGCACCACAAGCTCGCCACCAAGGTGCTGATCAGCGCGGTGGACAGCGCGGACAACCACAAGGCCACCAGCAGGCGCTTGACCCTGCGCTAGGCATCGAGGGGCCAACCGGCGCCGACATCGCAGCCGCGCCGTGGCAGTAGAGTCGCTGAGACCTGGCCATGGCGAGCGACGAGCCGCACGAAGGCAGGCGAGGGCGCGTGGACCGCGAGCGCCTCCTGCGGACGCTGACGTTCTGGCTGCGGCCGGAGTTCATACTCCGCGTCCTCAACCGGTTTCAGAAGGTGGCGGGCTTCGACCGCTCGATCGCCCTGGCCTCCGGCGCCCTCACGGCCACGATCCCGCTGGCGATCTTCGTCAGCGGCCGTGTCGTCGCACCTCGGCGGCAAGGGCACGGCCGATCGCATCATCGACCGCTACGACCTGACCGGAGGCGGCGCCGAGGCGGTCAAGGACATCTTCTCGCCGCCCTCGGGCTCGAGCACGAGCCTCGGCATCATCGGGTTCCTCTTCCTCCTGGTCGCGGTCCTGAGCTTCTCCCGCGGCGTGCAGCGGCTGTTCGAGCAGACCTGGGAGCTCGACTCGCTGAGCGTCCGCAACACGTTCAACGGGCTGCTCTGGATCGGCGGGCTCTCGCTGTACCTCGCGCGTCAGCGGCGTCCTCCATGCCGTCCTGGGGCGCAGCCGCCTCGAACTCACGGCCACGCTGGTCGACATCCCGGTGTCGGTGGCCTTCCTGGTCTGGAGCGGCTGGGTGCTCAGCGCCAAGCGGATCGCGCCCCGCGCGCTCCTCCCGTTCGCCCTCATCGGCGCGGGCTTGCTCGCCGCTGTACTCGGTCGGCGCGACGGTCTACGTCCCCCACCTCTTCAGCACGTACGCCACCCGCTACGGCGTGATCGGCGCGGTCTTCGCCATGATCTCGGCGCTCTTCTGCGTCATGGTCGTAACCGTTGGATCGGCGGCGGCCGGCCGCGAGGTCCACGACGAGCTCGACCGCATCCGCCGCGGCGAACGACCCGCCGAGGACGAGGTCCGCCGCCAATGGGACGAGATCACCGCCGAGGCGCGCTCGCGCTGGGACACGCTGCGGCTACAGATCCAGGAGCGCCGGCACCGGCGCAACCGGGACTGAGTCGCGCTCAGAGGTAGGCGCGCAGGTGCTCGGCCGTGGCCGCGTCGGCGGGAAAGAACGCCTCGATCGCCAGCTCCGCCACGGTGATGTCCACGGCCGTGCCGAACGTCGTGATGGTGCTGAAGAAGGACAGCTCGCGGTCGCCGGCGGCCATCCGCAGCGAGACGACGATCTCGTCGGCGAGCCCGCGGCTCGCGTGGCGCAGCGGCGGCGCCGGGTAGCCGCTCAGCTCCTCGTGCAGGCTTGCCAGCGCCGGATTCCCGGTCACGGCGATCTGCCGCTCGAGCCGCGCGAGGAGGTGCTCGCGCCACTCGGCCAGGTTGAGGATGCGCGGGGCCATGCCCTCGGGATGGAGCGTCACGCGCAGGGCGTTCACGGGCGGCTCCATCAGGTGCGGCGCCACGCCCTCGGTGAGCAGCGCCACGCCGCGGTTGCCGGCGAGCAGCTCCCACTGCTGGTCCACCACGGCCGCCGGGTAGGGCTCGTGCCCGCGCAGCACCAGCTCGATCGCCTCGCGCACCGGCTGCATCTCCGGGTCGTCGAGCGTGCGCTGCCCGTAGACGGGCGCGTAGCCGGCCGCCAGGAGCATCTGGTTGCGCTCGCGCAGCGGCACCTCGAGCTGCTCGGCGAGGTGCAGCACCATGTCCGAGCTGGGCCGCGAGCGGCCGGTCTCGAGGAAGCTCAGATGCCGCGCGGACACGCCCGCGTCGAGCGCCAGGTCGAGCTGGCTGAGACGGCGCCGCCGGCGCCAGTCGCGCAGCAGTACGCCCACGTTCGGTTGGTCGAGCAGCACTGTCATCGACGGCGAAGATAGCGCCGTCGCCGCCCCGTCGCGCCTACCCCGGAGGTAATCGACTCCACGACCTCCCCCGGCCACGATGCCGCCACGATCAAGCTCCCAAGGAGGCAGAGATGGCAGACATCCAGAAGGTCGTCGACGACTACATCGCGACCTGGAACGAGACCGATCCCGAGCGCCGCCGCGCGCTGATCGCCGAGACCTGGACCGAGGACGCGACCTACCTCGACCCGCTGATGTCGGGCGACGGGCTCGACGGCATCGACGCGATGATCGCCGGCGCCCAGGCCGCGTACCCGGGCCACCGCTTCGAGCTCTCGAGCGGGCCCGACCTGCACCACGACCGCGTCCGCTTCGCCTGGCAGCTGTCGGTGAAACGGCGGCGGCCCAGTGGCAGGGGGAGTCGACTTCGGCATCGTCGCCGAGGATGGGCGGCTCGAGGCGGTTACGGGGTTTCTCGAGCCTGTCGCCTGAAAGCAGAGAAGCGGAAAGCAGAAAGCGGACAGCGGGCGCTCTCCGGGCGTCCGCTTTCGCGTTCTAGACTCGCTGACGTGCCCAGCTCCGACGAGATCCTCAGCGCGGAGAGCGAGTTCTTCGCCAGCCTCGTGGCCGGCGACGTCGAGCGGCTCGAGGAGATCGTGGGCGATGACTTCACGATCGTCGACGTGATGTCCGGCACGCCGGCCCCGAGGGACGCCTTTCTCGCGGTGGTCGGCTCGGGCGAGCTCGAGTTCGACCGGCTCGAGCCGGCGCCGGACGAGGCGCTCGTGCGCTTCTACGGCGACACGGCGGTGAGCATCGGCCGCACCTAGATGTCGGGGACCTACGCCGGCCAGTCGTTCGCGGCGCAGAGCCGCTACACGCACGTGTGGGTACGCCTCGAGCGATCGCTGGCGCCTGGTGTCCGCCCAGGGCACCCAGATCGTCGAGGCGTAGTCCGCGCTCAGGCGGGTACGCTCGTGCCGCGGACCTCGGCCAGCCGCCGCTCCGCGTACTCGCGGCCGCGCTCGGCGTCGCCGATCACGAGACCGGCGATGTCGCTCAGCCTGACGATGTTTCCGCCGCCGCCCCAGGTGCCGTCGGGCACGCTCGTGGCGAAGACCCAGACGCGCATCGGGTCGCGGTCGCGGTCGGCGGGCTCGGCGTCGAGCACCGCCTCGGTCACGGCCGCCACCATCGCCTGTCGGCGCTCGTCGTCGAACTGGCCCTCGGGCACCGAGGCCACGATCCGGTAGCGCGGCAGCGTGGCGCGCTCGCCGGCGACGAACACGGCCTCGGGACGGTGCAGGAACACCCACGCGATCGAGCGCGCAACGGGATTGGTGGGATCCGCGCCCTCGTGCTCGAGCAGCAGATCGGTGAGCCGGGCGAGGAGCTTCTCCTCCGCGTCTGGCTCGAGCGCACCGGCGGGGATGTAGGCGTCGAGCAGCGGCATGCGATTGACCTCCGGACCGGATAGTGAGTTGCGTGACGAAACGCAGCCTACCGGAGATGGTCAGATCCCGCTGCCGCTCACGAGCCCGCCGCCGAAGGGGTGCACGTGCCGCCCCGCCGCCTCGGCCAGGTGCGTCACGCCGAAGACGTCCTCCACGGTCCTGAGCAGCGAGTAGGTGTTGTACGGCGTGGCGTCGGAGGTGCCCGCCTTCAGGTGGCGCGACAGGAGCAGCGTGCCCGTCTTGCCGCCCCCGACGGCCTGGCCGCAGCAACCGCTCGAGTCGCTCGCCGGACCGTCGCCGAAGGTGATCACGAGCAGGCCGTCCTTCCGGTAGGCCGGCGAGGCGAGGATCTGCGGCACCCATTGGGCGAGAAACGCATCCGCCGCCGGCAGGCCGCCTGAGCTGCCGTCGGCGCACGTGGGCTCGGACCCGTCGTGGCAGAGATCGGGCGCGATGAAGCTGTAGTTCGGCGTCTTGGCCGCCGAGCCGAGGTCCGCGCTCAGCTTGTCGAGCCCGACATCGTTGGTAGTGCAGTCGCCGAGGTCGAGCAGCGAGTGGAAGTAGACGAAGGGGTTGTGGCGGGTCGCGTACTCGTCGCCGGGCCGGCCCTGCTGGGTGTCGTCGGCGGCGCCCGGATCGGGATGGCGGCAGGTGGCGGGCTGACCGGGGGCGTCCATGCCCTCCAGGTACGCCTTCCAGCCCTTCCCCTTGCCGTCCAACTGGTCGGCGAGCGTGAGCGTGTCCACGGGGTAGACGCAGCCGTTCCCGGGCACGGTGCCGCTCTTCGGATCCGGCTCAGCGCCCGCGGCGAAGTCGCTGTAGCTGGTGCAGCCGAAGCCGGTGGCGTAGTTCGGTGGCTGGCCGCTGACCATCGCGATGTAGTTGGGCAGGTCGGCGTGGCCCACCGCGTAGTAGTCCGTGAGCAGCCGGCCCCGCGGCCGCAGCTGCTGGTTGAGGTAGGTGGCCGGCGATGTTGGGCCGAAGGTGGCGTCGTAGCCGGGGCTCGCGAGGGTGATCACGAATACATGACCGATGTTGGAGCTCGTGGTGGGCGCGGGTCGTTGCTTGGGTGTCGGGTGTCGGGTGTCGCGGTGTCGGGGCTTGGGTCGCGGGTATCGGGGTGTCGGGTGTCGGGTCTGGGGTGTCGGGCGCAGGGCTCGTGGCGTCGTCGGTCTCCGCCGGCGTCGGGCTCGGTTGTGGCGTGGGTGCGGTCTCCGTGGTCGCTGCCGCGGCTGCGGGGTTGCGCGGGCTGCCTCCGCGCGGGCCAGCGCGTATGCGGTGAGGGCGGTCGTGTCGTGGCCGCGTAGAGCGCTCCCGATCACCAGGCCGGTGGCCGTCAGCGACACGGTCGCGATCAGCAGCAGGCGGCGGTTCACGCGCCTGGCTCGACTACCTCGATCGCTGCCAGTGCCTGCCCGCAGCGCCAGCAGAACGTCGCGCCGCGGCTATACGACACGCCGCACGAGGGGCATTCGCCCGCCACGCCGGAGTCCTCCGAGCGCAGGACGTGCTCCACGTGACCGAGCTCCGCGTCCACCTTCTGCAGCTCGGCCACCTTGCGCTTCAGCACGTCGAGCGCCAGCGAGTCGCGCACGAGCATCTCGTAGAGGAGGCCGCCGAGGTCGGACTGCATCACCGTGAAGCGCTCCACCAGCCGCTCGCGCTTGGCGCGCAGCTCGGCGTCGGCCGCCGGATCCGGCGTGGCTGTGGGCTCGGTGCTCAATCGCCCGCGTTCGTCGGGGCGGGCGATCCGTCGCCGGAGCCGCCGATGGTCACCTTGTCGGGCAGGCTCTGCTGCTGCTGCACGTAGCTCTTGCCGGTCTGCTGGCTCAGCTTCTTCACCAGCTTCGTGTCCTGCTGCACCTGCTGCTTGGTGGCCTTTGAGCCCGCCACCTGGTGGGCGGTGCCGAACTTCGTGCTGGAGAGCGCCCTGCCCGGACGTGGCGGCCGAGCCCGCGGCGGTCACCTGGATCACCTGCGCGTGCGGGAAGCTCTTCCTCAGCTTGCCGAGCGCCTTCGTCGCGGCCGCGCGCGTCTTGAACTCGCCCGAGTAGATCACGTAGCTCGAGCCCTGGGCGGGCTTGGTCTTGAAGTCGGCCGGGGCGATCACGCCCACCGCGCCGGCGCCCTTCGCCCGCGCCGCCTTCTCGGCGCTCGCCACGCCGGCGCTGGTGGCGCCCTTCGCGGGCACGGTGCTCAGCTTCACGGTGTAGCCCTTGCTCAGAGAGAAGTCGCTGGTGATGGCCGTGCTGGCCACGGTCGCGTCCGTCCCCGACCCGTTCGCGGTGGTGGCGGCGGCGGGCGCGACGTTGCGCAGTGCGGCGAGCACCTTCGCCTCGTCGGTCGAGCCGCCGCCGCTCTTGCCCACGAGCACGCCGATGGCCACCGCCACCGGCAGGATCGCGAACAACAGCAGCGGGGCGTTGCCGGCGAGCCAGCCGCGCTTCTGGCGGGCCGGCGGTGCGCTCACCCTCCGCCGCCGTCCGGCCGAGCTGAAGTACTCCGCCGCGGGGCTGGCGGCGTTGCGGTTGCGCGCTCCGCAGACCACGCAGTAGCGCTGCTGCACCTCGAGTGGCGACTGGCACTCCTCGCACGCATGCTCCGGCGCGGGCGGCGCGGGCGGCTTCAGCGGTGAGACGTCGGTGGGCGGCGTGTGGGTGGTCATGTCCTCATTTGAAGATCGTCGGGGAGGTCTCGAGGTGGATCTGGGCGCCACGGGCGTCGCCGGTCAGCGGCACCTGCACGGTGGTGGCGTGGCCGCCGCCGAGCGCGGCGATCGAGGCTCGGCCCGCGGCCACGAAGCGACCGTCGCGCTCCGCATACGCGTAGACGTCGAGCCCGTACTGCGGCACGCTCGACGAGTTCCTGACCCTCGCGCTGACGGTCCGCGACGGTGCTCCCAGCGCCGAGAGCGCGAGCGACGGCAGGCGTGAGCCGAGCGGCGCGGCGGGCGACGAGCCGCGCCCACCAGCGCGAACGGACGCCCGGACGGCGCGCGCCCGCGCGGCAGGGTGAAGACCCAGGTGGCCGTGCCGCCCGGGGCGATCGCAGGCGCGTGCGTCTGGAAGTAGGCGAGGCCCTTGCGGTGGTTGAGATACTGCGCGGCGTGTCCCGCGCGGCGGACCCCCGCGGAGATCGGCAGGTCGATCGCCGGAAGCGCGCCGGCGTTGTGGAGCTGCCACGACGATCGCCCGCGACCGCGACCTCGCACCAGCGTGACGCGCTGAACCGTCACGCTCGGGTTGGCCTGCGTGACCAGCACGCGCACGCGCGTGGCCAGGATGCGCTGCGCCTGCAGCTTCGCGCGCGCGCTCTTCTGCTGGGTGGTGTCGCAGCCGGTGACCACAAGCGCCACCACAGCGACCGCTGCGCAATGTCCATCTAGCCGAACGCACCACTGATGTAGTCCGCCGTCCGCTGCTCGCGCGGCGAGCGGAAGATGGTCCGCCCGCTGCCGTACTCCACGAGCTCGCCGAGGTACATGAAGCGCAACGTAGTCCGCTAACGCGGTAGGCCTGCTGGAGGTTGTGCGTGACGATCACCACCGCAACGTCGTCGCGCAGCTTCACGATCAGGTCCTCGATCACCTGGGTGGACTGGGGATCGAGCGCCGAGCAGGGCTCGTCGAGCAGCAGGACTTCGGGCTGTGCCGCGAGAGCCCGGGCGATGCAGAGCCGCTGCTGCTGGCCACCCGAGAGCCTCAGCGCGGGGTGCTTGAGGTTGTCCCTCACCTCATCGAGCAGGCCCGGCTCGGGCGAGCGCATCGCGTACCGGCCCGTCGAGCGCCTGCCGGCGCGGGCGCCGCCGCGAGCCCTGCTCGCGCAGGACGTAGGCGATGTTGTCGTAGATGCTGAGCGGG
The DNA here is from genome assembly GCA_963729205.1 of uncultured Thermoleophilaceae bacterium. Taxonomy (GTDB): domain Bacteria; phylum Actinomycetota; class Thermoleophilia; order Solirubrobacterales; family Thermoleophilaceae; genus JAICJR01. The sequence goes on from CAVSNA010000004.1 coordinate 9,231, forward strand.
AACGGGTTTGGCTGCTGGAACACCATCGTCACCCTGCGGCGCAGCAGCGGTGGGATCCATGGCGGCGATGTCCTGGCCGTCGAGGGTGATCTGGCCGCTAGAAGGACGCACCGCGCGAGAGCTCCGTGAGCCGGTTCAGCGAGCGCAGCAGGGTGGTCTTGCCGCAGCCCGAGGGGCCGATCAGCGCGAGTACCTCGCCCTGGCGGATCGGCAGGCTCACCGAGCGCACGGCGGCCTTCGCGCCGTACGCGATCGACACGTCCTCGGCCTGCATCCTGTCGATCGAGAACTGCGACTGGGTCACCGCGCCGGCGCGGGGCGCTGCAACGAACGACCCGGGCCGGCGTGCCCGTTCGTGTCCGCGGGCGCGACCACGAACTCTCTGCGCGGGTCCGGGCTCAACGGCGCCCACCCCCGGCCTGCGAGCGCCGGCCGACCAGTTCCACGGCGGCGTTCAGCGCCAGCACGATGAGCAGAAGCACGAAGGCGGCTGCGTACGCCTTCGTCGGCTGATTGCCTTCCCCGCTCGGGGAGTTCTGGTAGACGTAGCTCGTCAGCGTGCTGCCGGTGCCCCTCAGCACGCTCAGGCCGGGCACGCCGCCGGCGCCGTCGAAGCGGAGCGTCGCGCCGAGCAGGATCACGATGATCGCCGTGTCGCCGATCACGCGGCCGAGACCGAGCATCGCCCCGGTGACCACCGACGGCCGCGCGCTCGGCAGCAGGATGCGCCGCACGGTGGCGAACTTCGTCTTCCCCACCGCGTAGGACGCCTCGCGGAGGTGCGAGGGGATCGACTGCAGCCCCTCGCGCGTGCTGGCCACCACCAGCGGCAGCGCCACCAGCGACAGCATCGCGCCTGCGGCGAAGAACGAGCGGCCGAACACCACTCCCCCCGACTCGCGGCTGAGGAAGCCCGAGCGCGGGGCTGGCAGAAGACCACAGTGCCGAACAGCGCGAGCACGATGCGACGGCGTGCCCGCGATCATCTCGATGGCGGACTCGGTGGCGCGCGCCAGCCCGAACGGCCTGCCGTACTCGGTGAGCCACACCGCGATCGCCGACGCCCAGCGGTAGAGCGATCGCGAGCGCGATCCCGGCGACGATCAGCGGTGCCGAGCAGGGGGTCGAGGAAGCCGCCGCGTGTCGCTCTCGTTGAAGCCGGCGCTGGGGTGCGTGACGAGCAGGTTCGGGCGCACGTACTTGATCCCCTGGACGAGCATGAAGATCACGATCGCGCGCGGCGATCGCGCAGAACACGAGGCCCGAGCGCCCAGCAGATGCCGATGCCGATCCGGTCCGACAGCCGCCAGGCGGGACCGGAGCCGCAGCGGCCGGGGACGCGGGGCGGGAAGCGTGCCGCTTCCATCAGCTGCTGCACCGCGTACTTGCGCATCGGCTACTTGCGCGGCCCAGCCCGCCAGCGAGAGCGTCGCCGCCGAGAACAGCAGCACCGCGGCGATGCGCGTACAGCGTGTGCTTCATCGGCGGGGAGCTGAGCTCCTCGGAGTTCGAGATGATCGTCGCCGCCAGCGGCCGGGAGGGCTCGAACAGGAAGATGATCCCGTCGAGCGGGTTCGGCGCGAAGCCCACGCGAGCCCGACACCATCGCGAGCATCACGGCCTCGCCCAGCGCGCGGGCGGTGGCGAGCACCGTGCCCGCGATCAGCGCCGGCCGCGCCGTCTTCGCCACGATCTTCCAGAACGTGCGCCAGCGATTCACGCCAAGGGCCAGCGAGCCCTCGATCCACGTGCGCGGCACCGAGCGCAGCCCCTCCACGAACACCGCCGTCATCAGCGGGGCGATCATCACGATGAGGATCAGCACAGCCGCGATCAGGCTGTAGCCGGTGAGCGAGATCGTGTACGCCACCGACTGCTTCTCGTGCGCGCTGATCAGATGGTTGCCGATGAACGGCACGAGCGACGAGCACGCCGAGCAGCCCGTAGATCACCGACGGCACGCTCGCCAGCAGCCGCACCACCGGGCGCAGCACGCCATCGCATCCGATCGGGGGCGAACTCGACGATGAACAGCGCCACGAACACTGCGCAGACGAAGCTGACGATCACCGCGGTGACCGTGATCGAGCAACGTGCTCCACAGCAGCGGCCAGGCGTGGAACGTGTAGACGGGCTTTCCCGCCGAGGTCGCCCGAGAGCGAGATGTTCCGGATCTGCTCGTCCACGCTCCCGCCGCCGCCGAACCAGTGCAGCCCGTTGTGCGCGAAGGACGGCCACGCCTGTGACGACCACGAAGGCGAGCATCGCGACGACGAGCACAAGCATCGCGCACGACAGCGCGCCGAGCGTGAGCTCGGCGCGCCGGTCGGACCACCAATGCGGGGTCTCCTCGTAGTGGAGGACGTCCTCCATCGCGAGATGAGGCCTACCTCTTGCTGTTGAAGGCAGGCACTCCGCCGGCCTTGGTGATGATCTTGCCTGCGGCGGCGCTGGACCTGACCCAATCCGCGAACTTCTCCACCTGGCGTGCTCGAGTTCGCGCTCGGCAGCACGAGCCAGATGAAGCGGGTAAGCGGGTAGCGCTTCTTCTTCACGGCCTTGGCCGAGCAGGGGACACCGTTCAGCGTGAGCTGCTTGAGGCCGCTCTTCGGACGCTGAAGTACGCCAAGCCGCACGTAGCCGATCGCGTTCGGGTCCTTCTTCACCGCGTTGGCGACGAGGCCGTCGGAGAACAGCGGCGTTGACCCGATCGAGGACGGCGCCTTGTTGTTGAGCACGGATGCTGCTGACGAAGAAGTTGTACGTGCCTCCGTTCGAGTCACGGCCGATCGCGGTCGATCGTGGAGGTCGAGCCCCGAGCGCGGGGAACACGCTCCAGCTCGTCTGAACGCCCGAGTAGATGTCGCGCAGCTGGCGGGATGGAGAGGTTGTTGAGCTTGTTGGCTTCGGGTTCACGTCGATACAGAGCCCGTCGAGGAAGAGCTTCACGTAGGTGGTGCCGACGTCGCTCGGCAGCGGCGACCGTGCCTGCGCGGCGAACTGGCTCTTGCCCTGCTGCACGTCCTTGACGCCGGCGTTGCCGCCGTTGGCCGTGTAGACGAAGTTCACCTTGGGATGGAGCTTGTGGTAGCTGCTTGAACAGGCGCCAGCAGGTACGGCTGCGCGGCCGATCGAGCCGGAGCCGATCAGAGTTTGCGCGCTGGCGGCGGCGGGACGGCGGCGAGTGCAACAGTCGCCACGGCGGCCGCCAAGGCCAGCCTCTTGAGATTCATCGGTGAAGTGGGTCCTTTCGCGGGTCCGTTAATTACCTGAAACCAGGTCAGGATTCGGACATTACCATCTTTTCTCCGGATTGTCGAGGGATAAAGTGGAGAATGCCCCGGACCAGCGCTTACGGCAGCAATGAGGGTGGCCCGGAGTGAGCAGCCAGCCGCCGACGAAGACGGGACCTGGTCGGTCTTGACGTTGATAGTCATGGGCAAGATCGACCACGTCTCCCGGTTGCGCGCGATCAGCGCTCGAGCAGCTCCACCAGGCGGTCGATGAACGCGCCCTGGGCCGGGTTCAGCTTCTCCCGCGCCGCGTCGAGCCCGAACCAGCCGGCGCGATCCACCTCGGGAAACGCCTCCCTGCGCCCCGAGCGCGGCGGCCACTCCATCTCGAAGTTGTTGCTGCGGATCGCCTCGGCGTCGAGGTCGCCCTCCGCCGCGTAGCCCCTCACCTGCTTGCCGCTGCGCAGCCGCACGCTGCCCAGGTCGGCAAGCGCCCGGCGGCAGCTCCGTGCCCGTCTCCTCCGCGAACTCGCGCCGCGCGCAGTCCTGCGGGTCCTCGTCCTGGCCGTACTCGCCCTTCGGGATCGACCAGGCGCCCGCGTCGCGCTTCTCCCAGAACGGCCCGCCCGGGTGGACCAGCAGCACCTCGGGCGCCCGCCGCTCAGGCGGTAGAGCAGGATCCCGGCGCTGCGCTTGGACGCTGCCACCAGCCGGAGGCTAGCCCGGCCACGGAGGCGCCTCGCCCCAGCCCCAGCGCGGCACCGGCGCCTCGGGCGGCGGCTCGGCGCCGGGTTGGGAGTTGGCAAGGGCGATGCGCGTGCCCCACTCGAGGTACGCCATGAACGCCGAGCGGAACTCCGGGTCGGACGGCAGGCCGGCGTCGTCGGCGGCGATCCCGATCAGCTGAGCCCAACGGGCGCCCGCTCCTCGGTGATCCAGCCCTTGGTCAGCATGTGGTGTAGCGCCGTCGCGGTGTCCTCGGGCCCCGAACACCTCCGCCAGCCACACCGCCACGTTGTGCGGGTGATCGTCCGGCATGTCCGCGAACACCGGCGCCAGCAGCTCGTCCTCGCGAACGCGCGCGTAGAAGGCGACCGTGAGGCGCTCGAAGGCATCCTGGCCTCCGGCCCACTCGTACACGGTCGGGACGCCGTCGCCACCGCGACCCTACGGCGCCAGCCGCACCGGCAGCGTCTTCAGCTGGTTGAGGAAGGGCGACTCGACGAACGACGTCGGCCCCGCCTGCTCCATCGCCGGGAAGCGCTTGAGCGTCTCCTCGAACAGGATCCGCAGCTCGAGCCGCGCCAGCGCGGTGCCGAGGCAGAAGTGGCGGCCGCCGGCGCCGAAGGCCTGGTGCTCCGGGTTGCGCGTCACGTCGAAGCGGTCGGGGTCCTCGTAGCGCGACTCGTCGCGGTTCGAGGACACGTACCAGAGCACCACCTTGTCGCCCTCGCGAATCTGCTTGCCCCCGAGCTCGACGTCGCGCGTGGCGGTGCGGCGGAAGTGCGCGAAGGCGGGGAACATCCGCAGCGACTCCTCCACGGCGCCGGGGATCAGCGACGGGTCGTCCAGCAGCAGCCGGCGCTGGTCCGGGTTCTTCATCAGCGCCCGCATGCCGCTGCAGTAGGTCGCCTTGGTGCTGTCGTTGCCGGCGGCGACCAGCAGGAAGAAGCCCATCACGATCTCGTGCTCCTCGAGCTTCTCGCCGTCCACCTCCGCGTGCACGAGCACGCTCGTCAGGTCGTCGGTGGGGTGCTCGCGGCGCTCGGCGATCAGCCGGCCGCAGCGCTCGAAGATCTCGGGGATCTCGTGCTCGCACGATGCCCTCGATGCCGTGCGGGTTCAGGTCGGGATCGCCCGCCGCGAGCGCCGCGTTCATCAGGCTGGCCCAGATCGCGTCGTCCTCCGGGGGGATGCCCATGAAGCTGCCGATCACGCGCGAGACGACCGGCTGCGCCACGTCGTTCACGAGGTCGCACGGTCTCGGCCGGGTCGAGCGCGGTCGAGCACGCCCACGGTGATCGCCCGGATCGCGTCCTCGTGGTCGGCGATCCGCTTGGGCGTGAAGCCCGCCTGGAACAGCGCCTTCAGCCGGTCGTGCTTCGGCGGGTCCATGCCGATGAACATCGCCTGCACGAGCTCGGGCGGGAACACGCCGCTCGCGAGCGTGATGCCGCCGCGCGCGGACGAGTAGGTCTCGCCAGTCGCGGCTCACCGCGTGGATGTCGTCGGCCTTGGTCACCGACCAGTAGCCGGCCTCGTCCGGGTACTCGGGGATGTGCGTGGTCCAGTGGACCGGACAGCCGCCGCGGAGCTGCGCGAACAGCTCGTGCGGAGGGCCGCTCAGCCACGACTCGCGCTCTACGACGAGGGTCTTCTCGAGGTCGCCGTCGATGGAGGTCATCTTGCCAACCCTACGCCACCTGACGGGCCGCCCAGCTGGCTACCCTGGATGTGGATACAGGCTCTCCTGCCTTGTGATGCTGACGCACTTATGCACTAATTTGTGCAATCGCTTCGATCGGCCGGGAGGAGGTGAGAGATGAAGCCCAAGACGAGACTGACCGTTCCCTTGGTCCGGGACGGCGACGGGGAGCTCCGTGAGACCTCGTGGGAGGACGCGCTGGCGCGCGCCGCCACGGGACTCGAGCGAGCTCGCGCCGCCGACGCGCGGTCGTCCTTCGGCATGTTCTCGTGCTCGAAGGCGACCAACGAGATGAACTTCGCAGCCCAGAAGTTCGCCCGCCAGGTGATGGGGACGAACAACATCGACTCCTGCAACCGAACTTGACACGCTCCAAGCGTCGTCGGTCTGGCGGCGGTATTCGGTGCGGGCGGCGGTACGTCGTCCTACAAAGAGGTTGAGGAGACCGACGTGGTGATGCTCTGGGGCTCGAACGCCCGGGAGACGCATCCAATCTTCTTCCACCACCTCCTCAAGGGGGTGCACAACGGCGCGCGCCTGATCGCGGTCGATCCGCGCCGCACCTCCTCCGCCCAGTGGGCCGACCTCTGGCTCGGGCTCGACGTGGGTTCGGACATCGCGCTCTCCAACGCGATGGCGCGCGAGATCATCTACTCCGACCTCCACAACCGAGCCTTCATCGACCACGCCACCACGGGCTTCGACGAGTACGCCGCGTCGGTCGAGTCCTACACGCTGAAGGAGGGCGAGCGGCTCACCGGCATCCCCGCGAAGGGCATCCGCGAGGCCGCCCACGCGTTCGCGCGGGCCGACCGCGGGATGATCTGCTGGACGCTCGGGATCACCGAGCACCACAACGCGGTCGACAACGTGGTGTCGCTGATCAACCTCGGCCTCCTGTGCGGGCACGTGGGCCGCTGGGGCGCCGGCCTCAACCCGCTGCGCGGCCAGAACAACGTGCAGGGCGGCGGCGACATGGGCGCGATCCCGAACAAGCTCCCGGGCTTCCAGGACATCGAGCAGGACCACGAGGCGCGGGCCCGCTTCGAGGCGGCCTGGGACGCTCCGATCCACCCGCACTACGGCTGGCACCTCACCGACATGTTCGAGGCGATGGGGCGCGGCGAGCTGCGCACGCTCTACGTGATCGGCGAGAACCCGGCGCAGTCGGAGGCCGACATCAACCACACGCGCAAGCTGCTGCGCGGGCTCGACATGCTGATCGTGCAGGACATCATCTTCACGAAGACCGCGGCGATGGCCGACATCGTGTTCCCCTCCACCGCCTCGTGGTGCGAGGCGGAGGGCACGGTCACCAGCTCCGAGCGACGCGTGCAGCGGGTGCGCAAGGCGCTCGACCCGCCCGGCGAGGCGCGCGACGACATCTGGATCATCTCGGAGCTCGCGCGCCGCCTCGGGCGCGACTGGGGCGAGGTCACGGCCGAGCAGGCCTGGGAGGAGCTGCGCACGCTCAGCCCGATGCACGGCGGCATGTCCTACTCGCGGCTCGAGGAGATGGGCGGCATCCAGTGGCCGTGCCCGGACGAGGACCATCCCGGCTCGCCGTTCCTGCACGGCCGGCTGTGGGCAGAGCCGCTCGAAGGCCCGCCGGCGCCGTTCAGCGTGGTGGTCAACGATCCGCCGGTCGAGGCGCTCGACGCCGACTTCCCGATCCGCCTCACCACCGGCCGCCGGCTCGAGTCGTACAACACCGGCGTGCAGTCGAACCTCTACCGCTCGCCGCTCCACCGCGGCGAGTCGCTCGACCTCTCGCCCGAGGACGTGGAGCAGATGGACCTCGAGCCGGGCGAGATCGTGCGCATCAGCTCCCGGCGCGGCTCGGTGGAGGCGCCGGTGCGCGTCGACCACTCGCTGCGCCCCGGGCTCGCGTTCATGACGCTCCACTTCCCCGACCAGGTGGACACCAACCAGCTGACCATCGACGCCACCGACCCGCGCTCGGGCACCGCGGAGTTCAAGGCGGCCGCCATCCGTGTGGACAAGATCCCCTTGCCCGCGAGGCGGAGACCGAGGCGGTCGCGGTGGACGGGAGCTGATGGACCTCAGGCAGGGGACGATCGGCGCCACGGAGGCGGAGCGGGACGCCGTGGCCTCGCTGCTCGGACCCGCGTACTCGCGCTGGGAGGGCGGTCGAGCGCGGCCTCGAGATCGAGGGCCACATCGCTCGCGGCGGTCACGAGGCGCGCGAGCGCCGCCACCTGCTGCTGCCCGTGCTCCTGGCCGTGCAGCAGCGAGTGGGCTGGATCAGCGAGGGCGCGCTCGAGCACATCAGCGAGCGGCTCACGGTGCCGCACGCGGACGTCTACGGCGTGGCCACCTTCTACGGGCTCCTCAGCGTCGAGCCGCGGCCGGCGCGCGTCCTGCACGTCTGCGAGGACCTCGCCTGCCGCTGCGCGGGATCGGAGGAGCTGATCGCCGCGCTCGAGCAGCGCCTCGGCCCGGAGGACTCGGACGACCCGAGCGGCGTCACCTGGCTGCGCAGCCCCTGCCTCGGCCAGTGCGATCAGGCTCCGGCCGCCCTGCTCACGATCGCGGGCGAGGCGCCCGAGGAGCACGTGCTGGCGCCGGTGGAGGTCACGGGCGCGATCGGCGCGCTGCACGGCGAGGGCGCCGACTGGGACCCGCCCGCGCGCGTGCCCCAGGAGGGCTCCGACGAGCTGCGCCTCCTGCGACGCGTCGGCCGCGTCCACCCCACCAGCATCGACGACTACCGCTCGCACGGCGGCTACGCGGCGCTGCGCAAGGCGCTCGAGCTCGGCCCGGAGGGCGTGATCCGCGAGGTGAAGGACTCGGGGCTCGTGGGCCGCGGCGGCGCCGCGTTCCCCACCGGCGTGAAGTGGGAGGCGGTGGCCCAGCAGGCCGTCGCGCCGCACTACCTCGTCTGCAACGCCGACGAGTCCGAGCCCGGCACGTTCAAGGACCGCGTGCTGCTGGAGGGCGATCCCTACGCGGTGCTCGAGTCGATGACGATCGCCGCCTACGCCACCGGCTGCGAGAAGGGCTACATCTACCTGCGCGGCGAGTACCCGCAGGCGCACGCGATCCTGAACGAGGCGATCGAGACCGCAGGCGCCCACGGCTTCCTCGGCGCCGACGTGCTCGGGCGCGGCTTTGACTTCGAGGTGGAGGTGCGCTCCGGCGCCGGCGCCTACATCTGCGGCGAGGAGACCGCGATCTTCAACTCGATCGAGGGCTTCCGCGGCGAGCCGCGCAGCAAGCCGCCGTTCCCGGTCGTCTCTGGCCTGTTCGGGAAGCCCACCGTGGTGAACAACGTGGAGACGCTGGCCAACGTGCCGCAGATCGTGCTCGAGGGCGGCCCCGCCTTCGCGCGAGACGGGGTCCGGCATCTCGCGCGGGCCGCGTCTGTTCTGCCTGTCCGGCTGCGTCGAGCGCCCGGGCGTGTACGAGGTGCCGTTCGGCACGAAACTCGGCGCGTTGATCGAGCTCGCCGGCGGCGTGGCCGGCGGTCGCCCGCTCCAGGCGATCCTGCTCGGCGGGGCGGCGGGCTCGTTCGTGGGCCCGGACGCGCTCGACCTCGAGCTGACGATGGAGGCCACGCGCGAGCGCGGCGCCACGCTCGGCTCGGGCGTGGTGATGCTGCTCGACGACCGCGTGGACATGCAGCGCATGCTGATGCGGATCGCGGCCTTCTTCAGGGACGAGTCGTGCGGGCAGTGCGTGCCCTGCCGGGTTGGCACGTGCGCCAGGAGGAGGCGCTCGCGCGCCTGCTCTCCGGCCGCACGCGCGGCAGCGTCTCCGACGAGCTCGCGCTGCTCGACGAGATCGGCGGCTGCATGAAGGACGCCTCGATCTGCGGCCTCGGCCAGACGGCCTACGGCGCGATCGAGTCTCGGCATCCAGCTCGGCGCCTTCTCCGGGAACGGGGCGGAATGAGCGAGAACGGCGCACGTGCGCGACGGTCGAGCTCCAGATCGACGGCAGTCCGGTCACCGTGCCGGAGGGCTCGACGATCCTCGACGCCTGCCGCCAGGCGGGCGTCGACACGCCCACGCTCTGCTACGGCGAGACGCTCCGCCCGGCCAACGTCTGCCGCATCTGCGTGGTGGAGCTGGAGGGCGCGCGCGTGCTCGCCCCGGCCTGCTCGCGCGTGGCCGAGGACGGCATGAAGGTGCTCACCGACTCCGAGCGCGTGCGCCACTCTCGGCGCATGGTGATGGAGTTCCTCGGCTCGAGCGTGGACCTCTCCACCGCGCCGGAGGCGCAGCTGTACGTGAAGCAGTACGGCGCGGACACCGAGCGCTACGGGCCCCCGGCGCCGCCCGACCCGGACCGCGACAGCAAGCGCGCCGGCCACCACGAGGAACCCGACGGCCAGACCGCGGCCACCGTGCACGCGCCGATCAAGGTGGACAACGAGCTCTACGTGCGGGACTACTCGAAGTGCATCCTCTGTTACAAGTGCGTCGACGCCTGCGGCGAGCAGTACCAGAACACGTTCGCGATCACGGTGGCCGGCCGCGGCTTCGACGCCCGCATCTCCACCGAGTTCGCGGTCGAGCTGCCGGACTCCGCGTGCGTGTACTGCGGCAACTGCATCGCGGTCTGCCCCACCGGCGCGCTGATGCCCACGCGCGAGCACGAGCTGCGCGAGAGCGGCCACTGGGACGAGGAGAGCCAGACCGTCACGCAGACGATCTGCCCCTACTGCGGCGTCGGCTGCAACCTCGAGCTGGTGGTGCAGGACAACGAGATCATCCGCGTGAACTCGCCCGACGACCACGACGTCACGCGCGGCAACCTCTGCGTGAAGGGCCGCTTCGGGTTCGAGCACGTGCATCCGAAGGAACGCGACGACGAGCGCAAGTAGGCCGTTCGACGAGCTGCTGGAGGAGCTGGCGGCCAAGACCCCCGCGCCCGGCGGGGGCACGGCGGCGGGCTGGACGCTGGCGCTCGCGGCCGGCCTGGTGGAGATGAGCGCGGCGTTCGCCGCAGCACGAGCCGAGCTCGCCGCGCGCGCCGCCGAGCTGCGCGCGCTCGCGCTCGAGCTTGCCGAGGAGGAGCTGCATGCCTACGAGCCGGTGCTGGAGGCGAAGCGCTCCGTCGGCGATGTGGCGGCGCGCTGTCCCGGCCGCCGAGTCCCCGCTGGCGATTGCGCGCGCCGCCGCCGAGGTCGCGGAGCTGGGCGCCGAGGTCGCGCGCACGGGCAAGGAGGCATTGGAGGGAGACGCCCTCACGGGGGTGGTCCTCGCGGAGGCCGCCTGCACCGCCGCGGCGGGCCTGGCCGAGCATCAACCTCGCCGCGCACACCGAGGACCCCCGGTTGCTCGAGGCTGTGGACCTATCCGCACGAGTGGCCGAGATTCGGGAGGAGGCGCTGGAGGCGTAAAAGCGTCCGGCGCCCTGCCTCGCTAATCTCCCGTAAGTGCCGTCGCTTCGCGTAACGCACATCACCGATCCGGGTTGCCCGTGGGCATACTCGATCGAGCCGGCCGTGACCACGCTGCGCTGGCGCTACGGCGACCAGCTCGAGTGGCGGCTCGTGATGATCGGGCTCGCGGAGAGCGGCTCCGTGTACGAGAAGCGCGGCTACACACCCGAGCGCCAATCGCAGCTCAGCACCCGCTTCAAGCGCTTCGGCATGCCGTTCGCCTCCAAGGTCCGCGCAGCGCGTGCCCGGCACGGGCCGCGCCTGCCGCGCCGTGGTGTCGGCCGGGCTCGATTCGCTCGAGACCGCCGAGATAGCCGTCCGCGCGCTGCGCTTCGCCTGGTTCACCACCAACCTGCAGATGGACGAGGACGACGCGATCGCCGAGGCCCTCTCGTTCGCACCCGAGCTCGACCCGCAGGCGATCATGTCGCGCATCGACAGCCCCGAGGTCGAGGAGGCCTACCAGCGCGACCGCGCGGAGGCCCGCACGGCCGAGGGCTCCGCCGCCTCGCTCCAGGGCAAGACCGCCAACACCGACGGCCTCGAGCGCTTCACCGCCCCCTCGCTGATCTTCGAGCGCGGCGACCAGCGGCTCGTGGCGGGTGGCTGGCAGCCGCTCGCCGCCTACGACGTGATCGTGGCGAACATGGACACCACCCTCAGCTGCCGGCAGGGCCCACATGACGTGGCGGAGCTCCTGCGCGAGCTGCCCTACGGGCTGACCACCCGCGAGATCTCGCTCGCCATGTGCGAGCGCAACGACGAGCCCGACGACGCCGCCACCACGCAGCGGCTGCTCGAGCTCGTTGCCAGCGGCGCAGCCGAGCGCGTCGAGCTGGGCGACGACGCCCTCTGGCGCCCCGCGGCGCTCGAGTCGCGCGCGGCCGCCTGACCCTCGCCCGCTCCGACCAGGGCACGCATTACCATCGCCCGTCGATGGCGGTACGGATCCGATGCGCCCTGCTCGCCGCGCTGGTCGCGGCGCTTGCCCTGCCGGCGCTGGCACACGCCACGCTCGTCTACCAGACAGGCCTGAACAAGAGCTACATCTGGGTGTCGAACGACGACGGCAGCGGTGCCAGGCGGCTCACGGCAGGCGCGCTCCCGCACCTCTCGCCCGACGGTCAGGCGGTGACCTTCGTCACGGGCATCGACGGAGACAACCCGTCCCTGCGCGAGATGCCGGTTGCCGGCGGCCCGGCCAAGACGATCCTCACGCGCTGGCGCTACGGCGTCTTCGCCTGGTCGCCGGACAGCCGCTACATCGCCGCACAGACCGGACCGCTGAACGGCGCCCAGCGCATCGTGCTGATCGATCGCACCACGGGCACCTCGCGCACCGTGGCGAAGGGCTTCTTCTCGGGCGCGTCGTTCTCGCCCGCCAGCGATCAGCTGATCTACTCGAAGGTGTCGAGCGACCGCGTGATCTTCCCGCGCTCCAACCTGGTCATAGCGCCGGTGGCCGGCGGCGCGTCGCGGACGCTGACCGCGGACGGCCACAGCCTCTACCCGGTCTGGGGGCCGAGCCAGATCGCCTACGTCCGCTACTCGCGCCCGACCGGCAGGCACCGCCACGAGGACGGGCCGAAGTACAACCTCTGGCTGATCTCGCCCGACGGCAGCGGCCGCCGCCAGCTCACGCACGACCGAGTGCCGTTCCTGCTCACCGGCCTCGTGCCCACCGCGTGGTCGGCGGACGGCACCCGCCTGCTGACCCAGTTCGGCGGCCAGGACACGACCTACGCGGTCACCGTGAACCCCGCCAGCGGCCGCGAGCGGATCGTGGGCAAGGCGTCACAGGGCATCGTCGCCACCGGGCTGTCGCGCGACGGCTCGACCATCCTCGGTTACACGGGCGGCGCCGCCGAGGAGCCGGATCTCGAGAACGTGATCACGGCTCCCTACATCGGCGGCGCGCCGAAGGTCGTCAAGCATCACGCCTTCAGCCCGGACTGGAACCGCTAGCGCCGGTCAGGCGTTGGCGAGCTCGCTGCGCAGCTGCTTGCCCAGCGTGTCCAGCAAGATGCCGGTGCCGTGCTCGCGCATCTCCGGCGTGTCGAGGCCGTCGAGGAACGCGCCCTGCTCGGTGTAGACGAGCTGGGTGCCGTCGCCCGCCGGCTTGAACTCGACCGTGGACAGCGATACCGAGATGCGCTCGTCGCCCAGGTGCATGTCGAAGCTGTAGACGATGCGCTCGTCCTGCACGATGTCCTGGTAGACGGCGTCGTAGCGGTAGACGCTGCCGTCGGGCGTCGCGCCCTCGCTGTGCTCGCGGCCGCCGACGCGGAAGTCGAGCTCGAGATTCGGGTCCTTGGCGCCGAACCAGCGGGACTTGGCGTCGGCGTCGGCCCACGCGGCGAATACCCGCGCGGGCTGCGCCTCGTACGTGCGCTCGATGGAGAAGGTGGCGTGGGTCACGGATCGGTCGGTCATTGGTCGCTCCTTTCTTCGGTTCGTCGGGGTTCTCGGCCAGGTAGTCGCCGAGGCGGTCGAGCCGTTCTTCCCAGCTCGTCCGCCGGTCGCCGATCCACTCCTCGGCCGACCGCAGCGCCGTCGGCACGATCGTGCAGGTCCTGACCCGTCCGACCTTCTCGGAGCGGATCAACCCGCTCGCCTCCAGCACCTGAACGTGCTGCACCACCGCCGGAAGGGTCATGGCGAAGGGACGGGCGAGCTCGCTGACCGATGCCGGTCCGCGGCTCAACCGCTCCACCATGCCCCTGCGACTGGGGTCGGCGAGCGCCTGGAACACGCGATCTAGTGTGGCGCCTTGGTTAAGCATCCGCTTTAGTGTAAGCGGGGCCCGGCCAATAGTCAAGGCAACGCTTAACTATTCTGAGAGGCCGATTCGTCGGCCGGCTCGAACTCCGTTCTTATCTCGACGACCCTCCCGTCTCGAAGCGTCCAGATCACGATCGCAACGACCAGGTCCCCCGCGCGCTCGGCGATAGCGCTCGACGGTGGCTCTCGAAGCCGGCTCAGACCTCGGTGGTGGCCCTCGCCCACTGAGCGAGCCCCGCGTAGCCCTCGTAGACGACGGGGTTGAAGACCCGCCGGGACATGTCCAAGCGCACGTCGGGGTCGAACAGCTCGCGAAGCAGCGCAGCGCCGCTGGACCCGCTCCATTCATCGCGACTCTCGTGCACCCGCCGCACGACGTCGATGTTCTCCTCGGACATTGCGCAGCCGGCTCCTCGCTAGTCGAGCTCCGCGGCTTCCTGCCAGCCGGGCGGCGGAAAGCTGCTCTGCACCACCCGCAGGATGAGGCGGTCGCGAAACTCGATCACCTGGCCCATCACGGGTATCTCGAGTGGCATCTGGCTGTCGCGAGCGGTCGCCTCCACCCGGCTGTGGACGAGCAGCGCGCCGTCCTCGCGCAGTCGCAGCTCCTCGATCATGGGATGCCAGTCAGGAAAGACCTCGCCGATATCGCCGATCAGCTTCCTGACCCCCGCGTGACCCCTGTACGTGGTCACGCCCAGCGCGGCGCCGGCAAAGCCAACGTCCCACTCGCAGTCCGGGTCGTGCAGGCGCACGGCGGCCTCGGCGTCCAGCCGCTGGAAGATCGCGTACGACTCGCGGCAGAGGTCGGCACGCCAATCGCCCATGGCTAGGTCCGGCCCGTTCCGAGCCGGGTCGGCTCGGCCACGAACAGGTAGTAGGCGCCAAGCGCCCCGCTGTAGACGAGGAAGGCCACGTAGATGATCAGGCTGGTGAGGGCGCCGCCGTGGACGACGCTGAAGTGGGCAAGGAACGGCGCGAGCAGGATCACGTCGTAGGCGAGGAAGCCGGCGAGCTGCCCGGCCGCGTTGCTCCAGCGCGGCACCAGCACGCCGTGGATGAAATAGACCGCCGCGCCGAGGTACACAAGGCCGAACATCACCGACGACTCCTTCCCGAGCCGCCAGGGAAAGATGTCCGCGTGGAAGAGAAGCGCAATGCCCACGCCGATCAGGATCGCCGCGAACGCGGCGAACGAGCCACGGACCGGCGCCGGCATCGCCCGCTCGTCCCTCCAGCTGAGGCCCCGTGAGAGCGCGAAGGCGGCGGCCGATCCGGCGCACGCTATGCCGAAGACGATCGCGTACGGCCAGAGCTGCGGCTCACCCGGATCGCCGAGCAGCGTGAGGACGTAGACGAACATGCCTCCGTACATCACGGTGAGATCGATCGCCCCCGCCTGGATCGCCGCCGTCTCGCCGCTCACAGCGATCCAGAGCATGGGGATCGCGATGGCCGCCAGGATCGAGCCGATGAAGACGTAGGAGAGCGGCGCCGCCGGCCAGGGCCAGAGCGTGGTGGCCCAGTTCAGCTGAGCGAAGAACGCTCCGGCTACGACCAGCGCCAGGAGGCTGGCGGGAACGAACGCGACCCTGATCCTGCTCGCTGTGGCCGCGGGGGTCGACACGCGCGAAGCGTACCCCCGCCCTCTAGCCGAGCCAGCTGCGGTCGGGATGGCCCGCGGCGTTGCCGAGGGTCACCCCGAAGCGCTCCACCATCTGCGCGCCGTCGGCCAGGAGCGTCTCCCACTCCGCCGACTGCTCGCACTCCCTGAGGGCCTCCGGACTGTCCCACTCGAGCTCGGCGATCCGGTACACGGGCGGGCCGTTGGGGTCGAAGTCCAGGCCGTCGCTCGTGCGCGTGGTGGTGAAGGCGCGCATGCCCGGCAGCTTCGCGGCCAGCTCGGCATGGACCTGGTACGCCCGCTCGAACTCCGCGGCGTCCTCCTGCCTGGGCGGGCTCCAGAGCGCGTAGATCTTGTAGGCCATCTCTCGTCTCCTGTCCTGGTGGGTCTGCCGGGACCATCTTTCCAGCGAGCCGGGGGCTACGCGCGCAGGCGCGTGCGCGCGACCTCGCGAGCGGCGGCGCTCCAGAACGGCACGGCCGCCAGCACGGTTCCGCCGAGGGCGATGATGCCGACCGCCGCGTCCACGCTCACGCGCCCGTCGTTCGCCCAGTAGACGTCCTGCAGGTCGAGCAGGAGGGCCAGCTCGTCCACGATCAGGGCCATGCCGAAGCCGTACGAGGACGACATCAGCGGGTGCCGCAGTCGTGCCTCCTCGCCGCGCACGGCGATCCCGCCCACGATCGCCAGGGTGAGGATGCCGATGTTGTAGTGGTGGAAGTGCCGGCCCCGGATCACGATTCCGCCCGACCCGCCGCTGACTGCGTCCCTGCGGCGCAGCGCATGCGTGACCACGCGCGCCGCCCCGAAGGTCAGGCCGAACGAGGACCACGACATGAGCAGCGCGCGCTCCGACCTGCCGGTGCGCTCGCCGTAGACCTGCCGCAACCGCGCCGGCAGGCTCCTTGTGGGAGCTGGGCCGGCCGGCGTCAGGCCTGCGCCGGGATCGGGCAGTTCTCCTCCCGCGGCACCATGTCGGTGACGAAGAGGAACTTCGCCACGCCCGTGAGGATCCCCATCACGAGCCCCAGCTCGAAGATCTGGCCGTCGTCGAAGTGCCGGCGCAGCTCCGCGTACAGGTCGGGGTCCAGATGCCCCTCCATGTTCTGGATGATCATCTGGTCGGCGTAGGCGATCGCCGCCAGCTCGCGCTCGGTGAGCAGCTCCGCGTCGGGCTCGTCGGGCCAGATTCCGATCGCGTCGATCGTCGCCTGGTCGATGCCGATGGCCAGCGAGTCGTAGGTGTTCAGGCGGTTGCATAGGGCGCAGCCGTGAGCCTTCGAGAGGCGCATGCGCACGATCTCGTTGATGCGCGGGTCCACGCGGCCGCTGCGATAGAGCTGCGCGTAGAAGCTGTTGGTCCACCAGTCGAACACCCCGGGCGAATTGGCGCCGGCCTGAGCGAACTTCGTGTCACCGGCTGTTGCGGCGAGGTGGTCGTATACCGACTGCAGGTCCTCGCTCATCTCTTCGCGAGGGACGGCATTGATCAGCATTGCGATGGTCCTTTCGTGCGTCTGGCGCGACCGTATACAAGCGTATGCACTCTGTCACCCAGGGTGCCGCGAGTCAACTCAGCCGGCCTGCGCGCGCAGATCCACCATCGACGGCTGGGCCTTCCGCAGCTCGCCGATGGCGATCTTCTGGGTGGCGGTCCTCGGGAGCTCCGCCCGGACCTCCACGAAGCGCGGCCAGGCCAGGCGCGGCAGCTTGCCCTCCAGCACGTCCGGGAGGGAGCGGGGCTCGAACGACTCGTCGGCCACGACCACCGCCTTCACCTCCTGCCCCATCACGTCGTCGGCCACGCCGACCACCGCGACCTCGCGGATCGCCGGGTGCAGGACCAGCGCCTCCTCGACGCTGCGCGGGTCGATGTTCTCCCCGGCGCGCCGGATGCGGTCGTCCACGCGCCCCGCGAAGTAGAGATACCCGTCCTCGTCGAGCGCGCCAGGTCCCCGGTGTGGAACCACAGGTTGCGGCTCCTGGCCGCGGTCACCTCCGGTCGCCCGTAGTAGCCGTCGTAGATCACCGACGGCATGGACGGCCGGACCACCACCTCGCCGAGCTCCCCGGGCGGGACGGGCAGATCGTGCTCGTCGAAGATCGCCACCTCCATGTCGGGGCGCGACCGGCCGCAGCTGCCCCGCCTGTACTCGGCGTTGGTGTTGAGGGTCGCGACGCTGCCGGTCTCGGTGGACCCGTAGAGCTCGTGGACGCGCATGCCCCAGCGCTCCTCGAGCTCCTCCCAGCGGTCGTGCGGAACCCCGCCGCCGACGCAATACCTCACGGGATGGTCGGGGTCTCCCCCGCCGGCCCTGAGCAGCATCGCGAGGATCGTCCCGACGTAGGTGAAGCCGGTCGCCCCGAGCCGGGCGGCATCGTCCATGAAGGTGGCCGCCGAGAAGCCGTCGAGAAGCGCGACGGATGCGCCCGCCACCAGCGCCGTGGCCACCGCGTAGAACTGCGGGTTGGCGTGGAATAGCGGGAGCGCCGTGAGGATGCGGTCGGAGGGCTCGACGCCGAGCCCCTCGGCCATGCGCCTCGCGGCCGCGAGGTACGCCGTGTGGGAGAGCACCGCGCCCTTCGGCGGGCCGGTCGTGCCCGATGTGTAGAGGATCGAGCAGGGATGCTCGGCGCTCTCGACCGCCGCGAGGCCGGCCTCACCCGGGCCAAGGACGTGCTCGTCCAGCACCAGGCAGTTCGAGGGCTCCACGCTCGTCCAATCGCGATGGCCCTCCATCGGCGCGGAGCTGCCCAGGAGGAACCTCGCCCCCACGTCGGCCTCGACGCGCGCGCGACCCTCGGGCGTGAGGCCGCGATGAAGCGGGACCATCGTCGCGTCCAGGCCGGCGAGCGCGAGCCAGCCGAGCACGAATTCGGGGCCGTTGTGCGCCAGCAGCATCACGCGCTCGCCCGCGTCGACGCCCGTGGCGCGCAGCTCGTGGCGCAGCGAGCCGACGATCGCGGCCGCCTCGCCGTAGGACAGCGTGCGGTCGATGGTGACCAGGAACGGGTCGTCCGGCCGGCTGCCGGCGTGGCGCTCCAGGGGCGCGCTGATCGGGGCGCTCATGCGACGTCACGGCAGCTCATCGCGGGTTAGCATACGACGGTATACGACCGACCTCGGCCGCAGATAGGCCGCAATGACCGAAGTCCTGCTCGCGATCGAGGAGGGTGTCGCGACGCTCACGCTGGCGGCGCCGGGCGGCGGAATGAGCTGGCGAGAGGAAGCAGCGCAGCTGCCGAACCTGGCGCCGCCGCCGTTCGGCGTGAACCCGTCCTCGACCGCGCTCGTGATCGTGGACATGCAGTACGTGGACGCCCACCGCGACTACGCGCTCGGCGTCAGCCTGAAGAGACCCACCCGGAGGCCTGGGACTTCTACTTCACGCAGGTCGAGCAGCTCGTGATCCCCAACACGCGGCGGATCCTCGACGCGTTCCGCGCGGCCGGGATGCGCGTGATCCACTTCACCGTCGGGCCCGAGCTGCCGGACGGCGGGGACTTCCTCCCGGCCCGGCGCGGCGACGGCGCCGGCGCTCGCTTCGCAGCTGCACTACAAGGGCACCTTCGAGCACCAGATCCTGCCCGAGCTCGAGCCGCTGCCGAGCGAGCTCGTGATCAACAAGACCTCCCGCGGGGCTTTCAACTCGACCGGCTTCGAACGCACGCTGCACAACCTGGGGATCGACACCCTGGTGATGACGGGGTGACCACCTGCTCCTGCATCGAGACGACGGCGCGGGACGCCTCGGACCGGGCATTTCAGGTGGCGCTGGTGGACGACGCCATGGCCGATCTCGACCAGGCCTCGCACGACGCGACGATGAAGCAGTTCTTCTTCCGCTGGGCCAGGTGTGGAGCACCGACGAGACGCTCTCGAAGATCGCCTCCGGTGCGAGCGGTATGAGGATCGGCGTCCACCTCCTGCCGCAGGACTTCGACGAGTACCTGGCGTCGGTCGCGAAGGCCGAGCAGGCCGGCTTCGAGTGCGTCTGGACGGTCGAGTCGCAGGTGCTGTGGGAGGACACCGCGATCTACATGGCACGGGCGCTGGCCACCACCGAGCGGATAGCGATGGGCGTCGCGGTCACCAACCCTCGCACCAGACACGTCACCGGCATCGCCTGCACCTACGGCACGCTCGAGAAGCTGTACCCGGGACGGGTGGCGCTCGGGATCGGCCGCGGCGACAGCGCGGTGCGGGCGATGGGCATGCGCCCGGCCCCGACCAGGGAGCTGGCCGAGGTCGTGCCGCTCCTGCGCGAGCTGCTGGCGGGCCGCACGGTGCGGCTGAACGACACCGACGTGAAGCTGCCGTGGCGCCGCGAGGGCGCCTCGGTGCCCCTGATGATGGGCGACCCGGCCGCGCAACCTACGCCTGGCCGGCGCGCTGGCCGATCGCGCGATGCTGCAGGTGGGCGTGAACCCCGAGTCGGTGGCCTGGGGAATCGAGCAGGTGCGGGCGGGAGCGGTCGAGGCGGGACGCGATCCCGGCGACGTGGCCATCTCCGTCCTCTGCGCGTGCCGCATCGCCGAGGACCAGAAGGCCGCCTGGGAGGCCTGCAAGTGGGCGCCGGCGTCGGCGGCGAACCACATCGCCGACGTGGCGAAGAACGTGCCCGATCACGGGATGCCGGAGCCCATGGTGCGCTTGATCCGCGACCGCGACGAGTTCATGCGCGACCGCGAGACGACTACACCAAGCACCTGGACGCCTCGGCCGGGCAGCTCGACTACCTCACCTCGGAGCACGTGGACGACTTCGCGATCACGGGGCCTCCCGCGAAGTGCATCGCGCGCATCGAGGAGCTGGTGGCGCTGGGCGCCGACGAGATCTCGATCGCCTACTGGAACGGGGAGCTCGAGCAGATGGATCGCGTGGCCGCCGAGATCATCCCGGCGCTCGCCGGGGCCGCGGCGTGACGGCTGCGGCGCCGGAGTTCTGGCGCCACCACGTCGATCCCGAGTTCGCCGAAGGCGTGCGCCGCTTCTGCCTCGAGGAGGTCGTGCCGGTGGCCGACCGCCTCGACGCCGAGGACCTCTACCCCACCGAGCTGGTCCAGAAGAAGGCCGAGCGCGGCTAGAACACGATGACCCTCCCGCGCCGCTACGGCGGCGGCGAGACCAGCATGAGCCACCGGCCTGCATGATGGAGGAGCTCTCACGGCAGCGCCGCGCTGGGCGTCAGCCTGATCACGATCTTCCAGACCCAGAAGATCATCGAGCTGTTCGGCCAGGAGAGCCTCAAGCAGGCCTACCTGCCGCGCTACGCCGAGGGTCTGCGGGCCTCCTTCGCGCTGACCGAGACCGCGCACGGCAGCGACATCCGCACGCTCGACACCAAGGCCCGGCGAGCGCGGACGGCTGGTCGCTCAACGGCGAGAAGGCGTTCATCACCTCGGGTTCGGCCGCGGAGCTGTTCGTGGTGCTCGCCGAGACCGACGTCGGCGTCACGACGTTCGCGGTCCCGCGGAGACGCCCGGCGTGTCCACCTACGCGACCCCCGAGGCCGAGACGTTCGGGCTGCGCAACGGCCCGCACGTCAACCTGGTGCTGGAAGACGTGGAGCTCCCCGCCGACCACCTGATCGGCGAGGAGGGCAAGGGCCTCAGGCAGGCGATGGTCACCCTCTCCAACTCGCGCACGCTCGCCGGGGCATCAGCCTGGGCATCGCGCGCGCCGCGTTCGACGGCGCCGCGGCGTTCGCGGCCAAGCGCGCGGTGTTCGGCAAGCAGGTCATGGAGCTCCAGGGGATCCAGTGGTACTTGCCGAGGCGCTGGCCAAGTCGACGCCGCGCGGCTGCTCACCTACGAGGCCGCGCGCGACCTCGACGAGGGCCGCGAGATCGCCCGCTCCTCGGCGGCCAAGCTGTTGGCGACCTAGCTCGCCACGAAGGTCGCGGCCATGGCGGTGCAGGTGTGCGGCGCCCACGGCACCACGAGAGCCCAGCTTCGGCCGCTACCTGCGCGACGCGAAGGCGTACGAGATGGCCGGGGGATCGAGCGAGGTCCTCAAGAACACCATCGCCAAGGTGGTCTCCGCCGGCATCCGAAAAGAACGCGCGAGGCCGAATGACCAGGACGCCGATCTGGGAGCGGCTCGAGCACGCGCGGGTGGTCGACCTCGCACAGCCGTTCCGGCGCGGGATGCCGCAGTCGCCGAACGTGCCCAGCTTCCGGTCCGCTCGAGCGCTGCCACCACGAGCAGCCGCGGCGGACGGGGGCTCATGTCGAGCGAGATCATCATCACGGCGGGCACGTGGGCACGCACATCGACGCGCTGGCGCACATTCGCACCACGGGAGCTTTACGGGGCGCGCCGCGGCGGACGTGGAGACGGCGCAGGGGTTCACGCGCCTGGGCGTGGAGGAGTTCCCGCCCTTCGTCGGCCGGGCGGGGCTGCTGGACGTGGCGGCGCTGCACGGCACGCCGCACCTCCCGCTGATGAGAGATCGGCGTGGACGACCTGAGCAGGCCCGCGAGCGCGCCGGGGTGGAGCTGCGGCCGGCGACGCCCTGCTGATCGGCACCGGCTGGCCCGCCTGCTGGGAGGAGGACTGCGACTTCACCGGGGTCAGCGACGCGCTCCCGGTCCGGGCGCCGAGGCGGGCCGTGGCTGGCCTCGCACGCGCCGGCGACGGCCGGCGGGAGATGATCGCCTTCGGCAGCGGTCGGCGGGCCGCGGGCTCACCGTGCGGCCCGTCCAGACCACCACGCTGGTGGACTCCGGGACCAACGATCCTGAGACGATGCCTCTCGGCGACCTGCTCGACCTCGAGGCCAGCGAGTCCACGCTGGCGCGCAACCCGCTGCCGCTGGTCGGCGCCACGGGAGCGCCGGTCAGGCCGCTGGCGCTTCTCGAGACCTGAGCCGCGGAGTGGCGCTGGTCCGGGCCGGACACAAGACTTCGAGACGATGCGCGACCGAGCCGCAACGCCTCGCTGATGGCGCTCCGCCACCACCTCACGGCACCGCTTCGCCGCCGCCTCTGGGCCTGGCTCGCGAACTCGCCCGAGGCTCACGCCACCTTCGCCGCGTCCGGCGCTCACCGTCGGGCTCGAGGAGCACCGCGTGTTCGGCGACCCCTCCCGGCTCAGCATCCACCGCACGGCTCGGGTGAACGACGCGCTGTTCAACACCGAGTCGGGCAGCATCGCCGTGGGCAAGGACGCGTTCTTCGGCTTCGGCGTGAAGGTGCTCACGGGCACGCACGACATCGCCCAGCGCGGCCAGGCACGTCAGATGGCGGTCCCCCGGGAGGGGCGCGACATCGTGATCGAGGAGGGCGCGTGGGTGGCCAGCGGGGCGATCGTGCTGGGCCCGTGCAGGATCGGCGAGTCGGCGGTGGTCGCGGCAGGGGCCGTGGTCACCGACGACGTGCCGGCGCTCGTCATCGTCGGCGGCGTGCCCGCCCGCGTGATCGGCAACGTGCCCTGACGGGCTGACGCGCTAGGCGAGCTGCTTGCTCGCGATCTCAGCGCCCTCGACCA
>CAVSNA010000005.1:0-58874 GCA_963729205.1 uncultured Thermoleophilaceae bacterium
GTGGGCGCACTGCTGCGCGACTGGCGCCGGCGGCGCCGACTCAGCCAGCTCGACCTGGCGCTCGACGCGGGCGTGTCCGCGCGGCATCTGAGCTTCCTCGAGACGGGCCGCGCGCGGCCCAGCTCGGACATGGTGCTGCACCTCGCCGAGCAGCTCGAGGTGCCGCTGCGCGAGCGCAACCAGATGCTGCTGGCGGCCGGCTACGCGCCCGTCTACGGGCAGCGCACGCTCGACGACCCGGAGATGCAGCCGGTGCGCGAGGCGATCGAGCTGGTGCTGCGCGGGCACGAGCCCTACCCGGCGGCCGTGGTGGACCAGCAGTGGGAGCTGCTCGCGGGCAACCGCGGCGTGGCGCTGCTCACCGAGGGCGTGGCGCCGCACCTGCTGGAGCCGCCGGTGAACGCCCTGCGCGTGACGCTCCATCCCGAGGGCATGGCCCCGCGCATCCTCAACCTGGCCGAGTGGCGCGAGCACCTCCTCGCGCGGCTCGAGCGGCAGATGGCGGTGACCGGGAACCCGGCGCTGGCCACCCTGCACAAGGAGCTGAGCGGCTACCCGGCGCCGCCGCTGCGCCAGGCGAGCCGCGGGCTTGCGGACGAGATCGTCGTGTCGCTGCGGATGATCGCCGGCGACCGCGAGCTGTCCTTCTTCAGCACCATCACCACGTTCGGCACGGCCGTGGACATCACCGTCGCGGAGCTCGCGATCGAGGCGTTCTTTCCCGCCGACGCGGCCACGGCCGAGCACCTGCGCGCCTACCTCTGAGCGCGCTCAGTCCTGGTTGCGCCGGTGCCGGCGCTCCTCGATCTGTAGCCGCAGCGTGTCCCAGCGCGAGCGCGCCTGGGCGGTGATCTCGTCCCATTGGCGGCGGACCTCGTCCTCGGCGGGTCGTTCGCCGCGGCGGATGCGGTCGAGCTCGTCGTGGACCTCGCGGCCGGCCGCCGCCGATCCAACGGTCACGACCATGACGCAGAAGAGCGCCGAGATCATGGCGAAGACCGCGCCGATCACGCCGTAGCGGGTGGCGTACGTGCTGAAGAGGTGGGGGACGTAGACCTCGCGCCGACCGAGTACACGGCGAGCAGGCCCGCGCCGATGAGGGCGAACGGGAGGAGCGCGCGGGGCGCGATCCGCTTGGCGCTGAGCACCCAGCCGCTCCAGAGCAGGAAGGCCACCGACACCGGGATGTCGACCAGCGTGGCCGTGAGTTCGAGGCTGGCTGCGCCCCAGGACGCGGCATGGAGGACGCCGCTGACGGCGAGGTACAGCGAGAGCCCGCCGATCCAGAGCAGCCCATTGAACGTGTTGCGGACGCTCAGCGGGTCGAGCTCCCAGGTCTGCTCGAACAGCCGCTGCACGGCGCGGGAGAAGCTCAGGACCGCGATCAGGAGGAAGAGGAACCCGGTGATGCCGAGGCTCGTGCTCGAGCCCGAGGGCGGCGAGAAGATGTCCTTGACCGCCTCGGCGCCGCCTCCGGTCAGGTCGTAGCGGTCGATGATGCGCTCGGCCGTGCTCCTTGCCGCCGAGGTGCGACGAGATGGAGCTGGCGAAGATCGCCAGCGGGATCATGGCGGTGAGAGCGCCGGAGGCCAGGGCGATCGAGCGGTCGAAGCCCGCAATCTTCTGAAAGCGGTTGAGGACGCGGAGGATGAACTCCGGCCGCAGCCAGAACGTCAGCGTCCGCAGGAGGCGCTCGCGGTCCACGCGCCCTCGCCTGCCTTCGTGCGGCTCGTCGCTCGCCATGGCCAGGTCCAGCGACTTTACTGCACGCGCTCGGCGCGGTGGTCCTCGATGCCTAGCGCAGGGTCAGGCGCCTGCTGGTGGCCCTGTGGTTGTCCGCGCTGTCCACGGCGCTGATCAGCACCTTCGTGGCCAGCTTGTGGTGCTGGCGCAGGAGCCGGCGGGCGCGGCTCGAGAGCTTGATCGTGATCGTGCGCGTCTGGCCGCCGCCGATGCGGAACCTGCCCCGCGCCGAGGCGCGCGACGGAGTGGCCGTGGGCGGAGAGCTTCACGGTCGTGTCGAGCGTGGCCGTGCCGCTGCAGCCGAGCGTCTCGGTCAGCGGGCAGCCGAGCGAGAGCCGCACGCGCCCGCTGCGCGTCGAGCTCAGCTTGCGACTCAGGACGCGCACGGCGGGGCCGCTGTTGTCCGAGGACGTGGATCCGCCGCTTCCCACGCCGCTGCCGCCGATCGCGCCCGAGCCGGTGGTGGTGAAGGTGCGATCGGCGCCGAAGCTCGTGCCCGCCACGCTGCTGGCCACCAGCCGGTAGTGGTAGAGCGTGTTCCGGTCGAGCCCACCCACGTCGGCCGCCACCGCGGTCGGGCCGCTCGTCGGCGGGCACGGTCTTCGGGACGGTGTTGTCGCTGTAGGCGGCCGTGAGGCCGTACTGGAACGTGTAGCTCGTGGCCGAGCCGAACGGTTGACCGTGCCGTTCAGCGTGGCGGCCGCCGTGCCGATCGAGCTGGCGGCGCCCGTGACCGCCGTCGGATCGAGCCTCAGGCGGCCGATCCGGTTGCCCGCGTACTCGGTGAACCAGATGTTCCCGTCGGGCCCCGTGGTGATCCCCTCGGGCTGGCTGCCGGCGGTTATCCCGTTCGAATACTCCGTGACCACTCCCGCGGGGGTGATGCGCCCGATCCTGCCGGCCAGCTCGGTGAACCAGAGGTTGCCGTCCGGTCCGACGGTGATCCCGAACGGGAGGCTGTTGGCCGTGATCCCGTTCGAGAACTCCGTGACCACCCCGGTGGGTGTGATGCGGCCGATCTTGTCGGTGGTGGTCTCGGTGAACCAGAGGTTCCCGTCCGGCCCGGCGACGATGCCGTTCGGACTTGGTGCCGGCCGTGATCCCGGCCGTGAACCCGTCCACCACCCTGTTCACCGTGATCCTCCCGATCGCGGCGGCCTGCTCGGTGAACCAGAGGTTCCCGTCCGGCCCGGCCGCGATCGCGGTGGGCAAGCCGCCGGCCCCGAACACCCCGGTCACCTCCCCGGTGGGGCGGATCCGGCCGATTGCGGCTTCCTCGGTGAACCAGAGATTCCCGTCCGGTCCAGCGGTGATCCCGCCGGGGCGCTGTTGGCGTTCAGGGAGTTCGAGAATTCGGTTGCCTTTTCGTCGCCGGCGTGATCTGCCCGATGCGGCCGCCGGTCTGTTCTCGGTGAACCAGAGGTTCCCGTCGGGCCCCGCCACGATCCCGTGCGGCCCGCTGTTCGCGCTGATCCCGGAGCCCGTCGACCAGTCGTCGATCCTCCCGGCGGGCGTGATCCGCCCACGCGACTGCCGCCGAACTCGGCGAACCAGACGTTCCCGTCGGGGCCCGCGGCGATTCCCAGCGGCTCCGCTACCCGACGCGAACAAGGGGTACTCCGTGATGCTCGCGGCGCGCGCCGGACCCGCCAGCGCGAGCGAGCACAACCCGAACAGCAGCAGAACGCGCACGGAACGCGCTGAGCAGCCGATCGGGTCGCGACGCCTTTCGTCCGCATCGCCAAGCCATATCCGATGGCGCTTGTGCCCGCAAGTTGATCGGCCGGGCGGCGGAAGTGTCACGAGCTTGACAGTCCTTGTGCCGCGCGCGTGATCGTGGGGCGGGCGGCTGGAATTCAGCATTGGGATCGAGGTTTTCAACCACGACAAAGGAGTCCCAAAGTGACCACCTCGCTCCTCATCTCAAGCACTCGCAGGTTCCTCTCGATGGCCATCGCTCTCGTTGTGGCGGTGGTCGGCCTCATGGCTTTCGCACATTCCGCGATGGCCCTCAAGCCGGTCGATCCGAACAACGGCAACGGCGGCAACAACATCCCTCCCCATCCCGAACCGATCGCGAAGTTCACGATCACCCCCAACCCGGTCGTCGTCAACGGCGGCGTCCTCGACATCGGCAACATCGGCGGGACCGGCGTGATCCAGCCGGTCAAGGCCGCCGCGGTGCCGTCCGCCCTGATCCGCGGCGTGAAGTTCGACGCCTCGACCTCGTTCAGCCCCGAGCGGGTCGATGGACTACGAGTGGGACCTCGACGGCAACGGCAGCTACGAGACCGCACACGTCGAACCCCGTCGTCTACAAGAAGTACCCGATCGCCGGCACCTACGCGATCGGCCTCAAGATCGTCGACGCCGACAACAGCGGCGCTGACCGACACCGATCGCTCACAACCTGATGGTCTACAACGCGCCGCGCGCCGTGCTGGCCGCGTCGCCGGCCCTGGCTCTGCCGGGCCAGCAGGTCACCTACAGCGCGGCCGGTTCGACCGGCGACGGTGGCGTGACCAAGTACGACTGGGACCTCGACGGTGACGGTACCTACGAGACCCACACCACCACCCCGAGCACCACGCAGGCCTACCAGTCGCTCGGCGAGCGCACGATCAGGCTGCGCGTGACCGACTCGCACGGCACCACCGCCACGACATCGCTCAGGGAGACCGTGACGCGCGCCCCGTCGGCAGCGTTCACCTTCGCTCCGAGCCCCGCCGTGATCAACGAGACCGTGAAGTTCGACGGCTCGCAGTCCAGCGACGACAGCAAGGTCGCCGACTACGCATGGGACCTCGACGGCAACGGAACGTTCGAGACCGACACCCACGCCAACCCCAAGACGACGATGAAGTACACGACCGTCGGCACGGTCAACGTGCGTCTGCGCGTGACCGATGACAACGGCCTGCAGGACATCGTCGCTCACCCGGTGCAGGTGCTGGCCGCTCCCCCGGCCGACACCAAGGCGCCGCTCATGAGCATCTCCCGTCACTCGGTGAAGATGAGCCGCAAGGGCATCGTGTCCATGCGGATCGCCTGCCCGGCCGGCGAGCGCTCCTGCACCGGCCGGCTCGCGCTGACCTCGCTGCTCCGCCACGCTCGCGGCAGCAGCCTCGGCGGCGCGGCGTTCCAGCTCGGCGGTGGCCAGAGCACGACGGTGAAGATCCACCTCTCGCGCAAGAACCAGCGCCTGGTGAAGCAGCTCCACAAGCTGAGCACCAAGGCGACCGCCACGGCCAAGGACGCCGCTGGCAACTCCGGTACCAGCAGCGCCCGCCTGACGATCAAGCGCTAAGCGTCAGGAGGAGAGGTTGAAGTGCCAGCGGGGCCGGCGACATCGCCGGCCCCGCTCGCGTTCGCCAGCGTCCAGGCCTTCAGCCTCGCCGCGCGGCCGCGCACCTCGAGCTCTCCCACGTAGGCCAGGCTCGGGCCGCCGTCGCGCATGGCGGCCTTCGTCGCGTCGGCGATCAGCACCGCGTTGCCGCTCTCCTTGGTCATCGCCTGGAGGCGGGAGGCGGTGTTGGTGGTGTCGCCGACGGCGGTGTACTCGAGCCGCCTGGTCGATCCCACGTTGCCCGACATCACCGGCCCGCTGTTCAGGCCCACGCCCATGCGGAAGGGCTCGGCGATCCCGGCCTCTCGCGCCCAGTCGTTGAAGCGCCCAAGCCGCACGTCGAGCATCTCGCGCGCGGCCGCCACGGCGCGATCGGCGTGATCGTCCTGGGGGAGCGGGGCGCCGAACACCGCCATGATCCCGTCGCCCATGTACGAGACGACGGTGCCGCCGTGCTCGAGGATGGCGTCGCTCATCTCGGTGAGGTAGCGGTTGAGGAGCTCGATCACCTGCTCCGCGGAGAGGTGCTCCGCCACGCTGGTGAAGCCGCGCAGGTCGCAGAACATCACCGTGCTCTCGAGGCGCTTGCCGCCGAGGCGCAGGTCGTCGTCGGCCTGCGCCACCACCTCGTCCACGACCTGGGGCGGCACGAAGCGGGCGAAGCTGGCCCGCAGCCGGCGGCGCTCGCGCATGTCGGTCCAGTAGGCGACGGCCAGCGTGCCCAGGAAGCTCAGGACCAGCGCGAGGCCCGGCGCGATCACCGGCAGGATCGTGCCCGCCGTTGAAGGCCAGCTGGGCGGCAACGGGGATGGCCAGCGCGACCGCGAGCGGCACCGGCAGCCAGCGCAGCCCGTTCAGGCGCAGGGCAGCCGGCGGGAGTGGCGATCCCGGCCAGGACGATCATCAGCACCGACAGCCATCCGGCGGAGTCCCGCAGCGGAAAGCCGCGCAGGATCGTGGCGATGCCGTTGGCGTGGATCTCCGGGCCGGGCATGCCTTCGCCGGCGGAGGTGGCGTGGACGTCCTGGAGGATCGGGTCGGTCGGCCCGACCACCACCACCTTGCCGCGGAACACCCCGGCCGGGACCTTCCCGGCCACCACGTCGGCGAGGGGGACGGTCTTCACCGTCCCGGCCGGGCCCGCGAAGTCGATCCAGGCGCCGTCGCCTGAGAACTGCGAGCGGTCGACCGGGTGACCCATGGCCCGTTCGGCCGCCACCACCGCCAGCGTGCGCAGGCCCCGGTCGGAGTAGGGCAGGCGCCGGAACACGCCGCCGCGCGCGGCGGACTTCGGGAAGTTGATGCTCGCCGCGACGGCGTGGACGCGGCGCAGGTTCGCGTCGCCACCCAGGATCGGGGTGGTCCCGTTGGGTCCCACCGTCGCCGTCGCGAGCACCACCCCGTTCGCGCGGCCGATCGCCTCGAACAGCGCGTTGTCGTCGGTCGGGTCGGTCTCGTTCTCGAACTGGAAGTCGTAGGCGATCACGCGGGCGCCGTCGCGCCGCAGCGTGTCGATCACCTGGGCGTGGTAGCGGCGCGGGATGGGCGCGTGGCCGTTCCCCAGCTTCTGCAGCGACCTGGCGTCGAGCCCGACCACCACCACGTCCGCCGGTGGCCGCTGCTTCCCGCGCACCGAGAAGCGCGCGTCCACGCTCGCGAGCTCCGGCCGCCGCAGCACGCTCGTCGCGTAACCGGCGATCCCCAGGCCCGCCGCCACCAGACCGACCGCCACCAGCAGCAGGGCCCGCTGTCGGTGACGCCGTGCGCGCACAGGCCGCAAGCGTAATGCGCGATCCGACCGTCAAGGCGGTTACACAGCCAGCGTCGCGCGCGCGAATGAGCGCACCCCGTAGCGCAGCTAATGTCGCGCCAGAGGGTTGATCAGATGCCAAGGTCCAGATGACAACGCGCCGCCGCATCTCCGCCGCAATCGCAGTCGTGGCCGCCACGCTGGCCGTCGCGGCCCCGTCGGCGCTCGGGCGTGCGACGGACGGCACCATCTCCGGCGTCGCCGGCACCACCGCGGGCTTCGCGGGCGACGGCGGCCCGGCCAACCAGGCCAAGCTCGATGCCCCGAGCGACGTCGCCTTCGTGGCGACGAACAGCTACCTGATCGCGGACTTCAACAACAACCGCATCCGGCAGGTGATGCCGAACGGCAACATCCTCACCGTGGCGGGCTCCGACCCGGGCTCGTTCGGCGACGGCGGCCCCGCGATCGACGCCGGCCTCGACCACCCCGAGGGCGTGACCTCACTGGGCGGGGGCGCGTACCTGATCGCGGACACGCGCAACCACGAGATCCGCCGCGTGGGGGCCGACGGGATCATCACCACCTTCGCGGGCACCGACCAGGGCCTGGCGGGCGACGGCGGCCCCGCCACCGCGGCCCGGCTGTCGCTGCCGAGCGACACCGCCCTGCTGGCCGACGGCTCGGTGCTGATCGCCGACACCGGCAACGACCGCATCCGCAGGGTCGCGCCGAACGGGATCATCAGCACGATCGCGGGCACCACCCGCGGCTTCAGCGGCGACGGCGGCCCCGCCACCGCGGCGCAGCTCAACCAGCCGCGCGACATCACGGTGGCCAGCGACGGCTCGATCCTGATCGCCGACACCGGCAACAACCGCATCCGCCGCATCGCGCCGAACGGGATCATCAGCACCGTGGCGGGCGCCGGTCTCGGCTTCGGCGGCGACGGCGACCCGGCGCAGGGCGCGCGGCTCGACGCGCCCACGAGCATCGTCGCGCTCGCCCACGGCGGCTACCTGGTCGCGGACTCCGCAACAACCGGATTCGCCGCATCACCCCGCTCGGCGCGATCTTCACCGTGGCCGGCTCCGCCGCCGGGCAACGCCGGCAACGGCGGCCTGGCCAAGGGCGCCGAGCTGAACGATCCCGGGAGCGATCACGGCCGACCCGAACGGCGGCTTCCTGGTGGCCGACACGGCGAACGCCACCGTGCGCCGCGTGAGCGACGTCGGCGCGGTGCCTCCCGCCGTGGTGGGCCACTCGATCGCCGTCGCGCCCACGGCTTCCGGCGTCACCGTGAAGCCCAGCGGCATGCCCGGGTTCCTGCCGCTCCAGGAGGAGGACCTCGTGCCGGTGGGCTCGCAGGTGGATGCCAGCAAGGGCCAGATCGCCATCACGGTGGCGCGCGACTCGCGCGGGTTCGCAGCAGACGGCGCAGCTCTTCTCCGGTCCCTTCACCATGACCCAGAACGCCGGCTTCGCGCCGACGGCGCAGTTCCAGCTGCCGCCGCTCACCGGCTGCACCAAGGCGTCCAAGGCCTCGGTCGGCGCCCCGCGCGTTCGCGGACACGAAGAAGAAAAAGAAGAAGCCGAAGAAGAAGCAGCCGCAACGGCGCCTCTGGGTGTCCGAGAACGGCGGCAACTGGAAGACCGCCACGGGCTCGGTCTCCGCGGGCGCGATCGGCACCGAATGGCTGACCACCTCGCTCTGCGACGGCACGCGGATCACGGTGCGCCGGGGCATCGTGCGCGTGCGCGATCACCGCAAGCGGATCACGCTGCACGCCGGCGAGAGCTACCGCACGCGCTCGCGCTAGCTAGCGGCCGCGGCGCGCCAGCTCGTCCGCGTCGAGCACGGTGGTGCGGCCGCGGCCCAGCTTGAGGGTGCCGCGGGCCTCCTCCTCGCGCAGCACGCGGTTCACGGTGGCGCGCGAGGTGCCGGCGAGGCTCGGCGAGGTCCTCCTGGGTGAGCGGCACCAGCGTGCCGTTCTGCGCCTGTCCGTTCGCGAAGATCGCGGCCATCTCCACCAGCCGGCGCAGCACGCGCTTGTCCGCCGACACGTACAGCGCCTCCACGAGGTGCCCGGAGAGCCGCCGCACCTGCGAGGACAGGATCGCGATCAGCACCTGGCTCGTCTGCGGGTTGCGCGAGCGCAGGCGCTCGAAGTCGATCCGGTGCACCGAGCGCGTCTCCCCGGCGTCGAGCGCGGCCACGGTGGCGCTGCGGCGGGCGTCGCTGTCGCCGAGCAGCGCCAGCTCGCCGAACATCTCGCCGGGTCCGAGCACCGAGAAGATCGCGGTGTCGCCGAGCGAGGTGGTGATCCGCACCACGAAGCGGCCCTTCGAGATCAGGTGCAGCGTGTCCGCCGGATCGTCCTGGTGGAAGACCACCTCGCCGCGCTCGAACCTGCGCCGCCGCGCGATGCCCAGCACGGCCTGGACGTCCTCATCCGGGACCCCCGCGAGCAGTGGCCACTCCATGCGGCGGAGCCTACCCCCGCCGCCGACGGCGTCCTAGCGGAAGACCGGGCTGGCGGTGATCTTGCCGTCGCAGGGCGCGAAGGTCACGTCCGTCAGCGACACCACCAGCGTGCTGAAGTCGTTCGGCGGCGTGACCTCGAGGCGAGCCGCCTGCGGGCAGCTCGCGGGCGAGCCGCCGGTCTCGTTGTTGTCGGACCAGCCGAACGAGAAGCGGGCCGCCTGGCCCGGCTGCAGCACCACCGTGGTCGGCTTCCTCGAGCTGTCCGGGAAGAAGTTGCCGCCGCGGATCACGATCGTCTTCAGCGTGTCGCCGCCGCTCGACACCATCTGGGCGCCCGGGTAGCCGAACAGCCGGCACACCGAGCTCGAGCTGTTCGTGAACGCGAACAGCGCCTGAAGATGGCCGGCGGCACCCTCGCTCGAGACCAGCTTCAGCGTGAGCTGGGACGGCGCGCAGGTGGGCGGAAGCGACGGCGTGGTCGCGCTGCGCCGGTGCCGTGGGCGCGGCGGCCGACGGTGGTGGTCACGGTCGCCGGCGAGGTGGGCGATGGGCTCGAGTGCCCGCCGCCGCAGGCGGCGAGGGCGAGCGCGCAGGCGAACAGAAGGGCCGGCCGCATCGTGATCTGCACGATAGGAGGCGGGTCAGACCTAAGCTTTGGGGCAGCGATGGCGGACTCGATCGTCAGCGGCGCTCCGGTGCAGGCCCGCTACGGGCGCGAGGTGAAGACGCTGGGTCACGCCTGGCGCGAGTTCCGCCACAAGCAGTCGCCGTGGGTGATCGCGTCGGCGATCGTCGGGCTGGCGATCGTGCGCGCGCTGGTGGGCGACTTCAGCTGGCGCGACGGCGTGGCCGTGGCCGCGATGCTCGTGATCTACCCGTTCGGCGAGTGGGCGATCCACGTCTATCTCCTGCACGCGCGGCCGTTCGTGCTGCGCGGGCGGCGGGTCGACCTCGCCAGCGCGCAGGCGCACCGCGAGCACCACGAGGCGCCCAACGACCTCGGGCTGATCCTGCTCGCGCCGCTCGAGGCGGCGGCGCTGCTGTTCCTGGCCGTGCCGGCGATCCCCGCGCTGGCGGCCGTCGTCACCGCGCTGCTGCCCGGCCCGGTGCCGTGGGGCGCGCTCCTCACCGCGGTGCTTACCGGCTTCGTGCTGGTCGGCCTCTACGAGTGGACGCACTTCCTGATCCACACCGCCTACCGGCCGCACACCCGCTACTACCGCTCGATCTGGCGCACCCACCGCCTCCACCACTTCAAGAACGAGCACTACTGGCACGGGATCACGAACACCGTTGGCGACCGGCTGCTGGGGACGAATCCGGATCAGCGCGAGGTGGCGAGGTCGGAGACGGCGCGGACGCTTGACCCAGGGTGACTGGTGACTAGTGACTAGTGACTGGACCTTTGTCCACGGGACCAGTCACCAGTCACCAGTTGCCAATCACCGCTGCGGGCGCCGGCACGGCTGATCGGGGACGAGCCGAGCGCGGACCTCTACGCGGCCCTGGCCGAGCAGGTGGAGCGCGCCCTGCTCGAGCGCTGCTGGGACGACCGGCGGGGCCTCTTCTTCGACCTCGCGGGCCCGGACGGACGTACCATCAACACCTGGGCGTTGCTCGCTCCCCTCGCGCTGGCCGACCTGCCGGAGGACGTCCGCAGGCGCCTGGTGGAGGAGCACCTGCTCGATCCGCGCCGCTACCGCGTGCACACCGGCATCCCCTCGGTGGCGCTCGAGGAGCGCAGCTTCAAGCCGGGCTTCGACCGCTTTCGTTGCGGCGGGGGCCCGCCTGGATGACCACCGCCTGGTTTCTCGTACCACCCCTGCGTGAACTCGGATACGAGGAGGATGCGGAGCGGATCGTGGGCTCGCTGGCGGAAGCGGTGGAGCGCGATGGCTTTCGCGAGTACTACAACCCCCTCACCGGCGCGGGCCTGGCCGCCAAGCGGTTCGGCATGTCGACCCTGCTCGTCGAGCTGCTGGACTAACTCAGACGCGCGTCCGCGTGGCACACTGAAGTCTCCGTGAGTGGCGCCCAGTACCTGCTACCGGATGGACTCCGGGTCGGTGCGGCGAAGGAGGCACTCGCCGCGCACCTCGGCATGCTGGAGGACGACAGGCGCGCGCGGGTTCAGCGCACCTTCTACGACACCTTCGACGGCCGCCTCCACGAGGCCGGGCTCGCGCTGCTGCACGCCGACGGGCGGCTCGCGCTCGTCGAGCGCCGACGCCTACGGCGAGCGCGCCGCGGCGCCGTTCGAGGAGTCGCCCGCGCGCCTGTTCGCGGCGGACCTCCCCGAGGGTCGCCTGCGGGATCTGGTGAGCCCGATCGTGGAGATGCGGGCGCTCACCCCGATCGCGCGCACGCGCAGCCAGCTGCTCACCCTGCGGGTGCTGAACGGCGACTCGAAGACGGTCGTGCGGCTGGTGCTGGAGTCGTCCACCGCGCAGGGGCCGGCGCGCTCGCACAAGCAGCTGCGCACGCGCGTGCACGTCGTGCCCGTGCGCGGCTACGAGAAGGCCGCGGAGCGGATGCGGCAGAAGCTCGAGTCCGACGTCGGGCTGACCCCGCGCCCGCGCCGCTGCACGACGAGGCGGTGGCCGTCGCCGGCGGCGTGCCGGGCGGCGTGCCCGGGCGGCTCGACATCCCGCTGCGGCCCGACCAGCGCGCGGACGCCGCCGCCGTTCAGGTGCTCGGCAAGCTCGTGCTGGCGATCGAGGCCAACCTGCCCGGCACGCTCGCCGACACCGACAGCGAGTTCCTCCACGACCTGCGCGTGGCCGTGCGCCGCACGCGCGCGCTCCAGCGCGAGCTGAAGGGCGTGTTCGAGCGGGAGTCGCTCGAGCACTTCCGCGACGGCTTTCGCTGGCTGCAGGCGGTCACGGGCCCCACGCGCGACCTCGACGTCTACCTGCTCGACTTCGACCGCTTCCGCGCCGCGCTTCCCCGAACGTGGCGCGCGACCTCGATCCGCTCGAGGCGCTGCTGGCCGAGGAGCGCCGGCGCGCGCAGCGGCGGATGGCGCGCGCGCTGCGCTCGGAGAAGGCCACCCGCCTCCTCGCCGACTGGGCCATGCTCGTGGAGGGCCTGGTCGAGTCGCCCGAGGACGAGCGGCCCGACGCCCGCGGCGCCGATCGGCGAGCTGGCCGCCGACCGCATCGGCAAGGTCTACCGGCGCATGGTCAAGCGGGGCCGCGCGATCGACGAGTCGGCTCCGCCGGAGGCGCTTCACGAGCTGCGCAAGCAGGGCAAGGAGCTGCGCTACCTGCTCGAGTTCTTCGCCAGCCTGTACCCGCCCGAGGTGGTGCGCCCGATGGTGAAGACGCTGAAGGCGCTCCAGGACACGCTCGGCCGCTTCCAGGACGCCGAGGTGCAGGCCGCGATGCTGCACACCTACCGCGAGTCGGTCGGCTCGCGCGAGCGCGGCGCCGCCGCGCTGATGGCGATGGGCCTGCTCGTGGATCGGCTCGAGCAGGACCGGGCCGAGGCCCGCGCGCGCTTCGCCGAGCGCTTCGACGCGTTCGCCGTCGCAGCGCCAGCGCGAGCTCGTGGAGGAGACGTTCGGGTGACCCGCGTCCTCGCCACCTACAACATCAAGGGCGGGGTGGGGAAGACCTCCGCCGCCGTGAACCTCGCCTACCTCGCCGCCCGCGAGAACGCGCACGTGCTGCTCTGGGACCTCGATCCGCAGGGCGCGAGCACCTACCTGTTCCGCGTCAAGCCGAAGGTGAAGGGCGGCGGCCGCAAGCTGGTGCGCGGCAAGAGCGAGGTGGAGGGGCTGATCAAGGGCACCGACCACGACCGGCTCGACCTGCTGCCGGCCGACTTCTCCTACCGCCACATGGACCTCGCGCTCGACGCCACCAAGAAGCCCGACGCAGCGGCTGTCGCAAGGTGCTCGCGCCGCTCGCCGGCGAGTACGACTACGTCTTCCTCGACTGCCCGCCGAGCATCTCGCTGGTGTCGGAGAGCGTGTTCGAGGCGGCCGACGCGCTGCTCGTGCCGCTGATCCCGGCGACGCTGTCGTCGCGCACGTTCGAGCAGCTGCGCGCGGGTCGTGCGGCAGAACGGCGCCGCGAGGCCGAGCCTGCTGGCCTTCTTCTCGATGTTCGACCGCCGCAAGCGCATGCACCGCGAGGTGATGGACGGCCTCTGGGAGAAGCATCGCGGCGTGCTGCGAGCCGCCATCCCCGCGGCGGCCGACGTGGAGCGCATGGGCGCGCAGCGCACCGCCGTGGCGGAGTTCGCTCCCCGCAGCCGCGCGGCCCTGGCCTACGAGGAGCTCTGGCGACGAGGTGCGCGAGCGCCTCGAGGACGGGAGCGCCCGCCGGGGCTGATCAGCCGGCCGCGCGCTCGAGCGCGGCCAGCAGCCGGTCCACGTCCTCGTCGTCGTTGTAGTGCACGACGCCGGCGCGGATGCCGCCGTCCGGCTCGAGGCCCAGCAGCGTGGAGAGCTCGAGCGCGTAGTTGTTGCCGTGCCAGACGGCCACCTGGTCGCGCGCGAGGTCGCGTGCCACGTCCTGCGGCGCGCGGCCTTCCACGGACAGCATGAGCGTGGGCACGCGGTCGCGCGGGGCGCCGTGGAGCGTCAGGCCGTCGATCGCCGACAGGCCCTCGACCATGCGCGCGAACAGCGCCTCCTCGTGCGCGCGGATCGCGTCGAAGCCGGTCTCCTCCAGGTAGCGCGCGGCCGCGATCAGGCCCGCGAGGCTCTCGAACGCCGGCGTGCCGGTCTCCCAGCGCTCGGGCACCACGTCGGGGGACGGCTTCAGCTTGTCGGGCCGCAGCTCCTCGAGCAGCTCCGGTCGCGCCCACAGGATCGACTGGTGCGGGCCGAACCACTTGTAGGCCGAGCAGACGATCGCGTCGCAGCCGAGCGCGGCGGCGTCGAGCTTCCGGTGCGGGGCGGCGTGCACAGCGTCCACGTACGCGCGCGCCCCCGCCTCGTGGGCCGCCGCCACGATCGCCTCGAGCTCGGGCACGACGCCGATCGCGTTGCTGGCGGCGGTCACGGCCACCCAGCGCGTGCGCTCGCTCAGCACGGCCTCCACGGCCGCGACGGGCAGCTCCAGCGTGCCGGGTTCCGGCTCGGCGAAGCGCACGGTCGCGCCGGCGCGCTCGGCGGCGATCGTCCAGGGGCGGACGTTGCCGTCGTGGTCGAGCCGCGTGCAGACGATCTCGTCGCCCGGCCCGAGCGTGCGGCCCACGGCGGCGCTGAAGGCGAGCGTGAGCGTGGTCATGCTCGGCCCGAACACCACGCCGCGGGGCTCCCCGCCCACGAACCTGCCGGCCGCGGCCCGCGCCTCGGTCATCAGCTCGTCGATCCGCTCGCCGGCCGCGAACAGGCCGTGCTGGTTGGCCATCGTCCCGGAGCGCATGAAGTCCGCCATCGCCTCGATCACGGAGTCCACGGGCTGCGCGCCGGCGGGGGCGTCGAAGCGCGCCCAGCCGTCGGCCAGGCCCGGGAAGCGGTCGCGATTCACGCCGCCAGGGTAGCCCACGCCACGCGCCCGGCGGCGATCGTCGCGGCGATCAGCGGCACGCCGGGCCGGTAGACCAGGTGGGCGTGGGAGGGGGCGTCGAGCAGCACGGCGTCGGCGCGCGCGCCCGGGGCCAGGCGGCCGATGTCATCGCGCCGCAGCGCCCGCGCGCCGCCGAGCGTGGCGGCCTGGAGCGCCTCGTCGGCGGTCATGCGCAGGTCGCGCACCGCGAGCGCGATGCAGAAGCTCATCGAGGTGGTGTAGCTCGAGCCGGGGTTGCGTGTTGGTGGCGATCGCCACCGCGGCGCCCGCGTCGATCACCCGCCGCGCGTCGGGGTAGGGCTGGCGCGTGGAGAAGTCGGTGGCCGGCAGGAACGTGGCCACGGTGTCGCTGCCGGCGAGCGCCTCCACGTCCGCGTCCGACGAGGTACGTGCAGTGGTCGGCCGATGCCGCGCCCATCTCCACCGCCAGCTGCACGCCCGGGCCCTCGCCGAGCTGGTTCGCGTGCACGCGCAGGCCGAGGCCCGCGTCGCGGCCCGCGCTCAGCACGGCCCGCGACTGGTCGGCGTCGAACGCGCCCTCCTCGCAGAACACGTCGATCCAGCGCGCGTGCGGCGCGCAGGCGCTCGAGCATCTCGCCGCAGACGAGCTCGACGTAGTCGTCGGCGCGGCCCTCGTACTCGGCCGGCACCAGGTGGGCGCCGAGGAAGGTCACGTCGTCGGTCAGCCGGCCGGCGACCTCGCACAGCCGCGCCTCGCTGTCCGTGTCGAGGCCGTAGCCCGACTTGATCTCCTGGTGCGTGATGCCCGCGCGCAGCGCCTCGTCGCGGCGGGCGCGCGCGAGCGCCAGGAGCTCGTCGGACGAGGCGGCGCGCGTGGCGTCGGTGGTCACCTGGATGCCGCCCGCGGCGTACGGCGCGCCGGCCATGCGAGCCACGAACTCCTCGGAGCGGTCGCCCGCGAACACGAGGTGCGTGTGGCTGTCCACGAAGCCGGGGATCACGCAGCGCCCGGCGGCGTC
Source organism: uncultured Thermoleophilaceae bacterium (assembly GCA_963729205.1). Classification (GTDB taxonomy): domain Bacteria; phylum Actinomycetota; class Thermoleophilia; order Solirubrobacterales; family Thermoleophilaceae; genus JAICJR01. The sequence goes on from CAVSNA010000005.1 coordinate 15,827, forward strand.
GATGCGCTCGTCGGCCGCGGCGCCCGCCGCGCTCGATCGCCGCCACGCGCTCGCCGTCGAACACCAGCGCGGCGTCGCGCACGAGCCCGAGCGGACCCTCGCCCAGCTCCGGGTCGTTCGTCACGAGCAGCCCGATGTCGTCGATGACGAGCGTGCTCATCGGGCAGGGCGGCGGCCAGCGCGGCCGCCACGTCGATGCGCACGTGCGCGCCGTCGCGCACCACCCACTCGCCTCCGACCATCACGTGCCGCACGTCCCCGGCGCCGCCCGCGAACACCACCGACTCGAGCGCGTGCCGTGCCGGCGTGCCGGCCAGGCGCACGCCGTCGAGCGAGATCGTGGTGAGGTCGGCCAGCGCGCCCTCCTCGATGCGGCCGCCCTCGGGCCAGCCGAGGCTCAGGTAGCCGCCCTCGGTCGCCGCGCGCGAGCAGGTCGGGCGGCTTGTGCTGACCGCGCACGCCGCTCGCCAGGCGCTCGTCCAGCTCCACCGCGCGCGCCTCCTCGAGCGGGTCGATCACCGCCTGCGAGTCGCTGCCGAGCGCGAGCCGCGCGCCCGCCTCGCGCAGCCGGCGCGCCGGGCCGATGCCGTCCGCCAGGTCGCGCTCGGTGGTCGGGCAGAGGCAGCACGATGGCGCCCGCGCCGCCGAGCAGGGCCACGTCGCCGTCGCTCACGTGCGTCGCGTGCACGGCGGTGAAGCGCTCGGACAGCGCGCCGGCCTCCGACAGGATCTGGGTGGGCGTGGCGCCGTAGGCGGCGAAGCACTCCTCGTTCTCGGCGGGCTGCTCCGACAGGTGCGCGTGCAGCGGCAGCGAGCGCTCGGCCGCCCAGGCGGCCACGATGCGCGCCGAGTCCGGGTCCACGGCCCGCACGCTGTGGATCGCCGCGCCGATGCGCGCCCGCTCGCTCGCCTCCAGCGAGCTCGACGCGCTTCGACCCAGGCGTCCGCGTCGCGGTCGGTGAAGCGCAGCTGGCCCTCGTCGGGCTGCTTGCCGATGCCGCCGTGCAGGTAGCAGGCGTCGAGCAGCGTGATGCGGATGCCGGCCTGCGCCGCGGCCTCGATCACGGCGCTGCCCATCGCGTTGGCGTCGATGTAGGGAGCGCCGCCCGGCCCGCGGTGGAGGTAGTGGAACTCGCCCACCAGCGTGATGCCGGCCAGCGCCATCTCCGCGAAGGTGGCGCGGGCCAGCTCGAGGTACTCCTCCGGCTCGATCCTGGCCGCGGCCGCGTACATCTGCTCGCGCCAGGTCCAGAACGAGCCCTGGCCGCCGTGGGTGCGGCCGCGCAGCGCGCGCTGGAAGGCGTGCGAGTGGGCGTTCGCGAAGCCCGGGATCGTGAGACCGGCGAGGCGCTCCGCCTCGGCCGGCGGCGTGCCGACCCCGCGCGTCATCGACTCGATGCGCCCGTCGGCCACCTCCAGCAGCAGGCCCGGCTCCGCGCGCTCGGCCCCCAGCCATGCCAGCTCGCACCAGTAGCTCGTCACGCGTCCCCCTCCGTCATCGGTATCCGCACGCCCCGCTCCGCCGCCACGGCCAGCGCATCCTCGTAGCCGGCGTCGGCGTGGCGCATCACGCCGGTGCCCGGGTCGGAGGTGAGCACGCGCTCGAGCTTCTGGGCGGCCAGCTCGGTGCCGTCGGCCACGCACACCATGCCCGCGTGGATCGAGCGGCCGATGCCCACGCCGCCGCCGTGGTGGATGCTCACCCAGGTGGCCCCGGAGGCCGTGTTCACCAGCGCGTTCAGCAGCGGCCAGTCGGCGATCGCGTCGGAGCCGTCGCGCATGTCCTCGGTCTCGCGGTAGGGGGAGGCGACCGAGCCGGAGTCGAGGTGGTCGCGCCCGATCACGATCGGCGCCGACAGCTCGCCGCTGCGCACCATCTCGTTGAAGCGCAGCCCGAGGCGCGCGCGCTCGCCGTAGCCCAGCCAGCAGATGCGCGCGGGCAGCCCCTGGAAGGCGATCCTCTCGCCGGCGTGGCGGATCCAGCGCGCCAGGCCCTCGTCGTCCGGGAACTCGTCGAGCACGGCGCGGTCGGTGGCGGCGATGTCCGCCGGATCGCCCGACAGCGCCGCCCAGCGGAACGGGCCCTTGCCCTCGGCGAACAGCGGGCGGATGTAGGCGGGCACGAAGCCCGGATAGGCGAAGGCGCGCTCGAAGCCGCCGAGCTGCGCCTCGATCCGCAGGCTGTTGCCGTAGTCGAACACCTCGGCGCCGCGGTCGAGGAAGCCCACCATCGCCGCGCAGTGGGCGGCGGCGGCGCGGCGGGCGCGCTCCACGTAGCCGTCGGGATCGCGGGCCCGCAGCTCGAGCGCCTCCTCCAGCGTCATCAGGTTCGGCACGTAGCCCTGGAGCGGGTCGTGGGCGCTCGTCTGGTCGGTGACGATGTCGGCCTCGAAGCCCATCTCGCAGCAGCGCGGGGATCGCGTCGGCCGCGTTCGCCTCGAGCCCCACCGACAGCGGGCGGCGCTCGGACTTCGCGGCGCGGCAGCGCTCCACCGCGTCCTCGAGCGAGCCGGCCTGCTCGTCGAGGTAGCGCGTCTCCAGGCGGCGCCGGATGCGCTCCGGGTCCACCTCCACGCAGAGGGCCACGCCGCCGTTCATCGTCACCGCCAGCGGCTGGGCGCCGCCCATGCCGCCGAGGCCGCCGGTCAGCGTGATCGTCCCGGCCAGCGAGCCGTCGTAGCGGCGCCGCGCGATCTCGGCGAAGCACTCGTAGGTGCCCTGCACGATGCCCTGGGTTCCGATGTAGATCCAGGAGCCGGCGGTCATCTGCCCGTACATCGTCAGGCCGAGCTGCTCGAGCCGCCGGAACTCGTCCCAGGTGGCCCAGTCCGGCACCAGGTTCGAGTTCGCGATCAGCACCCGCGGCGCCCACTCGTGCGTGCGGAACACGCCCACGGGCTTGCCGGACTGGACGAGCAGCGTCTCGTCGCCCTCCAGGGTGCGCAGCGTGCGGACGATCGCGTCGAAGGCCTCCCAGGAGCGCGCCGCCTTGCCGGTGCCGCCGTAGACGACCAGCTCGGCCGGGTTCTCCGCCACCTCCGGGTCGAGGTTGTTCATCAGCATCCGCATGGCGGCCTCCTGCGGCCAGCCGCGGCAGGACAGCTCGCTGCCGCGCGGGGCGCGCACCTCCCTCATGCCAGCTCCCCGATGCCCGATTCCACCGCGCGCACCAGCTCCCCCGACACCACCAGCTGCTCGGCGGCCGCGAGGTCGGGCGCCAGCCAGCGGTCGGGACCCGGGCCGGCCACGCGCGTGCGCACGGCGTCCAGCGCTGCCCTCGTGCCGGGCCCGGGCTCGAGCGGCGCGCGCAGGTCGAGGCCGTGCGCGGCCGCCACCAGCTCCACCGCCAGGATCCGCCCGAGGTTGCCGAGCGCGGCGCGCAGCTTGCGCGCGGCGCCCCAGCCCATCGACACGTGGTCCTCCTGCATCGCGCTCGTGGGCAGCGAGTCCACGCTGGCGGGCGCGGCCAGGCGCCGGTTCTCGGCCACCATCGCCGCCTGCGTGTAGTGGCCGATCATCAGGCCGGAGTTCACGCCCGCGTCGCCGGTCGAGGAACGGGCGGCAGCCCGTGCGAGCGGGACGCGTCGAGCAGGCGGTCGGTCCGCCGCTCGGCGATCGCGCCCAGCTCCGCCGCGGCGATCGCCAGGAAGTCGCAGGCGAAAGCCACCGGCTCGCCGTGGAAGTTGCCGCACGACTCCACGCGGCCGTCGGGCATCACCATCGGGTTGTCGATCGCCGACACCAGCTCAGCGGCAGCCACCCGCTCGGCGTGGGCCAGCGTGTCGCGCGCGGCGCCGGCCACCTGCGGCGCGCAGCGCAGCGAGTAGGCGTCCTGCACGCGCGGGTCCCCGTGGCGGTGGCTGGCCACGATCTCCGAGCCGGCCAGCAGCCGCCGCAGGTTCGCGGCGCTGGCGGCCTGGCCCGGCTGCGGGCGCAGCGCGATCAGGTCCTCGGCGTAGGCGCGGTCGGTGCCGAGCAGCGCCTCCACCGACATCGCGGCGGTCACGTCCGCCACGCGCAGCAGCAGCGCGAGGTCGTTCATCGCCAGCAGCAGCATCCCGAGCATGCCGTCGGTGCCGTTGATCAGCGCGAGCCCCTCCTTGGCGCCCAGCTCGATCGGCTCGATGCCCGCCCGGCTCAGCGCGCCGGCCGCGGGCAGCGGCGCGCCGTCGTCGCCCAGCAGCGAGCCCTCGCCGATCAGCACCAGCGCGCAGTGGGCGAGCGGCGCCAGGTCCCCGCTTGCCCCCAGCGAGCCGTGCTCGGGCACCAGCGGGGTCAGCCCCGCGTTGAGCAACGCCGAGCATCGTGTCCGCCACCAGCGGGCGGGCGCCCGAGCGGCCCATCGCGAGCGTCCGCGCCCGCAACAGGATCATGGCCCGTACCACCTCGCGCTCCACCGGCGGTCCCATACCGGCCGCGTGCGAGCGCACCAGGGCGCGCTGGAGCTCGGCCCGGCGCTCCGCCGGAATCGCGACCGCTGCCAGCGACCCGAACCCGGTCGACACGCCGTAAGCGGGCTCGGGCGAGCCCGCGAGCTGCGCCACGAGGTCGGCGCTCTCCTGCATCGTCCGCCTGGCCTCCTCGCCAAGCTCAACGCGGGCGTCCCGGCGCGCCACGGCCACCACGTCCTCCGGCGTCAGCCCCGTGCCGGAGAGCTCGACGAGGCCCTGTTCGCGAGTTCCCATCTCTGGCCCGCACGATAACGGCGGCCACCCCCGGCCTCTTGACTTAGAGCGCGCTCCAGGTCCTATCGTGACCGGCCACAGTCAGAACCCCGAAGGATTGAGCCAAATCATGGAACAGCGCAAGCTTGGACAACTGACCGTCCCCGCGATGGGCCTCGGCTGCATGGGCATGTCGGCCTTCTACGGCAGCACCGACGAGGACGAGTCGATCGCGACCATTCATCGCGCGATCGAGCTCGGCGTGAATTTCCTCGACACCGCCGAGATCTACGGCCCGTACAAGAACGAGGAGCTGATCGGCCGCGCGATCGCCGGCCGCCGCGACGAGGTGATCATCGCCACCAAGTTCGGCAACCGGCCGGCGCCGACCGACGAGAACCCGATGGCCCGCGTGATCGACGGCTCGCCCGCGAACGTGCGCCGCTCGATCGAGGGCTCGCTGAAGCGCCTCGACACCGACCACGTGGACCTCTACTACCAGCACCGCATCGACCCGAACACGCCGATCGAGGAGACCGTGGGCGCGCTCGCCGAGCTGGTGCAGGAGGGCAAGGTCCTGCACATCGGCCTGAGCGAGGCAGCGCCCGAGACGATCCGGCGCGCGCACGCCGTGCACCCGATCGCCGCGGTGCAGACCGAGTACTCGATCTGGACGCGCGACCCCGAGGCCGAGGTGCTGCCCACCTGCCGCGAGCTCGGCATCGGCTTCGTGCCCTACTCGCCGCTCGGGCCGCGGCTTCCTCTCGGGCCGCTTCTCGTCCGCCCGACGACATCGAGGACGGGCGACTTCCGCACGCAACAACCCGCGCTTCACCGGCGAGGCGTTCGAGGCCAACCTGGCGATCCTCGACAAGGTCAAGGAGATCGCCGCCGAGAAGGACATCACCCCCAGCCAGCTCGCGCTCGCCTGGGTGCTGGCCCAGGGCGACGACATCGTGCCGATCCCGGGCACGAAGCGCCGCACCTACCTCGAGGAGAACGCGGCAGCGCGCCGACGTGAAGCTCACAAGCGAGGACCTGGCGCGGATCGATGCCGAGTTGCCGGCCGTGGTTGGGGAGCGGTACGACGCGGCAGGGATGGCGGCGCTGGGGCACTGAGGGATCTCGGGTGTCGGGTCGCGGTGTCGGGAAGAAGCCCCACACCCGACACCGCGACACCGCCGTTCACAACACCTTCGAAAGAAACTCCCGCGTCCGCGCATTGCGGGGATTCGCTGAAGACTTCCTTCGGCGCCCCCGTCTCCACGATCACGCCGTCGTCCATGAACACGAGCGTGTCGCCGACCTCGCGGGCGAAGCCCATCTCGTGGGTCACCACGATCATCGTCATGCCGTCGCCGGCGAGCTGGCGCATGACGTCGAGCACCTCGCCGACCAGCTCGGGGTCGAGCGCCGAGGTGGGCTCGTCGAAGAGCATCAGCTTCGGCTCCATGGCCAGCGCCCGGGCGATCGCGACGCGCTGCTGCTGCCCGCCGGAGAGCTGGCGCCGGGTAGGTGTCGACCTTGTCGCTCAGGCCGACGCGCTCGAGCAGCTGCCTGGCCTCCGCCTCGGCCGTGGCCTTCGTCCACGCCGCTTCACCAGGATCGGCGCCTCGATCACGTTCTCGAGCGCCGTCATGTGCGGGAACAGGTTGAAGCGCTGGAACACCATGCCGATCTCCGGCGCGCGCCCGCGCGACCTCGCGACTCGCGCAGCTCGTAGCAGCTTGTCGCCGCTGCTGCGCGGTAGCCGACGAGCTTGCCGTCGACCCACAGCCGCCCGGCGTTGATCTTCTCGAGGTGGTTGATGCAGCGCAGGAAGGTCGACTTGCCGGAGCCGGACGGGCCCGAGCATGCACATGACCTCGCCGGGCTGCACCTCGAGCGAGACGCCCTTCAGCACCTCGAGCCGGCCGAAGCGCTTGTGGACCGACTCGGCCTTGACCATCGGCTCGCTCATCCGGTTCCGCCGATGAGTCGCGCCGGATCGAGCAGCACGCACTGCGCCGGGTGCACATGGTGGCAAAAGACCACCGGCGCCGCGGGGAGGGCGCCGCCGCCCCGGCTTCTTGACCCGAGAGCGCGCCACAGGCCGTATCGTGCCCGGCCACAGTCAGAACCCCGAAGGAGTGAGCCAAATCATGGAGCAGCGGAAGCTTGGACAACTGACCGTCCCCGCGATGGGCCTCGGCTGCATGGGCATGTCGATCTTCTACGGGAGCGCCGACGACGAGGAGTCGATCGCGACGATTCACCGCGCGATCGAGATCGGGGTCAACCTCCTCGATACCGCCGAGCTGTACGGCCCGTACAAGAACGAGGAGCTGATCGGCCGCGCGATCGCCGGCCGCCGCGACGAGGTGATCATCGCCACCAAGTTCGGGAACCTGCTGAGGCCGACAGAGGACAACCCGATGCACTGTGTGATCGACGGCTCGCCCGCGAACGTGCGGCGCTCGATCGAGGGCTCGCTGAAGCGCCTCGGCACCGATTACGTGGACCTCTACTACCAGCACCGCATCGACCCGAACACGCCGATCGAGGAGACGGTGGGCGCGCTCGCCGAGCTGGTGCAGGAGGGCAAGATCCTGCACATCGGCTTCAGCGAGGCCGCCCCCGAGACGATCCGCCGGGCGCACGCCGAACATCCGATCGCCGCGGTGCAGACCGAGTACTCGATCTGGACGCGCGACCCCGAGGCCGAGGTCCTGCCGACCTGCCGCGAACTGGGCATCGGCTTCGTGTCCTACTCGCCGCTCGGGCGGGGCTTCCTCTCGGGTCGCTTCTCCTCGCAGGACGAAATTGGCGAAGGCGATTCCCGGCGACACAGCCCGCGCTTCATGGGCGGTGCGTTCGAGGCCAACCTGGCGATCCTCGAGAAGCTGAAGGAGATCGCGGCCGGGAAGGGCATCACGCCTGGCCAGCTCGCGCTGGCCTGGGTGCTGGCCCAGGGCGACGACATCGTGGCGATCCCCGGCACGAAGCGCCGCAGCTACCTGGAGGAGAACGCGGCGGCGGCCGACGTGAAACTCACAGCCGACGACCTGGCGCGCATAGATGCGGAGCTACCGGCGGTGGTGGGGGAGCGCTACAACGCCGCGGCGATGGCGTTGGTGGGGCACTGACAGGAGTGCGCAGTGCCTGGAGCCGTTGACCACAGCTTAGGCACCAGGCGCCCGGTGGCTGGTGGCGCTAAGCGGTGACGGTCGCCGGCTCTGCGAACGGCAGAGCGACGCCGCGCGGCACGGCGAGCACCGGGGAGCCGGCCGTGTCGATCGCGTACTCGGCGAGCGCGGTGAGCAGCACGTGGCCGTGCTGAGCCTCGGCGCGGGAGCCGATCACGAGCAGATCGACGTGGCCCTCGTCGCTCGAGACGATGGCGCCCCAGCGAGCGGCGAGTGCACGCGCCGTGTCCTGGGCGCTCGTGTCGTCGCTGCTGGGGATCACGCCGATCGTGACGATGCCCTGGTCGCGGTCGCGGAAGCCCGCTGGGGCGATCGCGATCGCGGCCGGGCCGCCGTCCAGAAGTCGCTTGGCCGACGGGAGCATGGAGATCGATCCCGGCGCCGTGTGGTAGTCGGAGCCGAACACCACGATGTCGGCGCCCTCCTGCTCGGCAAGCGCCCACAGGCCCTCGGCGGTGGACGCGTTCAGCACCACGTGGCGCTGGGCGTCGAGGTCTCCGAGCAGGCTCGCGCCGTGGTACAGCAGCTCACGAGCGTCGCGCTCCTCGCGCTGCTCCTCGTCGCCGGTCGGCCGCGCGCGAATGTCGCACATAGGCGAGCGAGACGGTGGCGCCCGCCTCGCGGAGGCGGCGGCCGAGAGCGACGGCGTCCTGGTCGTTCGGCGTGTCGTCGTAGGAAACGATCACCTTCGCGGGCATGACTTTGCTCCTATCGATGCTTGGTATCGGCAAGTCCGCTGGTTCTGCGGCGAGAATCGCATTCCCGCAATATCACTGCCAATGAAGTTCCTGATAGTTAGAATCACCACTGCTTATGCTGAACGTGCAGCGTCTGAGGGTGCTCCGGGAGGTGGCCGCGCGCGGCTCCTTCTCGGCGGCGGCCGACTCGCTCAGCTACACGCAGTCGGCGGTCTCGCAGGCCGTCGCCACGCTCGAGGCCGAGACCGGCGCGAAGCTGATCGAGCGCGATCGCAGGGGCGTGCGCCCCACCGCCGCCGGCGCCGACGCTGGTCGTCCACGCGGACGCGATCCTGTCGCGCATCGAGGCGGCCGAGGCCGAGCTCGCATCGATCCTCGGGGTGCGCGGCGGCCTCTTGCGGATGGCCTCCTTCCCGACCGCCGGCAACACGCTCATGCCGCTCGCGATCGCCAACTTCAGGACGGCGCATCCCGAGGTCGAGCTGACGCTGGCGGAGGGTGAGCCCGAGGAGATCGTGCCGCGCCTGCGGGCGGGGGAGTTCGACCTCGCGCTGCTGTTCGAGTTCCGCGACGTCGGCGAGTCGCTCGGCCCCGGCCTGCGCAGCGTGGAGTTGCTCGAGGATCCGATGCACGTCGCGCTCCCGGGCGGCCATCCGCTCGCGGGCAAGAGCAAGCTCAGGCTCGAGGACCTCCAGGAGGAGGCCTGGGTGCAGACGTCGGCCTCGAGCGCCTGCGCCCGCCACGTGGTCCGCCTCTGCCACACGGCCGGCTTCGAGCCGATCGTGTCGTTCGAGAGCGACGACTACCAGACGGTGCAGGGCCTGGTGGCCGCGGGCGTGGGGGTGGCGCTGATCCCCGAGCTGGCCCTCACGAGCGTCCGCGACGACATCACGGTGAGGGGACTCTCGCCGCGGGCGCCGATGCGCCGCGTGGTGGCGGCCACCTCACGCAGCGCGGGCGTCTCGCCGGCGGCCGGCGTGATGCTCGAGCTGCTGCAGGCGGTGGCCGCCGGCTACACCTCGGGGTAGTCGCGGTCGCTCACGAGGATCGTGGTCGCGTGCATGCGGATCAGCCCGCAGTGGTTGCAGAACGGCCACCGCCACCTCCACGCCCTCGCCCGGCACGATCGCGCCGGTGGGCTGGAGCGCCTGGAGCAGGAACTGGTTCTGGCTGACGACCCACTCGTCGTGGTTGCAGGCCTCGCACTTGTTGTCGGCGCCCTTCTGGGCGATCGCGTCGCGATGGAACTCGCGCGACCAGGCGCGATCGTCGGGCAGGTCGGGCGACGTGATCGTTTGGTTCGCTCATGGCGTCTGAGTTTGTCAACTTTACGGCGAGGAGCCCCCGCGAACGGGGGCTCCTCCGGCCGATCGATCTGTGGCGGCGGCTCTCAGCCGCTCGGCGCGGGGGCCGCGCCCCCGGTGGTCGCCGGCGCCGCGGGAGTGGCCGCGACCCCGGACGGGTAGCTGAGCGAGGGCACGTCCGAGGGGTAGACCTCGTGACCGTGCACCGCCAGGTCGCCCGTCTCCATGTCCTTCTCGCTCATGCGCAGCGGCACGAAGATGCCGACGAGCTTGAGCAGGACGAACGTGCCGATCGCGGAGAACACGATCACCCAGGCCCCGGCGAAGATCTGCTCCTTCAGCAGGTGGCCGCCGTCGCCGTGGATCAGGCCCTTGGCGAAGATGTCCGACGCGCCGCCGCCGGTGCCGAACGCCAGGATCATCTTCGGGTCCGCGAAGATGCCCACGAGCAATCCGCCGGCCAGCCCCGCGAAGCCGTGCGTGTAGACCACGCCCAGCGTGTCGTCGACCTTCCGGAATGGATTGAGGCGGCTGACGTAGTTCAGGGCGAAGTACACGATCGTGGTGCCGATGAGGCCGATCGCGAGAGCGCCCCAGCCGTTCACGAAGCCGGCGCCCGGGGTGATCGCCACGAGGCCGGTGATCATGCCGTTCACGCTGCCGATGAGGCTCGGCTTGCGACCGGTGATGTAGTCCCAGGCCACCCAGCCGAGGAACGCCGCGGCGCAGGCGAGGTTCGTGTTCAGGATGGCGGCCGCGGAGTCGGCGCCCGCCGAGTAGGGGTCGCCGCCGTTGAAGCCGTTCCAACCGAGCCACAGGAGACCGGCTCCCACCGCGACCATCGCCAGGTTGTTCGGCGCGTCGACCTCACGGTCGCGCTGGAGGCGCGGACCGATCACCGCCGCCGCCACGAAGCCCGACACACCCGCGGCGAGATGGATCACGTAACCACCCGAGAAGTCCACCGCGCCGTGCTGGGAGAAGTAGCCGCCGCCCCAGATCAGGAACGCGTTGACGGTGTAGATGAGACTCGACCACAGGATCACGAACGGGATCCACGCCTTGAAGTTGATGCGGCCCAGGACCGAGCCGAGCATCAGGATCGGCGTGATGGCCGCGAACACGATCTGGAAGTACGCGAGCGTCGAGGTCGGGAACGCGAACGCCGGTCCCGTCGTGATCGATGGGATCACGGCCTGCCCCTGCTCGCCGACCGAGCTGAGGATCGACCCCGGCTTGCCCCACATGTTCGCGAAGAAGCTGCCGCCCTTCGCGCCGAAGATGTGCATCGGCTCCCCGAAGCCCATCTTGAACGCGTAGAGCGCCCAGATCACGAGCACGAGCGCGAAGGCGACGAACGCGAGCATCATCGAGTTCACCGACCAGCGCTTCTGCATCACGCCGCCGTAGAGCACGACCAGGCCCGGGATGCTCATGAGCCCCACCAAGGTGGCCGCGGTCATCTGCCAGGCGTTGTCGCCGGGGCTCAACCATTTCGGATAGGACGACCACGTGGGCGCGGCCGCGAGTATGAGATGCAGCATGTAGCGGGTGCCTCCTTGGATTTCGTCGGCCGCCTCCGCTCGCCAAGGCGGCTTCGCTGGGCGGGCGGCTCAGTACTCGTGATCTTGCTCGCGGGGCCCTGCCGCCAATATGGACGCCGGTCCAAACTGCCGCCGCGAACCTTGTACTCGCGGTATAGGGCCGGGCTCCGGGGCGACCTTAAAATCGCCCCATGCCGCTGGAAGGCCACTGGGAGCGCCAGCACACCCCGCTGATGGCGGGCAGCGCGCGCGAGCGGCGGAGCGTCGTGATCGTCGCCCTCGTGCTCGTGCTGGCCACCGCCGCGATCCTCGCGTTCGCGCTCACCCGGTCCAGCACCGCCAGCGCCGGCTGCGTGGACATCGAGGTGCCCGGCGTGATGGGCGCCACCCAGATGCACGCGTGCGGGGACTCCGCGGCGCGGCTCTGCGAGTCCCAGGCGGGCGGCAGCCAGAGCGACCCGTTCGTGCGGGCCGCCGAGAAGAGCTGCGGGCGCTCCGGCTTTGCCGCGTCGGCCGCGCGCTAGGACGCCGCGCGCCGCAGGGGCGTCACGCGCGGGCAGCGGGTGCACCTCCGCCAGCTTGTCCGGCACCGGGCGGCGTGGCCAGGCTCACGTCGTCGAGCCGTGCCAGCAGGTAGCGGCGGATGCCCTCGTCCTGCTGGCTGACCTGGATCAGCCCGAGACGCCTTATGCGCGGGTTCTGTTGCATGCCAGAAGGATCGAGCGGGTCGCGCGCTGCGCGCCAATGGACGCAGGGCCAAAAAGCGGGGCCCGCGCTCCTACCCGTTGGCCGGGCGGGCGGCCCACCGCTCGCCCACATGTCGAGCCGGAGGTGCTCGGGTTTGGACAAGCGGCCATGGAGTGGGCGCCCGCCGGCCGAGTTGAATGCCGGGCGCCATGGCTCTCAAGGTCATCGTCTCCTACGACGGCACGGACAACGATCGCGACGCGCTCGCGCTCGGACGGCTGCTGGCCGACGCCGGCGCCTCGCTGGAGCTGGCGTACGTCCGCCACTCCTCCGAGCAGCAGGCCGACCGTGAGGCGCTCGCGCAGGCCGACGCCGAGGCCCTGCTCACCGAGGGCGCGAACTCGCTCGGCCATCCGGATCTGCCGCGGCACGTGGTGCTGAACGCCTCGACCGGGGAGGGCCTGTCGGCGCTCGCGGTGGAGGAGGGCGCCGACGTGGTGGCCTTCGGGTCGGAGTACCGGACCCCGGCGGGCCACCTCCAGCCCGGCACGTCGGCGCAGCGGATGCTCGAGGGCGGCCCGGTGGCGGTGGCCATCGCCCCGGCCGGGATGCACGAGCGCCAGGACCTCAAGGTCGCGCTGGTGGGCGCCATCGGCGAGGTGGGCGATCGCAGCGCGGACGAGACCGCGGCGTCGCTCGCCGAGCGCCTGGGGGCCGAGCTGGCCCCGAAGGCGGACGTCGAGGTCGATCTCCTGGTGGTGGGCTCGCAGCCGCTGGCCGCTCCCGGCCGGCGTGGCGGTCACGGCCGCGGCGCAGTACGTGCTCGAGACCGCCCGCTGCCCGGTGCTGGTCCTCCCGCGCGGCACCACGCTGCGCTTCTGAGCCCTCGACCCCAAGTCGAAGCTGCGGCCGGGGATCTTTGGACGTGCGTCCAAAGTCGTGCGGGCCCCCGGCTCGCAGAATCGGCTGATGAGTTGGCAGAGGGCTCGCGGCTGCGAGTGACCCATCGAGCGATGACCACCGAAGAAGCCGGCGCCGAGCGGATCGTGCCCGGGCCCGGCGCTGACGCGGGGGCCGCGGAGAGCCGACGCGGTCGCGTTCATCCGCGAGCTGCACCTGCGCATGGTCGGGGCCGTGATCTCGGGCGGCGGCCTGGAGCGGCTGGCCGAGCTGGCGCGCACGGAGCTGGCTCGCCGGTGGCGATCATCGTGCCGCGCGTGGGCGAGGCGATCTCCGGCGGCTCGTACGACCTCGACGCGCCTGCGCGGCTACGTTCGCGACCGACTCGCCCGGCGGACGATCGAGGTGCCCGAGATGGTGGTGGCCGAGGTCCCGGTCACGAGCGGCGGCGAGCCGATGGGTGCCGTGCTGCTGCTCGACGGCCAGGGCGGCGAGGCGCCCCCGCGCGCGCTCGACGTGCTGAACGTGGTGGCGATCGCGATCCTCACGGAGCTGGCGGTGGCCGACGTCCGCGAGGAGACCGAGCAGGCGATGCGCAGCTCGCTGATCGACCTGATCCGGGGCAACCCGGAGCTGTCCGACGAGGATCTGCTGCGCCGCGCCTACCGGGTCGGGAGCGACCTGAGCCGTGGCGCCGTGGCGCTCTGCGCGGAGATCACCAGCGATCGCTCGCACTACGTGATGACGCTGATCGCCGACCGCGCGCCGCAGGCGCTCGCGGAGCAGCTCGGCGAGCGCGTCTACGTGCTGATCCCGCCGAAGGACGGCGACGACCCGGCGCGGGTCGCGCTCGCCGGCACGCGCGAGATCGCGAACGCGATCGCGCCCTACTCGGTGGCCGCGTTCTCCTCGTTCTGCTCGCAGCCGCGCTTCTTCCATCGGGCCATCCAGGAGGCGGAGCTGGTGCTCGACGTGCTGCTCCAGGAGGAGGGCGAGCGCCAGCGAGGCGATGGACTCCGACACCTACCGCCTGCTGGTGCGCACGCTCGCCTCGCACCCCGACGAGGTGATGCGCTTCTACGAGGACACGGTCGCGCCGATCGTGCTCTACGACGAGCAGTACGGCACCGACCTGGTGGGCACGCTCGAGGCCTACCTGGCCCACAACTGCAACATGAACGCCACCGCGGCCGGGATCTACGCCCATCGCCACACGGTGGCCTACCGGCTCGACCGCGTGCGCGAGCTCACGAGCCTCGACCCGAACTTCTCCGAGGGGCGCGAGCGGCTGGGCCTCGGCCTCAAGGCCTACCGGCTGCTCAGCCCGCGGCTCCAGCGCTAGACGCCGGCGTCGGTAGATTCTGGGCCGTGGACGCACCCGGCCGCACGGCCCTCGGCAGCTGGAGCGGAGGCCGCTTCATGCACTTCGGCGAGCCGCTCGACGACGAGCGGCTGGTGTCGCTGCTGCGGCCCGGCGACGGGATCGACACGGTCCTGACCGCCGACGTCTACGGCAGCGGCGAGGCGGACCGCATGGTGGGGCGGGCGCTGACCGGCCTGCCGCGCGACTCGTACTTCCTGGTCGGCGCCGTGGGTCACGACTTCTACGAGGGCGAGCGCGAGGGGGCGAAGGGCTTCCCGCGCTTCACCGATCCCGCGCTGCGTGGCGAGGACGGCTACGCCGACTACCTGCGCATGGCCACGGAGCGCAGCCTGGAGCGCTGCGGCGTGGACGCCTTCGACCTGCTGCTGCTCCACAACCCGGATCGCACCGGCTTCTCGAGCGCGGCCGTCTGGGACGGGCTCGAGCGCCTGCGCGCCGACGGGCTGACCCGGCTGCTCGGCGTCGCACCGGGGCCGGCCAACGGCTTCACGCTCGACCTGATCGGCTGCTTCGAGCGCTTCGGCGGCTCGATCGACTGGGCGATGATCATCCTCAACCCGATGGAGCCGTGGCCGGGCGAGCTCGTGCTGCCCGCGGCCGCGCGCGCATGACGTGAGCCTGATCGCGCGCGTGGTGGACTACGGCGGGCTGTTCTGGGACGACGTCGAGCCGGGGCACGCCTTCCGGGACCACGACCACCGCAACTTCCGGCCGGCGGGCTGGGTCGAGGCGGGCCGCGAGCGGCTCGAGCGCATGCGGCCCATCGCGCGACCGCCATGGGCTCACGCCGCTCCAGCTCGCCTGCCAGTGGGACCTGGCGCAGGAGCCGGTGGCGTGCGTGGCGCCCACGCTGATCCAGGAGGCCGGCGACGGCGCCCGCGCGGTGGAGGAGAAGCGCGCGGAGCTGGCCGCCCTCCCCGCCGAGCGGCTGCTCTCCGGCGACGAGCTGGACGAGATCCGAGCGATCGGGGACAACACGGGCTGCATGGCGCTGAAGGGCGGCTCGCCGGACCACGAGGGCGCGTCGCGGGCCGACCGCTGGAGCATCAGCGACGAGCTCGCCGACGTGGCCGCCCGCTGGGAGATCGAGCCCGAGCGCGACCTCAGCCAAGCCGCCTCGGCGGCCTAGCTCCGCAACTCGCGTCCTCTCCGGTGTTGTCGAGAACGTGCGGCTGAGCCTGCATCTGGCCATAGCGGCTGCCGTCCTGGCGCTCGCGTCGCCGGCCTTCGCGGCCGGTCCGCGGGTGGCCGAATTCGGCATGAGGGTCCCGCCGGCGGCCGGCGCGCGGACCGCTTCGGGCTCCGTTCTCACGCGCGCGCTGCGCGCGCCCCAGCGCTACGACATGGTCGGGGCGGAGTGGAGGAGCGGCAGCGCAAGCGTCTGGCTGCGCGCCCGGCGCTCGGGCGGGCGCTGGAGCCGCTGGGCGCGGCTCGACCCCAGCGAGCAGCCCATGGCCCACGGCGCGGGCACCGAGCCGATCTGGGCGGGCGGCTACGACTACGTGCAGCTGCGCACCTCGCGGCCGCTCGCGGGGCTGCGGCTCAGCTTCGTGAGGATCCGCGAGGGGGCCGAGCGCCGCCCGCGCTCCGCGCACGGTCTCGCTGCCGATGCCCACCGCGCAGGGGGGCACGCTCAACGTCATCCCGCGGGCGGCCTGGGGCGCCTCACGCTGCAAGCCGCGCGCGACCGCCGGCTACGGCCGCGTGGACTTCGCACTCGTCCACCACACCACCACGATCAACTCCTACCGCGCCTCGCAGTCGGCCGCGATCGTGCTCGGCATCTGCCTCTTCCACCGCGACGTGAACGGCTGGAACGACATCGGCTACAACATGCTGGTCGACAAGTACGGGCAGGTGTTCGAGGGCCGCCAGGGCGGCATCGACGAGCCCGTGATCGGCGCCCAGGCCGGCGGCTTCAACACGGAGTCGACGGGCGTGGCCACGATCGGCAACTTCAGCTCCACGCATCTCTCCGACGCCGGCGTGAACGCGCTCGCGCACGTGCTCGCGTGGAAGCTGTCGCTCCACGGCGTTCCGGCCCTGGGGCAGACCACGGTGACCTCGAACGGCGGACCCGACACGCCCTTCCGGCTGGGCGCCCAGGTCACGGTGAACCGCATCTCGGGCCACCGCGACGTGGACTCCACCGCCTGCCCCGGCAGCGCGCTCTACGGGCAGCTCCCCGGGCTGCGCCAGCTCGTGGCGGGCCTCGAGGGGCCGGTGGCCCACCTCAACCTGGCCACGCCGAGCGGCACGCTCCTCGTTCCCCCAGCAGCTCACGCTGAGCGGCAGGCTGGCGCTGCCGGCGGGACTGAGCCTGCCGCCGGGGGCGAGCGTGCAGATCCAGGACCGGCTGGCGACGGGCGGGCGCACCCTCACCAACCTCCCGCTGGCGCCCGACGGCAACTTCAGCGGCTCGCTGCTGATCGCGCACAACGACGTGGTGCGGGCCCAGTTCGCCGGCGGCGGCGGGCTGCCGCACGTGGTGTCCACCCCGATCGGCGTGACGATCGTGCCCACGCTCACGCTCCAGGCGAGCGCGCCCAGCGTGGCGGCGGGATCAGCGGTCACGCTGGCCGGGACGGTGGAGCCGGCCAAACGGCGCCTCGTGATCGAGGAGCAGCAGTCGAAGCACGGCGTGTTCAAGCGCGTGCGCCTGATCCGCATCGCGACGGCGAACGGGGCCTTCACCACCACGGTCACCCTCGCGCGCGCGGGCACCTACCGCTTCATCGCCGACTCGCCGCCGGATCGCCTCACCGCCGCGGCGGCATCGGCGCCGGTCGTGGTCGGCGTTCAGCCGCCCTCGAGCCCCGCCAGCTCCTCGTAGAGACCGTCGACGGCCCGCTTCGCGTCCTCGTGGCGGCGGGTCGAGTCGGCCGAGCGCTCGGGCGTCGACCACGCGGAGGGATCCGCCAGCTCGTCCTCGAGCCTTGGCCAGCGCGCTCTCCGCCGACTGGATGTCGCCCTCCACCGCCGCCATGCGGCGCTTGCGGCCCTTGGACAGCTCGGCCTTGGGCTGCTGCGACTCGCGCCGCTTGCCGTTGCTGGCGGCCTTGCCGCGCGTCTTCGCCGCCGCGGCCGCCTTCCTCTCCTCGCGCACGCGCACGTAGTCGGCCCAGCCGCCCTGATGGCTGTGCAGGGTGCCGTCCTCGATGGCGAGGGTGCGGCTGCCCACCGCGTCGAGCAGCGCCCGGTCGTGCGAGACCAGGATCAGCGAGCCCTCGAACGCGAGCAGCGCGTCCTCCAGCGCCTCGCGGCTCTCGAGGTCGAGGTGGTTCGTGGGCTCGTCCAGGATCAGCAGGTTGGCGCCCGACTGCGACGAGGATCGCCAGCGACAGCCGGCGGCGCTCGCCTCCCGACAGCCCGGCCACCGGCTTCTCGGCGTCCGCGCCGGAGAACAGGAAGCGCCCGAGCAGGGCGCGGGCCTTGCCGGGCGTGAGCCCGGTGGCGCGCTGGGCCGCCTCGAGCACGGTGCCCTGCTGGCCCACCTCCTCGGCGTGCTGCGAGAGGTAGCCCAGCTCCACGTTGTGACCCGTGCGCAGCTTGCCGTGCTCGAGTGGCCGCTGCCCCGCCAGCGTCTCGATCAGCGTGGTCTTGCCGGCCCCGTTCGGGCCCACCAGCGTCACGTGCTCGCCGCGCTCGAGCCACAGCTCGGCCTTGTCGAGCAGGAGCTTGTCGCCGGCGGACAGGGTCGCGCCCTCCAGCTCCAGCACCACGCGACCGCTGCGGGAGGGCTTGTCGAACCCGAAGCCCAGCCCGCGCCCGTCGCGCGGCGCGCGCTCGATCCGCTCCATCTTGTCGAGCTTCTTGGCGCGCGACTGCGCCTGGCGCGAGCGGGTGCCGGCGCGGAAGCGGGTCACGAAGCGCTCGAGCCGCTCGATCTCCGCCTGCTGGCGCTCGATGGCGCGCCCGAGCGCCAGCTCGCGCGCGGCCTGCTCCTTGCGCCAGGCGTGCCAGGGGCCGGGGAAGTAGCGCGAGCGCCCCGCCTCGAGCTCCAGCACCGCGGTGCCGACCGACTCGAGGAACCAGCGGTCGTGGGCGACGAGGATCACCGCCGCGTCCACCGACGTGAGCCGCTGCTCCAGCCATTCGAGCGAGGCGATGTCGAGGTGGTTGGTGGGCTCGTCCAGCAGCAGCAGGTCGGGGTCGCCGGCGAGCGTGCGCGCGAGCGAGCCGCGCGTGAGCTCGCCGCCCGAGAAGGTGCTGAGCGGGCGGTCGAGGTCGCCCTCGTGGAAGCCCAGCCCGCGCACCGTGGCCATCGCCCGCTCGCGCCAGGTGTAGCCGCCCGCGTGCTCGAGCCTGGCCTGGGCGCCGGCGTAGCGGTCGAGCGTGCCGGCGTCCGAGGCGCCGCCCGCCATCGCCTGCTCGAGGTCCGCCAGCTCGCGCTCCAGCGCCAGCAGGTCGCCGCAGCCCTCGAGCACGTAGTCGCGCAGGGACAGCGCGCGCTCGCGCGGCGGGCGCTGGTCGTGCAGCGCGATGCGCGTGCCCTTCGCCAGGACGAGCTCGCCGAAGTCCACCGAGGTCTCGCCGGCGAGCATGCGCAGCAGCGTGGTCTTCCCGGAGCCGTTGCGACCGGAGAGCGTCAGGCGGTCGCGGCGCTCGACCTTGAACGAGACGCCGCGCAGCAGCGGCTCGCCCGCCATGTCCTTCCCGAGATCTGATGCGATCGCTACGGCCATCCGCTCATGGTAGGTAAGCCGTGACCGCTGCCTCGTGCCGTTTCTAGCTATTTTCGTGCGATTGCTGGGGAGCCCGGAGGGATCGTGGGGGAGCTTGTGAGGTCGAATTCGACTGGCCATATGCAGGGGATCCACCCGGATGGGGGGTCTGGCCAAACGTTGCCGGTACGGCTAGGGTCCAGTACCAGCATGGCCAGCTCCCCTGCCTCCCTTCGCACGCAGGCGCCCGAAGGGACGCAGCAGCGGTGTTGGCGCGCCGCCGCTCGGAATCCCGGACGCCGAGGCCGTGATGCGCAAGGCCGGCCTGGAGAACTTCCGCGTGGCCAGCCGCGCCCTCCCCGCCGCCCTGCGTGGCGACCTCTACGCCCTCTACGGCTTCGCCAGGCTGGTGGACGATCTCGGGGACGAGGCCCGGGGCGACCGCGACGCGCTGCTCGACTGGCTCGAGGAGGACCTCGACGCCCTCTACGCCGGACATCCCCGGCACGAGCTGATGCGCCGGCTGCTGCCCACCGTGCTCGCGCACTCGATCCCGCCGGACCCGTTCCGGCGGCTGATCGCCGCGAACCGGCAGGACCAGCAGGTATCGCGCTACCAGACCTTCGACGAGCTGGCGGCCTACTGCCGCCTGTCGGCCGACCCGGTGGGTCACCTCGTGCTCTACGTCTTCGACCGCGCCACCCCCGAGCGCATGCGCCTGGCGGACCGCATCTGCACCGGCCTCCAGCTCGTCGAGCACCTCCAGGACGTGGGTGAGGACCTCGCCCGTGGGCGGGTCTACCTGCCGCAGGACGACATGCGCCGCTTCGGCTGCAGCGACGCCGACCTCGGACGGCGCCCCGCCTCCGAGCCGGTCCGCGCGCTGGTGGCCTTCGAGGCCACGCGCGCTCGCGGGCTGCTCCAGGAGGGCGCGCCGCTGGCGCGCACGCTGCCGTGGCGCGCCGGCCTCGCCGTCACGGGCTTCGTCTCCGGCGGCCTGGCGGCGCTGGGCGCCATCGAGAAGGCCGGCTTCGACGTGCTGGGCCAGCCGCCGCGGGCGTCCCGGCCGCGCCGCGCCAGCGGCGCTTCTGACCACCGTCGCACGCCTCGCGAGGAGCTGAGTGGAAGAGCTGGCCGTCGCATATCGCCATTGCGAGCGCGTCACGCGGCAGCGCGCGGGCAACTTCTTCTACGGGATCCGCCTGCTGCCGCCCGCCAAGCGGCGGGCGATGTGCGCCGTCTACGCGTTCGCGCGCGAGGTCGACGACGTGGGGGACGGCGACCTCCCGGCGGAGAGCAAGCTGGCCGCGCTGGACGGGATCCAGCGGCGGCTCGAGGGGACGAGCGGAGAGCTTCGCCAGCCGATGAACCTGGCGCTGGACGACTCGGTCGCGCGCTTCGGCCTGCCGGTGGACGCGCTCCACGACCTGATCGAGGGCGTGCGCATGGACGTGAACCCCGAGGACTACGAGTCGTTCGACGAGCTGGTCGTCTACTGCCGGCGGGTGGCGGGCTCGATCGGCCGCCTCTGCCTCGCCATCTTCGGCTCGGCCGACCCGCGCCACGCCTCCGAGCTGGCCGACGACCTCGGCGTCGCGATGCAGCTCACCAACATCCTGCGCGACGTCCGCGAGGACCACGAGAACGGGCGCCTCTACCTGCCGCGCGAGGATCTCGTGCGCTTTGGCTGCGAGAGCTTCCCGAACGGCTCCGAGGAGGGCGTCTCGGCGATGATCGCGTTCGAGGCAGCTCGCGCGCGGGAGTGGTTCGAGCGCGGCCTCGGGCTGGTGCCGTTGCTCGATACCCGCAGCGCGTCCTGCGTGCTCGCGATGACCGGCATCTACCGGCGCCTGCTCGAGCGGATCGACGAGTCGCCCGAGCTGGTCATGCACGAGCGGGTGTCCCTGCCGGGCTGGGAGAAGGCCTGGGTCGCCGCCCGCAGCCTGGTGGAGGCGGCAGCATGAGCCGCCGCACCGCGATCGTGGTGGGTGGAGGGCTGGCCGGCATCACGGCGGCCCTCGACCTGGCAGACGCCGGCGTGAGGGTGACGCTGCTCGAGGTGCGCCCACGGCTCGGCGGGGCCGCCTACTCGTTCGAGCGCGGCGAGCTCGAGGTGGACAACGGCCAGCACGTCTTCCTGCGCTGCTGCACGGACTACAGGGCGCTCCTGCGCCGCCTCGGCGTTGAGGGCGACACCGTTCTCCAGGAGCGGCTCTCGATCCCGGTGCTGGCCCCCGACGGCACCCGCGGGGAGCTCAGCCGCAACGGCCTGAAGGCCCCGCTGCACCTGCGCGGCCTCGCTGGCCACCTACGCCTTCCTGACACCTGCCGAGCGGCTGCGCGCCGTGCGCGTGGCGCTCGCCCTCTCGCGCCTCGACCTCGAGGACCGCGCCCTCGACGATATGAGCTTCGGCGACTGGCTCGAGCAGCGCGGCGAGAGCCCCGCGGCGGTCGACGCGCTGTGGAACCTGATCGCCCTGCCCACGCTCAACCTGCCCGCCGGAGAGGCGTCGCTCGCGCTCGCCGCGATGGTGTTCCAGACCGGGCTCCTCTCGAGCTCGGACGCGGGCGACGTTGGCTACGCGCGCGTGCCGCTCTCGCACCTGCACGGCGACGCTGCCGAGCGGGCCCTCCGCGACGCCGGCGTGGAGGTGCGCACCCGCGCCCGCGCCCGCGATCTCGCGCCCGGGGCGGCCGGCGGTGTGACGGTGGACAGCGACGCCGGCACGCTGGAGGCCGACGTGGCCGTGCTGGCCGTGCCGCACGTGCGCGCGCCGGGGCTGCTGCCCGAGGGCGCCGTCAGCCAGCCGGTCGAGGAGCTGGGCAGCTCGCCGATCGTGAACCTGCACGTGCTGTACGACCGCCGCGTGCTCGACGTTCCCTTCGCCGCCGGCGTGCGAACGCCGGTGCAGTGGGTCTTCGACCGCACGGAGTCCTCGGGCCTGACGCGCGGCCAGCACCTGGCCGTGTCGCTGTCTGGCGCCGAGCGCGAGATGGACAAGACGAACGGCGAGCTGCGCGAGGAGTTCGTGCCCGCGCTGGCCGACCTGCTGCCGGCGGCGCGCGGCGCGCGCGTGGAGGACTTCTTCGTGGTGCGCGAGAACGCCGCCACGTTCCGGGCCGCTCCCGGGGCCGGGCGGCTTCGCCCCGGCCCCCGCACGCGCATGAATGGTCTGTTCCTGGCGGGCGCCTGGACCGACACGGGCTGGCCCGCGACGATGGAGGGCGCCGTGCGCAGCGGCCACGCCGCCGCCGTGGCGGCGCTCAGCGAGCCGGTGCGCGACCCCAGGCCGATGGCGGAGGTCGCATGAGGGCCGAGGCGCGCACGGACGATCTCGATCCGGGCCTGGTCGTGATGGCCCCGATCCCGCTGAACGCCCGCGTCGCGCGCTGGGGCGCGGATCGCGCCCGCGTGGTGCACAGCGGCATGGGCGCTCGCGCCTCGCGCCGCGCGGCCGCGCGCGCCCTGCGCGTGCCCGGCTCGGCCGTGGCGGTCACGGGCGTGTGCGTGGCGATCGACCCCGACCTGCGCGCCGGCGACCTCGTGCTCGCCAGTGAGATCCGCTACCCGCACGGCACGGTCAAGATCCCCGCCGCGGGCATCCTCGCGGGAGCGCTGCGCCGGGCAGGCATCCCGGTGCACGTGGGCCCGATCGTCTCGCGGCCGCAGGGGCTCCTGCGCAGCGAGCGCGCCCGCCTGCGCGGCTCGGGCGCGATCGCGGCGGACACCGGCTCGGGCTGGCTGGCCTCCGGCGCCGGAGGGCGGCCGTTCGCCGTGCTGCGCGCCGTGGTCCGCAGCGGCCAGCACCAGATCGGCCGTCCGCTCGTGGCCGCAGCCAGCGGCGCCCGCGCGCACCGCGCCCTCGCCGAGGCGGCGTGGGTGCTCGACCGCTGGGCCGAGACGATCGCGCCGCGCCACGTGGCGCTCGCCGGGCCGCGCGCGTCGTGCGCGGGGGTGGAGCGCGCCATCGAGGTGGTGGAGCGCGCGCTCGAGCTGCACGGGGCGCCCGTCTACGTGCGCCGCCAGATCGTCCACAACCGGCACGTGGTGGAGGACCTCGAGGGGCGCGGGGCGGTGTTCGTGGAGGAGCTCGAGGAGGTGCCGCAGGGCGCCACCACCGTGCTGTCCGCGCACGGCGTGGCGCCGAGCGTGCGCGAGGAGGCGGTCGACCGCGAGCTGGCGCTGATCGACGCCACCTGCCCGCTCGTCGCCAAGGTCCATCGCGAGGCGCGCCAGTTCGCCGACGCCGGCTACACGATCGTGCTGGTCGGCCACGCGGGCCACGACGAGGTGGAGGGCACCCTCGGCCACGCGCCCGACCGGATCCGCCTGGTGGCGAGCGTGGAGGAGGCCGAGCAGGTCGAGGTCGACGACCCCGAGCGGGTCGCGTACCTGACGCAGACCACGCTGGCCGTGGACGAGACCCGTGAGGTGGTCGACGCGCTCGAGCGGCGCTTCCCCAACCTCGTCGGGCCGCGCTCCGACGACATCTGTTACGCCACCCAGAACCGCCAGGACGCCGTGCGCGCCATCGCGCAGGTGTCGGACGTGGTGCTGGTGATCGGCTCCACCAACTCGTCGAACTCCCAGCGCCTCGTGGAGGTCTCGGAGCGCGCGGGCACGCCCGCCTACCTGATCGACGACGAGGAGGGCATCGAGCTCGAGTGGCTCGAGGGCGTGCGCACGATCGGCCTCGCGGCAGGCGCCTCCGCTCCCGAGCGCATCGTGCGCCGGGTGCTGGACGCGCTCGCCGGCCTCGGGCCGGTGGAGGTGGAGGAGCGCGCCGTGGCCGTCGAGAGCGTGCGCTTCGGGTTGCCGCGCGAGCTGGGGGCGCCGGCCGGTGACTGACACCGAGCGTCGGGCCCGCCACCGCCGAGTCGGCGGCGCGCGGGGCGCTCGAACGCGCCCGCGATCACCTGCTCGGGCTCCAGGAGCCGGGCGGCTGGTGGCGAGGCAAGCTGTCGAGCAACGTCTCGATGGACGCCGAGGACCTGCTGCTGCGCGAGTTCCTCGGCATCCGCGAGGAGCGCCGCAGCCGGCTCAGCGCCAACTGGATCCGCTCCCAGCAGCGCGAGGACGGCAGCTGGTCGAACTTCTACGGCGGCACGGCGGACCTGTCCACCACGGTGGAGTCCTACGCGGCGCTGCGGCTGTGCGGCGACACGCCCGACGCCGAGCACATGGCGCGCGCCCGCGAGCACATCCTCGGCGCCGGCGGGGTGGAGAAGGCGCGCGTGTTCACGCACATCTGGATGGCGCTGTTCGGCCTCTGGTCATGGGACGACCTGCCGCCGCTCCCGCCCGAGATCATGCTGCTGCCCGAGCAGCGTGCCGCTGAACATCTACGACTTCGCCTGCTGGGCCCGTCAGACGGTCGTGGCGCTCACGGTGGTCGCGGCCTACCGCCCGGCCCGCCCGCTGCCCTTCCGCCTCGACGAGCTGCACAGCGGCGCGCGCCGCGCCCCCGCGCGCCCCGCTCACCACCTGGCGCGGCTGGTTCGAGCTGCTCGACCGGGTGGGCCACGCCTACCGCCGGCACGCCCCGCGCGTGGTGCGGCGGCTCGCGCTGGAGCGCGCCGAGCGCTGGATCATCGAGCGCCAGGAGGCCGACGGCTCGCTGGGGCGGCATCCAGCCGCCCTGCGGTGTACTCGCTGATCGCCCTGCACCTGCTCGGCTACCCGATCGACCACCCGGTGATGCGGGCCGGCCTGGAGGGGCTCGATCGTTTCACCGTCTGACGAGGACGACCACTGCTGGCTCGAGGCCTGCCAGTCGCCGGTCTGGGACACCTGCCTGGCCGTCATCGCGCTGCGCGACGCCGGCGTGCCCGCCGACGATCCCGCGCTCGTCAGCGCCGCCGGCTGGCTGCTCGACGAGGAGGTCCGGGTGCCCGGCGACTGGTCCGTGCGCCGCCCGCGGCTCGCGCCCGGCGGCTGGGCGTTCGAGTTCGAGAACGACAACTACCCCGACATCGACGACACCGCCGAGGTGGTGATCGCGCTGCGCCGCGTCGACCATCCCGACCGCGCGCGCGTGGACGCGGCCGTGCGGCGCGGGGTCGACTGGACTGATCGGCATGCAGAGCTCGGAACAGCGGCTGGGGCGCCTTCGACGCCGACAACACCAGCGCGCTGCTCGACCGAGCTGCCGTTCTGCGACTTCGGCGAGGTCATCGACCCGCCGTGCGCGGACGTCACCGCGCACGTGGTCGAGATGCTCGCCCACGAGGGCCTCGGCCTCGGGCGAGCCCGCCCGCACGCGGCATCGACTGGCTGCTCGCGCGAGCAGGAGGCCGACGGCTCCTGGTTCGGCCGCTGGGGCGTGAACTACGTCTACGGCACCGGCGGCCGTGCTGCCGGCGCTGAAGGCGATGGGCATCGGCGGCGGACGATCCGCGCGTCCGGCGCGCGGTCGACTGGCTGCGCGCCCACCAGAACGCCGACGGCGGCTGGGGCGAGGACTGCGCTCCTACGTGGACCCGGCCTGGATCGGCCGCGGGGACAGCACCGCCTCGCAGACCGCCTGGGCGCTGATCGCCCTGCTCGCGGCCGGGTGGACCGCGACAGCGAGGCCGTGCAGCGCGGCCTGGCCTGGCTGGCCGAGACCCAGCGCTCCGACGGCACCTGGGACGAGCCGCAGTTCACCGGCACCGGCTTCCCGGGCGACTTCTCCATCAACTACCACCTCTACCGGCTGGTCTTCCCGGTGTCGGCGCTCGGCCGCTGGCTCGAGGAAGACTCGCCATGAGCGAGCCGCGGCCTGCTCGTGCTCGCGCCCCTGCGTATCGAGTGCCGCGCCGCCCGCCGCGGCGCACCGCGCGCCAGCGTGCTGCGCACCGGCGCCGGCCGCCGCAGGGCCAGCGAGGCCGGCGCTCGTGGCCAGCCGCCGGCCCGCCCGCGCGGTGGCCGTGCTGGGCTTCTGCGGCGCCCTCGACCCGGAGCTCGAGCCCGGCGCCGTGGTGGTGGCGGACGAGCTGCGGGCGCGAACGGCGCGTTCGCCTGCGACGGCGCCGAGGCCGTGGCCGGGGCGCTGGAGCGCGCCGGGATACAGGCACGCCGGGGCCCGCTGCTGTCGGTCGAGCAGATCGTGCGCGGGCCGAGCGGGGCGAGCTGGCCGCCGGCGGCGCGATCGCCGTGGACATGGAGTCGGCCTGGCTGGCGTCGGCGGCCGCCGGGCGCCCGTTCGCCGCGCTGCGCGCCGTGGTCGACACGCCGTCGCGACGAACTGTGCGCGTCGGGACTGTGCGCGGCGGAATTAAGGCGTATCGTGCTCTCGGACAGGCGGCTGGGGCCTTGTCCAGTCTGGATGGAATCGCTATCGCGCTCCCGAGGAGGCGAGGGCTGACATGGCCGTGCCCCTGAGGCAGACCGTGCGCGTCGGCACGTACCTGATGAAGCAGCGCCTGACCCGCACGGAGAAGTTCCCGCTGCTCGTCGAGCTCGAGCCGCTCTTCCAGTGCAACCTCGAGTGCGCGGGCTGCGGCAAGATCCAGCACCCGGAGGCCACGCTGCAGCAGCGCATGCCGGTGACGCAGGCCGTCGCGGCGATCGAGGAGAGCGGGCGCGCCGATGGTGTCGATCGCGGGCGGCGAGCCGCTGATCCACCCGGAGATCCACGTGATCGCGTCCGAGCTGGTGAAGCGCAAGAAGTTCGTGATCCTCTGCACCAACGCGATCCTGATGCGGAAGAAGCTCGACGACTTCAAGCCGTCGCCGTACTTCTCCTTGGCCGTGCACATGGACGGCATGCGCGAGCGCCACGACGCGTCGGTCTGCCGCGGAGGGCGTGTTCGACAAGGCGGTCGAGGCGATCAAGGAGGCCAAGAGGCGCGGCTTCCGGGTGACCACCAACACCACCTTCTTCACCCACGACTCGCCCGACGACGTCCGCCAGGTGCTCGACTACCTCAACGACGAGCTCAAGGTCGACGAGATGATGATCTCGCCGGCCTACGCCTACGAGAAGGCGCCCGACCAGGAGCACTTCCTGGGCGTGAAGCAGACCCGCGAGCTGTTCTCGAAGACCTTCGCCGACGGCACGGCGCAAGAAGTGGCGCCTCAACCACACGCCGCTCTTCCTCGACTTCCTCGAGGGCAAGGTCGACTTCCAGTGCACCGCCTGGGGGATCCCGAGCTACTCGCTGTTCGGCTGGCAGCGGCCCTGCTACCTGATGTCCGACGGCTACGCGCCGACCTACAAGGAGCTGCTCGAGACGACGGACTGGGACCAGTACGGCCGCGGCGCCGATCCGCGCTGCGAGAACTGCATGGCCCACTGCGGCTACGAGCCGACGGCCGTGCTGGCCACCAGCCGCTCGCTCAAAGAGTCGCTGCGCGCAGCTGCGCGCAACTGAACAGCGTGCCGCGCGGCAGTGGCAGTTCGCCGGCTGCGCCGGCTGCAGTTGGCAGCCGCGTTCGCCGCCAAGGTGACAAACATCGGCTGTTTCCAACTCTGTATAGTGGGGAACGCAGGGGTACACCGTCCAGCTTCCGAGGAGAGTCGATGTCCAGCACCAACGGGTCCGTCCAATCTCTGCCGCAGCACGTGCGCGTCTGCATCGCCGGCACCGGCTTCTCCGGCATCGGCATGGCCATCCGGCTGAAGCAGGACGGCATCCACGACTTCGTGCTGCTGGAGCGCGCCGACGACCTCGGCGGCACCTGGCGCGACAACACCTACCCCGGCTGCGCCTGCGACGTGCCCTCGCACCTCTACTCGTACTCGTTCGAGCCGAACCCCGGCTGGAGCCGCACCTTCTCGCCCCAGCCCGAGATCTGGGACTACCTGCGCCGGTGTCGCCGAGAAGCACGGCGTCGTGCCCCACATGCGCTTCGGCCACGAACTGGTGGAGGCGGCCTGGGACGATGAGCGCCAGGTCTGGAACGTCGAGACCTCGCAGGGCACGCTCACGGCCGACGTGCTGGTCTCCGGCGTCGGCGGGCTCAGCGAGCCCCGGCTGCCGGACATCCCCGGGCATCGAGAGCTTCGAGGGCGCGGCCTTCCACTCGGCGCAGTGGGATCACGACTTCGATCTCGAGGGCAAGCGCGTCGCGGTGGTCGGCACCGGCGCCTCCTCGATCCAGATCGTTCCCCGGATCCAGCCGAAGGTGGGCAAGCTGCACGCTCTTCCAGCGCACGCCGCCGTGGATCGTGCCGCAGCGCGATCGCGCCGATGAGCCGCGCGGAGCGCGCCCTCTACCGCTTCTTCCCGCCCGCCCAGCTGGCGATGCGAGCGCTGATCTACTGGGCGCGCGAGCTGTTCGTGCTGGGCTTCATGAAGCCGCGCCGCGGGCGGCCCCAGCGAGCGCGTGTCCCTGCGCCACCTGCACAAGCAGGTGCCGCCGGGCGAGCTGCGCGAGAAGCTCACGCCGAGGTACCGGATGGGCTGCAAGCGCGTGCTGATCTCCGATCACTACTACCCCGCCCTGCAGCGGCCGAACGTCGAGCTGGTCACGGACTCGATCGCCGAGATCACCCCGAAGGGCGATCCGCACCGCCGACGGCACGGAGCACGAGCTCGACGCGATCGTGTTCGGCACCGGCTTCCACGTCACCGACATGCCGATCGCCCAGCGGGTGCGCGGCGCCGACGGGCGCCTGCTCGACGAGGTCTGGGAGGGCAGCCCGCAGGCCTACCTGGGCATCACGGTCAGCGGCTTCCCGAACCTGTTCATGCTGCTCGGGCCGAACACGGCGCTCGGGCACAACTCCGTCGTCTTCATGACCGAGGCGCAGATCACCTACGTGATGCAGTCGCTGCGCTTCATGAGGCGGCACGGCGTGGCGTCGCTCCAGGTGCGGCCGGAGGTGCAGGTGGCCTACAACGACGGCATCCAGCAGCGGCTTCAGGGCACGGTCTGGAACTCCGGCGGCTGCGTGAGCTGGTACCTCGACGCCAAGGGCCGGAACACCACGATCTGGCCTGGCTTCACCTGGCCCTACCGCCAGCGCACGAGCGAGTTCGACCCCGCGGACTACGCGCTATCGACTGACACGCGGGAGCGCGCGAAGCCGCTGCGGCGGCGTAGGCCCCTTCCGGGGGCCGTCGGGTTCACCGGCAAGCAGTCGTTCGCGGGCCTCGATGAGGAACGCGTCGACGCGGTCCACGTAGCCAGTCCAGCCGAACGCCCGGGCGCGCACGTACGCGCGGTCGGCGCGCTGGGCCGCCTCCTCGGGCTCGCGCAGCGTGCGGGCCAAGGCATCGACACACGCATCCACGTCGCCCTTGGGGAAGAACAGCGCCTCCTGGCCGTCGCGCAGGATCTCGGGCATGCCGCCGCTGAGGGAGGCCACCACGGGCACTCGCGCCAGGCCGGCCTCCACGCACACCAGGCCGAGCGGCTCCTCCCAGACGTAGGGCAGCAGCACCACGTGAGCGGAGGAGAGCACGTCGCCGAGATCGCTTGGCGGGAGGAAGCCGCGCAGCTCGACCCCTCGGGCCACGCCCAGGGAGCGCGCGAGCGCCTCGATCGATTTCGCCATGGCCGGCTCCACCGAGCCGCACATCACGAGCCGGGCCACGATCCCGTACTTGCGCTCGAGCCCCGCCAGGGCGTGCACGGCGATGTCGGGGCCCTTCTCGGGCTCGAGGCGACCAACGAAGGCGATCGTCGGCACCGCGCTGGGCGCGCGCTCGAGGGACGAGTAGAGCTCCTCGTGCCGGGTGCCCGGATAGATGACCCGCTCAAGCACGGGCAGCGTGGTGGGTGGCACCGGGATGAACGTGCGCATGATCTCGGTGTTCCACATCACGGCCGCCGGCACCGCCTCGTCGAGGTCGATCTGCAGCGAGGGGTGATGGCGGTTGAGCTGTCGCATGCCGCTGGCCCAGACGCCGCGCAGGCCGCGCTCGCCCACGTAGAGGTGACGCGTGAACTGGTCGTGGCGGTAGATGCCCGTGAACCAGTGCTCGCCGACGCTCCACACAACCGGCACGCCGGTGAGCTCGAGCACGCGGAGCGCCGAGCGTGGCACGCCGGCGCCGTTGAAGATGAAGATCAGATCGGGATCGGCCTGCTCGAGCGCCTCCCTTGTGGCGCGGACCGCGCTGACGGCCAGCCGCGCGGCTCGCAGCGAGTCGCCCTTCGTCTGGCGAATGAACGGGAGCGTGCGCAGCACACCCTGCTCCGCCCGCGCGACGTGCTCCTGCCCTGTGCTGGAGGTGAGCACCGTGATCTCGTGGCGGTCGCTCAGCGCGTCCACGAGTCCCGCGCAGCGCAGCTCGTAGCCGCCGACCGCGACCGGGGGATAAAGATTGGATACGACGAGGATGCGCAGGGTGGCCTCCAGCCGGCTCAGACCGTGATCGCCAGTGCTGCCCCGCGCCCATCCATCCTTGGATACTCGGGCGTCATCGTTCCAACATACCCCGGAACGGGGACCTCGTCTATGGGGCGCCGGTTGGCACAGAAACCGCCCAGAACGTTGATTCATCAACTAAACTTGAGGAGTGAAAACAACAGCTAGAAACGGTCTTGAGGGAGTCGCCCTCGAGGCGTGGCGCGGATATCTCCTCAGCCACGCAGCCATCCGCCGTGTACTCGACGCCGACCTGCTGGCGCACCACGGCCTGACCGCTCGCGACTACGAGGTGCTGCTGTTCCTGTCGCAGGAGCCTGACCACCAGCTGGCCATGTCGGCCCTGGCGGAGCGCACGATGCTCACGCGCTCGGGCGTCACGCGGCTGATCGACGGCCTGCAGCGAGACGGGCCTCGTGGAGCGGGTCTCCTGCCCCGAGGACCTGCGGGTCTCGTACGCACAGCTCACGCCGCTCGGCTTCGAGCGCCTGCGCGAGGCCAGCCGCACCCATATCGAGGGCGTGCACGCCGACGTTCCTCGATCACTTCTCGGAGTCGGAGGTCGAGCTGCTCGCGGAGCTGCTCGGCCGCCTGCCGAAAGCGCCGGGCGCGGGCTCCTGCACGGTGGAGTAACGGTGCCGATCGACCCGGCCACGCACGTCGGCGCAGTCCGCCTGCGCGTGAACGACCTCGCCCAGGCAAAGAGCTTCTACGAGCGCGTGATCGGTCTCGGTGAGCTGGAGAGCGATGGCGACACGGTCCGCCTCGGGCCCGAGGGCGGCCCCTCGCTGGTGGAACTGATCGGCGACCCGGATGCGCCGCCCCGTCCGGCGGGCAGCACCGGCCTCTTCCACCTGGCGCTGCTGGTGCCGACCCGGGTCGATCTGGCCCGGGCGCTGCGCCGCGTGATGAACGGCGGCTGGCAGTTCACCGGCGCCTCGGACCACCTCGTGAGCGAGGCCCTCTACCTGCGCGATCCGGAGTACAACGGCATCGAGATCTACCGCGACCGCCCGCGCGAGGAGTGGTCGATCGTGGACGGCCAGATCCAGATGGCGACGCTGCCGCTGGACCTCCAGGGCATCGCCGGGCTGGCGGACGACTCCGATGACGGCATGCCCCCCGGCACGACCATGGGCCACGTGCACCTGCAGGTGGCCGGGCTCGCGCCCGCCGACAGCTTCTACCACCGCCTGCTCGGCATGGACGTGACCGTGCGCAGCTACCCGGAGCCCTCTTCATGTCGGCCGGCGGCTATCACCACCACATCGGCGCGAACACCTGGGAGAGCCACGGCGGCCCCGCACCCCCGCCCGGTTCAGCCGGCCTGGACTCGTTCGAGCTGGTGCTCCCGAGCCGCGGACGCCGTGAAGGCGCTCGCCGACAACGCCGCAAGCTCCGGCGCTGCTGTCCAGCAGGAGAACGGCGCCGTGGCGCTCGCTGAACCGTCCGGCGCTCGCGTCGTCCTCACGTCTAAGACGCAGTAAGGGCAGCGACCACGCTCCTCGCCACCGGCGCTACCGGCGACTCCGCAAAGGCGACCGCCACCCCGCGTAGCCTCACCGCGCAGGGGATGTCGATCAACAAGGCGGATCTGCTCGATTCCGAGGATCCCTCGCGCGGGGTCGAGCTACGCGTCCCCTGTTACACGCAGATCGACGAGCAGAGCATTCGCCAGCAGCTTGAGCAGGACCGCTTCTTCTGGCTCGACCTGAACGACCCGAGCGAGGAGGACGTCGACGCCCTCGCCCGCATTTTCCACTTCCACCCGCTGGCCCTCGAGGACGTGCGCAACTTCCGGCAGCGCCCGAAGCTCGACGACTACGGCGACTACGCCTTCCTCGTCTTCTACGGCGCCCACGGGCGCGTGGAAGGGGACGACGACCAGCTGAGCGAGGTCCACCTGTTTGTCTCGGGCCACTACCTGATCTCGATCCGCCGCGAGGAGCTGCCCGCCCTCGACGAGCAGCGCAGCAAGATCGAGGGGCGGGTGATGCACAGCGAGCAGTTCCTCATCTACCGGATCCTCGACGCGCTCACCGACAGCTTCTTCCCGGTGCTGTCAGCATCGACGACGAGATCGACCAGCTCGAGGACGCGCTGATCGTGAAGCCCACAAACGAGCAGCTCCAGCGCATCTTCGCCCTCAAACGCGACCTCGTGACGATGCGCAAGGTGGTCACCCCGCAGCGCGACATCTTCGCCCGCTCGATCGACCAGCTCGCGGACCTGCCGGGGCTGACCGTGGACGAGCGCGACTACTTCCGCGACGTCTACGACCACCTGATCCGGATCTCCGACCTGATCGACTCCTATCGCGACCTGCTGAGCGGCGCCACCGACGTCTACCTCTCCACGGTCGGCGAACCGTCAGAACGAGGTGACGAAGCAGCTGACGGTGATCGCCACGATATTCCTTCCGCTCAGCTTCATCACCGGCTTCTTCGGGCAGAACTTCGGCTGGCTCGTGACCAACGTGATCAGAGGCGAGGCGTCGTTCTTCATCCTCGGGTTGGGCAGCCTGCTGGTGTCGTGCGCTGTGCTGTGGGTCTACTTCAAGCGCAAGGGCTGGACGTAGCGCCTACTTGTCGAGGACGCGGCTGAAGCGCTTCTCGGCCTCGTCGGTCATCGTCTGCTGGAAGGCCGCGAGGAGGGCGTCACTGGCGAGCGGGCGCAGGCGCTCGAGCGCGTCGCGCAGGCGCATCCACTCGGCCGAGGAGTCCCGCCACCGGGGGCAGGCAGCGGGCCCAGCACGTCATCCACGAACACCCGCACGAACGACTGGGCGACCGCGCGCGAGTGGCGCAGCACCTGCTCGGCGACGGCGAGCACGTGGTCGATTTCCACGCCCAGGCTGACCAGCTCCTCGCCGGCCCGCAGCAGCGTGGGGCTCGGCACCTCGAAGCGCCCGTCGCCGAGCGGGCGCAGCAACTGGAGCTTCAGGCGCCTTGCGCAGCACCTTGTCCTCGAACGGGCCCTTGAAGCGCTCGTCGAGCTCCTCTTGGGTGAGGTACTCGGGCTGCTCGTCCCCGAACGGCGCGAGCAGCGCGCGCTTGAAGCCGAGCGCCTCCTCCACCGCCCCGGTGGCGCCGTGCACCAGCCGCTCGATGGCCTTGAGGTTGTAGCCCTCGGCCTGCATCTCCTGGATCAGCTTGATCCGAGCGAGGTGATCGGCCCCGTAGTAGCCGGTCCGCGCGCGCACGGAGGGCGGGGGCAGCAGCCCGCGCGACTGGTGAGCACGGATGTTGCGCACGGTCATGCCGGTGCGCTGCGCGAGCTGGTCGATCGTGAGCTGCTCGTCGCCGCCCGTGCTCTTGTCCTCCGCCATCAGGGTCATGGTACGGAGTGAGAGTACCATCAATCCGTGTAACATCGAGCGATGTCAGGAGTAGTCCGGCCCATGAAATCGAGTCCGATACGACAAGAGGCGATGCAGCTCCACGGGCACTCCGTCAGCTATCGCATCGGGGGCGAGGGGCCGGCGATCCTGCTGATCCACGGGGTCACCGGCAGCTCCGGGCAGTGGGAGCCCGCGATGCAGCTGCTGGCCGACCGCTACACGGTGATCGCGCCCGACCTGCTGGGCCACGGCGCTGTCGGCCAAGCCGCGCGGCGACTACTCGCTCGGCGCCTACGCCTCCGGCGTGCGCGACCTCACGGTCGCCCTCGACATCACGAGCGCGACCGTGGTCGGCCACTCCCTGGGCGGGGGCATCGCCCTCCAGTTCGCCTACCAGTTCCCCGAGCGCGTCGACCGGCTCGTGCTGGTGTCGAGCGGCGGCCTCGGTCGGGAGGTGCACCTGCTGCTGCGGGCGGCGACGCTGCCCGGCTCCGAGTTCGTGCTGCCGCTGATCTCGAACGAGCGGGTGCTGGGCGCCGGCGCGGCCGTGTCGGGTTTCCTCGGCAAGCTCGGCCTGCGGGCCGGGCCGGACATCGCGGAGTTCGCCCGCGGCTACGCCACGCTGGCGGATGGCGACTCGCGGCGGGCCTTCCTACACACGCTGCGCGCCGTGATCGATCCAAGTGGCCAGCGCGTGAACGCCACCGACCGGCTCTACCTGGCGGAGGACGTGCCGAGCCTCATCGTCTGGGGCCGGCGCGATCCGATCATCCCGGTCCGGCACGCCGGCGCCGCCCAGCGCGGCATGCCCGGCAGCCGGCTCGAGGTCTTCGACGACGCGGGGCACTTCCCGCAGCTGGACGAGCCCGCCCGCTTCGCGAGGACCCTCGCGGACTTCGTCGACACCACCGAGCCGGCCGAGGCGGACGCGGATCTGATGCGCGCCCGCCTCGTCGGGAGCTAGGAGTCGTCGCCCCCCGCAGCGCCGATTGCGCTCCTGCACTGAGTTTGGGCGGCTCCCCCGGTGGGGATAAGCAGGGCGGATTGCGGAGTGCGGGGTACGCGCCGCCGTCCGGGGTGCCTAGTCCATTCCTATAGGGAGACTTCGAATGATCGCTGGTCGTATGCCCGCGCCGAGGCGGCTCGCAGCCGTGCTCGGGGCGGCGATCGCAGCCCTCGCGCTGCCCACCGCGGCCTCTGCCGCCACCTCCGCCCAGCTGCGCGGCCTCGCGCCCGTGTTGCTGCACGGCAGGACCGACGCCGGTGCACTGCCGGCGCGCCAGCTCCACTTCACGCTTGCCCTCGCCCCTCGCAACCGCGCGGGCCTGGCCAGCGCGGCTCGCCATCACTCGCTCGCGGCCAGGGCCGCCGAGTTCAACTCTGAGTTCGCGCCGACCCAGGCGACGGTGGACGCCGTCCGCTCGTGGGCGAAGTCGAACGGCTTGACAGTGGACTCGGTGTCCTCCAACCGCCTGCTGGTGCGGCTGAGCGGCTCGTCGGCGGATGTGGCCGACGCGTTCGGCACCTCGCTGCAGCGCTACCGCGATGCGAGCGGCTCCAGCTACTTCACGCCCAGCTCCACGGCGAAGCTGCCCAGCAGCATCTCCTCGGACGTCGCGGCGGTGGTGGGCCTCTCGAGCGTGGGCAAGGTCAGCCTGCCTCCGATCCGCACGCCGGGCAACACCGCGCCCGCCGCGGGGTCGTCGGTCTCCTACCCGGCGAGCTACGGGCCGCAGGACCTGTGGTCGCTCTACAACGCGCCCGCCGTCGGCGACCGGTGCGGGCCAGACGGTGGCGGTGATCGCCGAGGGCGACCTCACCCAGCCGAAGAAGGACCTCGTGACCTTCGAGCAGCAGTTCGGGCTCCCGCAGGTCGCGGTGACCCAGACGAACGTGGGCGCGCCGTCCACCGACACCTCCGGCGCCGACGAGTGGGACCTCGACACGCAGTACTCGACCGGCATGGCGCCGAACGTGACGGGCCTGCACCTCTACGTGGGGCCGTCGCTCTCCAACGACGACATCCTCGCCACGATCAACCGCTGGGTCACCGACAACACGAGCAAGCAGGCGAGCTTCTCGGCCGGTGAGTGCGAGGTGCTCGCGCAGGTGAGCGGCTTCGAGACGGCGCTCGACGCCGTGCTCCAGCAGGCGGCCGCGCAGGGCCAGACGCTGTTCACCTCGAGCGGCGACACGGGCTCCTTCTGCCCGGCCGTCGTGGGCGTGAACGGGGTGCCGGCGGGCCTGCCCAGCCCCAACTACCCGGCGGCATCGCCGTTCGCCATCGGCGTGGGCGGCACCACGGTGCTCGGCTCCGGGCCGAACGAGATCGCCTGGTACGCGGGCGGCGGCGGCATCTCCGGCTTCGACGCCGCTCCCGCCTACCAGTCGAACGCCGGCGGCAGCTTCCTCGGCGTGAACCGGGGCGTGCCGGACGTCGCCCTCGACGCCGACCCGAACAGCGGCTACCGCGTGATCGTGGACGGCGCCGAGGAGACGATCGGCGGCACCAGCGCCAGCGCTCCGGCCTGGCAGGGCATCTGGGCGCGCGCCCAGGGCGCCCACGGCGGCGGCCTCGGCTTCGCCGGCCCCGTGATCTACAACACGGAGCCCGCGTCGGCGTTCCACGACATCACGCTCGGGACGATCGGGGCGTTCGTGGCCACGCCCGGCTGGGACTACACGACCGGACGCGGAACGCCGGACATCACGGCGTTCGTGAACGGCGCCTGATCGCGACGGACCTGCGCCAAGCCCCCGGTGAGTTTTCTCACCGGGGGCTTACGCGCGCTTTAGGTCGCGAGCCGACGATCGATCCAGGGCTGGGGTTTTGACTTGCTGAAGATCGAACGCCATGCGCTCGGCCCTCGCCTCTACGTGCTGGGGCGCCGAGTGCACGAATGCCATGCCGGGATCGCGCTGCTGGCCGCGGTCGCGCTCCTGCTCGCGCTGCGGGTGGGGCTGCCGGTGTCGGGCCGCGGCTCCGCTGCTGCTCGCGGGCGCCTGGCTCGTCTGGAAGGACTGGCACGACCTCTTCCCGCACACGCGCGACAGCACGGCCTGGCGCCTGGGCGTGCACCGGGCGCCGCGCCCGCTCCGGGAGCAGCGCCGGGCGGCCTGGTTGCCGCCGCTGGCGGGCGTCGCCGCCACCGGCATGGGGCTCGTGAACATCGCGTCCGCGCTCACGCCGAGCTTCTCCTCGCGCATGCACCTGCTCCTGCGGGTGGTGCCACGGGAGGTGCCGGTGGCCGCGCACGCGCTGGCGCTGTCGGCGGGGCTCGCGCTGGTGATCCTCGGCCTCTATCTCGCCCGCCGCAGGCGGCGCGCATGGGGCCTCGCCGTTGTCGTGCTTGTGGCCGCGGGGGTGCTGAACGTGCTCAAGGGGCTCGATCTCGAGGAGGCGCTGGCCAGCTGGGCTCTCGCGGCCGGGCTGGTATGGGGACGGGAGAGCTTCCACGTGCTTCACGACGGCGACGACTTCCGCGTGGCGCTCGCGCGCAGCGCCGCGGTGCTGCTGGGCTCGGTGGTCGCGGCGGCGGTCGCCGTGGTCGCGGCCGCGCACTGGGCCACTCCTGAGCTCACGCCCGCCCGCCTGGTCGGAGAGCTGACGAATTCGCTCACTCTCACCGCCGGCCCGATCCGCTTCCGCGACCCCTTCGACTGGCTGCCGGTCGGGCTCGACGTGCTCTGGGCCTCGGCTGCCCTCACGATGGGCTGGCTCCTCTTCCGCCCGCTGGCCTCGCACGCGCGCCGCGAGGACACCACGCGCGTGGCGCGCGAGCTGGTGCGCCGCCACGGCGGCGACACGCTCAGCTTCTTCAAGCTCCGCGACGACAAGCAGCACTTCATCGACTCCACGCGCAGCGCGTTCGTGGGCTACCGGATCGAGAACGGGGTGCTGCTCGTCTCGGGCGACCCGGTCGGCCCGCGCGAGGCGCTCCCAGGGCTGCTGCGCGAGCTGTGCGCCTTCGCCGAGATGCGCGGCCTCCCGCTTGGCGTGGTCGGAGCCAGCGAGCAGTTCGCGGAGCTGGCGGTGGGAGCCGGGCTCAAGTCCTTCTACATCGGCGACGAGGCGATCGTCGAGCTGTCCTCGTTCTCGCTCGAGGGGCGCGCGATACGCAAGGTGCGCCAGTCCGTGACCCGCTCGCGCAAGGCGGGACTGACCGCGACCGTGCGCGAGCTGCGCGAGCTGAGCGAGGCGGAGCTCTCCGAGCTCGAGGCGGTGTCGGAGCGCTGGCGCGGCAACGCGCCGGAGCGCGGCTTCTCGATGGCGATCGACACGCTGCGCGGCGATCACCTGGGGGAGAGCGTGGTGGTGGTGGCGCGCGCGCCCGACGGTGAGGCCTGCGGCTTCCTGCACTTCGTGCCCTGCTACGGCCGCGCCGCGATGTCGCTCGGCCTGATGCGCCGCGAGCGCGACAGCGTGAACGGCCTGATGGAGTTCCTCATCGTCAGCTCGATCGAGCTGCTGGGTGAGCGCGGGGTGGAGGAGCTGTCGCTCAACTTCGCCGCCTTCGCGCGGCTGATGCACAGCCCGGCGGGCGCCTTCGAGCGGCTGCTGGCGCGCATCGTGGCGCTCGGCAACCCGTTCTTCCAGATCGAGAGCCTCTACCGCTTCAACGCGAAGTTCTCGCCGCGCTGGCAGCCGCGCTACCTGCTTTACGAGGCGCGGCCGCTCGGCTTCGCGCGCACCGGTCTGGCGGCGATGTGGGCGGAGGGACAGCTGCCCAAGCCGCGCCTTCGCTCCGCGGCCTGATCCCCTCGCGGGACGCGCGGGCGGGTGGCAGGATGGCCTGATGGAGCTTGCGGCAAGCGACGTGGGGAGCGGCCCGCGCGTCGTGGTGCTGCTGCACGGCCAACCCGGCAGCGGAGCCGACCTCGGCGCGCTCGCGGACGCCCTCGCCCCGCAGATGCGCGTGATCGTGCCCGACCGGCCGGGCTACGGGCGCAGCGGCGGCGAGGCGGTGGGCTTCGAGGAGAACGCCCGCCGCGTGGTTGGCCTGCTTGGACGGGCTCGGCGTGCGCCGCGCGACTCTGGCCGGGCATAGCTGGGGCGCCGGGGTGGCGCTCGCCGCCGCGCGGCTGGCGCCCGAGCGCGTGGAGGCACTGGCGCTGATCTCGCCGGTCACACCGGGTGGGCGGCTGGGGCCGGTCGACCGCGTGCTCGCCCACCCGCTGCTCGGCCCGCCGCTGCTGCGGGCCGGCTTCGGGCTGGTGGGCCACAGCCTCTCGCTGCGGCCTGTGCGCCGGCTCGCCGCCGCCGCACTGCCGGGCCTCCGCTACGAGGACGTGCTGGCCACCGCGGCCCAGTGGCGCACCGCGCCCGTCTGGCGCAGCTTCTACATCGAGCAGCGGGCGCTGGTCGAGGAGCTGCCGGCGCTGGCCCCGGCGCTCGGATCGATCGACGTCCCCGCCACGGTCGTCGTCGGGCACCCGCGACCGGATCGCGTCCCCGCGCAACGCGGCCGAGCTGGCGAACGAGCTGCCGCGGGGCACCCTGGTCGAGGTGGAGGGGGCCGGCCACCTGCTGCCCCAGCAGCGGCCCGGCATAGTGGCGAGGGCGATCGTGGGTCTAGGCACCAGGCACTAGGCACCGACGCCCGTCTCCGGGGACCCGTCCGCGCGCATGAGCCCCCGATGCATCACCGCCGTGTTGAACGGCATCGCCACGTTGCCCCGCGCGTCCACGGCGATCATCCCGGCCTCGGCCCCCAGCGGCTCGAGGCGCTCGCGCATCACCGTGGAGCAGGCCTCGGCGATGCCGAGGCCACGGTGGCGCATGAGGGCCGACACCTCGTGGGCGGCGACGGTTCGGATCATCGCCTCGCCGGTGCCGGTGGCCGAGATCGCGCAGGTCGCGTCGTCGGCGTAGGTGCCCGCCCCGATCAGGGGCGAGTCGCCCACGCGTCCCGGCAGCTGGTCGCGCATGCCACCGGTCGACGTCGCGGCCGCGAGCCCGCCGCCCGCGTCGAGCGCCACGGCTCCCACCGTGCCCTTGGATGCGAGCCAGCGCTCGTGCTGGCGCTCGGTGACGAACCAGGACGGCTCGCACAGCTCGAGCCCGCGCTCCTCCGCCAGCTGCTCGGCGCCCGGGCCGGCGATCAGCACGTGGCTCGTCTCCTCCATCACCACGCGGGCCAGCGCCACCGCGTGACGCACGCGCGTGACGGCCGCCACAGCCCCGGCGCGCAGGTCGGAGCCAACCATCACCGCGGCATCCATCTCCACCTTGCCCTCGCCGGTCAGCACCGAGCCGCGGCCGGCGTTGAAGAGCGGGCAGTCCTCCAGCGACTCGACGGCCGCCTGCACCGCGTCGAGCGCCGTGCCGCTCCGGAGCGCCGCCCAGCCGGCAGCGAGGGCCTCCTCGAGTGCTCGGTGGTAGGAGGGCTCGTCGCGGACGGCCCCGCTGCGCGGATTTCCGCAACCGCCGTGCACGAGGATGACGGGATCGGCCACGGCGCGGCAAGCTACCCGCATGACGCGGCTCGTGCTCTGGGACATCGACGGCACCCTGGTGGACTCCGCCGGCCTCGGCCGCGACGCCTTCATCGAGGCCTTCGAGCAGGTCACCGGCATGCCGCCCGACCGGCTCGTGCCGTTTGCCGGCCGCACCGACCTCGAGATCGCGCTCGACCTGCTCGAGACGGCGGGCGTGGAGAACGGCGAGCGGCTGCTCGAGGACTTCGACGAGGCGCTGGCCACGGCGATGGCCGTGCGGGCGGATCAGGTTCGCGAGCAGGGGCGCGCGCTGCCCGGAACGCACGCGACGCTGAGGCGGCTGAGCGGCGAGCCGGACGTGGTGCAGTCGCTGCTCACCGGCAACATCGAGCCGAACGCGAAGGTGAAGCTGTCCGCCTTCGGCCTCGACCAGCACCTGGACTTCGAGATCGGCGCCTACGGCTCGGACCACCGCCGCCGGGGCGAGCTGGTGGCGGTGGCACTGCGCAAGGCGCGCGAGCGCCGCGGCCTGCACCTCCAGCCGGCGGACGCCGTGCTGATCGGCGACACGCCGCTCGACGTGGCCGCCGCGCTGCACGGCGGCGCGCGGGCGGTGGCCGTGGCGAGCGGCCCCTACGACGAGCCGGAGCTGCGCAAGGCCGGAGCCCATGCGGTGCTCGCCGACCTGACCGATGTGGACGCCGTGCTCGACGCCGTGCTGGCGGGCTAGGCGGAGAGGGGCCCGGCCCCCGCCTGGGGGAGGGCGGGGGCCGGAAAGTCAGTCGTTGTTGAGGGCGCTAGGGGATGAAGCGCTGAGCACGGCCACGGAGACGCGAGGGTCCAACCCTGGGGGCCTTCGAACTTCCGGTTCGCGTCTGGCGATCGAGCATGTCGGAAGATTCTCAGCCGGGAGGGCCCGCTCCTAGGCGGCTGGCCTGCGTCTGGTGGTGCGGCATGCCACCCAGTAGGGGTGTGGTTAACCCCACGCCCCGCGAGGCCAGCACACCCACGGCGGTTAGAGCAGGCGCGCGGCGGGCCCCGGCTCGACGATCACGGCGCCGGCCGGCAGCTCCGAACCGGGCGGGAACAGTCCGAGCACCGAGCCGCCGAAGCCGCCCCCGATCATCCGCGCGCCGGCCGCGCCGGCGTCCTTCATCACGCGCACGGCGCGCTCCAGCTCCGGCACCGAGACCTCGTAGAGGTCGCGCAGGCTCGCGTGCGACGCATCGAGCAGATCGCCCAGCTCGCGCATGTCGCCGCCGGCGAGCGCGCCGACGGCCGCGTCCACGCGCGTGTTCTCGCCGACCACGTGCCGCAGCCGGCGGCCGAGCGGCTCGGGAAGCCGGGCCGCGTCGTCGAGAGTGGCCTGGCGCAGCGACGTCAGGCCCAGCAGCTGCGCGGCGCGGCGCGCACTCGGCGCGGCGCTCGTTGTAGCCCGAGGCGGCGTTGTCATGGCGGGTGCCGGAGTCAAGCACCGCGAACGTCCAGCCGCGGAGGTCGAGCGGCACGTGGGTCAGCTCGAGCGAGGCGATGTCGATCCGCAGCGCCGAGCCCGCTCGGCAGAGCAGCGCGGCGAGCTGGTCGAGCAGCCCCGTGCGCGCCCCGACCCACTCGTTCTCCACCCGCGAGCAGAGCCGCGCGAGCTCGAGCCGGTCGGCCCGCTCGGCCTCCCCGGTCAGCCCCAGCAGCGCGAGGCAGAGGGCGGTCTCGAGCGCCGCCGACGAGGAGAGCCCGGCGCCGTGGGGCAGGTCCCCCTCGATCTCGATCCGCGCCGCCGGCACGGCGTGTCCCGCCGCCCGCAGCTCGGCCACGACGCCGCGCGCGAACGCGCGCCAGCCGCTCGCGGGTCCTGGTGCGGCGAGCTCGAAGCGGTCCTCTTCGCCGAGGTCGCGTGCCACCACGATCACCTCGTCGCTGGCCGTCTCCGCGCTCACGGTGACCCCGCGCTCGATCGCGAATGGCAGGCAGAGGCCGTCGTTGTAGTCGGTGTGCTCGCCGATCAGGTTGACCCGGCCGGGGCCGTGAGCTCGCGCCTTCACGCGTCGGGGTATACCCGAGCCGTTAGGTTGTCGCTGCCATGGAGCTCCGCGCCCACAAGGTCTCGCTCAACCTCGCCGAGACGTTCACGATCTCGAGGCAGTCGCGCGACGTCGAGGAGGTCGTGCACGTGGAGTTCGAGCACGACGGCGTGGTGGGCTACGGCGAGGGCGCGCCGGTGGATTACTGGGGCGAGACGCCCGACACGCTGCTGGCCTTTCTCAACGACGAGGCGCCGACCCTGATCGGCGGCGATCCGTTCGCGCTCGAGTACATCGACCACCGGCTCGCGCTCCGCGAGGGCGAGCAGGGCGCCAAGCAGGCGCTCGACGGCGCGCTGCACGACTGGCTGGGCAAGCGGCTCGGTCAGCCGGTCTGGCGGCTGCTGGGCCTCTCGCCCACCAGCCCGCCCACCTCCTACACGATCGGGATCGACTCGCTGGAGGGCACGATCGACCGCACGCGCCGGGCGCAGGAGTACCAGGTGCTGAAGGTGAAGGTCGGCGGTCCTGACGATCTGGCGCGGCTCGAGGCCGTGCGCGAGAACACGAACGCGCGCATCCGGATCGACGGCAACGAGGGCTGGACGCTCGAGACCGCCCGGGAGCTGATGCCGCGCCTGCTCGAGCTGGGAGTGGAGTTCGTGGAGCAGCCCTTCCCGGTCGGCGACGACGACAGCTACACGGCGCTGCGCGAGCTCTCGCCGCGCCTGCCGGTGATCCTCGACGAGAGCATCCGCGACCTCGCGGACGTGGCCCCGGCGGCCGCCTACGCCGACGGGGTGAACATCAAGCTGGCCAAGTGCGGC
This sequence comes from uncultured Thermoleophilaceae bacterium, assembly GCA_963729205.1. GTDB lineage: Bacteria > Actinomycetota > Thermoleophilia > Solirubrobacterales > Thermoleophilaceae > JAICJR01. The sequence goes on from CAVSNA010000005.1 coordinate 58,780, forward strand.
GGCATCCGCGAGGCGCTGCGGATGATCCACGCCGCCCGGGCGCTCGGCCTCCAGGTGATGCTCGGCTGCATGATCGAGTCGGAGCTGGGCATCTC
>CAVSNA010000006.1:0-147564 GCA_963729205.1 uncultured Thermoleophilaceae bacterium
CATGCCCGGCGGGGCGGCGCTCGGCTGGATCCTGCTCGGCGCGCTCGTGCTGAGGGTCTGGTCGCTCAAGCACGGGCTCCCCTACGTCTACAACACCGACGAGGAGCAGCACTTCGTGCCGAAGGCGGTGCAGATGGTCGGCGGCACGCTCGACCCGAAGTACTTCGAGAACCCGCCGGCGCTCACCTACCTCTTCTTCGCCGTCTTCAAGCTGCGCTTCCACGCGGGCTTCCCGTTCGGCTCGCACGGCTTCGGGCACGCGTTCCGGCTCGATCCCACCGCCGTCTTCACCACCGCGCGCTTCGTCGTGGCGCTGCTCGGCACGCTGAGCGTCGGCCTCGTCTACTGGGTCGGCGCGCGCTTCTACGAGCGCCGCGTGGGCCTGGTGGCCGCCGTGCTGATGGCCTGCGCGTTCCTGCCGGTCTTCTACGCGAAGCAGGCGCTGAACGACGCGGTCACGCTCGTGCCGATCGCGGTCGCGCTGGCGGCCTGCCTGTTCATCTACGAGGACGGGCGCCTGCGGCACTGGATCCTGGCCGGGGCGGCTGTCGGCGTGGCCACGGACGTGAAGTACACGGCGGCGGCGATGGCGGCCGTGGTGGGCCTGGCCGGGCTGCTGCGCGTGATCGAGAAGCGCGACACGCTGAAGCAGTTCCTGAAGGCCGGCGTGGTCTCGGCCGTGGCCTTCGGCGTGCTGTTCGTGCTGCTCGACCCGTACATGCTCGTGCACCTCTCGCTGTTCAAGCACCAGGTGGCGGGCGAGGCCGGCACCGCCGGCGGCTCGGCCAAGCTCGGCCAGAGCAGCGAGCCCGGTTGGGTCTACTACCTGTGGACGCTGAGCTGGGGGTTCGGCTGGCTGCCCACGCTCGCCGCCGTCGCCGGCGCGGGGCTCGCGCTGCGCTCGAACCGCGCGCGCGGCCTGCTGCTCGTGCTCTTCCCGCTGCTGCTGCTCGTGTTCCTCGGCGGCCAGGCGCGCCACTTCGGCCGCTGGTTCCTGCCGGCCTACCCGGCGCTGGCCGTGCTCGCCGCCTACGCCGCGGTGCGGCACCGTGGACGCGCTGCCGGCGAGCTGGTCGCGCCACAAGGGCGTGCTCGTGGGCGTGGCCGCCGGCCTGCTCGCCATACAGGGGCTGTGGTCGAGCGTGCGCGTGAACTCCGTGTTCGCCAAGACCGACACGCGCACGCTCGCGCGCCAGTGGATCGAGCGCTCGGTGCCGGCGGGCTCCGGGCTCGTGGTGGAGCCGGCGGTGTTCCCGAAGGACTTCCTGACGGTGGGCAAGCCGGTGAAGCCCTACCGCCTCTATCCGATCAAGCCGCCGTTCCAGGGCTACGAGAAGAACCTCACGCCCGCGCTGATCGACAGCTACCGCGCCGGCGGCTACTGCTGGGTGCTGGTGGCGAGCTACCAGCGCGACCGCGGCGCCAGCGCCAACCTGAAGAACGCCAGCGCCTACTACAAGGCGCTCGCCGCCGCCTCGGCCCCGCCGGTGACCTTCTCCCCCTACCGCTTCGGGGCGAAGCCGGTGAAGTTCAACTTCGACCTGTCGTTCGACTACTTACCGCGGGCGTATCTGCGCCCGGGGCCGCTCCTGCAGCTGTACAGGTTGAAGGGCTGTACGGGCTAGTCCACAGTCCACAGACCACAGACCACAGAGCCGGGCCTAAGCGGTTTTTCCTGTCGACTGTCGACTGTCGGCTGTCGACTTTCTACGGACAGTTCGCGTACACGCGCCAGAACGGATTTGAGGCGACGTACTTGAACGTTGACAGCGGGTAGTTCGACCACCACTGCTGCGCCGAGGCCGCGCTGGTGCCGGTCACCGAGCGGGCCGCTGCGGGCTCGAAGTTGAACGTGATGTCGATGAACAGCAGGCCGCGGGTCGGCGGGCGCTTCTGGGCGATCGTGGCCTGGAGCGCGTTCTTGGAGAGCCCGGTGTCGTACTCGATCACGGGCATGGCGGAGTGCGTCGGCACGGTGATCGGCCCGCAGCTGCGCAGCAGCGGCGCGACGCTCGGGTCCTCGAGGATCGCCTTGAGGTACTGGTGCTGGCGCTTCACGAACAGCGTCTGGCCCTGCAGCTTGCGCAGGTCGAGGATCCACGCGGGCGTGCGCCAGGCGACCACCAGGAGCGAGGCGATGGCGAGGGCGATCGCGACCAGGCGAGCGCGCCGCTCGGTGACGAGCGTCCAGCCGAACAGCGCGACCGCCACGCCGACGTTGAAGAGGATCGACGGGATCACCACGTAGCGCGGGATCACCGATAGGCCCGCCGCCGAGATCACCAGGAAGATGCCGACCCCGATGCCCATCAGCGCCAGCGGCAGCGCCGCGCGGCGGCGCAGGATGTAGAGGGCGAGCAGGCAGCCGAGGCCCCCGATGGCCACGTTCACGATCTCCTCGTTCGCCCCGATGTAGCTGGGGATCAGGCGGATCGCCGCGCCCGACGCTGCGCTGGCGGCCGAACTGCCCGGCCACGTCGCGCGTGGACGTGAGCGAGTGCAGCGGGTGGCCGCTGATGATCCAGTCGGAGACGACCCAGATGACCGGCGCCGCCGCCACCACCAGCGCGTAGCGAATGCGGTCGTTCCAGCTCAGGTCGCGCGCCAGGTACAGCCAGTACACGCCCGCGAACGCCCATGCCTCCGGACGCAGCAGCCCTGCGAAGGCAAGCAGGACGAACACCGGCATCCCGGCGCGGGGGCGCTTCAGCACGAGCAGCGCGGCCGAGAACATGAGCAGCAGGAACGGCACGTCCACCACCGCGCGCAGGGCGTAGAACTCGAGGTCCGTGCGGGTGAGGAGCACGAGCATGGATACGGACGCGATCAGCGTGCCGAGCAGGAGCTGCGTGAAGCGGAAGACCACCACGAGCAGGCCGAGGAACGACGCGATCCCGATCAGCACGAAGATGCGGTCGCCCGCGCCGCCGAAGAGCGACAGGAACGCCCCGAGCGCCTCCGCCAGCGGATGCGGCGTGGGCGGGCGCAACACGTTGTAGTCCGGGAGATGGCCGGAGGCCAGCGCCTTGCCCCAGACGAGGTCGTAGTAGCTGTCGTAGTTCGGGAAGGTCGGGCGGAGCAGGAACACGACCAGGCCGAAGAAGCCGGCCGCCAGCAGCACGCGACGGGCGTTGCGGCGCGTGGCAAGCGCCTCGAAACGGGCTGAAAGGCGCGCGCCTCGACCCGAGCCGCGCTGAGGCACGGCGGAACCGGCGGACGGCGCGCCGTGTGTCAAGGGCTCGGTGACGGACACGGCGGCTAAAGCTAGTCGCGAGGGCGGCGTGGAGCGCCGTCCAGCGGGACTCGGCACAATACCAACGGGGATTCGCGCTACCCGGCGGTCCGCCGGGACCTGGGCTCGCCTGCTCACGCCCGCCGCGACCTAAGCTAGCCTGAACCCCCTCTTTTCGATGAAGCTCATCATCCAGATTCCCTGCTGGGACGAGGAAGACCAGCTGCCCGGAACGCTCGCCGAGCTGCCCCGTGAGGTGCCCGGCGTCGACGTCGTGGAGTGGCTGATCATCGACGACGGCTCGACCGATCGCACGGTTGAGGTGGCCCGAGAGCACGGCGTCGACCACATCGTCCGGCTGACCAACAACAAGGGCCTGGCGGCAGCCTTCCAGGCCGGCCTCGACGCGGCGCTCAAGCTCGGCGCCGACATCGTGGTGAACACCGACGCCGACAACCAGTACAACGCGGCGGACATCCCCAAGCTGATCGCCCCGATCGTCGCGGGCAACGCCGACATGGTGGTGGGCGCGCGCCCGATCTCCGACATCGAGCACTTCTCGCCGCTCAAGAAGCGCCTCCAGCGCCTGGGCAGCGCGGTGGTGCGGCGGGCCTCCGAGACCAACATCGAGGACACCACGTCGGGCTTCCGCGCCTACAACCGCGAGGCTGCGCTCCAGGTGCAGGTGGTGTCGAAGTTCACCTACACGCTCGAGACGATCATCCAGGCGGGCAAGATGACGGTGGCGATCGACCACGTGCCGATCCGGACCAACCCGAAGACGCGCGAGTCGCGCCTGTTCCCCTCGATGGCGGCGTACGTGCGGCGCAACAGCGTCTCGATCTTCCGCATCTACGCGCTGTACGAGCCGCTACGGGTGTTCATGACGCTCGCGCTGCTCGTCGGCTTCGCCGCGCTGGTGCTCTGGGGCCGCTTTGCCTTCTTCCTGATCTTCGAGAGCCGCGGCAGCGGCCACGTGCAGTCCCTGATCCTGGGCGCGGTGCTGTTCCTCGCCGCAATCCAGCTGGCAGCACTCGGCGTGATGGGCGACATCCTCGCGGGCAGCCGCGTGCTCAACCAGCGCATCCTCGAGCGCGTGCGGCGCATCGAGCTGAAGATGGGCATCGAGCCGTCGCACTACGAGCCCGGCAATCCGCCGCGCTGCGGAGGCTTCCAACGGCGACGCGGAGCGCGCCGCCGACGAGCAGCCCACCGGCGAGCGAGAGGCAGTCCAGCTGTGACGCAGGCTCCCGCCGAGGCGGTTCCCACCGGCAACACCTTCGACAAGTACGGCTCCACCAACCCGGTCGTGCGCCGGCTGATGACCGGCTTCCATCGGGCGCTGGACGAGCTCTGGGACCTGGCGTCGCCGGAGTCAGTGCTCGACGTGGGCTGCGGCGAAGGGCGTGCTCACGCACGAGTGGGCCGGCCGGCTCGGCGACCGGCGCATCGTGGGCATCGACCTCGGCGACCCGAAGCTCCAGGCCGAGTGGGAGAAGCGCCAGCGGCCCAACCTGGAGTACCGGGTCGAGGAGGCCACCTCGCTCTCGTTCGGCGACGACGAGTTCGACGTGGCCACCGCCATCGAGGTGCTCGAGCACGTGCCGGACCCGGACGCGACGCTCGCCGAGATGGCGCGGGTGGCTCGTAGCCACCTGCTCGTGTCGGTGCCGCGTGAGCCGCTGTGGCGGATCGTGAACATGGCTCGGGGCGCGTACTGGAAGTCGCTCGGGAACACCCCCGGCCACGTGAACCACTGGTCGCGGGTGGGCTTCGTCTCATTGCTGACTCGTCACGGCACCGTGGAGGAGATCCGCTCCCCGTTCCCGTGGACCATGCTGCTTGTCCGCGTCTCCTAGCGAATCCCCGCCGCGCCAGGCGCCCGCGGTAGCGGCGGCCGCGCAACCCGTCCGCAGCTTCGGAGGCGGCGCGGCGGTCCTGTCGGTGCTGATCGGCGTCACCGGGCTCGTCACGTACGCCTACTTCTCGCTGGCCAGCCACACGCTGTCGAGTCACGACTACGGCGAGATCACGCTGCTGTGGTCGGCGATCTTCATCATCGTGTCGGTCCTCTACCGGCCGGTGGAGCAGCTGCTGTCGCGGACGATCTCCGACCGCGATGTGCGCGGGCAGACCGGCAACGAGCACCTGCGGGTGGCCGCGACGATCCAGCTCTCGCTCGGCCTGCTGTTCGCCGTTCTCGCGCTGGCGCTGCGCACTCCCCTGCAGGACAACCTGCTGAACGGCTCCAGCACGCTCTACTGGATCCTGATCGGCGCGGTGCTCGGCTACGCGGCGAGCTACTTCGCGCGCGGCTACCTCGCCGGGCACCGGCGCTTCGAGCTCTACGGCGGGCTCGTGTTCATGGAGGCGATGTCGCGCTGCATGTTCGCCCTCGTGGTGACCGTGGGCATCTTCTCCGGCCAGTCGGTGGTCGCGCTCGGCATGGTGGCGGCGCCGCTCCTGTCGTTGTCGGTGGTCCCGTGGGCGCTCCGCCGGGACCTGCGCGCGGCGCCGGCGCCGTCGCCCGACGACGCCCTCACCGCGGCGCAGCTCGACGCCGCGTCGGCGGGCGAGCCGATGGCGGAGACCGGCCCCGGCGGCGAGCCCGAGTTCAGCCTCGCCCACGGCACCAGATTCGCCGCGGCGGTGCTCTTGATCATGATCTGCGAGCAGACCTTCCTCAACGCGGGCCCGCTGCTCGTGAAGGCCACCGAGGGCCCGTCCGGCGCCGCCGTGGCCGGGTTCGTGTTCAACGTGCTGCTGATCGCTCGCGCGCCGCTCCAGCTGTTCCAGGCGATCCAGACCTCGATCCTCCCCCACCTCACGCGGCTCGCGGTGACGGGCGAGTCCGACCCGTTCCGCCGCAGCGTGCAGACCACGCTGAGGGCGGTCGCCGTCTTCGCGAGTGGCGTGGCCCTGGCCTTCCTCGCGTTCGGCCCCGAGCTGATGCACATCCTGTTCGGCGGCGACCACCACTACGGTCGCGTCGGTCTGGTGGTGGTGGCCGTGGGCATGGGCCTCTACCTCTCGGCGGCCACGCTCAACCAGGCGGCGCTAGCTCAGGCCAAGGCCCGCCACGCCGCAAGCTTCTGGATACTCACCGCCGCCGTCTTCATCGTCTTCCTGCTGATCCCGGGCTGGAGCGATCGCGTGCTACAGGTCGAGGTGGGCTACCTGGGGGCGTCGGCGCTGTTGTGCGGCCTGCTTTACGCGCTGTACCGCAGCCCCGTCAAAGTCCACAGTCCACAGTCCACAGTCCACAGGGCCGGGTCCTGACGGATCCCGGTCTGTGGACTGTGGTCTGTCGACTGTGGACGGTGATCTGAGCTCGGCTCAGATCACCTGCAACATCGAGGCGCCACAGTTGTGGCACTGCACGTCGTGCGTTGACGACATGCGGGCGATCGTCGAGTGGGCGCCGCAGTCGGGACAGCCGGAGAGCAGCTCGAAGCGACGCAGGCAGTTGACGCAGCGGTAGCGGCCCGGCAGGTTCGTGCCGCGCAGCCAGGGCTCGCCGCAGGCGGGGCAGAGCGGGCCGAGATCCACGCTTCGCTCGCTGCTCATGCGGGCGCCTCCGCGATCCGGCGCAGGCGGGCGATGAAGAAGCCGTCGGTGCCGTGGATGTGCGGCATCAGCTGAAGGAAGCGCGGCGCGCGCGGGTGGCGGTACTCCGGCATCTCGGCGGCCAGGTCGTCGGCCTCGAAGTCTGGGTGGCGGGCCAGGAAGCTGTGCACCCGCTCCTCGTTCTCTGCGGTCGAGATCGTGCAGGTGGAGTACACGATCGTGCCGCCCTCCCGCACGTGCGAGGCCGCCGACTCGAGCAGGTCCTCCTGCAGGCGAGCGAGCTCTCGGATCTGTTCGGGGTCCTTGCGCCAGCGCGCGTCTGGCCGCGCCTGCAGGGTGCCGAGGCCAGAGCAGGGCGGATCGAGCAGCACGCGGTCGTAGCCCGAGTCGTGGTCGCCGATGAACTGCGAGGCCTCCTCGCAGCGCACGTCGATCCACTGGGCGCCCATGCGCCGGCAGTTCGCCGCGAGCGCCTCGCAGCGGCCGGCGTTGCGTTCCACCGCCACGAGCTTCCCGCGGCCCCGCATCAGCGCCGCGAGGTGAGTGGTCTTCGCGCCGGGCGCCGCGCAGAGGTCCAGCACGGCCTCGCCGGGCTGCGGGTCGAGCACCCGCGCCACGAGCATCGAGGCCCGCGACTGGGGCATCAGCGCCCCCGCTTCGAACAGCAGCGAGCCATGCACGTCGAACGGCGTGCTCAGCACGAGCCCCTCGGGCAGCTCCGGTACGGCGTGAGCGTCCACCTCGAGGTCGCGCAGGACGTCGCGCAGCTCGTCGCGGGTGACGATCAGCTCGTTGGCGCGGATCGCGCTCTCCGGCGGCTCGTTGTCGCGCTCGAGCAGGGCGAGCGTCTCGTCGCGCCCGAGCGTCTCCCACCACATGCGGGTGAGCCACTCCGGATGCGAGTGCAACACGGCGGCGTCGGATGGCGAGTCGGAGGTGAGCTCCGCCACCAGACCCCGAGCCTCCCTGGAGGCCCGCCGCATCACGGCGTTCGCGTAGCGGTGGCCGCCGCCGCGCTCGAGCTTCGCCAGCTCCACGGTCTGCTCCACCGCGGCGTGGTCCGGCACGCTGCCGAGGTAGATGAGCTGGTAGAGGCCGATGCGCAGCGCGTCGCGCAGCGGCGGGTCGATCGCCTCGACCGGCCGTGCGGAGAGCGCCGTGAGCACGTAGTCGAGCGTGGCCTGCCGCTGCAGCGTGCCGTAGACCAGCTGCTGGGCGAAGGCGCGGTCGCGCGGGGACAGCTCGTAACGCTCTGCCTCGCCGGTGAAGGCGCGGTCGGCGTAGGCACCCTCGTCGGTCACGCGCCGCACGACTCGGTAGGCGCAGCGGCGAGCCGTCGAGAGGCGGCCGCGATCGCGGTCCTGCGATCCGTGCAGCCGGGCCAGCCGGACCATCAGACCCCTCCCCCGAGCTTGGCGCCGCGCCCGCGCAGGTAGGCCTCCGCGTCCATGGCGCGGCCGCCGGCGGCCTGCACCTCGACCAGCTCGAGCGTGCCGTCGGCGGTGCCGAGCAGAAGCCGCCCGTCGTCGGCCACCAGCTCGCCCGCGGGCGCCGAGACCCCGATCGCCGCGCGCGCCCTGTGCACGCCCAGCCGCTCGCCGTCGGGCAGCTCGACGTAGGTGCCGACGTGCGGGCTGAGAGCCCGCACGCGCCGTTCGAGCTCGTGGGCGCCGCGGCCCGGATCGAGGCGGCGGTCCTCGGGCCCGATCTTGGCCGCGATCGTGACCCCCTGCTCCGGCTGGGCTCTGAACTCGGGCCCCTCGTCGAGGGCCTCCACCAGCAGCTCGCCGCCGAGCTCCGCCAGCCGCCGGGACAGCGAGCCGTAGTCATCGTCGGGCTGGATCGGGAGCGCCCGCTCCAGGCAGACCGGCCCCGCGTCCATCTCCGCGACCGGGCGCATGATCGACACGCCGGTCTCGTCGTCGCCCGCCTCGATGGCCCGCTCGATCGGAGCGGCGCCACGCCAGCGCGGGAGCAGTGAGGGATGAACGTTCAGCATCGGATGTGCGGAGAGCAGCGGTTCCTTGATCAACGCGCCGAAGGCGCAGATGCAGACGCTATCGGGGCTGGCAAGGGCCACCCGCTCGCGCGCCTCCTCCGAGTTCACGTCCTCGGGCTGGTAGAGCTCGATTCCGATCAGCCGCGCGGCGTCCGCGACGGGTGGCGACTGCAGCTGCCGTCCGCGCCCGCGCGGGCGGTCGGGCCGCGTGACCACGAGCTGCGGCCGGTGCTCCGAGCGGGCGAGCCGCCCCAGCACCGTCACGGCGAACTCGGACGTACCCAGATAGACAGTTCGCACAGGCGCGGAGCCTAGCCCGCCATCCCAGGCGACGAAAACCGAGCCTGGCAAGGACGCAGGGTCGAAGCGGTACTGGGTACCGCGAGACCCGAGGATGCAGCCAGGCGACGGTTTGCAGTCGCCTCAGGCGGCTTGGGCCTCGTCCTCGGCCTCACGGAGAGCGCGCATCGCTTCCTTGCGCTGCTCCTTGCTCGTGCGGTCGAGGATGAGGACGCCGTTGAGGTGATCCACCTCGTGCTGGATCACGCGGGCCTCGAGGCCGGAGGCCTCCACCACCCGCTCGGCGCCGGCCTCGTCCTGGGCGCGTACACGCACATGCACCGGCCGCTCCACGTCGACGGCCACGCCGGGGATCGAGAGGCAGCCCTCCTCGAACTCCTCCTCCTCGTCGCTCGTCCACTCGATCTCGGGGTTGACGAGCGCGATCAGCGGCGCGTCCTGGCCGACGCGGTAGACGAGCAGGCGCTGCGAGAGGCCGATCTGCGGCGCCGCGAGCCCCACTCCGAGCGCGTCGTTCATCAGCCCGCCCATGCGCGCGACCTGGGCGCGCAGCGCGTCGTCGAAGTGGTCGACCGGCGTGGCGCGGCTCTTCAGAACGGGATCGCCGAGGCGGCGGATGAACGAGAGCGCGGCGGCGCGGCGCGCCTCGACCTCGGGGTCGCGCTCCTCCTCGATCTCGGGCTCGCCCTCCTCGGCCAGCTGCTCGAGCTCATCTGACATGGGCTACGAGTCTACTGCGGGTCCACGTCCACGGAGAAGCTCACTCCGCGCCGCCCGAGCTCCGGCGCGACCTGCTCGACGGCCGCGCGCACGGCCGCCACGGCGGGGCCGCGCCGCTCCGCTTTCACCACCAGCTGGGACCTGTCTCTGCCCTTCAGGCGGAACAGCGGGGCCGGCCCGAGCACCGACATGTCCGGTAGATCGAGCAGCTCGAGCAGGCGCTGCGCGGCCTCCGCCTCGGGGCCCGGCTCAGGCGACGAGCAGACGATCCGGATCAGCTCCCCGTAGGGCGGATAGCGCAGCAGGCGCCGGCGCTCGAGCTCGCCGCTGACGAAGCCCTCGGCGTCGTGCGCCGCGGCGTGACGCAGCGAGCGCGCATCCGGCTCGAGCGCCTGCACGATCACCCTGCCGCCGCGCGGGCCGCGGCCGCTGCGCCCGGCGAGCTGCGCCACGAGGGCGAAGGTGCGCTCCTCCGCGCGGAAGTCGGGGAAGCGCAGCGTGGAGTCGGCGTCGAGCACCACGCCGAGCGTGACCGCCGGGAAGTCGTGCCCCTTGGCCACCATCTGCGTGCCCACCAGCACGCCGCTCTCGGCGGCGTCGAAGCGGCCGAGCACGCCGGCGATGGCGCCGCGCCGCGCGGTGGCGTCCGAGTCGAGCCGGAACACCGGCAGCGGATGAACCAGCGCCTCGATCTCCCGCTCGAGCCGCTCCGTGCCCGCGCCGTGGCGGGCGACCGACACCGAGCCGCAGTCCGGGCATCCCGACGGCGCCAGCTCCTGGTGCCCGCAGTGGTGGCAGGCCACCACCGCGGCGGCGCGGTGGAGCACCAGCGACACGTCGCACTCGGGGCACATCCAGACCCGGCCGCAAACACGGCAGCTGAGGAAGTTCGACCAGCCGCGCCGGTTCAGGAGCACGATCGCCTTCTCCTCGCTCACTCGCACGGCGTCGAGCGCGTCGCGCGTGCGCGGGTGCAGGGCGCCCGGCACCCCCGCCATCGAGACCACCTCGACGGGCGGCATGCCGCGGCCGTCGACGCGCTCGGGCAGCTCGAGCCGCTCGAGCCGCAGCCAGCTCTCCGGGCGCGGAGTGGCGGTGCCGGCCACGAGCACGGCGCCCGACTGCTCGGCGCGCCGCTCGGCCACGTGGCGAGCGTCGTAGCGAGGATCGGACTCCTGCTTGTACGAGGGGTCGTGCTCCTCGTCGATCACGATCAGCCCCAGGTCGGGCAGCGGGGCGAAGACCGCCGAGCGCGGGCCCACGCACACGCGCGCCTCGCCGCTGCGCAGCCGCGCCCATTCGTCGTAGCGCTCGCCGGCGCCGAGCTTCGAGTGGAGCACGGCGACGGCGTCGCCGAAGCGCTCCTCGAAGCGACCTGCGGTCTGCGGCGTGAGCGCGATCTCCGGCACCAGCACGATCGCGGAGCGGCCCTGCTCGAGCGCGGCGGCCACCGCGCGCAGGTAGACCTCCGTCTTGCCGCTGCCGGTGACGCCGTGGAGCAGGAGGCGGCCGCCCTCGCCGGCGTCGATGCGCCGCACGATCTCCGCGAGAGCGACGCGCTGCGCCTCCGAGAGCGTGGGCTCGGCCGCGCCACGCGCGCCGACGCGTGTCAGTTCCGGCCGCCGCGCGACCTCCTGCCGCTCGAGCGAGATCAGGCCGCGCTCGGCGAGGGCCCGCAGGCTGGCGTGGGAGCAGCCGCTCTCGCGGCAGAGCGCCGCCGCCGGCAGCGGGCCGGCGCGCAGGACCTGGAGCGCCGCGCGCTGGCGCTCGCCGAGGGCATCCCCGCCCGCCAGGAGTGCCTCGCGCCCGGCCGCCACGAGCTCGGCCACCAGGGCGAGCCGCGCCCGCACGCGCGGCTTGACGTTGCGTCCGGTGCCGGGCGGCAGCACGAGGCCGAGCCCGCGCGCCGGCGTGGAGCAGTACTCCTCCGCCACCCACAGGCCAAGCCGCACCAGCTCGGCCGGAACCTCGGGATCGAGCGCGGTGAGCGGCTCGACGAGGCGCTCGTCCGGGATCTCGCTCTCCTCCGCGAGCCCCACCACCACGCCGAGCATCCGCTGCCGCCCGAACGGCACCACCAGCATGCTCCCCACGTCCACGCCGTCGAAGCTGACCGGCAACCGGTAGTCGAACGGACCGCGCAGGGCGCGGGCAGACGTCAGCGGCTCGACCTTGGCGATCACGGGGCCCACGCTATGCGTGCGGGCGGACGGCTGGCGCTCTTAGCTCAAGGAGCAAGAAGGCGCGCGACTTGCCGTCGGCATCCGAGTGCACAGGACCGCCCCTCGGGCGTGGCGGCGACGGTGGTCCTTCGCGACCGAGCGTGAAGCGAGGACGCGAAAGGACTACCGGAGCGCAAGCCCCGCACGCCGCGCGGCCGCACCTACGTCGTCGTGGCCTCCCGCGCCTCAAGCCCGGCGGCCTCACGCAGCGCCGCCGCCTTGTCGGTCCGCTCCCAGGTGAAGTCGCGGTCCTCGCGGCCGAAGTGGCCGTACGCCGCCGTCTTCTGGTAGATCGGGCGGTGCAGGTCGAGGTACTGGCGGAAGGCGCCCGGACGCAGGTCGAAGTGCTCCCGGACCAGCCCGATGATCGTCGAGCGCGACACCCGCTCGGTGCCGTAGGTCTCGACCATCAGCGACACCGGATGCGCGACGCCGATCGCGTAGGCGACCTGCACCTCGCAGCGATCGGCCAGCCCGGCCGCCACCACGTTCTTCGCCACGTAGCGCGCGGCGTAGGCCGCGGAGCGGTCCACCTTCGACGGGTCCTTGCCCGAGAACGCGCCGCCACCGTGGCGGGCGGCGCCGCCGTAGGTGTCGACGATGATCTTGCGCCCGGTCAGCCCGCAGTCGCCCATCGGACCGCCGACCTCGAACTTGCCGGTCGGGTTCACCATCAGACCCGCCCGCAGCTTCTTCTCGTCGTACAGCTCGGCCGGCAGGATCGGGTGCAGCACGTGATCCCACAGGTCCGGCTTGATCAGCGTCTCCGAGTCCACGCCCGGCTTGTGCTGGGTCGAGATCAGCACCTTCTCGATCTCGATCGGGCCGGCCGTTCTCGTAGCGGACGGTGACCTGGGTCTTGCCGTCCGGGCGCAGGTAGGGCAGCACATCGCCCTTGCGCACCTCCGACAGGCGATGCGCCAGCTTGTGGGCCAGCGCGATCGGCATCGGCATCAGCTCCGGCGTCTCGCGGGTGGCGTAGCCGAACATCATGCCCTGGTCGCCCGCGCCCGCGAGATCGAACTCGTCGTCGTCGTTCGCGTCCGTGCGCCGCTCGTAGGCCTCGTTCACGCCCTGAGCGATGTCGGGTGACTGCTCGTCGATCGCGGTGATCACCGCGCACGTGTTGCAGTCGAACCCGAAGGCCGCGTCGGTGTAGCCGATCTTGCGGATCGTCTCGCGGGCGATCTTCGGGATGTCCACGTAGGTCTTCGTGGAGATCTCGCCGGAGACCACAACGAGGCCGGTGTTCACCAGCGTCTCGCAGGCGACCCGACCCGCCGGGTCCTCTGCCATGACGGCGTCAAGGACGCCGTCCGAGATCTGGTCGGCCATCTTGTCCGGATGGCCCTCCGTGACTGACTCGGAGGTAAAGAGAAATTCGTTTTCTGATAGCTCGTCGAACTGGCTCATGGCGTCTTTAGGCGCAACTCCGCGTCGATGTCTTTCCCCTCGCGTGCGAGCACGATTCCCGCCGCGCCGACCTTCTGAAGATCGTCACGGACCGCTGAGTAGGTCGGGTTCGAACTCAGTCCGGCTTGATCCGCAAGCGCGAGGAGCTTCTCTAGGTCGAAGAAGACTAGCGCCGACGCATCCTTTGGCCTGTCTCCGAGCACGGTGTTGAAGTCCGCGGTCTGGGCGAGGTGCTGCCCCTTGCGCGCCCCGGCGACGCCATCGACCGAGTTGGAGACGACCAGATCGCCGTTGAACGCCGCGTAGTTGAGCTGCAGGCCGGAGGTGAGGCTCGAGGTGACCACGTTCACCCCGTCAACGCCATTGGTGGTGAGGTCCGGCGTGGCCCCGGCGCTGTCCGGCTGGAGCATCGCGCCAAGGGCCGGCTGCAGCCTGGTGAGCACGCCGATGCCCTGCTGCGGGAGGCACGTTCGCCGCGTCGAGCGTGATCGTCGGGCCGCTGTCGCCCGGGGTGACCGACAGCGAGCTCTCCGAGCGAAGCAGCGGGAACAGCTCGCTGCCCACGTTCACGCCGGACTGCTGGGCGCGCGCGCTGAAGCTCCTGAGCGCCGCGCCGATGCCGGACGTCGGCGAGGCCGTGAGCTCGCGCAGGATGCACTCGGCTCCCGTCAGGCCGATGAACAGCGCGGGGCGCGCGGGCGCCATCGAGAGGAGGTTCGAGGCGGCGGCCCCGCCGCTGCAGCCCGCAGCGGCCGGCCCTGGGGCGGGACGCCCGCGGAGCGTGAGGTCGAGTCGCTTCGATCCGGCGCCGAACGACAGCGCAGCCGACTGGATCGCCGGCACGTGCGCCGCGCCGCTCAGGAGCGCCGCGGGCCCCGCGAGGTGGGCCTTGATCCAGCCCTGCGCGAGGTAGCCGGTGGCGAGCCGGTCGTGCGGAAGGCCGCCGCGCAGCTCGTCGTAGGTCTTGTCGGCGCCGAGCGACGAGCCGGGCGTGCTGGCGGCGTCGATCGCCGCGTGCACCGCCTGCCGCTCGCCCACCAGCGCGAAGCCGCCCTTCACGCCTCCGACGTCGCTTCCGCCCAGACCGTGCAGGAGCACGCCGCGATAGGTCTCCGAAGGAGCGGATCCGGACACCTTCTCCAGCGAGCGCTGCGCGGCACGCTGGTCGCGTGCCCTGAGGATCAGCAGCTGTCCGTGCGCGCCGGGGAGCTGCGCGAACGCCGCCTCGTTGCCGAGCCAGCCGCTCACGTCGTGCTTCAGCGTGAGGCTGCCCAGCGTGCCGCCCTCGGCGGTCCGCATGAGCGCGTCGCGGAGCTGGGACAGCGTGGGCAGCTTGTCCATCGCCGCGAGCGCCCGCTTCCACTGCGGGCTGCCGCGGTTGGTCGCCACGTTCAGGTAGACCAGGGCGTTGCGCGGCACGAACGCCGAGGCACGGTCCGGGGGCGCCGCTGTGGCCCCGCCGGCGAAGGCGCGCACCACCCCGACTCCGATCAGGATCGCGAGCACCGAAGAAGCGAGCACCCGCCTCACCAGGTAGCGCCGCCGCGTAGCCGTCATCCCTGCCCCTCCCTATTCGCTGCTTCGTCCCGCCCTGCCCTTGAAGTCGATTACGAGTGGGACTCCCTCCAACTCGTAACGCTGCCTCAGCCGATTCTCCAGGAAGTACGCGTAGTCGCGCGTCACTCGGCCGCGATCCGAGACCTGGATCGCGAAGCGCGGTGGGCGCGTGCCGAACTGCGCCATGTAGTACATCCGCAGCCGCCGCCCCCTGATCGCCGGCGGCTGGCGCACGGCCTGGAGGTCAGAGAGGAAGCGGTTCAGCTCCGGCGTGGGGATGCGCTGGGCGGCCTTGTCCCCCAGCTCGATCGCCTCGTGGAGCAGACGGCGCACGTTGCGGCCGGTCTTCGCCGAGGCCGTGATGACCTTGGGGCGCAGGCGCACGCGCGTGGCCACTCGCTCGCGCGCGTCCTCGAGGTCGGCGTCGCCGAGGTCCCACTTGTTCAGCACCACGATCGTGGCGCAGCCCTTCTTCATCGACAGCTCGGCGATGCTCAGGTCCTGGCTCGTGATCCCCTCGGCGGCGTCGCACACCACGAGCGCCACGTCCGCGCGCTCGGCGGCCTGTTCGGAGCGCAGCTGGGCGTAGTAGTCCACCGTGCCGGCCACCTTGCTGCGCCGGCGCAGGCCGGCGGTGTCCACGAGCACCAGCTCGCGTCCGTCGACCTCGAGCCGTGTGTCGATCGCGTCGCGGGTTGTGCCTGCCCGCTCGGAGACGATCACGCGCTCCTCGCCCAGGAAGCGGTTCACAAGAGAGGACTTACCCACGTTGGGCCTTCCAATCACAGCCAACCGCAAGGCCGTGTCCTCGTCGCGCTCCGGAACCGCGCTCAAATGCTCCGTCACGCGGTCCAGCAGATCGCCCGTTCCGAGGCCGTGCTGCGCCGAGACGGGCACCGGCTCGCCGAGCCCGAGGGCGTGGAAATCGGCCGCGTCGGGGAGCGCCGCCGAGCCGTCGACCTTGTTCGCCGCGACCACCACCGGGACGGCCGAGCGCTGCAGCTCCTTCGCCAGCTCCGCATCGCCCGGGCGCAGGCCCGCGCGGGCGTCCACCACCAGCACGACGACATCCGACTCCGCCAGCGCAAAGCGCGCCTGCTCCTGCACGGAGCGGGCGAGCGCGTCGGTGTCCTCGGCGTCCACGCCGCCTGTGTCCACCAGCAGGAACGAGCGGCCGTTCCACTCGGTCTCGACCTCCTTGCGATCGCGCGTGACGCCGGCGTCCTCGTGCACGACCGCCTCGCGCGTGCCCGTCAGGCGATTGACCAGAGTGGACTTGCCGACGTTCGGATAGCCGACCACCGCAACCTTGGGAAGAGCCATGGCTAGATGATCGGTTCCAGGCGCGCGTGGTCGTGGGACCGGCCATCAGGTCTTCGCGGCGAGCTTGCGGACGAGCCCCACGATCTGGCTGGTCACGTCCTCCACCGTGCGGTCGGTGGTGTCGAGCTCGATTGCGTCGACCGCCGCGCGCAGAGGCGAATGCTGGCGGTTGCGGTCCTGCTCGTCGCGCAGCGCCTGGTCCTTCAGCACGGTGCGCCAGTCGGTCGCCAGCTCGGTGGCGCGGCGGATCGCGCGCGCCTCCGGGCTCGCGGTGAGGAAGATCTTGAGCTCCGCGTCGGGCGCAACGACGGTGCCTATGTCGCGCCCCTCGGCCACCCAGTCGCCGTGCGAGAGGAGCTCACGCTGCTTCTGGACGAGCGCCGCGCGCACGCCCTGATCGGTGGCGACCCGCGAGGCCGCCTCGGCCACCTCGGGCGCCCGGATCGCCTCGGTCACGTCCTGGCCGCCGGCCAGCACGCGCTCCCCGAGGTCGAGCTGGAGCTCCGACGCCAGCTCGGCGGGCGGGCGGTCCGGGTGCTCGAGCGTAAGCAGGGCGGCGGCGCGGTACATCGATCCCGAGTCGAGGTAGGTGAAGCCAAGCGCTTCCGCGACGGCGCGCGCCACTGTGCTCTTGCCGGCCCCGGCGGGCCCATCGATCGCTATGACCACGGGCGGAAGGCTACTTCCGCGCGTCGCGACCCATGAATCAGGTGCTCGGCAGACTCGAGCCGGCGAAGAAGAAGAACCAGATCAGGAAGATCAGCCCGGCCGTGCTCACCGAGGCGATCATCACGACGTCGAGCACGGTGCGCGGGCGCGTGTTCTCGCGCTCGGCGCGCATGCTCTTGAGCCAGGCGGAGCGCACCTGCACGTGCGGCGTGGTGCCGGTCACGTCTCCGTAGAGCGCGTTCAGCCGGTAGAGGAAGCGCCCGAACACGAACATCGAGACGGGGATGCCGATCAGCACCAGCACGTAGGGCCCCAGCGTCGGCGACGAGCTCTTGGTGAGGTGCGAGGCCAGCACGATCCAGCCGACCGGGATCACGATCCAGAGCACCAGGCTCCCCACGATCATCAACAGGATCAAGAGCACTGCGGCGAGCTTGTTGCCGATGGCGGTCACTGGGCGAGGAGACTGGCCAGGTCGCTCTCGAAATCAGGGTACGAGATGGCGGCGACATCCATGCCCACCACCTCCACCCCGTTCCGCGAGGCGAGCCCGGCCACCGCGCCCAGCATCGCCAGGCGATGGTCGCCCAGCGAGTCGATCGTGCCGCCCTCGAGCCCGCCCGCGCCGTGCACCACGAAGCCGTCCTCGGTGGCCTCGATGTCGGCCCCCAGCCCACGCAGCCCGTCCACCACGCCGGCGATGCGGTCGCTCTCCTTGAAGCGCAGCTCGCGCGCGCCGCGGACCACGGTGTCGCCCTCGGCGAAGCAGCCGAGGAGCGCCACCAGCGGCAGCTCGTCGATCGCCAGCGGGACCTCCTCCGGCGCCACCTCGGTTGCGATCAGGGGCGCGGCGGCCACGTCGAGCTCGCCGACCGGCTCCTCGCTGTGCTGCGTGTCGCTCGGCTCCTCGAGGTCGCCGAGGATCACGGCGCCCATGCGCTGCGCGATGCGGAAGAAGCCGGTGCGAGTCCAGTTCAGGCAGGTGTCCTCGATCACGATGCGCGAGCCGTGCACGAGCGCGGCCGCCACCGCCATGAAGGCCGCGGAGGAGGGATCGCCCGGCACGGTCAGCTCGTCCAGCTCCAGCTCGTCCACCTCGGACACCGACACGGTGAGGCCGTCGCGCTCGAACGGGACGCGCGCGCGGCAGAGGATGCGCTCCGTGTGGTCGCGGCTGCGAGTCCCCTCGGTCACGCTGGTGCGCCCAGAGGCCAGGAGTCCCGCGATCAGGACGCACGACTTCACCTGCGCGCTGGCCACGGGCAGCTCGTAGTCGATCCCCGTCAGGCCACGTCCGCGCACCTGGAGCGGGGCGAAGCGCCCCTCGCGCGCCTCGAGGTCGGCACCCATCAGGGTGAGCGGCTCGGCCACGCGGTCGATCGGGCGGCGGCGGATCGACTCGTCGCCGTCGAGCGTCCACTGCCCGCCCGGCTGCCCGGCGAGCCAGCCCGGCAGCAGGCGCAGCAGCGTGCCCGAGTTGCCAACGTCGAGACGGCCGCCGGTCACGTCGGCCGGCGTGTGCAGACCCACGCCGCGGATCACCAGCGCGCCGTCCTGCTCGTCCACGCCGGCCCCGAGCGCACGGATCGCGTTCAGCGTGGACTCGGTGTCGTGCGCGTGCAGGTAGTTGCGGATGGTCAGCGGCTCGTCGCACATCGCCCCGAACAGCGCCGCGCGGTGCGAGATCGACTTGTCGGCCGGCGGGCGGACCGTGCCGTGAAGCGGCCCCGAGGGGTCGAACCGGGCGTTCGTCATGTGCCGCGCGCCACGGGGAAGCCAAGCTCCTCGATCAGCGCCTCGGCGCGGTCCGCGGCCTCGTCGCCCGCGACCCAGAAGGTCATCTGCCCCGAGCGCATGTCCTGGGCCGGCGCGAGCGCCATGTCGGCGATGTTCACCCCCGCCTTCCCGAGCGCCAGCGCCACCTGCGCGACGATACCCGGGCGGTTCGGCACCGACAGGCGCAGCTCGTGGACCGTCGCGCCGGCCAGGTCCGCCTCGAGCAGGCGGCGGCGGTCGTTGAGGGCATCCTCGGTCCAGCTCTCGATGCCGGCGGCGTCGCCGGCCCGCAGCGACTCCGCCACCGCCTGCAGGCGCGCCACCGCGTCGTCGATCTGGGCCGCGATCGCCTCCGCGTTGGTCATGTAGATGTCGGTCCAGATGCCGGGGTTGGCGCCGGCCACGCGGGTGGCGTCGCGGAAGCTCGGTCCCACGCGCGGCATCGCCTCGCCCTCCGCGGAGAGCTGGCGCGCCGCCTGCGACACCAGCACGTTGGCGATCACGTGCGGCAGGTGGCTGACGCAGGCCAGCAGCCGGTCGTGCGTGTCGGCGTCGATCGCGATCGGGCTGGCGCCGAACGCGACCACGATGCCGTGCAGGCGCTCGTAGAGCAGGCCGCCGGACACGGGGCTCGGCGTGAGGTACCAGGCGGCGCCGTCGAAGAGGTCGGCGCGCGCGTTCTCCACCCCCGCGCTCTCCGCGCCGGCGAGCGGGTGGCCGCCCACGAAGCGCGGATCGCGGCCGGCGCTTGCGATCAGCCGCTTGGTGGAACCCACGTCGGTCACCACCGTGTCCTCAGCCGCGGCGCCCAGCGCCTCGCCCACAAGCGCGGGCAGGGTGCCCACGGGCGCGCACACGAAGCAGGCGTCGGCACCCGCGAGCGCCTCGGCCACCGAGCCCGCTGCCGCGTCCGCGGCCCCGCGCTCGATCGCGACGTCGAGCACGCCCGGCTCGAGGTCGTAGCCCACCACCTCGACGCCCGCGATCCGCTCACGCGCGGCCATGCCGACGGAGCCGCCGATCAGGCCAACTCCGAGCACGGCGATCCTCATCTCGGGCCACCGATATGTGAGCGAGCGAAAACCAAGCCAGTCAAGGACGCAGAGTCGAAGCCGTATGACAATACGGCGAGACCCGAGGACGCAGGATGGCGCAGGTTTGCAGCTCGGTCAGGCCCTTACGAGCTCTTTGCGAGCAAGCGACGCGGCGGCCTCGACCTGCTGCAGGTAATCCGCGAACTCCTCGGCGCGGAGCGCCTGGGGACCGTCGCAGACTGCCTTCTCGGGCTCGGGATGCACCTCCACGATGATCCCGTCGGCGCCCGCCGCAGCGGCGGCCAGCGACAGCGGCAGCACCCAGTCGCGCCGGCCGGCGGCGTGACTCGGGTCGATCACCACGGGCAGGTGAGAGAGCTCGCGCAGCACCGGCACGGCCATCAGATCGAGCGTGAAGCGGTAGGCCGTCTCGAAGGTGCGGATGCCGCGCTCGCAGAGGATCACGTTCGGGTTGCCCTCCTTGAGGATGTACTCCGCCGACATCAGGAGCTCCTCGAGCGTGGACGACAGCCCGCGCTTCAGCAGCACCGGGCGGCCCGCCCGGCCCAGCTCGGTGAGCAGCGTGTAGTTCTGCATGTTGCGCGCGCCGACCTGGATCACGTCGGCCACCTCGAGCACCGGCTCCAGGTCGCGCACGTCCATCAGCTCGGTGACGATCGGCAGGCCGGTCTCCTCCTTGGCCTCGGCCAGCAGCGGCAGACCGGCATCGCCGAGTCCCTGGAACGAGTACGGGGAGGTGCGCGGCTTGTAGGCGCCGCCGCGGAGCATCTGGGCGCCGGCGTCGCGGACCACCCGGGCCGTGTCGAGCATCACCTCGCGCGACTCGACCGTGCAGGGCCCGGCGATCGTGGCGAAGAAATTCCCGCCGAGCTTGCGCCCGTCGACCTCCACCACCGTGCGGTCGCCGCGCTTGTACTGCGCCGAGGCGAGCTTGTAGGGCTTCAGGATCGGCACCAGGTGGTCAACGCCCGGGAAACCGTCGAGGCCGAGGTTGTCAACGTGCTCGCGGTCGCCGATCGCGCCGATCACGGTGACCAGCTCACCCGCCGACACGTGGGCCTTGGCGCCTACCGATTCGACGCGCGAGACGACCGCCGCCACCTCGTCGGCCGTCGCACCTTCTTTCATGACGATCATCATCTGGCTGCCTTTCGAAGATTGAATCCTACGGAGCGGGGCTCGACGCGTGCGAGCCGGGAGGTGTGGCGGCGTCCGGCACTCTGGATCTCGGTCAACGCTCGGGCGAGCGCGGCCGGACGCCTAGATAAATCGCCAGGCGTAATAGAAGGCAGGCACGCGGGCGCCGTCAAACGCGCTCGAGAGTGAAGTTCTGCGTGCCGTTGCCTTGATGCATCGCGTGAACTTGTAGCAGTTCGATTTGGGAAAGTCCACAGTCCACGGACCACAGTCCACAGGAACAACCCGGGCCCGGCTCTGTGGTCTGTGGTCTGTGGACTGTGGACTAGCCGCTAAGCGGCGTCGGTCCTGACGCGCCCTGTAAGAGCGGCGAGCACTCCCAGGCCGATCAGCACGAAGCCGGTGATCACGCGCTGGGCGCGAGCGAACGTCGCGCTGCGGCGCAGCGCCCCGCCGACCGTGCCGGACAGCACCGCATAGACGCTGTCGCTCATCAGCCCGAGCACGACCCAGATCAGTCCCAGCAGCGCTATCTGCGGCGCCGCGCTGCGGTCGGGGTTCACGAACTGAGGCAGGAAGGCGAGGAAGAACAGCGCGGTCTTCGGGTTGAGGACGTTCACCACGATGCCCTGGCGGAAGATGCGGCGCAGGTCGTGTTCGCCCGTCGGCGCCGGGCCGCGCGCCGTCGCCGCGGCCGAGCAGCTTCTGAACGCCGAGGAAGATCAGGTAGACGGCGCCCACCAGCTTCACGGCGGAGAAGGCCACCGCGGAGGAGACGAGCAGCGCGGAGAGGCCCACGGTGGCCGCGGCCACGTGCACCAGCGAGCCGGTGTGCACGCCACCCACCGCTGTCAGCCCCGCGCGGCGGCCGTACTCCACGCTCTGGCTGACGATGTAGAGCACCGAGGGACCGGGTATGGCGAGCAGCACCAGCGCAGCGGTGACGAACAGCGCCAGGTGTGAGCCGTCCGGGAGCATCAGGCCTCCGCGAGCGACTCGTCGAGGGCCCGAAGGAAGCGCTCGTTCTCGTGGCGCGTGCCGTAGGTCACGCGGAACCAGCCCTCCTGCCCGAGCGCGGAGCCGGCGCGCACGATCACGCCGCGCTTCGCCATCCCGGCGATCACGGTGTCCTCATCACTGTCGCCGATCGAGACCCACGAGAAGTTGGCCTGGCTGTCGGTGGTCTCGAGCTCGCGCTCGCCCAGCGCCTCCTCCACGAACAGCCGCTCGATCGCGGTGCGCTCGGCCCGCTTGGCCACCTCGTCCTGGTGCAGCAGCGCCTCGGCGGCGGCGGCCTGAGCCAGCGCGTTGACGGAGAACGGCTGGCGCACGCGGTCCACGCCCAGCCGGAAGTCCTCGGCGCAGAGCGCGTAGCCCACGCGCAGCCCGCAGAGCCCGTAGATCTTCGAGAACGTGCGCAGCAGCACCAGGTTCGGATGGCGCTCCACGAGCGGCAGGGAAGCGTCCGGGTCCTGGAGCGTGGAGAACTCGATGTAGGCCTCGTCGAGGATCACGCAGACGTGCCGCGGCAGCGAGGCGACGAAGGCGTCGATCTCCTCCACCGGGAGGGCGGTGGCCGTGGGGTTGTTGGGGTTGCAGACGATCAGGATGCGCGTGGCCGCCGTGACCTCGGTGGCCATCGCGTCGAGGTCGTGGCGGCCGTCGGAGAGGAGCGGCACCTCGATCGCCCGCGCGCCGGTCATGGCCGCCAGGTGCGGGTACATCGAGAACGACGGCCAGGCGTAGACGATCTCGGCCCCCGGCTCCAGCATCGCCTCCGCCGCCGCCAGCAGGATCTCGCAGGAGCCGTTGCCCACGGCGATCCTGCCCGACCGGCACCTCGTGGCGGTCCGCGAGGCGGCCGCGCAGCTTCGCGGCGGTGGGGTCCGGGTAGCGGTTGAGCGTCCGCAGCGACGCCTCCACGGCCTCCAGCACGGCCGCGTGCGGCCCCCAGGGGGTCTCGTTGGAGGCCAGCTTCACGATCTCGCCGTCGAACGCGTACGTCGCCGCGGCCGGGTAGACCGGGATCGCCCGCATCCTGCTCGTGAACTCGATGCTCATTGCGCTCCGTGTAGGTCGGTTCGAAGGCTCACTGCCTCACGAAGGTAGACGTGTTGCGGCTCTCCGTCCTGGCTCGGGTAGCAGTGCAGCATCAGCCGGATCACGCGCGGCAGCGCGCCCGGCACCTCCATCTCGCGCGTGCAGATGAGGGGCACGCCGCTCAGCCCTATCCGGCGCGCGGCGACGGCCGGGAACTGCGCGTTGAGGTCGGTCGTGCAGGTGAAGATGCAGCTCACGAGATCGTCGATCTGGAGCCCGTTGCGCTCGAGCACCGTGGCCACGAGCTCCTCGGTGGCCTCGAGGATCGCGTCGGCCTCGTTGACCTCGACGGTGGTGGCGCCCCTCAGCGCTCGCAGTCTCACGGTGGGGCATTGTGACGGAGGCGCCGATGCGGGCGGCCTTGCGGCTCAAGTCGGGGCCTCGCGGAGCCGATGAAATGCCTGCGTCGAGACAGAAGTGCGGCGCGACACAAGCACCAAGGGAGAGACGCCGTGAACGACAGCAATGGCCTCGAGACGCAGGCCGTCGCGACGCGCGAGGAGACAGTCGCGCTGGATCTCACTCTGCCGGAGGCAAACGCCCTGCGCGCGTGGCTGCTGAAGCCCGCGAGCGACGGCTCGACGGCGCTGGACGACGTGATGGTCGGCACCGCGATGAAGAAGCTGGGCGCAGCGATCGACCGCATCGAGGCCGTGGCGAACATCCGCCGCGAGCTCGAGGAGGCCGGCTTCGACACCGACGACATGGGCGACGACGAGGTCGCCGAGCTCGGTCGCCGCATCGGGCAGGTCTCGCAGCGGTCGCTGCGTTAACCGCCTGAATCCTTTCTCAACCGCTCCACCTCGGCGGGCGTGAGCGGGCGAAAGTCGCCTTCGGGGAGCCGCTCCAACCGGAGCGGCCCGAAGGCGGTGCGCTCGAGGGCGGTGACGCGGTGTCCGACCGCCTCGCACATGCGGCGCACCTGGCGCTTGCGTCCCTCCCGGAGCGTGACCTCCAGGAGCCCCGGCTCGAGCTGTCGCACGCGCGCCGGCGCCGTCCGGCCGTCGTCCAGCTCCACCCCCTCGCGCAGCCGGCGCAGATCGCGCTTCCGAGACCGACGGCGGGTCCACGCTGACCCGGTAGACCTTCTCGACCTCGTAGCGGGGATGGGTGAGGCGGTTGGCCAGCTCGCCGTCGTTGGTCAGCAGGATCAGGCCGGTGGTGTCGGCGTCGAGCCGGCCCACCGGATACAGCCGGCGCTCGCTGGGCACGAGCTCGGTGACCGTGCGTCGCCCGTGCGTGTCGCGCGCCGTCGAGACCACCCCGCGCGGCTTGTTGAGCGCGTAGACCTCGCGCGGCTCGGGCGCGAGCGGCCTGCCATCGAGCGTCACGCCGCTCGACTCGTCAACGTCGCGCGCCGGGTCGGTGACCACCTGGCCCCCGACGGTCACCCGCCCCTCCGCGATCAGCCGCTCGGCGGCCCGGCGCGAAGCGGCACCCGCGTGCGCGAGATAGCGAGCTAGACGCATGAGGAGAAGGCTCTAGGCACCAGGCTAGGCCTCGATGCCGTCGCCCACGACGGGCGCCGGACTGACCGGCGGCGCAACGAGAACGTCTTCCCGGCCGTAATGCCCCACCGCGTCGAACAAGCGCTTGGCGTGAAGGGCAATGCGCAGGTCGCAGTCGGCCACCAGCATGCCCTCGCCGTCGTAGAGCGGACCGGCGATCACGTCGCCCGCGCCGGCTCGACGATCGCCGCGCCGCCGCGCCCGAACACCTCGCGCTCGGGGAGCGGCACCGGAAAGTCCTCCGGGAACGCCGAGCGCGGGATGTACTGGGGCACGGACACCACGAACGCCCCCGACTCGATCGCGATGTGGCGCATGCTGGCGAGCCAGCCGTCGCTGTCGTCGGCCGTGGGCGCCAGCCAGATCTGGGGGCCGCCGCGGTAGACGGCGTAGCGGGCCAGCGGCATCCGGTTCTCCCAGCAGATCAGGCCCCCGATGCGGCCGATCGGCGTGTCCGCCACCTGCAGGTCGTCGCCCTTCCCGACGCCGTGGAAGAGGCGCTCGTGATGGGTCGGCATCAGCTTGCGGTGGCGTGAGACGAGGCCCTCCGGGCCGAGCAGGAGCAGCGTGTTGTAGAGGGACCCGGGCCGCTCGCTCTCGCGCTCGTTCACGCCGATCGCGCAGTGAACCCCGTGCAGGCGGCAGGCCTCGACCAGCCGCTCCACCAGCGGACCGGGCACGTCCACCGAGTTGAGCCAGAGCCGCTCCCACAGCTCGTCGAAGCCGCTGAACGTCGAGGCCTGCCTGGCCCAGGCGTTCGACTGGTAGAGCGGCACGAACGTCTCGGGGAAGACGGCGAGCTGCGCACCGGCGTCGGCCGCCTCGCCGAGCAGGCGCACCGCCTTGTCCACGCACGCATCGGCGTCGAGGATCACCGGGGTGGCCTGGATCGCGGCCACGCGCACGCTCTCGAAGCTGGTCACGGCCGCTCGGTCTTGCGCGCGTCGGTCTCGGGCGGGGGCGGCTTCTGCGGCGGCGGAAGGTCCTTCCACTGGGGCGTGGTGTGCCCGAGCGTCAGCACGCGGGCGCCGAGCCTGCCGAGCCGACCGGCGATGCCCTTGGGGGTCGAGTCAGCCACGCCGCGAATGGTCGCAGGTCCGGCTGCAGGCCCCTCAGCGGCGTCAGGTGGTCGCGCAGCGAACGCGGCGCAGGCCCACCCGCCGCACGAGCGACGGTTGGGGCGGCGCACCGTGGCGACGGGCGCCACGTCGAGTTGTCGCGAGCCGGCCGTCCGTGAGGGCGCGGGCTGCCATATGGATGATGGGGTTCGGTGTCATGGCGGGGACAGTCGCAGCGAGCTCTATCTCTGCTCTCAATCTGGACTCACGGCGGCTCAACGTGTTGTCGCGCGCCGCACCAGGCCGTACGCTCAGCGCAACGTGGCGGACTTGGAACAGGGTCAGCTCGAGGTCCGTCTCCTGGGAGGCTTCTCGGCCTGCGCGGCCGGGCGTGCCGTTCCGGACGACGCCTGGCGCCTGCGCCGCGCGAAGAGCCTCGTGAAGCTGCTGGCCCTGACCCCCGAGCGCCGCCTCCACCGCGACCAGGTGACCGAGGCCCTCTGGCCCGGCGGCGATCCCGCCGACAACGCCCTCCACCAGGTCCTGTACACCGCGCGGCGCGCCCTGGGTGGAGCCGACGAGAGCGGCCTGCGCCTGGCGTTGCGCGACGACGTGGTCACGCTCGCCGGCGACGACCTGTGGGTGGACGTGGAGGCGTTCGAGCGCGCGGCGGCCGCCGCGCGCGCCGAGCCGAGCCTGGACGCCCACGCGGCGGCGCTCGCGCTCTACACGGGCGAGCTGCTGCCCGAGGACCGCTACGAGGACTGGACGGCCGCCCGTCGCGAGTCGCTGCGCGAGACGCATCTCGGGCTGCTCGTGGAGCTGGCGGAGATCCAGGCGACCGCCGGCGACACCACGGCGGCGATCGAGACGCTCCAGCGCGCGGTGGTCGAGGACCCGATGCACGAGGTCGCCCACCGGAGCCTGATGCGCCTGTTCGCCGGCTCCGGCCGCCAGCAGCAGGCGCTCGCGCAGTTCCAGCTGCTGCGCGACACGCTGCAGGGCGAGCTCGCGGCCGAGCCGGACCCGGAGACACGCGCCCTGTACCGCGAGCTGCTGGCAGGGGCCCACGAGACGGACGCCGAGGATGAAGCCGACGCTCAGCCCGCCGCCCGCGCCCCCGTGCTTCCGCACCAGCTCACCAGCTTCGTGGGCCGCCAGCGCGAGCTGTCCGAGTTGCACGAGGCGCTCGACCGCACGCGCCTGCTGACGCTCACCGGCCCCGGCGGCTGCGGCAAGACGCGACTCGCGCTGGAGCTGGCCGCGAGGCGCGAGGCCGACTTCGAGCACGGCGTTGGCGTGGTCGAGCTGGCGCCGGTCTCCGATCCCGCCCTGGTGGCGGAAGAGACGGTCACAGCGCTGGGGCTGCAGCAGCGCTCCGAGAGCGACCCGGCCGACGTGCTCGCGGAGCAGATCGCCGACCAGCACCTGCTGATCGTGCTCGACAACTGCGAGCACCTGATCGAGGCCTGCGCGCGCCTGGTCGACCGGCTGCTGCGCACCTGCGCCGAACCTGCACGTCGTGGCCACGAGCCGCGAGCGCCTGCGCATCCACGGCGAGGTTGCCTGGCGCGTGCCACCGCTGTCGCTGCCCGAGGCCAGCGAGCATCCCGATCTCGGCCGAGCTCGAGCGCTCCGAGGCGATCCGCCTCTTCTGCCAGCGCGCCGACGAGGCCGCGCCGGGCTTCGTCCTGAGCGCCGAGAACGCCGCGGCCGTGGCCGAGATCAGCAGACGACTGGACGGGATGCCGCTGGCGATCGAGCTGGCGGCGGCGCGCGCCGCCGCCCTCTCGCCCGAGCAGATCTCCGAGCGCCTGGGCGACGCGCTGGCGCTGCTGCGCGGCGGCAGCCGCGCCGGGCTCACCCGGCAGCAGACCCTGCGCGCCACCCTGGTCTGGAGCCACGACCTGCTGAGCGAGGCCGAGCAGACGCTCTACCGCCGCCTGGGGGTGTTCGCGGGCAGCTTCGGCGTGGAGGCGGTGGAGGGCATCTGCGTGGACGACGAGCTGACCGCCGCCGCGGCGCTCGACCTGCTCGTGCAGCTGGTGGAGAAGTCGCTGATACAGGTGGAGAAGGGCGCCGCGGGGCATCGCTATCGCCTGCTCGAGACGGTCCGCCAGGACGCACGCGAGCGGCTGTCCGAGGCCGGCGAGCGGGAGCGCTTCGAGGCGCTGCACCGCGCCTGGTACCTCGAGCTGGTGGAGACGGCCGATCGCGACACCGATCCGGGCGTGGGCCCGTTGTGGCCGCCCGAGCGGCTGGATCCCGAGCACGACAACCTGCGCGCCGCGCTGGCCTCGGCGATCCGCCGCGACCCTCCCGAGGCGTTGCGGCTGGCGAACGCGATCTGGTGGTTCTGGATGGCGCGCGGGCTGTTCGTGGAGGGATCGCGCTGGCTGCGTGACGCGCTCGCAGCGGCGCCGGAGCCCACGCCGGAGCGGGTGCGGGCGCTTCTTGCCGCAGGCGCGATCCAGGTGCGGCGGCGTTACAACGAGGACATCGTCGCGCTCGGCGCCGAGGCGCTGCGGATCGTCCGCCGGGGGGACGACCGCCACGCGGAGGCGCGCGCGCTCGAGCGGCTGGGCGTGATGGCCATGGGCGCCTTCGACTGGGAGGAGGCGGATCAGGCGCTGGCTCAAGGGCTCGCGCTGGCGCTCGAGATCGAAGACGAGGTCGTGGAGGTGGCGATCAAGCACTCGATGGGCGTGCTCGCCGGCTGCCGAGGCGAGAACGCCGAGGCCCGCGCGCTGCTCGACGACTGCCTCGCGCTGCTCGATCGGATCCCCGACTCCCGTGGTCCTCTGTTCTGGGCCGGGCACATCAATCCCGTGATCGCGACGGCGGTGCCCGGCGGACCGCGCCGCTACTTCTTCGAGGACACCTTCCTGCTCTTCCGCGCGGTCCGCAGCCGGGCGGGCGCCGGCTACACGCTCATCAGCATCGGCGAGACCTGGCGCTCCGACGGCGACTACGAGGCCGCCCGCGAGGCCATGACCCGCGCGCTCGTGATGTTCCGCGAGCTGGAGGCCCACCAGGGCGCCAGCGTCGCGCTGAACGCGCTCGGCAACCTGGCGCGCTCCACCGGCGACATCGAACTCGGCCGCCGCCACTTCGAGGAGGCGCTCGCCCTGCGCCGCGCCGCGCGCGATCCGCGCGACATCGCGACGACGCTGAGCGGGATGGGCATGCTCGCGCTCTCGGCCGGCGACCGGGCGGAGGGCCAGCGGCTGATGGACGAGGCGCTCGCGATCTTCGAGCGCACCGAGGACGGTCCGGGAGTGGAGGGCACGCCGCTCAGCCTGGGCGCGTTCGAGCTGGACACGGGCGATCCGAGCGCGCCTGCGAGCTGTTCCAGCGCTCCATCCGCCTCGCCTTCGAGCAGGGCCTCTACCGCAACAGGGGCTGGGCGGCCGCCGAGCTTGCCGAGGCCGCCCTCGCGCTCGGGGACCACGCCCTGGCCCGCAGCGCGCTCGACGACGCGCGTGGAGCTGCTCCGCCCCGGCCGCCACACGCTGGCCCTGCGCTACGCCCGCAGCCTCGAGGAGCGCCTCGCGGCGCCCGCTGCAAGCTGATTGAGCCCGCTTTGAGTGGATGTTGAGCGCCCGGCCGTAGCTTGCTCGCTCCACCCTGGAAGAAGGAGAATCCATGACTACGGAACAGATCACGCCCACCACCACCTTGGCCGAGGGCTCGGTGGCAGAGCTCGCCGAGAGCCTGCGCGGAGAGCTCATCGGCCCCGCCGACGCCGGCTACGACGAGGCTCGCTCGATCTGGAACGGCGTCCACGACCGCCGGCCGGCGCTGATCGCCCGCTGCGCGGGCGTCGCAGACGTGATGCGCGCGGTGGAGTTCGCCCGCAGCGAGAAGCTGCTCGTCGCCGTCCGCGGCGGCGCGCACAGCATCCCCGGGTTCTCCACCTGCGACGGCGGGATCGTGATCGACCTGTCGCCGATGAAGGGCATCCGCGTGGATGCGGAGGCGCTCACCGCCACCGCGCAGCCTGGCCTCACCTGGGCCGAGTTCGACCACGAGACGCAGGCCCACGGCCTGGCCGTGACCGGCGGACTCGTGTCGACCACCGGCATCTCCGGCTTCACGCTGGGCGGCGGCATCGGTTGGCTCATGCGCAAGCACGGTCTGACCTGCGACAACCTCGTGGCGGCTGACGTGGTCACCGCCGACGGTCGTCTGGTGCACGCGAGCGAGGACGAGAACAGCGAGCTGTTCTGGGGCCTGCGCGGCGGCGGTGGGAACTTCGGCATCGCGACCTCGTTCACGTACCAGCTCCACCCGGTCGGGCCCACGGTCTTCGCCGGCCCGATCTTCTACCCCGGAGAGCGCGCCGGCGAGATCCTGCGCTTCTACCGCGAGTGGGTCCGCGACTGCCCGGACGAGCTGACCACCCTGGTCAGCCTGGCCACGGCCCCGCCGGCGCCGTTCCTGCCGGAGGAGGTCCACGGCAAGCCGATCGTGATCATCCCGGCCGTGTACGCGGGCGCGGTGGACGCGGGCGAGCGCGCCGCGGCAGCGCTGCGCGAGCTGGGCGACCCGGTCGCCGACCTGATGGGACCGATGCCCTACGTGGCGATGCAGAGCCTGCTCGACCCGCTCTGGGGGCCCGGTGCCCACAACTACTTCAAGGCCGGCTGGCTGCGAGGGCCTTGACGACCAGGCGATCGACACGATCGTGCGCTACCACGAGGACATCAGCTCGCCGAAGTCGGAGATCCACATCCACCACATGGGCGGCGCCGTGGCGCGCGTGCCCGCCGGCGCCACCGCGTTCGGCGACCGCAGCGCGCCGTTCCTGCTGAACATCATCGCCAGCACGTTCACCGGCGATGGCTACGGCGAGGCCGTGCAGTGGGCGCGCGACCTCCACGAGGCGATGGAGCCGTCGCTGACCGGCGGCACCTACGTCAACTTCCTCACGGACGAGGGCGAGGACGGCGTCCGCTCCGCCTACGGCGCGGACAAGTTCGACCGGCTCGTGGCGCTGAAGGACGAGTACGACCCCTGCAACCTGTTCCGCCTGAACCAGAACATCAGGCCCTCTCGGGAGCGCTGATCCGCGATGCCGAGAGGCCGTTGAGACAGATCGCGAACACCCGCCGGGCGTGACCTCACGTCCGGCGGGTCTGCACCTCCGCCAGACGGCGGTGCAGCCGCTCGCGCAGCTCGTCGGGGTCGTAGTCGCGCGCGGCGCGGCGCTTGCGGGCGACGACGACGCCGGTGGCCGCCACCCCGGCGAGGCCCGCCAGGCCCACGAGCTTCCAGGGGATCCGCATCGCTGCGTAGGTTACGGCCGGTGACCGACGCGACAGTGAGCCTCGACGACGCCGTCGCCACCGCCGCGACCGGCGACATCTGGCTGTTCCGCGGCGGCTCGCTCGCCGACCGCGCGATCCGCGCGGCCACGAACAGCCCCGTGAACCACGT
Organism: uncultured Thermoleophilaceae bacterium; assembly: GCA_963729205.1. Lineage (GTDB taxonomy): Bacteria > Actinomycetota > Thermoleophilia > Solirubrobacterales > Thermoleophilaceae > JAICJR01. Next base: position 31,076 of record CAVSNA010000006.1, read on the forward strand.
GGGGATGGTCGTCGCCCTCGACGACCTGCCGCCGCTGCTCTGGCACGCCGAGCTGGGCCGCTCGCTTCCCGACGTGTGGACCGGCGAGCACCAGCGCGGCGTGCAGCTCCACCTGCTGCGCGACGCGGTCGTCACCTGGAGGGAGCGCTACAACCAGCGCGCCTGGATGCGCCAGCTCGAGGGCACGATCGAGCGCCGGCACGAGGACCGGCTGATGGAGATGATCGAGCGCTTCGACGGCCGCGCCTTCCCCACCACCCCGGGGCTCGTGAGGCAGTGGGCTGACCGGCCGCCTGCGCCGCTCCTCGTCGCTCGAGACGATCTACTGCGCGGAGCTCGTGGCCACCACCTACCAGCACATGGGGCTGCTCCCCGAGCGCCGCCCCGCGAGCTGGTACGACCCGGGCCGCTTCTGGAGCGGGGACCGGATCGAGCTGGAGCCGCCGTTCGCGCTCAGAAGCGAAGTGGCGGTGAGCTGAAGAGATAACGGCAACCGCGCTCGCTCCCACCCGAGCGCCGCCGCCGTTCGTGAGTCGGAAGGGTCTATACCCGCCCTCCCAGGCTTCTAAGCCAGCCGCTGCAAAACTCAGAGGCATGGACCTCGAGCTTCTGGAGCGCAAGCTGGCCGACGAGGGCGAGCCGGGCTTCCGCGCCGGACAGGTGTGGGAGTGGGCCGCGCGCGGCGCCGCGTCCTACCTCGACATGACCAACCTGCCGGTCGAGCTGCGCGAGCGGCTGCCGGGCGACGTGCCGTTCTCCACGCTCGAGCTCGACCAGGAGGCGCTCGCCAAGGACGGCACCGAGAAGGCGCTGTTCCGGACGGCGGACGCGCGGCCGGTGGAGGCGGTGCTGATGCGCTACCGGGACGGCCGGCGCTCGCTGTGCCTCTCGAGCCAGTCCGGCTGCCCGCTCACGTGCACGTTCTGCGCCACCGGGCGGATGCAGTTCGGCCGCAACCTCACGTCGTCCGAGATCCTCGACCAGGCGCTCCACTTCCGCCGCAAGGAGCCCGTGAACCACGCGGTGTTCATGGGAATGGGCGAGCCGCTGATGAACCTGGACAACGTGCTCGCCGCCTGCGAGCGCCTGCCGGACATCGGCATCAGCGCGCGCCGCACGGCGATCTCCACGGTGGGCTGGATCCCGGGCATCGAGCGCCTGGCGAGCGAGGGGCCGCCCGTGCGGCTGGCGCTGTCGCTGCACGCCGCCGACGAGACGCTGCGCTCCGAGCTGATGCCGGTGAACGAGCGCTACCCGCTGCCCGACGTGCTCGCCGCCTGCCTGGCCTGGTCCGAGGCGCGCCGCCAGCCGGTGTTCGTGGAGTACCTGATGCTCGGCGGCGTGAACGACCGCTACGAGCAGGCGCTCGCGCTGGCGAAGGTGCTCGAGCCGAAGGGGGCCTTCAAGGTGAACCTGATCCCGTACAACCCCACCGACGCCGCCTACGAGGGCTCGACGCGAGCGGCGATCGACGCCTTCAAGGCCACGCTCGAGGAGCACGGCGTGAAGGCCACCGTGCGGCTGACCCGCGGCCGCGACATCCAGGCCGCCTGCGGCCAGCTGGCCGCGACGCGCTGCGCCTCGCAGGCTGGGTGCGGCACCCGGCCGCGACGCCGTTCGCCACAGGCGCGGCGCGGCGGGCGCGAGCGTCCCGCCCGCGGCCAGCCACGACCCGACCAGGATCAGCACAGCCCCGCGAAGGTGCTGATCGTGAAGCTCTCGCTGAGGAACGACCACGCCGTAGACCACGAGAAGCCGGGTGCGACGTAGGCGACGAGCGACGCCTTCGCCGGCCCGGCGGTGCTGAGCAGCGTGTAGTAGATGAGGAAGGCGATGCCCGTGCCGCCCACGCCGAGCACCACCACCGCGGCGATCGGACCGGCCTGCGGCGTGCCGCCCGGTGACGTCGCGATCGCGAAGCGGAAGCAAGAGCAGCGACGCCGACAGGGTCGTGCCCGTGACGAGCCCAATCGGCTGCACGCCCTTGAAGCGGCGCTTCACGATGAAGCCGGCCAGCGCGTAGCCGAGGCCCGCGAGCACCACCAGCACGCCCCCGAGCACCGCCTTCGAGTCGCCGCTGAGGTCGAGGCCGAACAGCAGCACCACGCCCACGATCCCGACCACGATGCCCACCGCGCGCAGGCCCGAGGAGCGCTCGTCCTTGTCCAGGAACGGGGCGAGGATCGCCGTGGAGATCGGCGAGGCCGCCACCAGGATGCTCGCGAGCGAGGACGAGATGTGCTTCTCGCCGAGCCCGATCAGCGTGAGCGGCACGCCCATGTGGATCGCGCCCAGGAGAGCGACCTCGGGCGCGCGCCGGCCCGAGCCCTCTCAGCGCCCCGCGCCGCAGGGCGAGCGGGAACAGCACGAGCGCGGCGAGCCCGCAGCGGATCGAGGTGATCTCGGCCGCGGAGAACGAGCGCAGGCCGATCTTGATGAAGAGGTAGGAGGCGCCCCAGAGGGCGGCGAGGAGGATCAGCAGGACCAGGGAGCGGCGGTTCACGACGCCCTGGCTGCGCGCTCCCGCTCCGCCGAGTATGCCTGGCTGGTCTCGGCCAGCACGCCGAGCATCGCCTCGGTGGCGGGCGCCCGGTAGCCGGCAAGGCTGATCGCGGCCACGTGGCGCACGGGCGCCTGCGAGCCGAGCGTGCGGATCACGATGTCGTCGCGCACGGTGGTGAGCGCGAGCTCCGGGATCAGCGCGATGCCCACGCCGGCGGCCACGAGGCCCTGCACGGCGAGGTAGTCGTCGGTCTCGAAGGTCACGTGGGGCTCGAACCCGGCCGCGGCGCAGGCGCGCAGCACGAAGCCCGAGCAGGCGTAGGTCATGGGCGGGTTGATCCACTGCTCGGCGGCGAGGTCCTTGATCCGGATGCGCACCTTCTTCACCAGCTCGTGCTCGAGCGGCAGCGCCACGTACATCGGGTCGTCCAGCAGGTCGAGCCGGTCGAGCCCGCTGCCGTTGTCCTCGGTGATCCCGTTCGGCTCGACCACGATCGCCACGTCCAGCTCGCCGGCGCGCAGGGCCGGGATCGCCTCGTGCGGCTCGGCCTCGATCAGGCTCAGCTCCACGCCCGGGTGGCGCGCGCGGAAGGTGGCGATCGTCTGCGGCACGATCGCGGAGCCGGCCGTCTGGAACGAGGCGAGCCTGACGCGGCCGCCGCGGATGCCCGCGATCGCCTCCAGCTCGGCCTCGGCCTCGGCGAGGTTCGCGAGCACGGCCTCGGTGTGGCGCACCAGCGCCTGCCCCGCATCGGTGAGCCAGACGCCGCGCGCGTTGCGCTCCACGAGCTTCGTTCCGACCTCGCGCTCGAGCGCCGCGATCTGCTGCGAGATGGCCGACTGCGTGTACGCCAGGGCCTCCGCCGCCGCCGAGAAGGAACCGTGTGCCGCGACCTCGCGGAGGATCTTCATCCGGCGCACGTCAAGCATAAGCGGATCTTATCGGAGCCAGATCAAACTGCAATTTGACCTGATGCCTCACGGGTGGGACAGTGCGGGACATGAAAGACATCGCCCCCGTCACCATAAGAAGGGCCCATCCGGAGGAGCCGGGCGTGCTCAGAGTCGCCGCCCTGGACAGCGCACGTGTGCCCCGCGCGCCGCTGCTGGTGGCCGAGATGGACGGAGAGGTCCGCGCCGCGCTGTCGCTCGACGACGGCGGCTCGATCGCCGATCCCTTCCACCGCTCGCTCGAGCTCGTGGAGCTGCTGCGCGCGCGTGCCGACGCTCAGCAGATCCGCGTCCGCTCGCGCCTGCCGCTCTCCTTCAGGAAGCCGCGCTCGGCGTACTGAGCGCCTCGCCGAGGCTCACGCAGGTGAGCCCGGCGTCGCGCGCTCGCTGCGCCAGCGCGGCGAGCGCCTGGGCCGTGGGCTCGGCGCTCGGGCGGTCCGCGTAGCGCGGGGAGTCGTGCAGCAGCACGATCGCCCCGTCGGCGAGATCGCGCGACACCAGCTCGGCGATCGCGGGCCGGGCCGATCGTCTCCCAGTCCTCTCCCCATGCCGACCAGTAGACGGGCCGCAGCCCGAGCGCCGCGCAGGCCTCGTAGGAGTGCTCGCTGAAGCGGCCATACGGCGGCCGGTAGAGCGCCGGCCGCTGGCCCGTGGCGGCCTCGACCGCTCCCAGCCCGCGCGCCAGGTCGTCGCGCGCCTCCGTGGGCGTGAGCTCCTGGTGGCGGGCGTGTCCGAAGCCGTGGAGCGCGATCTCGTGCCCGCGGACGGCCACCTCGCGCCCGAGCGACGTGTGCCGCATGAGCTGCTCGCCGAGCATGAAGAAGGTGGCTCGGGCGCCGGCTGCGTCGAGCGCATCGAGCACGGCGGGCGTGGCGTCCGGATCGGGGCCGTCGTCGAAGGTCAGCGCGACACGGCCCGCGCCGGGCTCGAGGCGCTCGAGGGCCGGGAACTGCTCCCAGAGCGCGAGGATCTCTCGCTGCTCGCGGAAGCTCGGCACGGCGATCGCCCGCCTAGGCGGTGGCGCGCTGCTCGCCGGCTCTCAGCAGGCGCTCGCGCAGCTCGCCCTCCTGCTCCGGCGTGGGATCGAAGGCGGCCGGGTCGGGCAGCTCGTCGAGGGCGTTCAGGCCGAACAGCCGCTGGAACAGCTCGCCGGTGCGGTAGAGCACGGCCCCGAACTGCGAGCGGCCGGACTCCTCGATCAGCCCGCGCTCGAGCAGCGTGCCGACCGCCGACTCCGAGGCGACGCCGCGGATGCGCGCGATCTCCGGCCGCGAGACGGGCTGGAGGTAGGCGACGATCGCGAGGCACTCGCCCTGCGCCTGCGTGAGCGGCGGCGTGCGCGGCCGCGACAGCAGCCGCCGCGCGGCGTGCTCGGCAACCGGGTCGGTGGCGAGCGTGAAGCCGCCGGCAACCTCGCGCAGCACCACGCCGCGCCAGCCCTCCGCGTAGTGCTCGCGCAAGCGCGCAAGCGCCTCCACGACCTCCCCCTCCCCCGCCTCGCACGCGTCGGCGAGCACCTCCACCGACAGCGGCTCCGAGGAAGGAAAAGGAGCGCCTCGACGACACGCGGCAGTTCGTTCATGGTCCATCCTCCCCTGACACCGCGAGACCCGAGACCCGACACCCGAAGTAATCGTGATCTCGCCGAAGGTCTCCCTCTGCTCCCAGGACACCTCACCCTGCTTGTACATCTCAAGCAGCGCGAACAGCGTGATCGCCTCGGTCACCCGGTCGACGCCCTCCACGGCGTCGTCGAAGCTGAAGCGCCCGCGGCGCGAGAGCAGCCCGCGCAGGTGCGCCAGGCGCTCGGACACCGACACCTGCACCTTGGCAACGTGGTTGAGCGAGATCGGCTCCGGGAGGTGGAGCAGCCCGCCGATCGCCTTCGCCAGCAGCACCGGCTCATAGGACTTCTCCGCAAGGTCCACCGACACGCGCCGCAGCTCGGGCGGCAGCGGCGCGGAGCGGTAGCGGAAGCCCGACTCGGCCTCGAGCCGCTCGCGCAGGAAGGTCGCCGCCCCGCGGTAGCGCGTGTACTCGAGCATGCGTGCGAGCAGCTCGTCGGCCGCCTCGCCGCGATCGAGGTCGAGCTCTTCCTCCTCCTCGCGCGGCAGGATCATGCGCGACTTCAGCTCGAGCAGGGCCGCGATCAGCACGAGGAACTCGGTGGCGGCCTCCAGGTCCAGCTCGCCCGCGCTCTCGAGGTGCTCCACGTACGCGAGCACCACCTCGGCGAGGTCGACCTCGAGCAGGTCCACCTCCTCCTTGAGCACCAGCGTGAGCAGCAGGTCGAACGGACCCTGGAAGACCTCGAGGTCGAGGTCGAGCGAGGCGACTGCCATTCGTGGAGCTTAAGCGGGCGGTCCGACGCCCATTTGGCGTCGCGGACGTCGGCGACGGTCTCGGAGGCGATCGCGCGCGCCTTTTCGGCGCCCTGGCTCAGCACCGCGTCGAGCGCGGCCTCGTCGGGCCGCAGCTCCTGGTAGCGCTCGCGGACCGGTGCCAGGTAGTCGACGATCGCGTCCGCCACCGCCTGCTTGAAGGCCCCGTAGCCCTGGCCGTCGAACTCGCGCTCGATCTCGTCGGGCGTCGTGGCGCGCACCACCGCGAGGATGTCGATCAGGTTCGCGATCCCCGGCTTGTCCGGCGCCGCGCGCGCACCTCCGAGCCCGAGTCGGTCACCGCGCTCTTCACCTTCTTGACGATCGTCTTGGGGTCGTCGAGCACGCGGATCGTGCCCGCGTCGCTCTCCGACGTGGTGGACATCTTCTGGGTCGGCGACTGGAGATCCATGATCCGGGCGCCGACCTCGGGGATGCGGTGCTCGGGCACCACCAGCGTCTCCCCGAAGCGGGCGTTGAAGCGCTGCGCGATGTCGCGCGCGAGCTCGAGGTGCTGGCGCTGGTCGTCGCCCACCGGCACCTCGTCGGCGCGGTAGACGAGGATGTCCGCCGCCTGGAGCACCGGGTAGGCGAACAGGCCGGCGGTGACCAGCTCGCGCTGCTTGGCGGACTTCTCCTTGAACTGGGTCATGCGCAGCAGGTCGCCGTAGGCGGTGACCGCGGTCAGCAGCCAGCAGAGGTAGGTGTGCTCGGGAACGTCGCTCTGGCGGATGAGGATGCAGCGCTCGGGATCGAGCCCGGCGGCGAGCAGCATCGCGGCCGTGTCGTAGACGTTCTCGCGCAGCTGCGCGGGGTCGTAGGAGACCGTGATCGCGTGCAGGTCGACGACGCAGTAGATCGCCTCGCCCCTGTCCTGGCCCTCCACGTACTGCGTGATCGCCCCGATGTAGTTGCCCAGGTGCTTGCGCCCCGTGGGCTGGAGTCCGCTGAAGATCCGCACGGCCCGGGAGTCTAGGCGCGGTCAGCTGCGACCGGGGCTCAAGGCCACGGGGGTCGGGACCGATGTAGGCCGCGATGAAGCCCAGGCCCTCCATCCTGATCGTCGCGCTCGATCGGCGTGCTCGCGCTGTTCCCAACGGCAGCGCGAGCCGCCTTCGCCCCGCGGCTGGCCCTGAGCGTGGATCCCGCCACACCGCACGCGATGCCCGCGATCGGCGCCACCGTGCTGGAAAACGCCGGCGACACGCCGCCCAAGCGCTTCACGCTCTCCTTCCCCAAGGGCTTCACCCTGCGCCACCCCTCCGGGGTGAAGACGTGCACGGCCCGCCAGCGGCGCGCCGAGCGTTGCCTGCGCGCCAGCGAGATCGGCTCGATCATGGCCGTCACGCCCACCGGCGTGCGCCTGCGCGGCAGCGTGAACCTCGCGCAACACGGCCGCCAGCGCCAGATCGTGGCGATGGTGCACAGCGCCGCGGGCATCCCCAACTTCAGCTTCGTGGGCTACACGCAAGGTCGGGCCCACGGCGAACGCAGGTCACCCTGGACGGCCTGCCGAACCTGCCGCTGGCCTCGCTCACCGTTCGGCTGACCGGCGGCACCCGCGGCCTCATCCGCACTCCCGCGGGCTGCGGCGACCAGATGGTGCAGGGCCTGCTCACGAGCCAGCTCGGCGAGATGGCGGTGGGCCTCAGCCCGGTGTCGATCGCCGGCTGCTAGCCGGCCTGGCGCACGACGGGGTTCTTCGCCGCGCGCGCCTCGTCCAGCCGGCGCACCGGCGTGGAGTACGGAGCGTTGCGGGCGATCTCGGGATCCTCCGCGGCCTCCTCCAGGATCGAGCGCAGCGCGTCCGCGAAGGCGTCGAGCGTCTCCTTGGTCTCGGTCTCGGTCGGCTCGATCATCAGAGCCTCGTCCACGAGCAGCGGGAAGTACACGGTCGGCGGGTGCATGCGGTGGTCGAGCAGCCGCTTGGCGATGTCGAGCGTCTTGATGCCGAGCTTCTCCTTCGCGCCGCGGCCCGAGAGCACGAACTCGTGCATGCAGAGGCGGTCGAACGCGATCGGCAGGTACTCCGCGATCCCCTCCTCCGCGAGCCGCGCGCGCAGGTAGTTGGCGTTCAGCACCGCGGTCTCGCGAGACGTCGCGCAGCCCGTCGCCGCCGATCGAGCAGATGTAGGCGTAGGAGCGCACGAACACGCCGAAGTTGCCCTGGAAGCCGCGCAGGCGGCCGATCGACTTGGGCCGGTCGTGATCGAGGTCGAAGTAGGCGTCGCCGCCGCCGTTCGAGCCCTCGCGGCGCACCACCTGCGGGCGCGGCAGGTAGGGCTCGATCCGCTCCGACACGGCGATCGGCCCGGCGCCCGGGCCGCCGCCGCCGTGCGGCTGGGTGAACGACTTGTGCAGGTTGAAGTGGACGATGTCGAAGCCCATGTCGCCGGGCCGCGAGATGCCCATCACGGCGTTCAGGTTCGCGCCGTCGTAGTAGAGCGTCGCGCCCGCGTCGTGCACGATCGCTCGCGATCTCCTCGATGTTGCGGTCGAACAGCCCGAGCGTGTTCGGGTTCGTGAGCATCAGGCAGGCGACGTCGTCGCCGGCCTTCGCGCGCAGGTCGTCGAGGTCCACCCCGCCGTCCGGCGCCGTGCCCACCTTCACCACCTCGTAGCCCGCCATCGTCACGCTGGCCGGGTTGGTGCCGTGCGCGGTGTCCGGGGTGAGGACCTTCGTGCGCGTCTCGCCGCGATCCTCGTGGTAGGCCCGGGTCAGGAGCAGGCCTGCCAGCTCGCCGTGCGAGCCGGCCGAGGGCTGGAGCGACACGTGCGGCAGCCCCGAGATCTCCGACAGCTGCTGCTGCAGCCGCCACATCAGCTCGAGGGCGCCCTGCGCGTAGCGCGGGTCCTGCAGCGGGTGGAGGCGCGCGTGCCCCGGCAGCGCGGCAACGCGCTCGTTCACCTTCGGGTTGTGCTTCATCGTGCACGACCCGAGCGGGTAGAAGCCCGAGTCGAGATCGAAGTTCTTCTTCGACAGGTTGTTGTAGTGCCGGACGATCTCCGGCTCGGAGACCTCCGGCAGCGCCGGCGGCGACTCGCGGATCAAGTGCGACAGGAAGCAGCTCCGAAACGGGCACCTCAGGCACATCGAGCTCCGGGGCGCACAAACGCCCGGCGGCCAGACCGCGAGCGCTCGTAGATGGTCAGCGTCTGGGGACTGTCGACCGTCGGACTGTCGACTGCTCACGCGATCGCCCCTTCCCGCACCGACGCAACAAGCGCCGCCAGCCTGTCGATGTCCCTGCGCGTACGGCGCTCGGTAATCGCCACCAACAGCCCGTCCCCATACTCGGGGTAGTCGCGCCCAAGGCGGTAGCCGGGGTTGATGCCCTCGGCCCGGGCGCGCTCGAACAGGCCGTCGAGGTCCGGCACCCGCACGGCGAACTCCCGCACCACCGGACCGGGGTTGATCAGCTCCGCCCCGAGCGCCTCGCGCGCGTAGGCGGTGCGGCGCAGCATCAGCTCGCCCAGCTCCACGATCCCGCGCCGCCCGAGCCACGAGAGGTAGATCACGCCCATCAGCGCGTTCAGCGCCTGCGCGGTGCAGATGTTGCTGCGTGGCCTTCTCGCGCCGGATGTGCTGCTCGCGCGTCTGCAGGGTGAGCACGAACCCGCGCTTGCCCTCCACGTCCACGGTCTCGCCGGCGATGCGGCCCGGCATGCGCCGGATGTAGCGCTCGTCGGCCGCGAAGAAGCCGAACGACGGGCCGCCGAAGTCGAGCCGGTTGCCCAGCGTCTGGCCCTCGCCCACGGCCACGTCCACGCCGAGCTCGCCCGGCGGGCGCAGGATGCCAAGCGTCAGCGGGTCGACCGAGCACGACCACCACCGCGCCGGTGCGCTTGGCGGCCTCCGCCAGCGGCCCGAGGTCCTCCACGGTGCCGAGGAAGTTCGGCTGCTGCAGGATCACCGCCGAGGTGTCGTCGTCCACCGCCGCGGCCAGCGCCTCGATGTCGGTCGCGCCGCTCTCGTCCAGCGGCACCTCCACCACCGTCGATCCCGTAGCCGGCGGCGTAGGTGCGAAGCGTCTCGCGCGAATGCGGGTGCACTCCGCGCGAGATCACGAACTTCGAGCGCCCGTTGTCCAGCTTCGCCAGGTAGCCGGCCGCCGCCACCGACGACGGACCCTCGTACAGCGACGCGTTCGCGACCGGCAGGCCGGTGAGCTCCGAGATCGCGGTCTGGAACTCGAACATCACCTGGAGCCCGCCCTGCGAGATCTCCGGCTGGTAGGGCGTGTAGGGCGTGAGGAACTCCGAGCGCTGGGAGATCGAGTCGATCAGCGCCGGCACGTAGTGGTCGTACATCCCGGCGCCGAGGAAGGTCACCTCGTCGTCGGCGTGGCGGTTGCGCTCCGCGAGCGAGCGCAGGTGGTCGTACACGTCCTGCTCCGCCATCCCGTCCGGCAGCCGCAGCGGGTCGTGCAGGCGGACCGACTCGGGCAGCTCCCGGAACAGCTCCTCGATCGATTCCACGCCGATGGCCGCGAGCATCTCGCGGCGGTCGGCATCGGTTGCTGAGGTGTAGCGACTCACGACCTGCCCAGCGACTCCTTGTAGGCGTTCACGTCCATCAGCGCGTCCGTCTCGGACGGATCGCTGAGACGCACCTTCACCATCCAGCCTTCACCGTAGGGGTCCTCGTTGATCCTCTCGGGCGTCTCCTTGAGGGCCGCGTTCACCTCGGTGACCTCGCCCGACAGCGGCGCGAACACGTCGGAGACCGCCTTCACGGACTCCACCTCCGCGTACGCCGGCCCCCGCCTTCACCTGCGCGCCGACCTCGGGCGGCTCGAAGAAGACGACCTCGCCCAGCTGGTCCTGCGCGTACCAGGTGATCCCGAAGACGGCCTCTTCGCCGTCGAGCCGCGCCCAGTCGTGCTCGGCGTGGTACAGCAGCCCGTCGGGATAGCTCTCGTCTGCCACGTGCTCACTGCTCCTTCCGGTAGAGCGGCTTCTCGCGCACCTCGGCGGGGCGCAGCTTGCCGCGGACGTCGACCTCGATCGGCGTGCCGGGCTCGGCCGCGCCCACCGGAACGTAGGCCATCCCGATGCCCAGCTCGAGACAGGGAGAGAGGGTGCCGCTGGTCACGACGCCCGCCGGCTCCCCGCCCACCAGCACCGGGTTGCCCTGGCGCGGGATGCCCTCGCCGGTGAACGCGAACGGCACCAGCGCCTGCTCGGGATCGACGCCGCGCAGCGCCTCGGAGCCAATGAAGCCCGTGTCGAGCTTGCAGCACCAGCCGAGCCCCGCCTCGATCGGGTTGCGGTCCTCGGAGAGGTCGTTCCCGTAGAGGTGGAAGCAGGCCTCGAGCCGCAGCGTGTCGCGCGCACCGAGCCCCACCGGCAGCGCGCCGTCCGCGACGAGCGCGTCCCAGACCTCGGTGGCGCCGGCCGGCGGGATCAGCAGCTCCACGCCGTCCTCGCCCGTGTATCCGGTGCCCGCCACCAGGCAGTCGACGCCGGCCACGCGCGGCCCGGACGATGCGCATGCGCGCCGGCGCCTCGCCGTCGAGATGGCGGCCGAGGATGTCCCGCGCGCGCGGGCCCTGGAGCGCGAGCATCGCGTAGTCGGCGGCCACGTCCTCCACGCTCACGTCGAAGCCGTCCGCGTGGCCCGCCAGCCAGGCGTGGTCGCGCTCGTGGTTGGCCGCGTTGGTCACGGTCAGAAAGCCGTCGTCGAGCCGGTAGCTGAAGAGGTCGTCCAGCACCCCGCCGTCCTCGCGGCAGAGCACCGAGTACTGGGCCCCGTGCGGGGCGATCTTCGTCACGTCGTTCGAGACCAGGTGCTGGAGGAAGGCCTCGGCGTCCGGGCCGCTCGTCTCCACCTGGCCCATGTGCGAGACGTCGAACAGCCCGGCCGAGCGGCGCACCGCGATGTGCTCCTGACGGATGCCCTCGTACTGCACCGGCATCTCCCAGCCGGCGTACGGCACTAGCCTCGCTCCGGCTGTGACATGGCGCTCATGCAGCGGAGTTCTGCGAAGGGTGTGCGTTGCTGCTGACAGAGCCAGGAGACCCTAGCAACGGCCCCAGCCGGTTCCCGCGGGCCCGGCCCTACGCTGTCTCTCCTGGAGCGACCGCCCGTCGCTCGATGTTTCCTGGGTCGCCAAATGGATGCTCTCGCGCAACATGGAGGCGGCTGCGCGAGGGCGACTACGGGCCGCTCCTGCGTCTCGATGCGTCGCGACGTGCGCTTCCGCTTCCCGGGCGACAGCTCCTGGGCCACCGAGCTGCAGGGCAAGGAGGAGCTCGAGAAGTGGCTGGCGCGCTTCGTGCGCTCGGGCATCCAGATCTTCCCGGACGAGGTCGTGCTGAAGGGATTTCCCTGGAACCAGACGCTTGTGCGTCCGAGGCACCGACTATCTCGAAAGTCCCGAGGGCAAGAGGGTCTACGAGAACCGCTACGTGATCTGGGGTCGGCTGTCATGGGGACTGCTCCGCGAGTACGAGGTCTACGAGGACACGCAGAAGGCCGCCGCGCTGGACGAGTACCTGGCGCAGCACGTGCCGGCCGCCGGCTGACGCTTCCTCCTGCTCGCGGCGCTCCTGGTCACGGCCCCGCGCGGCCGCGGCCCGGGCGTGGCACCCAAACGTGCACGCCGCGGTCGCGTACGCCAACGGGCGCGCGGGCCAGGTCCGCTTCGCGGTGCGCAGCGGGCGGCGCGTGTGGGGGCTGCACACCACCTCCACCGTGCACTCCGCCAGCGTGCTGAAGGCGATGTTGCTCGTGGCCTACCTGCGACCTGCCGCAGGTGCGAGAGCGGGCGCTCACGGTCGCCGACTACCGGCTGATCGGGCCGATGATCCGGCGCTCCGACAACACGGCGGCCACGCGCGTGCTGGGGATCGTCGGCCCCGCCGCGGTCTACGCCGTCGCGCACAGCGCCCACATGCACCACTTCGAGCTCGTGACGGGCGATCTGGGGGCGCAGCCGGATCGACGCCTACGACCAGTCGCGCTTCTTCCTCCACATCGACAGGCGCGTGGTGCCGCGCCACCGGGCCACCGCGCTTCACCTGCTGTCCACGGTGGTTCCCGAGCAGCGCTGGGGCATCGGCCGGCTGAGCCTCCCGGGCTGGCAGGTCTACTTCAAGGGCGGCTGGGGCGATGGCAGCGGGGTCGTGGACCATCAGGTGGCGCTCCTGCGACAGGGCGACCGTCGCGTGTCCGTGGCGGTGCTGACCACGAACAACCCCGAGCCACGAATACGGCAAGGAGACCCTCAGGGGCGTATTCGCGCGCCTGCTGGAGGGTCTCTAGGAGGCGTCTGCCGGTACGAGCAGGCCACCGCTCGCACTGGCCCGCTGCGCAACCTGCACCAGCGCCTCGCAGATCTCGCGGCGGGAGCGGTCCTTGGCCACGAAGCCGTCCACTCCCGGGTCGTGCTCCGCCGCGCCGTGAGCGGCGTGCCCATCGGCGCTCATCAGCACGAGCCGCGTCTCGAGGTCGGGATGGCGCTCGCGCAGCAGCGCGCAGACCGTGGGGCCGGTCATCCCCGCCATGCGCACGTCGATCAGCGCGACGTCGGGCCGCAGCGCCTCGATCAAGGCAAATGCCTCGTCGCCGCTCTCCGCGACCGCGGTCAGGTCCAGCCAGCGGTGGCTGGAGATCGCCCGCGCCAGCCCGTCGCGGTAGGCGCGCTGGTCCTCAGCCAGAACCACCGTGAATGGACGTGGCACCTCCACCGTACGGTGGATGGTCCCCGCTCCCCGCCGCGCGCCCAATCCCCTTCCGGTAGGAACTTCTGCCGTGCGGCCCTCCTCCCGTGGCAGGTCCCCCATTCGGATGAGGCGAGACTCCTCCTGCGGATCCGCCCTCCGCAGGGTTGCACCACGCGACCTGCCTGGGAACCTCCCCTGGCAAGGGATACATGACGGTCACTTCATCAACCACAGACAGGCGACGGGCCGGAGCGCTTTCGGAGCGCGAATGCGAAGTGCTCGAGCAGATCGCCCGCGGGCTGTCGATCGAGGACATCGCGGGCAACCTCTACCTCAGCCCGCACACCGTCCGGACTCACATCAAGAACATCCTGCGCAAGATGGGCGCCCGGACGCGCGCCCACGCGGTGGCGATGGCGATCTCCGAGGATCTCATCGACCGCCGGCGTGTCGGCGCTCGCTGACCTAGTGCTGCGGCTCGCGCGGGACGTCCGCGCGCTCTGAGTCGACCCGCCGCGCCGGCAGGCGCGCCTTGGCGGTGGTCCCGTGGCCGAGCGCGCTGTCGAGCTCGAAGGTCCCGGCCAGCGCCTCTACGCGCTCGGCGCTCGAGGCCAGGCCGACGTGCCCCTCCCGCACCGCCCGCGCGGGGCGACCCTTCTCCATGCCGCGGCCGTCGTCGGCCACCTCGAGCTCGATCTGCTCCTCGTCGCGGCTCACGCGCACCCGTACGTGCCGGGCCTCGGCGTGCTTGGCCGCGTTGGTCAGCAGCTCGCGCGCGAGCGAGAGGATCAGCTCGTCGTGGACGCCGGTGGCGTGGTGGTCCACCTCGATCTCGCTGACGAAGCCGCCGCGGCGTCCCTGGTGGTCGGCCACCGCGCGAATGGCCGAGGCCAGCCCCGCGTGCTCCAGCACCACCGGGTGGAGGTTGAACACCGCCTCGCGCAGGAGCTGCACCGCGCGCTCGATGCCCTCCCGCGCTCGCACGACCCGCTCCGGGTCGCCATCCGGGTCCTCGAGGACCTCCACCAGGTCCTGGCGGCTGGCGAGCAGATCCTGCAGGGCGTGGTCGTGCAGCACCTCGGAGATCCCGCGGCGCGCCCGGTCCTCCGCGGCCAGCGTCTGGGCCACGAGCCGACCACGCGCCGCCGCCAGCTCCGTGATCTGGGCCTCGCTGCGCTTGCGGTCGATGGCGGTGGCGAGCACGTTGGCCGCCGCCTGGAGGAAGTTCACCTCGTCGGCGATGAAGGCCCGCGGCTGGGCGCTGTGCACGCAGAGGACGCCGAACGGGCGCTCGTCACCCTCGATCGTCACGCACACGCCGCTCGACACGCCCAGCTCGGTCAGAGCGGCCGAGCGGTTGAAGCGGCGCTCGACGTCGAAGTCCTCCACGACCACCGGCTGGTCCTGCTGGAGCGTGTATGCCGCGTGCGAGGCGTTCTCCCCGCCCGGGAAGCGCTGCCCGCGGTTCTCCTGCGGCCAGCCGACCAGCGCGTGCAGCCTGAGGCTCCCACTCCTCCGGGAGCAACTCGGACACCACGCTGTACTCCACGCCGAGCGCCTTGGCCACGAGCTCCACCGCGTACTGGGTGAGCTCAGCCAGCTCCGTGCCCTCCAGCGCGCGCCGCCCGAGATCGGCGATGGCCGCCTGGCGCCCCTCGGAGCGCCTGCGCTCGGTCACGTCGGTGGCGGTGCCGGTAGCGCCGAGGATGTTGCCCTGGTTGTCGTGCAGGACGATCGCGTTGTAGCTGAGCTGAACCGAGCTGCCGTCCTTGCGGATGTGCCTGGTCTCGTGGCTGAAGACCGGCCTGCCGCGCAGAACCTGGCTGAACAGCTCGCGGCTGCGCCTCGCCTCGGCCGGATCGGCGAAGTCGCTCACCGGGCGACCCAGCATCTCCTCCGGTTCGTAGCCGTAGATCCGCCGCACCGCCCTGTTCACGAACGTGAAGCGCGCCTCCGGGTCGAGCGACCAGATCAGGTCGCTCGAGGTCTCGACGAGGTCGCGGTACTTGCGCTCGCTCTCGCCGAGGCGCTCCTCGGCGCGCTTGCGCTCGGTCACGTCCTTGGCCACCCCGTACACGAGCCGCTCCTCGGGGCTCACGTGCGCGCTCCAGAGCAGCCATCGGTAGGCGCCGTCCCGGGTGCGAAAGCGGCTCTCGAAGCTGATCGTGACCTCGTCCGTACGCCTCAGCCGCCCGCTCTGCGTGGCGGTGCGGGTGCGGTCGTCGGGGTGGACGAAGTCCAGCATCGGCCGTGTGAGCAGCTGGTCGGCCGTGTACCCGAGCGCACGCTCCCAGGCCGGGTTCACGCTCTTGAAGTAGCCGTCGAACCCAAGCGTGCAGAAGAGATCGCGGGAGAGGGCGTACAGCCGGCTCGTGGTCTCCTCGAGCCTGCGCTGCTCGGTCAGGTCGAGCACCTGAGTGAGGGTGCCGAGCAGGCGGCCGTCGTCGTCCTCCACCCGCGCGTCCATCATGCGGGTCCAGACCGGCTGCCCGCTCGCGTGCACGAAGCGCAGCTCGACCCGGCCCCCGGCGAGATCCCCAGCCAGGCGCTGCTCGTGGCGGGCCCGCGCCAGGTCCCGGTCGCCCGGGTGCACCAGGTCGAAGAAGCTCAGCTCCACGAGCTCGGCCTCCGAGCGCCCCACCAGCTCGCGGAAGGCCACGTTCGTCTGGAGCAGCCGGCCGTCGGGCGCGAGCAGCGTCATTCCGGTCACCGCCGAGGCAAACACGCTGCGGAACTGGGCGGCACGCTCCTCCAGTGCCGTGTCGGCCTCCTGCGCGAGCCCAAGCGCGTTGTCGGCCGTTGTCAGTGGCTCTGACACTTCGCCCCCAAGGCCGCTACTCAAGCAGGCCGCGCCGCATCGCGGCGGCCACCGCGGCCGCGCGGTCCGAGACGCCGAGCTTCTCGTAGAGGCTCTGGAGGTGAGTCTTCACCGTCGCCGGGCTGAGGTGCAGCTGGCGGCCGATGTCCGGGGCCGAGTGACCGTCGGCGGTCAGCCGGATGATCTCGCGCTCGCGCGGCGTCAGCACCGGGCGCGCCTGTGCCTCGCGCATCTGGATCTGTGCGGTCAGCCCCGTCTGTATCTCCGGGGAGAGGAACGCCTCGCCGCGCGCGACCGCCGCCACCGCGTCGAAAATCGCGCCGCGATCGGCCTCCTTGGAGAGATACGCCCCCGCGCCCATGGCGATCGCCCTGTAGACGAGGTCGCTCTCGACGTACGCGGACAGGAACACCACCCGGGTGCCCAGCTCCTCGCGCTTGATCGCGTTCAACACCTCCATGCCGTCGAGGCCCGGCATGCGCACGTCGAGCACCGCTACATCGGGCTCGAGCGCCTTGATCTGGGGCAGCGCCTCGCGACCGTCGGTCGCCTCGCCCACGAGCTCGAGGTCGGGGCGCTCGCGGATGGCCCGCACCAGGCCCTCGCGGTAGACCGGATGGTCGTCGGCCACATAGACGCGCACCCTCTTGCCCGTTCGCGCCATTTGAGTGTTTTAGCACTATCCCCAGGGACTGCCTACTGCTCAACCCCCAGCTCCGCGAGCTGGTTGCAGATCTCGAGGCGCGCGGCCGACTTGTCGAGCACCGCCACGACGCCCGCCTGGGCGGCGGTGGCGCTGAGCGATTCGTTCGGGCCGCCGGTGAGCAGCACCGGCCGAGTCGGAAGCGGCTCGTCAAGCCCGGCCAGCGTGCGGCAGACGTCGAGGCCACCCAGATGAGCGAGCCTCACCTCGAGCACTAGCAGGTCGGGGCGCAGCGTCAGCGTCTGCTCGAGCGCCTCGCGCCCGTCCCCCGCCTCGCCGGCAAGCTCGAGCAGCGGGTGGTCGCCAATCGCCCTTGCCAGCCCTGCCCGGTAGCCCTCGTGGCCGTCCACGAGGAGCACGCTAATCGTCCCTCCCAAAGTACGTGCCTAGTGCAAGCGCCGGGCCGGGCCTGAAGCTCGTCGTGTCCGTGACGATGCCGTAATCCTCGTGATCACTTCGCCATGCTGCGGCCACTGAGGCATGGGCCGCCTCAGCCGATTGGGGGTGGGCAGGTTGTATTGGGGGTAGACCAATTGGACTAATCCGATTGGGGGATCCTCTCACGAATTGGTCCATGCAGCACGAAAAACAGGTCGCAGGTCGCGGGTCGCAGGCCGCCCGCCGAGGTGGTGAGGGCAACCGGAGCGATCTGCTGGCAGGACTAGACGACGGGCTCAGCCCGCGACCTGCGACCTGCGACCCGCGACCTAGTCCTTCAGGAACGACGGAATATCGATCTCATCCTCTGAGATCTCGAGCGACGAGCGCTGGCGGTCGTCCATGGCGATGTCGCCGCGGTCGCGCGGGCGCGACGACGGCCGCGGTCCGCGCTCGATGTCGTACAGCCCGGGGCGACCGCCGGGGCGGTCGAAGCCGGTGGCGATAACGACCACGCGCACCTCGTCTGCGAGGCCCTCGTCGATCACGGCCCCGAAGATGATGTTCGAGTTGTGATCGGCGGCGCTCTGCACGATCTCGGCGGCCTCGTTGACCTCGAACAGGCCGAGGTCGGACCCGCCGGTGATGTTCAGCAGGATGCCGGTGGCACCCTCCACCGACTGCTCGAGCAGCGGGCTGGAGATGGCGTTCTTGGCCGCCTCCGAGGCGCGGCTCTCGCCGCTCGCCGAGCCGATGCCCATCAGCGCGGATCCGGCGTCGTGCATGATCGTGCGCACGTCGGCGAAGTCGAGGTTGATCAGGCCCGGGATCGTGATCAGGTCGGTGATGCCCTGCACGCCCTGGCGCAGGACGTTGTCGGCCTCCCGGAACGCGTCGAGGATGCTGGTCCGGCGCTCGACGATCGTGAGCAGCTTCTCGTTGGGGATCACGATCAGCGTGTCGACCTGCTCGCGCAGCTTGTCGATGCCGTCGCCCGCCTGGCGGCCCCGCTGGGAGCCCTCGAAGTCGAACGGCCGCGTGACCACGCCGACGGTGAGCGCGCCGATCTCGTGCTTGGCCACCTCGGCGATCACGGGCGCGGCGCCTGTTCCGGTGCCGCCGCCCTCGCCGGCGGTGACGAAGACCATGTCGGCGCCCTTCAGCGCCTCCTTGATCTCGTCGCGGCTCTCGTTGGCCGCGCCGTAGCCCACGTCCGGGTCGGCGCCTGCACCGAGGCCGCGCGTGAGCTGCGCGCCGATCTGAAGCTTGATGTCGGCGTCGCACATCTGCAACGCCTGCGCGTCGGTGTTCACGGCGATGAACTCGACGCCCTTGAGGCCCGCGTCGACCATGCGGTTCACGGCGTTGGTGCCGCCACCGCCGACACCGACGACCTTGATCACCGCCAGGTAGCTGCCCGTCTCCATACCTTGTCCTCGCCTTGTTCCCTCTGGTCCTTTAATCGTGCAGCCAGACTTCTCTTACGTCCGACTCTCAAGGAACAGTTGAGAGTTTTGGCCGCTGCAATAAGCCCGCAAAGTCCGCACTGTAGGCGTTTTTCGACGAAGATGTCAATCCGAAGGGCGATTTCGTGCAGGCGCCATACCCTCGACTGACTACTCGAGGGTAGCCTCAAGCTCGACGTCAGGGTTGAGGGTTGGTGCCCGCGACGCCCCCGCCCTGGGTCGGGGTCGTCTGGGCTTGCGTGCCCTGCGTCTGAGCGCCGCCCGAAGGCTGAAGGGCCTGGCTGGGAGTGGTCGTGCCGGAGGGCCCGGTCGCGCCCGTCGCTCCCTGCGTGGCCGTGCCGGTCTGCGTGGTGGCGCTCTGGCCGCTGAGGGCCGTGGAGCTGGTGGAAGCGCTGCCGAGCGGAGCCAGCGAGGAGGTGGCAAGGCCGCCCGCCACGGGCCGCTCAGGGAGCCGCACGTCCACGTACGAGGCTCCCTTTGCCGCCGAATCGGCGAGCACGCCGGCCGCGGCGGCCCACTTGGCGTCCACGCGCGTGTCGTCCCCGAAGATCAGCTGGGGGCCGTTGCGGAGCCTCACGACGATTCCCCTGGTCTTGCCCGACCCGATGCTCGCGATCCGGCGTGCGAGCGCAGGCGGGGCGGCCGCTGCCACGTGCAGCTCGCTGAGCGCCAGGGGATCGGTCAGAGTGCGCGTGGGAGCCGCCGAGCGGGTGCGGATCGCGGGCAACGGGGCGCGGGCCCGGATGCCTCGCAGCACGCTTCCGTCGGCCGCCAGCAGCACGTGCGAGCCGCCGGTCTGCAGCAGCGCCACGGGCCTTTCCTGGATCACCCGGATCGTCAGGCCGTGCGGGAAGTGAGCCGTGGCCTCCACGTCCTTCACCGCGGTGTAGCTGGCCACCGCGCTGAGCAGGGCGGCCTGATTCACGTCTAGGGTGCTCATGTCGCGCGCGGCAGACGTCAGCGCCTGCCGGATGCGATCGGCGTCGTTCGTGGTCAGCCCCTTCACCGTCACGTGCTCGACCTTGACGAAGCTCGAGTGCTTGAACCAGAAGGTGTAGAGCGACCAGAGCACCACGAGGGCCGTGATCCCGAAGATCAGCCAGCGGCGCACCCGCACCGGGATCGCAAGCGCGGCACGCGGCAGCGTGCGCAGCGTGGCGGCGGCCGCTGCCTTCATCGGCCGGCCTCGGCCTGCGGCTGGTCGCCGAGCAGCTGCACCTCGGCCTCGAGCTCGATGCCGAAGCGCTCCCTCACGCGCCGGCGGCCCTCCGCCATCAGGGCCAGCACGTCGGCCGTGGTGGCCTCCCCCATGTTCTCCACGAAGTTGGCGTGCTTCGGCGAGAAGCGTGCGCCGCCCACCTGCAGGCCGCGGCAGCCCGCCTCCTCGAGCAGCATCCCCGCCGTGCGGCCCTCCGCACGCGGGTCGTCGGGGTTCTTGAAGGTGGATCCGAAGGTCTTGATCCCAGACGGCTGGGCGGCCTTGCGCTGCTCGCGCATGCGGGCGAGGGTGGCCTTCACCTCGGCGGGGTCCGCGCGCTCGAGCTTGAACGAGGCGCGCGCCACGATCTCGCGCTTCTTGAGGTTGGAGCGCCGGTACTCGAACCCGAGCTGGTCCGGCGTCCTGCGCTCGCTCCCGCCCGGCGACGCGATGTCCACCCACTCGAGCACCTTGCCGAGCTCGCCGCCGTAGGCGTTCGCGTTCATCTTCACCGCGCCGCCGACCGTGCCCGGGATGTTCACGCCGAACTCGAGCCCGGCGAGCCCCCAGCGCGCAGCGCGTGCGGAGGCTTGGGGAAGGCGGGCGCCGCCGCCGCAGAGCACGTGCTCGCCGTCGCGTTCGATCGTCGCCAGGGCGTCGTCGAGCTTCAGCACAAGTCCCCGAAATCCATCATCGGCTACCAGGAGGTTCGAGCCCGAACCCACCACTCCTACCTCGATTTCGGCCTCCTTGGCCCAGCCCAACAACTCCGCCAGGCGTTCCTGGGATCCCACGCGCGCGAACCAGTCCGCAGATCCACCCGTACGCACCGTGGTGAAGCGCGCCAGCGGGTGGTCGCGCTCCACTCCCTCGGGGGCGTTCACGCGGCGCTCCCGAGCCGTCGCGCCAGCGAATCCACGTCCCCGGCGCCGAGCGTCAGCAGCACGTCGCCCTGGCGTAACTCGGCGCGCAGCACGCCCTCGGCGTCCTCCAGCCTGGGCAGCCAGTACGCGGGGCGCCCGTGCATCGCCGAGGCGGCCTCCGTGGCCACCAGCCAGCCCGACACGCCCGGAAAGTCCTCGGACCGCTCGCGCGCCGGGTAGATGTCCACCACCACCACGACGTCCGCCAGCGCCAGCGCCCGGCCGAAGTCGCGGGCCATGTGCCGCGTGCGCGAGTACAGATGGGGCTGGAAGCAGGCCACGATCCGCGCCGCACCCAGCGTGCGGGCGGCCTCCAGCGTGGCGCGCACCTCCGTGGGGTGATGGGCGTAGTCGTCATAGACGAGCGCGCCGGATTCGGTGTGGCCGTGTGACTCGAAGCGCCTGCCCGCTCCGCTGAAGGAGGCGAGCGCCGGGGCCGCCTCGTGCAGCCCGAGCCCGGCCTCGCGGCAGGCAGCCAGCGCCGCCAGCGCGTTGAGCACGTTGTGCCTGCCGGGAACGTGCAGCTCCACCGGCGTGTCCTCGGCGCTGAAGCGCGAGCCCAGCTCCACCAGCTCGACGTCCCGGCCCGCGAGGTTCCCCGAGTCGATGCCGAACGTGACCGTCGGGGGCACGGCGGGAAGCTCGAGCCCCACAGGCGCCACCAGCACGGGCACACGCCCCGCGAAGTCGGCGAATGCACGCTCGACCTCGGCCAGCGAGCCATACGTGGCGTGATGGTCCAGCTCCACGTTCGTCACCACCGCGACGTCCGGCTCGAGCGCGAGGAAGGAGCGATCGGACTCATCGGCCTCGACGACGACCCAGTCGCCGTCACCCCAGGCGGCGTTAGTGCCGGTGGAGCGCACCTCCCCGCCGATCAGGTAGGCCGGCTCGCGCCCGCAGGTCACCAGCGCGTGGGCGATCATGCTCGCGGTGGTGGTCTTGCCGTGCGTGCCGGCAACGGCCAGGCAACGCTTCAGCCTCGAGACCTCTGCCAGCAGCTCGCCCCGGTGGATCACCCGCGCCTCCAGAGCGCGCGCCGCCTGGAGCTCGGGGTTGTCGTCGGCGATCGCGGTCGAAACGACCACGTCCGCCCCGGGGGTGAGATGGCCGGCGTCGTGCCCGATTTCGGGCTCTATGCCTGCCTCGCGCAGACGCTCGGAATAGGGAGACTCCGCGCGGTCGGAGCCGCTGACCTCCGCGCCGAGGCGGCGCGCCACCAGCGCGAGCCCGCTCATTCCCGCGCCGCCGATGCCGATGAAGTGGAGCCGGCGTCCGGCCCACGGCGCGTCGCTCATGCGGCCGGACGATAGCGGCGCCCCAGGCGGCGATCGGGCCTCCGATACGCGAGCACGGCGCGCTACTGGTACAAGTGTCGGCGGCCCTTCTGACCGACGAAAGGAGTCGGACATGCCCTACGAGGTCCCGGACCTCCCATACGACTACTCGGCGCTCGAGCCGCACATCGACGAGGCAGACGATGCGAATCCACCACGACAAGCATCACGCGGCGTACGTGACCAACGCGAACGCGGCGCTCGAGGGCACCGAATGGGCCGACAAGCCCGTGGACGAGGTGCTGAAGAACCTCGACAAGGTCCCCGAGGACAAGCGTGGCGCCGTGCGCAACAACGCCGGCGGCCACTCGAACCACACCTTCTTCTGGCAGATCATGGGTCCCGACGCGGCGGCGAGCCCGAGGGCGACCTGGCCCAGGCGCTCTCCGACACGTTCGGCAGCTTCGACGATTTCAAGAGCCAGCTGAAGGACGCAGGCGTGAAGCGCTTCGGCTCAGGCTGGGCCTGGCTGGTGCACGACGGCTCGGGCCTCGCGATCACGAGCACGCGCCAACCAGGACAGCCCGGTCACCGATGGCCAGACCCCGCTCCTCGGAGTCGACGTCTGGGAGCACGCCTACTACCTGAACTACCAGAACAGGCGCCCGGACTACCTGGATGCCTGGTGGAACGTCGTCAATTGGGAAGAAGTGGCGAAGCGCTACGCCGCTGTCTGAGCACAGACGTACGGAAGTACGGAGTACGGAGAACGACGGGCTGTCCTCCGTACTTCCGTACTTCCGTCATTCCCACTCGGCTGTCCGTACTTCAGGTAGGCTCGGAACCGCATGACCCCCTTCTCCGTGGAGAGTGAGCCCAGGGGCGCTGCCGTGCGGTTGCGACTTACCGGGGACCTCGATCTGGCCACGGCCGAGGACGCCGAGCGGGCGATCATCGAGGCCGAGGAGGGGCGCCCGCCGGTGCTGATCCTCGACCTCAGCGAGCTCGACGTTCATGGACTCCACGGGCCTGCGGGTGATCCTCAGCGCCCACACGCGGGCGCAGGAGCAGGAGCGCCGCGTCGTGCTCGTCAAGGGCCCGTCGGTGGTCCAGCGCGTGTTCGAGATCACTCGGCTCGCCGAGCGTCTCGACATGGTCGACAGCGTCGACGACGTCTAGGAGCGGCCGCCGCTAGGAGGCTGGGATCGCCGTCTGCGCGGTCGATCTCGAACCAGACGCTGGTGCTGCCGTCCAGCTCCACGCCCCAGCGATCCGAGAGCTGCTCCACGAGGAACAGTCCCCAGCCCGAGCCCGGGTCGTCGCCCGGCTCGCGGGCGCTGGCCTCGAAGCCCGGCCCGAGATCGGTCACGCACACGCGCACGCGCTCTCTGCGAACGCTGAGCTCGACGGCGACCGTGCTCGCGGCGCTGGCCGCCGCGTGGCGCACGCTGTTGGTCACCAGCTCGCTCACCAGCAGGCGCATGTCCTCGAAGAGCGCGGGTCCGAGCTCGGCCTCGAACTCGTTCAGGCTGTGACGCGCGAGCGCCACCGCCTCGGGACCGCTGCGCAGGCGAAGCTTGACCTCGCCGGGCCGCCGCGCACCGCGCCTGGCTGCGCGCGAGGTGCGCTGCTCGACGGTCGGAGATGGGTCGGTCGGCATTCTGAAGGGTCGCTCGTCCGGACGGGTTGACGACTCAGCTGGTGGATCGCGGGAGGGTGCGATGCCTCACTGGGTCATCGAGAAAGCGCATCGGCACCTTCTCAATCCGACTTTAGGGTGAAAGTTGCGCACCCGCCGCCGCGAGGGTCTCGCGCGCGATCAGATCGGCGGCGTCGGGCGCGAGATGCGACTCGCCGCGGCGGCCATGCCCCGCAGGCGGGCCGGAGCGCCGAGCAGCGCGGCGACCTCGCGGGCGAGCCGCGGCCCGTCGAGCTCGCTGTCCGGCACCACCACCGCGGCGCCCTCTCGCTCCATCCAGCGAGCGTTCTGGGTCTGATGGTCCGCGGTGGCGTGCGGATAGGGCACGAGCACGGCCGGGAGGCCGGCCGCGGCCACCTCGAGCACCGAGCCGCCGGCGCGCGCGGCCACCAGATCGGCGGCCGCCAGCGCGTCGGCGAAGGGCTGGATGTACTCGTGGAGGTGGTAGTGCGGAGGCGACCCCAGGGCGTCGAGCCGCGCGCGCAGGTTCGGATAGTCGCGCTTGCCGCACGCGTGCAGGACCGCGCAGGGCGCCGCGGCGCCGAACGCGTCGATCGCCGCCTGGTTCAGGGAGCGGGCGCCGAGCGAGCCGCCGAACACGAGCAGGCACTGCTCGGACTCCCCCACGCCGAAGCGCCGGCGCGCCGCGGCCCGGTCCGCCTGTCCGGTGCCGGCGGGGACCGGCCGGCCGCTGAGCACGTACCTGCCGCCGTCGCGACCCGGGATCGGGAAGGACAGGAACACCCGCCTCGCGAAGCGCGCGAGCAGGCGGTTCGGCCATCCCGAGATGGCTGTCCGCCTCGCAGAGGAAGAGCGGGATGCGCAGCAGGGCCGCCGCGAGCCCCACCGGGCCCGCCACGTAGCCGCCGGCGCCGATCACGGCGTCGGCGCGTGCGCGGCGCAGCAGCAGCGCGGCCTTCGGCAGCGCCAGCACGGCCAGCGCCAGCGCGCGGACTGCGCGCACGCGGGTTGCTCCGGTCGATGCCGACCACCTTGATCTGGCGGAAGCGTGTAGCCGGCGGCCGGCACGAGCTCGGCCTCGGCCCGCTCGCTGCCGATGAACTCGACCTCGGCGCCGCTAGCCCGCAGCGCGTCCGCGACCGCGAGTGCCGGCACGACGTGGCCGGCCGTCCCGCCCGCCGCTATCACCACTCGCGGCACGCGGCCCCTTTCCGCCGTCGATCGCCCGCAGGCGTCCAGGCCGAGCGGCCCGCGCCCTGCCGCCGGTGGCGGCCACGTTCAGCAGCAGGCCCATGCCGCCGAGCAGCACGATCAGGTTCGAGTTGCCGTACGAGATGAACGGCAGCGGCACGCCGGTCAGCGGCGCGAGCCCCATCACGGCGAAGAAGTTCAGGGTGGCCTGGCAGAGGATGATCGAGGTCATCCCCACCGACAGCAGCTTGGCGTAGCGGTCCTTGGCCATCTTGGCCGCGCGCAGCCCGGCGTAGGCGATCATCCCGTAGAGCGCCGCCACCGCCGTGATGCCGATCAGCCCGAGCTCCTCGCCGATGATCGCCAGGATCATGTCCGTGTGCGCCTCGGGCAGGTAGAAGATCTTCTGCACCGACTCGCCGAGGCCGACTCCGAAGAACCCGCCGGAGCCGATCGCGATCATCGACTGAACGGTCTGGAAGCCGGCGCCGCTCTGGTCCTGCCAGGGGTGCATGAACGACATCAGGCGCGCGCGCCGGTACGGGGCGGCGATCGCGAACACGATCGCCAGCAGGAGTCAGGACCCCCGCGATCGTGGCCAGGTGGCGTAGCGGCACCCCGGCGGCGAACAGCAGCGCGAAGGTGGCCATGCAGACGACGATCGCGGTGCCCATGTCCGGCTGCTTGAGCAGCAGCAGGCACGCGATCGAGACCACGAGCAGGAGCGGCTTGAACAGCGTGCGCAGGTGCTTTATCTGCGCCGGCTTGCGCGCGAGGACGTCCGCCGCGTAGAGCACGATCGCGACCTTCAGGAGCTCGGAGGGCTGGAACTGCACCGGGCCGGCCCCCAGCCAGCGGCGCGCGCCGTTCACGGTGATGCCGATGCCGGGCACCATCACGGCGAGCGACAGGCCGAGCGAGCCGAACAGGAGAATCGGGGTGGCCTTCCGCACGACCTTCAGCCCGTGGCGCGAGAGCGCGTGGAGCAGCGCCACGCCGAGCGCGCCGAAGATCAGGTAGCGCTTCAGGTAGAACGAGGAGTCGCCGGTGGTGAGCAGCGATTCCGCCGAGCTCGCCGAGTAGACCATCACCGCGCCGGCGGCGAGCAGGCAGAGCGTGGCGGTGTAGAGCAGCGAGTACTCGAGGGGAGGCTTCGCCCTCCCGGCTCGGCGGCGGTCCGTAGCCATCCGAGCCTCCTTCGACGTCGCAGGCCCGGAATCATCCTTGCGCCGCGATCTCCTTTGCCAGCGCGCGAAAGCGGTCGCCGCGCTCCTCGAAGTTCTCGAACTGGTCGAAGCTCGCGCAGGCGGGCGAGAGCAGCACCACCTCGCCCGGCCGGGCGGCGCTCGGCGGCGGCCCGAAGCGCCCGCTCGAGGTCGCCGCAGCGCTCCAGCGGGACGGTGCCCGTCGAGATCGTCCTCGAGCCGCTCCGCGGCCTCCCCGATCAGGTAGCAGGCGCTGCAGCGCGTCGCTCACTGCCTCGCGCAGGCCCCTGAAGCCGCCGCCCTTGAGGCTGCCGCCGGCGATCAGGTGCACGCCCCCCTCGAAGGCCTCGATGCCGACCAGCGCCGACGGCCACGTTCGTGGCCTTCGAGTCGTTCACGAACGCGCACGCCGTCGCGCTCCGCCACCTCCTCGAGCCGGTGGGGCACGCCGGGGAAGGAGCGCAGCGCGTCGCACACGCGATCGGGGTCGATCCCGCGCGCCAGCGCGGCCGCGGCCGCCGCCATCGCGTTCTCGAGGTTGTGGGCGCCGCGCAGGCGCAGCTCGCCCACATCCATCAGGCGCGCGCCCTCCCACCAGAGCTCGCCGTCCCGCTCGGCCAGGTCGGCGTCCGGGCCGCCGAAGCGGAGCGTCCGCGCGCGGCCCGGCTGACCGGCGAACCCGGACGGGCAGGAGCGCCAGGTCGTCCTCGTCCTGGTGCTCGAAGATGCGCAGCTTGGCCGCCAGGTAGTCCTCCAGCGTGCCGTGCCGGTCGAGGTGGTCCTCGCTCACGTTGAGCAGCAGCGCGCACTCCGGCGCGAACGCCGAGGCATCCTCGAGCTGGAAGCTGGAGGCCTCGCAGACCACGATCGCGGCCGGGTCGATGCTGCCCACCAGCGAGGCGAGCGGGGTCCCGACGTTCCCCGCCACCAGCGCGGGCACGCCCGCCTCCTCGTGGATCGCGCCGAGCAGCTCGCACCGTGGTGGTCTTGCCGTTCGTGCCGGTCACCGCGATGAACTCGTTCGGCAGGAGGCGCCAGGCCAGCTCGAGCTCCCCCACCACCTCGAGGCCGCGCTCGCGCGCCGCGCACGATCACCGGCGCCTCCTGCGGCACCCCGGGGCTCTTCACCACCGTCTGCGCGCGCTCCAGCAGGTCGAGCCCGTCGGAGCGCAGGCGCACCTCCACGCCCTCGAGCGAGCCCGCCCCGGCGGGCTCGGCGAAGTCGCAGCCCATCACCTCCCCGTGCTCGCGCAGCATGAGCGCCGCCGCCACGCCCGAGCGCGCGAGCCCCACCACCAGGTAGGGCCCGGGAGGGAGCGGCGGCCGGGATTTCACGTGATCGACTGCTGGTACAGCGTGAAGCCGATGGCCGCGGCGATCGCCGCCACGATCCAGAAGCGCAGGATGATCTTGGTCTCGGACCAGGCCATCAGCTCGAAGTGGTGGTGGACCGGGGCCATCAGGAACACGCGCTTGCGGAAGCGCTGGAACGCGATCACCTGGATCAGCACCGAGAGCGCCTCGATCACGAAGATGCCGCCGGTGATCAGCAGCAGCACCTCGGTCTTCGTCATCACCGCCAGCGCGGCGATCGCGCCGCCCAAGCCCAGCGATCCGGTGTCCCCCATGAAGATCGCGGCGGGGAACGAGTTGAACCAGAGGAAGCCGACGCAGGCCCCCACGAGGCAGGAGCAGACCAGCGCGAGGTCGTGCTGCCCGTTGGTGATGAAGGTCATCGCCGTGTAGGCCAGCAGCACGATCGCCGCGCAGCCGGCAGCCAGCCCGTCGAGCCCGTCGGTGAGGTTCACGCCGTTGGTGGCGCCGGCGAGCACGAGGAACACGAGCACCGGGTAGCCGTAGCCGATGTTCACGGAGAAGTCCGAGATCCGGAAGCGGACGCGTGTCGGACAGGTGCGGGTGCCCGCTGTGCGTGGCCACGTACCAGAGGCCGATCGCGATCGCCGCCTGCACCGCGATCTTCACCCGGCCCGACACGCCGAGCGAGCGCCGCTTGGTGATCTTCATCCAGTCGTCGGCGAAGCCGAGCGCGGCGCTCGCCAGCATCGTGCCGATCACGGCCAGCGTCTCGGTGTCGAACTGGCCGAGGATCAGGAACGGCACCACCACCGAGACCATGATCAGAAGGCCGCCCATCGTCGGCGTGCCCGCCTTCGAGGCGTGGCCGGCCGGGCCCGTCCTCGCGGATCTGCTGCCCGAACTCGCGCGCCCTCAGGAAGTCGATGAACTTCGGGCCGAGGAACATGCAGATGAGCAGCGAGGCCATGCCCGCGATGAGGATTCGTTCCGAGCATCTGGCTACTACGCGAGGACGCGCTCCAGCCCGACCGCTCGCGACCCCTTCACGAGCACCCGGTCACCCGGGGCGGCGAGCTCCATCGAGCAGCGCGCCGGCCTCCTCCGGGGTGGCCACGGAGTGGGTCTCGCCGTCGAACCCCTCGCCGAACGCCAGCGCCTCCTCCCCGACCGTGATCAGCACGTCGATGCCGAGCTCGGCCGCGCGCTCACCGATCTCGCGGTGGTAGGCGCGACTGTCCGGGCCGAGCTCCGCCATGCCGCCGAGTATCGCCACGCGGCGGCCGGCGTGGCTGTCGGCGAGGTGCTCCAGGGCTGCTCGCATCGACATTGGGTTGGCGTTGTAGCAGTCGTTCACGATGGTCACCCCGCCCTCGAGCTCCACGAGCTGCCCGCGCATCGAGGAGAACTCGACCTCCACGCGCCCCTCCGGCGTCACCCCGAGCGCCGTCGCCGCGGCCACGGCGGCGAGCGTGTTGAGCACGTTGTGGGGCTCGTCGTAGGGCAGCTCGAGCGAGATCCTGCGCCCGCGCGCGTCGATCTCCGCCCGCCCCGCCTCGAAGGAGACGAGGCTCACGTCGCCGCCGGGCCCGAACGTGATCGTGTCGAGGTCGCCGCGCAGGTGCGGCTCGAGCAGCGGCTCGCCCGCGGGCACCACGCACGCGGCCCCGCCGGCAGCCCGCGGATCAGCTCCGCCTTGGCGGCGGCCACGCGCTCGACCGTGCCGAGCAGCTCGAGGTGCACCGGCCCCACGCTCACGATCACGCCCACGTCCGGCTCGGCGATCTGAGCGAGCTCGGCGATCTGGCCCTCGCCGCGCATCGCCATCTCGAGCACCAGCGCCTCGGTGCCGCGCTCGGCCTCGAGCACGGACAGCGGCAGCCCGATCTCGGTGTTCCAGTTCTGGCGGTTGGCGTGGGTGCTCAGGTGAGGAGCGAGGATCGCCCGCAGGATGTCCTTGGTGGAGGTCTTGCCGGTGGAGCCGGTCACGCCCACCACGCGGCAGCCGAGCTCCCGCCGCCATGCGCGCGCCAGCCGCTGGAGCGCCACCAGCGTGTTGTCGAGCCTCGATCACCAGGCCGCGGTTGCCCAGCTCGGCGCGCCCTGCGCGGCCCCACCAGCGCCCCCCACGCGCCGGCCGCCAGCGCATCGCCGCGCGAACTCGCCGCCGTCGGCGCTCTGGCCGACCAGCCCGACGAACAGGTCGCCGGGCCCGACCTCGCGGCTGTCCACCACCGCGCGGCGCGGTCCCGGCGTCGCGGGATCGCCGACGAGCAGGGTCGCGCCCGCGCACTTGGCCAGCCATGCGGCCGTGCGGTCGATCACGCGCCCACCCCGAGCGCCTCGCGCAGCGCCTCGCGCGCCACCGTCACGTCGTCGAACGGCTCCTTGCGGCCGCCGGCGAACTCCTGCCCCTGCTCGTGCCCCTTGCCGGCGATCACCACCACGTCTCCCGGCTTCGCGCCGTCGATCGCGCGAGCGATGGCCGCGCGCCGGTCCACCTCGCGCTCGGCCTCGCCGGCGGTGCCGGCCGAGCACCTCGTCGACGATCGCGTCCGGGTCCTCGGAGCGCGGGTTGTCGGAGGTCACGATCACCCGGTCCGCCAGCTCGCTCGCCACCCGCCCCATCAGCGGGCGCTTGCCGCGGTCGCGGTCCCCGCCGGCGCCGAACACCACGTGCAGCCGTCCGCTGGTCAGCTCGCGCGCGGCGCGCAGCACGTTGTCGAGCGCCTCGGGCGTGTGGGCGTAGTCCACCAGCACGGTGAACTCCTGGCCCTCGTCCACCGGCTCGAAGCGGCCGGGCACGCGATCCGCGCCGCGCAGCGCGGCCGTGATCGTCCCGGGCGGGACGCCCAGCGCAGCGCGCCGCGGCCACCGCCGCCAGCGTGTTCTGCACGTTGAAGAGCCCGGGCAGCCTGCGTCTCGATCTCGAGCGGCCCATCCGGCGTCTCGCAGGTGAAGCGCGGAGCCGCTCGGGTCGAAGCTCACTCGCAGCGCGCGGTAGTCGGCCTCGCGCTCGATCGAGTAGCGTGGTCGCGTCCGGCAGCTCCTCGGCGAGCCGGCGGCCGTAGGCGTCGTCCAGGTTCACCACCGCCACGCCCTCATCGCCCTCGAACAGCCTGCGCTTGGCGGCGAAGTAGCTCTCCATGTCCTCGTGGAAGTCGAGGTGATCCTGGGTGAGGTTGGTGAAGATCCGGCAGGCGAAGTGGATGCCCTCCGCGCGCCCGAGCTCGAGCGCGTGCGAGGAGACCTCCATCGCGCAGGCGCGGTCGCCCGCGTCGAGCATGCGGCGGAAGGTGGCCTGGAGGTCGACCGCCTCGGGCGTCGTGCGCTCCACCGGCTCATCGCGCCCGCCCACCACGGACTTCACGGTGCCGAGCAGTCCCGTCTGCACCCCGGCCGCCTCGAGCAGGGCCCGCACCAGGAACGCCGTCGTCGTCTTGCCGTTGGTGCCGGTCACGCCCACCACGATCAGCTCGCGCGTCGGATCGCCGTAGAAGCGCGCGGCCACGGCGGGCATCGCCGCCCGCACGTCGGGCACGATCACCTCCGGCACCCCGAGCCCCGAGCGGCCGCTCGCAGACCAGCGCCACGGCGCCTCGCTCGACCGCGCCGGCGGCGAAGTCGTGCCCGTCGGCACGGAACCCGGGCACGCAAAAAAAGAGCGCCCCTGGAGCGACGCTCTCGCTCGAATACGCCAACGCGGAAATGTCCACGTCCGGGGCACCGTCGCCCATCAGCTCGCGGAGGGTCATGCGTTGGCGAGTGTAGGAGTACGGATGTACGGAAGTACGGAGGACGGGCGGCGCAGCGGTTTCCCGTACTCCGTACCTCCGTACTCCGTACTTCTCAATTCGGCGGGATGCCCAGGTAGGGCAGCGCGAACGAGACGATCTTCTGGAACGCGGGCGCGGCCACCGAGCCGCCGTAGATGTCGCCCTTGGGCTCGTCGACCATCACGGCCACCAGCAGGCGCGGGCTTGCGGGCCGGCGCGAAGCCCACGAAGGACGCCACGAACTTGTTCTTCGAGTAGCCGCCCTGCTTGTCGGGCTTCTGGGCGGTGCCGGTCTTGCCGGCCAGCTTGTAGCCGGGCACCACTGGCCTCGGAGCCCGTGCCGCCCGGCGCCAGCACGCCCTCGAGCATCCGCGACACCGCCGTGGCCGTGCGGGCCGTGATCACGCGGTGCTTCGGCGCCGGATCCCCGATCACGATGTGTGGGCGCACCATCATCCCGGCGTTCGCGATCGCGGAGTAGGCGGTGGCCATCTGGATCGGCGTGACCGCCTCGCCCTGGCCGATCGGCAGGTTGCCCATCGAGGAGCCCGAGTACTGGTTCGGGTGCAGCACGATGCCGGGCGACTCGCCGGGCAGGTCCACGCCCGTCGGCTGGCCGAAGCCGAACGCGCGCACCCAGCGGTCGAAGTGTCTGCGGTCCGAGCTTGAGCCCGATCTTCACGGCCCCGACGTTGGACGACTGGGCGAGGATCCCCTTCACCGTCAGCGTCTCGGCGCCGCGCGGGTGCGCGTCGCTGATCTTGCGGTCGGCGACCTCGATCGTCGGCGGCAGGTCGAAGGGCGTGTTCGGGGTGATCAGGCCGTCCTGCAGCGCGCCCGACACCGTGAAGGCCTTGAAGGTCGAGCCCGGCTCGTAGCTCGAAGCTGACCGCGCGGTCCTGCCTGGCGTACGCCGGCGCGCCACCGGGATCGTTGGCGTTCACGCGCGGCCAGTTGGCGAGCGCGAGGATCGAGCCATCACGCGGGTCCATCACCAGCGCGGTCGCGCCCTTGGGCGTGTACTGCTGGCCGACGTCGGACAGCACCGCCTCCACGCGCTCCTGGATGTTCGCGTCGAGCGTGAGGTGCAGGTCGCTGCCCTGCTGCGGCTGCTTCGTCACCTCGATGCTGACCGGCCGCCCGAGCGCGTCCTTCACCAGCTTCTCCGACCCGTCGGTGCCGTGCAGGCCGCTTCTCGAAGCGCGCCTCGAGGCCCGAGAGGCCGTAGTTGTCGGTGCCCACGCTGCCGATCACCTGCGAGGCGAGCCACTGCTGCGGGTACTTCCTGCGCGGCTCCACCAGCGTGCCGATGCCCTGGATCTTCAGCTTGTCGACCTCTGCCCCGATGTCCATGTTGATCTTGCGCCTGAGGTAGACGAAGCCCTTGGTGCGGTCGGACAGCTTCGCCAGCAGCTCGTTCGTGGGCAGGTGCAGCAGCGCCGACAGGCGCGTGGCCACCGCGCCCGGGTTCTTGATCAGCAGCGGGTCGGCGTAGATCGTCGACGAGTCCTCCGATATCGCCAGCACCTTGCCGTTGCGGTCGAAGATCGTGCCGCGCTTGGCGGACATGGTGAGCCGCTCGGTCTGCTGTGACAGCGCGCGGCCGCGCAGGGAGCTGGCCTTGACCGTATCGAGCCACCAGGCCCGCATGCCGATCGCGAGGAGCGAGAGCAGGAAGAGCCCGAAGAGGAAGCCGATGCGGCGGTCGACCAGCCGCACCTAGGGAGCGCCTCCGCCGCCCGCCGTGCCTCCGGTGGGCGTCGTGCTCGTCGGTGTGGGGTAGGTCGGAGCGGAGGTGGTGGGAGTGCTGGCACCCGGAGTGGTCGTGGCCGGACCGGTGGTGCCGGAGGGGGCGCCGCCCGCGGTGCCCGTGGCCGGGGCCGTGGTACTGCCGGACCCGTGGCGCCCGTCGTCGGGGCGGTCGGAGTGGCGGGCGCGACGGCGGTCTGCGGCACCTGCGAGATCGGGCCCGGCGCCACCGCCGGCTGCGGGGGCACGATCCGGTGCGAGGCGCGGATCGAGTCCACGCGCGGGTTCACGGTCAGATAGCGCACGTCCTGAGGCAGCGGCAGCACGAAGCCGCGCTCGACAGCGAGGCGCTGGATGCGCTCGCTCGAGCCGAGCCGAGCTGCCTCCACCCCCAGCCGCGAGTTCTCCTGCCTGAGCGTGGTCGCGCGGGCGCTGTCGCGCGTGATCGTCTGGTTGAGCCGCATCACGCTGACGTTGAAGAACACGATGCCGACCAGCAGCGAGCCGATCAGCACGACCCAGATGCGGCCGCGCAGCAGGCGGTCGAGCAGCCCGCGGGGGCTCGGGACGAAGCGCGGCAGCGGCAGCGCCCGCAGCGCCGGGGCCGTGGCAGCGGCCACGCGCGCCGGCCCCGAACGGCGTCGCGGCACAGACTGGCGCGGAGCCCGCTCGGCGTGCGTGCCCGTTGCGGGCCGCTGCTGTGGCCGCCCGCGGCATCAGCCGCCGGTCTCCAGCTTGCGCGCCACCCGCAGCTTGCCGGACGCGGCGCGCGGGTTGGCGGCCACCTCGCCCTGGGTCGGCGCCACGGCGCGGCCGGTGATCAGCTCGGCCTCGGGGTGCGGTTGCAGACGCAGATCGGGAAGTCGGGCGGGCAGACGCACCCCTGCGCGCGCTCGGCGAGGAAGCGCTTCACGCGCCGGTCCTCGAGCGAATGGAAGGAGATGGCGGCGAGCCGGCCCGCCCGGCCGCAGCAGATCCCACGCGGCCGGCAGCCCGCGCTCGAGAGCGCCGAGCTCGTCGTTCACGCCGATCCGCATCGCCTGGAACACGCGCTTGGCGGGATGTCCGCGCCCGAACTGCGTGGCCACCGGCACCGCCGACTTGATCGTGTCGACGAGGTCGAAGGTCGTCTCGAGTGGCGCGCGCGTGCGCCTGCGCACGATCGCGCGCGCGATCTGGCCGGCGAAGCGCTCCTCGCCGTAGCTGCGGAAGAGCCTGGCGAGACGCGGCTCGTCCCACGTGTTCACGACCTCGCGCGCGTCGAGCTCCTGCGACGGGGTCCATGCGCATGTCGAGCGGCGCGTCGTACGAGTAGGAGAAGCCGCGCTCCCAGGTGTCCACCTGCATGGACGAGACGCCGAGGTCCAGGTAGACGAGATCGGCCTCGAGCCCCTCGGCCCGCAGCAGCTCGATGCCCTCGGAGTAGTCCATGCGCAGGAAGCGGGTCTCGCAGGTCACCTCGCGCGCGAACTCCTCGAAGCGCTCCTCGGCCGCCGGGTCGCGGTCGATGCAGACCAGCGTGCCGGTCGACCCGATGCGGTCGGCGATCAGGCGCGCGTGGCCACCGCCGCCGAAGGTGCAATCCACCACGACGTCGCCCGGCCGCGGGTCAGCCAGCTCGATGAGCTCGCCGGCCAGCACAGGCACATGAGTACGTGTCATCTCAAGAAGGATGGCCAAGCCCCTCGGCTATCTCGACGATTCCGGCGTTCAGCTCGTCCTGGTCGGTCAGCCACTTGTCCCGATCCCAGACCTCGAGGTGGTCGATCACGCCCACCACGACGACCTCCTTCTGGATCCCTCCATGGCCCATGAGCGCGGGGTTGAGGGTGACCCGCCCCGCCGAGTCGAGCTCGACGTCGAACGACCCGCCCGCGAAGAAGCGCGTGAGCTTGCGCCGCTCGCTGCTGAGCGGGTTGAGCCCGGCCAGGAAGGCCTCGGTGTGGCCCTCGAAGGCCTCCGGTGTCCAGATCGCGACGCAGGGCTCGAGCGCCTTAGCCAGAACCACACCGCCAGAGAAGGCCGCCCGGAACTTGGGCGGCACGTTGAGGCGGTTCTTAGCGTCGAGCGAGTAGTCGAAGTGGCCGCGGAAAGCCATTGCCTCAAGCCCCGGGAAAGTTCTTGGACCGAAGTGGCGGAGTGGGAGGAGCCCCGCCACTCCGGTCCGTGATGCGAGGACTGTACCCCACTTCTCCCCACTCTGCAACACATATCTCCACCTAGCGGTCCAAATCGCCCACGGAGGCCCGCTCCCACCCCTGCGTTCCCGCTCTGGAAGCGAAATCCTGCCGAGTCGCGTCGGTGGGTCCAGGTGGACCCACTGCGCGGGCGAGCGCGTGCAGAACTCGATTCCGCAAGGCGGGTTGCAGCTTTTGGGGCCGTGCTGCAACGGTTCTTGCAGCTAGATGCCCGGTCCGCCACCCCCGATCAGGGCGGCGGCGAGGGCCGCGGCGACGAGCAGCAGCACCGACGGCACGAGCAGCAGCGCAACCACGAGCTGGATCTTGGGCGCGGCGCGGGCCGCGTGTTCCTCGATCTCGCGCCGTCGAGCCAGCCGCGCACCGCGCGCCTGCGACGCCAGCGTCTCCCCCAGCGGCGCTCCGTGGCGGCCGGCGCGGTCCAGCGCGGCCACGAGCGCGTGCACCTCAGGCAGCGGGGCTCGCTGGGTCGAGCCCGTCCAGCGACCGGGCCAGCGGCACGCCGAGCCGCGTCTCCACCCCCACCGCGCGCCATTCTCGAGCCAGGGGCCCGCTGGTCCGCTCGCCCACCGCCCCCAAGGCAACACCGAGCGACAGACCCGACTCCACGGACACGCGCAGCAGATCCAGCATCGCCGGCAGCTCGCGCCGCATGGCGCGCGCCCTGGCTCGAGCGCGGCGCGCAAGCCACAGATCGGGCGCCAGGAAGGCGGCCGCGGGCCCGAGCGCGATCGTGGCCAGCCCGAGGCGGCCCGGCGCCGCCGCGCCCAGCAGGAGGCCGAGCAGACCGCCGCCGAGCGCCGCCACGAGCTTGATCGCCATCAGGTCACGCACGCCCAGGCCGGCCGGCGCGCCGGCGGCGGCGATGCGCGCCGCCAGCTCCCCGGCGGGGAATCTGCTCGGGCGCAGCCGCCGGCCAAGAACGAGCGCCAGGCGCGCGGCGCCCGAGCCGGCGGCGCCGCGCCGCTCCGGCAGCAGCAGGGACGCGGCCCCCACTCCAAGCGCCGCGGCAACGAACGCGAGCAGCGCGCTCACGTCTCCACGCGCGCGAGCCGGTGGATCAGGACCGCCGCCACCGCCTGCAGCGCGAGGGCAAGACCGCCGAGCCAGAGGGTGATGAACGAGCCGGCCAGCCCGCGCAGGTAGCCGGGACTCGCCAGCTCGGCCAACAGCGCGCCGCCCAGCGGCAGCAGGACCACGAGCAGCCCCGTGAAACGGGCCTGGGCAGTGGCCGCCCGCACCTCAGCCTCGAGACGCGACTGGTCCTCGAACGCGTGCAGCCGACTCCCGCAGCAGTCGCGCCAGATCGCCCCCCGCGCGTCGCTGAAGCAGGCAGGCGGCCACGAGCGAGTCGATCCGGTGAGAGGGCACGCGCCGGCGCATGGCCTCGAGCGCGTCGTCGGTCCGCGCCCCAAGCCGCAGCTCACCCGACACGCGGCCGCAGCTCGCGCCCGGCGGCCCCCGGCACGCCGCGTGCCGCCTCGTGCAGGGCGCCGCGCAGCGAGTGACCGCCGCCAAGCGCATCCGCCAGCGCCAGCGCCAGCGCGGCCGCGCCGTCGTCCACCGCGCGCCGATAGCGCTCGCGTCGCGCGCGCAGCAGCCGGCCGACCAGCCATGGCCCCCCTGCGGCCAGCCCCGCCCCCGCGATCGGCCCACCCACCAGCAGCCCGACAAGGAGGAGAGCGCCGGCGCCTGCCGCGAGCAGGCGCCGGCGCTCGGCGGCAGCGGGGTCGCGGCCCTCACTCCCCACGCGTGCCACCACCTGACCGAGCGCTGCAAGGGCTCGAGCGAGCCCCGGCAGCCGCGCGGCCGCGGCGCCGGCGGTCTCGGCCGCGCCCAGGAGCCCAAGGACGCCTGCCGAGAACGCCAGCGCCGCCGCCGCGGTCACGGCACGGCCTCGAGACGTCGCGCCAGCTCGCTGCCCCGCGGCTCGCGCAGAGCCCGGGTCGCCGTCCGTGAGCCGGTAGAGCTCGCGCGTGCCCGCCGCATCCCCGAGCCGCACCACCTCGGCCACGGACTCAACCCTTCGCCGCCCGTCGTTGCCGCGCCCCTGATGGACCACGAGCTGAAGAGCGCTGGCGAGCTGCTCTCGCACGGCGGCGTGCGGAAGCCCGACCCCGGCCATCAGCGCGAGCGTCTCCACCCTGCGCAGCGCGTCGGGCGGCGAGTTGGCGTGGACCGTGGTGAGCGAACCCTCGTGCCCGGTATTGAGGGCCATCAGCATGTCCAGCGCCTCCGGCCCGCGCACCTCGCCCACCACGATGCGGTCGGGCCGCATGCGCAGGGCGTTGCGCACGAGCTGGCGGATCGTCACCTCGCCGCGGCCCTCGAGGTTGGGAGGCCGGGCCTCGAGTCTCACCACGTGGGGCTGGCGCAGCTTCAGCTCGGCGGCGTCCTCGATCGTCACGATCCGCTCGCTCTCCTGCAGGGCGCCGGAGAGCGCCCCGAGCGTGGTGGTCTTGCCGGAGCCGGTGCCGCCGCAGACGAGGATCGACGCCCGGGCCCGCACGCAGCGGCCGAGGAACCCGGCGAGCTCGGGCGGAAGCGTCTCGTTCTCCACCAGGTCCGCGAGCGAGAAGCCGTGCCGGCGGAAGCGCCTGATCGTGAGGCAGGGGCCCGACAGCGCGAGCGGCGGGATCACCACGTTCACGCGCGAGCCGTCGGGCAGCCGCGCGTCGCAGAGCGGCGACGCCTCGTCCACGCGCCGGCCCAGAGGGGCCAGGATGCGCTCGATGGCGTGCATCAGCTCGCCGTCGCCGTCGAACGTGACATCGGAGCGCTCGATCCGCCCGAGCCGCTCGACGTAGACCGACCCCGGCCCGTTGACCATCACCTCGTCTACCGCCTCGTCGGCGAGCAGCGGCTCGAGCGGCCCGAGGCCGGTGGCCAGGCGCAGCACACGCTCACAGAGCGCGTCGCGGGCGGATGCGTCCAGAACCGCGGCCTCACGCTCGACGAGCGCGCGCACCTCGGCCTCGAGCCCGTCCGCAAGCGCCCCCGCGCGGCCCGCATCGGAGCGCGCGGACTCGATCAGCGTCATGCGGAGGGCCTCCGCCAGCTCGTCCAGGGCGTGCATGCCCGTCTAAGGGGGCGGCGGGCGGGAGTTCGCCCCGTCGGCAAGTCACCCGCGAGGGCGATGGCTATCATCGGTGTTGGTTCGGTAACCGTCGAACTACATCTGTGAGGGACCTCTACCACCCGAGACTCGAGGACGTTGGCGTTGCCCACGTCCTGCACGCGCTCAGCGACCCTGTTCGGCTCGAGATAGTCCGGGTACTCGACGACCGTGGGCAGATCCCCTGTAACGCCCTGACCGCCGCGGTGACTAAGTCAACGATGTCGCACCACTTCAAAGTGCTGCGGGAAGCGGGCCTAACCCATACGAGGGTTAGTGGCACCCAAAGACTGATCTCGTTACGCCAAGAGGAGGTGGAGGAACGTTTTCCGGGTCTTCTCCACTCGATCCTCCACGCCGCAAAAGCCGCTTAGGAAGCTCAGATGCAGGCTTTACGGGTGCTTTAGCGAAACCATTCAGTCTTCCCGTCGTTGTTACTTACTGAAGAGAAGTAGAGCACTGACTTTGTGCTATACTTCGATGCAAATCGAACTTTCCAAGTGAAAGAGGCGGAAACGAACACCTTGACGAACCCCCCCGTCTCCGGGACGGGATTTGAGACTGAGACCAGTGCGCGCGCCGCGCGGGGCTGGCAGGACGAGGGTGGCCTCGACTCCCTGCAGCAGTTCCTGAACGAGGCGCGTCGTTACCCCCTGCTCACGGCTGCTGAGGAGATCGAGCTCGCAAAGCGCATCGAGCGCGGCGACATGGGCGCGAAGGATCGGATGATCAACTCCAACCTTCGCCTCGTGGTTTCGATCGCCAAGAAGTACCAGGGCCAGGGCCTCTCGCTGGGTGACCTCATCCAGGAGGGTGTGATCGGCCTTATCCGCGCTGCCGAGAAGTTCGACTGGCGGCGTGGCTTCAAGTTCTCGACCTACGCAACGCTGTGGATCCGCCAGGCGATCCAGCGCGGGCTGCACAACACCTCGCGCACGATCCGCATGCCGGTCCACATCGCACAGCGCGAGCGCAAGATCTCGCGCGTGGAGCGTGAGCTGAACGTGAAGCTTGGCCGAGAGCCCACCGAAGAGGAGATCGCCGCAGCTGCCGAGTTGCCGCTCGAGGAGGTCGAGGAGATCCGCAAGGCTTCACAGCCCATGGCGAGCCTCGACCAGCCGGTCGGCGACGATGGCGACAGCGCTTTTGGCGACTTCCTGGCGACGGATCGCCCGGAGCCGCAGGAAGAGGTCATCGAGAGCTACCGCGACGAGGCTGTCCGGCGTGCGCTGGACAAGCTTCCGGAGCGTGAGCGCGACGTGGTCGAGCTGCGCTTCGGCGTGGGGCGTGCGGAGCCCACTCCGCTACGGGAGACCGGACGCGTGCTCGGGATGTCCGCCGAGCGGGTGCGTCAGCTCGAGGAGCGGGCACTGCGCCAGCTCGCCGAGAGTGGCGACCTGGACTCACTGCGCGAAGCTGCCTGACCCGGAGTAACTGAATAAGCATTGCTGAGGGCGGCCAATTGGCCGCCCTCAGTGTTTTCAGAGCTGCGAGCCGGCGACGCTCAGGCGGCCCGCGCCGCCCCGATCGCCCTTCGGGCGCGGCAGCAGCCGGATCTCCTGCGCGAAGTTCTGCGCCGCGGTGAGGTACACCGCCTGGCGCACCTTCACCCGCAGCGTGGCGGCGACGTGATCGCCATCCGAAGCCGAGCGCACGGAGAGCAGCTCCACGTTCTCGAGCGCGAGATAGGTGCGCCCCGGCCCTCCGCGGGCCCCGGTCGTGACGAGCACGTCCACGTGCCCGCCCACCGGCCCGAGCGCGGACGGCGAGCCCGAGGCCGTGACCGCGAGCGCCCTCTCACCGGGCGCGAGTGCGGCCGGCGCGGTGGTGTCCGCTGGTGCGCCGGTGCCGAGCTCGGATGCCGTGATGTACGAGCCGCGCGGCAACTCCACCGCCGCACGCTGCCCCACGGCGTCCGCCGGGGATGCGAGCGCGTCCGGAGGCAGGAACCGCGCCGGCACCGTGCGCAGCTCGAGCTGCGTGCCGGTCACGGTTCTTCCCGCGCGCAGGTCCTCGCGGGCCACCACCGCGGTGACCAGGGGGCCAAGAGCGGCTCGGGCCCGCCGCTGCGTGCCGCGGACGTCCGAGGCGGCTATCCAGCCGCTCAGGAGCGCGAGCGCGAGGAGCACGAAGGCCCGGCGGCGGCGCCTCATGCTCCGTCGGCCAGCGGGAGCTCCACCGCGACGGTCGAGCCCGCCTCCCCGGAGGCGATCTGCAGCGTGCCCCCGGCCTCCTCGACGGCGCGCGCCGCGATCGCCAGGCCGCGCCCGCGTCCGGCGGCGCGGTCGGGCTCGGCGCTGGCCGCGAAGCCGGGGCCGGAGTCCGTCAGCTCGATCCTCACGCGACCGTCCGCTCGCACTCCCCGCAGCTCCACGCGGCCGCCGCCGTGCTCGATCGCATTCGAGAGCAGGTTCCCGAGCGCCTGGGAGAGGCGGGCGCTGTCGGCGCGAACCGCCGCCCGCCCGGCGCGCCAGTCGAGGCTCACGTGCGCGCCGGCGGCCCGCCCCGAGGCGGCCGCGCGGGCTGCGACCTCCCTGGCGTCCAGCCGCCGCACCCGCGGCGGCGAGCGTCTGCCGCTGCGCGCGGCTGCCAGGTCGGCGAGTCCGAGCCGCGCGCGCTCGAGCTGGATCTCGAGCGCGGCTGCGGTCTGCCGGCTGGGACGGCGTGCGCAGACCTCGGCGGCGAGCGCGAGCGAACCGATCGGCCCGCGCAGCTCGTGCTCGGCCATCGCCACCAGCTCGAGTCGCCGGGCGAGCGCGAGCCCGCGCAGGATGGCCGCGGCTGCCACCAGCCAGCCCGCGAGCGCGAGCAGGGTCACAGCGGCTCCATGAGCTTGTAGCCGACGCCGCGCACGGTGATCACGAACGGGCGCCCCGTGCCCGCGAGCTTCTTCCTGAGACGGCAGGCGTGCGTGTCCAGCGTGCGCGTGGCGCCGGGCGTGAGGTAGCCCCAGACGTCGCGGAGCAGCTCGCTCTTTGAGAACACGCGCGCGGGCTCGGTGGCCAGCGCGTAGAGCAGCGAGAACTCCTTGGCCGAGAGCTGAACGGGCTCTCCGGCGAGGTGGACCGCTCGTGCCAGCGGATCGACGGTGAGCTCGCCAACGCGCAGGGTGCCGCGCGCGGAGCGGGCGTCCGCCCGGCGCAGCAGCGCGCGGATCCGTGCCAGCAGCTCGCGGTAGGCGAAGGGCTTCGGCACATAGTCGTCCGCCCCGCGCTCGAAGCCCCGGAGGCGATCGAGCTCGGAGCCGCGCCCGCTCACGACGATGACCGGCAGCGCGGGGTCCACGCGCGAGGCGGCGCCGTCCGCGGCGCGAACGCGGTCGAGCAGCGCGAGGCCGCTGCCGTCGGCCAGTGCGATGTCGAGCAGGACCAGCTCGGAGCGCCGCACCTCGAGCGCGCGCCAGCCCTCGGCGACGCCGCTCGCGACGGCCACGTCGAAGCCGTCGGCCGCGAGGTTGTCGGCCAGAAAGGCGGCCGTCGGCTCGTCGTCCTCCACCAGCAGGAGCGATCGGGTGGCGCTCGATTCCATGCCCGCGTAACCTGCCGCGCGGCCCGTTTTCGCCCCCCTCATGCAAGTGAGGTTGCATGGCTTCAACCGGGGGAGGAATCCAGCTTAGAATGCCGACGCGCCCGACCCGTCTGCGGGCGCGACTCGCTCATGGACCACAACACCACCAAGCGCGGCAACTACGAGTCAGGCTCTGACTACGTCCTCGAGTACGGCGAGCTGCGCTTCACCTTCAACGAGCGCGATTTCACCGAGCGGGTGGAGCAGGCGGCGATCAAGCTCGGCTTCGTCCGCGGGCTGCTCGAGTCCGAGGAGCGCGAGGATCTGGTGAACCTGGCCGTGAACGGCGAGGTGATCGACGCGGCCTCGGATCTCGGCCACCACATCAACTCCTGCTGGGGCGACCTGGCCGGTCCCTCCGACCGCTCGCTGGTCCACTGGCTGCGGCGGCTCGTGTTCCGCGGCGCCTGGCTCGATCAGCGCGTGAAGGAGGGCGAGCTCGAGGTGGTGTTCGACGACGTGACCAGCAGCTTCGGCTACGCCCAGCCGGATCGGGACTGGGAGCTCGTGGAGCTCTCCCCCGAGCCCTCCTGGGCGAACGTCGCCTACGGGTCCTAGCCCAGCAGGTCCGCGCGGATGGTGCCCGACGCCGGGCCCGCTGCCCCGCCTTCCAGCACGATCCGCGTGGTGGCCACGCGCAGGGGCTCCGGTGCCTCGCCGGTGACAGCCACGACGGTGAGCGAGCCGCCCTCCTCCGCGCGCCGCGCCGCGCCGAACACCCGCCGGGCGACCGACGGGGGCAGCGAGTCGAGCGAGTCGATCGCCACGACCGCGTCGCGGCCCGCCTCGACCGCGCGCTTGGCGCGCTCGATGGCCATCTCCGCGATCTGGGCCTGCTCCTCGACGGAGCCGTCGAAGGCGCCTCCCGCGACGGTCACGCCGGCGTCGCGGCGCCACTCGGTGACCTCCTCGGGACGCACGCCCGCGAGCACGACGATCGGAGCGAGGTCGGGCTGGCTCTCCGCCAGCGTGCCGACGATCTGGCGCAGCATCGTGGTGGCGCCGGCGCCGGGAGGCCCGGCGATCGCCACGCGCGAGCCCTTGCCGTAGGGCGCGGCGTCGAGTCCCTCGGGCGCGGGCAGGCGCTCGGAGGCGAACACGGGCGTGAGGTGCTCGAAGCGCGCACGCTCGGCGGGCGGCTCGGGGTTCGAGCCGTTGACGTTGTCCACCCGCACGAGCGACGGATAGCGCTCCGAGCGCCGCGGCGGGCGCACGGGGCCGGTGATCTCGTCGCCGGCGCGCAGCTCGCAGCGGCGGATCTGGGCCGGGGACACGTAGACGTCGTCGCGCGAGTGAGCGAACGGGTCGGGTCGCATGAAGCCGCTGCCGTTCGGGAGGATGTCGAGCACGCCCGAGCGGAGGTCCTCCTCCTCGGGCTCGGCCTGCCTCCTCGCGGCTCGTCTTCCTCGGCGTCCTCGTCCTCGTCCTCGTCCTCGTCGGCGGGCTCCTCCTCCTGGTCGAGCTCGCCCTCGTCGGCGGGCTCGGCCTCGGCCTCGACGTCGGGCGCCGCGTCGGCCTCCTCGTCACGCGAGGCGCCGTCGTCGTCGTCCTGGCCCTCCATGATCGCGGCGATCAGTTCTTCCTTGCGCAGCCTGCGATAACCCTCGACACCGAGCTCCGACGCGATCGCGTGAAGATCGGCAAGGGGCGACTGCTCGAGCTCTTTGCGATCGAGTACTGACATGTGCCTCCTAGCTGGTTGGCGCCGCCGCGCGGGCATCCACCAGGCCGCGCAACCACTCGGCGAACTCGGGACGCGTGTCCCAGTCGGCGGCGAAGCGCTCGATACCGGCGGTGGTGAGCGGATGGTCCAGCATCTGGTGCAGGACCTTGGCGGGCGCTGTGGCCACCTCGCAGCCGAGCCGCGCGGCGGTGACGACATGGAGCGGGTGGCGAAGCGACGCGGCGAGGACCTGCGAGGTGACGCGGCCAGGCCGCAGCGCCTCGACGATCTCGCGCACGACCTCCGTGGAGTCCACGGAGATGTCGTCCAGCCGTCCCATGAAGCAAGAGATGTAGGTGGCGCCGGCCTCGGCGGCGAGCAGCGCCTGGTTGGCCGAGAAGACCAGCGTCATGTTGATCCGGATGCCGTCGTTCGCGAGCTCGCGGCAGGCCGCGAGCCCCTCCTTCGAGAACGGCGTCTTGACGATCACGTGCTCGTGGAGCTCGGAGAGCGCGCGGCCCTCGGCGACCATGCCGGGGGCGTCGCTCGAGACGACCTCGGCGGAGACCGGGACCGTCAACGAGGTCGCAGATCCGGCGCACGATGTCGCCCGGATCGCCCTGCTCCTTGGCCAGCAGCGATGGATTCGTGGTCGCGCCGGAGAGGATTCCCCAGCCCGCGATCTCCTCCACTTCCGCTACGGAGCCCGTGTCGATGAAGAGTTTCATCGGGCCTCCGATGATGACAGACGGGCAACAGAGTCGAGCACGAGGTCCATGAGCTGCGGCAGTGTGCGGTCGATGCTCATGTTGTCGATCACGGCGACCCCTTCCTCCCGCGCGCACGCGGCGAGATGGTTCTGGAGCTTGCGGATCTGGTCGAAGCGCCGGAGGTAGCGCTCGGCCGGCCGGTGCCCGCCGCGCATCGCGAAATGGCTGCGGTGGCGCTCCTCGTCCTCCACGACGAGCAGCGCCTCGACGGCGAAGCAGCGCTCGCGCAGCTCCTCGCGGATCGCGCCCGGGACGAGGTGGATGCCCTCGAGCACGATCGGGGTGCGCTCCATGCAGGCGCGCTCGACGATCGC
The DNA here is from genome assembly GCA_963729205.1 of uncultured Thermoleophilaceae bacterium. GTDB lineage: Bacteria > Actinomycetota > Thermoleophilia > Solirubrobacterales > Thermoleophilaceae > JAICJR01. The sequence continues at coordinate 75,863 of CAVSNA010000006.1, forward strand.
GTCGACCCCGGTTGCAACGGTCTCCGCCTGGCGTGCGAAGCCCACGAGGTCGCGGTCCTCGCCCTCGGCGATCTCGAGGTCCACCGCCTCTCCCGCCTCGAAGGCGGAGTAGTGCACAGCGGGCATGAACTCACGCGAGAAGAATGCCCGCAGCACCTGACGGATCACGTCCGTGGCGATCACGCGCGTGATGCCGAGGCGGCCGGCGAGCATCGTGGCGAGCGTGGACTTGCCCACGCCGGTGCTCCCGCTCAGCATCACCACGAGCGGCCTGTCGAGCCGGTCGAGCCGCTGCCACTCGTGGAAGCGGCGGACCGCGCCCTCGCCCTCCTCCTCACGCACCACGGCCTCGATCAGGTCGACGAGCGCGGAGGCGTCGATGCCCCGCTCCTCGCGTTCCTCGAGGCGGCGCTCCACCACCCGCGCCAGCTCGTACGAGCGCTCGGGCGAGAGGCCTGAGGCCGACAGCTGCTGCGCGGTCAGGCCCTTCGAGTAGGGCAGCCCGGCCTGGGCGCGGTTGTAGACGATCGTCTCAGGCATGGTCGTGGAGGGTGAGCAGCTCGGCGTCCAGGTCCGCGTCGAGGGCGATTGGGCGGTTGCGCACAAATAGCACGCGGGCGCCCTCGTGCTCGGCGCGCTCGGCGACCGTGTCGATCGCGGCGGCCTTCAGCTCGACCAGGTAGACGTCGCAGCGCTCCGCCGCGGCGCGCTCCAGATCGGCCTCGAGCTCGGCCCGGCGGGAGAGCGCCGACGAGGCCACCACCAGCTCCAGGCCCGGCGGGCGTGCCGCGCTGGTGCTGAACAGCGCCACGCGCGCGCCGTCCGGCGGCGGCTCGAGCGGCTCCGGCACCAGCTCGCACGCGAGCGCGGGGCAGAAGCGCTCGCCGATCGCGGCCGCCAGCTCGCGGTCGCCGCCCATCGCCAGCGCAAGCCGGCTGCGCATCAGGTGGTAGCTCGCCAGGCCGTGCAGCGCGCCGGCGCCCTGGCCCACGACGCAGACGGTGCGGTCCACCTCGACCGGCGGGATGCACGCGCCCGAGCCCTCGAAGATCAGCGCGTCCGGGTCGAGCGAGGCCGCGAGCGCCGCGCCCTCGGCGACGTTCGACTCGAACGGCTCCCCCACGAGCCCGCCGCCCACGCGCCGGCAGCCCACGGTGGGGACGCCGGCGAGCGCCGCGTCCTCGAGGTAGTCGGAGGCGGCGTGGCGGCCCTCGGCCGCGATCGCCCGCAGCTCGGCGAGCGTGGTGCCGGGCCGGGCGAGCTGAGGCTCGGGCGGGCCGCCGCGGCCCATCGACACGATCACCGGCGCGCCGCCGCGCTCGCGCAGCAGCGTGGCCCAGTGGCCCGCGACGGCGGTCTTGCCCGGTGCGCTTGCCGGTGCCGATCACGGCCAGCTTCGGGCCGCTGAAGGCGATCCGCTCGTAGGGCGGCGGCTCGAGCCGCGCGCCCGGCAGCTCGTAGGCCAGGCCGAGGTGGAGGGCGAGCGCCGCCAGCCCGAGCCGCGCCGCCGGCGCCAGCACCGGCTCGTCGGCGAGGTCCACCACGCTGCCTGCGCCGGTCTCGGCAGCGAGGCGCTCGAGCTCGGCCGCAGGGTCATGCTCGCCGCGGACCAGCGGGAAGCCGTAGTGAGCGAGCGGGTCGTCCAGCACCTCGCGGCGGACCTTCTCCTCGCCGCCGCAGAAGAGCACCGCCGCCACGCCGCGCTCGCGGTCGAGGCGCGCCAGCGAGTCGCGCACGGCCGACGGGTGATGCTCGCCGTCCACGAGCGCGATCACGGGGCCCACGCGCGCATTGTGGCGGGCCTCAGGGGCCCGCGTGCACGTCGCCCAGCCTGTAATGCGCGTAAACCGCCGACTCCTCGCCGGGGCCGATCCGCTCCACGCCCTTCGGGAGCGCCGGCGCGTCCCTGATCAGCGACTTGTCGAACGGCAGCACGAGCGCCCCGCCCTCCACGGAGGCGCCGGCGATCGGGCACGAGCGAGGAGCGCAGGCCGAACAGCCCCGTCTTCACGATCGCGAGGCCGGAGCGGTGAACCTCACGCAGCTTGCCGACGCGCTCCCCGTGCGCGTCGAAGACCTCGAGACCGGCGCCGATCGTCCGCTGCTGCTTCTCTCCCATACCTCAAACGGGTATTCCAGGAGCAGCGCTCGGCAAACCTCCGCCAGCGGCGCTATCCGGTGGCGGTCTCGCCGAGCAGGCTCGGCGACTTCTCGTGGTCGTAGGTCCGGGGGTCGAACGTGAGGATCGCGTCCTGCTCGTGGAACGGGAACTTGCGGTAGACGGTGACCCGCTCGGGCGAGGCCTCGATCAGGTTGTAACAGGGCTTCGTCTTGCCGCGCAGGCGCGTGGTCGAGACCGTGCCCGCGTTGACCACGAACAGGTCCTCCAGCCGCCAGGCGTAGGGCACGTGCTTGTGGCCCGACAGCACCAGGTGGCAGTCGGCGCGCTGCAGGCACTCGAGCGCGTCGCCCGCGTCGTGCACCACGTTGCGCTCGCGCCCGGTGCCCGGCACCGGCAGCAGGTGGTGGTGGAGCACGAACACGCGCAGGTAGGCGGCGTCGTCGCTGAAGCACTCCTCGATCCAGCCGTAGCGGCCGCGGCCGATCGTGCCGTGGTCGAGGTCCGGCTCCGTGGAGTCGATCGCGACGATCGAGACGCCCTCGATCGTGAGGAACGCCGAGCGCTCGCCGAACAGCTCCTCGAAGTGGACGTAGCCGACGTTGCGCGAGTCGTGGTTGCCGGGGATCACGATCAGCCGCTCGCAGCGCACCTGGTCGAGGTACTCGCGCGCGGTCTGGAACTCCTGGCGGAAGCCGTCGGCGGTGAGATCGCCCGAGACGATCACGGCGTCGGGCTGAAGCTCGTTGATCTCGGCGATCGCGCGCTCGAGCAGGCTCGGCACGAAATGCTGCGAGCCGCAGTGGAGGTCCGACATCTGGGCGATCGTGATCGTGCTCATGAGCGCTGGCGCCTCAGGCTCTCGTCGAGCCGAAGCTCCTCTGGGACATTAGCTTCCCCGCGCAGCGCGGCCCGCACGGTCAAGAAGTCGCGCACCTCCGCCACGTCGTGCACGCGCAGGATCGCGGCTCCCGCGTCGACCCCCTCCCCCACGGCGGCCAGCGTGCCGGCGAGGCGCTCGCGCGGGCGGCGGCCGGTGAGCGCGCCCACGAAGTCCTTGCGCGACGCCGCGAGCAGGATCGGCCTGCCCAGCTCCTCCAGCTCCCCCAGCGCGCGCAGCACCTGCACGGTCTGCGCCGGGGTCTTGGCGAAGTCGGGACCCGGGTCGAGCACGATCTGATCCACGTCGAGGCCGCGCTCCAGCGCCAGCCCCATCCGCTCGCGCAGGAACGCGAGCACGTCGGCGGTCACGTCGTCGTAGTGCGGGTAGGTCTTCTCCTTCGGGCGCGCGCGCGTGTGCATGATCACGAGCGCCGCCCCGCCCGCCGCGCAGGCATCCGCGAGCGCGGGGTCGAGCAGGCCGCTCACGTCGTTGATCATCGCCGCGCCGCGCTCCACCACCGCGTGGGCGACGGGCGCCTTCCAGGTGTCCACCGACACCAGCACGCCGTCGGCCGCCAGGCGCTCCACGAGCGGCAGCACGCGCTCGAGCTCCTCCTCGGCGCTGATCGCCGGGCGATCGGTGACGCCCGACTCGCCGCCCACGTCGATCAGGTCGGCGCCGGCGGCCAGCTGCTCGTGCGCCAGCCGCACCTGCGCCTCGAGGTCGCCGGTGCGCCCGCCGTCCGAGAACGACTCCGGGCTGGCGTTCACGATGCCCATCAGGAGCGGGCGGCCGCGCTCGATCTCGATCGTGCGGCCGGGCACCCGCAGGGCGGTCACGGCGCGGTCATTCCCTCGGCGGCGGCCACCGCGCGCCAGGCGTCGAGCTCGCGCTCGATGCGCTGCTCGTCCCAGCCCAGCTCGGGCGCCATCGCCTCGGCCACGGCGCGCGGGGCGGTGGCGTGATCGCCGATCAGCTCCGGCGCGGCCAGCAGCGCCAGGCGGGTGCGCCTCAGCAGCACGTCGGAGAGGCTGTTCGCCTGCTCGTTCGCGGCCGCGAAGGGAGCCTCGGCCAGCAGATCCGGCAGGTCGGGCACGATCCGGCGGGCGAGGCCGTCGCGAGCGGCGGCGAGGTCCAGCACCTCGCGCGCCGCGTGGCCGTAGCGGTGCGCGAGCAGCGAGCGGCTGTCCTCGTCCACACCGTCCACCTCCGGCAGGTCGCCGTCGCCGGCCGGCTCGCCGAGCGGGATCTCGTGCGTGCGGCAGGGCGCCTCGCGGCCCTCGCGCTCCACCACCCGGTCCACCGTGAGCTTCGCCATTCGCCGCCAGGTGGTGAGCTTGCCGCCGGTGATCGTCAGGAGGCCCGAGCTGGTCTCGAACAGCTCCGCCTTGCGCGAGATGTCCACCGAGCGCTTCGGATCGCCCGTGGACACGAGCGGGCGCACGCCCGCGTAGGCGCCGCTCAGGTCGGACGGGCCGAGCGAGCGGTCGAAGAAGGCGTTGCAGGCGTCGAGCAGGTAGTCCACGTCGGCGGGGTCGGGCGGGATGTGGTCGAGCGGGCCCTCGTAGTCGTTGTCGGTCGTGCCGATCAGGGTGCGCCCCAGCCACGGCAGCGCGAACACGGTGCGCCCACCGCCGGCCGGCACGATCACCCCCGCCTCGAGCGGCAGCTTGTCGCGCGAGAGCGTGACGTGGGTGCCGCGGCTTGGCCGGATGCGCGGCACCTCCTCCTCGGCGTAGAGCTCGTCGGGGCGGATCCGGTCGGCCCAGACGCCGGTCGCGCTGACCACGTTGTCGGCCGCGATCTCGAACTCGCCCTCCCCCAGGCGATCGGTGCAGAGCACGCCCGCCGCGCGCCCGCCGCGCTCCACGAGCCCTCCCACCTCGCAGCGGTTGGCGACCACCGCGCCGAAGCGCTCCGCCTCGCCGAGCACGGTCAGCACGAGCCGTGCGTCGTCGGTCTGGCAGTCGTAGAAGAGGTAGGACGAGCTGGGGCTGCGCGACTCGAGCGCGGGCACCAGCTCGAGCGTCTCCTCCGCCGAGATCATGCGGTGGCGAGCCGGGCTCCAGTCGTCGTCGTCCGGGCGCCGCCGCAGCGCCATCACGTCGTACATGTTCAGCCCGACCCCGGTCATGCGGTCGGGGTGCTTGCCGTCGAAGCCCGGCACGAGCAGGGGCAGCGGGTGAACCAGGTGCGGCGCCAGCTTCACCATCAGCGCCCGCTCGAGCAGCGCCTCGCGCACCAGCCCGAGGTCGAAGTTCTGGAGGTAGCGCAGCCCTCCGTGGACGAGCTTCGAGGAGCGGCTGGAGGTGCCCGCGGCGTAGTCGTCCTTCTCGACCAGCGCGACGCTGTACCCGCGCGAGGCGGCGTCCAGCGCCACGCCCGCGCCGGTGATCCCGCCGCCGATCACGACCAGGTCGAAGCGTTCCGACTGGAGCGCGTCGAGTGCGTCCTCGCGCGGGATCACGACAGGTAGCTGACGTACTCGCCGGCCGGCGCGCGCTCGGGCGGGCGCTGCTCCTGGCGAGGGTGGCCCAGGTGGATCAGGGCGACGAAGTGCTCGTTGTCCGCCATGCCCACGGCCGCGCGCCCCTCGGGCGAGCGCAGCACGCCGGGCGTGCGCCAGTAGCCCACGAGGCCCCGCGCGTGCGCGGCCAGCAGCACGATGTAGGTGGCGCACGCGGCGGCCAGGAGATCCTCCTCGTCCTGCACCGGGTCGTCTCCGGTCTGGAGCACCGAGCAGACCACCAGCGTGGGCGCGCGATCGAGCTTGCCCGCGTTCTCGGGGCCCGCGGCCTGCTTGAGGCTGGCGAGGGCCTCCGGCCCGACCACGCGGAAGCGCCACGGGTTCGTTAGGTGGTGGTTGGGCGCCCAGCGCGCCAGCTCGAGCAGCTCGTCGAGCGTCGCGCGGTCAAGCGCCTCGGACGCGTACGCCTTGTGCGTCCGCCGGCTGCGAATTGCTTCCTCGACGTCCATCCCGGGTGAACCTAGCGAAGCTGGCCCACCCTACGCCGGCGAGGGGCCCTGACGGCGCATCCACCTGCGGGCGAGGTAGGCGCCGGCGACGAGCGCCGCCACGCCGATCCCCACGAGGGCCCACACGAGCGCGCCGTTGGCCTGATCCCCGCCGCGCTCCTTGACCGGGTTGGCCACCTTCGCCGCCGGCGTGACGGGCGCGGGCGTGGGCGCCGGGGTGGGCTGCGCGATCGTGGCAATCGGGCCGCCGTGCAGCTTGGTCGCGCGCGTGCGCCACCTTCTTCTTCGCGACGGGCTTCTTCTTCACGGGCGCGGGAGCGGCGGCGGCCACGTGCGCGTGCGACTTCAGCTTCGCCGGCGCGAGCGGCAGCGACTTGCGGGCGAGCGCGACCAGGGCCTCTGCGGTGACCCAGACCGGGGTCTGCACGCTGGTGCGCGAGTAGCGCACGCTCCCGTTCGCGGTCTGGAGCGACTCGATGTAGGAGATCGGGTTGTGGCCGTTGCGTGCCAGCGCCTCGGCCTGCGGCCCACGGCCACGAGGCCCTGCACCGCCCAGGCGGTGGACTGCGCGTTGGAGCTCGCGCCCTTCGACTGGCCGAAGCCGCCGTCGGCGTTCTGGGCGTGACGCAGGTACGAGATCGCCCCGCGCGCCGCCTTCGAGTTCTTGCGCCCGCCCGCCGCCAGCGCCTGGAGCACCGAGCCCGTGTCGTCCACGTCGCTCGAGCCGCCGGCGGGGCCGAAGCCGAAGCCGCCGTCGCCGTTCTGCTGGCGCTCGATCCAGAGCACCGCGGAGCGCAGGCTGGACGCCGAGTAGCCGTAGGCGCGCAGCCCGAACACGGCGAATGCCGTGTGGTCCACGAGCCCCTCCCACGAGCCGTCCTTCTTCTGGCTGCGCGCGAGCTGGGCGACCAGGTCGCGGCGGGCGAAGTTGCGCGCGGACAGCCCCGAGGCGCGCAGCACGAGGATGGTGCGCTCCAGCTCGCCGATGTCGTTCAGGTCGCTGGCGTGCGAGCGCGTGAAGCTGATCGGCGTGAGCTTGGGATGCCGCGCGTCGCGCGGGTTCACGCCCGCGGCCGCGAGGCCGAGCGCCGCCCAGCCGGTGTACAGCGAGCTCGACGACTGGCGCGGCGCTCCGCCGAAGCCGCCGTCGGCGTTCTGGGCCTTCAGCAGGTAGGCGAGCGCGCGCTGCTGCGGCGTGGAGGCCGCGGCGGCACGGGGCGCCGAGGTGAGCGGCCACCGAGAGGGCGAGCGCCAGCACGAGCGCCGCCACCACCGCGGGCTGCTCCCAGCGCATGTCGAAGCGGCGCCGGTAGCGACGCAGCGCCCGCAGGAAGACGGGACCGATCAGAAGCGCGAAGCCGAAGTTGCCCACCGCGTGGGCGAGGTTATAGGGGAAGGAGGTGGCCGACACCGCCAGATACGAGGCGAAGGTCGTGCTGCGCCGTGAGCGTCCACTGGTAGACGTCGAGCAGCGCCCCGAAGGCGAATCCGGCCGCCGCGCAGATCAGCGCCAGCGTGAGCCGCCGCGGCTCGCGCCCGCGCCAGAACCGCGCCGAGCAGGCCGCCCCGCCACCCCCACGAGGCCCCAGGCGGTCATCTGCCACGGCGTCCACGGGCCCTGCCCGAAGAAGATGTTCGACACGAGCGCCGTGATCGCTCCCACCGCGAAGCCGGGCACGGGGCCCAGCGCCTAGCCGGCGAACAGCACGATGTCCGTGGTGGGCTTCACGTTCGGGATCGCGGCGAACGCCAGCCGGCCCACCACGGCCAGCGCGGCCAGGGTGGCCACGAGCGACGACCACGCGAGCCGGAGGCCGCGACAGCTCGTACCAGGCGAGCCCTCCGCCGACGCACGAACGACGAGCAGCGCGAGCGAGGCGGCCTCCCAGCTCACGACACCAGCTCCCTGCGCAGCAGCGCCAGCGCCCTGCTCGGGCGTGAGCGCCCCGCCCGCCCCTCCGAGCACGCGCGCCACCTCGGTGGCGAAGTGCCAGCCGCCGGAGAGCACCTCGGCCACCGGGCCGTCGGCGATCACCTCGCCCTCCCCCATCAGCACCACGCGCTCCGCGAAGTTGCGCGGCGAACTCGGTGTCGTGCGTGGCCACGAGCACCGCGGCGCCGTCGTCGGCGAGCTGCGGCCAGCCGCACGGCCAGCGCGTCCTTCTGCGAGCGGTCCATGCCGCGCGTGGGCTCGTCGAGGCAGACCACGGCGCAGGGCCCGCCGCCCAGCACCACCTCGAGCGCCAGCCGCTGGCGCTCGCCGCCGGAGAGGTCGCGCGGGTCGCTGGCTCCGCGGCCGGCGAGCCCCGCGCGGGCGAGGCCAGGCTCGTCCACCTCCTCCGAGGCGTGCTCGTGGATCAGGTAGTCGCCCGGGTTCTGGAGCAGCAGCGCCACCTCGCCCGAGCGCTCCACCCGCCCGCGCGTGGGCTCGAGCAGCCCCTTCGCGTGACGCAGCAGCGTGCTCTTGCCCGCGCCGTTGCGGCCCATCAGCGCCACCCGCTCGCCCGGGCTCGAGCGCAGGTCGAGCCCGCGCAGGATCGCCGGGCCGTTCTCGATCTCGTGCCAGACGCCGCGCATCTGCAGCGCGGCAGGTGGCGAGCCGCGGAAGCGCCGCCGCGCGCGCGGGGCTCGCTCCGGCTCGCGGGCCTCCGGCGCGTCGGTGGCGAGGCCGGCTCCCGCGAGCGCCCGCGCGCGCCTCCTTCACCGAGGCGGGCAGCGGCTCGAGCCCCGCGAGCGAGAACAGCCGCGCCGCCGGCGTGGCCAGCGGCGGGCGCGGCTCGGCCGCCCAGGCCGAGGAACTCGCGCGGGCGCGGCGTCGCAGACCACGCGGCCGCCGATCGAGCGCGATGCACGCGGTCGGCGGCGGGCAGGCAGCGCTCCAGGCGGTGCTCGGCGATCACGACCGCCGTGCCCCACTCCTCGTTGAGCCGCCGCAAGCAGCCAGATCAGCTCGTCGCCCGCCACCGGGTCGAGCTGCGAGGTGGGCTCGTCGAGCAGCAGCAGCGCGGGCCGGTGGGCCAGCGCCGCGGCCAGCGCGACCCGCTGCAGCTCGCCGCCGGAGAGCGTGTCGGTGCGGCGGTCGAGCAGCTGCGCGATGCCGAGCGCCAGCGCCGCCTCCTCCACCGCCCGCGCGACGGCCGCGGCCGACTCGCCGCGGTGCTCGAGCGGCAGCGCGAGCTCCGCGCGCACCCCGCTCATCACCACCTGCGACTCCGGGTCCTGGAACACCGTGCCGCAGACGCGCGAGAGCTCGCTCGGGCCCGTGCTCGCGCACGGACATGCCCGCCACGACCAGCTCGCCGTGACGCCTCGCCGCCGTGGAAGTGCGGCACCAGCGCCGCAGCGCGCGCGCAGCAGCGTGGACTTGCCGCTGCCGGACTCCCCGGCGAGCACGGTGAACGACCCGGCCTCGAGCTCGAGCGTCAGCGTCGCTGAGCGCGGGCCGCGTCGGCCTCCGGGTAGGTGTAGGAGAAGTCCTCGGCGAGCAGGATCGGCTCAGGCACGCGCCACCCCCAGCCGCCCGGCCACGCCGGCGAACGGCGCGACGGACAGCAGCACCAGGCCCGCCACCAGCGCCAGCTCCGCGGGACCGGCCTCGAGCGCCGTGGTCGGGATACGGCGTCGAAGCCGCCGACGCCCGCGAGCTTGGCCGCCACGGCCAGCACCACGATCGCCGACCGCCGGCGACGGCCACGCGCACGTCGTGGCGCGACCAGGGGCGCGGCACCCGCGCCGGCCGTCTCGCGCCCGCGTAGCCGCGCAGTCTCCAGCGCGGCCGCGAGCTCGACGGCCCGCTCGAGCGCGCCGGCCAGCGCCGAGCGCGCCACGGCCGCGCGACCCGGCGGGTGCGGCCTGCAGCGCGCCGCCTCGTTCATGCGCGCTGGCGTCGCGCGCCAGCACCGGCACGAGGCGCGTGGCCAGCGCGGCGGTGAGCGCCGAGCGGTAGGACACGCGCCGCAGGAGCCGCAGCAGCTCGTCGGGGTCGACGACCGCCGAGAAGAGCGCGAAGGCCAGCGACGAGCACCACCACGCGCAGCGCCGGCGACCGCGCCGTAGGCGATCGCCTCGAGCGTGATGTCCCAGCGCCGACCCAGGAACGTCGCCGCCGCGGACCAGCACCGTGTAGCCCCTCGGAGTGACGAGCGGGTTGATCGCGATCACGAGCAGCGCCAGCCCGAGCGCCAGCAGCAGAGCGCGGCGCAGCTCCTTCGACACCCCGGCCCCCGCGCCCGCGGCGAGCACGGCCGCGAGCGCGCCGCCGAGCACGATCGGGTTGTCGTAGAGCACCGGCACGAGCGCCAAGCGCGCAGCAGAACGCCGTGGCCGCCCCGGCCCGCGCCGCGTGCAGCGCGCTCGGCCCGGCGCCGGTAGACGGGCGCGAAGTTCAACCCGCGTCTCCGCTCGCCAGCGGCAGGCGCTGCGGACCGCTCGGGGTGACCAGCCAGCGCGAACGCGTTGTGCAGCGTGCGGGCGTCGAGCGCCTGCGCGGCCGCGTCCACCCCGGCGTCGGTCAGGCCCGTGATCACCCACACCGGCGCGTTGCCCTCCAGCGCGGTCGCCGCCACCAGCCCACTGCCGGGCGGGGCGGGGCGGACCGCCTTGCCCAGCTCGTCCTCGCAGCGTGAGCGTGTCGCCCTGTTGGCTGAAGCGCGCGAACACGCCGCTGGCGGACGGCGGCCCCTTCAGCGTGGCCACGGCTCCGGTGAAGTCTGCGGATGGCCGGCCAGGGCGCCACGATCACGCGCAGCACCTTGGATCCCGCCGAGCTGCCGAGCACCCCCTCGCTGTTCAGGACGCCCGCGTCGGACAGCCGTTGCTCCACCGTCTTGCACGCCGAGCCGTTCGGCTTCGAGCACTCCACCCGCACCGGCAGGCGCTTGCCCCCGGTGCCCGACAGGAACGGCTCGGGATACGCGCCCACGATCGCCGGGATGTGCATCGTGGCGTCCCAGCGCCGGTAGTCCCACTGCACCACGTCGCCCTTCGAGAGCGTGAACGCGGCCGCGCCCACCGAGGCCTCCACGCCGTTGACGTAGTAGAACCAGTCGCTGTGCCCGACGGTGGTCGAGCCCGCCAGGCCGTTGATCGAGTTCACGAAGGCGCCGCCGTAGCGCGTCTTCACCTGGCGCTTCGACTCCAGCATCCGCATCACGGTCTCGCCCTGGCGGATCTGCGCAACCGAGCTGGAGTAGAGCCCGACCTGGCCGAAGTTGCGCGTGACCTCGAGCTGGGCGCCGCCGGACAGCTTCTTGCCGGGGCCGAGCCCGCAGCCCGCGAGCAGGAGCACGGAGGCGAGAGCCGCCCAGGCGGCGCGCCGCACTAGCGCACCACCACCCGGGAGGTGAAGCTGCGAATCCTGCCCGGCTGGTCGGCGTAGAGCCGGTGCGTGCCCGCGCCGGACGCGAGCGTGGCGCTGCCGTCGGCGCCGGTCACGCGCGGTGGCCGAGCCCAGGTGGACGGTCGCGCCGGCCGCCGGCACCGCTCGGCCCTGGTCGTTGTAAGCGCGCACCTGAACGGTCACGCGCCCGGACGCGCTGGAGATCCGCGTGAACGAGAGCGTCCGCTGGCAGCTCCCGTTCTGGAAGTGGCAGTAGAACCACAGCACCTGGGCCCGGGACTTCAGCAGCCCGCGGCCGAACGGGCCGCTGGGATCGGCCGCGCCCGCCGTCCCGAGCTTGTGCCCCACCTTGTAGACCCAGCCGTCCTGGCCGGCGTTCGCGTCCGGGCCGAGCGACTTCACGAACAGCCCGCCCGCGTCACGCGCGCGGCGCGAGCAGCTCCCGAAGTCCTTGAACCCGATCGGCGCCACCTTGCTCGCCGCGAGCGCGGCCAGTGGCGTGCCGGCGGGCAGCGCGCAACTGTGGCCGTTCACGCGCACGGTCACCCGCCGGGCGTGAACGCTCTTCTCCTTCGCCGAGCCGTCGCGGAACACCACGAGCTGGCTCACGCCGGGCGAGCCGGCCGCCGCGGCCGCCGGAAAAGCGGCGGCCGCGACGAGGCAGCAGACGAGCGCCCTGCTCCCCATCACCCCTTGACTTCGAAGTGAATGGTCTTCAGCGAGACGTTGAAGGAGCTGTCGAGCGCCTTCTCGTCGAGCACGTACTTGCCCGCCGGGAGCCTGGCCGGCAGCAGGTAGGACCAGCTGGCCTTCGTGCCCACCCGCTGGTAGCGCGCGCCGTCGCAGTGCGGCTTCGACCTCGTGAAGCGGGCCGACTTCGAGCTGTACCAGCTGCAGCCGCCGTGCGAGTGGCGACGCAGCCGGAAGTAGACCTGGAACAGCGACTTGTCGTCGCTGGCCGTGCCCTTCAGCTCCCGCGGGCCGCGCTTGTAGCTGGCGCCGTCGCGCGGACCGCCGAGCGTGATCGACGGCTTCGACGATGTCCTTCGTCAGCGTCGGGCTCGCAACCGTGTCGCAGTCGCCGCTGCCCGGCACGTACACGCACACGTCCGCGTCGTTCGAGCGAATGGCGTCGCCACGCGTGGCCTTCAGGTGCTGCACGCCCGCGCTCGCGAACGTGACCGTCGCGTGACCGTCGCCTCCGGTCAGCTGACCGGCGACGCTGGCCCCGGCCGCCGGCGCGAGCACCCCGTCGCCGCCGTACTGCTGCACGCCAACGTCGACGCGCTGGCCGACCTGCGCCGACGCGGGCGCGGTGAGCTGGAGGTTCGGCTTGCTGCCGTCCTGCCACTCGAGCAGGACCTGGTCACCGTCGTTCAGCCGGATCTGGCAGCCGCCGGCAGCGGCCGGAACCCGGTTCACGATCAGGTCCCAGAAGTTGCCCGTGAACGGAGCGCCGACCGCGCCGTCCGAGCCGATCCGCTCGACGAGGAAGTCGTCGAACGAGCTGGAGTAGCTCCCGTCCCAGGTGAAGCCGTTTGCGATCGACGCGTCGTCGAGCGCGGTGGTGGGCGTTCCGCCCGGGGTGTTCGGCGTGCCGCCGTTGGTGCCGTCGCACTTGTGGGCGCCGCCCGCAGCCGTCGTGACCGTCTTCCCATCAGTGGTCACAGCGCCTTCGTAGACGGTCGAGCCGGTTCCTTCGACTGCGCAGATTCACCTTGACTGGCGCCGCCCATGCGGGCGTGCTTGCGAAGAGCAACGAGCAGGACCCCTAGGGCCCAGATCCGGTGGTGCATGGTGATCAGCCTCCCCTTTCCGCGAGGGATTCCGTGGCTTGTGGTCGGAGGCAGGTCTCCTGGCTACCGGCGTGCCTGTCGCCGCGCCTTCCCGGGAAGCAGGGGCTTCCCAGTGGCGTGCTGCGGCTGGCCTATCCGGTTACAGTGGCGGGACCGCGCCGGACTCTCACCGGCTTCCCTTCACCACCGACCTATTAACGCGGCAAGCATAACCGCGCGCGGCCAGTTCGGCCATAGTCCGGCAGTGAACCGATCGTGCGCCTGGACCGTAGGACGGCACATGAGCGAGAACGGAGCTGGACCCAAGAAGCGCATCGTCGAATTCGACCTCGACCGCTACCTGCGCGCGTCGAAACGCCTGGATCTGAGCGAACTCGACTGGGACGACATCCCGCGCCATCCGCTTTCCGACGGCGACGTGATGTGCATGCACTACATGATGGACATCGAGACCCACACGGTCATCTATCTGCGTGACCTGCTCGGAACCCGCGCGGCGCACGACCCGCAGGTCACGGCGTTCCTCTCCTGCTGGGTGTACGAGGAGCTCTGGCACGGCGAGGCCTTCTCGGACTTCCTGCGCGCCTACGGCGTGGAGGTGCCGGCCGAGCCGAAGCTGCCGGACGGCTCCACGCCCATGCCCACGCGGCCCGCGCGCACGAAGCAGTTCCGCGAGCGGCTCGGCGTCGGCCACCAGCTCTCCCTCCTCCCCACGATGTTCGGCTCGATGCTCACGCGCGACTTCGTGGCCATCCACATGACCTGGGGCGCGATCAACGAGCTGACCACGCTGACCGGCTACTACCAGCTCATCCGCCGCTCCTCGCATCCGGTGCTGCACCAGATGCTGCGCAGGGTGATCCAGGACGAGCGCCGCCACTTCGCCTTCTACCGGGCGCAGGCGAAGGCCCGCCTGACGCGGCCGCCCGCGCGCCGGGCGGCTGGTGCGCCATGCGCTGAAGGCGCTCTGGACGCCGGTCGGCGCCGGCGCGAAGTCGGAGGAGGAGGTGGACGCGCTCGCGCTCTACCTGTTCGGCGACTCCCCCGAGGGCCGCCAGGGCATCCGCGAGATCGACGCGACGATCGCGGAGATCCCCGGCCTCGAGGGCCTGACGCTGCTCGAGGACTACCTCGACGCGGCGCTGGCGCGCGCGGCCGCCACGCCCGGCTGGGCCGGCGTTGCGCCGATGCCGGCGCAGAACGTGCAGCCGCTGCCGGGCGAGATCTCGGCCCGCTGGCCGAGGCACGAGCAGCCGGCTCCGCTGCACCGCTGAGTCGTCGTAAGCCGTGGTCGCGGCGCTTGCCCTGATGGTCCTGACCTTCGAGGGCGCTGTTCCTGCTGCCGGCGCTCGCGGCTGCGGCTACACCAGCGTCCAGCGCTGGACGCGGTGCGAGGTGACGATCCCCGCGGACACGTAGGGATCGCTCGCCACGAACTCGTCGATCTCGGCCGGATCGTCAACCTGGAAGACGAGGGCGGCGCCGGTGGGCGGATCGCCCAGCGGCCCGGCCATCAGCACGCGGCCGTCTTCCTTCCAGGCGCCGACCAGCGCGAGGTGCTCCTCGCGGTACGGCGGGCGGCGCTCGAGCACGTCGGCCACGTAGTCGTAGGTCAAGAGGAAGCGCGAGTCGCTCATGCGCGGCACGTTACAGCGCACGCGAACGGGCCGGCGCTCCCACGCCGGCCCGTTCGGCGGCAGCTCATCAGGCGGCTGAGGGCTTGATGTTCTGGTTGAGGCGGAACAGGTTGGACGGGTCGTACTGGTCCTTCAGCGCCACGAGCCGGGCGTACTTGTCCGGCCCATAGGTCTCCCGGACGCGCTGATCGCCCTCGTCGCTCGTGTAGTTGAGGTACACGCCCGTGGTCGTGTGCGGGCCCATCGCCCTCCGACAGGCGACCGGCCCAGGCCCGGTGCTCGTCCTCCACGGACTGGTCCGGGTCCATCCACATCGCGAGAGCGTGGTAGCACCAGGGCACGTCCCGGCGGCCGAGCGCGCTGTCGTCGTCCGAGACCTTGCTGATCGCGCCGCCCATCGGCTCGAGCAGCAGCTGCGTGGTCGGGCTCGGACGCGTGCCGCCGTGGGCCACGAGCTCGGCGATCGCCTCGTCGGTCAGCTCCGGCATGAACTCGGCCTTCATGTAGCCGCGGATGCCCTTGGGGCCGCCGCCGTCGAGCATGCTCTGCAGCGCCGCGTACGGCATCGGGCCGACCATGTCCATCAGCGGCTGGGCGACCTCGCGGATCGGCGCGATCACCTTCTCGCCCTCCTCCTGCGAGCCGGTCCAGCAGAGCAGGACACCCGTCATCGGCTGGAAGTGCATCTCCGGCGGCACGAACGGCTCCGGCGGGGCGCTGACGAAGGCCAGCCCGCCGCCGAGGTCGTCGGGCGCGTCCGCAAAGTACTCGCGCATGAACCTCAGGATCTCGCCGCCCTTGTCGGGCCGGCAAGCCAGCATGCCGCCGTAGATGATCGGGCCGATCTGGTGGGCCTTGAAGTCGAACCGGGTCACCACGCCGAAGTTCCCTCCGCCGCCGCGCAGACCCCAGAACAGCTCCGGGTTCTCCTCACGGCTCGCGTAGACCACGCTGCCGTCGGCGGTCACGACCTCGGCGCCGATCAGGCTGTCGCTGGTCAGGCCGAGCTTGCGCTCGAGCCAGCCGCTGCCGCTGCCGAGCGTGAGGCCGGCGATGCCGGTGGTGGAGAAACGGCCGCCGGTCACGGCGAGGCCGTGCTCCTGGGTTGCCGTGTCGAACTGGCCCCAGGTGGTGCCGCCGCCGGCGCGCACGATGCTCGTGTCGGGGTCGACGTCGACCTGGTTGATCTCGGCGAGGTCGATCACGAGGCCGTCGTCGCAGACGCCGTAGCCGACGGCGGAGTGGCCGCCGCCGCGCACGGCGAGCAGCAGCTCGTTGTCGCGGGCGAAGTTGACGGCCGCGACGACATCGTCGACGTTCTTGCAGCGGGCGATGAGGGCCGGATGGCGGTCGTACATGCCGTTCCAGACCTGACGGGCGTCGTCGTAGCCAGAGTCTCCCTGCCTCAGGAGCTCACCGGTGAACTGCGGGGAGAGCTGCTCGA
Organism: uncultured Thermoleophilaceae bacterium; assembly: GCA_963729205.1. Lineage (GTDB taxonomy): Bacteria > Actinomycetota > Thermoleophilia > Solirubrobacterales > Thermoleophilaceae > JAICJR01. The sequence goes on from CAVSNA010000006.1 coordinate 92,056, forward strand.
TCTGAACGCTCTCGAGCTGGTGGGCCATTGATCCTCCTTGGATCGTGCGGGTGGGCACCTTTGCGAGTCGACATCCGACCCTAACCGCGCTGGATGGGCCGAACAAGGGGGTTGCCCGTACCTTTAACACGGGCCTTGGGGCCGTCCGCACAGGCATGGGGTCCCCCGGCCGTCCTTACGGGTGGAGCCGGCCGGCGGATCAGCCTCCGGGATCGGCTCTCAGACCCCCGAGACGCTTCGCCGACCCACTTGTAGAATCGTCCGGCCTAGGCCGCCATCGTCTAGGGGACTAGGACGCCGCCCTCTCACGGCGGAAACCGGGGTTCGAATCCCCGTGGCGGTACTACGAAAGCCCCGCAAATCGCGGGGTTTTCGCTTTCTCGGGGAGGTTCGGGGCAACGCCGGGGGCAACGGCTCGCGCGGAAGATGCTCGGCCAGGCGAGTTAGGGTGACTCCGGCGCCCCACGACGAGCCCGAGCTGATGCGGGATCGCTTTCCGGCCGATCAGCCGCTCTCCCGCTTTCTCATGTCCATGGCCTGGGCGAGTAACGACGTGGGCTACGCGATGCGGCGCGCGGCCGCGGCGAATGAGGCTGGGGACGACCCGCTGCTTGGATACTGGGTGCGCCACGTGATGGGGCACTTCTTTGAAGCTGCGTACGCCCTCTCTCAGTGGAGGAACTGCAGCTCGCAGGTCTGCGGGTCTCGGAACAGAAGCTGCCGCCCGACGCGCAGGAGAACCTCAAGGTGGTGGCCAGGACCGTTAACAGCGTCGGGCCTGCCGTCGTCGAGCACGCTCGCAACCACACCTTCCATTACCCCGACCCGAGCCCGAGATATGAGTCGGACGCCGAGCTGATCCGTGTGCTCGAGGCGCAGGCCGACGAGCCGATCTCGTTCGGGCGCTTCGATGATCCCCGCCGGGGGTGCGCTACGCCTTTGCGGACAACGTCGCGCTCATGGGACCCCATGGGGAAACACGACAGCGACAGCGAGGAGTACAAGCGCCAGGTGGTGGAGTTGGAGGAGGGGGCCGCGGCACTGGTGGAACTCCGCCAGCGCCGTGATCAGGCGCCACCTCGAGATATGAGCCCCGCGCATTCTCCTTAGCCCTATTTCTAGGGCTAAGAAGCACCCAGGCGCTCCCGGGCCGCGCTGGTGGATCTCGCGTCGTGCGCCGTGTTGATGGCCGAGAGCGTGGACGTGCACGCGCTGACCGCCTAGCCGCCCCTCGAGCCGCGGAGTTCCACCGGGGGGACCAGCGGCATACCGATCACTTCTAGAAGCCGACGTGCGGCTTGATGTGTGCGAAGGGGTGGCTGCCGGTCGTGCCCTCACGCTCCCCTTCCTCGTACCTGACCCACGCGTGATCCGTCTCGCCGACCAGCTCCGGATTCACGGGGCCCAAAAACGTCGCTGCGATCAACCCCCAGGCGAATCCCCGTGGCGGTATGACGCAAACCCGCTTGGCGAGCGGGTTTCTTGGCGTGGAGCTCGTGTTCACGGCGTGCTCGCCATCGCGGCCGGGCTGCGATGAGCGCCCGCTCAGCCGATCAGCGGCAGCCCGCGCGCCTCGTCGAGCTCGCGCAGCGCGTCCTGCATCCGCCCCGTGACGAGCTCGTAGCCCTCGTCGGGATCGCCGCCGGCGCCGCCGAGCTCCTCACGCAGGTCGATCGGCGGGAGCACCTCGATCGAGATCTTCGCCGGCAGCGGAACGCGGCCCGGGAGGTCGAGCACGGTGACGCCCCACGGCGGCGCGATCTGGACCGGCGCGACGTCGATCCGCAGCAGCCGGTGGAGGTGCAGCAGCCGCGCGATGTGCTCTCCCTGGCCGAGGAACAGCGCCGTCTCCTGGCCGCCGATCGAGACGACCGGGACGATTCGCACGCCGTGCTTCAGCGCGAGCCGCACGAAGCCGGTCCGGTGGGCGAAGTCGATCTCGGCGGAGCGCCAGCTGGGCCGGTAGGTCTCGTGGTCGCCGCCCGGATAGACGAGCAGCGCGGCGCCGCGCGCGAGCGCGCGCCGCATGTTCTCCGGCGAGGCCGGCACCGTCCCGTACGGCGTGAGCATGGCCCGGATGCCCGGCACCTTGAACACGAGGTCGTGCGCGAGCTGGAAGAACTCGCGCTCGGGACCGAAGTGGTCGGAGAACGCCTGCGAGAAGATGAACGTGTCGGCGATCAGCGTGCCGCCCGAGTGGTTGCCGACGAGCAGCACCGGCCCGCTCGGCGGGATGTTCTCCAGCCCGCGCACGTCGGCGCGGAACCAGACGTCCGCCATGACGCGCAGCGCGGGGAGCGTGCGCGCGATGTACTCGGGGTCACGCAGCTCGAAGGGGTCGGCGGCCGGCGGCCTGCGCGCGACATGGCGCGGGTCGGCGGCGTGGGCGACGTCGGCCGATATGGCGCGGAGCATCCGCGCATCCGCGGAGACCGCGCCGAGCATCCGGCCCATCCCGCCGCCACGGCGATCGCGCACGACCACCGGAAGCGCGCGGCGCTGCGCGTGCCGGTCCGTGGTCTGTGACATCGAACGCCTCCTTGGTCGCCTCCGACCGTACGGCCGGGGCCGGCGCCGCACATCGGTACGGAGTACGCAGGCGCTGCGCGTCACTACGTGGCGATCGCGCTCCCGGCCCGCAAAGGCGACACTCTCACACGCGGCGATGCCTCGGGATCCTGACGTCCTGGGCAGCGCGAGCCCGAGGATGAGGTCACCACGGAGTTTGAGCTTGCCCGCCAGCAGGAGTCGCTGGGGCTGGCAGAACCGCCGACCAGACGCAGGAACGCCACCGGTTGAAGCTCGAGCGTCAACGCCGGCTTGCGTCCGTTGCGTCGTGACGTCCTGCACCGGCCATCCGCGAGGGTGAGCTGGTAACGGTCGCTGCCGCCGTCTCGCGCGGCCGCTGATCCTGAACTCCACGACCGCGTTGATGCGCCTCTCGGGCCGTGCCCGCTGGCGGATCGTGCGGAAGATCTGCCACACGAGAACACCACGAAGGTGGCTGCGCATGACGGTCCGGAGTCGCTCGTCTGACGCCCCGCTCACCCACCAAGCAAGCGCCTCGGCCTTCAGATCAGCAAACCAGCTCGCTGACGGACCCCTCTCCAAATCAGCGAGATCTCCTCCCGCGCTCGAGCATGCGCTCCCGCAGCATGGCCAGGTCCTCGTCGGAGAACTCGTACTCGGCCGGCTCGGTGCTCTCGATGAAGTCGATGAGCACACGGGCGAAGCGCACCGGCTGCTCGATATGCGGGAAGTGGCCGGCGTCGTCGAAGATCTCCAGGCGGCTGCCCGGAATGGCCCGATGGGCGACGTCGCATGTTCGACGGGGATGAGTGGATCGCGGCGACCCCAGAGAATCAGCGTGGGGATCATCTCAGCCAGGTAGAGCCGGTCGGTGGCGTTCACCCGCTGCCCGGCGAGGTCGATGACCGCGCGCAGGGTGTGCAGGAACGCGCGGCGCGCCTCGGCGTCGCTCAGCGACGCATAGCCGCGGGTCATCTCGGCCAGGTCGTGGCCGAGCTCCAATCCCAGACGGCCGAGCGCCTGCCCAATCGCCTCGCCCACCACGTGCAGGCGCGAGTGGGCAATGAGCGGCAGCACCAGCTCTGCGCCCGGCAGCGTGGCCGCCCGCAGCAGCGGGTGGACCTCGGGCCCAGCCCGCCGCTGTCGACGAGCACGAGGCGCTCGCAGAACACGGGGTACTCGTAGGAGAACTGCATGGCGATGCCGCCACCCAGCGAGTGGCCGACCACGGTCGCCCGCCGGTGGCCGAGCAGGATCAGCAGGTCGCGAAGGATGGCCGCGTAGGCGCCCAGCGAGTAGTCGCCGCGCGGCTTGGCGGACTGGCCATGGCCCAGCAGGTCGGCGCGAGGACCGTGTAGCGATCGGCCAGCTGCGGGATGATCTCGTTCCACTGGCGCGAGTCGCCCGTGATCCCGTGAATGAGCAGGATCACCGGCCCCTCGCCGGCCGTGCGGTAGCTCACGCGGTGGCCGTGGAGAATCGCGGTTCTCACGGGTGTATCGAGATCTTTCACGATCCCTCGCGGCTGATGGCTTGGACGTTCAGCTTCGATCTTCATGAGGAGCCTCTGGTCGACACCGACGCTAGAGGCCCGGCAACGCGAGCGCATCGGGGAAAGCACCAACCAGGCTCACGGGAAAGCACGCGGTCAGGCGTCAGGCGGCGAAGGTACCTGGGCGAGCCAGTCGGGTCCTCGAAGCGGGTCTCGCCGAGCCGGGCGCCGTCGCCCGGGACCAGCGTGCGCTCGCTCGAGCTCGGCGCCGAAGTAGCGCGCGTGCGGGTCGGCGACCACCTCGCGCGGATCGTCGCGCGCCGCCAGGCCGCCGGATCAGCTCGTCGAGGCGGAACTGCTCCGGCCCAGCGATCTCGACGATGCCATTCAGCGGCGCGCCCACCGCGACCCGGCCGACCGCGCTGCGCGACGTCGTCGGCCGCCATCGGCTGGAACAGCACCGGCGGGAGCCGGACCGTGTCGCCGTCGGTGGCGGCGTCCGCGATCCTTGACGAACTCGAAGAACTGCGTCGCGTGGACGATCGAGTACGGGATCGCGCCGTCCTTGATCAGCTTCTCCTGGGCGATCTTCGCCCGGAAGTAGCCGCTCTCCGGCAGCCGCTCGGTGCCGACGACCGACAGCGCGACGTAATGCCCCACGCCGGCGGCCGCCTCCGCCGCCAGGAGGTTGCGTGGTCGAGGTCTCGAAGAACTCCAGCACCGGCGTCATCCTCGAACGACGGGCGAGTTCGACACGTCGACGACCACCGACGCGCCCTCGAGCACCTCGGCCAGTCCCTCGCCGGTGAGCGTGTTGACGCCCGGTGTCGGGCGACGCCGCGACCGCCTCGTGGCCGTGCTCGCGCGAGCTTCGTCACGAGCTTCGAGCCGATCAGCCCGGTGCCACCGATGACCACGATCTTCATGTCGTTCCTTTCGGTAGTGAGAGTAAACCGCGGGCTACCTGGTCGTGAGGTGAATCACGTGCGGTGGCGGTGGGACCGCTTGGCCGGACGCTCCACGTGGGTGCTCGCAAGGTGCCGCGCGCGCAGGTGGCGCACCAGCAGATATGGCGATGCGATCAGCGCGCCGAGCGCAGCGAGCAGGGCCGCGCCGAGCAGGACGACCAGCGCGAGGGTGATCAGGACCGCGGCAGGCGGGATTATCAGGAGCACGAGCAGCAGCCAGCCTGGGCGAAGCAGGAAGACGACGGGAGGCCCGAAGTAGGCTGGCGCGCTGAGCAACGGCAGGACTTCCTGGAGCCGATCGCCGACGGTCGGCGACTCGTTCATAGCTGACATCTGCAACTCCCTTCTGATTTGCGGTGACAGTCAGGCGGCCACGCGCGAAGCGACGGCCTCGAGGACCAGGTCACGGTGGCCCGCGGGCTGCGAGACGGTGAAGCGGGTGGGAGGCGCCGGGACTCGACCGCCCGGCGCGCGCCGGCCCGTTCGGCCATGGAGTGCTCGGAGTCCGGCGGGATCAGCGGTCCTCTTCGCCGATCACGAACCACGACGGCAGCTCGCGCCGGCGGGGGCGGTCGCCGGAGGGCTCGAACAGCGCCTCCTGGTCGCGGGCGCTGGGTCGCCGCCAGCCGGTGGCCCCGGCGCAGGCACGTCCGGGGCGAACACGCCGTGGAAGGTCCTGGGCGATCTAGAGGTCCGTCGTGCCGTCGCTGCGCGGAACCGGCTTCAACTTACGCTTGCCTAGCATGCTGCCGGGGAAGCTGGCCCCGCCAGCGAGAAGCAGCTCTCGCCGGGATCGGGTGTGAAGCCGTTCGTCGTACACGAGCCCTGCGATCTCGCCGGCATCGGCCGGGACGTTCGAGATGACGGCGCCGCCGTAGGAGTGGGCGACCAGCAGGACAGGCCCTCGATGGTGCGGACGAGATCGCTGATGCTCGCGGCGTCGGCGGCCGGGCTGCGCAGCGGGTTCGGCACCGCGATCACGATACCCGGCGCCGACAGCGAGTCGATGACGCCGTTCGAGCTCGCCGATCGGCGAATGCGCCGTGGACGAGAACGATCGGGGCTGCAGGGCTCTCCTTTGGGTCGCGAGATCCTCGGGGGCTGGCATGCCCTCGGACTGGAGGTAATTTTTTTTTTTTTTTTTTTTTTTTTTTTTTTTTTTTTTTTTTTTTTTTTTTTTTTTTTTTTTTTTTTTTTTTTTTTTTTTTTTTTTTTTTTTTTTTTTTTTTTTTTTTTTTTTTTTTTTTTTTTTTTTTTTTTTTTTTTTTTTTTTTTTTTTTTTTTTTTTTTTTTTTTTTTTTTTTTTTTTTTTTTTTTTTTTTTTTTTTTTTTTTTTTTTTTTTTTTTTTTTTTTTTTTTTTTTTTTTTTTTTTTTTTTTTTTAAAAAAAAAAAAAAAAAAAAAAAAAAAAAAAAAAAAAAAAAAAAAATCTCACTCCTGAAGCGAGGCGAGCTGGTCCTCGAAGCGGGCCATCGCGTCGCGGTACAGGAGGGTCGCCCAGCTCACCCGGGCCACGCCCAGCGCGGCCAGCTCGGCGAGCGACGGCGTCTGCGGCAGGCGGATGACGTTCACCGGGCCGCGGGCCTCCGAGGTGAAGCGGCGCAGCGCGTCCGTCTCCCACAGCGCGATCGGGTACACGCAGTCGGCGCCGGCCTCGAGGTAGGCATTCGCGCGCCGCAGCGCTTCGGGAACGAGCTCCTCCTGCGTCCCGGGGCCGGCGCCGGCGAAGAACGGACCCAGGAAGACGTCGACCCGGGCGTTGATGACGAGCCGGTAGCCGTCCTCCGACGCGGCCTGGCGAACCGCCGCGAGCCACTCCGCGTGCCGGTCGGGATCGCGGAGGCTGCCGGCGGCGTGGTCGGTGTCCTCGAGGTTGCAGCCGGCGGCTCCCGCGGTCCGCAGCGCAGCCACCAGCTCGGCCGGCTCCATGCCGTAGCCGGCCTCGGCGTCGACCGTCACGGGCACCTCGACGCCCCTTGCGATCCGCGCGGCCGCGGCGAGCATCTCGTCGGCCGGCGCACCCTCGTGGTCCTCGTAGCCGAGCGTGGCGGCCACGCCGCCGCTGGTGGTCGCGACCACGGGAAATCCGGCCGCGACCACGGCTCTCGCCGTGGCCACGTCCCAGGCGTTCGGAAGCAGGAGGGGGGCGCCGGGGCGGTGCAGCGACCGCAGCAGGTCGCAGCGGCTCTGGAGCTCTGTTGTCTGGAGGGTCATGTGCTGCGGCTGCCACCGGTGGCCCGGGTGAAGCGCTCGTTCGAGACACGCTCCCCGTCGCGGCAGACGTTGTAGATGCCGCTGGGCAGCGAGAGCGCCGGGAGGAGCGCGCGCCCGGCATCGGAGACGTGCAGGGTGGCGCCGAAGTCGGCCCTCGGCTGGTCGTTGCCGGTGCCCGGGCCGTCGAGCAACCCGAATCGCAGGACGACGCCGCGTCCGCCGGCGCGTGCGAAGCGCTCAGCCTCCTGCTCGGCGGCGAGCGCGGAGCGCAGGATCGGCAGGACCTCGCCGACCGGCGTGTCCTCGGACACCGGGCCGTCCGCCGGGTAGACGAACGTGACGGTGGGCTGGACGTAGACCGCTACTCCGGCCGCGATCGCCGCGTCGACGAGGATCCTCGAAGCGTCCGTGCGAAGCCGATCGTTCTCGCGCCACGCGTCCGGATCCGAGAGCTGCTCGACCGGGCGGATCCGGGTCGCCAGGTGCAGAACGCCGTCGACGTCGCGCACCGCGTCGGCGACCGCGGAGGGGTCGAAGAGGTCGAGCTCCTCGCGCCCGGGCATCGCGAGCTCATGGCCCTCGGCCTCCGCGAGGGGCCGCAGCGCGCGGCCGAGCACGCCGGTTCCCCCGGTGACCAGCAGCCGCAGCGGTGACTGCTGCGCGATTCGGCCTTCTCATGGACCGCGCTGCGCTACGGGATTTGCCGGTTCAGCGCCGGCCGTGTGCGTCCGCGGGTCGCGCGGCAGAGTGGGCGATTCGTCGTGGCATGTGCTGCGCGGTCGGCGCAACGAGTGCGACGCTCTCGATCGACTGCTGACGAGTGTGCGCGCGGGTGAGAGCCAGGTGCTGGTCGTGCGCGGCGAAGCGGGGGTCGGCAAGTCGGCGTTGCTGGAGTACCTGGTGGAGCGCGCGTCGGGGTGTCGCGTCGCGCGAGCGCGGGCATCGAGTACGAGATGGAGCTCGCGTATGCGGGCTTGCATCAGCTGTGCGCCCCGGTGCTCGATCTGCGGGAGGCTGCCCGGCCCGCAGCGTGACGCGCTCGAAGACGGCGTTCGGCCTGCGCGCGGACCGCCGCCCGATCGCTTCGTCGTCGGTCTGGCCGTCCTCGGCCTGCTCTCCGAGGTCGCCGAGGAGCAGCCGCTGGTCTGGGTCGTCGACGACGCTCAGTGGCTGGACAGGCGTCAGCGCTGTCGCTCGCGTTCGTAGCGCGCCGCCTCCTGGCGGAATCGGTCGGCCTGGTGTTCGCGGTGCGCGAGCCGAGCAACGTGCGCGAGTTGGCGGGCTTCCGGAGCTCATGGTCGAGGGCTCGGTGACGAGGACGCCCGCGCGCTGCTGGACTCGGCGCGTGCCCGGCCGCCTGGACGAGCAGGTCCGAGACCGCGTCGTCGCCGAGTCGCACGGCAACCCGCTTGCCCTGCTCGAGTTGCCGCGGAGGATTGAGCCCGGCCGAGCTGGCGGGCGGATTCGGACTGCTCGACGTGACGCCTCTGGCGAACCGGATCGAGCAGAGCTTCCTGCGGAGGCTCGAGTCGCTCCCGGCCGAGACCCGCGACTGCTGCTGCTGGCGGCGGCCGAGCCCGTAGGCGACATGACCTTGCTGTGGCGCGCGGCCGGCGAGCTCGGCCTCGGGGCCGACGCTCGCACCGCCGGCGCAAGACGCAGGAGCTGATCGATCTCGGTGCCCATGTGCGGTTCCGTCACCCTCTGGTGCGCTCGGCGGTCTACCAGGCGGCGCCCGTCTTCGACCGCCAGGAGGTGCACCGCGCTCTGGCCGAGGCGACCGATCCCGAAGCCGAGCCCGATCGGCGCGCATGGCATCGCGCGCACGCGGCTTCGGGTCTCGACGAGTCCGTCGCCGACGAGCTGGAGCGCTCGGCCGGGCGCGCGCAGGCTCGCGGCGGCATCGCCGCGGCGGCCGCGTTCCTCGCGCGAGCGGCAGAGCTGACCCCGGATCCGGCCGAGCGTGGTCGGCGCGCGCTTGCCGCGGCGCAGGCGAAGTTCGAGTCGCGGGGCGCCGGAGGCGGCGCACGAGCTTCTGGCGGCTGCGGAGCGTGCCCGCTCGACGAGCTCCAGCGCGCCCGGCTCACTCGCCTCCGCGCCGAGATCGTGTTCGCGCTCAGACGCGGCAGCGACGCTCCGCCATTGCTGCTCGATGCAGCCGAGCAGCTCGAGCCACTTGACAGTGGATCGGCGCGCGAGGCGTACCTCGAGGCGCTCGGAGCCGCGATCTTCGCCGGCCGCCTCAATGGCCGCGTCGGGCCGCGCGAGGTAGCCGCGGCCGCTCGGCTGCGCCGCCTGGACGACAGCCGCCACGACCGACCGACCTCCTCCTCGACGGTCTGGCGACGCGGTTCACGGAGGGCTACGTCGCCGGCGTGGCGCCGCTGCGGCGTGCGCTGGACGCGTTTGGGCAAGACGCTGGAGGCGACGAGGACGACTTCATGCGTTGGTTCTGGCTGCCATGGCTCGTCGCAGGCGACCTGTGGGACGACGAGATGTGGCATGAGCTGGCCACTCGGGCGGTCCGAGTCGCCGCGAGTCCGGCGCGCTCATCGTCTTACCGCTGGCGCTGGGGTACCGCGCCGCCGTGCACCTGCACGCCGGAGAGTTCGCGGCGGCTTCGGCGCTGACCGAGGAGGCTGATGCGATCACGAGGCGACCGGCAATGCCCCGGCGAGGTACTCCTCGCTGTTGCTCGCCGCGTGGCGCGGCGTCGAGGCCGAGGCGCTGGAGCGACATGAGACTGGCGTCTCGAGACGCGATCGCGCGAGGCGAGGGAGGGGGATCGGTGGGTTCGGCTACGCGACCGCGGTGCTGTACAACGGTCTCGGCCGCTACGACGCCGCGCTGGCGGGCGCCCAGCGGCATGCGAGTACGACGACCTCGGGCTCTTCGGTTTCGCCCTCGTCGAGCTGGTCGAGGCGGGGGCCCGAAGCGGCGCCCACGAGAGGCCGCTGCCGCGCTCGACGACTCGAGGAACGAAAGCGGCGGGCGGCACCGACTGGGCGCTCGGCGTCCGGGCCTGGTCACGCGCGCTGCTGAGCGACGGCCAGGCTGCCGAATCCCTCTACCGCGAGGCGATCGAGCGGCTCGCGCGCAGCCGTATCGCCGTCCATCTCGCCCGCGCCCACCTCGTGTACGGCGAGTGGCTGCGTCGCGAGAACCGGCGCATCGACGCCCGCGAGCAGCTTCGAACCGCGCACGAGATGTTCAGCGGCATCGGGGCCGAGGCGTTTGCCGAGCGCGCCCGTCGCGAGCTCCTCGCCACGGGCGAGACCGCGCGCAGGCGCACCGACGAGACGCGCGGCGTGCTCACGCCTCAGGAGGCGCAGATCGCCCGACTCGCCCGAGACGGGCTCTCCAACCCCGAGATCGGCGCGCAGCTGTTCATCAGCCCTCGAACGGTGCAGTACCACCTGCACAAGGTCTTCCCGAAGCTCGAGATCACCTCGCGCAACCAGCTGAGCCGCATATACCCCCAGCCGTCTCAGCACCGCTTAGCTCTTCGTCCGCGACTGGCCAGTCAGGCCGGCGTGTCGGCCGATGCGAGGCCGCGCCCGCCGCGGGACCATCGCCTCATGACGCATCCCCCTCACACCCGGAAGGCGGTGGAGCAATGAGTTACGGCTTCGAGCGGTCTGCGGTCCAGATACACGCTCATCTGCTGGAGCTCCGGGCGGAGCGCACCCTCGCTTCGATCGAGGGGCTCGCCGTGGGCTCCGCATACATGGCTGACCTCGACGGAGAGATCGAGGCTACAGCCAGCGCCTACGTGGGGGCCGCCGTGACCGAGATCGCGACGTTGCGCGCCGAGCTTTCCGGGCCGCAGATCGGCTGAAAGTGCCGGTTAGCTGCCTTGCGGAGGGGCTGGACCCGGCGGCTCCTCCGGCGGCGGCGCGTTCGCATCCGTGACTCCCGGCTCGCTCGGGGGGACAGGCGGCGGTGTACCGCCGCCCCCAGAGCCGCCGCGCCGGCGATACGCGACGACGGCGAGGGCTATCAGCGCGACCACCCCGGCGCCGATGAGCACCCACGCCCACGCCGGCAGGCCGGAACTGCCGCTGTCGTCGGAGCTTCCGGAGACACCGACGACAACGGCACCAGCGGCGCCCTTCGCTACGGCCCCCGCGCCCGTCGTCGTGGACTCTGTGATCGTGGCCGTGCGGGTCACGGCGGTCGTGGTCGTCTTGGGCTGCGACGTGGTCGTGGTCCGCTCGTTGGTGGTGCTCGACTCGGACTCCGAGCTCCTCGTGCTCCGCTTGTCCTCCGTGCTCGACTCGGACTCCGAGCTGGCCGTGGTCTTCGCGGCTTCCGTGGCCGTGGCGGTCCTCGAGGGGGTCGAAAGCGACGGCACGGATCTCGTGACGGTGGTCGGCAACGCCGCGGCCGCGCCGCTCCCTGAGGGCACGTTCGTCCCTCCTCCGCACCCAGCCAGGAACGCCGTGACGGCGAGACCTGCGCCGATCGCACTCTTCCGTGACCAGGCCATGACCATTCCCTTCGCCATCGAGATCCCTTCGCTGGGTGAACGCCCGCCGGCAATGCGACCCGGGGAGACCGCGAACGACCATATGGGCGGGCCGTCGCCGTGGCGTCATCCATATCGGATGATCCGCCCAGCGGACCCCGGCCTCGCAGGAGGCAAGGGCGATCCCTCAACCACGCGTTTGGAAAGTATTAGTTGGCTTACGCGAGGGCTAACCTCGTCCACATGGCAGACACCCGCAAAGGCCGCCGGCTGGGCCTCCCCTACGACTGGCGCAAGCCGACCCGCCAGCGGCTGCGCAGCAGGGCCTGGAACCCGGACGACATTCGCTTCTTCACGCCGAAGTCGTACGGCTGGGGCTACGGCCTGAACTTCTACTGGCTCGTGCACCCGCTGCACTGGCGGCGCGCCAGGCGCGCCCTCACCGGACGCTCAGGCGACGCGGGGGTAGCCTCCCCGCGTGGCCGAGAACGGTCAGACGGTTGCGGTGCCGGAGCCGGACCTGCGTCCCGAGGAGATGGTGGCCCGGGCGCGGGCGCTGGTGCCGCTGATCCGCGAGCAGCAGGACGAGTCCGAGCGTCGCGGCTACTACTCGCAGGAGCTCCACGAACGCTTCCTCGAGGCCGGCTTCTCGCGCATCATGCAGCCGCGCCGCTTCGGCGGCTACGAGTTCGGCTGGGAGACGTTCCTGCGCACGATGGTCGCGATCTCGACCGGCGACCCGGGCGTGGGCTGGTGCCTGACGCTCGGATCGAGCCACGCGGCGATGGTGGCCAGCCACTTCCCGCCCGAGGCGCAGGCCGAGATGTTCGGGCCGAGACGGGGACTTCCGTTGCCCGCACCCGGTCGCGCCCACCGGCGAGGCGACGAAGGTCGACGGCGGCTACCGGCTGAGCGGCCGCTGGCCGTACGCGTCGGGCGTGCCGTACGCGACCTGGGTGTTCGCCCCCGCCACGATGGCGGGCGGCACGCGACCAGCCGTACGTCTTCGCGGTCCCGCGCGCCGAGATCGAGATGCTCGACGACTGGGGCGACGGCAAGATCATCGGGATGAACTCGAGCGGGTCGAACTCGTTCGTGGTCGAGGACGTGTTCGTGGCGGATCGATTCGTGGTCCCGTTCGACTGGTTCGACCCGCCGCACCCGAGCGTCGGCGTGCGCTTCCACCGCAACCCGGCCTACATCGGCCGCGTGGGCGGTCCCTACCACGCGTCGCTGGTCGGCACGATGATCGGCGCCGCGCGCGCCTCGCTCGACGAGTTCGGCGGCCCGATCGGCGAGCGGCTGACAACCTTCCAGCCGCAGATCCCGCGGCGCGAGTTCCACGAGGACCAGCGTGTCTACGGCCTGGCGCTCGCGAAGACCGACGCCGCCGAGGCGATCCTGTACGCCTTCTGCCGCGAGTACCAGGACCTGGCGGAGCGGTCGGCGGAGAGCGGCGACCGTATACCGCTCGACCAGGACGCGCGCTGGTGGGCGACGCTCCAGCAGGCCGGCGGCCTGGCCTCAGACGCCGTCGAGATGCTCAACTGCACCGCGCGCCGCCAAGCACCTCCGGGCGCGGCCAGCGGATGGGCCGCTACTTCCGGGACGTCACGACCTACCGTCAGCACGTGTCCGCGCAGCAGTCGGACTTCGCGGTTCGAAGCGTGGCGATGTACTGGCGGCTGTCGGACCGCTGGCTGTTCTGAGGTCGGCCAGGGAACATTTTCGCTAGGAATGTGGCCTGTGGGACGGCTGCTCTCGCTCAACGTGGAGTGCCCGCGCGACGTCGCCTGGGAGGGCAGGACAGTCCGGACCGCGATCTGGAAGAGCCCGTCCGCGGTCCGCGCATGGTCCGGCGGATCAACATCGACGGTGACGACCAGGCCGACCGGGCCGCCCACGGTGGCGAGCACCGCGCCGTCTTCGTCTACCAGTCGGCTCCTACCGCTACTGGAAGCGCGAGCTCGGGCGACAGGACTTCAGCTACGGCCAGTTCGGCGAGAACTTCACCGTCCGAGGGGCTGGCCGACGACGACGTGTGCATCGGCGATCGCTACCGGATCGGCGCAGGCGATCTTCGAGGTCACCCAGCCGCGCGTGACCTGCTTCCGCGTCGGGATCCGGATGCGGGAGCCGGGATGCCGTCGCTGCTCGTCGCCCACCACCGACCCGGCTTCTATCTGCGCGTGATCCAGGAGGGCACGGTGCAGGCCGGCGACGACATCGCGCTGGTCGAGCGGGGCCGAGCAGCTGTCACCGCGCGGAGATCGACGGACTGCTCTACCTCCCGAACCGCCCGCAGCGCGCTCAAAGGGCACTGCGAATCCCCGCGCTGAGCGAGGGTGGAAGGGCTCGTTCCGGGAGCTCCTCGAAGAGGCGGACCGGCCGCCGTCGGCGGCACCGCCTGGGAGGGTTCCGGCCGCTCACCGTCACCGCGGTGGCGCGGGAGAGCTCGATCATCAGTCGCACACCTTCTCCCCGCTCCGGCACGGGGCCGGTGAACGCGCCGCGCCGGCCAGTACCTCACCTTCCGCTTGCGACCGCAGGGCCCGACCAGCCCGCGGTGATCCGCAGCTACTCGCTCTCCTCGCTGACGGACGCAGAGTACCGGATCAGCGTCAAGCTCGAACCCGACGGCGTCGGCAGCACTTCATCCACCAGCGCGTCCGCGTGGGCGACACGATCGACGCCGCCGCGCCGCGCGGGAAGCTTCCTGCTGCGCGACCGCGAGCAGCCCGTCGTGCTGATCAGCGCCGGCGTCGGCGCGACGCCGGTGCTCGCCATGCTCCAGGCGCTGGCGGCCGAGCGGAGCACCCGCGAGGTCTGGTGGCTGCACGGAGCGCGCAGCGGGCAGGAGCACGCCTTCGGCGCGGAGGTCGAACGAACTGCTCGCGTCGCTGCCCCACGCTCACCGGATCGTCGCGTACAGCCCCCGGGCCCGGCGAAGGCCAGGCGAGGCTTCGACATGGACGGCGGGATCGACGACACGTCGAAGCCGTCGCCGTCCCGGTCGACGCCGACTACTACCTGTGCGGCCCGGAAACGTTCATGCGCTGCTGTCAGCTGCGCTCATCGCCCGAGGCGCCCCGCCGGAGCAGGTCGCCACGGAGAACGTTCGGCGCCGGGCGCGTGATCGCGCCCGGCCCGGTCCGGCGACCGACGCGCGCCACACCCGCCCACGGGCCCCGCCGGGGACGGGCCAGCCGGTCACGTTCGCGCGCAGCAACCTGACCGTCGCCTGGGACACGAGCTACGGCAACCTGCTCGAGTTCGCCGAGGCATGTGACGTGCCGGTGAGCTTCAGGTGCCGTACCGGGGTCTGCCACAACTGCGAGAGCGGAATTCTCAGCGGGGACGTGACCTACAGGACCGACCCGCTCGAGCCACCTCCCGAGGGCCGCGTGCTGCTCTGCTGCTCGCGGCCGAGCTCCGAGCTGGCACAACTCCACCTCTGAGGCGTTTGCGCACTCAAACTCGCGGTCTGGCCCGACTTCTTTATCGCCTGGGCCGCCTGGTGGCGGCTCTATGCCGTGCTTGTCATCGTTCTTTGGATCATCGGGAGCGGCCGGCGTGACGCTGGTCGTCAAGCAGGTCGGATCGGAGACGAGCAACAACGTCGATCTGCCCGGCACCGGCAGCCAGCTGGCCACCGACCTCTCCAGGCCGGATTCCCGCCGCAGCAGAACGGCTCGAACCCGATCATCTTCAAGGTCACCAAGGGCAAGGTGACCGACTCCGCCAACAAGCAGGCGATCACCGACTCGTACAAGGCGATCAAGAAGATCGGCTTCGTCCACAGCGCGGTCAGCCCGTTCAGCCAGGAGGCGGGGCAGGTCTCGAAGGACGGCAAGATCGCGTTCATCTCGGTGCTGCTCAGCATCAGCTCGAACGAGCTCACCGAGGAAGAGGCGCAGCGGGTGATGAACGCCGCCGAACCCGGGGTGAAGGCCGGGATGCAGGTCGAGGGCGGCGGCTCGATCGGCTCCACCCTCTCCCCCAACGACACGTCGACCAGCGACCTGATCGGCATCCTCGCCGCGATGCTGATCCTGACCTGACGTTCGGGACGGTGGTCGCCATGGGCATGCCGATCGGCGGCGCCGTGATCGGCCTGACCACGGCGCTCGGCCTGATCGGCCTGATCGGGCACCTGATCGCGGTGCCCGATATCGCCCACACCGTGGCGACGATGATCGGGCTGGCGGTCGGCATCGACTATGCGCTGTTCCTGGTCACCCGCCACCGTCGCAGCTGGCCGAGGGCGTGGAGCTGCACGAGTCGATCGCCCTGGCGGTCGGCACGGCGGGCACGGCGATCGTGTTCGCCGGCTGCACCGTGGTCGTCGCGCTGGTGTCGCTGGTCGGTGGCCGGCATCCCGCTCGTTTCCTCGCTGGGCTACACCGGCGCGATGGCCGTGGGCACGGCCGTGCTGGCCGCCATCACCCTGCTGCCCGCCTTCATGTCGCTGGCCGGCCAGCGGATCAACTCGATCGCGCTGCCGAAGCGGCTCCAGGCGTCGGACGACCCGGCGCACAAGGGCATCTGGGGCCGCTGGGCCGGATTCGTCGTCCACCGCCCGGTGGTGCCGCTGCTGCTGGCCGCGGCTGATCCTGGTGCCGCTGATCATCCCCGTCACCGACCTCCACCTCGGCCAGGAGGACATCGGCCAGACGCCGAGCTCGACGATGGAGCGGCGCGCGTACGACCTGATGCAGCAGGGCTTCGGCCCGGGCTACAACGGCCCGCTGATCGTCGCCGTCGCCCTGACGCCGGCTGCCAAGGCCGACCCGGCGGTGACCGCGCAGGAGAACCAGCTGAAGAAGCTGCAGAACGAGCTGGACGCGGAGCAGAAGCAGGGCAACAAGATGCAGGCGCAGCTGGAGGCGGGCCAGGCGTCGCTCGAGAAGCAGCAGACGCAGCTCGAGAAGCAGCAGGCCTTGCTCGAGCTCAGCAGGCGCAGCTGAACAGCGAGGCCGCCGCTCTGCAGCAGCAGCAGACCGCGCTCGAGGCCCAGGCGGCGTCGCTGCAGCAGCAGCGCGACCAGCTGGCGGCCGAGGCGGCCGCGCTCAAGGCGGGGGCGATCGAGCTGGCCAAGCTGCTGGTGCTGAACCGGGCGCAGCAGAGGCGCGTCGAGCACGCCATCTCGAGCTCCGCTGATCCGGCGCCGGATCGCGCGGCTCGAGCTGCTGAAGCTCGCCCGGCTGGCCCGCGCGAGAAGGCGGCCACGACCACCAAGCCAAGCTGCCGACGACAAGCGCGGCCAAGGCGCTGGAGCGCCAGGCCGAGACCCTGCCGCCGCGGGCGGCAAGCTCGAGCCGCAAAAGCCGGCGCTCCAAGCGCAGGCCGCGGCGCTGCAGCGGCAGGGGGCGGCGCTCCAGCAGCAGGCCGACGCGCTGCAACAGCAGGGGGACGCGCTGCAGACCCAGGCAAACGCCCTGCAGGCGCAGAAGCGCAGCTGATCGCGCTCCAGGACAAGGCGGAGGACCAGCAGAAGCAGGCGGGAGAAGCTGCAGAAGGAGCTCTCCCCGTCCCTCACCAAGGCCGGCGGCAACGATCTCGCGTGACCGACCCGCGGCTGGTGAAGCTGCAGGACGCTCTGATCAAGACCAAGGGCGACAAGCTGGTGGCCCCACCCAAGATCTCAAAGAAGGGCAGACAACGCGGTGATCAACGTGATTCCCACCATGGCGCCGTCCGTCGGTGGCCACGGCCCGTCTCGTCAAGCATCTGCGCAACAAGGTGACCCCGAGAACAGCGAGAAAGGGAGTCAGCGCGTACGTGGGAGGCTCCACCGCCTGTACGTCGTCGACCTGGCGGCCGAGATCGTGATCGCGGCTTCCGCTCGTGATCGCCACCATCCTGCTTCTGAGCATGCTGGTGCTGCTCGTGGCCTTCCGCTCGCTCCTGATCTCATTGCAGGCGGCGGCGACGGACTCTTCTCACCGCGATGGCCGCCTTCGGCATCCTCACCGCCACATTCCAGTGGGGTTGGGGCATCAGCCTGGTGGGTATCGACACCACCGCCTCGACCTGTCCTGATCGCAAGCTACGTGCCGCTGATGAGTTCGCCGTGCTGTTCGGCCTCAGCATGGACTACCAGGTGTTCCTGCTCTCATCGGTCGAACACCACCGCGCCCAGGGCGAGAGCCGATCGCGAGTCGGGCGGCGACTTCGGCCTGAAGGCCAGCGGCCCGCGTGATCGCCGCAGCCGCGCTGATCATGATCTCGGTGTTCTCGAGCTTCGTGCTGAATCGGCGACCCGTGGTGAAGCAGTTCGGCGTGGGCCTCAATATCGTCGAGTCGCAGGCGGCTGCGATGGTGCTGATGCTCGCCCCCGCCTATCCTCACGATCCTCCTGGGCAGGTGGGCCTGGTGGATGCCGAGCCTGGCTCGGGAAGATCGTCCCCAGCGTGGACATCGAGGGCGCGAACATCGCCACGAAGAGTCGCCGACGCGGTTCCCGCCGAGGGCCACTGAGCCGGCCGTATCGCCGAGTCTTGGCGCGGCGGCGGGCGAAGATCCGACTAGCCTTGGTAGGGCCGATTCGTTCGTTGGGTCTCACTCTCTCTCTCCCTTTCGTGCGGCCCCCCACAGAGGGACTGAAGGTGTGAGGACCATGACGAGCCCAGAGCGACACCCCACGGCAACGGGGGCCGCACAACGGACGGGCGACCTGCACCGGGCCACTGGCGACCGCAAAGTCGGGGAGGCAGTCCACCCCCCGGCGTTAACCCGGGTCCCGTCCGGCTGGGCGGTGCCTGGATCAGCGGCCGCGCTGTCGGGGGCGCGGATCACCCCCGCTATGTGCACCTTGCCGGGCCGGGCAACTAGGCGCCGGGGACGCATGCCTGCTTCGCTGCTCTACATCCCGCGCTTCGTGCGCCACTACAGGAACCGGCGGGAGCTGGGCGACTGGGTTGGCCAGTCTTGGAAAGAGTGCCCGAGTACGCATGCACAGCTACCGATAGAGAGCAGCGGCCGACCTGAAGGCCGGCGAAGCGTCAGCCGGGCCGCTCATAGGCCGGTCGTCGCCTCGAGCCGCCCGCTCGCGACGGCCTCGCAGAACGCGGCGTAGTCGCGCTCGTTCTGGTCGGCGTACGCCGCGGCGAAGGCGGCGATCGCGCGGTCGAAGGTGCGGACTTGCCGAGGTAGGCCGCGATCGCGACCCGGTCGCCCGAGCGGGCGTGCGCGCGGGCGAGCGTCCACCCGCACATCCGGCCCCACAGCTCCATGCCGGCGGGCGTCATGCCCGCCACGTCGGCGGACCCCTTCCAGTCGCGCAGCTGGCGCAGGTAGTAGTCGCGCTGGGCGGCCGTCCCAGGCGAGGCGCTCCCAGCCGAGGAAGATGTCGCTGGCCGCCTGCATGAGCCGCTGGCCGGCCACGACCCGCTGGCCGTGGTGCTCGAACGCGCTCGGGCGGTGAAGCGCTCGAGCACCGAGGCCTCGGCCTCCTTGACCTGCAGGAGCAGCGGCTCGCCGTGACCGTCGAGGAGCAGCAGGATCCAGGCGTCGGTGCCCACGCTGCCGACGCCGACGACCTTGCGGGCCAGGTGGGCGACCCGGTACTGCTCGAGCAGCCGGCGCCGGTCGGACTCCAGGGTCGCGGCGGTAGGAGCCCTGGATCCCGTCGACGCGGGTCGGGCGGCCATCCGGTCGAGCCGCAGCGCCTCCACCGGCAGGATGAGCGGCGGGTCGCTGACGATCCGCGGCTCGCCGCCCTCGACCGTTGCACAGCTTCTCGAAGGCCTGGTGGCTGTCGTGGGCGCGCGCCTTCGTCACGGCGCGCCAGACGCTCGGCGTCGCCTTGGGGTCCAGCAGCGCGCGGAAGCGCGGGAGCAGCTCGTCCATGTCCAGGCGCGCGTACCACACGTCGAGCATCGGCATGGGGGCGAGGTCGCGCATCGTCTCGCGGTAGGCCCGCACGGCCCGCCGCACGATCGGGTGCGCTCGTGGCCGGCGAACCCGTTGTCGCGGCCCGCCACCTCGAGGCTCGCGGACAGGCGCTTGACGTCCCACTCCCACGGACCGGGGCGGGTCTCGTCGAAGTCGTTGACGTCGAAGATCAGGTGGCGCTCGGGCGACCCGAAGATCCCGAAGTTCGACGAGGTGCGCGTCCCCGCACAGCTGCACCTCCAGGCCGGAGTCGGGCGTCGACGCGAGGTCGGCCGCCATCGGCAGGGCGGCGCCGCGGTAGTACGTGAACGCCGACACCAGCATCCG
The DNA here is from genome assembly GCA_963729205.1 of uncultured Thermoleophilaceae bacterium. Lineage (GTDB taxonomy): Bacteria > Actinomycetota > Thermoleophilia > Solirubrobacterales > Thermoleophilaceae > JAICJR01. Next base: position 111,949 of record CAVSNA010000006.1, read on the forward strand.
GCCGTGCCGGATCGGCACGAGCTCGGGGATGCGCGTCCGCGGCCTGCACCTCGAGCAGCCCGACGGGGTCGGCCCGGTCGGCCGGCGCCCCCACCCCGTGGTGCGAGCGGGGCACCTCGCGGCGGGCTTGGCGCCCCCGCACGCCCGGTCGGGGGCGGAGCGGCGAGATGCTCTTCCTGGACACCGGCTGTTGGTCGTCCCTCGACAGTGGCCATCTCACCGTCCCTTGGCTCGACTGTGGGGGACTAACATACGGAATCGACCCGGAGCTACTCGGTCGCGACCCGAGCCCCTCGATGTCGTAGTTATCCCGCAGGCTGGATCGGGCGTTCCTCCGATGTGCAGCGGCACCTGCGGCGCCACGATGCACCGAGGTGATGGCCGCTGGGGAGCAACAACCGCGTTTCACGCTCGACGAGTACGCCGAGCGGATCGCTGCCGGCGAGCCGCCCGCTGGTCTGCAAGCTGCGCCTGGCCCTGAGCGGCGGCCGCGCTGGCTCGTTGGCGTGCTGGGCGGGAGCGAGCAGAAGGGCAGGTGGCGGCTCGGCAGTCGTCTCCGGATCGACGGCAGTGCTCGGCGGGGTGACGCTCGACCCGGACGAGCCGAGCCTGAGGCACCCGACAGCCTCGTGACTGTGGTCGCCGTGCTGGGCGGCGTGGAGATCACGGCGCCGCCCGGCGTGCCAATCGAGTGTCTCCTGTTCGGCGGCAAGAGCGACGAGCGCTCCGTCGGTCGGCGTCTCGCCGGGTGCCCCGTTGTGCGGCTGCGCGTCTTCTGCCTCTTCGGCGGTGTGAAGGTGAAGGAACGCAACCAGGATGGCGGCCTGAAGCGAACGCTGGGGGAGAAGGGCACCGTGACGTGCGGGGCGGCCATCATCGGGAAGCGCAACTTCCGCCGTGGATCCGTCTCATTGGCAGCAGGCGTGGTCAGGCAGCGGCAACATCTTCCGGCAATCGTGGCAGCGTGCCTGCTCGCCGCCTGCGCGATCGCCGCGCCCACGCGCGCCGCGACGCGGGCGGTGCTGGTCAAGGACATCGATCCTGGACGGGCGAGCGCGCTTCAGACCATTCAGCACGGCCTCGTGGCCTCCCGGGGACGCCTGTTTTTCGCGGCGCGCGACCGGACACACGGCGTCGAGCTCTGGCGCAGCAATGGCGGCGCTCGCGGGACCGTGCTCGTCAAGGACATTCGCCCCGGGCCCGACGGCTCCGCGCCCGGCGACCTCACGGACGTGAACGGCACGCTCTTCTTCACGGCGGCCGACCGCGTCACGGCGGCGAGCTGTGGAAGAGCGACGGCACCGCCGCCGGCACCAAGCTTGTCAGGGACATCAAGCCCGGGCGCTCAAGCTCGATGCCGTTCCATCTCACGAACGTGAACGGCACGCTGTTCTTCGCCGCCACGACGGCGTGCACGGCATCGAGCTGTGGAAGAGCGACGGCAGCGCGCGCGGCACCGTGATGGTCAAGGACTGCGTCCCGGGCCCGACGGCTCGCTCTCCAGGGGTTCGAGATGGTGGCGATGAACGGGACGCTGTTCTTCGTGGCCGACGACGGCAGCCACGTGCCCGGGCTCTGGAAGAGCGATGGCACCGCGGCGGGGACCGTGCTCGTCAAGCAGACCTACGCGGTTGGGATGACGGACGTGAACGGGACGCTCTTCTTCGCCGGCGCCGACGTCCACGGCCTCGAGCTCTGGAAGAGCGACGGCACGGCGGCGGGGACCGTGCTCGTGAAGGACATCAACCCGCAGAGCCCGGGCCCGCTCGACACCTTTCCGGACTGGCTCACCGACGTGGGCGGGAAGGTCTTCTTCGAGGACAACGATGCTGTCCACGGCTGGGAGCTGTGGACGAGCGACGGCAGCGACAGCGGCACCAGCATGGTGAAGGACGTCTACCCCGGGCCGATGTCCGGGATCCCGGTCAGCCTCTACTTCAGCCTGTCCGAGACATTCACGGTGGCAGGCGCCACCTACTACTTCAGCGCCGACGACGGCGTGCACGGAGCCGAGCTCTGGCGCAGCGACGGGACCGCCGCCGGGACCACGCTGCTGAAGGACGTGCGCCCGGGCCGGAACGGCTCCGCTCCCAACGGCCTGGCAGTCGTGAACGGGCAGGTCAACTTCCGCGCAGACGACGGCCGGCACGGCTTCGAGCTCTGGACGAGCGACGGCACCGCCGCCGGGACGAAGCTGGTGCGAGACATCAACCCGTCCGGCCCGTCGACGCCGTTCGACATCGTGAGCGTGAAGGGCGCCGGCTTCTTCAGCGCCTACGACCGCAAGCACGGCAGGGAGCTCTGGAAGATCACGAGGAGTGAAGCCCTGGCGGCGAGCCCCTTGAGCGGGGATACTCGCCGCTGATGTCGCAGGAGAACGTGGAGCTGGCCCGGCGGGCGTCGTGGGCATGGAACGACGGCGGCATGGACGCGCTGCTCCGGTACATGGACGCCGACGTGGAATGGCACCCTCCGGCGGACTCGATGGAGGCGGGGGTCTACCACGGCCACGACGGCGTCCGCGACTACCTCGGCCGGCCGGCCGAGATCTTCCAGGAGTCGCGCTTGGAGCCCCTCGAGGTCATCGATGTCGACGACGAACGCGTGATCTCGGTGATCCGCGTGATCGGGCGCAGCGAGAACTTCGGCGAGATCGACGCCGACTTTGCCTGGCTGATCACCTTCGGCGCGAACGGGAAGATCGATTCGCGTCGAGACGTTCACCAACAGGGCCCAGGCCCTCGAGGCCGCGGGTTCCGGAGTAGAGCGCGGGGTAGCCGTGCAAGCTGATCGTCACGTCGAGTCGCCGTTCAGCCCACCTGCTTGCTGGTCACGGTCCCCTTGACATGCTGGAACACGCCGGTCCCGCCGGTGATCGGCACGACGATCGTGGGCTTCGAGAAGTCCAGGTTCACGGTCACGTCCTCCGCGAGCAGCAGCGAGCCGCCGATCGCGAACTGGCCGTTGCAGAGGGCCGTCGTGGGGGCGGTGAAGGTGCAGGACAGGTGGTCGGTCGCCGTGTAGCGCTTGGCGTGGTGCTTGTGATTGCCGACGAAGTCGCGATCGGTGAGGTCGAGCTTGTCGCCGGTCGTCGGGGTCGCGTTGGGGTCGGTGACCGGATGCCCGGAGGAGTCCGTCAACGATGCGGATTCGCCCTTCTGGAAGAACTTGATCTTCGTCGCCGCGCCCGCCGACGCGGCTGCGAACGCGAAGGCGGCGACCGCCGCCACCACTACCAAGACCAACCGGCCCATGCGAGTCCTCATGTGTCGCTCCTTCGGAAGATGACGTGACCCCAGCGGCGCGAAGCTACCACCGCTGGGGCATGCGCCAGGGCCGGTTTCACGCTTCTTAACGAAGGGCTAGGAGGTCCTGCGAGGGACGGACCTGAGCCGGTAGGCGACGTAGGTCGTGCCGGTCAGCGCGATGGCCAGGGCGACCGCAGCGAACACGGTCGGGAGCGTGGTGTTCCCACTGCTCACGGTCACGATGCGAACGTCCGCGGGTCGCGCTCGCGGCCGGGACGGCTGCGATGCTCGGACGGGCTGGCGACGACGGGCCCGTTCTCGTGACGGACGGCCCTGGGCGAATCGCCGGCCTGGAACGTCGCGCCAGCGACGGCGGGGAATGCGAGCGTCGCGACGAGGCAGGCGATCAGCACTCGGGTCGATGTTGACGGCTTCCAGTTCATTGACGACCTCCTTGGGGGGGTGATGGGTCGCCACGACCGTACGGTCCGCCACAGGGGCGGCGCATCTGCAGCGTCACCTAGTTCGGCGCGTGTCGCTGCCCATCTTTCGTGACGAGCCCCCGGGCGATGGCATCCGCGACCGCCTCGGTCCTCGTGCGCACCCCCAGCTTGCGCAGGATCGCGGAGACGTGATGGTCCACCGTCCTGCGCGAGAGGAACAGCCGGTCGGCGATCTCCGTGTTCTGCAGACCGTCCGTCAAGAGCCCCAGCACCTCGAGCTCCCGCCGCGTGAGCTGGGCGGGGTTCCTGCGCGTGCTGCGGTACGGCCCGCGCGGCAGGTCACGCGCGCCGCGCTCACGCAGGCGGCGGGCGACGATGGCGGCGGCGGGGCGTGCGCCCAGTCGCTGCAGCTCCGCGAGCGCGCGGCGCAGGGCGGCCTCGTCGTCGGAGGCGGCGAGCGCGAGAGCGGCCTCGTACGGGCAGCCGAGCGCGGTCCACTCGCGCGCGGCAGCGTCGGGGTCGCCGTTCAGCTCCAGCGCGAACGGCAGGGCGGACGCGGGCACGGCGATCTCGCCACGGGCAGGCCGAGGCGACGCGACCAGCAGGCGAGCTCGCCGATCTCCCACGTGCGCGCCCTTTGCGAGCGCAAGGGCAAGCGTGCTCTCGATGAGCGCGGCCGCCGCCTGCGGCCGCCCCTCCAGCCATGCGGCCTCCGCTCTCGCCACCACCGGCGGGGCGATCTGCTGGAGCTCGCCGGTCGGCTCCGCCAGCGCCAGCGCCTCGTCGAGCGGCGCCCATGCGTCCGGCTCCCCGCGCCGGGCGCGCAGAAGCCCCTGGAGCGTCAGCGCGAGCACGTTCGACACCCGCGAGCCGCGCGGGTGAGCGAGAGCGGACAGCGCCGAGTCGGCGGCATCCGCCCAGCGTCCGAGCGCAAGCTGCGACCAGCCGCCGGCGGCGATCAGGCAGACGCTCCAATAGTCGAGGCCCCGCTCGCCGCAGAACTCGAGACCCGCATCCACGTGCGCCTGAGCGTCGCCGAAACGGCGCAGCCGGGCTGCGAGCCAGGCGAAGTTGAGGAAGACCCGTCCCGCATGGTCGTCGAGCCCCGCGCTCGTCGCCATCTCGAGGCAGCGCTCGAGCTGCTCCCGGCCGGCCTCGGAGCCCTTGCGGAACTCCGCCCCGGCCATCGTGGTGAGCGCGTGGATGACGATGTCCTGCTGGTCGAGGCGCTGCGCGAGATCGCGTGCTCGCTCGCCCCACTCGAGCGCCGGCTCCAGGTCCTCCCAGTTGAGTGGAGCGCTGCGCCAGCGCCGCATACGCGCGCGCCAGCTCGGGCCCGGGCTCGACCTCCTCCAGGATGGCGATCGCCTCCCGGCAGGCCCGCTCTCCGTCGGCCGTGCGGCCCGCGAACGAGTACAGATGCGAGAGCGAGCGCAGCGAGTCTCCCTCCCGGAGGCGATCGCCAACCTCGCGCCGGTACGCGAGCGCGCGCTCGCCGAGCGGCAGCGCGCGCTCCAGCTGTCCGCTCAGGTAGCACTCGTGCGCGCAGAGCTCGAGCAGCTCGGCGCGTTCCGCGGGCGCCGCGCCCTCGGCGAACCGAAGCGCACGCTCGTATTGGGCGACCGCCTCCCGGTGTGCGCCGAGCGAGGCCGCCCGGGTGGCGGCGGCCGGCGCGAACCGGAGCACCGCCGCGCCGTCCTGCGCGGCCTCGGCGTGATGGGCCAGGCGCGCGAGATCGGGGGCGCCGCTCGGCGGTGAGGCCAACACCGTGAGCGCCTTGCGGTGCAGGTCGAGCAGCCGGTCGGGGGTGATCGACGCCTCCACCGCGATGCGTGCGAGCTCGTGCCGGAACGTCACCGCGCCCGGCCCCGCGATCAGCATGCCCGACGCCACGCAATCCTCCACGCGCGCGAACGTGTCCGCGGCCAGCGCCTCGAGCAGCCACAGCTCGGCCTGCGGAGGCACGATCGCCACGGCCTCGAGCAGCGTCCGAGCATCGGGGCTGAGCCGCGCCGCGCGCGCGAGCACGGCGTCCCGCACGGTCGGCGGGATGTCCTCCGCCGCCGCTGCCAGCACCTCGCTGACGAAGAACGGGTTACCAGCGGTCCTCGCGTAGAGGTCGGCCGGGTCGACCGCGCGCGCCTCCGCGAGCTGCGCGACGGCCGCCCGGGACAGCCGCGCGACGCTCAGCCGATCGACCCCGGGCGTGGTGGCCAGCTCCCCCAGCACCAGGCGGAGCGGATGGGCGCGGTCGAGCTCGTCGTCCCGGTAGCTCGCGATCACCAGCGCCGGCACGCCCGCCACCCGCCGCGCCAGCAGCCTCAGCACGTCGAGCGTGGCCTCGTCCGCCCAGTGCAGATCCTCGAGCACCACCACGCTCACCCGCGGCCCTCCCAGCTCCGCGAGCAGCGCTGAGGTGACCTCGTGCGGCTTCGCCCCGCTCGCCACGAGCTCTCGCCAGGTCCCCGCCGACGGCCTCCCCTATCTCGAAGAACGGGCCGAGCGGGCGCGGCGTGAACATCGCGTCGCATGCGCCCCAGAGGATCCGCGCCCGCTGCTCGTCGCAGAACTCTCGCAGGAGAGAGGTCTTGCCCACGCCGGCCTCGCCACCGACGAGCACCATCCGGCCGCGCGAGCCTTCACCAACCGCCGCGAGCGCCGAGTCCAACGTGGCCAGCTCGGCGGACCGTTCGAGCAATCCAACCACAGGGCCGCTCCGTTGATCCAGTGTCGATATCGGCGAGCCTACCCGGGGCCGATCAGCAGGCATAGACGGCCCGTCGTCGCCTCGGGGATACTGGGCACGCCATGTCGCAGTCGAACGCCGACGTCGTGCTCCGCTCGTGGCAGGACGTTCGCGGACGAGGGCCTGGACGCGCTGGCCGAGTTCTGGGACCCGGACATCAACTGGCGAGCCATCGAAGGCGCTCCCGACGATGTGGGCGAGATGCACGGAACGGGACGCGCTTCGCCGCTATCTCGGGGAATGGATCGAGATGTTCGACGACCTGACCCTCAGCCGTGCAGGAGCTGCGGGAGGTCGGCGACGACCTCGTCGTAGCCGCGCAGCGGGTGACCGGGCGGGCCAAGCTCAGCGGCATCGAGACGGAGCTGGCCTTCGCCGTCGTCTACACGATCCGCGACGGTAAGATCGTCCGCGGGCGGGAGTACCTGACCCTGGAGGAAGCTCTCGAGACGGTGGAGACGCGCGGGTAAGCGTCAGCCGGCGAGGAACGGCACCAGCTCGGCCAGCGTCTCCTCGGGCAGCTCCTCGGAGACGAAGTGGCCGCACTCGAACCCGCGTCCGCTGCACGTCGTCCGCGCGCGCCCGCCAGGCTGGCAGCAGGTCGAGGCCCGGCTTGCCGCGCAGGCCCCAGAGGACGAGCAGCGGGCACTGCACACGCCGGCCCGCGGGCAGATCGGCGCGCTCCTGGGCGAGGTCCTCGCCAAACAGCGCGCGAATGTCGTCACAGGTGGAGTGGATCGTCTCCGGGTCCGACAGACAGCGCTCGTACTCGGCGACGGCGGCGGGGTCGAAGAACGCGTCCTCCCCCATGCTCCAGCTGCGCAGGCACCAGCGCACGTAGAAACCGGGATCGGCCGCAAGCAGGTGCTCGGGCAGCGGCTCGGGCTGAGTGAGGAAGAACCAGTGGTAGACCGCGTACGCGGCCTCCATCGTGAGGTCGTCGAGCAGCAGGTGAGTGGGAGCGGCGTCGAGCAGGCAGAGCCGGTCGAGGCTCTCGGGGAAGTCGATCGCCAGCCGGTAGGCCACGCGCGCGCCGCGGTCGTGCCCGACCAGCGCGAAGCGGTCGAAGCCGAGCTCCGCCATCACCGCGATCTGATCCTCGGCGTGGATCCGCTTGGCGTACGCGGCCGGGCCGCCGGAGGGCTTGGAGCTGTCGCCGTGGCCCCGGAGGTCGGTGCACACCACCGTGAAGCGCTCGGCGAGGGCGGGCGCGATCGTGTGCCACTGGACGTGCGTCTCAGGGAAGCCGTGGAGCAGCAGCACGGGCGGGCCGCTCCCGCCGCGGCGCCCGACGATCGTCGCTCCGGCAGGCGTCTCGAACTCGATCGGCTCGAATCCCTCGAACATGGCGCGCACCATATTCGACGAGGTGCCGCCCGGCGGCTTGGCCGCTCGAGGCTGCTCGCTAGGCTGCCGGCGTGGCCTTTCGGTCAGTGCATCCCGACGAGCTCGAATGGATCACGCGCCCCCACGAGCCTGGCGAGCCCGCCCGCCACGTGGCGGAGCTGAGCGAGCCGGCCGGCTTCGCGCACACCCGCGCGAACGTGTGGCGCTACGAGCCGGGCGCGAAGGGGCGCCGCCACCGGCACCCGTTCCAGGAGGAGACGTTCGTGGTGCTCGCGGGCACGCTGACGATGTACCTCGGCGATCCGCCCGAGCGTCACGACGTGCCCACCGGCGGGCTGATCCACGTCGCGCCGGAAACGCCGCTCCAGACCGTGAACCACGGCGACGAGGAGCTCGTGGTCTACGCCTACGGCACCCCGCCGGAGAGCGAGCACGCCGAGATCCTCGATTCCGCCCTGTAACCCAGACGGGGCGGACGCGTCCGATTTCGTGCACGCGTTTGCGAGTTTCGGGGTGGGGTATGTCGCGACCGACGGCGGTCCCCCTATTCCCCGGGACCGTTGTCGACGGAGGGCTGGGCGACGGCGGACCCGGCAGTCGTCTCGTTGGGGAGCAGCTGCCAGGAAAGCCGTCGTCTGTCCGTCAGGTTCGCCGAGCCGCCGTCATGGGTAATCACCGTCTGACGGCGGCCCCGTAGGCGTACCTCGCGGACGTGATCTGGGTCGCCGTCGTTATGCGCGGCTCACTGGTGGCCGGCGCCGTCGTTGCCGTGGTCGTCACCCACGTCGTGGCCCGCGCCGTCGTTGCCGTGGTCGTCGCCCACGTCGTGGCCCGGGCTGTCGTCGTTGCCGTCACGGATGCCGTCGCCGTCGGTGTCCGCGTCGGTGGGATCGCTGCCGCGGCGCACCTCGGTGCGGTCGCGCAGGCCGTCGCGGTCGCTGTCCGCGCGGCGCGGGTTCGTGCCGTGGCGGAACTCCGAGAGGTTCTTCAGGCCGTCACGGTCCTGGTCCCGTCCGGCCTGGTTCACCGAGAGCGAGAGGTGATGCTGGCGCTCCCAGCTGTCGGGCAGCCGGTCGTGGTTGCCGTCGGCGCCGGCCGAGCGGGCGGCGGACACTCCCGGCACTGCCACCAGGGCGAGCACGGCGCCCGTCCCCAGCACTGTCTTGATGCGGTTCATCGGTGTCTCCTGTCGTTGCGTATTCGGGTCTCCACACCATCAACACAACGACTCGGCCAGAACTCACGCGTACCCCAAATGTCAAGTGAACATCTGTCCAACCCGATGTCGCATGTGTCCACAAAAGGGTGACGGCGTCGATGCGGGCCGGGATTTGATCTCCAGGCTGACGCGCACCATGTCCGGGCCATCGGCGCTCAACGTGCTGCTCCTGGCGTGCAACGTGATCATCTGGCTGTACGCCTGCACGCGCCTCTAGTCAGCGCACACGCGGCATTTCGAGTCTCGCCCTCGGCATCGCAGATCCCTTTCTCGGAGGCTCGGCCGTACACGTGGCCGGTCACCAAGTGGGCGTGAGAAGCCGCCGAACGTCGTTCATGAACGATGTTCACTCGGGACGTACGCCGATCAGGTGATGAATCCCGCCCGGCCGCGACGCGATTTCGACTATGGTCGCTTCGTGAGGCGAGAAGACCTCACATTCCGTTCGGGTGGACTCGACTGCGCTGCGTGGTTCTACTGCCCGGCGGCCGATCGCCCACTTCCCTGCGTCGTCCTGGGCCACGGTTTCGACGGGGTCAGGGAGCAGCGGCTCGACGCCTACGCCCAGCGCTTTGCCACCGCCGGCCTGGCGGCGCTCGTGTTCGACTACCGCTGCTTCGGCTCCAGCGAGGGCGAGCCGCGCCAGCTGTACGACAACAAGGCCCAGCTCGAGGACTGGCGCGCCGCCATCGCCCACGCCCGCGGTCGCGACCAGGTGGACGCGGACGCGATCGCGCTCTGGGGCACCTCCACCTCGGGCGGGCACATCATCCAGCTCGCGGCCGAGGACGAGCGGATCGCGGCCGTGGTCGCGCAGGTGCCGTTCGCCGACGGGCTCGCACAGCTCTTCGCCCTGCCGATCGGGCGCAGCCTCGGACTTCTGTGGGCAGGGCTGAAGGACAGGGTCGGGACGGTCTTCGGCCGACCGCCGCACCTGATCCCGGCTGCCGGCCGGCCGGGCACGCTGGCCGCCGTCACGAGCCCGGACTCGCTCAGCGGGCTGGCACAGATCACGCCGCCGGACAGCACCTGGCGCAACGAGGTGGTGGCCCGCTTCACGTTGACCACGGCGATGTACCGCCCCAGCCGCCAGGCCCCGCGGGTGCGCTGCCCGCTGCTGGTCTGCGTGGCCGACGGCGATCAGCTGATCGCCTTCGACCCCGCCATCAAGATCGCCACCCAGGCGCCGGCCGGCGAGCTCCGCCGTTACCCCTTCAGCCACTTCGGCATGTACTTCGGCGAGGGCTTCGAGCGGGCCGCGGCCGACCAGGCGGACTTCCTTCGCCGCCACCTTCTGCCCGCGGACACGCACGGCGCCCGGAGCGAGGCGCCGCTCCGGGCGCTGGAGGCCCTGCCGTGAACCCGCAGCTGATCCGCGGCGAGCGCCCGGCCCTCACCTTCTGGGAGCAGTCGCTGCGGGCCTCGGCCGTGCTGCTCGGCCTGGTCTCGGCCGGCTTCGCCGTCTGGTACGTGCTCAAGGGCGTGGTGGGCCACTCGGAGTACCCGTTCGTCACGAACTCGATCGCCAAGGACTCGCTGCTCGCGGCGCTCTGCTGGCTCGTGTTCTGGGACATCCGGCGCTGGGGACCTGTCGCGGTGCCGCTGCTCGTGCTGGCCCACGCGCTGCTGATAGTCGGCATGGCGGTGACGTGGCTGTGGGGCAACTCGAAGAGCATCGACCACACCTGGATCTCGCCGCCGAGCTCCGGCACGGCGCTGCGGATCGTCTGGATGGGCTCCGACGCGCTGATCGTCGTCTCGTTCCTCTTCCTGCAGTGGAAGGCGGTGCGCTCGCGCTACGACATGCGCTACCTGCCGCCCTCTGCGTTCAGGGCGCTGATGGCCTTCGCCGAGGTGCTGGTGCTGCGCGAGGACAAGCAGGTCGCGCCGGCCGAGGTTGCGGTGCGCGTGGACCATTACCTCGCCAGCTTCCGCGCGCACGAGAAGTGGAAGATCCGCGGTGCGCTCTTGATCCTCGCCTACTGGCCGCTCGTCACCCTGCGGCCGCCGTTCCACGTCATGTCGCCGGACCTGCGCGAGCGCTGGGTCAGGGCCCGCTTCGAGGCTGTCTCCGACCGCCGTCTGCCCGGGATGCTGCAGGCCGTGATCCGGACCGCCCAGCAGTTCTGCTTCATGGGCTACTACGGCGACGAGGGCGCCGCCCGCAGGGCGGGCTACCTGCCCTTCTCCCAGCGCCCGGAGTACGCGGAGCGGATGGCGCAGGTCGAGCACAACCGCCGCAGCGTGGTCTGCGTGGACCCGACCGAGATCGCGGGCGAGGAGCTGAGCGGCGACGTGGTGATCGTCGGCACCGGCGCCGGTGGCGCCACGCTGGCGTACGAGCTGGCGCGGCGCGGACGCGAGGTGCTGCTGCTCGAGCGGGGCGCGCACGTGGACCCGCGCGACTTCACCGAGAACGAGGCCACCCAGCTCTCGAACCTGTATGCCGACGGTGCGCTGACGCTGTCCAAGGACTACCAGTTCCAGGTCTGCCAGGGCATGTGCGTGGGCGGCAGCACCGTGGTGAACAACGCGGTCTGCTTCGACCTGCCGGAGCCGGTGCTGCAGCGCTGGCTCGACCCCGACGGGCTGAACGCGGGACTCGACCCCGAGCGGCTGCGCGCGGCCTTCGCCTATGTGCGCTCGTTCCTGCACGTGGCGGAGGCCGGCGGCCCCCAGATGCTCAACCCCGGCGCGAGGCGCATCGTCGCCGGCCTGAAGGAGTGCCTGCCCTCGAACTTCAAGCTCGTGGAGTGCAACATCGACGGCTGCATCGGGTCCGGCTACTGCAACATCGGCTGCGCGTTCGGGAAGAAGCTCTCGGCGCTCGACTGGACGCTGCCGCTCGCCCAGCACGACCATCCAGGCGCCGTGCGCATCCTCGCCGACTGCCGCGTGGAGAAGGTGCTCATGCGCGGCTACCGCGCCTCGGGCGTGCAGGCCCGGCTCGGCGACGGGCGCCGGCTCACCGTGCAGGCGGACACGGTGGTGTTGAGCGCCGGCGCGCTCGCCTCCAGCGTGATCCTCCAGCGCAGCGGCCTCGGCGAGGGACGCGCCGGTCACGGCCTGGCCTTCAACATGGCCTCGCCCGTCACGCTCGACTTCCCCGAGGTGCTGCACTCCGAGCGCGGGATGCAGATCTCGCATTACCTCGAGCCCGGCAACGGCGCGGAGGACGGGCTCGCGCTCGAGACCTGGTTCAACCCGATCGTCTCGCAGGCGATCTTCATGCCGGGCTGGTTCGAGGAGCACTGGGCCAACATGCGCCGCTACCGGCACATGACCTGTCTCGGCGTGGTGGTCGGCACCGGCAACGACGCCACGGTCACGGCCGCCCGCATCGGTGACGGCGTGACGGTGGACTACACGCCCTCGAACGAGGATTTCGTGCGGCTCAAGGAGGGCATGTACCTTGCCGGCCAGATCGGGCTCAAGGCCGGGGCCAAGCGCGTGCTGCCCGCCACCTTCCGCATGCTCGACCTGCGCTCGGAGTCAGAGCTGTCGCGGATCTGGGACGAGATCGGCGACGACAGCCAGGTGAGCTGCAATTCGGCCCATCCGCAGGGCGGCAACCCGATGTCGCTGAACGCGCTCAAGGGCGTGGTGGACCCGTCCTTCCGCGTCTACGGCACTCAGAACGTGCACGTCTGCGACGCGTCGGTGTTCCCGTCGTCGATCACGGTCAACCCGCAGCTGACGGTGATGGCGCTGGCGGCCTACGCGGCCGAGGAGATCGCCGGCCCCGCGCCCGACCGGCGCGGTCAGCTCGTGGACTCGATCTCCCAGGCGTAGCCGCCCGGCCCCGGGTCGTAGACGCAGAAGGTCCCGGTGCGGATGCAGGTGCTGAGGTGGTGGCCGAGCGCCGGGTCGTACTCGGCGATGCGGTCCACCGTGCCGCGCAGGGAGCGCGTCACGTTCACCCGGGCGCGCTCCGCCGAGGCTGCGGCGCGCCGGTCGCGGCCGCCCAGGCCCACCGCGGCCGACAGCTCTGAGGAGATGAAGTCGAGCTCGGCGCGCGCGCGGCTGGCGCGCTCGGGATCGTTGAACGTCTCGGCCTCCTCGAGCTCCTCCTGAAGGTCGCTGACCCGCTGCCTGTACTCGGCCTTTGCGTGCGCGTCGAGCAGGGGGCCGGCGTCGTCACCGCCGCGCGCGCGGATCTCCAGCTCGCCGCTGACCCCGCCCGCGGCGGCCGCGCCCGGCCCGGGCCCGCCCACCAGCTCCAGGGCGTGGAACTCGCGCCCCGGGTAGGAGAGCAGGAGCGCCAGGTGGCGCACGCCCTTGGCGTCCTTCAGGTGGAACTCGCGGCCGCCGCCCGCCACCTCCCAGACGTCGCCGCGGCGGCGCAGGCTGTGCGGCACGGCAGGCGCGGGCTCCTCGCTCGCGGCTGCTCCCGCCTCTTCCGCGCCCGCCAGGGGCCGGGCCCGGTCGGCCAGCCCCTCGAGCCCCAGCGCCTCCGCGCCGGCAAGCGCCTCGGCCGCCAGCGCCGCCGCGCGCGCCGGGTCGCTCTCGGCCACCGCCTCGGCCTCCTCCAGCGCGAGGATGGCGAGCGTCGGCTTGGCCCCCATCACCTGCGCCAGCTTGCGGGCCGAGGCGAACAGGGCCACGGCTCCTTCGAGGTCGCCCTCGGCGGCCGCGACCAGCGCGAGGTAGCGGTCCACCGGTCCGATGTACGCCACGTCGGGGGTCACCACGTTGCGGCCCGAATACGGGCTCAGCAGCGCGCGCAGCTCCGCGGCACCGACGGGATCGCCGACGTGGGCGCACGCCTGGGCCAGGAACGAGAGGGCGGGCAGCCAGAGGTTGTCCCGCCCCAGCGTCCCGAAGCCCTCGGCGGCGAAGCGCTCGTAATCGCGCCGCAGCTCCGCGTCGCGGCCGGTCTGCAGGTACACGCAGAGCAGGGCGCAGCGCCAGACCGGCATCTCGGGCTGGGCGTCGGCGAACTGGCGCACCGCGCCCTCCAGCTCCCCCACTCGACCCTGTACCTCGCGCATCACGAACGCGAGCGCCGCCAGCCGCATGGCCAGGATCTGGTCCTGCTGCAGCAGACCCGCGTACTCCGCGGCCTCCCCCAGCATCCGCTCGGCCTCGGCGAAGTCCCCCGCGATCAGCCCGCGCGCGCAGCGGTGGAGCAGCGACTGGGCCTGGCCGCGCTGCTGGTGCAGCCGCGTGGCGGCCTCCCCGAAGGTCTCGATCTCGTGGTCGGCCACCGCCAGCTCGCCGCGCTCGAGCAGCAGGGAGATGCGCCAGGAGTGCGCGGCCATCGCCAGCTCCACGTTCCCCACCCGCTCCGCCAGCGCGTAGATCTCGCTGGCCCACGGCAGCGCGCGCTCGGGCGAGTCCGGGTCCCAGGTGGCCAGGTGGGCGTCGGAGAGCACGAAGGCCAGCGTGGCCGGGTCGCCCACCCGGCGCGCCATCGCGATCGCCTCCTCCGCCAGCGACTCGCGGCGCTCGGCCGTCGCCGACCAGTAGAGCGCGGCGGCGAGCCGCGCGAGCAGCCGCGCGCGCAGGGCGCCGTCGGCCTCGCGGCAGCTGGTCGAGCGCCTCCTCCAGCAGCGGGATCAGGCCCTCCTCGTCGGTGAGAGCGGTCGCCAGCCCCCAGGGCGCCGAGGCCAGCGCGGCGTGGGCCAGCAGCTCCACGTCACCGGCGCTGCGGGCGGCGTCGGCGGCCGTGCGGAGCGTCCGGCGACCGGCGTCGAGGCGCCCGGCGCGCATCTCGGCCTGGCCCATCGCCAGCAGGATCGGGGCGCGGCGCCCGGCGTCCTCGCCGGCCAGGTCGAGCACGCCGAGGGCGGCGCCGAACAGCTCGATCGCCTGCTCGTACGCCATCGACTCCAGCGCGTACTCCCCCGCCCGCACCGCGTAGACCGCCGCGCGGGCCGGATCGACCGTGGGCGCCGCCTGGAGGAAGTGATAGGCCAGCTCGCTGTGCGGGATGTCCGTCCTGTCGCCGTAGAGCTCCACGAGGGTCTCGCCCACGGCCACGTGCAGAGCGACCCGCTCGTGGGCGGGCAGGTCGTCGTAGAGCGTCTCCCGGATCAGCGCGTGCGAGAAGTGGTAGCGGCCGATCTCACCAGCGCGCTCCTCCACGAGCCCCGCCTCCCGCGCCGCGTCGAGATGCTGGAGCAGCTGCGGCCGCTCCTCGGAGACCACGCGCGCGAGCGTCTCGAGGGCGAACTCGGGGCCGATCACCGCGGCCGCGGTCAGCACGTCCACGGCCTCCTGCGGCAGCGGGTCGAGGCGGCGGCGGATCGTCTCGCGCACGCCGTCGGGCACGGGCAGTCGCCCGGAGGGCAGCGCGCTGAGGGCGCCCTCGGCCAGCAGCAGCCGCATCACCTCGTCCACGAACAGCGGGTTGCCCTCGGTGAGGGCGTGGAGCCGCTCCACCAGCCGTGCCGAGGGCGCCTGCGGCGAGTGCGCCGTGGCCAGCTCGAGCACCTCGTTGCGGGACAGGCCGCCCAGCAGCAGCGGCCGGCCCGCCCGCGCGAGGTCGGCCAGCGCGGCCGTGATCTCGCTGTCGCGAGCGGTCTCGCCCGCGCGGTAGGTGCCCACGGCGAGGATGCGGGCCCCGTGCAGGCTGCGCGCGAGGAACTCGAGCAGCCGCACGGTGGCGATGTCGGCCGCGTGCAGGTCGTCCAGCACGATGACGGTGGGGCGCCGGGCCGCGGCGGCCCGGATGAACGATGCCGTGGCGTCGAAGGCGGTGAAACGCGTGGCCTCGGAGTCGAGCGACGGCGCGGCGTTGGCCGTGGTGGCCAGCCGCTCGCCGAGCTCCGGGGCGATCTGCGCCACGTAGGGCGCCCCGCTGCCGAGGTCCTCCGCCACCTCGTCGGCCGGCCGCTCCTGCACCAGCCCCCGGATCGCCTGGATCCAGGGCCAGTACGGCGGGGCGCCGCCGCTCTCCCAGGCGCTGCCCCAGAGCACGGTGTCGCCCTGCCCGGCCGCCTCCTCCACGATCGCCTCGGCCAGGCGGGTCTTCCCGATGCCGGCCTCTCCCGCGATCAGGAACAGCGCGCCGCGACCGTCACGCGCCCCCGCGAGCGCGGAGGACAGCTCGCCCAATTCTTCACGCCTACCGACGAGCGGCCCCCGTGCACCAACTCCGGGACCGCCGCCATTGCGATCCGCCGTCGGGGCCTTCATTCGACGCGACTCTAGCCCGTTTGGGCTAGCGAGTCCACGCGGGCGAGCGGCCCCTACTCGTCCTCGAGGGCCGCCCGGCTGCGGGTGTCCGCGTCCTCGGCGGCGGCACGGGCGGCGGTCACGCGCGGATCGTCCGGCGTGGCCGTGAGGTTGACCGCGACGAGGTGGGCCGCCGCGCGTGCGCTGGCCGCCGCGAGCGCTCCGGCCGCCGCCGCGTCAGGGCGCAGGTCGTGGTCGCCCGACTCGGCCGCGCGGGACGCCAGCTCGGCGATCTCCGCCGACAGCTCCGCGATCCTCAGCGGAACCTCCATCGCCTGGCCGAGCGTGTCGCGCAGCGAGCCGGTGTCGCCCTGTCCGGCGTAGGCGGTCTCGAGCGCTTCCTTCGCGGTGCCGTACGCCTCCATGTTCATCCCCACGAGCTGGACGGCCCAGGTGCGCAGCGCGTGCGCCTGCCCAGCGACGTCGGCCGCCTCGGGCCAGACGTCCGTCGAGGCACGGGACACCATCTCCACCAGCGACGCCGCCGTGGCCGCCGTGGCCGCCGCCACCGCCCCGGCGCCGATGCCGCCCGCGCCGTCGGCCACGAAATCCCACAGCTCCCCGAGCGTGGTGGCGTCGAATTCCTCGCTCATGGGCGGACACTGACACACGCGACTGGCCTCTACAAGGGCCGCGCGCGAGGGGTCTGACCAAGTGCTGCACGGGTTTCGCGACGGAAATCGCCGCACTGCTGAAGTGGCTTCCCCGTTTTGGCCCAACTCGGGAGAGAGTGACAACGGAGGGTTCGCCGGGCGCGGGCGCTGCGGACGCAACGCACGCTCGCAGTAGCTGGAGGGCATGCCTTGCGCCTGGCGAACAGTCCACCTCTTCTCTCTCAAACTCACATGACGCATCGAGCCCCGGGCATCCGTCCGGTCGAAAACCCGGTGAAAGCCGGGTTTTCGACGTCCGGGCCTCTCAGTGAGTCAGAGCGCCGGCGGCCGCTGATGCGGCCTCGCGCTCGAGCAGCCATTCGGCCAGCTTCTCCCCCACCACGCGCGAGCCGCGCGAGTTGAGGTTGTAGCCGGCCGCGCAGCGTAGCGATGCGTCCTTGCCGAGCACGTCGGCGAACTCCAGCACGGTCGCGCCGCAGCGCTCGGCGGCCTCGCGGCTGTCGCCCTCCACCTCGGCCATGATCGGGACGGCCGTGGGGTAGATGACCGCGCGCGGGAAGCTCACGATCAGCACCACCTCGGCGGCGGGCCAGGTGGCCTTGAGCTCGGTCAGCGTGCGCTCGAGCTTCGCGGGTCCCGGATACGGCGAGGCGTGGCGGCCCACAACCCGCACGCCACGGCCGCATCACCCGGTACCAGGGGAACACGAGCCGGCCCACCCTGCGCGAGAGCTCGTAGCGGAACTGCATCACGCGCGGCACGTCGGGGATCACCACGCGGCGGCCGTAGGTGGCGCCGAGCTGAACGAAGATCACGTCCGGGTCGCCGCTGAGCTTCATCACCCGGCGCAGCCGCTCCATGTCGGGCAGGTAGTCGTAGTTGATCGCGAAGAAGTGGGAGAACTCCATCCCCACCCCGGCCTCGAGCATGCGCTCGGCGGCCACGGCCGGAAAGCCGAGCGGCGCGGCCGGATCGTGAGAGGTCTCCATGCAGCGAATGCCGCAGTCGCCCACGTGGAGCACGCGCACGAGCGGCAGGCCCTCTCGCGCGGTGCCGGGCCAGGTGCGCACCGGATCCACGTCCCGGGCCGGCCCGATCACAGCTCTGTAGCTGCGGCGAGCGAGCTCGCGGACGGCTGCACGCGGCGTCGTGCGGCGGTTTTCGGTGCTCGGAAGCGACATCCCTAGCGCCAGCTTGCACCATCTGCCAACTCTTTGCCTGCCGCAAGCCGGGCGAGGCTGCCGAGCCGCGGGCGGCGCGAGAGTATCGTCGGGGCGGTGGGACGCCGACTGCGCAAGCGGCCAATCGCGGCGTCCGCGCTGGCCACCGCCATCGCCGCGATCGCCGTCCTCCTGATCGCCTGGGTAACCGGGGCGGACGCGGTCGGCAGGGCGTTCGCCGATTTCCACCCGCAGTGGATCGCGCTGATCGCGGGCGCCGAGCTCCTCGCCTACCCGGCGTACATGGTCGCCTACCGCTCGCTCGCCGGAGTCCACGGCCACAGGCAGCTCTCGCTGCCGATCGTCGCGCGGGTGGTGGTGGCCGGGTTCGGCCCGTTCGCCGTCGGCGGCGGCTTTGGCATCGACAAGCAGGCCCTCCACGCGCTCGACGAGGACGAGCGCAGCGCGCGCGTGCGGGTGATCGGTCTCGGCGTGCTCGAATGGGCGCTGCTGGCCCCGACCGCGTCCGTGATCGCGATCGTCTTCCTCATCACCGGCGAGGACATCGCGCCCTCGCTGTTGTGGCCCTGGGCGATCGCCGTGCCGGTTGGCTTCGGCTTCGGGCTCTGGGCCAGCGCGCCGGGCAGGCGCGAGCGCCTCTCGCGCATGCGCGGCCGCCGGCGCGACCTGCTGGCGGGCCTGCTCGACGGCGTGGGCATCCTGCACACCCTGATCCGCAGCCCACGGACCTACGCCGGGGCCTGGCTCGGCATCGCCTTCTACTGGGCGGCCGACATCAGCGCCTTCTACGGCGGCCTGCGGACCTTCGGCCTCGACCCGGGCGCCGGCAAGGTCATCCTCGCGTACGCGACCGGCTACGCCGCCACCCGGCGCTCGCTACCCCTCGGGGGAGCCGGTGTGGTCGAGGTGCTGATGACCTACTCGCTGTACTGGATGCGCCAGCCGCTGGCGCCCGCGCTGGCCGCGGTGGTGGCCTACCGCGCCTTTAACTTCGTCCTCGCCGCCACACCCGCGCTGATCGCTCAGCGCCACGTCGAACCCCTGCTCGACGCCGCGGACGAACTCCGTCGCAAGGGGCGAGCCAGTGGGGGCAAGAGGGTCTCCGAGAGCGGTGGATGATCCGGCGAGGGGCTTCCATGGCGCCTACTTGGTGCGGCGGGGGACCATCACGCGCGTGGTCCGGCGAGCGATCGTTTTCACGCCGTGGGCGTTCTTCCGGACGAGCCTGGCCCGGTAGGTCCACCAGTAGTCGGTGTTCTTCGGCGGCAGCGCGATGTCGAGCGTGCCGCGGTAGGTCGATCCAGCGACCTTCCAGCTGGTGACGCAGCGGAAGCCACGCCGCGAGCTGCGGCTGCAGCGCAGGTTGGCCCGCGAGGCGTCCTGGCCGACGATCCGCTGGAGCGCCTGGCGCCCGTAGAAGCGAGCGGCCGTCTTGACCATCAGCGGCGGGTCGTCCGGCGGCGGCGAGTGGCGCAGCTGGAACGGCAGGCCGCCGACCGCGATGCCGCCGTGGGGGAAGCGGAAGGAGTTGGGCGTGGGAGCCTTCGCCGCGAGCGAGCAGGTGGCCGTGCCCGGGCAGGTCTTCAGCACCGTGAGGCCCGGAAGCACTCCGTAGCCGTTCGGCCACAGCTGGACGAGCGCCGAGGCGACGTCGTTCGTGTAGTCGGACTCCTTGAGCGCGCTGTCGGAGTTGGTGCGGTGGACGACCCAGTACTGGCCGGGCTGCACGCCGGTGACGTCGATGTACTGACCCTCGAGCTGCGGCACGTACTCGTCGCCGTAGCCCGGGCTGATGCCCTCGGTGAGGCTCAGCGCCTGCGTGTTGCCGGGCGCGCAGTTGTTGAAGGTGAACGGGCCGGCTGCCGGGTTCTCGTTGCGGGTGCCGTTCGAGTTCGGCGTGTAGCGGTCGCCCAGGCAGAAGCCCATCTTCTGGTCGGGGGCGACCAGGCTGTTGTCGGACGGCTTGCGCAGCTCGTACTTGTCGAAGCCGAGGTAGTGCCAGTGGTTGTGCGGGGTGTAGAAGATCATCGAGCCGATGCCCGCGAACGTCTGCGTGGAGCCGTCCGAGCGGTTCACGATCTGGTCGGCGACCATGCTCGCGGTCGTGTTCGCGCGGTGGCCGTTGACGATCAGCGGTCCCGCGCCGTGGTTCTCCACCGCGCTGTTCATCCCGAGGCGGTAGCTGGCGGACGCCTGCGTGATGCTCATCTGGGTCGGCGGCTGCTGGACGAGATCGGGCAGCTGCAGGGTGGGCGTGCCGCCGGAGCCCGAGCTGATCGTGATCGTGTCCACGCGCAGGTTGCGGTCGCAGGTGCTCGTCCTCGTGTCGTTGTTGTAGGTCAGCGAGAAGGTGTGCGAGCCGGCGCTGACGGCCTTCGCCACGGAGTAGTTCGTCCAGGTGGCGGCGGAGACGGCGGTGGACAGCACCGTCTGCCCGTCGATCCCCAGAACCACGTTCGGGGCGCCGCTGCACTGATCGCCGCGCGCCCGCACGACGACGGTGGTGCCAGCCACCGTGGTCGCCGTCTTCGAGATCGTGTCGTTGCTCCAGAAGCTGACCGCCTGGCCGGCGCTCGCGCTCGTGTCGTTGAAGATGTGCGCGCCGGAGTCCGACGGGATCGTGAAGCGTCTCCGCCTCGATCGTGGACGTGCCGCCGCCACCGCCACCCGAGGCGGCCGGCGTGGCCTGGGCCTGGTTCGAGTTGCCGCTCTCGTTGTTCCCCTGGTCCACGGCCCTCACGACCCAGTAGTAGGTGGTGCCGTTCGTCAGGCCGGTGTCGGTGTACGAGGCCGAGGGCACGAGCGACGTGTTGTCCTTGGTGTAGGGGCCGCCGCTCGTGGTGGAGCGGTAGACGTTGTAGCCCGCGAGGTCGGTCTCTGTGTTCGCGGTCCAGGCTCAGCGACGCGGTGGTGTCGCCCCCGGTGGCGGTGAGCCCCGTGGGCGCGCCCGGCGCGGTGTCCTGGGCGACCGGGGTGGCCGATGCCTCGTTGGAGTTCCCGCTCGTGTTCGTGGACGTGTCGACGGCCTGGACAACCCAGTAGTACTTGGTGCCGTTGGTCAGGCCCGTGTCGTTGTACGAATTCGTGGTGACGAGCGCGGTGTTGTCCTTCGTGTACGGGCCGCCGGTCGTGGTCGAGCGGTAGACGTTGTAGCCGGCGAGATCGGACTCGGTGTTCGCGTTCCAAGCGAGCGCCGCCGTCTTGTCGCCCGGCGTGGCCGTCAGCCCCGTCGGCGCGGCCGGCGGCGTGCCGTCCTGCGCCGCGACCGGAGTGGTGGATGCCTCGTTCGAGTTCCCACTCGAGTTCGGGGCCGTGTCGACGGCCTGGACGACCCAGTAGTACTTGGTGCCGTTGGTCAGGCCGGTGTCGTTGTACGAATTCGTGGTGACGAGCGCGGTGTTGTCCTTGGTGTACGGGCCGCCGGTCGTGGTCGAGCGGTACACGTTGTAGCCGGCGAGATCGGACTCGGTGTTCGCGTTCCAGGCCAGCGCCGCCGTCTTGTCACCCGGCGTGGCCGTGAGCCCCGTCGGGCGCGGCCGGCGCCGTGGTGTCCCCGCCGCCGCTCGCGGCGACGAAGGTGAGCTTGTCGGTGCGCAGGTTGCGGTCGCACGTGCTCGTCTTCGTGTCGTTCGAGTAGGTGATCGACACGCTGTGGGTGCCCGCGGGGATGTTCACGGTCGCGCTGTAGTCGGCGAACGTGGCGGTGGAGGCGATGGCCGTCAGGAGCGTCGCGCCGTCGACCTTGACGATCGCGTTCGGGCCGCCGTTGCAGAGGTCGCCGCGCATGCGCAGCGTCAGCGTGGTGGTGGTCGCGCTCGTGGTGACGGAGCCGTTGACCACGTCGTTGCCGGGCCAGGACAGGCCCTTGCCGCCGCTCGCCGCCGTGTCGTTGTAGACGTGCGTGTCGGAGTCGGAGGCGATCGTCATCGTCTCGGTCTCGAGCACGGTCGAGCCGGCGCTGACGGCCACGCCGCTGGCCCAGAGGAAGCTGACGGGCGCGGCGATTGCCGCGATCAGCAGGACCACGAGACGCACTCGGCGCCGTCGTGGCACGCCGCTACGCGCAGGGGCATCGGCCGGCTTCTGTGCCGACCGGATCCTGGCGAGCGGCCAGAAGCTCGGGATCCGTTTCAGGAGGGTTCCTTCGGAGGGAGGGTTAGGGCGGTCAGTCCAGACCTATGGATTCGACCCTAACCCGACTTGCGCGGAAAAGGAAGAGGTTTCTCACAAGAAACCCGTTCAATCCTTATCTTTTGCCCTCTACAGAGGCTCGGAGGGCCCCTGCGGAGAACCGCCTAGCCCCAGATTTCGGCCGCCGTCTCGACCACGAGCTGGAGCTTTGCGACCTGCTCGTCCTGCGTCAGGGCGTTGCCCTCCACCGTGGACGAGAAGCCGCACTGCGGCGAGAGGCAGATCTGCTCGAGCGTCCACGTAGCGGGAGGCCTCCTCCACCCGCCGCTTGAGCGCGTCCTTGGACTCGAGCTCCGCGCGCTTGGTGGTCACTAGGCCCAGCACCACCAGCTTGCCCTTCGGCACGAAGCGGAGCGGCTCGAAGCCGCCCGAGCGGGCGTCGTCGTACTCCAGGAAGAAGCCGTCCACGTCGAGCTGCCCGAAGAGGGCCTCCGCCACGAAGTCGTAGCTCGCCCTCGGCCACCCAGGAGGAGCGGAAGTTGCCGCGGCACATGTGCGTGGTGATCGTCATGCCCTCGGGCCTGTCCTCCAGCGCCCGGTTGATGTTGCGGATGTAGGTCTCGTGCAGGTGCTCGCCGTCGGCCCCCTCCCTCGCGACCCGCTCGCGCTGCGCGGGGTCGTTCAGGTAGGCGAGGCTCGTGTCGTCGAACTGCAGGTAGGTGCAGCCCAGCTCGGCCAGCTCGCGCACCTCGTCCGCATAGGCGCGCGAGAGGTCCGCCCAGAACGAGTCGAGATCCGGGTAGACGCTCTCGTCGATGGCCGCCCGGCCGCCGCGGAAGTGGACCATGCTCGGCGAGGGGATCGTGAGCTTCGGGGTGGAGCCCTCGCCCGCGACGGACTTCAGGAAGCCGAAGGCATCGCCGAAGATCGGATGATCGAGCGAGATCCGCTCGTCCACGTGGATCGCGGCCGGCGTGAACTCGATCGTGCCCTCGGCATTGCGGAACTCGACCTTCATCTCGCTCTGGGCCTTGTTGACCCCGCCAAGCTCGTAGATGAAGTCCATGTGCCAGGAGGCGCGGCGGAACTCGCCGTCGGTGACGGATTGAAGGCCGACGTCCTCCTGGAGCTTCACGACCTCGCGGATGGCCTCGTCCTCCGCGGCTCGGAGCTCGTCGGCCTGGATACGCCCGTTCGCGAAGTCCTCGCGCGCCTTGAGGAGCCGCTGCGGGCGCAGCAGGCTGCCGACGTGGTCGGCGCGGAACGGAGGCGCGGTCCTCCGGGCCATCCCCGCGCAGACTAAGGGTGGAAGATGCTCAGCACGCCGTGGGCGTCGTGCTGGTTCGCGTTGCCGCTCGGGAGATAGACGCGGCCGCCGACCACGATCGGGCTGTTCCAATGGCCGCTCGGGACCGGGAAACGGCGCACCAGATGGCCGTTCGAGGGCTGGTAGACGTTGAGGGCGCCGGACGGGTCGTAGACCCAGAGCAGGCTGCCCGCGAGCAGCGGGCTCGTGCCGCCGCTGCTGTTCTGCCACGCGACCCGCAGGCGCCCGCCGACCAGCCTGTAGGCAGCCGTGCCGGCCCCGGTCGCCACGAACGCCTCGGTCAGGCCGCGGCGATGTAGCACCGCGGGAGCCGTGAACATGGTCTGGTCGCCGCCGGGCAGCGGCAGCGTCTGCAGCTCTCCCCCGAGCCGCCGCCCCGCGGCGCCGCTCACCCCCGAGAAGCTCGAGGAGGCGGACAGCAGCCGCAGCACGCCGTCCTTGCCGCCCTGGAGCAGGTAGCGGGTGGCGCTGCCGCCGTTCGGGTCGGGCAGCAGCGCGGGCGCCGTGGAGCCGAGGTCGCCGTCTTGGGCCTCGAGCTGCTGCTGGTTCGGCGGCGTGTAGTGGGCCAGCAGCCTGCCCACCCCGGGCGAGAGCCGCAGCACGGTGTCCGCCCAGTTCACGCTGCCGTCGAACGGCCCGTTGCTCGAGGTGGCGTACAGGTCGTGCGTGGTCGGGTCCACCACCGCTCCGGCGCGGCCCCAGATCGCCGACTCCTGGGCCGAGCAGCTGCTCGGGTTGATGATCTGGCGCCGGTTCGAGCAGAGCGAGTTGAACACGTGCACCACGCGGCCGCTCGTGCGGTCGATCGAGAGCACCTTGCCCTGGTAGGGCGGGATGTCGCCGATGTAGCCGCCCGTGGTCACGAGCACGTAGCGGCCGTCGAGGTTCAGCGCCGAGGCGATCTTCTCGTGCGCGGGGTTGCGGGTCACCGAGGCCGGCCACGCGCCCGAGCGCACCTCACTGCCGTCGCCCACGCGCAGCTTGTGGATGAACCCGTCCGGGGAAGCGGCATAGACGTAGCCACCGCCTGGATCGGCGACTGGCGTGGCGGTGGTGATCTGCGCCGTGCCGGCCAGGCTCGAGTAGGACGACGGGCTGAAGGTCCAGAGCAGCGCCCCGCTTGCCGCGTCGAGCCCCAGCGTGCGTCCGTAGGTGGTGGTCATCACCAGGAGATTGCGCGTGCGCCCGCGCACCCGCACGCCCGCGAGGTAGATCGGCGAGCTGTCTACCGTGCCCGGGATGCCCACGCGGCGCTCGCGGAGCCTGCGCACCTGCGCCGCGCTGAGCCCGCTCGGGGAGTGGCTCGTGCGCGCCGCGTCGTAGCCGAAGCGCGACCAGGGGATCGTCACGCGCTTCGCCGGCTCGGTGGCCGGAGCAGTGGCGGACGCCGAAGCGGAGTCGGAAGTGGTGGTGGCGGTCTCCGCGGCGGCCTTGTGGCCTCCCCCACTGCAGGCGGCGAGCACGCCGCCCAGGCAGAGCGCGGCCAGACCCGCGCGCCGGCTGGTACGAGTCATCCAACGGAGGCTACGGACCGTGTGCCGCCGGCGACGCAGCTGGCCGTAGAGTTCGCCGATCCCGTCGACCACGCGAGTCCTCCTCGACCTCCTCGGCGCGCCCCGAGCGCCATCGCTACGGGCCGCACCGCTCCCAGCGCGCCGACCTGTATCTCCCCCGTGCGCCCGCTCCGCATCCCGTCACCGTGGTGATCCACGGCGGCTTCTGGAGGGCGAAGTACGGCAAGAACGTGTCGAAGGCCGTCTCTGCCGACCTCGCGCGCCGCGGCCGGGCGGCCTGGAACATCGAGTACAGGCGCATCGGACGCCGGCAGGGCGGCGGCTGGCCCGCCACCTTCGACGACGTGGCCGCCGCGATCGACAAGCTCGCCGAGCTGGGCGACCCTCGCCTCGACCTCGGCGACGTGTCGGTGGTCGGCCACTCGGCCGGCGGCCAGCTGGCGCTCTGGGCGGCCGCGCGCAGGGATTCGCGCGTGGCGCTGCGGCGCGTGGCGGCTCAGGCCGCCCCCTGCGACCTCAGCGCCGCCGGGGCCGCGCACGATCTGCTCGGCGGAACGCCCGAGGAGGTGCCCGCGCGCTACGCGCTGGCCGACCCGATGCAGCTCGTGCCGCTCCGCATCCCGATCCTGCTCGTCCACGGGGAAGACGATGAGACAGTTCCCCTGATCCGCAGCCTCAAGTTCGCCGAGGCGGCCGCACGGGCGGGCGACGACGTGGAGCTGGTGGAGCCCGTCCCGGGCGGACACCGCACCCACATCGATCCGCGCTCGAAGGCCTGGCAGGTGGCGGCGGACTGGCTGACCCGACCAAAGGAGGATGGATGAAGTTGTACGTCTGCTACGGGACCTTCCCGGCCCCGTGGCGCCCCGGCGGCCACCCCTGCCGCAACGCCTACGTGGCGCTGAAGGACGCGGGCTACGAGCCCGAGGTGATCAAGTCCTACGGCTTCGCGCCGCTGCCCGACGTGTTCAACGACACCGCCGGGCGCCGCGCGGCGAAGGAGCTGACCGGCAAGAGCTGGGTGCCCGTGCTGCTGACCGACGACGGCGAGGCGATCGCCGAGTCGAAGAACATCGTCGCCTGGGCCAAGGAGCACCCGGCGGTCGCCGTGGCCCCCTAGCCGCGTCGCTGCCCGCGGCGCCGGCGCCAGGCCGACGCGAGCGACGGCGGCGTGTAGCCGCTGTCCGCGCGGTTGAAATTCGTGCCCGGCGGGACGATCTCGTCGATCTTGTCGAGCAGCTCGTCCGTCAGCGTCACGTCCACCGCTCCGAGCTGGCTCTCGAGCTGCTCCATCGTGCGCGGGCCGATGATCGGCGCCGTGACGGCGGGGTGCTGTATCACGAACGCGAGCGCCATCTCGATCAGGCTCATCCCGGCCTCGTCGGCGAGGGCGCCCAGCGCGTCCGCCGCCTCGAGCTTGCGCTGGTTCTCGGGCAGCGCCATGTCGAAGCGCTGCGGGATGCGGGAAGCGCGGCTGCTCTGCGGCAGGTCCTGTCCCTTGCGGTAGCCGCCGGACAGCCAGCCGCCGCCGAGCGGGCTCCAGGGGATCACGCCCATGCCGTACTGCTCGCAGACGGGCAGCACGTCGGTCTCGATCGCGCGCACGAGCATCGAGTAGGGAGGCTGCTCGCAGACGAAGCGCTCCCGGCCGCGCCGCTCGGCCACCACCTGCGCCTCGACGATCACGTGCGCCGGGAAGGTCGAGCTGCCGATGTAGCGGACCTTGCCGGCCTGCACCAGGTCCGTGAGCGCCCCGAGCGTCTCGTCCAGATCGATCCAGTGGTCGTGCCGGTGCACCTGGTAGAGGTCGATCCAGTCGGTGCCGAGCCGGCGCAGGCTGTTGTCGACCTCCTGAATGATCCAGCGGCGCGAGTTGCCCGCGTGGTTCGGATCGTCGCCCATCGAGCCGTGGAACTTGGTGGCGAGCACCACGCCCTCGCGCTTGCCGCCGGCCAGCGCCTTGCCGACGATCTCCTCGGACTCGCCCGACGAATAGACGTCGGCCGTGTCGATGAAGTTGATGCCGGCGTCGAGAGCCCGGTGGATGATGCGGATCGACTCGTCGTGGTCGGGATTGCCCCAACCGCCGAACATCATCGCCCCGAGGCACAGCGGGGTTACCTGGACACCGGTTCTGCCGAGCGCGCGAGTCTCCACGCGCTGCATAGTAGGAGGCGAGCCCGGGAGGGCGCCTACTCCCCCTCGCCGCTCTCCTCGCGCTCGCCGTCCGGCTCCGGGTCCGGGTCCACCGGAGCGGGAGTCCCGCACCAGGAGCACTTCGTCAGCGGGGCGGCGCTGTAGAGCGTTGCGCCGCACGTCGGGCAGACGAATTGGGTCACCGTTGGGATGAGCGTCTCTCCTCTGACGGCCGAAGGTCAGAAGGTCAGGATTTCCTCACTATATTGGGAACGCTGAGCGGAGTGCAAGGCCCAGCGGTACTGCCGCGCTAGGCGCGCGCGCGACTCTTGGTGCCCCGCGTGGTGCGCCGCTTGCGCGGCCCGCGACCGCGCCGGCTCGTCGGCCGCCTCGAACAGCATCATCACGAGCTCGCCGCGCAGCTCGCCCTGGTGATCGCTCTTCATCAGGCGCTTGCCGCTGGCGCGCTGGATCTTCTCCACGCGGTCGAGCATCGAGTTGAGCTCGCCCGCGATCTCGCTCCAGCCGTCTGCGTCGAGCACCACCGGGATGCGACTGAGGTGAGCGTCGTCCTTGCCGAACCCACCCTGGCCGGCGGCGCGGTTCACGCCCTGGCCGATCTGCGCGAGCGTGGCGCTGACGGTGGCGTGCTTCACGATGTCGGGCGCCTGGCTCCACGCCTTGTCCGTGATGCGCGGGCGGATCTCCGCCTTGTAGTGGTGCTCGAGCGTCCCGCGCACGGGGGTCTCCCTGACGAGGCTGATCAGCCCGAGCTCCGCGAGCTGCCGGACGTGATAGCTGACGTTGCCGAGCGGCGCGTCGAGCTGCTCCGCGATCTCAGAAGGGCTCGCGACGCGGTCCTCGAGGATCGCGAGGATGCGGATCCGGAGCGGGTGCGCGAGCGCTTTTACGAGACGCGGATCGTTGATGTCATGCAGAGTCCTCAAGCGATTTCCTCCAATGCCTTCCTTAGCTTTTCTCGAGCGCGATGGAGCCGCACCTTAACCGTGCCTTCGGGCAGATCCAGTCTCTCCGCGACCTGTGCCTGGGTCAGATCGTCGGCGTAGCGCAAGCGCACGAGATCCCGATCGTGAGGCTGTAGAAGACCCAGGGCCTGGTCGAAGGAGACACGGCTCTCCACCCGGTCGAACTCTGAGTAAAGCACGGACAAGACCTCTTGATCGGACGAGACCGGCAGCTCTCTATCGTGGACTCGATTGCGTCGTTCCGCCACCCGAAACGCCTCCCGCCTGGTGATCTGCAGCAGCCACGCGGTGCGGGCGGCGGGGACACGGCAGGCGTCTCGCGAGCGCCACGCGCGGATCATCGCCTCCTGAACGGCCTCCTCGGCATCCTCCCGATGTCGCAGCACGCGCAGCGCCTCGCGCAGGCAGCGCGTACGCGCCAATGGCCAGTCCCATTGCCCGTCCGGAAGCGGCAAATCGATCTCGCCGCGCACTGTTGGCTGAAACATGGAGCATTAGTGAAACGATCCTACGCACTGCATGGGTCTTTAGTGAGGAATGGAAGCCTCACGCGTCTTACTCGCCGACCCAGGCGAGGCCGATCCGAGCGGCACCGCCACGCTACACGCCTACGAGCCGCTGGCCCCACTTTACGACCGTTTCACCGCGGCCTACGATCACGAGCGCTGGCTCACGGCGGTTGAGAACCTGGCGCGTTTACATGGCCTCTCCGGCCGCCGCCTGCTGGACGTCGGCTGCGGCAGCGGCAAGAGCTTCCTCCCGCTGCTCGCGCGCGGCTACGAGGTGACCGCCTGCGACATCTCCCCTGCGATGGTCGAGGAGGCGCGGCGGAAGGTGGCCGGGCGGGCCCGGGTGGTGGTCGCCGACATGCGCGCGCTGCCCCCGCTCGGGCGCTTCGACCTCATCACCTGCCTCGACGATGCCATGAATTACCTGCTCGACGAGGGCGAGCTGGTGACCGCGCTCGCGAGCATCGGCTCGCAGCTCGCGCGCGGCGGGCTGCTCGTCTTCGACACGAACACCCTGCACACCTACCGCTCGATCTTCAGCACGGTGTTCGCGCACGAGGAGGACGGTGCGTTCTTCTGCTGGCGCGGAGAGGCGGATCCCGACTGCGAGCCGGGCTCGCTCTGCACGGCGACAATCGAGGCGTTCTCGACCGGCCGGGGTCCGTACTGGCGGCGCGCCAGCAGCCGCCACGTGCAGCGCCACTACCCGAAGCCGACCGTGCTGCGCGCGCTCGAGCGCGCCGGGCTCCAGTGCGTCGCGGTGCACGGCCAGTCCCCGGGCGTGCGCATGAGCGACGAGCCGGACGAGTCGGTCCACAACAAGCTCATCTACATCGTGCGACGGAGCGCGTGGTGAAGGGGGTGAGATCGTGATCATCGTCCCGTAGCCGCGGCCGCGGACCTCGGACGCCGGGCCGAAGCGGCCGAGGTCCGCGAACGCACCCGCATCAGCCGGCGGCGATCGCCGCGATGCCGGCCACCACCACGGTGGCGCCCGCGAGACGGCCCTTGGTCACGCGCTCCCCCAAGAGCAGCCTGGCCAGCACCACCGCGATCACGACGCTCGTCTCGCGCATCGCCTGGACGCCCGCGACCGACGAGCTCGGCGCCAGCTTGAGCGCCGTGAGCGCCAGCGCGAAGCCCCCGAAGATGCCGATTGCCGACACGTACGTCCCGGGGCGCAGCTCCGCTCGCAGGGTCCCGGTACCGCGCCGGTAGCCCACCAGCAGGGCGAACGCGATGGCCGGCGGCGCCACCACCAGCTCGACATACGGCAGCGCGTCGGCGTGTCGCAGGCCGGCCTTGTCGAGCAGCGTGTAGGAGGCGATCGCGGCGGCGATGGCGAGGGCCAGCCGGAACTCCAGCGGCCCCGTCTCACCGGCCGAGCCGCGAACAAGCATCACGCCGCCACCGATCAGGCACACCCCCGCGATCGCGAGCGCAGAGGGCGCCGTACCCAGCACCGCCACGCTGACCACGAGGATGATGATCGGGGCCGATCCCCGGGCCACCGGATACACCACGCTCAGCTCGCCGGCCTGGAAGGCGTGGGCCAGTAGGGCGAGGTAGGCCAGCTCTAGCGTGGCCGAGCCGGCCGCATACGGCAGCGCCGCGGAGCTCACGTTCCAAGTCAGAATTGCCACGGGGAGGAATGCGATCGCACCGAGCGCCGCGGCCAACGCGGTGGCCGCCTGAGGGTCGCGCGCGCGCGAGAGGATCAGGTTCCAGCCGGCGTGGACGAACGCGGCAGAGAGCGCCAGGAGAAGCGAGGCCGTGGGCACCGGCGGGCAGTGTGACGCAGCCCGGGGCGCGGCCCCTGCGAGGCACGTTGCTCCGTTGGTGTCGCTCCAGCCTGGCGGCTACCATCCAGACCATGGAGAGCAGCAACGCCGAGGTGCGCCGGACGGAGGTGCTGCGTGCCTCGCCCCGCATGTTCGAGAACGACCTGCTGGACAAGCTCTCGCGGGTCCACCCGGTTGTCCCGATCCTCCTGTTCGTCCCCGCCGTCGCCGTCTTCACGGTGCTCGCCGCCGTCAACGATCTCGGCCCCTTCTCGATCATCGCCTGGGCGGTCGGCGGCTACCTCTTCTGGACCCTCTGCGAGTACTGGATCCACCGGATCATCTTCCACTTCGAGCCCGAGGAGGGCTTCGGAGCGCGCCTCCACTGGATCATCCACGGCGTGCACCACGACCATCCGAACGACCCGATGCGGCTGGTCATGCCCCCGTCGGTCAGCGTGCCGCTGGCCACCGTGTTCGTGGTGCTCTTCATCGTGGTGATGGGCACGCCCACGGCATACGCCTTCGCCGCCGGCTTCCTGGCCGGGTACGTGATCTACGACGAGATCCACTACCACCTGCACCACCACAACCCGAGCACGCGCGCCGGCAGGCTCCTGCGCGAGCTCCACATGCGCCACCACTTCCAGGACGACACGGGCGGCTTCGGCATCAGCGCCCCGTACTGGGACAAGGTCTTCCGGACCTACCTGAAGCGCGGCTCCAAGACCTCCGGATGACGCGCCATATCTGCGCTGCTCGGCGTCCTCGGGTCTCGGCTTGCCACTAGCAAGCTTCGACCCTGCGTCCTTGATCAGCTTGATCTGTCGCGCCCCCGGCGACGGGTGACCGTCGGTTCGACCACGTAGCCGTCAGCTATCCTCGCCGTCGCCCGCGGATGTGGCGGAATTGGCAGACGCGCACGGTTCAGGTCCGTGTGGGGGAAACCCCGTGGAGGTTCGAGTCCTCTCATCCGCATCGTAGGAAAGGCCCGCAAGTGCGGGCCTTTTCGTGAGCATGGCGTTACGCTCTGCACGCGCCTCGGCGTCGTGAGAACTTCTTTGACAAGAGCTACTCGGGCGGTGTGTCCGCTACGGGCCCAAGTTCTCGACTCACGGCGTGAACGCGGGCCGATGGAACAGTCTTGGCGCGCCGGCGTGAGAAAGCTCAGCGGCCCCACACGCGGTCGGCGACGCGGGCAACCAGCTCGAGCTTGCGCCACTGGGTGTCGGCGTCCACCTCGTTCCCCCCCGCCTCGGAGGCGAAGCCGCACTGGGGACACAGGGCGAGCTGCTCGGTGCCGAGGTAGCGTCCCGCCTCTTCGAGGTGCGACAGCAGCACGTCCTCGGACTCGAGCTCGGGGTTCTTCGTCGAGATGATTCCCATGGCCACCACCGGCCCCTCCGGCACGTGGCGAAGCGCCGAGTAGTCGCCCATCCGCGACGCGTCGTCCCACTCCACGAGGAACGAGTCGTACGGCAGCGAGAAGAACGCTTCGGCCACCGGGTCCAGCGAGCCGCTGACCATGTACATGCCCCGCAGGTTGCCGCGGCAGAGGTGGATGGCCGTGCGAACGTGGTCGGGTAGCCCCTCGACGATCATCCGGTCCGCCATCACAGCGCCCTCGAGCATCTGGTCGAGGTCCGCGCCCATCGCCTTCATCTGGGCGCTGAACTGTGGATCCGCGATGAGCGGGTAGGCGGGGTAGTCGAGCTGGATGTAGGTGGCGCCAGCAGCGACGGCCTCGTCGATCAGCTCGCGCAGGATCTGAAGCGCGTGACCCGCCATCTCCTCAAAGCTCGAGTAGTGCTTGTCCGTCACGCCTGGGCGGAACATCATCGGGTTCGCGATCGACGAGGCCGCCGGGAAGGTGACCTTCACCGGCCGTTCGGTCAGGCCGGCGACGAACGCCGCCTCGGTTGCGCCGGGGCTCGCGATCTTCTCGAGCCGCTGAGCCACGATAGGCCGGCCCTCCACCTTGAGCGACTCGCCCTTGTCGTTGCGGAAGATGATCGTCTGCTCGTGATTGGGAGCGAAGCCGCGCACTGCCTGGTCGAATGAGCCCATGAAGAACACGCGGCGGAACTCGCCGTCGGTGACGCAGTCGAGACCGGCGGCCTCCTGCTTTGCCACAGCTTCGCGGATGCACTCGTCTTCGATCTCGCGGACCGCGTCCTGGTCGGCGTTCGCGAAGTCGAGGCTCGCGTCCGTCGGTCGCGCGTTGTCGATGGAGAACGACGACACCTGCGAGATCGCGTCAAGCAGGCGCTTCGGGCGCAGCAGGCTGCCGACGTGTTCGGCGCGAGGGATTGTGCGAGTGGCAATGGTCATCGATCACCCCAGGGGTGCTGGATTGTTGAAGAAGTCGTTGATGAAGGTCGACGGCATGAAGCTCTGCGGGTCACCGGAGACGGTGCCGGGCGTGTTGATGTTCCAAGTCGGCTCCGACCAGTCCGCCAGGTTTGCGTCCGTGATCACCGGGTTCTCCGCCACGAGCGTGTTGAGCTTCACGCCCTGCCCGGCGAGCATCCGCATGGCCACGTCGTGGAGCGCACGCGCGGCGGGGACCGGCGGCAGGCTCGTCGACGACGCGTGGTAGGTCGACTGGTTCTGCCTCCAGTAGCCGAGGAAGCCCTTGTCCATGCCCACCTCGGCAAACGGCGGGATGGGCCGGCCCGTCTGCTGGAAGGCCTTCAACGTGCCCACGCTTTCGCCGGCCAACGCGGTCACAGCATCGATTTTTTGCGGGTGCGTGGCGAGGTACTTGAGTGTCTCGGATTTGGCGAGGCTCTCAGAGAAGCCGCCGTAGATCTCGCCCGCGACCTTCATCCCCGGGCAGTTGCGGACGACCTCGTCCCAGCCCTCGTTTGTCTGGTTGTCCACGGCGGCGCCGGCGAGCGCACGCACCTCCACCACGCTGCCCTTGCCGCCCATCACCTTCGTAACGTACGACATGGTCTGCGCGGCATCGAGATAGTTGTTGCCGTCGACGTTCACAGCGCCGTCCACCGGCACGGGGCTGAGCAGCGTGACGGTCGGGATCCCCGCCGCCTTCGCGCGCTGCACCGGCCCGTCGAACGAGTCCTGAGAAGGCGTCTCGAGGATGATCAGGTCCGGATGGGCCTGCACCAGCTGGTTGTACTGCTGGAGCTGCTGGCCGACATCGAGCGTGCTGCCCGTTGTCTTGATGATCAGCTGCTTGACGTTCTTGTCCTGGCCGAAGTACTTCTTGATCGAGTTCACAATCTGAACCTGGAAGTCGCTGACGAGCTGGTTCCAGGACACCGCGATCGTGTACGGGCCGGGATGCGTGGGCTTCCAGTTCACCCACGCGCTCTTCAGCACCTTGACGGTGGACTGTGGGAAGTTCGCGTAGCCGCCGAGCGCCTGCTGGTGCGCCGCGTCGAGGCCGGCGACCACGCCGTCCGGGTCGGCCGGCGCCTTCGCGCTGTAGCTGCCGCAGCCGGAGGCGGGCGGCTTGAAGTTCTGTGCGTACGCGGGGATCTTGGCGCCGCCTGAGCTGCTGCTCGAGCTGGAACCGCTCCCACCGCCGCAGGCCGCGACGGCGATGGTGGTGGAGGCGACTGCAAGCGCGGTCGCGAGCTGGGTTGTCCTTGAGCGCGTGAAGTTCATGGCTTGGGCAGCGAGAGGGGCCGGGCTACGGCCCGACCCCTCGCACTTAGCCCTCTAATACTTGGCGGTTCCCTTGTAACGGAAGGTTCCGGTCGAGAGCTTGCCGGCGAACGTGCCGCCGCCGGTGATGCCCTTGAACTTCCCGGTACCTGATCCCTTCGTGATCTTCCAGGTGCCCTTGGCGTCATTGGCGGCACCGGTCTTGCCGAAGCCGGTGAGCGTGAACTTGCCGCCCTTGCAGTTCCAGTGCTGGGTGGTGTTCGGAATGACGAGCGTGCCGGTCATCTTGCACGTGCCGAACGGCGTGCCCGTGTAGGTCGAGTGGAGCTTGACGCCTACCTGCCCACCCTTCCCGAGCATGTTCACCTTGTGCGACTTCCTGGCGGCATAAGCCGTTCCTACAAACGCGACTGCCGACAGTGCGCAGAGCGCGCAGAGCAGCAGCACGAAGCTGCGGGTCTTCCCTCTCACGTGATCTCCTCCAGTGAGGTTGTGTGCGCGTGCGCACGGTTTGTTGGGGTCTGAACACGGCAGCCGCCTCATCAGATCGTGTCCCTTAGTCTGCGGTCGCGGCCGTAACCGGCCACGACGATGAGGATCAGCACGCCGAAGATGATCTGCTGGTCGGCCGTGTCGTAGCCGTGGCCGACCAAGATGGTTGTGAGCTCGGTGAGAATGAGGGCGCCGAGCACGGTGTGGGTGTAATCGCCGCGGGCGCCCATGATCGTGGTACCGCCGACGATGACGGCGGTGAGTCCCTGGAACAGGTACGGGTCGCCGAGGGACTGGTCGGCGCCCGCGAAGCCCGCAAGCAGCACCCCCACGATCGCCGAGCAGACGGCGCTTGCAGCGAACACGAGCGTCCAGACGCGGCTCGTGTTGACGCGCGCGAGCTGCGCCGCGCGCGGGTTGGCGCCGGTAGCGTAGAGGCGGCGGCCCGGCACGGTGCGGTGCAGCACGAGGCCGGCGATGATCGCGACGACCGCCCAGATCGCCACCACCGGGCTCACGCTGAGGCCAAAGGTCGTGCCGTTTGCGGCGTGAGGTTGGAAAGGAAGGCAGGAGCCGAGCCGGTGAGCTTCCCGCCGGTCCAGGCGAGGCAGCCCCCGACGCGAGCGCGCCCATGCCCAGGGTGACGATCAGCGGCTGGATCCGGTAGCGGTGACAGATCCAGCCGCTGATCGCGCCCATCGTCGCGGCGATCACGAGGATCAGCGCGAACGCGGGCACGAAGCTCCAATGGCGAGTGCCGCAGAGCTGGCTGACGAGGATCGCGCCGGCCACGATGAAGCCCGGGATCGACAGGTCGAGGCCGCCGACGATCATCACGATCGTCTGCCCCAGCGCGGCGA
Organism: uncultured Thermoleophilaceae bacterium; assembly: GCA_963729205.1. GTDB lineage: Bacteria > Actinomycetota > Thermoleophilia > Solirubrobacterales > Thermoleophilaceae > JAICJR01. The sequence goes on from CAVSNA010000006.1 coordinate 147,295, forward strand.
GGCCGAGCAGCGACGCCAGCACGAGCATTGAGCGGATGCTGGTGCTGGCCGAGAAGCCGCTGATCGTGGCAGCGCCGTAGATGAACAGCGCAATGAGCGCGACGAGTTGCAGCACGGGAGCACGCCGCTGGACGCGACCGATGGTGGCCACGGCCGCGCTCATGCGGCCGCCCCTTGAGCGCCGGCCTGAGCGTCATCAGCCGCGCGCCCACCACCACGCCGGCTACGAGCATCCCGCCGTAGACCACGCTGTTCCAGGTTGGGGGCACG
>CAVSNA010000007.1:0-11530 GCA_963729205.1 uncultured Thermoleophilaceae bacterium
CAGATCGGCTGGGTGCTCGGTCTCGGGGGTCACAGCGACGAGCAGCACCGGGAGCGGCTGTTCACCTCCGTGGACGAGCTGCTGGCCGCGGTGGACATGCCGCGCTCGCTCGCAGACGTGGGCATCACCCGCGAGCAGTTCGAGACCGCGCTGCCGGATCTCACCCGCGCCGCCTTCGAGGATCCGAGCATTCGCACCAACCCGCGCATGCCGATGATCGCGGAGATCGCCGGGCTGCTGCGGCGGGCTTCGAGGCCCGCTAGGCGTAGCCCCCGCGCGACCCCCTCGCAGGGTTACTTATCGCCGCACGGGCAGCGGGGGCCGCTTCCGCCGAGTGCGCCGGACTGGCTTCGGGGCGCCCGAGGCCTTCCCGTCCGGTGGGAACAGCCGCCGCAGCTTGCGCAGCTCACGCTCGAAGCCGCGGGCGATCCGCTCTGGATCCGGCACGAGGCCAGCATCCGACATCACCCCGACGCTGACGCGGCCGTTGTAGCTCAGGATGCTCACGCTGATCGCCACGCTGCCCGACATCGGCGCCCACACCATTACGCCGCGAAGCTCAGCGCCGGCGAGATAGACCGGCTGTCGCGGGCCGGGCACGTTGGTCACCACCATGCTGCCCTTGGCGGCGAACATGTCTATCGCGAGCTTCTCGACCTCGTGGGGCGTCAGTCCCATGAGACCCAGGATCCCGTAGGCCACCATGCCCTCGGCGGAATCCTTTATCGCGTCCATCTCGTCTTGACGGCGACCAGCCGCTCGCGCGTGCTCCTGATCCCCACGGGCAGCGTGAGGAAGACGAGCCCGAAGTCGTTGCCGAGCGTGGAGGGCAGTGGCTTGTCGAGCGGCCGCAGATTGAACGGCACGAATGCCCGCACAAGGTCGGCGGGCTTCCCCTGCTCGCGCATGTAGTCGCGCAGGCTGCCCGTGAGCGCCGTGACAAGCAGGTCGTTAACGGTCGTGCCGCTTGTGTGCGCGATCGCCTTCACCTCGTCGAGGTCGAGCTCGTGGGACCAGGACGCGCGGCGGGCAGCGCGCATCTTCCCCTTGAAGACGGCATTCGTGTCGGCCCCCATGAGCAGGAGCTTCCGCAGCGCGCGGGCGTCTCGTGCCGCTTCCCCGGCAAGGCGTGCGATCTTCGAGCGGGGGTGCGTGAGCATGTCCATGCCCTCGTGGACAACCGCCCCGCTGGCGTGTGTGGCCGTGGTGGTCGCCCGATGTGCCTGGTGCACGAGCTCGCCGGCCGGCCCGCGGCCGGCGGTCCGGCGGGGGCGGGGCGAGGCGATCCCAGCGTCCGCCTGCTCATCGGTGAGGGACAACATCACGCGCGCGAGCGCGATCCCGTCGGCGATGCAGTGATGCATCCGAGAGACCATCGCCGAGCCACCGCGGTAGTTGTCGATCATGTAGAGGTCCCAGAGCGGCTTAGAGCGGTCGAGCGGTGTGGACATCAGCTCGCTCACGAGCTCCTGCAACTCGGCGTCGCCGCCGGGCGCCGGAAGCGAACGGCGGTGGATGTGACGCTCCAGGTCGAAGTCGGGATCGTCCTCCCAGTGCGGCGTGCGCAGCGGCAGGTGCGACTCCACCACCCGCTGGCGGAAGCGCTCATAGGGCTTCACAAGGCGCTCGCTCACGACCTATTGCAGGCGGGGCAGATCGAGGGGCTCTTCGAACCACATCACCGACGTGATGACCATCAGGTTGGTGGGGCGGTCCATGTGGAGCCAGGCGGCGTCGGCGTTGGACATCTGCTGGCCACTCATGACAACGGAGCATCCGCCCCTGCCCGGAGCGGCACATCCGCCGATAGTGCTGCCCGGCGTCCGTACTTTCCGCCGTCATCCGACGACGGCTTCCGTAGCGGCCCCGGATGATCGGCCGCTCCGAAGAGCGTACGGTCGGCTCTCCATTCCGCAGCATTTCGTGAGGAGGCATCGGTGGGCCATATGGGCGGTAGCGCCAGTGAAGATGTGAACGCCCCACTGAGCGAGGTGTGGGCCGTGGTGGAGGATGTCCTCACGGCGCCGGAGTGGCAGGGTGGCTTGGTGGCGATGGTCGCCCTGGAGCGCGACGGCGATGGTCGCCCGACTCTCGTAGAGACCGAGAACGACATCAAGGTAAAACACGTGAAGACCCAGGTGCGGTTCGGATACGACCCTCCAACCCGTCTTTCGTGGGTCCAGGAGAAGGGGGATCTCAAGTCCGTCGAGGGCTCATGGACCCTCGAGGACCTCGGCCACGGGCGCACACGGGCCACCTACACGCTTGACAGCGACCCCGGACGCGTCCTCGGGATGCTCATCCGGGGTCCCCTGGAGGGCGTCATCCGCGGCATGCTCGTCAACGCGCGGCCGGGCGAGTTGAAGGCCCGCGTCGAAGCGGGCTGATCCGGGAGAGCGCTCTTAGCTCCCCCGCCACTCCGGCGGGCGCTTCTCCAGGAAGGCGCACATGCCTTCCTGGGCGTCGTCGGCGCGGGCGTTCATCACCATCACTGCCTTCGCCAGGTCGTAGGCGCGGTGCTCGTCGAGCTCGATCTGGGAGTAGAAGGCCTCTTTGCCGATCCCGACCGTCAGCGGGCTCGAGCGCGCGATCGCCTCGACGAGCGCAGCGAGCTCGTCCTCCAACTGATCCTCCGGCACGACGCGATTCACCAGCCCCCAGTCGAGCGCGGTGGCGGCGTCGATCGGCCAGCCCGTGAGCAGCATCTCGAGCGCGCGCTTGCGCCCGACCGCGCGCGAGACCGGGACCATCGGCGTCGAGCAGAAGAGCCCGATCTTCACGCCCGGCGTCGCGAACTTCGCACTGTCGGCAGCGACGGCGAGGTCGCAGGCCGCCACGAGCTGGCAGCCCGCGGCGGTGGCGATGCCGTGCACCTTTGCGATCACCGGCTGCGGCAGCCGGTGGATGGTCTCCATCACCTCGGTGCACACGTCGAAGAGCTGCTGGTAGAAGGCGAGTTCCCGGCCGGTCATCTCGCCCAGGTCATGGCCGGCGGAGAACGCGGGGCCGGCGCCCTCGAGGACGATGACCCGCACCCCGTCCTCGTCGCTGACCCGACGAAGCGTGCCCAGCAGCTCCTCGAGCAGCTCGAGGCTCAGGGCGTTGCGCTTGTCGGGCCGGTTGAGCGTGATGAACGCGGCCGGTCCTTCCGTGCGGACGAGGACAGTTGCGTCTTTGGCGAGCGTCGTCATGGCTCAAACCATACGCCGAAACGACGAGCGCCACGGGTTAGGCTTGCAGCGAATGGGAATGCCCAAACGGGCCGCGAGACGGCTCCGACGCACTGCCCTCGCGAGTCTCTCCCGGGCCTTTTCCGCGCGAGGTTACGAGCTGATCAGGCGAGACTTCTACAGTCCCTTGCCCGACGTGGAGCGGCTCGCCTCGACTCATTGGGATGAACCGATCCGGATGCCGGGCATTGTGTTCGACGTCGAGGCGCAATTTCGCTTCCTCGAGTCAGATCTGGTGCCGTTCCTGTCGGAGTTCCAGCCGCCGCGCGAGCGAACAGGCGGTGGGTTCTATCTCGACAACGAAACGTACGGGTCGGTGGACGCCGAGTCTCTCTACGGGATCCTGCGGCGGTTGAAGCCCGGGCGGGTGGTTGAACTGGGGTCGGGCAGCTCGACCCACGTCATTCACGCCGCGCTGGCGAAGAACCGGGAGGAGGACGCCGAGGGAGAGCAGGTCGCCTACGACCCTTTTCCATGGACTGCCACCGACCTTGACCCCCTCCGTGACGTCACGGTCGTGGCCCGTCGCGCAGAGGATGTGACCGCCGCGGATCTGGCCGACCTCCGCGCCGGGGACGTGCTCTTCGTCGACACCACCCACACCGTGAAGGCGGGCGGCGACGTGACTCGGATCGTTCTGGAGTTGCTCCCGAACGTGGCGGAGGGTGTGTTCGTCCATTTCCACGACATCTTCTTGCCGTGGGAGTACCCGAAGGCATGGATCGTGGATGAGCATCGGCTCTGGGCCGAGCAGTACCTGCTGCAGGCGTTCCTCATCTTCAATCGCCAGTTCCGTGTGGTTCTCGGCGCGCATGCTCTCGCGCGCGCGGATGGTGACCGGCTTCGCCGTTCGATCCCCTCGTTCGGGCCTCGCGTTGCCCCGGGCGCGTTCTGGATCGAGCGAACACCGGTTTGACGTCGGCAAACATCACCCTGTCTGGACGACGCCGATCCTGGTCGTCGCTTCTACGTTCGCCGCATCACGACTAACGAAAGCGCATCGGAGGCAGCCGGGCAGCCGCGACTGAAGAGGGTCCCGCTGCTGGCCCTGGGGCTCACCGTCGTGCTGCTCGTGCAGGCGGCGTTCGTCCTCTCCTACGTCGGCGCCCTTCACGATCCGAGGCCCCACAACGTCGCTCTCGGGGTCGTCGGCGCGTCTCCGCTGCCGAGCGCGATCTCCAAGCAGTTCTCCCTGAAGGTGACGCAGTACCCGAACGAGGCGGCCGCGCGGAGGGCGATCGATCAGCGGAAGGTCGACGCGGCTTTCATCGCGAGCCCGGCTGGAACGAGGCTGATCGTGGCTCCCGCCGCGAGCGCGCCCGGCGCCTCGGCGCTCAGCAACGCGTTCGCCGCCGGGGCGGCCGCGCTCGGCCAGAAGATCGAGGTCGTTCAGGTTCACGCACTACCGCGAGGTGACGCCGGCGGGACCGTCTCGTTCCTCGTGGTCATGGCCCTCGTCGTCGGCGGTTACCTCTCGTCGACCATCGCGATGACGTTCGGCGGATCGGCGACGCGGCACGGGCGCCTCGCGGCGCTGGCCATCGTCGCGGTCTTTGGGGCGCTCCTCACGGACACGTTCGCCGGGCCGCTGATCGGCGCCATTCCGACCTCGAAGTTCTTCGTGCTGTGGGGTCTCTTCACCCTCGTGATGATGGCCGTGGCATTCGCGACGTCCGCGCTGCAGACGGTGCTCGGAGCGGCGGGCACGCTGGTCGTGGTCGTCCTCTTCGTGATCTTCGGCGCCCCGGCCTCGGGCGGCACGGTGCCGTCGGCGTATCTGCCCGGCTTCTGGCGCACCTTCGGTCCCTACCTGCCGGCCGGCGCCGGTACGACCGCGGTGCGCAACACGATCTACTTCGACGGCAACGGGATCACGAAGTCTCTGCTGGTCCTCGCCGCCTACCTCGTCGCCGGAGCCGTCGCCGTGATCCTCATTCGCCGGCGGCGCTCAGTGGGCGACGCCGAGGGCGAGCTCGAGGCGGCGGCGGGGGCGGCGGCGGCCTCTGCGGTCGTGTAAGCGTCAGTCCGCCCGGCCCTCCACCGCCAGCGCGAACCGCCGCAGCACCTCGTGCGGCTTCACGAACGGGCTCGGGCCCGGCCACTCGGGATCGTCGATCGCGGCCAGCACCACGCCCGGGCGTGCGGACGCACTCAGGGCCGAGGTCACGTCGGCGGGACTGGCAGCGACCGCCACGTCCACGCCGGGCAGGGCCGCCGCCACCGGAGCCAAAGCATCAGGGGCAACCACGGACTGCCCGCCCGTGATCGTGTAGAGCCCGTCGTCGAGCACCAGCACGAGCAGGTTCGCCGGCCGCAGCCCGCTCAGGGAGAACAGAGAGCTCGCGCCCATGATCAGGTCGCCGTCGCCGATCACGGCGAGCACCGTGCGATCCGGCACCCCGTCCGCTATGCCGAGCGCGATCCCGAGGCCGCAGCCCATCGCGCCGCCCATGTAGAAGTGCGGTCCGTCGTCGCTGGCGGAGCGGACCGCCGAGACGGCGGTGCCCAGCGATGCCACCACCAGCGCGTCCGGCGTCGCCTCGAGGGCGGCGGCAACTGCCTCAGTCGCGTTCACGTCCACCTCCGAGAATTGCGCCGAGCAGCACGGCGGCTCCCGTGCGGGTCCTGAAGCCGAGCTCGAGAGCGCCGGCCATCGTCGCGGCGGCCGCGTCGGGATCGTCGAGCTGGAAGACCTGGATCCCCAGCGCCTCGAGCATCGGCCGCGTGGCGCGCCCCATCGGCACCTGCGCGGGGTTGCCCTCTCCGAGCGTCCCGCGCATCGAGAGCACCATGGGCGGCATCAGCTCGTACGGGATCGAGAGCGAGCCGAGCGCGTTGAGCGCGTTGCCGAGACCCGAGCACTGCATCAGCACCATGGCGCGGCGTCCCACCGCGAGTTGCCCGCTGGCGTAGGCGATGCATTCCTCCTCGCGGGTGAGGATCCGGGTGGCCGGGCCGTCGAGCGCGGAGACGATTCCTCGCAGGCGCGCGTCCGGGATGTAGACCACGGTGTCGACCCGCGCCTCGGCGATCGCGCCGGCGATCGCCCGCTGCCAGTCGAGCGAATCAAAAACGGGATCACTGCGCGCGGCGAGCATGTCTTCGAACCGTCCTTGGCCGTGTTTCCGATGCTGGGCGGCAGTCGCCTGTACGCTGGCCGATCGTGCGCCTCGATGCGGAGCATACGGTTGACGAGGCCCTCGCGCTCGCCCGGCCCGCGACGGAGGGCGGGGCGTGGGTCAACGTGCTGGCGGAGGAGGCGCGCCGCGCGGCCGGCGAGGTCGACCCCGACGCGCCGCTCGCCGGCTGGACGCTGGGCGTGAAGGATCTCTTCGCGGTGGCGGGGCTCCCGATCGGAGGTGGCTCCAGGCTGTTCGAGGACGCCGAGCCGGAGGCCGAGGACGCCGCCGTGGTGGCGGCGCTGCGGGGCGCGGGCGCGCTGGTGCTCGGCAGCGTGGCGCTCCACGAGCTGGCGTTCGGGGCGACCGGCATCAACGCGCTCGGCACGCCCGACAACCCGCGCCTGCCAGGGCACATCCCGGGCGGATCGAGCTCGGGCTCGGGGGTCGCGGTGGCCGACGGTTCGGCGCGGCTCACGCTGGGCACCGACACCGGAGGGTCGATCCGGGTTCCGGCGGCCCTCTGCGCGGTCGTGGGCTTCAAGCCCGCCTACGGCACCTACCCGGTGGACGGCCTGCTTCCGCTCGCGCCGTCGATGGACCACGTCGGCCTGCTCGCCGGCAACGTGGATGACGTCGCCCGTGCGCACGCGGTGCTGGCCGCTCCGGACGCGGCGAACGGCGGCGGACGCACGCTGGGGCTGATACGCCGGCAGGTCGAGGACGCCGACCCGGAGGTCGGCGTCGCGCTCGATCAGGCCCTGCGCTCGCTCGAGGCGAGCGGCTACCGCTTGAAGGACGTCGAGCTCGCCGACGTGAGCAAGGTCTTCGACTTCACCACCGTCGTCCTCTTCCGCGAGGCCGCCATGACGTACGCGTCGAGCCGCGACCGCTGGGCGACCCACCTGGGAGCGGACGTGCGCGACCGCCTGGAGAAGGGCGCGGCGATACCCGAGGCCGAGTACCAGCTTGCGCTGGACGAGCGCGACGTGCACCTTCGCCGCGTGCGCGAGCTGCTCGACGACGTGGACCTGTTGGTGGGTCCCACGGCGCCGACCCTGCCGCCCACCGTGGCCGACGCCGCCGCCGACCCCACGCTGGCGCCGAGGATGATCGCGAACACCCGGCTGGCGAACTACATCGGCACACCCGCGCTCTCGCTGCCCGTCGCTCCCGGCGTGCCGGTGGGGCTGCAGCTGATGGGCACGTCGAACAGCTCGGTGCTGGCTCAGGCGGCCGAGATCGAGCGGGCTCTGGCCTGACGCCGATGGCACGGATCACGACACCCTTCGAGTGGGACTCCACCGCCGCGGAGGTGATCGAGGGCATCGACCTGAGCGGCAAGCGGGCAATCGTCACCGGAGCGGCGTCCGGGATCGGGGTGGAGACGGCACGCGCGCTGGCGGACGCCGGCGCCGAGGTCACCCTCGCCGTGCGCAACATGGATGCCGGCGCGCAGACCGCCGCGGCCATCACGGCCAGCACCGGGAACGAGCACGTGCAGCGTGGGGCGGCTGGAGCTGGCGGACCGGGACTCGATCGCCGCCTTCGTGGCGGCATGGGAGGGACCGCTCGACATCCTCGTGAACAACGCGGGGGTGATGGCGCTGCCCGAGCTGGAGCTGACCGAGGAAGGCTGGGAGCTGCAGTTCGCCACCAACCACCTCGGGCATTTCGCGCTCGCGCTGGGTCTCTACGACGCGCTGGCGAGCGCCGGTGCGGCGCGGATCGTGTCGCTCAGCTCGCGCGGGCACCTGCGCTCGCCGGTGGTCTTCGGCGACATCAACTTCGCGTTCCGCCCATATGACCCCTGGCTCGCCTACGGGCAGTCGAAGACCGCCAACGTGCTGTTCGCGGTGGAGGCCACGCGCCGCTGGCGCGGCGACGGGATCACGGCGAATGCGGTTCACCCCGGCGCCATCGCCGACACGAACCTCTCGCGGCACATGGACCCCGCCGTGCGGGAGCAGCTGCGGGCCTCGGGGGCTTACAGGTTCAAGACCATCGAGCAGGGCGCCTCCACGAGCGTCCTGGTCGCCACCTCGGCGCTGCTCGACGGCATCGGCGGCCGCTACTTCGAGGACTGCAACGAGGGAGAGGTCGTGTTCCAGGGCGGCGGGAACGGGGTGGCGCCCTACGCGCTCGATCCCGGCAACGCCGAGCGGCTCTGGGACGTGTCGCTGAAGATGCTCGGCTAGCTCTCCGGCATGGAGAGCAAGCACCAGCGCCGCGCCCTCACGACCCTGGCCCTCGCCGCCGCCCTGGCGCTGCTGCCGGCCGCGGCCGCTCGGGCGGCCACCGCGCCGCCGCCGCAGCTCCAGCTCACGTGGGTGGGGGACATGGCGCTGTCGGCGAGCGACGGGCTGCCGGCCGACGGCGGCCGCTCGCTGTTCGCGAAGGTGAAGACGGACCTGCAGGCCGATCTGACGGTGGGCAACCTCGAGGGCACGCTCGGCAGCGGCGGCACGCGCAAGTGCGGGCCGGGCTCGACGAACTGCTTCTCGTTCCAGGCGCCCGCGAGCTACGCGCGCGTGTTCGGGCGCGCCGGCTTCGATCTGATGAACGTGGCCAACAACCACGCCTTCGACTACGGGGCGGTGGGGCAGTCGCAGACGCTCGCCGCGCTCGATCGCGCGGGCATCGCCCACACCGGGCAGCCCGGGCAGATCACGGTGATGCGCCGCAACGGGATCCGCGTGGCCTTCGTCGGCTTCGCGCCGTACGGCTGGGCCGCGAACCTCACGAACATCCCCGCGGCGCGGGCGCTGATCGCCCGCGCGCGACAGCATTCCGACGCGGTGGTGGTGCTGATGCACGCCGGCGCCGAGGGAGCGAACCAGACCCACACGCCGTTCGGCGACGAGGTGGCGTTCGGCGAGAACCGCGGCAACACCCGCGCCTTCGCTCACGCGGCGGTCGACGCGGGCGCGTCGCTCGTGCTGGGCTCGGGCCCGCACGTGGTGCGCGGGATCGAGCGCTACCGCCGCGGGCTGATCGCCTACTCGCTGGGCAACTTCGCGGCCTCGCACACGCTCGGGCTGAACGGCGTGCTGGGCGACAGCGCGATCCTGTCGCTGACCATCGACGAGAAGGGCCGGCTCCTCGCCGGCCAGTGGACCTCGGTGCACCTGGACGGGCCCGGCGTGCCGGTGCCCGACCCGGCCCACCGGAGCCTGAAGATCATGCGCTCGGTGTCGCGCCAGGACTTCGGCAAGCGCGCGATCAGGGCGACGAGCGAGGGCCGGCTGCTGGTCGGGAAGGCCTAGGCGGCCAGCCGCGCGCGGACGATCGCCGCGGCGGCGTGCTCGTGCACGCGGTGCGTCTCGCGGATCTCGATCTCCGCGAAGCCGGCCGCGCTCAGCGCCTGCCGGAACTCCTCGTCGGTCAGCGCGCCGGCCACGCAGCCGGTCCACGCCTGCATGTCGGCGCGTGTCTCCTCGTCCATATCCGGATCCGCGATCACGTCGGACACGGCCAGGCGGCCACCGGGGCGGAGCACCCGCGCGGCCTCGCGCAGGACCTTCGCCTTGTCGCCGGAGAGGTTGATCACGCAGTTCGAGATCACCACGTCCACGCTGGCGTCCGCCAGCGGCATGTCCTCGAGGTAGCCCTTCACGAACTCCACGTTGTCCACGCCGGCGGCGGCGGCGTTGGCCCGCGCGAGCTCGAGCATCTCGTCGGTCATGTCGAGCCCGATCGCCCTTCCGCTCGGACCGACGCGGCGAGCGGAGATCAGCACGTCCGCGCCGGCGCCTGAGCCGAGGTCGAGCACGGTCTCGCCCTCGCTGAGATCGGCCACCGCGGTCGGCACGCCGCAACCGAGCGAGGCGCTCACAGCGGCGTCGGGAACCTGCTCGGTTGTGGACTCGTCGTAGAGCGCGGAGCCGAACACGCCCTCGCGGTCGGCGGGGCTGCAGCAGCCCGATGCGCTCGTGGCCGCGGCGGCGTAGCGCTCGCGAACCGCTTCGCGGATTTCCGTCAGGTCAGCCATGAAGACAGTTCCTCCAGGGCGTCGGGGATCACGTAGTAGTAGGCCCAGAGGCCGCGCCGCTCGGAATCGACGATGCCGGCGTCGCGCAGCTTCTTCAGGTGGTGGCTGAGGGTCGGCTGTGAGATGTCGAACAGCGGCACCAGCTCGCAGACGCACACCTTGCCCGCATGCTTTCGCAGGACGTCAACGAGCTGAAGGCGGATCGGATCGCCGAGCGCCTTCGCCACCTCGGCCATGCGCGCGGCCTGCTCGCGCTCCACGTCGGGGTACACCACCGGCTCGCAGCAGGGCTCTCCGGCCGCGCGCTTCTGCTTGGGGACGAGCTCCAGATCGACGGTCATCGATACACGTATATCGATTGAATGGACAGATGTCAATCGATACGATGCCGTGCCGTGGACAGGGTCGCCGTGATCACGGACATTCACGCCAACCTCCCGGCACTCGAGGCGGCACTCGCCCGGATCGACGAGCTCGGTATCGAGCGGATCCATTGCGGCGGCGACCTGGTGGGCTACGGACCGCATCCCAACGAGGTCTGCGCGCTGATCCGGGGGCGCGGAATCCCGACGATCTACGGGAACTACGACCACGCGATCGCACGCGACGATCACGACTGCGGCTGTGCCTACATCACCCCGCACGACCGCGAGCTGGGGCAGCAGTCGGTCGAGTGGACGCTCGTGCACACCGACCAGCGGTCGAAGGACTTCATGCGCGAGCTGCCCTTCGACCTGCACTTCGCGGTCGGCGAGCGAGCGGTGCATCTCGTCCACGGCTCGCCGCGCAAGGTCAACGAGTACCTGTTCGAGGACAAGCCGGCCTCGCTCTACGAGCGGCTGGCGGCCGCCGAGAGCGACGACGTGCTCGTGTTCGGTCACACCCACAAGCCGTGGGTACACGACTTCGGCGGTGTGCGCTTCGTGAACTGCGGCTCCGTCGGCAAGCCCAAGGACGGCGACCCGCGCGCCGCCTTCGCGGTCCTCGAGGCGCGCGGCGACGGGGTGCGCGCGACGATCGAGCGGGTCGCCTACGACGCGGCAGCCGTCGCGGCTCAGGTGCGCGAGGCCGGGTTGCCCGGAGAGCTCGCCGACAAGCTGGTCGCGGGGGCCTGAGCGGTGGACCACTCGCTTCCCCTCTGGCGACGCGCCGGGGCCGAGGCCCTGGCCGCCTTCGCGCTCGTGTTCGCG
>CAVSNA010000008.1:0-277002 GCA_963729205.1 uncultured Thermoleophilaceae bacterium
GGCCTCATCGTGTTTATCACTGGCCTGACCTTGCAGGCGGGCGCGACCAGCGCGGTAAAGACAGTCAAGCTGAGCGCCTCGCTGGTCTCCGGCCACCCGATTCGCGGCGCGGACATCCACACAAATGATCATCAACGCCCATAGCCAGCACAGAAGGGGGAGGACATGCGGTCTTTCATGAAAGGATGGTTCCTTCCGGCGGTCATCCTGGCGACCGGACGCCTGGCGGCCGGATGCGGAGCGCCGTCAAGGACGCGGCCGGGAATCTGGCCAGCAAGGCCGCCACGGCCACCGCCTCGCCGCAGGAGACCCCCACCGGGCCCTCGATCCCACCGACCAGTACCCTGAGCCCACGGCCGAGGGCGACGGTGACAGCGACCGCCACGGTGACGGCTTCCGCCGAGCCACCGGCGCCGCTGCCTCGCCGACGGCCACCGGGACCGAATCAGTTCCGGCTCCACCCCTATCTGGGCCTGGATCCTGCTGGGCGTCGCCGTCCTGGCCGCCCTGACCGGATGGATCGTCCATGCGTCACGCCGTCGTTCGGCGACCGCCGCCGACTGGAAATCCCGGCTGATCGACGCTTACGCGAAGGGCTCGGCGCTGCACGACGCAATGGGTGTCGCGGAATCGCCGGGCCAGTTGCGGCTCCGACGCGGGCGGACGGTGGGCCGACATCCAGCGGCGGGCCGACGACCTCACGCAGGAGTCTACTCGCTGCGCGAGGCGGTCCCGGACGACGGCGACCGCGCCCGGATCGCGGACACACTCGTTTCACTGCAGGCAGCCCGCTCGGCCATGGATGCCCAGCGGGCTCCTGGCGGCCCCCAACCGCGGCAAGCCGAGGTCGTCCGCGGCCGGCTGGACTCTTCGAGACGTCCCTCCGCGCGCTCCGTCCGGCGACGCGGAGTACTGCGACTTCAGCCACCCAACAGCTTCGCCTTGGCGGCGGTGAACTCGTCGTCGGTTAGCGCGCCCTGCTGATGCAGGGCGGCGAAGTGGTTCAGCTGATCGGTCATCGACGCCAGCCGGTGCAGGGGCGGGAGCCTGCCGGGAGGCTGCTAGCCTGCTGGGGCTGCGCCTGCTGGTATTGCACGTCGTCGATACGGGCGTTCTGGTCGTCCTCGGCCTGCTGCTGTTCGGCTCGGTTCCGGGCATGGGCCTTCCCGGCCATGTACGCGCCGCCGCCTACCGCAGCCGCGCGCAGCAACGGGCGTCTCCGCCTGAGCATCTCTGCCTCCTCGTTATCGCCGTGCTTACATGCCGTCGGGCAGGGCGAGGCCCAGCGCGAGCATGAGCTCGGGCGCGGCCGCCACCAGCTTAGGCCGGCCGACCTGCGGGGCGATCGCGATCAGCACGCCCAGCATGTCCTCCGGGGTGGCACTTCGGCGAGCGCGTCGGCGACCTGCCACATGCAGCAGGCGGGCGGGCGTCCAGCGCGATCAGCGCGGCCAGCTTGACCAGCGCGTAGCCACGGGCGTCGAGGCCGCTTCTGGCCTGCCAGTTTGCCCGTATCTCCAGGCCCGCGGCCAGCAGGTCAGGGTCGCCGCGGCCAAGGCGCCGAGCAGGCCCTTGGTTTCTCGCGGACCTCTAACGTTGGTTGGCGCAGTCATCCCACAATCCTTTCTCGGTGTTACCTGGCCTGATGGCCGGCCACTCCGGCCCTGGTCAAGTCTGATCTGCAGTTTGCGGCTGTTTCGCGGGCCGGCGAATTAGCTCGATCAGCCCCAGAACCACCAGCAGAACACGGCCAGCACAATCACGACTGGCGCGCGGGCTGGCCAAAAACAAGATGAGAGCAAATAGCGCTAGCGACCCGACCGGAGGCCCTTGCGGTGCCCGTACGTCCAGGTGCCGACCGGGCCGGTGGACACTCCCCGGCGCTCGCCGAACTCCCGGATCCAGCCCGCTCCCGACTTTAGCCCCGAACGGGTCCGGACGGCGCCGGCTGAGGCACCGGCCAGGAACGCCCCGATGGCGACGACCAGCCCCACCGCGAGCACGAGCCGGAGCGTGATCTTGATTAAGTGGACCATTGCGTCGAACGCGACGGCGGCAGCATCGGCGGGCAGCACGCTGGGCGGAACGCCGCCGAGGTAGATGCTCCGGCCGATCAGCAAGCCGATGGCGAGTACCAGATGGACGCGGCCAGGCCGAGGCCAGCCCCCATCAGGGCGCAGGCGTTCCGGGCGGCGAACACGCCGCCGGCGAGCAGCAGCAGGACCAGGATGGGCAGGACGATCTTCAGGCCCTGATCAGCCGGTATCCGGCCGGGCCTTCCCGAGATCATTCGCCTGGAAAAGGGCCACGGTTGGGCTGATCGTCGGCATATTGCTGGCCAGCGAGAATCCGCGATTGACCAGGTTCTGTTCGACCAGGTCGATGAAGGGGCCGAGGTTCAGAACGTTCTCGCCGTTGGCCGTGCTGATGGTGCCGTTGTTATCACCGGAGAGCACATTGACGAGCGCCTGGTGCGCGACCGCGTCGACCTGGACCCAGAGCCTGGCCACCGCCGGGCCGGTAATCACCTCGTGCACGGTGCTGTGAATGAAGCCGGTCACCGCGCCGTCGATCTGCGGGCCGAACGTCGTGAGCAGCGAACGATCCGGGCAGGCCCCTGCTGTCCAGCTGGGCTGAAGCCCGGTTGATCACCCCGGTCACGTCGAGCCGGCTGGTTATCTCGGTGGTGATCTTGTCGGTCAGGACGTTCTGGATCGCCGGGTGATGAATCAGCGGCTCTACGGTCGCCACCCACCGGTCGGTGTTGGAGACTTCGCCGCCCGCCCGGGGCGAAGACGGCCACCGGGGCGAGGACGCAGCCAGCACAATGAGCAGGACGGAAACGAGGGTCCGCCAGCTGAAGCGCCGATGGCGAGGAGCCTCGCGGCCTGCTTGCTGCGAACCTCAGCCGCCTCGGCGCGGAGGCGCTCGAGTTCGGCTCGCTCGTCGGGGCTGATCCCGTGCTCAGCAGTCACCAGGCCATGGTCGGGGTACCGCGAGGGCTGGGCATCACCCGCCGGAGGTGACCGCTGTCAGGGCTCGGCGCGTAGGTCTCGCCCTGGCGGATTCCCGCCTCCACACACTTCCTCACACCGGGGCGATCTCCGGCCGGAGCGCACCGCGGCCTTCATCGGGCTGCGGCTGGCGGGTGAGCGCGGCCGGGCTCACCACGCGAACGTGGAGCATCGTGCGCATACGAGCATGGTCATGGTGCTGCACCGGCATGGCACTGCACCGGCCATGCTGGCCCTTACCAATCGTTCCAGTGCTCGAGGGCCTCGTCACCCGCCACGCGCTCGGGCTCGGCGCCTGGAAGGTCGATCTTGTTGAGCACGGGAATCAGCTCGAGGCCCGCGTCGACGGCCAGGTAGGTGTTGGCGAGCGTCTGCGCCTCCACGCCCTGGGCGGCGTCCACCACGAGCAGCGCGCCGTCGCAGGCGGCCAGCGAGCGCGAGACCTCGTAGGTGAAGTCCACGTGGCCGGGCGTGTCGATCAGATGCAGGCGGTAGGTCTGCCCGTCGCGGGCCGTGTACTCCACGCGCACGGCCTGGGCCTTGATCGTGATCCCGCGCTCGCGCTCGAGCTCCATCTTGTCCAGCAGCTGGGGGCGGTGCTTGCGCGCGTCCACGGCGCCGGTGATCTCGAGGATGCGGTCGGCCAACGTCGACTTGCCGTGGTCGATGTGCGCGATTATCGAGAAGTTGCGGATGTTGCGGGCGGGAGCGCTCACGCTTCAGATGCTAGGCGGAGCGCGTTCGACGCTGGCGCCCGAACAGCAGGTTCCGTATCTGGTGGGCCTCCGTGACACGCATGGTCAGCACCAGCCGCACGTACACGTAGATCCCGGCGCTGATCCCCGCGCCCACGCTCACGATCTGCCCGATCAGCGAGTGCCCCAGCAGCTTGTCGAGCCCCAGCCAGACGAAGTAGCTGACCGCGCCGAGAAACACGGACGCCACGGAGATCCTGGCCGCGATCATGAGCGTCCGCGATCCCTCGATGCCGCCCAGCGGCGCGCGCAGCAGGATTCCCTGCGAGACGGCCATCACCAGCGTGCCGGCCACCGAGCCCACCACCACCCCGCCCAGCCCGAACGGCTTGTAGAGGAGCAGCGAGACGAGCGCGTTCACGGCCATGTTCGCGAACGCAAGCGCGGTGGTGATCCACGGCCGCTGGAGGCTGAAGAAGGTGCGCGAGAACATCAGGCTCGCCCCCTGCGCCGGCAGCGACAGCGCCCACCAGAACATGCCCGTGGCGACGAGGTGCGTGGCCCCGGGCCCGAACTCGCCGCGCTGGTAGACGAGCCGGGTGATCGGCGTCGCGAGCACCATCATGATCACCGCGGCCGGGATCAGCGTGAGCAGGATCTGGCGGACGCCGCTGGCCATCGTCCTCCTGAGCCCCGCGATGTCGCCGCGGGCGGCGAGCCGCGACATTGTCGGGAACACCACCGTGGCGATCGCCACCGAGAACAGCCCCTGCGGCAGCTGGTAGATGCGGAAGGCCTTGTCGATCGCGGCCGGCACCTGGTTGTTCACCAGCGTGCCGAAGAACGAGTTGATCAGGGCATCGAAGTTGATCATCCCGAGCGCGATCGTCACGGGGAACATCAGCTTCAGGATCCTGATCACGTGCGGGTTGCCCCACTCGAACTTGATCGCAAACGGCACCCCTGCCTTGAACAGGAACGGCAGCGGCAGCAGGAACTGCACGATCGTGCCGACCAGCACGCCGATCGCGTATGCGTAGACCCGCTCGCCGGCCTGGAACAGCGGCGTGAGGAAGACCAGCGAGGCGATGATGATCAGGTTCCAGATCACCGGCGTGAGCGCCGGAATGCTGAAGTGCTCGAGCGAGTTCAGCATCCCGACGATCACCCCCGACAGCGCCAGGAGCAGCACCACCGGGAACATGATCCGAGCGAGCTGGATCGTCAGGTGTCGCAGCTCGGGGTTGTCGTGGAAACCCGGGGTGACGAGCGACATGATCGGCCCGGCCGCGAGCATGAAGAAGAGCGTCAGCGCGCCCAGCACGGCGAGCATCAGCGAGAAGATGCTCCAGGCCACGGTGAGCGCCTCGCGCTTGCGGCCCTTCTCGAGCAGCTCGGTGAACACCGGCACGAAGGCGGCCTGCAGCGCGGCGTCCGCGAACAGCGCGCGCATCAGGTTGGGGACCTGGAACGCGATGGTGAAGGCCGACATCGGCCCCGTCACGCCGAAGTAGCTCGCGGCGACTATCTCGCGGACCAGTCCGGCGATCCGCGAGACTCCGGTGGCGGCCGAGAAGAAGAGCGTGCTGAGGGCCAGACGGCGCCGCCGAGCCGCGGGCGCCTCGGTCGCGCCGGCGGGCCGCTCAGGCGGCGTCACGTCGCTTCTTCGAGCCGGCACGAGGCCGCTATAGTAGGCCGCCGTCGCGGGGATAAGCCGCGGCTTGTGTCTCTTATGGCCAACATCGCCTCACAAGAAAAGCGCATCCATCGGGCGGAGCGAGAGCGGCTCGAGAATCGCCGCTACACGTCTGCGATCAAGACCTACTTCCGCCGTCTCGAGGCCGCGGTCGAGGCCGGCGACGCCGACCTGGCCGGGACCGAGCACCGCGAGCTGGTCTCGCGCGTGGACCGCGCCGTGAAGCGCCACGCGCTGCATCGCAACAACGGTGCGCGCAAGAAGGCGCGCGCCGCGCACCTGCTCTCCCGCCTGAGCTAGCAAGGCGCTGCTCGCGGCCGCGTGGCCGTGCTCTAGCCCGCCGCTCGCGTGAGCGCCAGCGAGAAGGCCGTGTCCTCGTCGAGGCCGCCCGTGCCGCCGCCGCGCAGATCAACCTCGAGGTCGGCGAACGTGCACAGCGCTCGTTCGAGCAGCTCGCGGTCGGCGCCCTTCGCCCGGGCGATCGTCTTCTTCGCGGCCCACGGCGGTCCGCCGAGGGCCGAGGCCACCTGCGCCTCCGGCACGCCCTGCTCCAGGAGCGCGGACGCCTTGTGCACCTCGCGCAGGCGGCGCGTGATCGCGAACATCAGCTTCGAGCCGTGCTCACCGCGCTCGAGCAGCTGCTCGGAGATCGACAGCGCCGCGGCCGCCTCGCCGGCCACGAGGGCGTCGGCAAGGTCGAACACGTGCCGGGTGGACTCGAGCGGCGCGAGCTCCTCGATCTGCTCTGCGCTGAGCGTGCCCTCGGGGTACGCGGCGATCGCGAGCTTCTCCACCTCGCGGGCCAGCCGCTGCTGCCCGGTGCCCGATGCTCGCCACCAGCGCCTTGGCCGCCTCGGAGTCGAGCCGCAGGCCCTCCTCGCGCGCCCGCTCGACCACCCACTTCGGCATCTCCCAGGGCTTCGGCGAGTCGTAGGAGCGAACCTCTCCCCCGGCCTTCTCGGCCGCCTTGACCAGCTTCTGCGGCGCCTTGCCACGCGCGATCAGCACCAGCACCGTGTCCGGCGGCATGTCGGCGAGCGCGTGCTCCAGCGGCTCGAGCTCGCCCGCCTTCCAGGACTGCACGGCATCGGCGAGCAGATAGCGGGTGCCGGTGGCGAAGGTAAGCGTGGCGAGCGCGGCGCCGACCTGCTCGGGGCTCGACTCGGCGGCGTTGAAGGACTCGAGCGCCCCTGGGCCACCCTCCTCCTCCGCGCGTCGCCTCAGCCGCCCGCGCCAGGCGTCGATCTTCGCGTCGTCGTCCCCCGCGACGACGTAGATGGGCTTGAGCTCCGCCACCGCGGCGAGTCTAGGAGATCGCCCGGCCGACGCTCAGCGCGATGTGCGGACGCTCATCCGCCCGTCGTGCGACGGTCAGCCGGATCGTTCCGTCGCGGTCCGTGCGGTAGACGTGAGGCACGGCGGCGCGCAGCGCCGCGAGGGTCTCCGGCGCGCGGGTGGCCGTAGAGGTTGTGCCGCCCCACCTCGATGGCGGCGACCTGCGGATGCAGCCGCCGCAGCACCTGTGGCAAGCCGGGATCGGCGCTGCCGTGGTGGGGTACCTTCATCGCGCTGACGCGCGGCAGGGCCAACGGGAGCAGCGCCGGGCTCTCGGCGTCGGCGGACAGGAAGAGGCTGAAGCCGCCCTCGCTGACCACGGCCACGACCGCGCGCAGGTTCGGGTCGCCCGGGGGCGTTCCGGTGGGCCGGGGAGACGGCGCCAGCACCCGGATCGTGAGCCCGCCGACCCGCAGCGTGTCGCCCGCCAGTGCCTGGACGCGTCTCACGTGCCTGGCGTCGGCCTGAGCCTCCAGGCCGCGAAAGGCGCGGTCGCGCGTGCCATCGCCTCCATCGAGGAAGAGGCCGACCGGGAAGCGCGCGAGCACCTCCGGTAGGCCGCCCTGGTGATCGCGAGACTGGTGCGTGGCCACCACCACGCTCAGGCGCTTCACGCCGAGGTTGCGGATCAGGCGGGCCACCCGTGCCTCGGGCGGGCCGCCGTCGAACAGCACCGCCGCGCCGCTCGAGTCCTGAATCAGCGTGGAGTCGCCCTGGCCGACGTCGAGAAACGAGACCGTGAGCGCGCCAGGGGCAGCCGGCGGGCCGGTGAGCCGCCAGAGTGCGAAGCCGGCCAGGACGGCTCCGCACACCCCGAGCGCGAGCCTGCGCTCCCCGGGCAGCCGTCGCCATGCGGCCGCGCCGGCGAGCCGGCGCGGCGCGCTCGTCCGCATGACCTCTCGTAGCGCGAGCACGCAGAGGGCCACGAGCCCATACGCCAACGCGAGCTGGAGCGGCGAGCGCAGCGGAAGCGCGAGCTGCCCGTGAGGCGCGTCGCCGAACCAGCCGGCCACGCCCCTCAGGTAGGTGAGCAGCAGCCCGTCGATCCAGCCGAGCGGAGCAGCGAGCGCCAGCGCCGGGCCGCCCAGGCCGCCGAGCGCCGCCTGGAGCATCCCGAGCCACATGATCGGCGCCACGGCGGGGAGCGCCAGCAGGTTGGCCGGCAGCGCCACCAGCTGGACCGTGCCGAACTGGAACGCCAGCAGCGGCGCGGTGGCGAGCAGAGCGGCGACCGTGACCGCCACGCCCTCGGCGAGCAGCCGCGGCAGGCCACCGAGCTGCCGGCGGATGCCCGATGCGAGCAGCGCGATGCCCGCCACCGCCGCGAACGAGAGCTGCCAGCCCGGGTCGCCCGACACGCGCGGGTTCACGATCAGCGTGGCCGCGCCCGCCAGCAACAACGCGTACCAGCGCGAGGCGGGGCGGCCCGCGGCGGCAGCCGCGAGCCCCGCCGCGCCCATCGCGCCGGCGCGCTGCAGCGACGGGCCGGCTCCGGCCAGCGGCACGTACAGCGCCACGAGCGCGCCCACGCCCGCCAGTCGCGCCCGCACTCCCAGGCCGGCCAGCGACAGGAGCGGCAGAGCAAGCGCCCCGAGCAGCATCACGTTCTGCCCGCTGACCGCGAGTAGATGTGCAAGTCCCGAGCGGCGGAAGTCGTCTTGAACGTCGTCGCCGATGCGCTGGTCCTCGCCGAGCACCATCCCGCTCAGGAGGTCGCCGTTGCGCTTCGACAGGCCGGCCGCCAGCCCGCGCTCGGCGCGCAGCCTCAGCGAGTCGACCATCCCGGCGACCCCGCCGCGCCGCGCTCCCGTGGCCCGCAGCCGCTCGATGGCCAGCTCGAAGCGGATACCCCGGCGGCGGAGATACGCGGGGTAGTCGAACGAGTCACCCGCGCTCTTCTTCGGGCGCTCGAGCAGCCCCGCGAGTTCCAGCTCAGCGCCCGGCGCGACGGCGTATGGCCAACGCAGCGACGCCGGCACCCGCGCGAGGACGTGCGCGCCGCGCGCCGGGACCCGACACGAGCTTCAGCTCCGCGGAGGAGCCGAAGCGGGAGAAGCGCGGCCGCTCCAGGAGGTACGCGCGGGCCGAGAGCGAGGCGCCGGCGTGCAGCGAGCGCTGCGGCGCGTCGATCGAGTGGAGCCGCCAGCCGCCAACGAGCGAGCCGCAGATCACGAGGGCCGCGGCGACCAGACCGAGCCCGGGTGCCCTCAGAAGTGCGAGACCGATGCCCACCACGAGGGCGGCGAGCGCCGTGGCGGATTGCTGTGCCCCGCAACACAGCAACCCCCCTACGAACGCCGCCAGCCCTACGTGGTATGGCTTCCTGCGCGCTCCCACCCGCGCAGCTTGCGCCCCCCAGCGCAACGCTTCCAGACGTGCTTCCCCCGAAACGCGTCAGGTGCGTCGAAAAGTCTTTACAAACGTCTCCCCTACGCCGCCCGGAGAAGAACGGGCTGCTGTGCCACCGCCCGCGTGATCGCGCACGAGTGCGCATGGATCGCGCGCGGCTCGCCCTGCCTGTAGGTCAGAAGGATGCGATCGCCAGGTCGAATGGACGCGTGACAAGCGCCGCAACACAAACCGGCAAAGCGACTACCCCGCTCAACCAAGAGCATCCTGTCTCTCCTTATTCGTTCCGCCCGGACCACCATCCGGGGCGTAGGTTGTGAGCCGCTGGGGGACTTCCTTGCCCCCCCTGACGGCGACTTCCCTGCCGTCCTACTGCCATCCCTAGTTTGAGGTACTCGCGTTATCCCCTATCGATCGCGCGACTAAACCACCCTTGACCATCACGGCCGCAGGGCCTTCGCGAGCGTCTCGAAGCGCTTGTCGCCGATGCCCGAGACCTCTCGCAGCTCGTCGAGCGAGCGGAAGCCTCCGTGCGCCTCGCGGTACTGGATGATCCGCCCGGCCAGCGCGGGGCCGATGCCGTCGATCCCCTCGAGCTGGGCCTCGCTCGCCTGCGAGAGGCTGATCGGCCCAGGGGCGCTGGCCCCGTGCGCCGAGCCGCCCACCGGCGCGGCGACCGCGCCTCGCGCCGGCACGATCACCTGCTGGCCGTCCTGGAGCGGCGCCGCGAGGTTGACTCCCGTCGAGTCGCCGCGCCGCGTGAGCCCTCCGGCATGCTCGACAGCCACGGCCACGCGCGACCCGGCCGGCAGGCGGTAGAGACCGGGATGGCGCACCGCGCCGGCCACGTCGACGTACAGCTGCCGGGTAGGCGCAGGCGCGGCGGCAGCCTGCGTGGGCGCCGCCCGCGTGGGCAGGTCGACCGCTACGGCCGGGGCCGCCCGCGATCCGTGCGCGTGCAGGCGCAGCACCAGCGCCACCACGACCAGGGCCGCCGCCGCGTAGGTCACGAGCCGCCCCTTGTCGATGCCGTCGAACACCCTCGCGACGCTACGCGGCGGCCCGTGACGCGTGGGCACGCCCGCGTGACGATTCCGGAGCGCGATCGCGACAATCTCCGCACGTGTCCACTCACCGCTACAGCACCCGCTGCCACTGGAGCGGCGACACCGGGCTCGGCTGGGAGGGCTACGACCGCGCCCACACCGCGCAGGCGCCGCCCGCCGAGCAGGCGCTCACGCTCACCACCGGCGAGGCGCTCGGCGACCCCTCCCAGCTCAACCCCGAGCAGCTCCTGGTGATGGCCGCCTCCTCCTGCCAGCTGCTCTGGTTCCTCCACGTCGCCGCGAAGGCGCGCCTCGAGGTGATCGAGTACGAGGACCATGCCGAGGGCGAGATGCCCGAGGACGATCCGCCGGTCAGGGTCACCCGCATCGTCCTGCGACCGCGCATCGTGCTGAGGCCCGGGCCGAGCGAGGAGCGCGTCCGGCAGCTCGTCGAGCTCGCCCACCAGCACTGCTACATCGCCAACAGCCTGACGACCGAAGTGGCGCTCGAGCCCACGGTCGAGTTCGCAGCGTCCAGCACGCCGCGCTGAAACTCCAGCGACGGCCTGGCAAGGCCGATGAAGTCCGTGCCCATGCGCCCTAGGGTCACTTTGCCGTTCCTTGCCGCCGCCCTCGCACTCGCGTTCGGGGTCGCCCCTGCCCAGGCTCACCGCCTCGCGCTCGAGCCCCTGCGCCCGGTGGCGCTCCAGAGCACCGCTCAGGTGTTCGCGCCGAACGTGCGCGACGCGGTGATCGGCGCGCCCGCCAGCCCCGCCGCGGCCAGGACCGTCAAGGCCCACGCCGCGAGCGCACGCTTCAGCACGCGCGACGGCATCTCGATCCCCGTCGACGTGTCGTCCGCCTACAAGGCGAGCGCCTCGGTCGAGCAGGGCTACGTGACCTTCCTCGGCAGCCTCATGCACGGGGCCGAGCTGAGGACCCTGCGGGTGTTCATCGCCTCGCCCAAGCAGATCCAGGGCAGCCTCTGCGGGAGCGGCGCGCTCGCGTGCTACGACGGCAACAACCAGACGATGTACGTGCCCGGCACGAGCGGCAACAGCAACCCGCCGCTCCAGTTCCTGATCGCCCACGAGTACGGCCACCACATCGAGCTCAGCCGCTCGAACGCTCCCTGGGACGCCTACGACACCGGCCCGAAGAACTGGTTCACGTACGAGCAGGTGTGCACGCGCACGCGCGACCGGCGCGTGGCCACCAACTACTGGAACGACCCGAGCGAGGCCTTCGCCGAGTCCTACGCGGACTCGCAGTACCCCGGGAGTTCCGTTCCCCTACAGCGCGCTGATGCTGCCCGACCAGGGCGCCTACATGGCGATCCGCCAGGACGTGCTCCAGCCTTGGACCGGCCCGCACGCGGTGCCCGCTGAGCGGGATGCTGGGCGGCCGGGCGCCGACGCAGAGCTTCCAGGTGTTCACCCCGCTCGACGGCAGCGTGAGCTTCACGCTCACGCCTCCCGCCAAGGCCGACTACCGCCTCCAGGTTCTGTCGGGAGGCAAGACGATCGCGCGCGGAGCACGAGGCACCACCAGCATCCGCACGCTCTGCGGCGTCCGCACGCTCACCCTCCAGGTCACGCGCGTGTCGGGCAGCGGCCAGTTCAGCCTCACGGCGAACCTGCCCTAGCGGATCTCGAACCCGCTCAGCCCCTCGGGCTGCTCCTCGGTCACCTCGATCTGCTCCACCTCGGCCCCGCGCGGACCCTCGCGAGAGAACTCCACGAGCGCGGCGACCGCGTCCGGGTCGCCCTCGAAGACGGCCTCCACCGCCCCGTCGCCGCGGTTGGTCACCCAGCCCGACACCCCGCGCGTACCGGCCTGGCGGCGCACGCTGTCACGGAAGAAGACGCCCTGCACGCGGCCGCGGACGACCACCCTGCTGCGCACCACCGCTACTCCACCACCACGCGGATCGTCTCGAGCTTGCGGTCGCTCGCGCCGCGCAGGCTGCCGCCCTGCTCGAGCGTGCGCTGGATGTAGTCGAGCGTGGGCCCGGTGAGCCGTTCCCCGGGGAGCACGTTCGGGATGCCGGGCGGGTAGGCGGCGAGCGACTCCGCGGCGATGCGGCCCACGGCGTCGCGGAACGGGACCACCTCCTGGTCGCCGAGGAAGGCCTCCCGCGGGCTCATCGCCAGCTCGCCCCAGGGCGGCGGCGGCGCGAATGGCGCGCCCGAGCGCTCGCGCTCGGCCGGCAGCTGGTCGACGACGTGCCGCAGCGCCGTGACGAGCCGCGCCCCCTGCTCGGCGGCCGGCTCGGCCATCCCGAAGACGGCGACGATCACGTTCTCCGCGAACAGCTCGAGGTTCACGTCGTCGAGCTCCACCAGGAGAGGCGCGATCTCGTAGCCCGTCGCGCCGGTGCCGCGCACGTCGATCGAGAGCCGCAGCGGGTCGTAGGCGAAGACGCCCGGGCGGCCCGCCAGCGCGCTCGTCGAGCACGTCGAGGCCCGGGATCTCACGAATCGCGGCGCGGGTGGCGGCCAGCGCCTGGAGCGTGTGGGTGAGCAGCTCCTCGCCGCGAACCGCGGCGTGCCGACGCGCGGCGTCGAGCGATCCGCCGAGCAGCGAGTTGGGACTGGTCGACTCCACGAGCGTCACGCAGCGGTCGATCACCGCCTCGTCGAGCCGGTCGCCGTGGCCGAGGTGCAGCATCGCGGATTGGGTGAGGCTGCCGACGATCTTGTGCGTGCTCGAGATCACCAGGTCGGCGCCGAGCGCGAGCGCGTGAGTCGGAAGGTCCTCGTGGAAGGCGAGGTGCGCGCCCCAGGCCTCGTCGACCACAAGCGGCACGCCGTGGGAGTGGGCGACCTCGGCCAGCGCGGCCACGTCGGCGACCGCGCCGAAGTATGTGGGAGAGACCACCTGCGCGGCCACGGCTCCCGGCGTGTCGCCGAGCGCGCGGTCGAGCGCCTCGGGGGCGAGGGAGTGTGCGATCAACAGCTCCGCGTCCAGCTCGGGCGCGACGAAGGTGGGCCGCAGCCCGGCCAGCACGAAGCCGTCGATCGTGCTCGAGTGGACGTTGCGCTGCACCACCACCTCCTCCCCCATGTGCGCCAGCGCGAGACAGGTGACGTGGTTGCCCTGCGAGGCGCCGTTGATCAGGAACCAGCTGCGCCTGGCCCCCCATGCCTCGGCGGCCAGCCGCTGCGCCCGCTGGAACGGGGTCGGCTCGGGGCCCGCGTCGATGCCCGGCATGAGCGCCGGGATGTCGATCGCGAGCGCTCGGCCCAGGGCGCCTCTCAGCGCCGGATCGGCGCCGGGACCGCCCTTGTGGCCGGGCACGTGGAAGCGGCCGGGGTTGCGGGCGGCATAGGCGCGCAGCGCGTCGAAGTAGGGCGCCTCCTCCTGGGAACGGTCAGGGCGGGGCATCCCGGCGAGTCTAGAGAGCCCTATCCGGCCGCCCGCTCGAGCGCCAGCCGGACGGCCTCGCGCGCATCGCCGGCCTCGACCAGCGCGCCCTCGACCACCCCGCCGCGGGTCAGCTCCCAGCTCCCGATGCCGACGACCGGCTTGCCGCTCTTCAGCCCGAGGGCGATCTCCGAGAGCGTGCCAAAGCCGCCGCCGACGGCTATCAGCGCGTCGGCCGCCCTCACCACGAGCGCGTTGCGGGCCTCGCCGAGGCCAGTGGTGATGGCCACGTCCACGTGGAGGTTCGCGACGGCACGGTCGAGCCCTGGGAGGATCCCCACGGTCGTCCCACCGGCGCCCTTCGCGCCCCGGCAGGCGGCCTCCATCGCGCCGCCGAGCCCGCCGCAGACGAGCACCACGCCCGCCTCCGCGAGCAGCCGTCCCACCTCCTCGGCCGTCGTGAGCTCCTGCCCGGTCGCCTCACCAGGTCCGACCACCGCCACGTACAGCGGAGCGCTCACCGCACGGTGCTCCTAGCCGAGCACGAAGTTCACGAGCTTGCCGGGCACCACGATCGTCTTGATCACGGGCTTGCCGTCGAAGTGGGCCGCCACCTTGGCCGACTCGCGCGCGAGCTGCGCGTGCTCGTCCTCTGAGGCGCCCGCCGGCACCGGCACGCGGTCGCGCAGCTTGCCGTTCACCTGCACGACGACCACGTTCACGTCGCTGGTCAAGAGGGCCGGATCTGCCAGCGGCCAGGGCTCCTCCCATACGCGCCGGCCGGTCATCTGCTCGTAGACCTCTGACCCGAGGTGGGGCGCGAAGGGGAAGATCAGCGAGCCGGCCATGGCCGTGGCGAAGCGCAGCTGTGAGCGACCCTCGGCCGACTCGAGCAGCTCCTCCTTGTCCCGGTACGCGTCGTTCACCAGCTCGATCACCGCCGCTATCGCGGTGTTGAACGCGAACCGGTCGCGCAGGTCGCCGGTGACCTTGTCGATCGCCCAGTGGGTCTTGCGCAGGAGATCGCTGGGCTCGCCGCTGGGACCGTCCGATGGCTCGGTGGCCCCCGCGACCTCGTCGGCCAGGCGCCACAGCCGGCCCAGGAAGCGGTGGATGCCGCCCACGCCCTTGTCGGACCAGTCGGCGTCCTGGTCGGCGGGCCCGACGTAGAGGATGTAGCTGCGCGCGGTGTCGGCGCCGTAGCGCTCCACGTAGTCGCGCGGGCTGATCACGTTGCCGCGCGACTTGGACATCTTCGCGCCGTCGCGGGTGATCATGCCCTGGGTGAACAGCCGCGCGAACGGCTCCTGGAAGCCCACCAGGCCGAGGTCGGCAAGCGCCTTCGAGAAGAAGCGCGCGTACATCAGGTGCAGGATCGCGTGCTCGATGCCGCCGATGTACTGGTCGACCGGCATCCAGTAGTCGAGCGCAGCGCGATCCCACGGCGCCTTGTCGTTGCGCGCGTCGCAGTAGCGCATGAAGTACCAGGAGGAGTCGACGAACGTGTCCATCGTGTCGGTCTCGCGCAGGCCGGGCCCCCCGCACTTCGGGCACTCCACGTGCACCCAGTCCTCCGCGGCCGCCAGCGGCGACTTGCCCTTCGGCTTGTAGTCCTCGATCTCGGGCAGCTCCACCGGCAGCTGGTCGTCCGGCACGGGCACGAGCCCGCAGTCGCCGCTGCAATGGATGATCGGGATCGGGCAGCCCCAGTAGCGCTGGCGCGAGAGCAGCCAGTCGCGCAGCTTGTAGTTCACGGTCGGCATGCCGCGGCTGTCGGCCTCCAGCCAGTCGACGATCTGCTTGAACGCCTCGCGGTTGTGCACGCCGTCGAAGCGGCCCGAGTTCACCATCGCGCCGTCGCCCGTGTACGGCAGCTCGCCGCCCTCGATCACGCGCGGGATCGGCAGCTGGAACGCCCGCGCGAACTCATAGTCGCGCTCGTCGTGGGCCGGCACCGCCATGATCGCGCCGGTGCCGTACTCCATCAGCACGTAGTCGGCCACGTACATCGGGATCTGCTCGCCGTTGACGGGGTTCGTGACCGTGTGGCCGAGCGCGACGCCGGTCTTCTCCTTCGCCTCGCGCCGCGCTCCGCCAGCGGCTCGGTGATCGCGCGGTTCACGTACGCGCGCACCTCCTCGGAGTCGTTCAGCTTGAGCACGTCCGGGTGCTCGGGGGCCATGACGAAGAAGGTGGCCCCGAACAGCGTGTCGGGCCGGGTGGTGAAGACCGGGTAGTCGATGCCCAGCTCCTCGCAGCGGAAGATCACCTCGGCGCCCTCCGAGCGGCCGATCCAGTTGCGCTGCATCGTGACCACGTGCGGCGGCCACTCGATCGTCGCCGAGGTCGTCGAGCAGGCGGTCCGCGTAGTCGGTGATGCGGAAGAACCACTGCTCGAGCTGGCGCACCTCCACGAGGTGGCCGCAGCGCTCGCAGCGGCCGTCGATCACCTGCTCGTTGGCCAGCACGGTCTGGTCGTGGGGGCACCACTTGACCGCGGCCTCCTTGCGGTAGGCGAGCCCGCTCTCGAACAGGCGCAGGAAGATCCACTGGGTCCAGCGGTAGTACTCGGGCTCGTGCGTGGCGAGCTCGCGCGACCAGTCGATCGAGATGCCCCACGACAGGAACTGGCTGCGGAACTCCTTGATCGAGTTCTCCGTGGAGATGCGCGGGTGCTGCCCGGTGTTGATCGCGTGGTTCTCGGCGGGCAGCCCGAAGGCGTCGTAGCCCATCGGCTGCAGCACCTTCTCGCCGTTGCGGCGGCGGAAGTGCGCGATCGCATCGCCCACGCTGTAGACCTTCAGATGGCCGATGTGGGGCTCGCCCGAGGGGTACGGGCAGCATGACGAGCACGTAGCTCTTGGGCAGATCACCGGTCTCGTCGTTCGAGACCTCCCAGGTGTGCTCGTCGGCCCAGATGCGCTGCCATTTGGGCTCGATCGTGGATGGGTCGTAGCGGTCGCTCATCGGGCTTGGAGGTTAGTCAACACTGCCGAGTGGACAGGGCTGGTAGAAGACGCTCGTGAGCAAACCCCCATCCAGCGCAGGCGCCATCGCCGCGGAGCAGGTGGAGGCGATCGTCTCGGCGGCGCACGACGCCGCGGAGCAGATCAGGGAGGAGGCGCGTGCCGACGCCCGCCGCGAGGCGTCGGCCATCGCCGCCGAGGCCGGCGCCACCGCTCAGCGGCTGCGCAGCGAGGCCGACGCGCTGCGCCTGCAGGCAGCTGAGCGACCGAGGCAGCAGCGACGCCGACGAGCTGCGCGTGCGGCGAGGCACGCTTCGCCACGGCGCGCCGAGGAGGAGCTGAGCGAGGCCCAGGCCGCGGCGGTGCGGCTGGCGGAGGAGGCGCGTGCTCAGGCCACCGAGGCCGCGGCCAAGTCGCAGGCCGAGGCCGAGCGCCTGCGCGAGGAGGCCGAGACCCTGCGCGCCCGCGCCGAGGAGACCGCCGCGCGCGTGACAAGCGAGGCGGAGGAGAAGGCGCGCCTCCTGACCGCCGCCGCGGAGCAGGCCGCGGAGCAGCTGCGGGCAAAGGCCAAGCAGGAGGCCGACGCCCTGACCGCTCAGGCGGAGCAGAACGCGGAGACGCTGCGCGCCGAGGCGGCGAAGGAAGCCGACGGGGTGCTTCAGTCCGCGCGCACCGAGGCCGTGCGCCTCGGCGAGGAGGGACGGCGCCATGCCGCAGAGCGCGTGACCGACGCGGAGCAACTGGCGGACGAGATGCTCTCCGACGCGCGCGCCGTCAGCGCCGGGCTGCGCCAGCTCGGCAAGTCCCTCGGCGAGCAGGCCGAGACGATCCTGCGCGAGGTCCAGGCCGGGCAGCGGAAGATGCGAGCCGACCTGCGGGCGGTGGCGGGCACGTCGCGCGCGGCCGACGAGGACGAGCCGGCAGCCGCGCCCGCGGCGCGGCTCGGGGGGCGTGTTCGACGATCTCGACGTGCCGAGCTGGGCCGAGCCGAAGGACGAGCGCTAGCGCGACACTCCCCGCACTCCCGCCCAACAGACAACTTCAGTGGAGCTAGCCGGGCTCGAACCGGCGACCTCGTGACTGCCAGTCACGCGCTCTCCCAACTGAGCTATAGCCCCAGGAACCGAACAGTCTAGCCCGTCGAAAACGGGCTTTCAGCCCACGGAACGGGCGGGCACCTCGCCCCACAGCTGCTCGAGGCGGTAGAACGCGCGCGCCTCCGGGGTGAAGATGTGCACGACGCAGTCGAGGTAGTCCATCAGGATCCAGCGGGCCTGGCGCTCGCCCTCCACGCGCCGCGGGAGCAGGCCCTGAGAGTCCTTCAGCTCGAGGTGGATCCCGTCGTGGATCGCCTTCGTCTGGCGCTCGGTGTTGCCCGAGCAGACCAGGAAGTAGTCGGTGTAGCCAACCGCGCCACGCAGATCGAGCAGCCGCACGTCGATCGCCTTCTTGTCCGCTGCGATCTCGGCGATCCGCTCGGCGAGCGCGAGGGCGGACTGAGTATCGGAGCTCATGCCTGGGTCGTCTCCGCCGGCGCGGGCACGCCGGGTGCGGGTGCGGGTGCGGGCGCGGACGCCCCGTAGAGGCTGCCCGCCCCGATGTAGTTCGCCACCTTGTCGGCCACCAGGTAGCGGATCGGCTGCCCGGCCCCGGCCCGGCGCCGGATGAGCGACGACGACACGTCCACGCGCGGCATCTCGAAGAAGCGCACGCGCTCGCCGCCGCGCAGGCTGAACAGCTTCAGGCCCACGGCGGGACGGTGCCAGCCCGTCGCGCTCCGCCACGGCGACCGTGGCCAGGCGCAGCACCTCCTCTGGCTCGTGCCACTGCGGCAGCGACGCCGCCTGGTCCCCACCCAGGATGAGGAACAGCTCGTCGTCGGGCGAGCGCGAGTGCAGCTCGGCGAGCGTGTCCGACATGAACGACGGCCCGTCGCGGTCGAGCTCGATCCGCGAGACGGTAAAGCGGTCGTCGCCGGCCACGGTCAGCTCGCACATCTCGTAGCGAGCCTCGGCGCCCGGATCCTGCTCGATCTCACGATGCGGCGGCCGGGCGGCCGGGATCCAGACGACGGTGGACAGCCCAAGTTGCACGAACGCCTCCTGGGCACAGACGAGGTGGCCTATGTGGGGCGGGTTGAACGTACCGCCGAGGATTCCTACGCGCGAGCCCGCTACTACAACCTCACCTGACCCGAGCCCTCGACCACGTACTTGTAGGTGCACAGCTCGCGCAGCCCGATCGGCCCGCGCGCATGAAGCTTCTGGGTGGAGTTGCCGATCTCGGCGCCCATGCCGAACTCGCCGCCGTCGGTGAAGCGCGTGGAGGCGTTCACGTAGACGCAGGCGGTGTCGACCCCCTGTGTGAAGGCGCGGGCCACGTCCACCGACCCGGTGACGATCGCGTCGGAGTGGCCGCTCGTGTAGCGGTTCACGTGCTCGATCGCCTCCTCGGCCGAGTCCACCAGCTTCACGGCCAGGATCAGCGCGTGGTACTCGGTGGCCCAGTCCTCCTCGGTGGCGTCGTTGAGCGATCCGGCGAGCTCGCCCGAGAGGGCGCGCGTGCGCTCGTCCACCCGCAGCTCGACGCCCGACTCGCGCAGCTCCCGCAGCGCGCGCGGCAGGAACTCCGGCGCGGCGGCCGAGTGCACGAGCAGCGTCTCGGCGGCGTTGCAGACGCCCGGGCGCTGCACCTTGGCGTTGAGCGTGATCGCCACGGCGTCGTCAAGGTTCGCCGTCTCGTCCACGTAGACGTGGCAGTTCCCGGAGGCCGCGTAGATCACCGGCACCTTGGCGTGCTCCTTGAGCGAGGCCTTCAGGCCCTCGCCGCCGCGGGGGATGATCAGGTCCACGAGCCCCTCCTGCTGGGCCAGCTCGCGCAGCTCGTCGCGCCCGCCGCCGGCCACCAGGGAGACGCTGCCCTCCGGCAGGCCGGCCCCCTGGGCCGCCTCGGAGGCGATCGAGGCGAGCACCCCGTTCGAGTGGGCCGCCGTGGAGGAGCCGCGCAGCACGATCGCGTTGCCGGACTTGATGCAGAGCGCGGTGCAGTCGATCGTCACGTTCGGCCGCGCCTCGTACACCACCGCGACGACCCCCAGCGGGACGCGCACCCTGCGCAGGTCGAGCCCGTTGTAGAGCCGGTGGCCGTCGATCAGCTCGCCCACCGGATCGGGCAGGGCGACGATGCGGCGCGCATCGCGGGCGATGCCGGCCACCCGCTCGGGCGTGAGCAGCAGGCGATCCAGCAGAGCTGCGTCGAGGCCGGCCTCGCGGCCGGCGTCCATGTCGCGCGCGTTTGCCTCGAGGATCTCGTCGATGCGCGCCTCGAGCGCATCGGCCATCGCCTCGAGGGCGGCGTTGCGCGTATCGGTGTCGAGCTGCGCGAGCGTGCGCGAAGCCCGCTTCGCAGCGGCGCAGATCTCGGTGACGGATGCCGTGGTGGTGGCCACAGGAGAAGGGTACCTGGCGGCGTAACGACCTCGCCCTGGCTGAGACTGGCCCGTATGACCGCTTCCCCGCCTCGAATCCGTGAACGTGGGCCGACCCCGGCCGATCGAGCACCCCCACGGCCCCACCACCAGTGCAATCTGGAAGGAGCCCGTCGAGGGACGCGTGGCCGTGCGCGGCGTGAACGTGCGAGGGCGACGACCAGGCCGATCGCACGGTGCACGGCGGTCCGGACCAGGCCGTCTACGCCTACGCGGCCGAGGACATCGAGTGGTGGGAGCGGGAGCTCGGGCGCCCGCTCGGACCCGGCGTGTTCGGCGAGAACCTGACGGTGCGCGGCCTGGACGTGACCGGCGCGCTGATCGGCGAGCGCTGGGCGATCGGCAGCGTGCTGCTCGAGGTCACCGCTCCGCGCATCCCCTGCTGGAAGCTGGCCAAGCGCATGGAGGACCCGCTGTTCGTCAGGCGCTTCGCCAAGGCCGGCCGGCCGGGCGCATACCTGCGCATCATCGAGGAGGGCGAGCTTGGCGCCGGAGACTCGATCGAGGTGGTGGCGCGGCCCGCGCACGGGGTGACCGTCGGTCTGGTGGCGCACGCGCTGCTGAGCGACCACTCGGAGGCGGCACGTCTCCTCGAGGCGCCGCAGCTGGCGGCGACCTGGCGCAACTGGGCCGTGGAGCAGACGGGCGCCTACTCCAGCACGAAGTAGTCGCGGTGCACGGCCTCCTGGCTGGCGTGCGGCAGCAGCTCGCGCACCTCGGAGGTCTTCAGGCCCTTGATGCGCCGCAGCTCCTCGGCCGAGTAGTTCACGATCCCCTTGCCGATCGCGCGGCCGCCCGCATCGGTGGCCGCCACCTCCACGGCGTCGCCCGCCTGGAACTCGCCCCGCACCTCGACCACGCCCACCGGCAGCAGGCTGGTGCCGCGCTCGCGCAGGGCGTGCTCGGCGCCGGCGTCCACCACGATGCGGCCGTGGCTCGGCTTCGCGTACTTGAGCCAGAGCTTGAAGCTCGACACGCGGCCCTGCTGGGGATGGAAGCGGGTGCCGAGCGGCTCGCCGCGCAGCGCCGCGCCGATCACCCCCTCGCGCGTGCCGCTCGCGATCACCGCGGGTATGCCGGCGGCGGTGGCCATCTCGGAGGCCACCACCTTCGAGCGCATGCCTCCTGAGCCGAGCGGCGAGGCGGACACCGCGATGTCGATCTTGTCGAGCTCGCCGAAGTCGCTGACCTCGTCGATGTGCTTGGCCTCGGGGTCGCGGCGCGGGTCGGTGGTGAACAGCCCGTCGGTGTCGGTCAGGAGCAACAGGAGCTGGGCGTCAAGCAGGATCGCCACCTGCGCCGCCAGGAAGTCGTTGTCGCCGAACGAGATCTCGTCGGTGGTGGTGGTGTCGTTCTCGTTGATCACCGGCACCACCCGCCAGTCGAGCAGCTTGCGCAGCGTCTGGCGGGCATTCAGGTAGTGGCTGCGCGCGGAGATGTCGAAGAAGGTGAGCAGGACCTGCGCGCTGGGCACGCCGCGGGCCTGCAGCAGCTCGTCGTAGACGCGGAACAGCTTGCCCTGCCCCACCGCCGAGGCGGCCTGCAACTCGTCCACCGCGCGCGGGCGCAGGGCCAGGCCCATCACGTCGATCCCGCGGGCGATCGCGCCCGAGGTGACGATCACGACCTGCTGGCCGGCGGCGTGCAGCTCCGCGGTCTCGGCGCAGATGCGATCGACGGCGTCGCGGCGAACCGCGCCGTTGTCGTCGGCAACGATGCTCGACCCCACCTTTACGACCGCAACGCTCACAGTCGCAAGGTTATGGGCCAGGTGCCGCGAGGGCGAGAGAGGTCAGCCGGCGAAGGCAGCCAGCGCCACGGGGATGGCGACGAGCACTGCCGAGAGGCCGACGAAGAAGTATGTGAGTGAGCGAACGGTCATGGTCGGGCGAAGTTATCCACGCCGATCCGGGGCTCCCAGGGGGCTGCCCGGCGGCAGCCGGTACGGCTAACCCGTGCCTACGCCTCGATGGCGGCGCGCACCTCGGCCTCGGACGCGGTCCGCTCGAGACCGGTCAGGCACCAGGTCGCGCCGGCCGCCTCCCAGGGCGCCGGATCGGTGTCCGGGCCGTTCTCCACGACGATCTCAAACGGCGCGGCGCCGTCCCCGCGCAGCTCCCGGACCTCCGCCACCAGCTCCGCGAGCTGCTCCGGACCGTCCAGGTCGATCGGGAACAGCCCGTCCCAGCGCGCGGCTCGGCGAACCGGGCGACGGTTCGGCCAGCGCGCCGCGACCCACACCGGGATGCGCGGGCGCTGCACGGGCGGAGGCTCGAACTCGCCGTCCCAGAGGGAGGTCAGGCGCTCCAGCCCGTCGTCGAGCAGCCGCGCCCGCTCGCGCGGGTCGGTGACCTCGCCGAACGGCTCCAGCTCGCCGTTGTTGTCACTGCCTAGGCCCACGCCCAGCACCAGGCGGCCGCGGCTGAGGTGGTCGAGCGTGACCGTCTCGCGGGCGAGCTTCTGCACGCGGCGCCGGGAGAGTGGCGTGACGAGCGGGCCGATGCGGATCCGCTCCGTGGCGCACGCGATCGCGCTCAGCGCCACCCACGGGTCGGCCACCAGCCGGGTCGGGGCTCGATACCTCACGTGGTCCCAGAGGAAGAAGCCGTCGAAGCCGCGCGCCTCGGCCCTCGCAGCCAGCTCGGCGAGCAGGCTCGGGTCGAACAGCTCGTCGAAGGGGGCGATGAAGATCCCGCGCTTCGCGCTCACGGCCCCGAGCCTAGCCGCTGAACGGCGCGCCCGGATCGAGCTCGAAGACGATGCCCGCGATCTCCACGTCGTTGCCCGGCTCGAACCCGGCGGCGCCGAGCGCGCGGATCACGCCCATCGTCCGCAGCCGGTCCTCGACGTAGCGCAGGGCGTCATCGTTGCCCATGTCGTGGCGCGCGATCAGGCGCTCCACGCGTCCTCCGCTGACGCGGAACGCCCCCTCGCCGGTTCGCTCCACGCGGAAACCGTCGTCGCCGGGGCGGTAGATGCGGTGCTCCGCCGGCGGCTCCTCCGGCGCGGGCAGCGGGCCGGCCTCGGCGGGCACGCCCAGGAAGATCGCGTCCACCAGCTCGACGAGACCGAGGCCCGTGGCCGAAGACGTGACGAGGACGTCCACGGTCTCCTCCCCCAGCCGAGCGCGCCACTCCTCGCGGGCGGCGGCCGCCACGCTCCGGCGGGACGAGATCGGCCTTCGAGAGGCAGAGCACGCGCGGGAGGCGCTCTAGTCCGGCGCCGTAGCTCGCCAGCTCGGCCTCCACGGCGGCGTGGTTTGCCACCGGGTCCGAGCCGTCGAGCGGGCTCAGGTCGAGCACGTGCACGAGCAGGCGCGTGCGCTCCACGTGGGCGAGGAACTCGAGCCCGAGGCCCGCGCCCTCGCCCGCGCCCTCGATCAGGCCCGGGATATCGGCCACCACGAGCTGGCGGTCGTCGCGCTCGATCGTGCCGAGCACCGGCTCGAGAGTGGTGAACGGATAGTCGGCCACCTTCGGCTGCGCGCGCGTGATGCGCGCCAGCAGCGACGACTTGCCCGCGTTCGGCAGCCCGACCAGCCCGGCGTCGGCCAGCAGCTTCAGCCGCAGCTCCAGCGTGCGCTCAATGCCGGGCAGTCCGCGCTCGGCGAAGCGCGGTGCCTGGCGCGTGGAGGTGGTGAAGTGGCGGTTGCCGCGGCCTCCCAGGCCGCCGCGCGCCACCACCGCGCGCTGGCCGGGCTGCGTCAGGTCGTAGCTGAGCTGGCCCTCGGCGTCGTCCACCACGGTGCCGGGCGGCACCCGGATCTCCAGCGCGTCCGGGCTCGCGCCGTGGCGGTTCGAGCCCTCGCCGTGCCCGCCGCGGGCAGCCTTGTGGTGCGGTTTCAGCTTGAAGGTCTGGAGGTCGCGCAGCGACGGGTCGCAGACCAGCACCACATCGGCACCGCGGCCGCCGTCGCCGCCGTCGGGTCCGCCGCGCGGCACGTGGGCCTCGCGGCGGAAGGAGACACAGCCGTTCCCGCCGGCACCGCCCTGCACGAAGATCTTGGCGCGGTCGTAGAGCACCGGCCGATCGTAGTGCGGCCTACGGCATCTCCGTGACGGACAGCGTGTTGCCGTCCGGATCGCGGAACCACGCCACGCGCGCCCCGCTCGGAGCGCTCCACGTGCCGAGGGCGTCCTGCTGCATGCCGTCGAAGCGCTCGAACTTCACGCCACGCAGCGAGAGCTCGCCGATGGCCGTCTCGATGTCCGGCACCCTCCATCCGAGCACCGTGTAGCGGGGCGCCGTGACCTCCTCCACGCGCGTCACGCGCAGCTGCGTGCCGCCCACCCGGAAGACGCAGGCGAACGCGTCCTGGTGCTCGAGCTGAAGCCCGAGCACCCCGGAGTAGAACTCGCGGGCCCGATCCAGATCCGTGGTGCCCGCGAACGCGACCAGCTCTGCCGAGCCGAGCGTCATCGCAGCGGCGGTTCCTACTCGGCGGGCTGTACCGAGATGACGCGGCCGCGGCGGCCGGTCTTGAACTCGACCTTGCCGGCCCGCTTGGCGAAGATCGTGTCGTCCTTGCCGATGCCGACCCCGTCGCCGGGATGGAAGCGGGTGCCGCGCTGGCGGACGATGATCTCGCCGCCGGTGACCACCTGGCCGGCGAAGATCTTCACGCCGAGGCGCTGCGCGTTCGAGTCGCGCCCGTTGCGGCTCGATCCGAGCCCCTTCTTATGAGCCATCCTCGGCCTCCTTCTTCGGCGTGCGCGGCGCGCGCGGCTTGGCCGGCGGCTTCTTCGCGGCGGTGGCGGCCTTCGGCTTGGCGGGCGCCTTGGCGGCGGGCTCTGACTGAGCCTCGGCCTTGGGCGTCTCCTCGGCCTCCTTGGCCTCCTTCACGGCGGTCGAGCGCCGCTGGAGCAGCTTGATGTCCTTGATCTCGATCCGGGTCAGGTCGGCTCGGAAGCCGGTGCGCCGCTTGTAGCCGCGCTTGGGCTTGTACTTGAGCACGTGGATCTTCTTGCCGCGCTCGTGGCCTGTGACGACCGCCTCGATCTTGATCTTCTCGAGGTCGCCACCGTCGAAGACGGTGTTCCCGCCGTCGGCGAACAGCAGCGGATCGAGCGTGACCTTGTCACCCTCGCTGGCCTGCATCCGATCGACGAGAAGGGACTCACCCTTTTCGACGCGGTATTGCTTGCCACCAATCTTTACGACTGCGTACATAGCTGAGAAATGGCGCCGCAATGGGCGCCGGGTTGGAGTGTAGCCGAGCGAGTCCACAGCCCACGGTCCACAGTCCACAGGGCTTGGGCCCAAGCCGTTTCTGTGGACTGTGGTCTGTGGTCTGTGGACTACTCTGCCGCCGCCTTAGGCCTCCTCCCACGCCCGCCGCGCCTGCCACGGCTGCGCTTCGGCGCCGCCTCCTCTGCCGGATCCGCTCCGTCAGCCTCGGCCTCGGCCTCGATCCCGACGATGCTGGCTGCCGCTGAGCTACGGCCGACGCTCTCGATGCGGACCAGGTGCTTCTCCCCGAGGTACTTCACGCCCTTGGCCACCGAGATCACGTAGCCGTCGATCTTCGCCACGGCGTCGTCCTCGTTGTACATGTGGGGCTCCTCGATCGTGACGAGCACCTCCTCGCCCTCCCGGAAGGGCAGTGCGCGCTCCTCGACCTCCTCGCGCGAGCCCTCGAGCACGACCGCGAAGTGGTCGATCGGCAGGCCCTCGCTGCCTTCGAAGTGGAAGTGCTTGTTCACGGCCGCCTCGATCTCCAGCAGCGGCCGCCCGGGGCTGCCGATCAGCCAGCCCGACACGCGCGGGTGAACCTGAATCAGGAACGCCTCGGCGTCCGGGCGCTCGACGGCGAGGTCGCGAAGCTTGCGCTCGACCTCGATCGCCACGGTCTCCTCGGACAGCACCACGCCCTCGCCGTTGCAGGTGGGGCACGGCTTGGTGAGGATCTCCCGCACGCCGTCGGTCACGTTCTGGCGCGTCATCTCCACCAGCCCGAGCGGCGATATCTCCATCACGTAGGTCTTCGTCCGGTCCTCGTCGAGCGCCTTGCGCAGCACCTTCAACACGGCGTCACGGTTGCGCGCCCGCGCCATGTCGATGAAGTCGATGACGATGATGCCTCCGATGTCGCGCAGTCGCAGCTGGCGCACCACCTCGTCGGCCGCCTCGAGGTTCGTCTTCGTGATCGTGTCCTCCAGCCGGGCGCCCTTGCCGCGGCCGATGAACGAGCCGGAGTTGATGTCGATGATCGTCATCGCCTCGGCGTAGTCGATGATCAGGTAGCCGCCCGAGGGCAGGTCCACACGACGGTTGATCGTCCCCTTCAGCACCTTCTCGATGCCGAAGCGCTCGAACAGGGGCTGATCGTCCGTATAGAGCTTCACGCGGTCCACCAGCTCCGGCGCGGTGCGCGTGAGGAAGGACGTGAGGCGCTGGTGCTGCTTCTCGTCGTCCACGAGGGCGCCCTCGAAGCTGTCCGAGAAGATGTCGCGCACCACTCGCACGGAGAGGTCCGCCTCCTGGAACACCATCGCCGGCGCGACCGTCTCCTTGGCGCGCTTCTCCAGCACCTCGTGCAGCTTGTGGAGGTACTTCACCTCGCGCTCGAAGTCGGCGCGCGTGGCTCCGCGGGCGGCGGTGCGGATGATCGCCCCGCCGTCTCCCAGCTCGAGCTTGGCGGCCTCCTTGCGAAGGCGATCGCGCTCCTTGTCGTCGAGCCGGCGCGAGACGCCGACTCCCTCGCCGTGGGGCACGTAGACGAGATAGCGGCCCGCGATCGATAGCTGCATCGTGAGCCGCGCGCCCTTCGACTTGAGCGGGTCCTTCATGACCTGCACGACGATCTCCTGGCCGGGCTTGAGCAGCTCGGTGATGCGCTGGCCCTTGCCACCGCGCCCACGACGAGCGACCTCCACCCCCGGCATCACGATGTCGTCCGCGTGCAGGAAGCCGTTCTTGTCGAGGCCGATGTCCACGAAGGCGGCCTCGAGCCCGGGCAGGACGTTGTCGACCTTGCCCTTGTAGATGTTTCCGACTATCGAGCGGTTTCCTCGCCGCTCTATGTACAGCTCGGCGACATGCTCGCCGGTTAGCTCCTCCTGCTTTGGAGGCGCCTTTGCGCCGCGGCGGCGGTTGCCGCCGGTGGGCTTGTCCTCAGCGTCGCCGTTCTGGGGAGCGGGGTCCCCCTCCGCCTCCAAGATGGCGACTCGGGTTTCGCCACGGTCCACCGTGACGAGTACTCGTTTTCTCAAAGTTTCCTCTCATAGAAGTGTCTGACGGCCCTTGGCCAGCGCGATCTCACGTGCTTGTACGTGGACCGACTGCAATAGCCCGAGAGCCAGCAGGGTTACGATCACCGAGGAGCCGCCATAGCTCATTAGCGGGAGCGGCACTCCGGTGATGGGCATGATTCCCACTGTCATGCCCACATTTACGAAGACCTGGAACATCAGCATCGCGATGATGCCTGCAGCAACAAGGCTGCCGTACAAGTTCTTCGCCATTGTCAGGATACGAAGCCCACGCCAGATCACTAAGGCGTAGAGCGAAAGAACGATCGCGGCGCCGACGAAGCCGAACTCCTCCCCAACCACCGAGAACACGAAATCCGTGTGGTGTTCGGGGATGAAGTCGAGCTTGGTCTGGGTGGCGCCGTTCGCGCCACGGCCCAGCTTCTCGCCGGAGCCGATCGCAGTGATCGACTGCTTGAGCTGATAACCCTGATCGCGCGGGTTGTCGCTCGGGTGCACAAACGCCGTGAGGCGCTGCACCTGGTAGTCCTTCAGCACGTGCGTGCCCAGCGCCGGGCCGACGACCAGAACGGCCGTCACCGCCCCGACGGTGAGTACGCCGAGCAGGGCGAAATGGGTCCACTTCGTCCCCGCGATGAAGAGCAGGGCGAGAGCGATCGTCACGTACACGAATCCGCTCCCGAGGTCTGGCTGGGCGATCACCAACATCGCCGGCAGCAAGGCCAGCAGCATGATGCGCGCGGTGGTCTCGCGTTCTCCGAGACGCCGCGTTCGATCCACCAGGAACCCCGCAAGCGCAAGCGTGAGCAGCACCTTGCCGAGCTCGGACGGCTGGAAGTTGAAGAAGGGGAAGTTGATCCAGCGCTTCGACCCGCGCGTGGCCGTGCCGACGCCCAGCGTGAACAGGATCGTCGCGATCATCACCCCGTATAGGCCGAGCCGCCACTCGCGCAGCCGCGAGTAGTCGAAGCGCGCGGCCAGGAACATGAGCACGAGCCCCACCGCGCCGTACACGCCCTGGCGGATCACGTAGTAGTCCGGGCTGCCCGGAATGTCCGTGTTCGTGGCCGTGCCGATCGTGTAGATCCCGCACGCCACGAGCCCCACCGTGCCCAGCAACAGGAGAGGATCGATCCTGAAGATCCCCAGCCCCGGCCGCTGGTCGTCCCGGAACTCCTGGACGGACGCCCCGTATGGAGTCGAGTGCATCAGCGCCTCACCCTAACGGCCTCGCGTCATCGCGTTACGCTCGCGCCCTTCACGACCTTGTTCTCCAGGCTCTTGATCCCGTAAAGAGCGGCCAGGATACGTCGCGCGTCGGGCGCTGCGGTCGCGGCTCCGAAGCCGCCGGTCTCGTCGGTGACCGCCACCACGTACTTGGGGTTCGGGCACGGGGCGAGCACGACGTACCAGGACTGGTCGGGCCTGCCGAGGCCCTTCTCCGCCGTACCGGTCTTGCCACAGACCTTGATCGGAAAGTCCTTGAAGACGTCGTAGGAGGTGCCCTTCGGGTCGTTGGCCGCGCCGTAGAGGCCGTCCATGATCACCTGGCGGAACGGCGGCGGAATGCCGAGTGGCGTGCGACTGGGCGTGGAGAACTCCTGGATCGCGCGCCCCTGGGAGTCGTCCACCCGCATCGCGAGGTGAGGCTTGACCTTGTAGTTCGTCGCGATGCCCGCGTAGGCGACGGCCATCTGCAGCGGGCTCGCCTCCAGGTAACCCTGTCCCACCGCGAGGTTCACCGCGTCGCCGGTGGTCCACGGCTTGCCGAAGCGCCCGGGGTCCTTCTTGTAGACCTCGTTGATGTAGGCGGGCGTCGGCAGGAAGCCCTGGCCCGCGGAGTTCTCACCGGGAATGTCGATGCCGGTCGGGCGCGTGATGCCGAGCTTGCGGCCCCACTTCTGGAGCGCCGTGCCGCCGCAGGCGCCGTCGAGCGCCTGGCCGACGTTGTAGAAGAAGACGTCGCTCGAGACCGTCAGCGCCCTCACGAGGTTGAGCGCACCGTACGCTGCGCCGCCGGAGTTGTGCAGGTTCAGGGCACCGATCTTGAACTCGCCGTCGTCGTAGATGATCTGGCCGGGTGTGAGCACGCCGCACGTGAGGGCGGCCAGCGCGGTGATCGGCTTGAACGTGGACCCGGTCGGATACAGCCCCTGCGTCGCCCGGTTCGCCAGCGGCGCGCCGTTGGCGGTGTCGGTGAGCGCCTTGTAGGTGGACTGGAGGACGCCCTTCGAGAACACGTTCGGGTCGAACGAGGGCGCGCTGCCGAGCGCGTACACGGAGCCGTCGTGCACGTCCATCGCCACGAACCCGCCCTTGCGACCGGCCAGCGTTTCCTCGCCCACCTTCTGGGCCTCCGAGTTGAGCGTGAGTCGCAACTGGTGGCCCGGAACCGGCTGCTTCGTGGTGAGCTCTCCGCGGAGCGCGCCGGAGGCATCGACCTGCACGCGACTGGCGCCGTCGATGCCGCGCAGGAAGCGGTCGTAGGACGACTCGATCCCGGCCTGCCCGACGCGATCGTTCAGGTTCACGCCCTTGTACTCGGGCTGCTTCAGCTCCTCGGCGGTCACCTGCCCGACCCAGCCGACGAGCTGCGCCGCCAGGTCGTGGTGCGGGTAGAAGCGCAGGTAGACAGGGTTCACGGACACGCCCGGAAAATCGTTCTGGCGCTCGCGGATGTAGGAGTAGACGTCCTGGCCGACGTCGCTCTTCACGGTCGCGTTCGCGAACGGCAGCGCCCTCAGCTGGGTGCGCACCGTGGCTCGGATCTGGGCCTTGTCCATCTTGAGCACGGTTGCAAGGCGCTCGTAGAGAGCCGTCTTGACCGCCTGCGACTTCGGCAGCTTGTCCGGGCTGATCGTGACCGCGTAGCCGGTGCGGTTGTCAACCAGCACGTTGCCGTTGCGGTCGACGATCTTGCCGCGCGGGGCCTGCACCAGGATGTCCCGGACCTGGTTGTTGCGGGCCTGGGCGAGGTAATGGTCACCCGACAGGATCTGCAGGTACCAGAGCCTGAAGAAGACGATGGCGAACAGCACCAGCGCGACGCCCCCGAAGATCGCCACCCGCAGCGCGAGCTGCGGCGTGATCGCGGAGCGGTTTTCGTTGTCGCGGTACAGGCTGGCCTCTCAGATCTCGAGCCCGCGCAAGCCGATCGGGCCGGACTCGATGGGCGGTCGCCTGCGACGCCGGCGATCCGTCGGGTCCACCTTCAGCACCGGCCGCATGATGCGGCGGATCAGCCAGAAGACCGGGAGCGCGATGAGCGTGTTGGCGATCACCGTCAGGAACATGTCGCGGAAGGCGTAGATGCTCACCTCGGCGTCGAAGGCGAGCAGGAAGCTCAGGATCGTCG
The DNA here is from genome assembly GCA_963729205.1 of uncultured Thermoleophilaceae bacterium. Classification (GTDB taxonomy): domain Bacteria; phylum Actinomycetota; class Thermoleophilia; order Solirubrobacterales; family Thermoleophilaceae; genus JAICJR01. The sequence goes on from CAVSNA010000008.1 coordinate 30,521, forward strand.
TCCCGGCCAGGTAGACGGCGGTCACGGCCGCGGCGACGGGGATCGGCAGCAGGCCATGCGAGGGCTCGTTCAACTCGCCGTAGCGGCCGACCCAGTAGCCGATCGGCGTGAGCACGAGCGAGGAGGCTCCGACGTCCTGGCCGAGCAGCAGGTCGATCAGCAGGCCGATGGAAAAGCCGACGGCCGCCCCCACGATGCTGCCGCCCCAGAGGGCGACGGCCCCCACCACCAGCGGCACGAGATCGGCGGTGGCGCCGAGGAAGCGGACCCCGGACACGCCGGAGACCTCCAGCACGACGGTCACCAACGTGATCAGGACCAGCCGCAGGATGGCTCCGGGCGTGACGATCATGGCGTGAGCTGCGCCCTCAGCTCGGCCGCGCGGCCGGTCAGGACCTGCACGTAGTCGAGCCGCCGGAAGTCGGCGTACGGCTGGATGTGGACGCGCCGGTAGAGCTCGAGCTCGCTCGGCTGGACCCGCTTCACACGGCCGATCGGGATGCCGCGCGGGAAGAGGGAATCGCCGGTGGAGGAGCGGAAGCCCGAGGTCACCACGTTCTGCCCGACCTGGAGCTTCGCGCCCTTCTGGACGTAGTCCAGCAGCAGGTCGTCGGGGTTGCCGACCTGAGGCTCGACGAGACCAGCCGAGCCGTCGGGCATCACCTCGGCCGACACGGAGCTCGACTCGTCGGTGATCAGGGTGACCTGGGAGGTGCCGCCGGTCACGGAGGAGATTCTCCCGGCCAGCCCGTTGGCCGCGATGACGGGTTCGTTAAGGGCGATGCCGTCGGAGCTGCCCTTGTTGATGCCGATGGTCGAGTACCAGACCGTGGGCGAGCGCGTGATCACGCGCGCGGTGACGAGCGTGGCGCCGGCGGCGAAGCTGGCGTCCTTCGTGAGCCCCACCAGCGAGCGCAGCTCGCCGGCGTCGCGCTCGGCGGTCTGGCCCTGGGCCGCCTGCAGCCGCAGCTGCGCGACCTCCGTCTTCAGCTCCTTGTTCTCCTTCTTGGCGTTGAAGACGTCGCCGGTCCAGCCGGCCAGGTTGCGTATCGGCTTGAACGCCAGGCTGACGCCCTTCTCGAGCGGTGAGAAGGCCGTCTCCGTGCCGCGCGAGAAGGCATGCAGCGAGCCGCTGCCGGACTCACCGAAGTAGACGGTGAGCAGCGCAAGCGAAAGCACAACCAGTACGGCGAGCACGGCCCGCCGCCTGCGGACAACCTTCTTGTCGTACACCTAGGGTGTACCTCCGGCGCGCTTAGTAGCGCCGTCGCTGTCGGGAATTCCTGTTGCTGCGGTGGATGGCCTCGAACTCCTCGAGGGAGCGGCCAGAACCCACCGCCACGCAGGTTAGGGGAGATTCCGCCAGATGGGCGGGCATTTGAGTCTCATCGCGTAGGCGTTCGTCGAGGCCCTGGAGCAGCGAGCCTCCGCCCGCCAGCATGATGCCTCGATCCATGATGTCTGCGGCCAGCTCGGGCGGCGTGCGGTCGAGCGTCTCCTTCACGGCGTCGATGATCGCCTGGAGCGGCTCCTCGAGCGCCAGCCGGACCTCTTCGCTGGTCAGCACGACGGTCTTGGGCAGGCCCGACACCAGGTCGCGGCCGCGGATCTCGGCCTGCACCTCCTCGTCGAGCGGGAAGGCCGAGCCGATCTCGAGCTTGACCTCCTCTGCCGTCTGCTGCCCGATCATCAGCTTGTACTCGCGCTTGACGTAGTTGATGATCGCCTCGTCCAGCTCGTCGCCGCCGATGCGAATCGACTGCGACACGACGATCCCGCCGAGCGAGATCACCGCCACCTCGCTGGTGCCGCCGCCGATGTCCACGACCATGTTGCCCGTGGGCTCTCCGACCGGCAGCCCGGCCCCGATCGCGGCCGCCATCGGCTCCTCGATCAGGTAGGCCTGGCGCGCACCGGCCGACAGGCACGCCTCCTCGACAGCGCGCTTCTCGACCCCGGTCACACCCGACGGCACGCAGACCACGACCCGCGGATGGGCCCAGCGGTTCTGATGCACCTTCTGGATGAAGTGCCGCAGCATCTGCTCGGTCACGTCGAAGTCGGCGATCACGCCGTCCTTCAGGGGCCGGATCGCCGAGATCGTCCCCGGCGTGCGGCCGAGCATGCGCTTGGCCTCGATTCCGACCGCATGGACCTCGCCCGTGCGCGAGTCGATCGCGACCACGGACGGCTCCGACAGCACGATTCCACGCCCCCGCACATAGACGAGCGTGTTGGCAGTACCGAGGTCGACGGCCATGTCGCGGCCCCCGAACCCGGTCAAGTAGGAGAAGAAGCCCATTGACTAGTCGAAGAGTAGGCGGCCCGGCGGCAGCCCGCAGTGGCTGGGCGACCCGCAAAGAATCCTGCAGAGAGCGGCGTCGCCCGATGGCCGCGCCTAGTGTAGCCAACGGGGTTTCATTTGGGGAAGGCGTTTTTTCTCAGTCGACAGTCCACAGTCGACAGTCCACAGAGGGGCGAGGGCACGGGCGCCGGTGCTTAGACCCACGTGCCAGGCAGTGATTTCAGGGATCTCGTGGCGTACCGATTGGCAGCGGCGATCGGGAACGACATCTATGAGGAGGTCGTCCGGTGGGAGAAGTTCTCGCGCTGGACGCTCGGGATCCAACTCGTGCGCTCCGTCGACTCCATCGGCGCGAACATCGCCGAAGCGCAAGGGCGAGGGCGCCAGCACCCGGCCGATCGCCGCCGCCTCCTCCTCGTCGCCCGCGGTTCCTTGTATGAGACCGAGCACTGGATGCTGCAGGCGGAGGCACGAGGACTGCTTCCAGAAACCTCGTCCCGGAGGCTGAACGAGCTCGCCCGAACCCTGAACGGCCTACTGAGACGCCCCGCCTGAACCAAAGGACTGTCGACTGTCGACTGTCGACTGAAGAAGACCAGGCACCATCCGCATCAACTCGGCGACCGGCAGTCCGACCACGTTCCAGAAATCGCCCTCGATGCGCTCCACGAGCACCGCCCCCCTCCCCTGGATCGCGTAGCCGCCCGCTCGGCCCTCCCATTCGCGGGTGCCCAGGTACCAGCTCAGGTCCTGCTCCTCGAGTGGGCTGAAGTGGACGGTCGTGACAGCGTGGGCGGTGCGCTCCTCGTCGCCGGCGCGCAGCGCGACGCCGCCCCAGACCTCGTGATCGCGGCCGCCCAGCCGGCGCAGGAAGCGCTCCGCCTCGTCCTCGTCGGCCGGCTTGCCGAGCACGTCGCCGTCGACCACCACGACCGTGTCGGCCGCCAGCACCGTCTCCCCCGGCACCGCCCGCGCCTTGCGCAGGGCGTTCTCGACGACCGTGGTGCGGGGATCGCCGCTGCCGAGCTCGTCGACCTCCGGGACCACCACCTCGAACGTGACGCCGAGCTGCTCCAGGATCGCGCGCCGCTGCGGGGACCCGGAGGCGAGGATCAGCACGTCAGGCGAGGTCGGGGAAGAACAGCCCTATCTCGCGGGCGGAGGACTCGGGACCGTCCGAGCCGTGGACGAGGTTGGTCTGGACCTCGAGCGCGTAGTCGCCCCTGATCGATCCGGGCGAGGCCTCGAGCGGGTTCGTCGCGCCGATCACCTGCCGGGCGGCCACGACCGCCTCGTGGCCCTCGAGCACCATCGCCACCAGCGGGCCGCCGGTGATGAAGTCCACCAGGTCGCCGAAGAACGGCTTCTCGCTGTGCTCGGCGTAGTGCTGCTCGGCCAGGGCGCGGTCGGCCTGCATGTGCCGCAGCGCGACGATGCGCAGGCCCTTGCGCTCGAAACGGGCGATCACCTCTCCGGTCAGGCCGCGGGCGAAGGCGTCCGGCTTTACCAGGATCAGGGTCCTCTGCAAGGTGGTTCTCTCCTTGGGTCCGGGGGTCAGCCGCTCGGCGGGCGCTGACGCGTGCTCGCGCCGGCTTCACCCCGCGGGGGCTGCTCGGGAGGCCGGCCTCGAACGGGTGGCCGGCGGTGGGTCTGCGGCGTAGGGGCCGTTGGCGGCAGCCGCCGCGGCCCTCCGAGCCGAGCGCCGCCTCGACGGCGGCGGTGGCTCCTGAGCCGTTTGCGCTCCGGGCACCTCGGCCTCGCAGTAGGGGCAGATCTTCCAGAGCGGGTCGAGCGGCTTGCCGCAGGTCTGGCACGGCTCCTTCAGCCGCCGCAGGCAGCTCGGGCAGCGCAGGAAGGTCTTCTCCACCTTGAAGCCGCAGTAGGGGCAGCCCTGCTCGAGCTGCGCCAGCCTGGCCTCGGCCGCGGCCATCTCGAGCTCGCGCTCGCGCACGTCGTCAAGGTACTCGTGCGGGCGCACGATCATGTAGATGATCGTGCCGAGGAACGGAAACAGCGACGCGGCGGTGGCGCAGGCCACCAGCATCGGGTCCGCGATCCGCTTGCGCGCGTCGGCGTAGGTCCAGTAGATCAGCGCCAGCCAGATCACGACCAGGAACAGCAGCAGCAGGCTGACGACCCGGTTCAGCGTGTCGTTGTGGATGCCGAAGATGGCGATGAGACCCATGGCTGGCCGGAGTGTACTTGGCGGACAGGCGGCTCCAGGCCGCTTAAAGGACGATGCGGCCGATCAGGTAGCCGATCCCGAAGAAGACCAGGATCACGGCCGCAACCACGAGGGCGACGATCCCGATCGTGGTCAGCAGGCTTGGATATTCGCGTTCGTTCACAGGGTCGAGGCGCGCGCGGCGGCGTCTTCGCGCACCAGATCGGCGACGAGGTATATCGACCCCGTGGCGAGCACGGCGCCATCCGGGCCGGCCAGCTCGCGCGCCCTTGCGAGGGCCGCGCGCGGGTCGGCGACCGTCTCCGACGGCGGTCCACCGACCTGCGAGGCCAGGCTCTCGAGCGTGGCGGGCGGAAGCGAGCGGGGATTGGCGCAGCGGGTGAACACGGCCCGCTCGCAGTGGGGCAGCAGCGCCTCGAGCATCGCCGAGGCGTCCTTGTCGTCGAGGACCGCGAAAACGCCGACAAGCGGGCGTCCGTCGACCACCTCGGGCAGCGCCTCGGCCACCGCGCGCGCCCCCGACGGGTTGTGGGCGCCATCGACCAGGGTCAGCGGCCGCTCGCCGACCTGCTGCATCCGCCCGGGCACGCGCAGCTCGGCGGCGGCACGTCGCACCGCGTCCTCGTCCAGCTCGCCCAGGAACGCCTCGGCGGCCGCGCGGGCGAGCGCGAAGTTGTGGCGCTGGAACGAGCCGCGGGCCGCGAGCGGGAAGTCCACCGCCGAGGGCGGCTCGATCCGCCGCGCGCCCTGCTCGGCCGTGACCCGGCGTGCCACCGCCTCCGCCTCGGGATCGAGCTCGCCGGTGATCAGGGCGCCGTGGCGCGGCACCACCGCCAGCTTCTCCTCCGCGATGTCGGTGATCGTCGGCCCCAGCCAGCGCGTGTGCTCGAGCCCGACGTTGGTCAGCACCTGGACCTTGGAGGGGATCACGTTCGTCGCGTCGTAGCGGCCGCCGAGACCGGCCTCGATCACGGCCACCTCCACCCCGCGCCGCGCCAGCTCGTGGTAGGCCGCGGCGGTGAGCGCCTCGAACTGGGTCACGGTGTCGCCCGTGTCCTGGGTGTGGTCCACAAGCTCGGCGGCGTGCGCGGCGCGCGTGACGGCAGCGGCGAAGTCGGCAGCCGACACGGGCTGCTCGCCGATCTCGACGCGCTCGGTGAAGGACGCCAGGTGCGGCGAGGTGTAGCTGCCGGTGCGCAGCCCGTGGCGCTCCAGGATCGCGGCGATCATGCGGACGGTGGAGGACTTGCCGTTTGTGCCCACCACGTGGATCGACGCGAAGCGCCTCTGCGGCATGCCGAGTGCGGTCATCAGCTTGTGCATGCGGTCGAGCCCGAAGCGCATGCCGAACAGCTCGAGGTCGAGCAGGTACTCCTCGGCCTGACGCAGGTTCACTCGCCGAGCTCCTCGAGCTCCCGGCGCAGCCGGTCCAGCTTCTCGCGCTCGGCCTGCACCACCTGAGCCGGCGCCTTCTCGCACGAACTGGTCGTTGGCCAGCTTGCCCTCGGCGCGGGCGATCTCCTGCTCGAGCTGGCCGCGCCGCGCCTGGCTGCGACGCTTCGCCTCCTCGGTGTCGACCTCCTCGGTGGTCAGCACCTGAACGGCCCCGCCCGGGATCGCTATCGAGGCCTCGACATCGCCGTTCGACTCGCCCCCGGGCACCAGCTCGAGCCGCGCGAGGCGCTCGAGGTGCTCCGAGGTCTGCTCGTAGCCATCCGCGGCGAGATGCGCCCGGACTCGGGTGGCGGCCTTCACGCCCACGTCGTCGCGCCAGCGGCGCACGGCGGACACCGCGTCGATCAGGTTCCCCACCAGCAGCTCGGCCTCTTCGTCGGCGGGGTCGGCCGCCGGCCAGCTCGACGCCGCAAGCAGACCGCGCTCGCCGGGCAGGAACGACCAGATCTCCTCGGTGACGAACGGCATCAGCGGGTGCAGCAGCTTCAGCACCTGCTCGAGCACGTGCAGGAGGTTGGCCGACAGCGCCGCCTTGTCCGCGCCCTCCTCGTAGAGGCGCGGCTTCACCAGCTCGAGGTACCAGTCGCAGACCTCGCCCCAGAGCACGTCGTAGAGCGCCAGCGCCGCCCGTGAGAACTGATAGCTCTCGAGCAGCGCCGGTGATCTCGTCGTGGCCGCGCCCGAAGCCGCGACAGGATCCAGCGGTCCTCGACCGTCTCGGGGCGCGGCCCGGCCGGCACGTCGTCCACGTTCAGCATCACGAAGCGCGAGGCGTTCCAGAGCTTGTTGGCCAGGTCGAGCCCCTGCTTCACGCGCTTCTCCGAGTAGCGCACGTCCTGGGTCGACGACATCGCCAGCAGGCCGAACCTGACGGCGTCCGCGCCGTACTTCTCGATCTCGTCGAGCGGGTCGATGCCCGTGCCGAGCGACTTCGACATGCGGCGGCCGTCCGGAGCCTGGATCACGGAGGTGATCGGCACGTCGGTGAACGGGAGCTGCCCGGTGAACTCGACGCCCATCATCACCATCCGGGCGACCCAGAGGAAGATGATGTCGCGGGCGGTGACGAGCACGTCGGTGGGATAGAAGGCGCGCAGCTGCGCGGTCTCCTCCGGCCAGCCGAGCGTGGCGAACGGCCACAGGGCCGACGAGAACCAGGTGTCGAGCACGTCCGGATCGCGCCGCAGCGTGCCGCCGCAGCCGCAGCGGTCGGGCGCCTCGCGCGCGACGTAGGTCTCCTCGCACTCGTCGCAGTACCAGACCGGGATCTGGTGACCCCACCAGAGCTGGCGGGAGATGCACCAGGGCCGGATGTTCTCGAGCCAGCCCAGGTAGACGTTGGTCGAGGGGCGCTCGGGGTGGAAGCGCAGGCTCCCGTCCTTGACCGCCGCGATGGCGGGCTCTGCCAGCTTCTCCATGTCGCAGAACCACTGCAGCGAGATCAGCGGCTCGATGCGGCGGCCGCTGCGGTGCGAGTGCGGCACGTCGTGAACGTGGGGCTCGGCGCCCGACAGGAGCCCCTGCTCGCGCAGCGCGGCCACCACGGCCGTGGAGGCCTCCTCGGTGGTCATGCCCGCGTACTCCCCGGCGGCCTCGGTCATGCGTCCGTCCTCGCCGATCACGCTGACCACCTCGAGCCCATGGCGGCGCCCGATGTCGAAGTCGTTCGGATCGTGGCCCGGCGTGATCTTCAGCGCGCCGGTGCCGAACTCGGGGTCCACGTAGTCGTCGGCGATGATCTTCAGCCGGCGGCCGACCAGCGGGAGCGTGGCGGTCTCGCCGATCAGCCGGGTGTAGCGCTCGTCGGCAGGGTTCACCGCGATCGCCGTGTCCGCGAGCATCGTCTCGGGACGCACGGTGGCCACCGTGATCGAGCCCGATCCGGACTCCAGCGGGTAGTCGATCATGTAGAGCGTGTCCTCGACCCGGCGCTGCTCGACCTCGAGGTCGGAGATCGCCGAGCGCAGGCCCGGGTCCCAGTTGACCATGTAGTTGTCGCGGTAGATCAGGCCCTTGTCGTAGAGCCGCACGAACACCTCGATCACCGCGCGCACGTAGGCCTCGTCCATCGTGAAGCGCTCGTCCGCGTAGTCGGCGGACGCGCCCAGGCGCTTGAACTGCTCGACGATCGTCGAGCCGTACTGCTCGCGCCACTCCCAGACCCGCTCGACGAACGCCTCGCGGCCGATCTCCTCGCGGCTCGTGCCCTGCTCGGCCAGCAGCTTCTCCACCTGCACCTGGGTGGCGATGCCGGCGTGGTCGGTGCCGAAGATCCACTTGCTGCGCCGACCCTGCATCCGCTTCAGGCGGATCAGCGCGTCCTGGATCGAGCCGTTCAGCGCGTGCCCCATGTGGAGCGCGCCGGTCACGTTCGGCGGCGGGATCGCAATCGAGAAGTTCTCCTCCGCGCTCCCCTCGGGCGCCGGGCTGAAGATCCCTGACTCCTCCCAGCGCGCGAACACGCCTCCCTCCACCTCTGCGGGCGTGTAACGGGTGCGTTGCCTCAGGTGCTCGAGCCGGTCCTCTTCAGGCACCCGGCGAAGTCTATGGACCGCCGCTCAGACAGCCGCGGTGTCGTGCTCGCCGTCCGGCGTGCAACGGCCCTGCGCCAGCACGTGGCCGACCTCCTCGGCCGACACCGGCTTCGCGAACAGGAAGCCCTGGGCGAGGTCGCAGCCGAGGTCGCGAATCGACTGGAGCTGGCCGCTCGACTCGATCCCCTCGGCGATCGCGACGAGCCCCAGAGCGTGCGCGAGCGTGACCAGGTTGGCGGTGATCGCGGCGTCCTTGGGGTCGTGCTCGACCCCCTGCACGAAGGAGCGGTCGACCTTGATCATGTCGATCGGGAAGCGGCGCAGCTGGCCGAGCGAGGAGAAGCCCGTGCCGAAGTCGTCGATCGCGATCCGCACGCCCAGGTCGTGGAGGTGCTGGAGGTCGGCCCGCGCGCGCTCCCCGGTGACGCCGTCGGGCACGATCGCGGTCTCGGTGACCTCGAGCCCGAGGTACTCGGCCGGCAGGCCGGCGGAGTCGAGCGCCTGCTCCACGGCGGTGCTCACGCGCCCCGCAGCGAGCTGCTTGCCCGAGATGTTCACCCAGGTGACGAACGAGCCGCCGATCAGCCCGTCGCGCAACCAGGCGGCCGTCTGCCGACAGGCCTCGCGCAGCACGAAGTCGCCGAGCGGCAGGATCAGGCCCGTGGCCTCGGCGATCGGGATGAAGTCGCTCGGCGGTATGAAGCCGCGCGTCTTCGACTCCCAGCGCAGCAGCGCCTCGACGCCGACGATCTGCCGGCTGTCCACGTCGATCTCGGGCTGGTAGTGGAGCTCGAAGTCCTCGTTCTCGAGCGCGGCCCGCAGCTCGCCCTCGAGCGCCAGCAGCTCGCCGAACTCCAGCGCCATGTCGTACTTGAAGACCTGGTGATGGCCGCGGCCGGCGTCCTTGGCGGCGTACATGGCGATGTCGGCGTGGCGGATGAGGTCGTCGCTGTCGGCCGGCCCGCCCGGGTGCGCGACGATCCCGATGCTGGCTCCCACGGTCAGCTCGCGTCCCGAGATCGTCACCGGCTCACCCAGCTTCTCGTTCAGCCGGTGGGCCACCTCGATGGCCTCCTCCTCGCTGGCGGAGTCGAGCAGCACGGCGAACTCGTCGCCGCCGAGCCGCGCCAGCGTGTCGCTGGGGCGCACGGCCGCGGAGAAGCGCTCAGCCACGGCCCGCAGCAGCTGGTCGCCGGCGTCGTGGCCCAGGCTGTCGTTCACCTGCTTGAAGCCGTCGAGGTCCACGAGCAGCACCGCCAGCGGCGAGCGGGCGCGCTCGGAGCGCGCCACCGCCTGATCGAGCCGGTCGCGGAACAGGGCCCGGTTGGCGAGGGAGGTGAGACCGTCGTGGAACGCCTGCCGGATCAGCTCCTCCTCGAGCCTCATGCGCTCGGTCACGTCGCGCGCGTTCAGCACGATCCCGCGCAGCTGCCTGTCGTGGCGCAGGTCGGCGACGTGGGCGTCGAGGTGCCGCCACTCCCCGAAGCGGTTCAGCATGCGGAACACGATCTCGCCCGGCTCGCCGCCCGTGCAGGTGGCCTCGAGCATTGCCTGGTCCTCGGGGTGGACGAACTGCATGAACTTCTCGCCCAGCAGCTCAGGCTCGGTGCGATCGAGCGTCCTCAGCACCGACTGGCTGGCGTAGCGCAGGCCGCCCGGCGCCGAACACGAGCACGAGATCAGTGGAGAAGGTCACGAGGCTGCGGAAGTGGGCGCTCTGGCGTCGCGTGGCCGCGATCAGGGCCCAGGCCAAGAGCAGCGACGTGAGCAGCCCGAGCACACCGAGCACCACTTGGATCGTGATCTGATGAGAGACCCCGCGCTCGTCGGAGCTGGCGATCGTCCGCGACGCGTTGAGGGAGGTGTTGGCGGTGAGCGCCGCGAGCACGCGCAGTCGCTCGACCGGGTCCGGCGTGGTCACGTGCTCGCCGGCGGTGAGGGGCACGGAGGCGACGGGCCTCTTGGCGAGGTACGCGGAGCCCACGTCGGTGAGGTCCTTTGCCAGCCGCCGCTCCTGCTTGAGCTGATCGCGGATCACGCTGCCGTGCTGCGCGGGGAGGGTCGCGTCGTCGTCGTCGCCGGGCACCGCCGGCGCCGTGCCGCCGTCGAGGAGCGCGTCCGCGCTGTCGGCCAGCAGCGCCCCGGTGCCCCCGGGGTCCGCGGCGTCGCCCGCGGAGACGAGCAGCACCTCGCTCACATAGCGCTCGGCCAGCGTGCGCTGGCGGGCCGCCACCTCGAGCACCGCCGCGCGGTGCTGGGCGTGTTGAGTGGTGCGGATCGACAGGGCGACGCTGAGCGCGGAGAAGACCGCGAAGGTGACGAGGATCGCGGCGATCTTCCGTCGCCCGCGCGACGAGAACGGCGTGAACGCCCGGCCTTCGCGCACGGCTAGTGCACCTCCAGGTCGGTGTGCATGCCGCCCATGAAGTGACCGGACATGTTGCAGAAGAGGACGTAGCGGCCCGGGGTGAGCTGGACATCCAGGTTGCGGGTCCCGCCCGGCTGTCCGGGCTCGAGGGAGCCGGCTTTGAAGCGCTCGAGCGCCTCCTCGCTGACGGTCAAGCCATCTGAGCGCATCGGCAGCCGTGAGTAGAGCTCCTTGACGACGATGAACTCGTGCGCGTCGGGACCGCGGTTCGAGACCACGAAGTCGACCTTGCCCGCCGCCAGGTCGTGGCGCTTCGCCGCGATCTTGAAGTCACGCTCGCTGACCGGCACGACCGTCCCACCCGGCTTCGCGGCGTGTCCGGAGGACGCACAGCCGCTCACGACCACGAGCGTGGTGACCAATACCGCCGCGGTAGCGAGCCGAGCGGAACAGGACCGGGGCACCCGGACGAACCGCATGCCTTCCCAATCGTCCCGTCCGTGCCAAACCTTTACCGGCGCCGAGCGCCCACGCGCCCAGTGTTCAAGCGCATCATGTGGGCCAACGTGCCAGGTCGATGACGAGCGGGCCGCAGCGCGGGCTTGACCGGGGAACCCGTCCGGTTGGTCTAGCTGCCCGCGCCGCGGCGGTGTCGGGTGCAGCGTGCGTGGAAGAGAAGTCCGTGCAGCCGCACCCAGCGCTCGTCGGGATGGACGCTCGTCCCGCACCCGAGGCAACGCCCCATGCTCGGCTCGCCGAACGAAACGTCCCTCACCAGGCGGCCGAGCTTTGGCAGACCGAGCGTCATCACATAACGACTGTGCACCCGACCACTAAAGCCCAGCTAACGGCAACGTTAGGAGTTCACAAGCAAAGCGAGGAAACAACACTGGCGGACACCAGCCGGGTCCGGACCAAGGCACAGAAGACAGCCAACGTTGACTGGGCCCCGGTGACGGTGGTCACTTCGCGACCGAGCGTTGAGCGAGGACGCGAAGGGACTACCGGAACGCAAGGGGCCCAGCCAGAACAAACGGGTTACGCGGACTGAGCTTCAGACGAAGAATCCGACTCAGCGGGCTCTTCCGCCGCCGCCACCGTGACGAGCGTCGGCTTCAGGCCCTTCTCAATCGTCTCCTTCGTAACAACGCACTTCTTGACGTCGCGGCGCGAGGGCAGCTCGAACTGCACGTCGAGGAGCGTCTCCTCGAGGATCGAGCGCAGCCCGCGGGCGCCGGTCTCGCGCTCGAGCGCCTTGTCGGCGATCGACGTGAGCGAGTCCTCGGCGAACACCAGCTCGATCCCGTCGAACTGGAAGAAGCGCTGGAACTGCTTGACGAGGGCGTTGCGCGGCTCGTTGAGGATGCGGACGAGGTCGTCGCGCGAGAGCTGGTGGATCACCGAGATCACCGGCAGGCGGCCGATGAACTCCGGGATCAGCCCGTACTCCACGAGATCCTCGGGGAGCACCTGCTCGAACAGCTCGCCGGTGTCCTTGTTCGTCTTCGAGCGCACCGCGGCGCCGAAGCCGACGCCCTTGTGGCCGATGCGGCGCTCGATCACGCGGTCGAGGTTCGCGAACGCGCCGCCGCAGATGAAGAGGATGTTCGTGGTGTCGATCGTCAGGAACTCCTGGTGCGGGTGCTTGCGCCCGCCCTGCGGGGGCACGGAGGCGACCGTGCCCTCGAGGATCTTCAGGAGCGCCTGCTGCACGCCCTCGCCGGAGACGTCGCGCGTGATCGACGGGTTGTCGGCCTTGCGCGCGATCTTGTCGACCTCGTCGATGTAGATGATCCCGGTCTCGGCCTTCTTCACATCGAAGTCGGCGGCCTGGATCAGCTTCAGAAGGATGTTCTCGACGTCCTCGCCGACGTAGCCCGCCTCGGTGAGCGCCGTGGCGTCGGCGATCGCGAAGGGCACGTTGAGGATCTTGGCCAGCGTCTGGGCGAGGAGGGTCTTACCGCAGCCGGTGGGACCGAGCAGCAGGATGTTCGACTTCTGCAGCTCGAGGTCGTTGTCGTCCGACTGCATCATCTGCACGCGCTTGTAGTGGTTGTAGACCGCTACCGAGAGCGTGCGCTTGGCCGGCTCCTGGCCCACCACGTACTCCTGGAGGACCGAGTAGATCTCCTTCGGCTTGGGGAGATTCTCGAGGTTGAACGAGGCCGGCCCGGTCAGCTCCTCGTCGATGATCTCGTTGCAGAGATCGATGCACTCGTCGCAGATGTAGACGCCGGGGCCGGCGATCAGCTTCTTGACCTGTCGCTGGGACTTGCCGCAGAAGCTGCACAGAAGCTGTTCGTTTGAGTCAGTTGGGCGGGCCATGCCTCTCCTCCCCGGGGAGGCTGGTGATCACGCTAGTGGTGCGTGATCACCCGATCGATCAGGTGATAGTCCTTCGCCTCTTCTGCACTCATAAAGTAGTCGCGCTCGGTGTCCCTGGCCACTTTCTCTAGATCCTGGCCCGTGTGCTTGGCCAGAATCTCGTCCAGGCGGCGCCGCACGTCGATGATCTCCTTGGCGTGGATCTCGATGTCCGTGGCCTGTCCCTGGAAGCTCGAGGAGACCTGGTGGATCAAGATCTTCGCGTTCGGGAGCGCCATGCGCTTGCCCTCCGCGCCGCCCGACAGGAGCAGCGCCCCCATCGACATCGCGATGCCGACGCAGATCGTCTGGACCTGCGGCTTGATGAACTGCATCGTGTCGTAGATCGCGAGCCCGGCGTAGACGGATCCGCCGGGGGAGTTGATGTAGATCGAGATGTCCTTGTCCGGATCCTCGGACTCGAGGTGGAGCAGCTGGGCGACGATCAGGTTGGCGATCTCGTCGGTGACCGGCGTGCCGAGGAACACGATGCGTTCGTTGAGCAGGCGCGAGTAGATGTCAAACGCGCGCTCGCCGCGAGACGTCTGCTCTACGACCATCGGGACAAGGGGGCTCATAGCTCTCGCTTCTCTTTGCGGTGGTGCGGCGGAATCCTGCAGACCGCCCCTGGACGGCGAACGCGGGCCAGTCTAGCAATGGCCCTCTGGCGCTCCCGCACCCTCAGGAGCCCGGGGTCCAGATCTCGGAGGTGCGCTCCTCGGACTCCTTGTCGGGCGTCCAGAGCTTGTCGCGCGCCTGCGCCTGATCCACGCTGATCGGCTTCGCGGTCTCCACCAGCAGGTCGATGGCCTTGCGCATCGCGATGTCCTCTCGCAGCGCTTCGTCGCGTCCCTGCTCCTTGGCGCGCTCGAACGAGCGGCGCAGGGCCTCCTCGTCCGGAGTCTCGCCCCCGCTCCGCTCGGCGGCGGCGCGCAGGGCCTCGTAGACCTCGTCGTCGCTCGCCTCGATCTGCTCGGCCTCCACGATCGCGGCCAGCACCGCCTCGCGCTTCAGCGCGCGCTCGGCCTCGGGCTCGGCCTCGACGGCGAGCTCCTCCTCGGTCTTGTTGACGAGCTCGAGGTAGCGCTGGGGGTCGATGCCCTGGTGCTGGAGCCGGTGCGCGGTCTCGTGCCACATCTCGTGGGCCTTCGAGTGGATGAGCTCCTTGGGGAGGTCGATCTTCGCCGCGCCCGCCGCGGCGTCCACGACCGCCTCGCGGAACTCCGCCTCGATCGCCCGCTCCTCGGCCTTCGAGAGCTTGGACTCGATGTCGGTGCGCAGCTCGTCGAGCGAGTCGAAGCCCCCGGCCTCGCTCGCGAAGTCGTCGTCGGCCTCGGGCAGGCGCTTCTCCTTGACCTCCTTGACGGTGGAGGCGAACACGGCCTCCTTGCCCGCCAGCTGCTCGGCCGGATAGTCGTCCGGGAAGGTGATGTTGACCTCGCGCTCCTCGCCGGCGCTTGCGCCCGTGAGCTGCTCCTCGAAGCCCGGCACGAGCCGACCCGAGCCGAGCTCGAGCAGATTTCCGCGGCCCTCGCCGCCCTCGAACGGCTCGCCGTCGATGCTGCCGACGTAGTCGAGCACCACGAAGTCGCCGCTCTGGGCCGGCCGCTCGACCGTGTCGAGCGACGCGAGCGAGTCGCGCAGGCGCTCCACCTCGGCGTCCACGTCCTCCTTGGCCACCTCCGGCTCGCGCCGGCCGACCTCGAGACCCTTGTAGTCGCCGAGCTTGGCGGGCGGGCGGATGCCCACCTCGATCGAGAACGTCAGCGGCGAGCCCTTGTCCGGCAGGTCGCCGAGGTCGAGCTTGGGGTCTCCGACCGTGGCCAGGCGCGCGTCGTTCAGCGCCTTCTCGTACCAGTTGGGCAGCGCGCGGCGCACGGCATCGTCGAGCACGGCCTCGCGGCCCACCCGCTGCAGCACCACCTGCGGGGGCACGTGGCCCTTGCGGAAGCCGGCGATCTTGAGATCGCGGCCGAGCTGGCGCGCGGCGTTCTCCACCTCGCGCTCCACGGCGGCCGGGGCTACCTCAACGTCCACGCGCACGCGTGAGTCGCCGAGCTCGGTGGTGGTCGTGGTGACGGCTTCGGGCATGGGCGAGCCACGATAGCGTGACCCGCATGACGCCTTCCGCCAGACCGGGCGGCTCGCGGCCCCTGTCGCCGCCGCGCGGCCCGCTCGAGCGCTTCATGGCGTGGCTGTTCACTGGACCGCTCGGCCACCTTTACGGGCTGCTGGCCGACCTCTCGGTGCTGTGGGCGCGCTATCTGCGCTCGCGCCTCGGCGCGCGCCTTCGCGGCGGCTGAGGCACTACTGGCCGGGCGCGGCGGGGGCCGTGGTGGTTGTGCCCTGAGCCCCGCCAAGCGGGGCCGGCGCGGCGGGCGCCGGGGTGGTGCTCGTCTGAGTGCTGGTCTGCTGCGTCTGGGCGGGAGCGGTGACGGTCTTGGTCGCCGTGGTCGGCGGTGGCGGTGGAGGAGCGGGCGCTGGTGGTCGTCGTGACCGTGTGGGTCGAGCTGTGGTGGGTGTGGCCGCCGAAGAAGGTGGTCCGCGCGTGTGAGGCCAGCGAGCCGCCGAAGATCAGCTCCGGCAGCGTGAGCGCCGCGATGGCGATCGCGAAGGCCACCAAGGCGGTGGCGAGCACGATCCTGATGTGCAGCCGGCGGTCCGGTTGCTGGCGGTAGACGCGCACCGGCCCGGGGCCGAATTCCGGCACGTCCAGCCGCGGCTCGTCGTGCGGCCGACCGTTGGGCGCCCAGTCGTCGAGGTGGGCGGCGGGCGGCCCCGCTGTCACGCGGTCGCGCGCGGCCACGCTTCCACGCACCCCTGCGGAGGAGGCAGCGCGGCTGCTCAGCCTGGTGATGCGCTCGGCGGGGCGGCGGTAGATCTCGCTGGCCAGCGCGACCAGCACGGGCGTAAGGGCAGCGGTGATCGGCGTCCCGCCGCGCCAGAAGTGCGAGGTGACGATCGCGGCGGTCAGCGAGGCGAGGCTCGCGACGATGAGGGTCTGGGGTGACAGCCTGCTGCCCCCACCCCCGCCTTGTGGGGCCCTGTCGGACACGCGACCGAGGGTAGCGATGGCGCCTTCGCGCCAGTCCACAGTCCACAGTCCACGGTCCACAGGCGACAGGCCGGGCCCGGGTTGTTGTTGTGGACTGTGGACCGTGGACTGGGACTTCTTACTCCGGGCGGGGCCTGGTGATCCGGCGCTCACCACGCCGCGTAGAAGTGCGTGGACAAGCGTTTTGAACGGAAGGAGCTGGCCCGATGGCAGTCGTCATGAGCATGCGGTGGCGGGGGTTGACCCCGGATCAGTACGAGCAGGTGCGGTCCCTCGCGAACTGGGAGGGCGACCGCCCCGAAGGTGGGAACTTTCACGTCGCCGGCTTCGACGGCGACACCCTCCGCATAGTCGACATCTGGGAGTCCCCCGAGCTCTTCCAGCGCTTCCAGGAGGGGCGGCTCGCGGCAGCCCTCCAGGAGGTCGGCGTGGAGGGTCAGCCTGAGGTCGACTTCTATCCGGTGCACGCGGTGTACGCCCCGATGTTCGAGGGCGCCGCGACCGGCTGACAAAGCGGTGCGGAGCGGCGAGGCGAGTCGCCGCTTCCGTCCGGTTACGCCGTGGCCGAGGCGAGCGGGCGACTGCCCCGCTCGCCGGTCGCGGTCGTGCGCTCCGCGCCTCCTAGAAGACGACCGTGCGGGTGCCGTAGACGAGGACGCGGTCCTCGAGGTGCCACTTCACGGCGCGCGCGAGCACTGTTCGCTCGATGTCCCGCCCCATCCCCACAAGCGTCTCGACGCTGTCGCGATGGGTCACGCGCGCCACGTCCTGCTCGATGATCGGGCCCGCGTCCAGCTCCTCGGTGACGTAGTGCGCGGTGGCGCCGATCAGCTTCACGCCCTCGCTCGCGCGCACGCGCGTAGGGATCCGCGCCTGCGAACGCCGGCAGGAACGAGTGATGGATGTTGATCACCGGGGTCTTCACCGAGTCGAGGAAGTTGCCGCTCAGGATCTGCATGTAGCGGGCCAGCACGAGCAGGTCGAAGCGCTGGCTGAAGAGGCCGAGCAGACGCGCCTCCGCCTCCGCCTTCTTGTCCTTCTCGACCGGCACGTGGACGTACGGCACGTCGAAGGCGGCGACGTCGCGCTCGAGGTCGGGGTGGTTGGACACCACGAGGCCGATGTCGCAGTCCAGCTCGCCGCGGCGCCAGCGCCAGAGCAGGTCGAGCAGGCAGTGGTCGTAGCGCGAGACCAGGACCGCGATGCGCTTGCGCTGGGTGGTGTAGCTGATCCGCCATTCCATCCCCAGCTCGCCGGCCACGTCGGCGAAGCCGGCCTCGAAGGCGTCGCGGTTCGCGTCGATCCCCTCGAGGTGGAACTCCACGCGCATGAAGAACGCGCCCCCCTCGGGATCGGTCGAGTACTGGTCCGACTGGAAGATGTTCGCGCCCTGGCGCTCCAGGAAGCTCGACACCGCGGCCACGATGCCCGGCCGATCGGCGCAGGACAGGAGCAGGCGCGCGCTGGCGGGGGGCCCCGTGGGGGGCCCGTCAGGCTTGGCTGGCCCGGTCACCAGGCGGGTCCGCGAACGCGACTCACAGCACGCCTCGGATCTCGGCTTCGAAGGTGGCCACGTGCTCGGCGGCGATCGCGCGGGCGCGGTCGACCTCGCCGTCGCGGATCGCGTGGAGCATGTCGCGATGCTCGTTTACGCGGTCGAAGAGGTGGGGAAGCCGGTCGAGCACGAGGTACCAGACTCGCATGGACAGGTTGAAATAGCGCTCCAGGGTCTCCTGCAGGTACTCATTCGCCGCGCACGTGTAGATGAAACGGTGCACCTTGGCGTCGAGCCGCATCAGCTCGGCGGGATCGCTCGAGCCCTCGCGCATGTCGATCTCGGCGACGAGCGCCTCGAGCTGCACGCGTTGGGCCGGGGTCACGCGCTGGGCCGCGCGGTAGGCCGCGTGGCCCTCGAGCTGAACGCGCACGTCCGAGATCAGTGCGAGGTCGGTGATGTTGATCTCCGAGGCGAAAGTCCCTCGGCGCGGATAGACCGCCACCAGGTTCTCGAGCGCCAGCCGCTTGATCGCCTCGCGGACGGGCGTGCGACCCATGTCCAACTCGCGTCCGAGCGAGTCCTCGTTGATCGGGGCGCCGGGCGGGATCGTCAGCGTGACGATGCGGTCGCGCAGCTCGGCGTAGGCGCGGTCGGCCAGTAGCTCGCCGGGGACCGGCGCGGTCGCCGGGCGCGGATGGACACCTGACCTATGACTCATATATTTGTAGTCTGTCAGGTCGTGGGAACTCGATGACGAAGCACGTGGACGCCATCATCGTCGGCGCCGGGTGTGATCGGTGCCGCGCTCGGCGTTCGAGCTGGCGAAGCGCGGATACCGGACCCTCAACCTCGACAAGCTGCCGAGCGCCGGCTACGGCCCGACGAGCAACTCCTGCGCGATCGTCCGCGCCCACTACTCCTCGCGCGAGGGCGTGGCGATGGCCTACGAGGGCTTCTTCTACTGGAAGGACTGGGAGAACTACCTCGGCGTGGTGGACGACCAGGGCACGGCCCGGTACGTGAACTGCGGCACCGTGCTCCTGAAGAGCGCCACGGGCCATCACGAGAAGGTGCTGACCCACTATCGCGACCTCGGCGTGGAGTACGAGGAGTGGACCAACTCGCAGCTCGTGGAGAGGATCCCGGTCTACGCCACGCACGCCTTCTGGCCGCCCAAGCGGCCCGACGACCCCCACTTCTGGGATGAGCCCGAGAGCGAGCTGGACGGCGCGATCTTCACCCCGGGGTCCGGGTACGTGAACGACCCGCAGCTGTCCACCCACAACCTCCAGCGGGCCGCCGAGGCGAACGGCGGCGAGTTCCTGTTCCGCGCCGAGGTGGCTGAGATCCGCCGCGCACGACAACCGCATCCAGGGCGTGACGCTCACGGACGGGCTCGAGATCGACGCGCCGATCGTGGTGAACGTCGCCGGCCCGCATTCGTTCGTGATCAACCGCATGGCGGGCGCCGAGGAGGGCATGAAGGTGAAGACCCGCGCGCTGCGACACGAGGTGCACCACGTGCCCGCGCCGCCCGACTTCGACTTCGAGAACGACGGCTTCCACACCTCGGACGGCGACACCGGCATCTACTTCCGTCCCGAGAGCGGCAACAACATCCTGATCGGCTCCGAGGACCCCGACTGCGACCCGCGCGTGTGGGTGGACGACCCGGACAACTACGAGCGCGGGATCACCGAGAAACAGTGGGAGGCTCAGGTCTACCGGCTCGCGCGCCGCATGCCCTCGTTGCGAATCCCCACAGAACGCAAGGGAATTGTGGACCTCTATGACGTGTCAGACGACTGGATCCCTATCTACGATCGCTCGGACGTGGACGGCTTCTACATGGCGATCGGCACGAGCGGCAACCAGTTCAAGAACGCCCCGGTGGTGGGCCACCTGATGGCCGAGCTGATCGATCGCGTGGAGCACGGCCACGACCAGGACAACGATCCGCTGAAGGTGCGGAGCCGTCTACACAGGGGTCGAGCTGGACAGCGGCTTCTACTCGCGCCTGCGCGAGGTGAACCCCAACTCGAGCTTCTCGGTGAACGGCTAGGAGGGCTGATGTCGTTTCTACTTCCCTGCCCCACCTGCGGGCCCCGACCCGTCGAGGAGTACAGCGCCGGCGGCGAGCTGACCACGCGGCCGGTCCCGGGCTGCGACGCCCACGAGCTGGGGCGCGCGCTCTACATCCGCCGCAACGTGGCCGGGCCGCAGCTCGAGTGGTGGCACCACACGCTCGGCTGCCGGGACTGGTTCCAGGCCGAGCGCGACACGCGCACGAACGAGGTGCTGCGCGTGGGCCGCCCGGGCGAGCTGACCGCAGCCGAGGTCAGCGCGTGACGCGTCTGCCCGAGGCACCCGGCGAGCTGATCCAGCGCGCCAAGGTCATCAGCTTCAGCTTCGACGGCAAGCCGGTGGAGGCGCACGAGGGCGACACGATCGCCTCCGCGCTGTTCGCCGCCGGGAGGCGCGTCTTCTCCCGCTCGTTCAAGTACCACCGCCCGCGCGGGCTGTTGTGCTGCTCGGGCCGCTGCCCCAACTGCCTCGTGCAGGTGGGCGACCAGCCGGCGGTGCGCGCGTGCATGACCCCGGTGAGCGAGGGCCTGAAGGTGGAGCACGTGAACGCCTGGCCCTCGCTGAGCGTCGACGCGCTCTCGCTCGGCGACCGCTTCGGCGGTCGCTTCATGCAGGTGGGCTTCTACTACAAGACCTTCATCCGCCCGCGCAGCCTCTGGCCGCTCTACGAGAAGGTGCTGCGGCGCGCCGCTGGGCTCGGCCGCATCGAGGAATCGGACCGCCGCACGGGGCGCTTCGACAAGGTCCACCGCCACGTGGACGTGCTGGTGGTCGGCGGCGGGCGCGCGGGGCTCGAGGCGGCCGCGGCGGCTGCCCGCGAGGGCAAGGACACGATGCTCGTGGAGGAGGGCCTCTCCCTCGGCGGGCGCCTCGCCCACGGCGGGCCGGAGAGCGTCGCGCGGGCGCGGGAGCTGGTGGACGCCGCGCGGGCGGCTGGGGTCGAGATCTTGCAGCCCGCCGTCGCGGGCGGCCTCTACGAGGGCGGGCTCGTGCCCGTCTATGTGGGCGACGACATGCTGCGCGTGCGCGCGGCCGAGGTGGTGCTGGCGACCGGTCGGATCGAGCAGCCGCTGGTGTTCTCGGGCAACGACCTGCCCGGCGTGATGCTGGCCGAGGGCGCCCGGCGCCTCCTGCACCAGTTCCGGCTCGCGCCAGGCCGCCGCGCAGTGGTGGTGGGCGTGGACGACGACTCGCTGGCCATCGCGGACGAGCTGACCGCGGCGGGCATCGAGGTGCTGGCGACGGTGGACCTGCGCAAGGGCGACAAGGTCCTTCGCGCAAGCGGGGGGCGCGGCGTGCGCGCGGTCACGATCGAGCGGGGCGGCCAGCAGGACCAGCTCCGGTGCGACCTCGTGATCGCCTCGGGCGGCCACGTGGCCGACACCGCCCTGCTGCGACAGGCGGGCGGCACGGTGCGCTACGACGTGGACCGCGGCGCGTTCGTGCCCGACCGGCTGCCGGCCGGCGTGCGGCTCGCCGGCAGCGAGCTCGCGGCCGCCAGGCGCGTGCCCTGCAAGGCCGCGGGTCAGGGCGGCAAGCAGTTCGTCTGCTTCTGCGAGGACGTGACCACCAAGGACATGGCCCAGTCCGCCGACGAGGGATTCGACTCGCTCGAGCTGGCGAAGCGCTACACGACCCTGACGATGGGGCCGTGCCAGGGACGGATGTGCCAGCGCAACGGCGCCCTCGTGCTCGCCGAGAAGATCGACACCGACCCGGACGACCGCCAGATCGGCATCACCACCGCCCGCCCGCCGCACTCCCCCTCGCGCTTCGCCGCCCTGGCGGGACCCGGCCACCAGCCGGAGCGCCGCACCCCGATGCACGACTGGAACGTGGCCAACGGCGGCGACATGGCCTGGGCCGGCGACTGGAAGCGCGCCTACCACTACGGCGACGCCGCCGCCGAGGTCGAGGCGATCCACGAGCGCCTGGGGATGATCGACGTCTCGCCGCTCGGCAAGCTGCTGGTGCGCGGCCCCGAGGCGGGCGAGCTGCTCGAGCGCATCTACCCGAACCGCTTCGCCAACCTCGGCCAGGGGCGGGTGCGCTACGGCGTGGTGTGCGGCGAGGACGGCTCGATCCTCGACGACGGCACGGTGGTGCGGTTGAGCGACGAGGAGTTCTACGTCACCACCACCTCCAGCGGCTCGTCCGGGATGGACCAGTGGTTCACCTGGTGGAACGCGGTCTGGAAGCTCGACTGCGAGATCGTGAACGTCACGTCCGGGCTCGCGGCCGTGAACCTGGCCGGGCCCGCAAGCCGCGAGGTGCTGGGCGCGCTGAGCGACATCGACGTGTCGAACGAGGCCTTCCCCTATCTCGGCGCCCGCACCGGCATGGTCGCCGGCGTGCCGTCGATGGTGATGCGGATCGGCTTCGTGGGCGAGCTCGGCTACGAGATCCATCACCCGGCCGCCGCCGCCGAGGAGATGTGGACCGCGCTGCTCGAGGCGGGCGCGGCGCACGACCCGCGCGCGGCAGGGCTCGAGGCCCAGCGGCGGCTGCGACTCGAGAAGCTGCACGTGATCGTGAGCCAGGACACCGACGCCGAGTCGAACCCGCTCGAGGCCGCGATGCCGTGGATCGTGAAGCTCGACAAGGAGCAGGACTGGGTGGGCCGCCACGCGATCCAGCACGTGGCCGAGCGCGGCCTGCGCGACGCGCTGGTGGGCTTCACCGGGATGAACGGCGCGGTGCCGCTCGAGGGCGCGGCGGTGGTGGACTCGCGCGGCGAGCCCGCCGGGCGCGTGACCAGCTCGCGCTGGTCGCCGCGGCTCGGGCGCGCGATCGGCATCGCGTGGGTGAAGGCCGACCGCGCCGAGGAGGGCACCGAGTTCGCGATCTCCTCCCCCAGCGGCTCGCTGATCCCGGCGATCGTGACCCACCGCGCGTTCCACGATCCCGATGGAGAGAGGCTGCGCTCATGAGCGACGGCGGGCTGGATTTCCTCTCCCCCACGCGCGCGACCGTGCCGCTGCGCACCCCGATGGCGGGCGAGCACACCGCGCCTCTGCGCCAGCAGGACGGCTGGCTGCTGCCCGACTACCCGCCGCCTGGCGACGCTCCCGTCTGGATCTCCGACGCCTCGCACCTCGGAAAGGTGGAGCTGCGCGGTTCCGCGGCGGAGCTGGACGGGTCCACCGGGCTCGACCGGACCGGCACCACGCGCCGCGACGGCGAGGCCTGGATCTGCCGCCTCACCCCCACCCGCGCGCTCATCCTCTGCCCCTGCGACGAGCTGGAGGCGCGCCTCGCGGCCCTCGGCCAGGCGGCCATCGACCTCACCTGCGGCTACGCGGCGGTGCGCCTGGGAGGCCCGCAGCGCGTGGACCTGTTCGCGCGCCTGAGCGAGCTCGACCCGCGGCCCCGGTCGCTGCCCGAGGCGGCAGTTCTGTCGGGCGCGGTGGCGGAATGCGCCGGGATCGTGCTCAACGAGGGCGACTCGCTGCTCCTGCTCGTGGACTGGGAGTACGGCGCCTACCTGTGGGAGACGGCGCTCGACTGTGGCGAGCCGCTCGGGGTGGTGGCGGCGTGATCGGCCTCCTGAAGAAGCACCGCTACCTGCGGGCGCACGACCTGAAGGACAACTACGACTTCGTGATCATCGGCGGCGGCGCGCACGGCATGGCCACGGCCTACTACCTCGCCAAGGAGTTCGGCGCGAAGCGCGTCGCGGTGATCGAGAAGGACTACATCGGGGCCGGCGCCTCGGGCCGCAACACCACGATCATCCGCGCCAACTACCGCACGGCCGAGGGCGTGCGCTTCTACGGCGAGTCGCTGCGCATGTACGAGACGCTGTCGCAGGACGTCAACTTCAACATGCTCTTCTCGCAGCACGGCCACCTGACGCTGGCGCACTCGGACCGCTCGCTGCAGACGATGGTCGAGCGCGCCGAGGTGAACCGCCTGCTGGGCGTGAACTCCAGCGTGGTCACGCCCGAGGAGGTCGGCGAGCTGTGCCCGCAGCTGGACGTGTCGAAGCGCCCCACGTTCCCGATCCTCGGGGCCCTGTATCACCCGCCCGGCGGGATCATCCGCCACGACGCGGTGGTCTGGGGCTACGCCAAGGAGGCGCTCAAGGCGGGCGTGGAGATCCACCCCTACACCGAGGTCACCGGCATCACGCGCGACAACGGGCGCGTGACGGGTGTGGACACCTCGCGCGGCCACATCGCCGCCGGCACCGTGATCTCGTGCGTGGCCGGCTGGAGCACGCTGGTCTGCGACCTGGCGGGCGTCGAGCTGCCGCTGACCACGCACATCCTCCAGGCCTTCGTCACCGAGCCGATCAAGCCGCTGCTCGACAAGATCATCGTGTCGGGCACGCTGCACGTGTACGTCAGCCAGTCCGACCGCGGCGAGCTGGTGATCGGCTCCGAGATCGAGCCCTACTCCGGTTACTCCACGAAGGGCACGTTCCGCTTCATCGAGCATGCCGCGCGCGACATGTGCGAGCTCCTGCCGATGCTGGGCGAGGCGCGCGTGCTGCGCCAGTGGACCGGCCTCTGCGACGTGACGCCGGACTACGCGCCGATCATGGGCGTGACCGAGGTCGAGGGCTTCCTCGTGGACGCCGGCTGGGGCACCTATGGCTTCAAGGCGTCACCGGTCGTCGGCCGCACGATGGCCCAGCTGGCCACCAGCGGGCAGGACGCCCAACCTGATCGAGCCGTTCAAGCTCGAGCGCTTCTACACGGGCGACCTCGTGTCGGAGCGCGGCGCGGCTGCGGTCAGCCACTAGCCGCCCGTCAGGGCGTGGCGTCGGCGATCTTGCGGGCCACCCAGCCGGCCATGCGCGGCGAGACGCGGGTGATCCCCCATGCCACCCACGACTCCGGCGTGATCGGCGCCACGGGACGGTCGCGCTCCACGCGCGCAGGATGTTCGTGGCCACCTTGTCGGGCCCGTAGCCGCGGCGCTCGTACATCTTCACGATGCGCTCGCGCTTGCCCGGCTCGGCGGCCGCGCCGCGCATCGGGCTCGAGCTGGTGATCGGCGTGGCGACGATGCCCGGGCAGATCGCGGTCACGCCGATGCCGGTGCGGGTGGAGCTCCTGCCGCAGCGCCTGCGACAGCCCGAGCACCGCGAACTTGGTGGCCGTGTAGGCCACCAGCACCGGGCTGGCGTGGAAGCCGACCATCGAGGAGAGGTTCACCACGTGGCCGCCGCGGCCGCGCTCGACCATCGGCGGCACGAAGAAGTGGCAGCCGTGGACCACGCCCTTCAGGTTGATCCCGATGATCCAGTCCCAGTCGTCGAGCGTCGTGTCGAGCAGGCCCGCGCCGAGCCCGACTCCGGCGTTGTTCACGAGCAGGTCGACCGCGCCGGTCTGCTCCTGCACGGCGTCGGCGAAGGCGCTCATCTGCTCGCGGTCCGCCACGTCCACCTGGCGGGCGAGCACGCTGCGCCCGAGCTTGCGCGCATCGGACTCGGTGGCGGCCAGGCCCTCCGCGTTCACGTCGCAGATCACCAGGTCGGCGCCGCGTCGCGCGCAGAGCAGCGCGGTCTCCCTGCCGATGCCGCTGCCGGCGCCCGTGACCAGCACCGTCTTGCCCTCGAGCCGCGAGACGTCCATGGCGCTCAGCTGAAGGTCCCGCCGAGGGCGTTGACCAGGCCCTGGGCGGTCTTCTTCGCCGCCTTCGGGATGTCGAACTCCCAGGTCACGCCATCGGAGAAGGCGATCGTCAGGTGCGACAGCAGCCTTCCCTCGTCGAGATCGGCGGAGGCGATCGCCGCCCGCGGCGCCCGAGCCAGCACCTCGTCGGTGACCTTCATCTTCAGGGCGCCGGTCTTCGTCTTCACCAGCGCGATCTCGCCGTCGCTGAGCGCAACGAATCCGACCCTGCCGAAGTCGGGCACGTCCGGCACGCCGGCGTACTGGTCGCCCGTGGCCTTCTTCGCCGCAAGCGTGCCCGCGAGTCCTGCCGCCACCTGCCCGGCCACGACGGTGGTGGCCTTCTTCGTCAAGCCCTTCGGGTTGACGAGGGTGCCGGCTACCTGCGGCGCACCCGAGAGCCTGTGAAGCATCGTCGGCCATTCAATTCTCCTTCCTCGTTCCCGAGCGGTGCGACCCTACCAACCGCATAATGCAGGCCATGGCCAGCGCGACCCAGCCCTGGTACACCGAGGAGTTCGAGCGCGCGGTGGAGCTGGCCGTGGCCACGCTGAGCGACTACGTGGGGCGCAGCCAGCGCGGTGAGGGCCCGGCGGTGACCACGCCTCCGCTCGACGAGGTCGAAGGCGGCGCTCGACCTGCGCCGGCGGCTGCGCGAGGGCGGCATGGACCCGGAGCGCTTCGGCGCCTTCCTGGCCGGCTACCTCGACGCCACCACGAGGCTCCACCACCCCGGCTCGCTCGCCCACCAGGTGGCGGCGCCGGACGTGCCGAGCGCGCTGGCCGACCTGGTGCACGGCGTGATCAACAACCCGATGGCGATCTACGAGATGGGCGCCGCCGCGCTGGCGATCGAGCTCGCCACGGTCGAGTGGATGCTCGAGCAGGTGGGCTGGAGCGCGCCCGAGAGCGCCGGCGTGCTCACCCACGGCGGCTCGCTCGCCAACCTCACCGCGATGCTTGCCGCCCGCGCCCGCGCGGCGCCGGGCGCCTGGGTGGACGGCGTCCCCGGCGACCTGGCGCTGCTCGCGCCCGCGCCGCGGCGCACTACTCGGTGGCCCGCAGCGTCGGGATCGCCGGGCTCGGCGAGGACGCGATCGTGCCGCTCGAGACCGACGAGCTCGGGCGCATCTGCCCGACCGGCTGGACGCACGCGCTCGAGCGCGCGCGCGAGGCGGGCCGGCGGCCGATGGCCCTGGTGGCCGCGCCTGCGCGACGGGCACCGGCCTCTACGACGACCTGCGCGCGATCGGCGCGTTGTGCCGCGAGCGCGAGCGTGTGGTTCCACGTGGACGGGGCGCACGGCGCCTCGGCGCTCCTGTCCGAGCGCCACCGCGGGCCTGCTCGACGGGATCGACGCAGGCGGACTCGGTGGTCTGGGACGCGCACAAGATGCTGCGCACGTCGAGCCTCTGCGCCGCGGTGCTGGTGCGCCGCGCGCGCGACCTGCCCGGCGCCTTCCACCAGGAGGCGAGCTACCTCTTCTACGAGGACTCGAGGCGAGGGCGTCGACATCATCGACCGCGCGATCGAGTGCACGAAGGCGCCGCTCGGGGTGAAGCTGTTCCTCAACCTGGCTGGCGCGGCGAGCGCGGGCTGGGCGACTACGTGGCCGACCAGTACGACAAGGCGCTGCGCTTCTGGGAGCTGATCGGCGCGCGGCCCGGGTTCGAGTGCCCGTACCGGCCGGAGAGCAACATCCTCTGCTTCCGCTACGGGCGGGACTCGCAGCTCCAGGTGGCGATCCGCGAGCGACTGATCGCGAGCGGCGAGTTCCACCTCAGCTCGGTGGAGCTCGGCGGCGAGCGCTACCTGCGCATCGTGGTGATGAACCCGGCCACCGACGAGGCGACGATCGAGCGCCTGCTGAACGCCATCGAAAAGGCGGTCTGAGCGGCGTATACCTCCGATGCGCCAAAGTGGCTGGCCGAGGGCGGTTAACCGAACCCCATGCGCGCCGCGCGTCCCTGTAGCGTTTCGCCACCCAACTGGCCCCTACCCCTTATGCACACTCGCGGTCTGCTTGGGCTCGCACCGGAGCCGGCCGCGGAGAGGAGAGCAGATGCCTCGTCGCAGGTTGTTTCGCGTACTCGCGCTCGTACCGGTAGTGGGCGCGATCGCCGCTGTGCCCGCCATCGCGGCCACGAGCGCCCCGAACAAGGCGTCGATGGACACGCTCGGCGGAGTGAAGGTCAAGATCAACCAGTACATCCAGGACGAGTCGCGCTTCAGCAAGGACACCGTGCTGATCAAGTCCGGGGGAACGCTCACGATCGCGGACAAGAGCGGGCGAGCCGCACACGTTCTCGCTCGTGGCGAAGAAGGATCTCCCGAAGACGGCGGGTCAGGTCAACAACTGCAAGGTCTGCAACACGATCGGCGCGGAGCACCAGCTGGATGCGAACGGCAACCCGACCGTGCTCAGCTTCAACGCCGGCAACCCCGGCTACGACAAAAGGGTGACTCGGAGGTCATCCTGCCCGAAGAAGCACGTGCGGGTGAAGGTCACGGCCAAGAAGGGCACGACCCTCTACTTCATGTGCGCCATCCATCCGTGGATGCAAGGCAAGATCAAGGTCGGCTAGCACACGCTGCTTCGAGCTGGAGGGTCCCGGCGCTCGCCGGGGCCCTCTTGCTCGCTCTGGCGTTGCTGTGGACCCTCGGCGCGGGCAGCGCCAGCGCGGCGACCCGCGAGTACTGGGTGGCCGCCGTTCCGACGAGCTGGAACATCGTGCCCAACGAGAAGGACGCGATCATGGGCATGGAGTACACGCCTGCGCAGACCGTGATCCAGACGGTCGTCTACCGGCGCTTCACGGCGGGCTGGAGGCGCCCGCTCCCCAACGCGCCGCGCTCGGTCACCGACGGCGGGGTGATCCCGGGGCCGTTCCTGCAGGCGCGCGTGGGCGATCTGATCGTCGTCCACTTCAAGAACGAGGACACGCTCAGGCACGACCCGCACTCGATGCACTTCCACGGGGTGAGATACCGGCCGAGCTCCGACGGCGCCTACGTGCCGGGCTTCTCGGGTGGCGACGCGGACGTGAAGGTGGGCCGGACCTGGACCTATCGCCTCAGGGCCGTGAGCGACTCCGCAGGCGTCTGGCCCTACCACGACCACTCGCCGTCGATGGACGCGTCGCTCGCCGGCGGGATGTACGGCGAGCTGTCGATCCTCGGCAAGCACGAGCGCGCGCCGGACCGCGAGTTCGTCGTCTTCTTCGCCTCCCTGGGCGACTTCATGACGGTCGACGGGCGGGCGTTCGTCGGCAACACGCCCATCTTCCGCTCGCGCGTCGGCCAGATCGTGCAGTGGGACGTGCTGGCGATCGGCGACGACTTCCACACCTTCCACGTGCACGGCCACCGCTGGGTGAACCCGGACGGCACGCCGCAGGACACGAAGACGATCGGGCCCGCGGAGAGCTTCCGCGTGCGCTGGCGCGAGGACGCGCCCGGCACCTGGCTCTACCACTGCCATGTGGAGACCCACATGAACATGGGCATGATCGGCCTCTACAGGGTCAGCCGGTGAGGGCCCGCCGGCTGCTGCCGGCGGCCGCTCTGCTCGCGGCCGCCTTCGCCGTCCCGGCGGGGGCGAGCGCGGACACGGAGTCGGTGTCGATCGAGCAGTCGGCGTTCACCCCGCCCCAGATCGCGGCCCTGGTCGGCGACACCGTGAGCTGGCGCAACGGCAGCCTGCGCGACCACACCGTGACCACCGCCGACGACAGCTTCGGCTCGCTGAACCACATCGTGCCCGGCGGCTTCTACTCGGCGTCGTTCGCCGCGCCGGCGCCTTTCCCTACTACTGCACGATCCACCCGGGGATGAAGGGCGAGGTCGACGTCTTCCCGCGTGCTGCTGGAGGGGCCGCCCCACGCCGTGTCGCCCGGCGACCAGATCCCGCTGACCGGCCGGGCCGAGGCGGGCACGAGCACGGTGTCGATCGAGCGCGACTCCGGGGCCGGCTTCGCCCCGGTGGCGACCGCCGCCGTGGACGGCATGGGCATGTACAAGGCCAGCGTGCCGGCCACCACCACGGCGGTCTACCGGGCCGTGGGCGCCGCCGGCGCAAGCCAGACGGTGCAGGTGGTGGTGGTCGACCGCCAGATCCGGCTCGGCGTGGCGCGCGGGCTCGCGCGCGTGCATGTGTCGCCGCTCGACCCCGGCGCGACCGTGGTGCTGCAGGTGTGGCTGCGCGAGCGCTTCGGCTGGTTCCCGGTGGCGCAGCGCAAGCTCGACCGCCACTCGAACGCCTTGTTCCCCATCCGCCACCCGGGCCGGCGCGCGCGAGCCGTGCTCGTGCTGCCCGACGGCTACACGCCGGTGGCGATGAGCAACGCCCTGCGGCTGCCGCGGCGTTAGCCCGCCGAGCGTCTCAGCTCGCTGGGCGTGCAGCCGTACGCCTGGCGGAAGACGCGGCTGAAATGGGCCGGGTTGGACAGCGCCCAGCGCCGCGCCACCTCGGAGATCGTCTCGTGGGCGCGCGCCGGGTCCCGCAGGTCGCGGTGGCAGGCCTCGAGCCGCCGCCGGCGCACCCACTCCGACACGCTTGCCCCCTCCGCCGAGAACAGCCTATGGAGGTAGCGGGTGGAGATGTGATGCGCGCGGGCGATCGACTGCGGTCCCAGGCGCGGGTCGCCCAGATTCTGGTCGATGTGAGCCTTCACCCGCAGCACGAGCGCGAGCCGCGGCAGGTGCCTCGCCGGGGTGGCCTCGGGTGCTTCCGCCGCGTAGATGGTGCGCACCAGCGCGAGCGCCTCGTCCGCCAGGTCCTCCCGGGCCTCCACCGCGGCGTCGGCCCCGATCAGCTCCCACAGCTGGCGGAAGAACGGCGTGGCGAGCGCGCCCGGCTTGGAGCTCGACGCGATCCGCCCGCCGGTCCGCCGGCAGATCAGGTCCCGCCGCGGGCCCAGCAGCGGTCGCGGGAGCGCCAGCAGGAGCAGTTCGAACGGCTCGGTGTGGGTGACGCTGAACGGATGCGAGCTGTCCCAGCTCGACAGGTCACCCGGGTCGAACACGCTCGTCCGCCCGGACTGTTCGATCACCGTGCGCCCCCGCATCGGCATCGCGACGAGCAGCTGTTCGGGGTCGTACTCGCGGATCCCGGGGCCGCTCCGCCGCACCACCGACGCGTCCCCGGCCACCCGGTAGGCGGCGAGCGGCCCGAGTGAGCGCCCCTCGATGGTGGCGTTCGAGGCGTCGCCGGAGGTCAGCCGCACGCCGATCGGGAAGAAGATCCGCCGGTGCGCCGCGGCCCACGAATCCGGGTCGCTCCCGGGGGTCGATGCTGGTGGTGTCGAATAGAACGGCCACGCGGCCGCGCGAGCATATCTGCGGCCTCGCCCGAGCCCGCTCGCAAGTGTGCGCTCTCGTGCTAGTCGCCCAGCGCCCGATTCATAAAATCCACTGCCTGCCCGCAGTAGGGTTGCCCCGAGGGAAGCAACGGAGGAGAGGAACCTGCCCATGGCGTCGTCTGGGGCTTTTCCCAGCCCGTACTCGATCGAGACCCCACCCGGCTGCGAAGGCTGGGAGGAGATGTACCCGTACCACGCGTTCTTCGCCGAGGCGCGGCGCGAGACCGACGAGAACCGCTTCTGGTTCTGGAACTCGATGCACTTCCCGGTGCCGATGCCGGCGTTCGACGTGCAGTGCATCGACAGCCCCTACCAGGCCGTCGGCGCCTGGCAGAACCGCGTCTTCGCGGTGCCGCCCGCGATGGGCATCGACTACCGCGTGGTGAACGGCTACATCTACATCTCCGGCAACCCCGTCACCGATCCCGAGAAGATCGCCGAGCGCGCGGAGTTCTTCCAGCGGCGCGCGGGCTACTACTTCGAGAACTGGCCCGACCTGTACGCCAAGTGGCGCGTGAAGGTCGAGGCGCTGATCGAGGAGGTCACGAACCTCCGCGTGCCCGACCTGCCGGAGTACGAGCCGGACGAGGTCGATGTTCGAGGACGGCCGCAACACCGCGTTCATCGACGTGCTCGACGCCTACCAGCGCACGCTGCGCCTCGGCGACATGATGTGGCAGCGGCACTTCGAGTTCCTGCTGCTGGGCTACGGCGCCTACTCGACCTTCGTCGACTACTGCAAGGCGCACCTGCCCGACATTCCCGACCAGCACATCGCCCAGATGGTGGCCGGGATCGACGTGCTCCTGTTCAGGCCGGACGCGGAGCTGCGCCGCCTGGCGCGGCTGGCGATCGAGACCGGCGTGGACGCCGCCTTCGTCGAGGGCCGCACGCCCGCCGAGATCGATGCCGAGCTGGGGAAGAGCGACGCCGGGCAAGCGCTGGCTCGTCGAGCTCGAGGCGATCAAGGACCCCTGGTTCAACATGGCCACGGGCGACGGCCTCTACCACTACTACCGCAGCTGGCTCGACGACCCGAGCATCCCCTACGCCTCGCTGGTCGGGCACATCGCCGCCCTGCGCAAGGGCGAGCAGATCGACCGCCCGACCGAGGAGATCCAGCGCGAGCGCGAGCGGCTCGCCGAGGAGTACGGCTCGCTGCTCGACCCCGAGGCGCGCAAGGGCTTCGACGACCTGCTCGGCCTGTCGCGCATGGTCTTCCCGTACGTGGAGGAGCACAAGTTCTTCTGCGACTACTGGTTCCTCACGCGCTGGTGGAACAAGCTGCGCGAGTTCGGCGCGCTGCTGGCGAGGCACGGCTACCTCGAGGACGAGGAGGACGTGTTCCAGCTCAGCCGCCACGAGGTGGCTTCGGCGCTCGACGAGCTCGTGCTGATGTGGGCCACGGGCGGCCAGCCGCTCGGGCCCGCACCACTGGCCGCCGATCGTGGCGCGGCGCAAGGAGCTGCTCGCCAAGCTCGCGGACTGGACGCCGCCGCCGGCGCTCGGCGTGACCCCCGAGGCGGTCACCGACCCGATGACGATCATGCTCTGGGGCGTGACCACGCACCGCGTGCAGGAGTGGGCGCGCGCGGGCGAGGGCCCGGCCGACGAGCTGATCGGCGCCGCGGCGTCACCGGGCACGGTGGAGGGTCCCGCGCGCGTGGTGAAGACCGTCGATCAGATCGCCGACGTGCGCGAGGGCGAGATCCTCATCTGCACGATCACCTCGCCCGCCTGGGCGCCGATCTTCTCGAAGATCAAGGCCGCGGTGACCGACATCGGCGGCGTGATGTCCCACGCGGCGATCGTCTGTCGCGAGTACGGGCTGCCGGCGGTGGTGGGCACCGGGCGCGCCACCTCCCAGATCCGCACCGGCGACATGGTCCGGGTGGACGGCACCGAGGGCATCGTGACCATCGTCGGCGGCGCCTCGGCAGGCGGCGGCTAGACGTGGCGGCGCCACAGTCGTCCGCTCGCGGAGCTGCGACAGGCGGACGGCGCGCTGTTCGGCGGCAAGAGCGCCAGCCTGGGCGAGCTGATCGCCGCCGATATCCCCGTGCCACCCGGCTTCGCGCTCTCCACCAGCGCCTTCCACGCCTTCGTCGACGAGGCCGGCGTGCGCGACGAGATCGAGTCGGCGCTCGCGCGGATCTCGCCCGGCGACATGGCGAGCGTGAACGCCGCGTCGGGCGCGATCGGCGAGCTGCTGGGCTCGGCCTCGGTGCCGGATCGGTTCGCGAGGAGGTCGAGCGCCACTACGGCGAGCTGGCCGCCGACCCCGAGCCGCCGGTGGCCGTGCGCTCGAGCGCACTCGGCGAGGACAGCGCGGAGGCGACCTTCGCGGGCCAGCAGGAGACCTTCCTCTGGGTGCGCGGCGTGGACGGCGTCTGCGACGCGGTGCGCGACTGCTGGGTCAGCCTCTACAGCCCCGAGGCGCTCAGCTACCGCGCGCGCCTCGGCGCGGGGCGAGGCGGCCTGCGATGGGCGTCACGATCCAGCTGATGGCCGACGCCGCATCTCCGGCGTGATGTTCACCTGCAACCCCGTGAGCGGGGACCCCAGCATGGTCGCGATCAACGCCAGCTGGGGCCTTGGGCTGGCGGTGGTGGGCGGCGAGGTGACTCCCGACGACTACCTGGTGAGCAAGGTCACGCGCGAGGTGGTGCGGCGGACGATCGCGGCCAAGGACGTGGAGTACGTGCCCGGCGACGATGGCCGCGGGGCCGTGCGCGTGGACGTGCCCGCGGAGCGGCGCGAGGCTCCCTGCCTCGACGACGAGCAGCTTGCGGAGCTGGCTGCCGTGGCGCGGCGGGTGGAGCGCCACTTCGGCGGCCACCAGGACATCGAGTGGGCGATCGGGCACGGTGGCGAGCTGTTCATCGTGCAGTCGCGCCCGGTCACGGCGCATGGCCAAGCCCGCCGCGGCGGCGGGCGCCTCGGCCATCTCGCTGGTGATGAGCAAGTTCGGCGCCGGGAAGGCTGAGCCGATGCTCACCGACGATGACGTGCGGGACATCTTGCGGCTCATTGACGAGTCCGAACTGGACGAGCTGCTCATAGAAACTGCCGGCTTTCGCTGCACGTTCTTCGTGAAGGAGCCGCGCCGTCGGCCGGGTCGCAGGTGGCGGGTCGCGGCGCAGGCTGAGGCTCCATCGCTCCCCCGACCTCTCCGCCGCCCCCTTCCGTCGGATGGGCTTTCGATCGACTCTCCGATGCTCGGGACTTTCTACCGGGCTGAGGCTCCCGGGCGAGGCTCCGTTTGTGGACGTGGGCACACGGGTGGAGCCCGACACGGTCGTGTGCCTGATCGAGGTCATGAAGATGATGAACTCGGTCGCGGCCGGGGTGTCGGGGACGGTCGTGGAGGTCTACGCGCGAGAACGGCGAGGTCGTCGAGCACGGCGATCCTCTGTTCAGGGTCGAGCCGTGATCGGGATCGTCGACACCACCACGCGCGACGGCAACCAGAGCCTCTGGAGCGCGACCGGCCTGACCACTCCCGACGTGCTGGCGATCGCGCCGACGATGGACCGCGTGGGCTTCCGCGCGCTCGACTTCACGTCGAGCACGCACATGGCGGTGTCGGTGCGCTTCCACCGCGAGGACCCGTGGGAGCGGATCCGCCTGGTCAGCCAGGCGATGCCGAATACGCCGCTCGGCATGATCACCACGGGCATGCGCTTCATCGCGTGGACGCCCGCGAACGAGGAGTTCATGCGGCTCGTGTTCGCGTGCGTGGTGCGCAACGGGCTCCGGCGGGTCCAGATCATCGACCCCTCGAACGAGCCGGAGCGCCTGATCCGGCTCGCGCATCTGGCGCGCGAGGCGGGCTTCGACGAGGTGGTGATCGGGCTGACCTACTCGATCAGCCCGGCGCACACCACGAGTACTACGCCGAGCGGCTGAAGGCGCTGGCGGGCTGCGCCGAGATGGACACCCTCTACCTGAAGGACCCCGGCGGGCTGCTGACGCCGGACACCGTCCGCGAGCTGGCGCCCCACTTCCTGGCCGCGGCGGCGAGCGCCCGCTGGAGCTTCACAGCCACTGCACGATCGGCCTGGCGCCGCTCGTCTATATGGAGGGCGTGAAGGCGGGCTTCCAGGTCGCTGCACACCGCCGTGGGACCGGTGGGCCGCGGCACCTCCAACCCGGAGACGGAGTCCACCGTGAGCAACCTCGAGGCCGAGGGCTTCTCGCATCGGCTCGACCGCCGCGCGCTGGCGGCGGTGTCCGACTACTTCAGCGAGCTCGCGCGCGAGAAGGGGCTGCCGCCCGGCAGCGCGCGCGGAGTTCGACTCCGGCTACTACCGCCACCAGCTCCCGGGCGGCATGGTCACCACCACCAAGCGCATGCTCGAGGAGCGGCGCCGGCCCGAGCTGTTCGACGCCACGCTCGAGGAGATCGAGCGCGTGCGCGCGGAGATGGGCTATCCGATCGTGGTCACGCCCGGTGTCCCAGCTCATGGTCACCCAGGCCGTGATGAACGTGACCGACCAGGAGCGCTGGCGCACGGTCTCCGACGAGACGCTGCGCTACTTCCTCGGCCACTACTCAGCCGCCGCGGCGCCGCTCGATCCCGACATCACCGACCTCGTGCTCTCGCGCCCGCGCGCGAAGGAGCTCGCGGCGCTCGAGCCGCTGAGCCTCGACGGCGCGCGCGAGAAGTTCCGCGAGGGCATCTCCGACGAGGAGCTGCTGCTGCGGCTGACGATGCCCGCCGAGCAGGTGGACGCGATGCTCAGCTCGCCGCCGGCGAGCGAGCTGGCGCCATCCCTCACCCGCCCGGGGCAGGATCCGCTGGTGCGTCTCCTGAAGGAGGTCGGCAGGCGTCGCTCGATCACCTATATGCGCCTCGAGAAGGGCGACGACGTGGTGGTGTGGCGCCGTGCGGCTTGACGACGCCGCCGGCTTCGTCTTCGACGCCGACGGCACGCTGATCCACAGGGCCGGCAAGCAGGCCCTGGTGGTGCCGGGCGCGCGCGAGGTGCTCGAGAAGATCCGCGACTCGGGGCGGCCCTACGCCGTGTTCACCAACGGCAGCCACGTGCCGCCTGAGGGCTTCGCCGATGACCTGCGCGAGGTGGGGCTGCCGGTGCGCCGATGAGCAGATGCTCACCCCGCTGCGGAGCTTCCTCTACTACCTCGAGCGCCGCCACCCCGGCGCCAAGGTGCGGCTGTTCGGCACCCCGTCCGTCGAGGAGTACATGACGGCGAAGGGCGTCGACCTGGTTGAGGGCGAGGACGCCGCACGGCCGACGTCGTGTTCGTCACGCACGTCGACCAGGTGGATCTCGACGACATCGAGCGCGCCGCTCGCGCCGTGCTCGCCGGGGCAAGCTGCTCACCGGAAGCTTCGTGCCCGCATACGCGGGCCACAACGGCACGATCCTCAGCCGTGGCGCGATGGTCGCGGCCGCGCTCGCGAAGTCATCTGGCGTGCGCCCGACGATCGTCGGCAAGCCGTCGAGGGCCGCCGTGGCCGTGATCCGAGAGTGCCTGGGCGTGCCCACGGAGGACGTGGTGGTGGTGGGAGACGACCTCGGCATGGACATCGCGCTCGGACACCTCGGCGGCTCGCGAACGGTGCTCGTGCGCAGCGGGATCAGCAGCGAGATCGACCTCGAGCGCGTGCCCGAGCGGCGCCGCCCGCACGCGGTGGTGGGCGGCGTGGACGAGCTGATTGAGTGGCTGTGAGCGATCAGGCCCGACAGCGCCGCAACACGGCGTCGTCCACCACTGCGACCCCGCACACGTAGGCGGCGTGCGTGCCCAGGCTGGTGGCCATCACGTCGGGCGGCCAGCGCCAGGGCGGCGGGGTGCGGCCAAGGAGGGGGAACAGCGTGAAGGTGGCGGTAATCAGCGTGCCGCCGAATACTGCACTGGCCCACGGCTCCGGGATCTGCGACGCAGCACCCCGTGGAACAGGCCGAACGCGGAGCCGTAGCCCCAGCGCAGGATCAGGCCGAGCTCGCTGTCCTCACGCGCCGTGACATGCGGGAGGTGCATCACGCTCGCGACGATCTGGCCAGGAACCAGCGAATCGTCGTAGTCGAGCGGGCTGGGTGATCGTGCCGTAGACGCCGCTCGGCGGCGTACGCGAGCGTCAGCGCCGCGGTGCCGGCGGCGCCTGCGATCACGCTTCGAACCGGCCAGGGGACGGGCGCTCTGGGCATCGTGCCATCGAACCAGCGCGCGGCCTGCCGCGCGTCACCCAGAAGGGGTGACGCGGGCTCTATGCGGCCCGCCCCGGCGGGCGCTCGACCCGATCGCTGTGCGCGACGATCCGGCCGGAGTCCAGGGTTATGACCTCGTCGACCAGGTCGAGACCCTCCTGCCGGTGGGTGATCAGCAGCACGCGAGCGCTCGCCGGCCGCGGCGAAGACGTCGTCGCATCAGTTCGGCGGCGGTGGCTGGGTCGAGGTGGGCGGTCGGCTCGTCGAGCACCAGCACCGGGGCGCCGGCGAGCAGCGCGCGGGCGAGCACGATCCGCTGCCGCTGGCCGCCCGACAGCTCGCGGCCGTGCTCGCCGACGAGGGTGTCCAGCCCGTCGGGCAGCCCGCGGATCCAGTCCCAGATCTGGGCCTGGCGGAGGGCCTCCTCGATCTCGTCGTCGGTCGGCGTCGGGGCGGGCGAGGCGCACGTTGTCGCGGATGCTCGCCGAGAACAGGTGCGAGTCCTGGCCGGCGACCGCGATCGCGCGCCGCACGTCCTCCTGGCGGTAGTCGCGCAGGTCGCGACCCGCCGAGCGTCACCCGCCCCGCCTCCGGATCGAGGAAGCGGAGCAGCAGGTTGGCGACCGTCGTCTTGCCGGCGCCGCTCGGGCCGACGAGCGCGATGCGGCGGCCCGGCTCGAGCCGGAGGCTGACGCCGTCGAGCGCCGGGCGCTCGCTCGGCCGCGTAGCGCGCGCGCACGTCCTCGAGCGCCACGGCGAACGGCCACGTCAGGCGCCGGCGCCGGGTCGCGGCGGATCGCGCACCGCGGCGTCGCGGTCGATGAGCTCGAGCACGCGGCGGCCGGCGGCGAGCGTGGCGCGCCAGCTCGCGGGCGGCCGCCGGCGAGCGGCTGGACCGCCTCGAACGAGGCGAGCGCGAGCAGGGCGAGCATCGCGATCAGCACGCGGTCGAGGCGCCCGGCGGCCGTGCGCGTCGACCGCGACGGCCAGCACGCCGGCGACGGTGGCGCCGGTGACCAGCAGCCCGAGGCCGTCGGCGACGCCGGCGGCGAGCGCGTCGCGGCGGGCGAGCCCGACGAGCGCGCGCGTCGGCGCGCGCGGACGCGGTCGAGCCGCTCGCTCCTCGCGCGCCGAAGGCGACGAGCTCGGGCGCCGCGCGAGCAGCTCGACGAGCTCGGCCGCGAGCTCGCCGCGCGCGGCCGCCTGGCGGCGCGCCGCGCGGCGCCGAGCCAGCCCGCGAGCCAGCGGGCACGGCCACGCCGCCGAGCGAGCAGTCCGCGCCGCGAGCACCAGCCCGGCGGCGGGAGGAAGGCGGCGCCACGCCGACCGAGACGGCGCCGGCCAGGAGCGCGACGAGCGGCGGCTCGAGGCCGCGCAGGTACAGGTTCTGCAGCGCGTCGACGTCGCGCGACCATCCGCGAAGCAGGTCGCCCTTGCGGTAGCCGTCGAGCTGCGCCGGGCGCGAGCGGCTCGATGGCGCTCGTAGACGCGCGCCCGCACCCGGCCGAGCGCGCGCAGCGCCAGGTCGTGGGAGGCGAGCCGCTCGAGGTAGCGCGCGATCGGCCGGCCGATGCCGAAGAACCGAACCGCGACGATCGCGACCTCGAGCGACAGGATCGCCGGGCGCTCGGCCGCCCGCGAGATCAGGTAGCCGGCCGTGGCCATCAGCCCGACGCCGAACACCACCGTCAGCGCGCCGAGCAGCGACCGACAGCGGCCAGCGCGCGCGCGCGGGGCACGCGCGCGAGCGCCAGCAGCCGGCGCAGCGTCGCGATCACGCCGCCTCCTCCGTCCGGTGCCGCGACCGCCGCGCCGCGCTCGAGGCGCACCACGCGGTCGGCGTCGCCGGACGAGCTCGCGGCGGTGCGCGATCAGGAGCATCGTGCGCCCGGCGCGCAGGCGCCGCACGGCGCTCGGCGACGACGCGCCACGCTGGCCGGGATCGAGGTCGGCGGTCGGCTCGTCGAGGATCACGAGCGGCGCGTCGCGCAGGAACGCCCGCGCGAGCCCGATCCGCCGGCGCTCGCCGGGCGACAGCGGCCGCCCGCCGTCGCCGACGAGCGTGTCGTAGCCGTGCGGGCAGCGCGCGCGATGAACCCGTCCGCGCCGGCGAGCGCGGCGGCCCGCGCGCACCGCGGCGTCCGGCGGCGTCCGGGTCGCCCAGCCGGATGTTGTCGGCAACCGTGCCGCGGAGCAGCGCCGGGCGCTGGGGCACCCAGGCGACGTGCCGCCGCCAGGCGTCGGGCTCGGCAGTCGGCGAGGTCGATGCCCCCGACCGTGATCCGGCCCGCGGTCGGCGTCGAGCAGGCCGCAGCAGCAGCGCCGCGACCGTGCTCTTGCCGGCGCCGCTCTCGCCGACCAGCGCCACCGCCTCGCCCGGGGAGAGCTCGAGGTCGAAGCCCGTCGAGCACCGCGCCCGGGCGCGCCGGGTAGGCGAACGAGACGCGCTCGAAGCGCACCGGGGCCGCGGCCGGGCTCGGCGGCGTCAGCGCGCCGCGCGGCGCGGCTGCCGCGGCGGGCGCGTCGAGCAGCTCGAACATCCGCTCGGCCACGGCCAGCCCGTCGGCGCTGGCGTGGTACTCGGCGCCGAGCCGGCGGAACGGCAGGTACAGCTCGGGCGCCAGCACGAGCACGGTGAGCCCGGCCTGGAGGCCGAGCCCGCCGTCGACCAGCCGCACGCCGGCCGTCACCGCGACGAGCGCCACCCCGAGCGTCGCGGCCAGCTCGAGCACCGAGCCCGAGAGGAAGCTGACCGCAGCGTGTCCATCGTCGCGCTCGGCGGTAGCGCTCGCTGACGCTCGCCGATCGGCGCCGCCTGGGCCTCGCCGCGGTTGAACGCGCGCAGCGTGGGCAGGCCCGCGCACGACGTCGAGGAAGTGGGTCGAGAGCGCGCGCAGCGCCTGCCAGCGCTCCCGCGTCCGCTCCTCGGTGTAGCGGCCGATCAGCCACATGAACACCGGCACGAGCGGCAGCGTCAGCAGCATGATCAGCGCCGACTCGAGATCGATGCGGCGCCACCCACGCGATCACCACGAGCGGGACGATGCGAGGCGAGCACGACCTGCGGCAGGTAGCGGCGCGAAGTAGCGCCTCGAGCGCGTCGACGCCCTGCACCGCGGCGGCGGCGATCTCGCCGCCCTCGACGCCGTCCGCGCGCCGGGCTGGGCCGCAGCCGGCGCTCACCAGCGCGAGCCGCAGCTCGGAGAGGACGCTCCACGCGCCGCGCGCGGCCGGCCGACCTCCATCGCCCAGGCGAGCACGCCGCGCGCGGCGAACGCGAGCGCGAGCAGGGCGATGTCGCCGGCCGAGCGCGGCCGAGCGAGGCGCCGTGCGAACGCCCGAGCGACGATGCGCGCCAGCAGCGTCGCCTGAAGCAGCACGAGCACGATGGCGGGCCGAGTCCGAGCGCGCGTCGAGCGCGAGCAGCGGCCGCGCCGGACCGCGCTGCGGCGGAGCAGGCGAGGGTCGAGCGCGCGCATCGCGGCCTCAGCCGGCTGACGACTCGCGGCTCGCCAGCGGCAAGGGCGTCCAGCGGCGGGCCCGCGGGCTGATCGCCCCGACGCGGGCCGGAAGACGTGGTAGGTCCAGCCCTGGTAGAGCAGCACGAGCGGGGTGAAGATCGCCGCCACGACCGTCATCACCGCCAGCGCGTAGTGCGACGAGGCGGCGTTCGAGATCGTCAGGCTGTTGGCGAAGTCGGGTCGAGAGACCATCACGCGCGGATAGAGGCCGGTGAAGATGGTCGCGACCAGGGCGAGCGAGCCGAGCGCCGGTCATCGCGAACGCCCGGCCGCTCCTGCGGCGGTCGGCGAGCACGACCGCCATCACCAGCGCTGCGATCCCGAGCGCGGCCGGTACGGCGGCCGGCAGGACGCTGCGCTCGTTGCGGTCGATGCGCGACGGCGACCGTCCAGACCAGGAAGGCGACGCCGCCCACCAGCGTCCGGGAAGGCCGAGACGCCGTGCGGCTGCGCGGCCGCCCGCTCGCAGAGCTCGCCGCTGGTGCGCAGCGTGAGGAAGGTGGCGCCGTGGAAGGCGAACAGCAGCACGGCCGCGATGCCCGCGAGGACCGTGTAGCCGCTGAAGCAGGTCGCCAGAAGTCGCCGGTGAACTCGCCGCTCGGAGTTGAGCGGCACGCCGTGGAGGAGGTTGGCGAGCGCGACGCCCCAGATCAGCGGCGCCCGACGCTGCCGACGGTGTTCGCCCATCGCCAGGTCGTCCGCCAGCGCGGGTTCTCGCTCTTCTCCCGCCACTCGAACGAGACCACGCGGATGATCAGGCAGACGAGCACGAGCAGCAGCGCCAGGTAGAAGCCCGAGAACATCGTCGCGTACCAGGCGGGGAACGCCGCGAAGGTGGCGCCCGCCGGCGACCACGAGCCAGACCTCGTTGCCGTCCCAGACCGGGCCGATGGTCTGGAACATCGCGCTGCCGGTCGCTCTCGTCACGCGCCAGGAACGGGAGCAGCATGCCGACCCCGAAGTCGAAGCCCTCGAGCACGAAGTAGCCGCCCCAGAGGACCGCGATCAGGCAGAACCAGAGGATCTCGAGACTCATGTCCAGCCGTCTCAGTAGCTCATCGCCGGCAGCGGGCCCTGCCGCTCCTCGCGGAGCCTCGGGCGGATCGAGGCGCGCGTAGCGCCGCATCAGGATGAAGTCGAGCGCGGCGAGCACCACGTAGAGGGCGCCGAACACGCCCAGGCTGACGCCGATCGTCGGCGCTGCAGACGCTCGGCGAGTTCGCGTCGGAGGTCTTCAGCAGGCCCTGGACGATCCACGGCTGGCGGCCGACCTCGGTGAGCACCCAGCCGGCGAGCGCCGCAAGGAACGGGAACGCGACCGTCGACCACGCCGTCCACTGGAACCAGCGCTTGGACTCGAGCCGGTCGCGTGCGGTAGAGCCAGGCACCGAGCGCGGCCACGCAGGAACATCAGCGTCCCGAGGTAGGCCATCACCCGCATCGCCCAGTAGATCGCCCGCACGGGTGGGGATGTAGTTGCCCTGGCCGTACTGCGCCTCGTCCTGCGCCTGGAGCTGGTTGAGCCCGACGACCTTGCCGTTGAACGAGCCGGTGGACAGGAACGAGAGCAGGCCGGGGATCGCGATCTGGAACGTCGGGTTCGGGATCGCTGCTGCGAGAAGCCACCGATCTGGAACAGCGAGAAGGCGGCGGGCTGCTGCGTGTTCCAGAGTGCCTCGGCGGCCGAGATCTTCATCGGCTGAAGGGACGTGGTGATGACGCCGAAGCGGCTGCCGAGCGCCAGGTTGAGGAACGAGAACGGCACCAGCACGATCAGCGCGAGCGTCGGCGGCGCGGCGGAAAGAGCTCGACGTTGCGCCCGCGCGCGAAGTGCCAGCAGGCGATGCCGAAGCATCACCAGCGAGCCCATCGTCAGCCGAGGCCAGCAGCGTGTGCGCGAGCGCGCAGAGCGCGAACTTGTTCGACGAGAAGCGACCCGACGCTGGTGAGCTGCGGCGGCGCCGTTCGTGATCTTGTAGCCGACCGGATGCTGCATCCAGGAGTTGGCGACGAGGATGAAGTAGGCGGACAGCCAGGTGCCCAGCACCGCGAGCCAGATCGTGGCCAGGTGCACACGGCGCGAGAGCCTGTTCCAGCCGAAGATCCACAGCCCGAGGAAGGTCGACTCGAGGAAGAACGCGGCCAGCCCCTCGATCGCGAGCGGGGCGCCGAACACACCGCCGACGTACTTCGAGTACACCGACCAGTTCATCCCGAACTGGAACTCCTGCACCAGGCCGGTGGCGACGCCGATCGCGAAGTTGATCAGGAACAGCGTGCCGAAGAAGCGCGTGAGCCTGTAGCCAGGAGTCGCTCCCGGTGCGATACCAGATCGTCTGCATGATCGCCACGAGCGGCCCGAGCCCGAGCGTCAGCGGGACGAACAGGAAGTGGTACAGGGACGTCATCGCGAACTGGATGCGCGCGAGGTCGACCGTCGTGCTGGCGACGGAGGTCACAAGACATCGCTGGACGCGCGGCGCACGTCACGGTCGAAGCCGTTGCCAGGCACATGGCGAGGATCGAGCGGCCGGTGGGGTGGCGCATCATCCAGATCGGGTGAACCGCACCGCCGCCGGGGCGCCTACCCTGCGCCTTGCCATGGACGAGGCCGCCGCCACATCCCCGCCGGACCCTGCCGCCATCCTGCGCAGCAGAAAGTTCATCGGGTTGCTCGCGCTGGCGGCGGTCGTGGGGCTGGTCGTGTCGTTTGTCGCCTGGGGCTTCCTCGAGCTCGTGCACCAGATTCAGGTGGGGGTGTTCCAGGGCCTCCCCAGCGACCTCGGTTACGACAGCACGCCGCTGTGGTGGTCGCTGCCGGTGCTCGCGATCGCCGGCGTGGTGACGG
Organism: uncultured Thermoleophilaceae bacterium; assembly: GCA_963729205.1. GTDB lineage: Bacteria > Actinomycetota > Thermoleophilia > Solirubrobacterales > Thermoleophilaceae > JAICJR01. Next base: position 73,897 of record CAVSNA010000008.1, read on the forward strand.
CGTTTGCCATCGTGCGCCTGCCGGGCGGCGGGGGTCACGTGCCCGCCGACGGCCTCAAGACCTCGCCCACTCGCCCGGTGGACCTGCCGGGGGTCATCCTCGCGGGCCTCGCGACGATCGGCCTCGGGCTCGTGCTGGGTCCCGAGGCGCCCCTGATCGCCCTGGGCGGGGGGCTTGGCGCGCTGTCGGTCAGCCTGCTGCGCAGGGAGGTGCCCGACGAGGTGGGCGCCGTGCTCGCGGCCGCCGGGGATGTTCGCGGCGCTCTCGCTGATCTTCGCCTCCCCCCTGATCGCGGCGGTGCTCCTGATCGAAGCGGCCGGTATCGGCGGGGCGCGGTTGCCCGTCATCCTCATCCCCGGGCTCCTGGCCGCAGCCATCGGATCGCTCGATCTCCACCGGGATGGGCTCCTGGACTGGACTCAGCAGCAGTGCCTACGCCCTCGGACCTCTCTCGCTCCCGCACTTCGCCCGTCCGGACTTTGTGGACTTCGCCTGGACGATCCCGTTGGGGCGGGGGCGCGCCGTCGCCGTGGTCACGTTCTGTCGTGTTCAGGCTCGCGAAGGCGACCCAGGGGGTCGTGGAATCGCACCGCTTCCTGCTGCTGCCGGTCGTGGAACTCGTCTCGGGACTGGCCATCGCGTTCTCCAGACCACCGACAAGGGGGTGAACGAGGTGCTGTTCTCGGGGCAGGAGGCCCTGCCCGGGCTGATTTCGGGAGCGAGTACCTGGTCGCTCTCTGCGCTCGCGCTCTTGATCTGCTTCAAGGGGCTCGCCTGGGCCCTCACGCTCGGCAGCTTCAGGGGCGGCCCGACCTTCCCGGCGATGTTCCTCGGCGCGGCCGGGGGTCTGATGGCCGCGCACCTCCCCGGCTTCGACCTGACCACGCCCGCAGTGGGCGTCGGGCCTCGCCGCAGGGGTCGCCGCGGTGCTGAGGCTGCCGCTGTCGGCGATCGTGCTCGCCGTGCTGCTGACCTCGCAGACGGGCGCCGGGGCGACGCCGCTCATCATCGTCGGCGCGTTGGTGGCGTACCTCACGACGATCGGCCTCTCGGGGCGGAAGCCCTCCACGGCCGGCGACGCAGCCACCGGCGCGGAGGCGGCTCCCACGACCACGCCGACGTCGCCGCCGCCTCTCACCGCATCGCGGTGACCTGCTCTCTCGAGCCGAGCTGTAAAACGATTTGTCCCGCATCATCCGATAGGGATGAGGGTGGGATGGCCTCGCCGCGCTACAAGGGTGCGACTATTCCCGAGTTCCGCGCTAGAGAGGGGTTTTGGGGGGTGTCGATCGGGGAGTCGGTCGATGGGGTGATGACAGACGTGCGAGCGAACGCGGTTTCGATCCTCGTCGTCGACGATCACGAGACGTTTCGCAAGGCGTTGTGCGACATCGTCAACGCCACGAGCGGGTTCGCCCTGGTTGGAGAGGCCCCGTCGGGCGAGGCCGCGCTCGAGGCGGTCGCGGAGCTGGCGCCCCGAATGGTGATCATCGACAACCGCATGCCCGGCATGAGCGGCATCCAGGCCACGCGGATGCTCACCACCCGTCATTCCGACCTGGTCGTGCTCCTAGTCTCGATCGAGGCGTTCGACGATCCGGATGCGCGGACGTGCGGCGCCGCGGCCTTCGCGTGCAAGCACGAGCTCTCGCCGGGCTTCCTGCGCGAGGTGTGGCGCACCCACGGGGCTGACGGGGCCCCGTAGGCCTACCGCGCGGCTGCTCGATCTCGAGCTGCTCGCCGGGCGCGAGCACCCGCGCCCGCACCGGAGGTACCTGGCGGGCAGCGAGCGCCGCGAACTCGCGGGCGGGCCGGCTCGGATCCGCCCCGCGCCTGATAACCCGCGGAAGAGCGAACGTGCCCCAGTGGATCGGGACGGCGAGCCCGGGCGCGATCACCGCCGCGGCTGCGGCCGCGCGCGCGGGATCGAGGTGGCCCGGGCCGAGGATTCGGTCCCCAGCCCCAGACCGGCAGCAGTGCCAGGTCGATGGAGGGTGCGAGGTCCGCCATCTCGGGGAAGAGATCCGTGTCACCCGCGAAGTAGACGGTGCGCGATCCGGCCACGACGAACCCGATCGACTCCGCCCTCGGCCCGAAGGGAGCGCGGCGCCCGTCGTGCACCGCAAGCTTGGCGACGACCCGCAGGGCTCCCACCTCCACCGTCTCGTGGAGCTGGAGCTCGTGGACGTCGCTGAGCCCGCGGGCGCGCAGCCAGGCGCCCGACCCTGCGGGAGCGATGATCGGCGTCGCGGGGGGAAGCATCCGCAGCGAGGGGAGGTCGGTGTGGTCGGCGTGAAGGTGCGAGAGCAGCACCGCGTCGACGCCCTCGGCGACGCCGGGCGGCGGGGGCGCCGCGACGCGCACCAGCGGTCCGGCGCGGCGGCGCAGAAGCGGATCGGTGAGCAGCGTCGTGCCGTCGAGCTCCAGGCGCACGGTCGAGTGACCGACCCAGCGTATGGACAGCGAGCCCGGGACCGTCAACTCGAGACAAGCGAGGCATCGCCGGCGTGCGGGTCGTCGGTCCCGTAGGAGGGGTGCCCGAGATCGACCAGCCAGCGCCGCATCAGACGATGCATCGATACCGCTCCACGATCGGCTCGCTCGGCTGCGCGAACTCCACGGGCGCGAGCGCGAACGGACGGGACTGCGGCGCCGCCCATCCCGCCGTGCGAGCCCACCAGTTCCTCGAACGCGGCGACCTCATCGGCCTCCTGCCAGTAGGTGCTGTTCACCATGATGTCGGCGCAGTGCGGGAAGCTGTCGGTGCGCGCGACGTGCTGCGCGGCGTTGGGGCCGAATGGTGCGAGCGGGTCATCTCCCTCCACTCGCCCGCTGTCCAGCTCGTGCGTCCCCGAGCGGCCGATCACCAGCGGACCGCGCTCCGCCGAGCGGACCAGCAGGAAGCCGATCCCCTCGTGGTCGCGCAGCGCCGGGATCAGCCGCGGATGCTGTTCCTCGATCCACTCGAGCGTGACCCGCCCCGGCTCGCGCGGGAACGTGATCAGCCCGAGGCAGCCCGAGGCCATGACTGACGAGATCGGGCAGCTTTCCGCCTCTGGAGCCCTGGTCGTGCGGGTCCTCCCTGCCCACCGAGGCCCTCGCACGGCCCGCAGCCACGTCGCTCTCCCCGGTCGCCACCTGCACGTCGCCCGCCTCGGACGAGCGGGTCACCAGGTCCTCGAGCGAGAAGCCGTAGCGGTCGAGGAAGGTGGCGCCCTGGGACTGGCCGTGATCCGACAGCACCACGAACTGGTACGGGCGCGATCCGTGGCGCGCGGCGGCCTCGATGCGGGCGATCTGACGATCGAGCCGGCGCAGCGTGGCCGAGAGCATCGGGTCGCTCGATGCCGGAGTGGTGAGCGACCTCGTCGTAGGCGAGGAAGGTGGTGTACGCCACGGGCCGCCCGGCGTAGAGGTCGCCGATGATCGCCTCCACCTGGAGGTCGCGCTGGAACACGGTGGCCCACGCGCGCATCAGCGCGTACATGCGGCTGCGATGGATGCGCGGGCGCTCGTCGCGACGGCGTTGCTGGGCCGCGAACCAGCGCTCCTGCGCGATGTCGGCGATGCAGAGGAGGAAGGTGCGGGTGAAGTTGTACGGGCTCGCGAAGTACGAGTAGTAGGCGCGGCTCAGATGCCTGCGCCCGCGATCGCCCACCACGCTCATCGTCAAGAGCGTGTGGGGAGCGTCGCCCGAGAGGATGTTGGCCCGGCTGGCGCCGTCCTCGTGGAGCAGGCCCCTGCCGTCGGAGAGGCGGTGCTCGAGCTCGGCGGCGTCGCGCGGGTGGTTGGTCACGATCGGCCGTCCGCGGTCCTTCTCCCACCAGCGGAAGGCCGGGTAGTCGAAGTCGTTGCCGTGGAGCAGACCCGCCTGGCAGGCGCCGGTCTGGGAGGACCAGCCCGTCTCCACCCGAGCAGGCGGTGGCTGCCGTCGCTCAGCCAGCGGGCGAGCGTGGGAGCGTGGCCGTCGCGAATCGCGCGCTGCGAGCACGTCGTGGCCGAGGCCGTCGATCTCCAGGAAGAAGAGGCCGGGCACGTCCGTCGGCTCGGTACCGGCGTTGCGCCGGGCGCTGCGCCTCACCACGTTGCGCGTCCACACGCTCTCGTCGTCGATCGAGAGCAGCGAGGTCACCAGCGTCGTGATCAGCGTCAGGCCGAGAGCCACGATGATCGCCGTGCCCAGCCCGTCGATCTTCAGGCCGACGTCGAGCGACGATGCCAGGAGGATCACGAGCCCGTTGAGCACGAGCGACCCGAACCCGAGCGTCAGCACCGCCACCGGGAGCGCAAAGCGGATCACCAGCGGCCACACCAGCGCGTTCATCAGGCCGATCAGGGCCGCGACGACCACCGCCACGCCGAAGTCCGTCACGCTGACCCCGGGCAGGATCTCGCTCAGCAGAACAGCGCGACGGCGTCGAGCAGCCAGACCAGCACGATCCGCAGGACGAAGTGCGGAACCTCCCGGAGCGCCTTCACCGGACCGTGCTCGTGACAGGGGCCGCGTCCCGCGCGAGCCGGCGCTGGATAACCAGCGTGGTCGTGCCGGCCAGGACCAGCATCGCGATGTTCACCGACAACACCGCCAAGGCGCCCACGGCCTTGTCACCTCGCCCAGTCCTGCTGCGACGCCCGAGATAGGCCGCGGCCGGGATCGTGGTGACGGAGATCGCCACGCCGACGGCGGAGCTGGCGCGGGTCTCGAGCGCGAGGATTCCCGCCACCCCGGCAGCGAGCGCCACCCCGATCGTCGCGGAGTTCACGTCCACGATCCCCGAGAGAGCCTCTCCCCGACCTGGAAGTCGGAGGGCAGGCCCCCGGCCTGGTTGAGGAGGAAGGTGAGCAAGGCGGCCGTCGCGCACGTCGCCGCAAGCCCGACCACGAGGGTCACGACGGCGCGCCCGGCCAGGCCCAGGCGGAGGCTGACGATCGCGATGCAGGCGGCGGTCATCGGCAGGATGTCGGGACTCACCGCCATCGCCCCGACGATCAGCATCTGATTCGCATAGATCACGCCGAAGGACGCGATCACGCCGGCCGCGATCATGAAGATGAGGAAGCGTGCGACCGGCCGGGAATTCTGCCTGGCCTGCCCGAGCACATCGCCCAGATCAGCGCGGCCACGGGAGTCCTTTGGGGATATGCCCCTACATCGTCGAGCCGGGTAGAGCGCGATGTCCTCCTTCGCCACCCCGTGAGCGGAGAGGTAATCGAGTACCCAGTCGGCCGACGACCCCTCGACCTCCGCCGTCAGCAGCACGTACCCCTCGCGCACGCCCTGGGACATCGCCACGTGGCGGGCTCGCCCGTCATCCTCGAGGCCCTTGCCGATCTCGTCGAGCTTGTCGGAAGAGCCGTAGACGCGCAGATGGAGCATGGCGTGGCCTCAGAAGATCGCGATCGGGTTGACGGGCGACCCGTGCCTTGCTGGATGCGCAGCGGCGCGGCGACGAACAGGAACTCCCAGCGCATCGCCTCCTCGCACAGGGGCACCAGGTCCTCGAACTGGAGGTAGTCGAGCAGGTGCACGCCCATCGCGTTCAGGGCGAGCACGTGCATCGGGAAGTCCACGCCCTCGATCGCGCTGGGAGCGGTGTCGTTGTTGCCGTCGGACCCGAGCGCGGCGACCGAGCGCTCCTTCAGGAACGTCGCCGTGTCGGGGTGGAGACCGGCCTTCGCCTCGCTGGTCTTCCATGGGCCGCACTCGGCCAGCCGGCGCGCGTGACCGGTGCGCACGAGCAGGATGTCGCCCGCCCCGACCGTCACGCTCTGATCGCGCTCCGCGGCCTCGAGGTCCGCGCGGAACACGTACTCGCCGGGCTCGAGCCAGTCCACTCCCCGTGAGCGGGGGATGTCGACAGCACGCCGCGGCCCACCAGGCCGTCCTCGAGGAGGTTGATCGCGCCCGCGTCGCGCCGCGCTCCGTCACCGACTCCGCGGGCACCCCGCCGTAGAGCCGGCCGTCGAAGGCGACGTGGCAGAACGCGTCGATGTGGCTGTGGCCCTCGTTGTGGTAGTCGGCGCCGACGTAGTCCTTGGCGAAGCGCAGGCTTCCGGACCCCTCGTCGGTGAGCATCGTCATGTGGTGGTCTGCGGGGACGGGGTTGTCGATGCGCTACCTGGCTGTCGAGCGGCCGGCTCAGCGTGACCGTGATCCCGCTCAGCACGAGTCGGCCGCCGCCGCGACGCGAGCCGCGGTCAGGTGGTGGAGAGCCCCTCGCTCCCCGAGGCGTCCCCAGCTCGCGACGGCGTCGAAGAGCTCGCCGGAACTCGGCGTTGGTCATCACGGCCCGGGGCTCCTTGCCTGGAACCGCCCGCAACGCGTGGTCCTCACACGGCGGACTTGGTGAGCAGTGGCTCCGCCGCTTCGTCCGCGTCCTCGCCCCAGTCGATGCGCGCCGACGTCCGAACGGTCGAGCACCTGAGGCCCGCGCCCCTTCGAGAAGTAGTCCCAACCCCAGGTGATGAAGGCGTTGATGCGGTTGCGCACGCCGGTCATCAGCATGGCGTGCACCCCCAGCCAGGCCGAGAAGGCCACCACGCCGTGGAGCTCGTGGCGGTGCGCGCCGACCTCGGCGACGGCCGAGCCGCGCCCGATCATCGCCATGATCCCCTTGTCCTTGTAGTGGAACGGCTTGCGGTCCTTGCCCGCGAAGTCGGCGAGCAGGTTCTCAGCGGCCGCGTCGCCGCTCTGCGCCGCCACCGATCCGAGCTGCGGATGGGTCTCGCCGTCGGGGCTCGGGATGTTGGCGGCGTCGCCGATCGCGTAGACGCCGGGGAAGTCCTCCACGGTCAGGTCGGGCAACACGTCGATGCGCCCGCCGCGGCCCTGCGGCAGGCTCGCATGCGAGGCGACCGGGGGCGCCTGGATGCCGCCACCCCAGACCACGCAGCGGGTCTTGATCGTCGTGCCGTCGGCGAGCGTGACATGGCCGGGTCCGATCTCCGTCACCGCGGTGCCGAGGTGCATGCGCACGCCCTTGCGCTGGAGCACCTTCGACACGTAGTCGTGCGCCCGATCGGAGAACGGCGCGAGCAGCGTGTGCCCGAGATCGACGATGTGCACCTGAGCGGACGAGACCGCCAGGTCGCGGAACTCGTACGTCATCGTGTCGTGGATCATGTCCGCGAGCGCGCCCGCCATCTCCACCCCGGTCGGGCCGCCGCCCACGATCACGAAGTTGAGCGCGCCCTGCTCGACGAGCTCCGGGTCGCGGTCGGCGTCCTCGAACACGCTGATGATCCGCGAGCGAAGATCCTGCGCCTGCTCGAGCGAATAGAGAGGGAAGGCGTGGTCGTCGGCACCCTTGGTGCCGAAGAAGTTGCGGCTGCGATCCCGCGGCCAGCACCAGCGCGTCGCCTGTGTAGCTCTCGCCGTCGCTCGTCAGCACGGTCTTCGTCGCAGGGTCGATCGAAGTGACCTCGCCGAGCTTCACGTCGACGTTCGCCGACTCGGCGAACATCTTGCGGAGCGAGTACGCGATGTCGCTCGACGCGAGCTGGGAGGTCGCCACCTGGTACAGGAGCGGCTGGAACTGGTGGTAGTTGTTGCGGTCGATCAGCGTTACGCGCACCTCGTCCCCGCCATCGTCGGCCAGCCGGCGGGCGCATGCCACGCCGGCGAAGCCGCCGCCGACGATCACGACGTGGTGCGCGTGCCGCTCTTCCTCCGCGCTCACGCGGTCGCCCCGAAGAGGAGGCCACGCCCAGCCGTTCCTTGAGGTGATCGCCGACGCGAACCGCGTTGGCCATCGCGGTGAGGGCCGGGTTCACCGCTCCGATGCTCGGGAAGAAGCTCGTATCCACCACGTAGAGGTTGTCCAGCTCGTGCGCCCGGCAGTCGCTGTTCAGCACCGAGGTCGCGGGATCGCTGCCGAAGCGACAGGTCCCGGCCTGGTGCGCGCAGCCGGCCACCGGAATGTCGTTCTTCAGGTATGCGTGGCGCGGGAACAGGTGGTGCTCGTGCATGCCGATGTCGGCAGCATCGACCTGAGCTGGTGGTAGCAGCTGCCGCTTCGGTAGCTCGTTGGTGGGCTCGTAGTTGATCCGGATGCTCGTGTCGGGTCCGATCGTGACCCGGTTCTCGGCCCGCGGCAGGTCCTCGGTGGACAGCCAGAAGTCCACCGCGTGCTTCGCCACGTCCTCGAGCGTCCAGTTCGGGGCGAACTTGGTCTCGCCCGGCTTTTCGCCACGGAACATCGGCGCCTGCGACTTGCCGACCATCTGGATGTTGCCCATCGGGAACTCGAACTCGCTGGTGCCGAAGTAGAAGTCGTTCAGCCCGAGCGTCTTCTGGAACACCGTCGGGTTCTCTTCCTTCGACAGCGCGAGCACCGCGGAGCTGTTGTGGAACATGTAGTTGCGCCCCACCTGGTCCGAGCCGTTGGCCAGCCCGTTCGGGTGGGCGTCGCTGGCCGAGGCCAGGAGCAGCCGGGCCGAGTTGGCGGCTCCGCACGAGACCACCACGATGTCGGCGGTGAGGGTCTCGCTGCCCGACTCGTTCTCCACCACCACCCCGGTGATCGCCTGTGCCCGAGCCGTCGGTCTCGAGCCGCACCGCCTGCGGTGTTCGTCAACAGCGTGACGTTGGCGTGCTCCAGCGCGGGCCGCATGCCCAGGACGTCGGCGTCCGACTTCGCGTGCACGAGGCAGGGGAAGCCGTCGCAGTCCGGGCAGCGCACGCAGCGGCTGTACGGCATGTTGGTCTCGTCGAGCAGGATCCCGCAGGGCGCGTGGAACGGATGGTGGCCGAGCGCGGCCAGGTCGTCGGACAGCTGCTGGATGCGCGGCTCGTGCGAGACGGCCGGGTGCGGATAGGGGCGGCTCGCAGGGGGATCGGTCGGGTCCTCACCGTGCTCGCCGTGCACCTCGTAGAGATGCTCGGCGGCGGAGTAGTAGGGCTCCATCTGGTCGTACGAGATGGGCCATGCCGGAGAGACGCCATCGTGGTGGCGCAGCTCGCCGAAGTCCTCTGAGCGCAGCCGGTACAGCGCCGCGCCATAGAGCTTCGTTGCGCCGCCCACGAAGTAGTGCACCTGGGGTTGGAAGGGCTTGCCCTTCGCGTCGTACCAGGTGTCGGGGGACACGTAGCGGTTGTCCACGAAGACGTCCTGCGGCCTGCCAGTTCTGCGGCTCGCGCGGCAGCCAGTCGCCGCGTTCGAGCACGGCGATGCGCTTACCGCTCGGGGCGAGGTGCCGGGCCAGCGTGCCGCCGCCCGCGCCGGTCCCGATCACGATCACGTCGTAGTGCTCCATCAGCCGAAATCGTCCAGCCGCTCGTCGAGGATGATCCGGGCGCCGGCCTCGATCAGTGCCAGGTGCGAGAACGCCTGTGGGAAGTTCCCGAGGTGCCGGCCGGTATCGGCGTCGAACTCCTCGGCGAACAGCCCGAGCGGCGAGGCCTGGCGAAGCAGCCGCTCCATCAGGTCGCGCGCGCGCTGCATGTCGTCGATGATCGCGAGCGCTGACACGAGCCAGAACGAGCAGATCAGGAAGGTGCCCTCCTTGCCCGAGAGGCCGTCGTCGGTCTCGTCGGTGCGGTAGCGCAGCACGAAGCCCTGGTCGGTCAGGTCGTCGGCTATCGCCAGCACGCTCGCCCGCAGCCGCTCGTCGTCTCCGGGCAGGAAGCCGAAGATCGCGGCCAGCAGCGTGGACGCGTCGAGCGCGTCGGTGTCGTAGTGCTGGCGCAGCACGTTGTCGCGGACGCCGTGCTCGAGGATGTCGGCGCGGATCTCGTCCGCGGTCGCCCGCCAGGTCCCGGCAAGGTCGCCATCGGCGCGGATCTCGGCAAGCTTCGCGGCGCGATCCATCGCCACCCAGCACATCAGCTTGGAGGAGACATAGTGCTGCGGCTTCCCGCGCGCCTCCCAGATGCCCTGGTCCGGCTTGCGCCAGACGCGCGTGGCGCCCTCGGCCTGCGCCTGGATCATTGGCCACAGCCGCCGTGGCAGCCGCTGGCTGCGGCGCGTGTGGAGCAGGATCGAGTCGAGCGCCGCGCCGTAGACGTCGTTCTGGCGCTGGTCGAAGGCGCCGTTGCCGATCCTCACCGGCCGCGCGCCGGCGTAGCCCGACAGGTCGTCACGGGTCGACTCCGTGAGATCGCGGCGCCCGTCGATGCCGTACATGATCTGCAGCGACGCCGTCGTCGTTCGGCTCGAGGTCGGCGATGAACTGCATGAACTCGTCGGCCTCCCAGTCCAGGTTCAGCATGTGCAGCGCCTGGAGGGTGAAGGTGGAGTCGCGCAGCCAGGTGTAGCGGTAGTCCCAGTTGCGCTCGCCGCCCGGGGTCTCCGGAAGCGAGGTGGTGAGCGCCGCGACGGTCGCGCCGGTGGGCATGTAGGTGAGGCCCTTGATCGTCAGCGCCGAGCGCTGGATCGGCTCGCGAAAGCGGTGGTCGGGGAAGCGGGCCCGTCCGAGCCATGAGCGCCAGAAGCGCGTGGTCGCGGCCAGCCGGCGCGTTGGCCTCGTCCACCGTCGGCCGGCGACTCGAGGTCCTCTGCCCAGGAGAGCGAGCAGAACAGCTGCTCCCCCGCCTTCAGCACGTGTCTCGCCCGCACGCGGTTGCCCTCGATGCCCAGCTGACACGTCGGTCTGCAGCCTCAGCGTCTGGCCTGCCGCGCTGGCGTCCGCCACGTGGCGGTCGCCGTCGCCGGCCAGCGTCCAGTCGGCCGGTTCGCGGCCGTAGTCGAACACCGGCTCGCACACGACCTCGATCTCCACCGCGCCGTCGAGGCAGAGGACGGTGCGCACAAGCATGTGGTCGCCGTCATCGTCGGCCGGGGGCCGCGTGTGCGGCGTGATCGTGTCCTCGCCGCGACGCGGCCCCATCGTCAGCGCCTCGCGCACCAGCACCCAGCCACCCGGCGTATGCCAGGTCGTGAGCATCGTGTTCGTCCCGGGCTCGTAGGCGCGGGCCGCCGGCTCGTTGATGCCGAACGGTCCCACCCGGAAGTAGCCCGCCCCGCGGTCGAGCAGCGTGCCGAACACGCTCGGCGAGTCGAAGCTCGGCACGCAGAGCCAGCCGACGGCCCCGTCGGGGGCCACGAGGGCGCCCGTGTGGCAGTTGGACAGGAACGCGTACTCGGCGATCGGCGGGAACGGAGACGGCGCCGCCGCGCTCTGGGGGGCGGAAGCCGCGGCGGGCTTCGCGTTGGCCTTCGCCTTGGCCACCGTCACGCCACCCACGGGCTCGTGCCAGCGGCCGTAGCCTGCCAGCAGCTTGTCGGCCGCCTCGGGACCCCAGCTGCCCTTGGCGTATGGCTGGATGGGCGGCGGCGAGTCGAGCAGCGGTTGCATCACCCGCCACGCCTCCTCCACGCCGTCCTGTCTGGTGAAGCGCGTGCTGTCCCCCTGCATGGCGGCGTGGAGAAGCACCTCGTAGGGCGCCGCGCCCTCACCGCCCTCCTCGCGAGAACTCCATGTCCAGGTTGATCTGCTCGGGCTCGGCGACGTCGTTGCGCTGGGCCTCGACCAGCAGCCTCACGCCGGTCGTGGGGTCGAGCCTCACCACCAGCTGGTCGGGCTCGGGCAGGCGCGACCCTTTCGGAAGGAAGCCCGAGCCGCGGCGGGCGCTCGAACACCAGGCGCAGCTCGGTCTGCGTGATCGGCAGGTGCTTGCCCGTGCGCAGGAAGATCGGGACTCCCGACCAGCGCCAGTTGTCGATCTCGAGGCGCATCGCCGCGTAGGTCTCGGTGGTGGAGTCGTTCGCCACGCCGTCGATGTCGCAGTAGCCGTCGTACTGACCGCGCACGTAGTGCTCCGGGTCGGCCGCGGGCATCGCTCGGAACACGTTCACGAGCGCGCCCTTCAGCGTGTCCGGATCGCCGCCGGCGGGCGCCTCCATCGCCATCGCGCCCACCACCTGCATCATGTGGTTCACCACCACGTCGCGCAGCGCACCCACCGGGTCGTAGAAGTGGCCGCGGTCCTCCACGCCGAAGGCCTCGGCCATCGTGATCTGCACCGAGGAGATGTGGTGGCGGTTCCAGAGCGGCTCGAACATCGCGTTCGCGAACCGCAGGTAGAGGATCTCGACCAGCCCCATCTTCCCCAGGAAGTGATCGATCCGGTAGAGCTGGGATTCGTCGATGTACTCGTGGATCTCCGCCGCGAGCTCCCGGGCGGAGGCCAGGTCGTGACCGAACGGCTTCTCGATGACCACGCGCGCGGTCTTCGTGAGCCCCGCCTCGGCCAGGCCCTTCACCACGGTGCCGAACAGGAACGGCGGGATCTCCAGGTAGAAGACGGGACTGCGCGCGCCCGCGATGGCCTTCCCCAGGCGCTGGAAGGTGTCGGGATCGCCGAAGTCGCCGCGATGTAGGACAGCCGGTTGGCGAATCGGTCGAACACCTCGTCGTCCACCGGCTCGCCGCAATCCTCGATGCAGCGGCGTGCGTGGGCGCGCAGCTCGTCCACCGTCCAGTCGTCCACCGCCACGCCCACGATCGGGCAGTCGAGCAGCCCGCGCCGCTCCAGCCGGTAGAGGGACATGAAGGTCATCACCTTCGCGAGGTCGCCGGTGATGCCGAAGGCCACGAACACGTCGGCCGGCAGGGTCTGGTCGCCACCGGTCGCCGCACCGCGCGGGGAAGCCTTTACCGCTGTGGCCATCTCTGTTCGTCCTCTCGCCGTGGGAGCTGGTCCGCCTTTCCGAGATGCTCTCCGCAGGCCCTCCAGAGGGCATCACCTGATCCGGGTGAACTTGGGCCCGGTCAGGTGATCGGGGCGATAATGGCGCGCTGGAAACGGTCGGAACGGATGTTCCAGCCGCGGGGACTGTGCGAGACTCACCGCGGACTGACTCGAACGTCAGCCGATCCGACGGTCGGCGGGGAGGGGCGATTTATGGCCAGTACCCTCGAGAGAGCCGTGCCGCTGGATGAGCTGGACGACCGCATTCGCGTGGTCATCGGCGAGGACGGGTTCTTGATGCGCGAGGCCGTCGAGGAGCTGCTCGCGCGCGCGGATCAACTGCTGGTGGTTCGCACCTGCGAGGACCGTGATTCGCTACTGAGGGCCGTCGAGGAGGAGCAGCCGCACGCGGTGGTCACCGGCATCCCGATGCCGCCCACCGGCAGCGACGAGGGGATTCAGGTGGCCCACATCCTCAGAGAGACCCACCCGGAGATCGGGGTTGTGGTCCTCACGCCAGTTCGCGGAGCCGCGCTATCCCCTGGCGCTGCTCGAATCCGGGCTCGGCCAGGCGTGCCTACCTGCTGAAGCAGAACGTGCAGCACGGGGACCAGCTGGTGGCGGCCATCGAGGCGGTGGTGGCCGGCGGCTCGTTCATCGACCCGAAGGTGGTGGACGTGCTGGTGGCGGCACAGACCCGCCGCACGACCTCGCCGCTCTCCGAGCTCACCACCCGCGAGCACCAGGTGCTCGAGCAGATCGCCGAGGGTCGCAGCAACGCGGCGATCGCCGACTCGCTCTTCCTCACCAAGCGGGCGGTGGAGAAGCACATCAACTCGATCTTCATGAAGCTGAACCTCCCCAAAGACGACGGCGTCAGCCGCCGGGTGAAGGCCACGCTGATGTTCCTCGCCGGCGAGGTCTAGATCACCCTGTCCGGATGACGCACGGCGCCCGTGGGGGCGCCAGCATCCAGTCCGCATGACGATCGCCGGGGACACCCTGGAGGGCCTCTCGGTCATCACGCTGGGGAGTGCAGAGGACGGCGTCGGGGTCGAAGCGAGCTTCGTCCCCGGCGCCGGCATGATCGGATGCTCCCTCCGGCATCGCGGCGAGGAGCTGCTGGGCCAGCGCGGGGGCCTCCGCCGCTACATCGGCGAGCACTCCACGATGGGGATTCCCCTGCTCTACCCGTGGGCCAACCGGCTGTCGTCCTGGCGCTTTCCGGTCGCGGGCAGGGAGGTGGTGCTCGACACGGGGCCGCCGGCTCCGTCGCTGGACGACAACGGCCTGCCCATCCACGGCCTGCTGGCCGCGGACGGCGGCTGGCAGCTCGACGAGCTTCGCACGGGCGAGCACGACGGCACCGTCCTGGGCGCGAGCCTCGACTTCGCCGCCCGCCCGGATCTGATGGCGGCGTTCCCCTTCCCCCATCTTCTCCGCATCGAGGCGTCGGTGACGGGCTCCAGGCTGACGATCACCACCAGCGTGATCGCCACGGGCGATCAGCCGGTGCCGATCGCCTTCGGCTTCCACCCCTACCTGTGCCTGCCTGGGGTCGATCGCCGCGACTGGGAGATCGAGGTGCCGGTGCGCGAGCGGCTCGTGCTCGACGATCGCATGCTGCCCACTGGCGCGCGGGCGGAGGTGCACGTGGCCAAGGGACGGCTTGGTTCGCGCAGCTTCGACGACGGCTACGTGGCCCCTGAGGACGCGGCTCCGTTCGTCCTGGCCGGCGGCGGCCGGCGGATCTCGCTGTGGTTCGAGTCCGGATACCCCTACGCCCAGGTCTACGCGCCCCCGGACGACGACGTGATCGCGTTCGAGCCGATGACCGCACCAACCAACGCGCTCGTGACCGGGGGGGCTGAGCTGCCGCTGCTGGCTCCCGGCGAGCGCTACGACGCGACCTTCGCGATCGAGGCCGGCTAGGTCAGGCGCGATGCTTCGGTAGCGGCTCGAGCTTCTTGACCTGGTCGGCGGAGAGGCTGAGCTCCACCTCGTCCGTCTGAATGCGGGCGACGTCGGCGAGCGGGATGGCGAACTCGTGCTTGCCCCAGAGGTGGCCGTGCTCGAGGATCACCTGGGCGATCTGCCCTCCCGGACCGAGCACGACGCCGACGAGACGACCGAGGTAGTCGCCCTCGGACGAGTTCACCGGGCTCTCATGGCGCAGCTCGACGGTGCCCTTCGGGATCCGGTCGTAGCCCACCGTGACGTGCGGGTCGTAGTCGATCGGCGGCGGGCCGCCGAATCCATCGAGGCCCATGCCGGCCTCGTACGGCAGCGCCGAGCTCTCCTCGATCCCGACGTCGGAATCGCCATCGCCGTCGGGGAGCTCCCCGAGCTCGAGATATTCCCGCTTCTGCACCGGCTGGAGCCGCTCGATCTCGGCGACCGAGCAGCTCAGCGAGATGCCGCCGTCCGGCCCCTCGGACGCGCGCTCCACGGGCACGAGCCGGGCGAGGTCGTGCCGCCCGTGGGGCTGCACGACCAGATGCGTCACGCGACTGCGCGCCCGGGTCGATCACGAGGTCGGCCAACTCGCCCGCCGGGCCGTCGGTGCAGTGGACCGGGCTACCCAGGTCGAGTCGCATCGTGATCTTCGAAGTTGTAGCTAGCAGCGTCGCCGTGCTGTACGGCGGCTGGTCCGTCGTGCCACCCTGCGTGCTCCAAACACATCAACCTCCTGTCTTCGTGGCCTGAGCCGTTTCCAATTCGTGAAGCTCCTGCGCTTCCTCGGCGGTAACCAGGCCGATCGCGATGAGATCGAGCGGGCTGATGAATCCGTCCGCGAGGCGGAAGCCACCGGCGCGCATCACAGCGTCACGCAGCGGGACCGCCCACTGGTGCTCGAGCAGGATCAGCGCGGCGGCCGAGTCGTTCGGTATGTCGGCCAGGACATCCCATTCGTCGGCGTCCGAGAATACGTTGATTCCATCCTCCGCGGCCTCGGCGCCCGCCAGCGCGCCAGCTTCTGCGCCTTCCTCGCCCTCGATCCCGAGGCCGACGAGGGCGCCGACCACCGTTCCGAGCTCGATCGCCTCGTCCTTCGTCAGGTTGCTCAGGTGCGCGACCTCGAGCTCCCCTTCGGAATCCTTGTGTACGGCAAGCGCGTCGATCACGCGAACCGTATCGCTCTCACGCAACCGCTCCAGCTCGGCGATGATCTCGCCGTGGAAGTCCGGATGGTCGAAGCCCAGCACGATCAGTTGGACAGGTCCTATCGCCATGTCGCTCACCTCCAAGGTCGGGGTGGATCGCCGAGCGGGAATCGAGGCCCGCGGCGTCCAGGACACACGCTCGCAGGCGCGGGCCGCCGCAGCATCACCTAGATCGGGTGATTCGCGGGCTAGCTGCCCGGGATCCAGCTCGTGCCCGCCAGCGGCACGCGCGCCATCGCAGCGGCCTCCACCGTGAGCGCGACCAGGTCCTCGGGCTCGAGGTTGTGCACGTGTGACTTGCCGCAGGCGCGGGCCAGCGTCTGCGTCTCGAGCGTCATCGTGCGCAGGTAGTTCGCCAGGCGGCGGCCGCCGAGCACCGGGTCGAAGCGAGCGGCCAGCTCGTCCTCCTGCGTGGAGATGCCCACCGGGTCGCGGCCCGCCTGCCAGTCGTCGTAGTAGCCGGCCGCGGAGCCGAGCTCGCGGTACTCGGCGTCGTGCTCGGGCGCGTTGTCGCCGAGCGCGATCAGCGCGGCCACGCCGATCGACACGGCGTCGGCGCCGAGCGCCAGCGCCTTCGCCACGTCGGCACCCGTGCGGATCCCGCCGGACACGATCAGCTGGACCTTGCGGTGCATCCCGAGCTCCTGGAGCGCCTCGACGGCGTTCGGGATCGCGGCCAGGATCGGAATGCCCACGTGCTCGATGAACACGTCCTGGGTGGCGGCCGTGCCGCCCTGCATCCCGTCGAGCACGATCACGTCGGCGCCCGCCTTCACGGCCAGCGCGCAGTCGTAGTAGGTGCGCGTGGCGCCCACCTTGACGAAGATCGGCTTCTCCCAGTCGGTGATCTCGCGCAGCTCGCCGATCTTGATCTCGAGGTCGTCGGGACCGGTCCAATCCGGATGCCGACAGGCGCTGCGCTGGTCGATGCCCTCGGGCAGGTCGCGCATCGCGGCCACGCGCGCGGAGATCTTGTGGCCGAGCAGCATGCCGCCGCCGCCCGGCTTGGCCCCCTGCCCCACCACCACCTCGATCGCGTCGGCGGCGCGCAGGTCGTCCGGGTTCATGCCGTAGCGCGAGGGCAGGAGCTGGTAGACGAGCGTCTTGCGAGGACTGGCGCTCCTCCTGGGTCATGCCGCCGTCGCCGGTCGTCGTGGAGGTGCCGACCTCTGACGCGCCGCGGCCGAGGGCCTCCTTGGCCTGCGCGCTCAGCGCGCCGAAGCTCATGCCGGCGATCGTGATCGGGATCGACAGCTCGAGCGGCTTGCGCGCGAAGCGGTCGCCCAGCACGACCTCGGTGCCGCAGCGCTCGCGGTAACCCTCGAGCGGGTAGCGCGACATCGACGCGCCGAGGAACAGCAGGTCGTCGAAGTGCGGCACCCGCCGCTTGGCGCCGAAGCCGCGGATGTCGTAGATGCCCTCGCGCGCGGCGCGCTGGATCTCGGCGATCGCGTTGCGGTCGAAGGTGGCCGACTCGCGCAGTCCGGGATGCCAGCCGTTCTGGCTCATCAGTAGCGCGCCCGCGTTGTCGACGCTGAAGTTGTAGAGCCGGCGCGCCGAGCCGTAGCGGCGAAAGTCGCCGGGAGCCGCGTCGGCCAGGCCGGCGCGGTCGAGCAGCTCGCGCAGCTCCGCCACGTGCTCCGCGCGCATCTCCTTCTCCACGCAGTCCGCGCCCAGCCCCGCGACCGAGCCGCGCACGTACAGGCGGGCCTCGTAGATCGAGTCGCCGAGGCCGTCGCCCGCGTCGCCGCACACCACCAGCCGGCCCTTCTGGGCCATGAAGGCGCTCATGTGCCCGACCGATCCGTGCACGACGATGTCCACGCCCTTCATCGAGATCCCGCAGCGCGAGGAGGCGTCCCCGTGGACCACCACGAGGCCGCCGCGCCCGGTCGCACCGGCGGACTGGCTGGCGTTGCCGTCCACCACCACCGTGCCCGACATGATGTTCTCGGCCAGGCCGACGCCGCAGTTGCCGTGCACGCGCACCGTCGCGCGCTTGTTCATGCCGGCGCAGTAGTAGCCCACGTGGCCGTCCACGTCGACCTCGATGTCCGAGTCCAGCCCAACGGCGATCGCGTGCCGGCCGCCGGGGTTCGCCACCCGCCAGAGCCGCTGCTTCGGCGTCTCCCCCAGGTCGTGCAGGCGCTGGTTGAGCTCGCGCAGGGAGGTCGCGTCGAGGTCCACGGTCTCGGCCGCGACCTGGTCCGCGGTCGTCGCCATCAGGCTGGTTGCCTCTCCCAGCTGTAGACGGTCGCCGGCGCCGGCTCCCATACGGTCGCGTCCTCGGCGCCCGGCAGCACCGCGATGCGCGCGGTACTCGGAGGCCATCGCCACCCAGTCGTCGCACTCGGCCATCACGGCCGGCTTGCAGGCGATCGGGTCGCGCAGCACGGCGAAGCCGTCCGCGGTGCCGACCGCGAACGTGTAGAAGCCGTCGAGCTCGTCGAGGCAGCTCTCCAGCGCCTGGTCCAGGCTGTCGCCCTCGCGCCAGCCGCCAGGTGAGGTAGCCGGCGGCCACCTCGGAGTCGTTCTCGGTCTGGAACTCGAGCCCCTCGCGCCGCAGCTTGGTGCGCAGCCAGTTGTGGTTGGAGAGCGAGCCGTTGTGCACGAGGCAGAGGTCGAGTCCGGTCCAGAACGGGTGCGAGCCGTCGGTGGTCACGGCGCTCTCGGTGGCCATGCGCGTGTGGCCCAGGCCGTGGCTGGCCTGGATGTCGTGCAGCGCGAAGCGCTCGACGAACGCGGTCGGCAGACCGGCCTCCTTGTAGATCTCGAGCGACTGCCCGGCGCTCATCACGCGCAGCTCGGGGTGGTTGTCCCGCAGCCAGTCCTGCGTCTCGCGGGCCTCGGCGTCCACCACGACCACCGCGTGGCTTGCGCGCACGTCGGTCTCGCCGGCGCCGAACTCGGCGGCCAGCTCGGCGTGGACCGACGCCCAGTCGTAGCGAGCGTCGGGCGAGTGCAGCGAGACCTTCGTGGCGCCCGCCGGCGCGGGATCGCGGTAGAGGGCCACGCCCGCGCTGTCGGGACCGCGGTCGGACAGCTCCACGAGCATGTCCCCGAGGTGTTCGCCAAGCCGCTCACTGACCGCCGGCGACTTGCTGAAGAGACCGACGATTCCGCACATGCTCAGTGTTGATCTACACAGGTGGGCGAGCGACGTCAAGGGTCCACACCAACAAAGTCCTCACTGGCGTCTAACTGTGGATGGCTGGCCACACCTGAGCGTCGCCGAAGCGTGGGTCGCGGCTACATTGCCCCCTGGCACGTCCAGCGGCTATATCTGGCGGTTCAGCGGCGTTCCGTGCGCTGGCCGCTGCCTGCGCACGACGCGCCCTCCATTCACTCGCGAGAGGAAGGCCCGCCATGACGGCAACGAGGGCACTGGGCGGGGCCGGATCGGCACCCCCCTTCACGGCGCCCACCTCGCGCGGACGAGGTGCGCGCGTACATCCGCAACAACGACGTCGAGTTCCTCTTCGCGCAGTTCGTGGACATGCACGCGAAGCCGAACGCGAAGCTCGTCCCGGCGGCGACACATCGACGACCTGCTGACGGACGGCGCGGGCTTCGCCGGCTTCGCCGCCGGCGACATCGGCCAGCGGCCGAACGATCCCGACATGCTCGCCATCCCCGACATCCGCAGCTTCACGCCGCTGCCGTGGCGCCCCACCGTGGCGCGCTTCGCGTGCGACGTGACCGTGGAGGGCGAGGAGTGGCCCTACTGCCCGCGCACGATCCTGCGCCGGCAGCTCGAGCGCGCGGCGGCGCTCGGATTCGAGTTCAAGATCGGCGCCGAGCTCGAGTACTTCCTCGTGCGCAAGAAGGAGGACGGCTCGATCGAGCTCGCCGATCCGCTCGACACGCTCGCGCAGCCCTGTTACGACATGCGCGCGCTGACCCGCAACTTCGACTTCGTGAGCGAGGTCGCGCAAGAACGTCTCCTGGCTCGGCTGGGACAACTACGCCACCGACCACGAGGACGCCAACGGCCAGTTCGAGCAGAACTTCGAGTTCGCCGACGCGCTGACCACCTGCGACCGGGCGATCTTCTTCCGCTACATGGTCGAGGCGATGGCGCAGGAGCGCGGGCTGATCGCCACGTTCATGCCCAAGCCGTTCGGCCACCTGACCGGCAACGGCTGCCACTTCCACATGAGCCTCTGGCGCGACGGCGAGAACGTCTTCGACGCGTCCGCAGGCCGATGACCCGCACGGGATGGGCCTGTCGCCAGACCGCGTACAACTTCATCGGCGGCCTGAAGACGCACGCGAAGGCGTACATCGCGCTCACCGCGCCGACGGTCACCTCCTACAAGCGACTCGTGATCGGCGCGCGCAGCGGCTCGGCATGGGCTCCCGTGTACATCAGCTACGGCTGGAACAACCGCACGCAGATGCTGCGCATCCCGGACGCGGGGCGGATCGAGGACCGGACCGTGGACGGCTCGTGCAACCCCTACCTGGCCGCCACCGCGGTGCTCGCGGCGGGGCTCGACGGCATCGAGCGCGGCCTGGACCCGGGCGAGCCCACCAGCGCCCTCAACCTCCACGAGCTGACGGAGGAGGACCGCACGGCGCTCGGCGTGGACGTGCTGCCGGCCAACCTGCTGGACGCCACCCGCGCGCTCGAGCAGGACGACGTGCTGAGGGCGGCGCTCGGCCACACGGGGCGCGAGGACTACATCGATTACTTCGTGAAGGTCAAGCAGCGCGAGTGGTCGGAGGCCCACGAGCAGATCACGCAGTGGGAGCTCGACCGCTACCTGCAGCTGTATTGAGCTGACCCGCCGTCGCCTAGCGGGCCCGTTCCTGCAAATGCCTCATCCGGGGTATCGGAAGACGGGCCGATCGGGGAACAACGGAGAGAGTGCAGGATTCCTGAGTGCCGGCGGGGGGCGTAGCAGCGGTGGAGGCAGACCTGGAGTCGATGGTCCAGGAGCGATCGGAGCTTGTCGGAGCGCTGGGCCGGCTGATCGATCTGAGAGACGGCTATCTCGGCGGTGACGCGCAGGAGGTCGTGCGCCTGGCCACGGCGGTCGGGCAGCGGCTCGAGATCCCCGCTCACGACGAGGACGACCTCGCGCTGGCCGCCCAGGTGCACGACATCGGCAAGATCGGCGTGCCCGACGGGATCCTGCAGAAGCCCGGCCGCCTGGACGACGAGGAGCGGGCGATCGTGCAGCGCCACGTGATCTGGGGTGCCGAGACGCTCGAGCGCATCCCCGGACTGCATCGCGTCGCGCGGATCGTCCGCGCGCATCACGAGCGCTGGGACGGACGCGGCTATCCGGCCGGTATCAGCGGCGAGGAGATCCCCACCGAGAGCCAGATCATCGGGGTCTGCGAGGCGTACAGGGCGATGACGAGCGACCGGCCCTACCGGCCCGCGCTGCCCGCGGGCCACGCCCTCGGGCTGATCCGGGCCGCGCAGGGCACCGCCTTCGACCCGGCGGTGGTGGCATCGCTGATCGAGGTGCTCGAGTCCGATGGAGTCTTCCCCGAGTCGCCGCCCGAGACCAATGGCCACCCCGCCGGCGCGCCCACGGCCGAGCCGGTCACCGGGCCGGGTGCCGGATCGACGGCTCGCGAGCGCGCTGCAACGGCTCGATGGCCTGCCCGCGCTGGTGGAGTCGCGCCACCGGCTGATCGAGCTGCTCGGCGACGGGCAGCCGTCGCTCGCCCGGATGGTCGCCGTGATCGAGTCCGACGTGGCGCTGACCGTGGCGGTGCTGCGGCTGGCGAACCGCTCCCAGAGGCGCACCGGCACGGCGGTGGGCGGCGTGCCCGATGCCGTGGCGCTGCTCACGCCCCAGGGCGTGGAGCTGCTGGTGTCGCGCATGATGGTCACGGACTTCTTCGACTCCCGCTCGGGCTGGACGGTGCCGCCCAACAGGTTCCGCCGCCACGCGATCACGGTCCGGGAGACCTGCCTGAGCGTGGCGAGGACGATCGACTACCAGCAGCGCGACGAGCTGGTGGTCGCGGCCCTGCTGCACGACGTCGGCAAGCTGGTGCTGGCCGACATGCACGTGGGCTATCCCGATCGCTACTACTCCGACGCGCGACTCGCCGGAGAAGCGGCTCGCGGTTGAGCGCCACGAGTTCGGGCTCGACCACGCAGCGGTCGGCGCGATGGTGGCGCGGCGCTGGGGCCTGCCGGAGCGGCTCGCGGAGGCGATCGAGCAGCACCACATGCGCGACGGCAGCAGGCTGGCCGCCGTGCTGAGGCTGGGCGACCTGCTGGCCCACTTCTCAGATGGCGCCGACGTGCCCGGGCACCTCATCGGCGAGGCCGGGGAACGGCTCGAGCTCTCCGAGGCCGCGATACGCGGGCTCCTCTACGACGTCTCGGCGAGCGCGGAGCGCGACGATCGCCCGATAGAGGAGCCGTCGCCCCTCAGCCGTCAGGAGACCGCCTCGTTGCGTTGCCTCGCGGCCGGGAAGACGTACAAGCAGGCGGCGCTGGAGCTGGGCCTGTCGGTGAGCACGGTCCGCTCCCATCTGCACCGTGCGTACGTGAAGCTCGAGCGTGGTCGACCGGGCCCAGGCGGTGCTCACCGCGAAGGATCGCGGCTGGATCTGATGTTGCGCCGCGCAGCGAATCTCCCGTAACGACTCGGGTGCCGGCACCCCCCGGGGAGGCAGGCGCGCCATATTGCCTCCGCGGCCTCGACCCTGAGAGCCTGAGCGCGCCATCGCGACGACTCCCGACCCGTTCGTGCTACCGCACGATCCGAGCGCCGTCCTCAGCTTCGACGTGCCCGCCTGCGCCAACCCGGGCGCGCGCGCCCGCGAGCAGCTCGACTCGCTCGCCGGCCAGGTGGACCACGCCACGCACGCCAAGCTGCGACTCCTCGTGAGCGAGCTGGTGAACCGCGCGGCGTGGCGGTTCTGGGCAGGGCGCCGTCCCCGTCCGCGTCACCGTCTCGGAGAGAGGCGTACACGCCTGCGTGGGAGACGGCGGCACGGTGGAGCCGCGCGCGGTCGACTGGGCGCTGCTCCTCGTTCGGCGGATGGCGGACCGCTGGGGCCTGACCGGCGGAGTCTGGTTCGAGCTGGACCCGCCGCAGCGCCGCGCCGGGCGCTGATCAGCTGGGTACCGGCGGCCGGGAGCGGGCTCGGACTCCTCGGCCTTGCCGAGCGGCTCGCCCGGCGGCGCCCGGGCGAAGCGACGGCCAGCATCGTGATCGTGGTCCGGTTCTTCACCGTACTCCCCCAGCCCGGACGACGCCGATCACCGAATGGGTGCGCGGTCGGCGCGCGACTGCGACCGCAGCACCAGACCCTCGGCGATCTGGGCCGCCCCCTCCAGGCAGAGTGCGATGCCCGTGAGGAGAGCGAGGGTCTTGACCCTGATCTCCGGCGATGCCGTGATCGCGATCCCCGCCGCGAGCAACACGACTGCGCGGGCGAGGTGCACCAGGCGCCGCGGCCCGGTGATCGCCTGTGCCAGGTCGAGCGCTCCGGTGACGATGAAGTAGAGCCCCAGCGCGAGCGCGACGGCCACGATGCTCTGCCCGGGGTGCCGGATGACCACCACGCCGGCGATCAGGGTCAGGATCCCGAGCAGCAGGCCGGTCGCGCCTCGTTCCCGATCGGAGACGGTCCGGACCATCACGAACACGCCCGCCACCAGCAGGTACACGCCGAGAATCACGGCGAGCGTGGGCAGGGAGCGACTCGGGTCGACGAGCACGACCACGCCCACGCCCATCCCGATCAACCCGGAGATCACGAGCAGGTACCACTCGCCGTTCCGCAGCGTGGCGATCGGAAGCGGCTGGGAGTTTGCGGGGTCGGACATGGTCTCCACGTGGAGAGAGCCTGGGGAACGCCAGAGGAGGCTCGCACGACCTCCGGACGCACTCCCACGGCCGCCAGGATCACCCGGTTCGTGTGATGCCGCATTCACGCTGCGCTCTTAGCTTGCGAGACGGCGTCCCGCGGCCTGCGGCGGCGTGACCCCAGCTCGAGTTAGGAGGATCCTATGGCGGATCTCGTCGCCATCGGCTACCCAGACGAAACGACCGGCGCGCTAGCGGCCGAAGAGGTCGCGCGGCTCTCGGACGACCTCATCATCGAGCCCGACGCGGTCGCCGTGATCGTGCGGGACAAGGAGGGGAAGTACCACGTCAACACCTCCCACCATCCGGTCGGCGGCGGCGCGACGTGGGGCATGTTCTGGGGGCTGTTGTTCGGCCTGTTGTTCTTCGTGCCCGTGTTCGGCATGGCAGTAGGTGCCGGGCTCGGCGCGCTGATGGGCAAGATCGAGAAGACCGGGATCGACAAGCAGTTCCAGGATCAGGTCCGGGACATGCTCAAGCCCGGCACCTCCGCGCTGTTCGTGGTCGTGGAGAAGGTGACGCCCGACAAGGCAGTCGAGGCGCTCAGCCAGTACGGCGGGACGGTCCTGAAGTCATCGCTCTCCAAGGACGCCGAGAAGGAGCTGCAGGAAGCCCTGCACGGCGACAGCGTCGCCGCCTAGCGGCGATCCCGATCCTCTCGGCCGGGCTGGTTCCCCAGCCGGCCCGGCCTGGGGATTGTCAGGCCCGCCGCTTGGGGTCGCGCTGGAGGGCGAGGGCCGCCTGCTCCTCGCGGGCGAGGGCCTCCACGTAGACCTCATGGGCCCAGTCTCGCTCCGCCGGATCGGACGCAAGCCAGAGATCCCAGGCCTGCGCCACCCGCCGCGCGGCCGTCCGCCAGCGCTCGAGTTCCTCCGACGACGCGTGGCCGTCGCCCTCGACGATCGAACCGGATGAACGCTGCGAGCGTGACATTCCTGCGGCTCCCCAAGGCGGCTTCAGGCGACCCTACGAACGCCTCCCAGCGCCCGCATCGTTCGGATCGGGTGAGATCCGGCAACGAACCCGCTAGAGCGAGTCGCTGCCGCTCTTGGCTGACGCGCCGGCTCCCACATGAGTTGCCTGATCCAGCAGGCCGGCCTCGCGCGCCCGCGCGACAGCCTCCCCTCGGGATGAGGCGTCGAGCTTCCGGTAGACGGAGCGCGCATGGGTCTTGACCGTGTTCGCGGATACGCAGAGGCGCACGGCCACCTCCGGGAACGAGAGGTGAGTTGGCAGGAACTGGAGGATCCGCAGCTCGGCCGTCGTGAGGTGCCACCTTTCACCGGCCGAAGCCGAGGACAGCTCGGCCTGAGCCAGGCAGGTCTCGATCCAGCCCAGCGCCACCCTCGTGTCGGGTGATCGCTGGAGGGCCCGCGCCGCATCGGACAGCAGCGCCTGGGCGCCCGGTAGATCCCCGAGCCGGAGCGCGGCGCGCGCCAGCGCAATGCGGCTCTCGCCCTCGTACCAGGGACTGAAGTCAACGAGCTCGCCCAGCAGCTCCCCCGCAGCGCTCGAGTCGGCCTGACAGGCCTCCACCCGCCCTACGTGCGCCTGCACGTCGGCGGACACGGCGAAAACGAGCGCGGAGGTGGGGTATCGGCCGACGCCGCTGCGTTCCACCTGTGCCTTGGCGCGTGCCGAGAGTGACTCCGCCGCCGGCCAGTCTCCGCGTTCGATCGCGAGCAGGCACAGCTGCGCGAGACACAGCGACTGCATGCTGGGGAATCCGGCCGCGGCGTGCCGCGCGCCTTCCTCGAGCAAACCGCGCGCCGGCTCCCGCTCTCCGGTGAGGTGCTGCCCGACCCCCTGGAGGAGATACCCGAGAGCAAGCCAAGGCGAGTCCTCGGGCACATCGGCACACGCCTCTTCGGCGAGCTCGCCCGTGTGAGCCACGCTGTCGTCCGCCACCGCCGCCCGGATCAGCAGGATCTGGCCCCTGAGCAGCGTCGCGTCATCGCCCTCGAGGCCGCGTAGGGCCGCTGAGGTCCAGCGCTCGACCAGGCTCCGGTCGCCGGCCATCAGGCCGCAGGCCGCCGCGGTCAGCGCGAGCGTCGGCTCCCCCGCCAGTTGCTCGTCGCTGAACCGGCCGAGCCATCCCCTCAGCTTGGTCAACCGCCCCCAGCCGAGCAGGCCGGCGGAGTGGGTCCACAGGCGCTCGCCGGCGAGCCGGGTGTCGCCGGTCGCGATCGCGTGCTCGATGGAGCGCTCCACGTCTCCGTGCTCCAGGTACCAGGCGCTCGCACGCTCGTGCAGCTCCGCCTCCGCCCCAGGTTCGCGGCGGCCGAGCTCCCCGCGCAGCGCCTGGGCGAACAGCCGGTGGTAGCGGTACTCGGCGTCGCAGCGGTCGAGGGGCACGAGCATCAGGCTCGTGCGCGAGAGCGTCTTGAGCAGTCGAGCCGAGTCGCCGCGGTCGAGCACGAAGTCGCACACCGGCCCCGAGACCCTGTCCAGGACCGAGGTGCGCGCGAGGAACGTGACCACGCCCGGCGCCAGCGAGGCGAGCAGCTCGTCGCCGATGTAGTCGGCCATGAAGCGGTCGTCGCCCGCGAAGCCCGCCAGGGCCCGCGTGGGATTCGCTTCCTCTCGGGCCGCCAGGCCGGCGAGGTATAGGCCGGCCGGCCAGCCCTCGGTGCGGTGCACGAGCAGCTCGAGCGCCGAGCGGTCGAGCTCGAGGCCCTGCGTCTTCAGCAGCGCGGCGGCCTCGGAGACGCTCATCGCGAGATCGGCCGAGCGCAGCTCGAGCAGCTCCCGCAGCGCCCGCCGCCCGCCCAGTCCCAGCCGCGGCTCCGTGCGCGATGCGAGTGCGACCTGGCCGTGTGGACCGAGCAGCTCGACGAGTTGGGATACCAGCTCCAGGCACTCGGGCCGGCCCAGCAGGTGGGCGCCGTCGAGGACGAACACGACCCCGTCCTTGCGAGTCGCAGCAGCCCCGCAGATCTCCTTCAGTGCCTCTGCGGCGGATCCCGTCGCGTCGAGCTTCGCGAGAGCGTCGGTCCGCAACAGCTCCGCCTCGACCAGTGCCATGCCAAGCGAGAGCAGAAGCTCGTGTGGCTCGTTGTCCGCTTCGCGGAGCGCGACCCAGGCGAAGGGACGCCGATCTCGCGCCGACCACTCCCTCAGGAGGGTGGTCTTGCCATAGCCCGCGGGAGCAGCGAGCACGACCAGCGGCGTCTCACGGGCCGCCATCAGGCGCTGCACCAGCCCTGTCCGGGGAACCAGGCCCGCGACCACACGCGGATCGGCGGAACGATCCGCGTCCGCTCGCGGGTTTCGTGTCCGCTCGATGACCGTGTGGGTCACCGTGGGCGACCTCCGCGGGCATGGCTACGGGTGCGCGAGCGCGGCATGCGCAGAAGCATCCCGCGGCCGACCGCCGACGCCAAGGGCGCTCGCCCCCGGGTTGGGGTAGGCCCGCACCACCACTTGCGAGGGGCGGATACGCACGAAGGCAGCGAGGTGGTGCGGCCGCCGTCTGCAATGGGGGGCCTGCCTCTCCCCCGGACGCCTGGGCGCATCATGGCGGTGGGCGCGCCCGGATGGGATAGTCGCTGCTCCCGATCGGAGGGGCCCGGCGCTCGAACATGATGGCGTCAATCAGGCGCACAGCCCCAAGTGAGGCTGGTCCTCGGGCGGACGGCGAGGTCGGGACGCTGGTGGCGGACGACCATGCGTCATTTCGCGAGGTGCTCCGTGAGCTGGTCAGGGTCGCTCCCGGCTTCAGCCTTGTAGGCGAGGCCAGTTGCGCGGAGGACCTGCTCCTGCTGGTCGAGGAGCTGTCGCCCCAGCTCGTGGTGATGGACGTGTGCATGCCCGGCATGGGCGGCGTCGAGGCAGCCCGCAGGCTCTCTCGCCTGCACCCGGAGATCATGGTCGTGCTGATCTCGGTCTATGGCCCGGACCTGCTGCCTCCGGCGCTCCTGGCCGAGGCGGATGCGGCCGTGTTCGTGCCCAAGGAGGAACTTCATCCGCGGCTCCTGAGCGAGCTCTGGAGGGAGCACCGAGCGGCCTGACGGCCCTTCTGCGAAGCTCGCACCACGATGACGCCGTCCGGTCCCCTCCGCCTCGACCTCGGAACGCCGGTCCACTGCAGCGACCAGGAGCTCGGCGACCTGACCGACGTGGTGATCGACCCGATCAAGAAGCACATCACGCATCTCGTGGTGCGCAGCAAGCACATGGTGGGGCCGGCGCGGCTGGTCCCGATCGCTCTCGTGGAGACGGCCGACAAGCGAGTGGTCTCGCTCCGCTGCTCGGTCGAGGAGGCGAGCCGCCTCCAGCCCGTTCAGGAGTTCGCCTACCTGCGGCTCGACCAGTTCCCGGTCGATGACCCCGACTGGGACGTGGGCATCGAGCATCCGCTCGCGATGCCCTACTACCAGAGCGGCGATCTGGGCGAATTGGCAGGCGTCTACGAAGACCACGTTGGCGTGGCCTACGACCGCGTGCCGAAGGGCGAGGTCGAGATCCGCCGCTCGAGCACCGTGGCCTGCTCGGAGGGACGGGTCGTGGGGCGCGTGGACGGGTTCCTGGTGGACGCAGATGACCAGATCACCCACATCGTGCTCGAGCGCGGCCACCTGTGGAAGCGGCGGGAGCTGACGATCCCGATCGGGACGGTCACCAAGGTCGAGACCGACAGCGTGACCATCGGGCTGACCACGCGACAGCTCGGAAAGCTTCCCTCTGTGCCGGTGCACCGCTGGTTCGGCTGAGCGCTCCGCGCTAGTCGGAGGGCACGTGGTAGCCCTGCTCTACCGACAGCAGTCGACCCCGAGATCGGCTGCCCGGTGCTGATCCTCGCCCCCGGTGCGAGACCGCTGGTCTCGACCGAGTCGAGCATCGAGCTCGGCGCGCTCCTCCCGAACGCGATCCTGGTCATCTTCGAGCAGCGCGGCTCGTACCTGGCCTACACCGACTCGCCGCTCAGCTCAGGGGCGGCCAGGTGGTTCCTGGAGTACCAGGAGAGCTCGGCGGCCTAGGCCTCGGATTCGTCGAGCGCCGCCAGCGCCTCGTCGGCGGTCCGGAAAGCCTCCATCGCGGCGGGCACGCCGCAGTAGATCGCCGCCTGCAGCAGCGCCTCCTGGATCTCCTCCTTGGTGCAGCCGTTCCGCACGGCGCCGCGCACGTGGATGCTCAGCTCGTGCATCTTGCCCAGCGACGTGAGCATCGCAACGTTGAGCAGGCTGCGCGTGCGGCGATCGAGCCCCGGGCGCGCCCAGACGGCGCCCCAGCAGTACTCGGTCACGAGCTGCTGCATCGGCCGCGAGAAGTCGCTGGCTCGCTCCAGTGAGCGCTGCACGTACTCGGGTCCGAGCACCGCGCTGCGTACCTCGAGCCCCTCGTCATAGCGGGTGTTGTCAGTCATCCGTTGTCCGCCCTCTCTCGGGTTGTGACGTTCGATTTGGTTGCAGCTAGCGCCGCTTGCCAGTGGTCGTGCCGAGCACGATCAGCGTCTTCGTGCCGGTGACCTTGCCGCTGCGGCGGATGCGATCGACCACGCGCTTCAGGTGGTCCAGGTCCGTAACCCTAAGGCGCACGAGCGCGTCGGGGTCGCCCGCCACGGTGAAGGACTCCACCAGCTCGGGAAGGTCGGCGACGGTGCCGTCGATGTCGTCGACCTGGGTCTTGCCCGCGAAGCTGAGCTCCGTGAAGGCCTCGATGTCGCTGCCCAGCTTGGCGTGGTCGAGCAGCGCCGTGTAGCCCTTGATGATGCCGAGGGCCTCGAGCCGGTCGATCCGGCGCTTGGCCGCCGCGGGCGACAGCCCCACCTGCCGGCCGACCTCGCTCGCCGAGCGCCGCCCGTCGTCCACCAGCAGGCGGAGAATCTCCTCGTCGGTGGCGTCAACATCGGCACGTGGCACGCCCTGATCCTAACGCCTGAGCGGCTCACGACGCAAAAAATCGTCGCCGTTTCGGACAGGAGGTCCAGAGAGGTGGAAAAAACAGGGGCCGAACGGGAAAATCCCCGCGTGACCAGCACGACGACGCCGTCCGCCGTTGATCTCCGCACGCTCGAGGCGGTGCAGGACCGGGTCCTGTGGCTGGCGATGAGCATCGTCCACCACGCGAACCGGGTCCGGAAGACCGCGTCGGGCGTCAAGGTGGGCGGCCACCAGGCCTCGTCCGCCTCGATGGTCTCGATCATGTCCGCGCTCTGGTTCGAGCACCTGCGCGCGGCCGACCGCGTGTCGGTGAAACCCCACGCGTCGCCGGTGCTGCACGCGATCGAGTACATGCTTGGGCAGCTCGACCGCCGC
Organism: uncultured Thermoleophilaceae bacterium; assembly: GCA_963729205.1. GTDB lineage: Bacteria > Actinomycetota > Thermoleophilia > Solirubrobacterales > Thermoleophilaceae > JAICJR01. The sequence goes on from CAVSNA010000008.1 coordinate 103,796, forward strand.
TACCTCACCACGCTGCGCGAGTTCGGCGGGCTGCAGAGCTACCCGAGCCGCCTCAAGGACCCCGTGCCGGCCGACTTCTCGACCGGGTCGGTGGGCATCGGCGCCACCGCGCCGGTGTGGAGCGCGATCGCGCACCGCTACGTGGCCGGCCACTTCGACGTGCCGCGAGGCGGCCGCCAGGTGGCGCTGCTGGGCGACGCCGAGCTGGACGAGGGCGCCTGCTGGGAGGCGATCGTCGACCCGGTGGTGCCGCACCTCGGCGAGGTGCTCTGGATCGTGGACCTCAACCGCCAGTCGCTCGACCGCATCGTGCCCGACATCGCCGCCGGCCGGATCGCCTCGATGTTCGAGGCGGCGGGCTGGCACACGATCACGGTGAAGTACGGGCGCAGGCTGCGCGAGCTGTTCGCGCGCGAGGGCGGCGACTCGCTACGCCGCCGCATCGACCAGATGCCGAACGAGGAGTACCAGCGCCTGCTGCGGGCCAACCCCGCCGAGCTGCGCGAGCGGCTGCCTGGCGAGGGCCGCGGCGGCAGGGAGGTCGGCGGCCTGATCGCTGATCTCGACGACGACGAGCTGTCGCTCGCCGTGCGCGACCTCGGCGGCCACGACCTGCACGACCTGCTGGCGGCGTTCGCCGAGGCCGACGCGGTGAGCGACCGCCCCACGGTGATCTTCGCCTACACGATCAAGGCCTGGAAACTGGCCACACAGGGCCACCCCGGAAACCACTCCGCGCTGCTTACGGCCGAGCAATGGGAGGAGCTCGCGGAGGAGCTGGGCGCCGACCCGAACGACCCCTGGGCGCTGTTCGAGCCCGACTCGCCCGAGGCGGAGCTCTCGCGCCGCGCCGCCGAACGGCTGGAGCGGCCGGAGGTCGAGCTCGCCCCAGCGCCACCCGTGCCGGCGGACGTCGGGCGCGCCCACAAGGGCCTCGAGTCCACCCAGCAGGCGTTCGGGCGCTTCTTCGTTGACCTCGCCCACAACGCGCCGGACGTGGCGAAGCACGTGGTCACGGTCAGCCCGGACGTGGCCTCCTCCACCAACCTCGGCGGCTGGATCAACCGGGTGGGCGTCTGGCAGCTCGGCGACCGCATCGACTGGTTCGCCGACGACACGGACACGCTCGTGCGCTGGCGCGAGAGCGGACACGGGCAGCACATCGAGCTGGGCATCGCCGAGGGCAACCTGGTCGGGCTGCTGGGCGAGCTGGGCCTGACCTGGTCGCGCGACGGCCAGGCGCTGCTGCCGATCGGCACGCTCTACGACCCGTTCGTGAACCGCGCACTCGAGCCGTGGTCGTTCGGCATGTACGCGGGCGCGCAGTCGATCCTGATCGGCACCCCTTCGGGCGTCACGCTGGCGCCGGAGGGCGGCGCGCACCAGTCGATCACCACGCCGTCGGTGGGCCTCGAGCAGCCACGCTGCCTCGCCTGGGAGCCGGCCTTCGGCCAGGACCTCGAGTGGTCGTTGCTGCACGCGCTCTCGCTGCTCGGTCATCCGGGCGGCACGTCGTCCTACTTCCGGCTCAGCACGCGCCCGATCGAGCAGGCGCTGGCCGCCGTGCCCGAGGAGGGCGAGGCGCGCGATCGCCGGCGCCGGCTCGCTCTGTCGGGCGGCTACCCGCTGCGCACGCGCGCCGGGCACGCCCGAGGTCACCCTGGTCGGCATGGGCGCGATCATGCCGGAGGTGCTGGAGGCCGCCGGCGAGCTGGCGGAGGAGGGCGTGAGCTGCGACGTGATCTGCCTCACCTCCCCCGACCTCGTGTTCCGCGCGCTCCAGGCGCGCCAGGGACTTGCCACGGCGGACGACGCCATCCTCGACGAGCTGTTCCCGGCCGCGCGCGCCGCCCCGATCGTGAGCGTGCTCGACGGCCATCCCCACACGCTCAGCTTCCTGGCGGCGATCAACCAGACCACGATCGCCTGTCTCGGCGTGAGCGACTTCGGCCAGTCCGGCGACGTGGACGACCTCTACCGGGCCTTCGGGATCGACGCCGACACGATCGTCGGCGCCGCGGCGGACCTGCTGGAGGCGGCCGCCGGCTAGACCCGCGTTCCGGTGACCGGAACGCGCTTGCAGGTTGTTCCCAGCACGCGATAGCTTGCGCGTGCGGAATGCCCACGGTCGATCGCACAGCTCGCGTCCTGCTCGCCTTCACCGGGGCGAGCCCCGATCTGGGCGTGACCGAGATCGCCGCCGAGACCGGCCTGGTGAAGAGCACCGTGCACCGCACGCTCACCGCGCTGGTGGACTCGGGGCTGGTGGCTCACGACCGGCGCAGCGCGCGCTACCGGCTCGGCCCGCGCGCCACCGAGCTCGGCATGGCAGCGCTCGGCACGGGCGACATCCGCCACCTGGCCCTCCCCACCCTGCTCGAGCTGCGGGACGCCACCGGGGAGACCGCCACCGCGTCCCTGCTCGTCGGGCGCCAGCGGGTCTATGTCGCACAGGTGGAGAGCCACGCCTCGGTGCGGATGACCGTGGAGATCGGCGCGCGCTTCCCGCTCTACGCCGGCGCCTCCGGGCGCGCGATCCTCGCGGGCTTCAGCGACTCCGAGCTGGACGACTACCTGGCCGAGGTCTCGCTCGACCGGCTCACCGAGCGCACCCTGGTGGACGCCGGCGCCCAGCGCGCCGCCGTGCGCGCGGCGCGCACAAAGGGCTACGCCTTCAGCAGCGCCGAGCGCGATCCCTGGGCCGCGTCGATCGCGGCCCCGCTGCACAGCGGCGGCCACGTGATCGGCTCGATCTCGGTCTGCGGGCCGGTCGCCCGCTTCACCCCGGCGCTTGCAAAGACGGATCGGACCCGAGCTTCGCAGGGCCACAGCCGCCCTGTCCACATGAACACTCGACTCACAGGAGGTCGCGCGTGAACCGTCTAGACACGATCGTCACCGGAGGGGAGGTCGTCCTCCCCGGCCAGGGCGTGGTGAGCTGCGCGATCGGCATCAAGGACGGCCGCATCGCTGCGCTCGCGCAGGACTTCGTGGCCTCGGACGCCGACGAGCAGGTCGACGCGAGCGGGCTCCTGGTCGTGCCCGGCGCGGTGGACTCCCACTACCACATGGGCATCTACCGCACGCTCGCCGAGGACGCCGCGAGCGAGACCGAGTCCTCGCTGGTGGGCGGCGCCACCACGATCGTGTCGTACTTCCGCACCGGCCACCACTACCTGGACAAGACCGGCCCCTACCGGGAGATCTTCCCGCAGCTGCTCTCCGAGGTGGAGGGCCTCTGCCACACCGACTACGGCTTCCACATCGCGCCGATGGACGCCGGCCACGTGGACGAGATCCCCTGGCTCGTGTCGGAGGCCGGGGTGGCGAGCTTCAAGTACTACTTCTTCTACAAGGGCCTCAACCTCGCGGCCGACTCCACGGACGCGGCCTCGTACACGATGTCCGGCGAGTACGACTTCGGCCACCTCTACCGGATCATGGAAGCCGTGGCCGCGGCGAGCGACGACCACCCCGATGCCCGGCTCTCGCTCAGCCTCCACTGCGAGGACGCCGAGCTGATCAAGCTCTTCATGAGCAGGGCGCGCGACCTCGGGCTGCCGCCGCTGGAGGAGTACAGCAAGGGCCGCCCGCCACTCGCGGAGCGGCTGTCGATCCACGAGGCGGGCGTGCTCGCCGACGCCACGAAGGTGCGCGTGAACCTGCTCCACCTGTCGAGCGCCGAGGCCGTGCTGGCGCTGCCGCCAGATCCGCTCGCTGTACCCGCAGCTGGACATCCGGCTCGAGACCACCGTGCACCACCTCGCGCTCACCTACGGGATGCTCGAGGGCAAGGGCCTGGGCGGCAAGGTGAACCCGCCGATCCGCGGCGAGGACGACGTGGAGGCGCTCTGGGAGGCGGTGCGCGCGGGCGAGCTGCAATGGGTGGCGAGCGATCACGCCTGCTGCATGGAGGACGCCAAGGGCGACGACCTCTGGCCCGCGCTGCCCGGCTTCGGCGGCACGGCGCTGCTCTACCCGGTGATGATCTCCGAGGGCCACCACCGGCGCGGCCTGTCCCTCGAGCGGATCGTGGACCTGGTGAGCACGGCGCCCGCGAAGGCCTACGGCTGCCACCCGCGCAAGGGCACGATCTCGATCGGCGCCGACGCCGACCTCGCGCTGATCGACCTCGAGCGCGAGCAGACGGTCACGCCCGAGGTGCTGCACTCGGCGCAGGACCACACGCCGTTCAACGGCATCGCCGTGAAGGGCTGGCCGGTCCGGACGATGCTGCGCGGGCGCACCGTCTTCCTCGACGGTGAGGTGACCGCCCCGGCCAGCGGCGAGTACCTCCACCGCCCGGTGACGCGCTCGTGAGCGCGTTGATCGAAGCCCTGGCCGCCGCTCGCGTCTACGACCTGGCACAGCCGCTGCGAACCGGCATCCCGTCCTCGCCCAACCACCCCGGTTTCCGCTCCGCGCTGATCCGCCGCCACGGTGACATGGTGCGGGAGGACGGCGGCTCCGCCGCGAACGAGCTGATCGTGATGGGCGGCCATGTGGGCACGCACGTGGATGCACTCGCGCACGTCTCGCAGGACGGCCGGCTGCACGGCGACGTGGAGGTGGCGGACGCGATGGCCGGCGGCAAGTTCACGACCCACGGAATCGACAAGCTCGAGCCGTTCGCCTGCCCGGGCATGCTGCTCGACGTGGCGGGCTCGAAGGGCGTCGACCAGCTCGAGCCGGCCACCCCGATCAGCCCGTCCGACCTCGCCGACGCCGCCGCGTGGGCGGAGGTGGAGCCGAGGGCGGGCGACGCTCTGCTCGTGCGCACCGGCTGGGCCACGCGCTGGGAGGACCCGGTGGGCTTCGTGAGCCACGACGGGGGCGTGCCCGGTCCCACCGCCGAGGCGTCGCGCTGGCTCGCGTCACAGGGCGCGCGCGTGGTGGGCTCTGACACCACCGCGTTCGAGCACATCGGGGCCGGGATGGGCCACAGTCTGCTGCCCGCCCACCGGGTGCTGCTCGTGGAGAACGGGATCCCGATCATCGAGATGCTCAACCTGGAGCGCCTGGCCGCCGACCGCGTGTACCGCTTCGCCTTCGTGCTCGCCCCGCTGAACATCGAGGGCGGCACAGGCTCGCCGGTGCGACCGCTGGCCCTCGTCGACGGATGAGCGACTCGGATCCGCTGGTCGTCCAGCTGGCGCGCTTCGCCGCGGCCGAGCCCGACCCGGCGCTGCGGGAGGCGATCGAGCGCAACGTGTCCGAGCGCGTGCTCGACACGATCGGCGTGGCGCTGGCCGCGCGTGACTCCGCCGCCGCGGCGGACCCCGTCGCGACCGTGGTCGAGGCCTGGGGCGGCGCGCCCCAGGCCAGCCTGTTCGGCCGCTCGCTGCGGCTGCCGGCGGCCGCCGCCGCGCTCCACAACGGCACGCTCGCGCACGCGCTGGACTTCGACGACACCCACCTGCCGTCGGTCCTCCACCCCAGCGCCTCCGTGGTGCCGGCGGCGCTGGCGGCCGCTCAGGCGTGCGCGGCGACCGGGCGCCGGCTGGCGCACGCGGTGGCGATCGGCGACGAGATCTGCGTCCGGCTGGGCATGGCCGGCTACGACCCCGAGCTCGGCAACTCCGTGTTCTTCGAGCGCGGCCTCCACGCCACCTCGATCTGCGGTGCGCTGGGCGCCGCGGCGGCCGTGGGCGTGGTTCTGGATCTCGACGAGGAGCGGCTCGCCCACGCCATGGCGGTGGCGGCGAGCATGGGCGCCGGGCTGCTCGAGGCCAACCGCAGCGGGGGCACGGTGAAGCAGGCCCACTGCGGCTGGGCCGCCCACGCCGGCGTCAGCGCGGCGGAGTTGGCGCGGGCCGGGCTCACCGGTCCGCCGACCGTGCTGGAGGGCCGCTTCGGCTTCCTCCAGGCCTACGTGGGCGAGAAGGCCGACCCCGACGCGCTGGTGCGCGGTCTGGGCTCGGATTGGGAGCTGCTGAAGCTGCACTACAAGCCCTACCCCACCAACCACTTCACCCACGCCGGGATCGATGCCGCGCTGGCGTTCCGCTCCGAGGGCGTGCGGCCCGAGGACGTCGAGGCCGTGACGCTGGGCGTGGCCACCCCCACGCTGCGCACGATCGCCGAGCCCGCCGAGGCGAAGGCGCGGCCGCCCTCGGGCTACGCGGCCAAGTTCAGCGGCCCCTTCACCTTCGCGGTGGCGCTGGCGGGCGGCGGAGGGCTGGGCGTCTCGCTCGAGGACTTCACGGACGACCGTGCCCGCGACCCCGAGCTGCTCGCCCTGGCCGACCGCGTGAAGTGCGTGGCGGATGCCGACTGCGACGCGGTCTTCCCGCACGCGCTCCCGGCGGTCGTCTCGGTCCGGCTGACCGACGGCAGCACCCTCGAGCAGCGCGTGATGGAGAACCGCGGCGGCCCCGGGCGGCCGCTCAGCGAGGACGAGCTGCGGCTGAAGTTCTCACTGAACGCGCGCGGCCGGCTGGACGAGGAGCGGGCGGCGGAGCTGATGGAGGCCGCCGCGTCGCTGGTCGAGCTCGATTCGGTGGAGGAGCTCGTCGCGCTCACTGAAGCTGGGTAGGGCGACGCCTGCTTTTCATTCATTGCAGCTTTTGGTGCGCTATAGGGCACCAAAAGCTTCAATCGACTGAAAACCGCGCTTCGGGCCCACCGTCATTGCCGCAGTAAACGCGCCGCGCTAGGACTTCGCCGGCGGAGGCTCCAGCCCCAGCTCCCCCAGCACCGCCTCAGTATCCGCGCCCACCTTGGTCGGCCCGTTGAAGCGAATGCGCCCCGGGGTGCGGCTCAGCCGCGGCACGATGCCGGGCATCGTGATCTCGCCCAGGTCCGGGTCCGGGCGCGTGACGAAGCTCTCGCGCGCGAGGTAGTGCGGGTCCTGTGAGATCTGGGCGGTGTCGTAGGCCGGCGCGATCGGGGCGCTGACCGCCTCGAACGCCGCCAGCACCTCTTCCAGCGTGTGGCCGGCGATCCAGTCGGCCACGATCGCGTCGATCTCGTCCGCGTTCGCGCGCCGCGCGGCGGAGTCGCTGAAGCGCGGGTCCTCGGCCAGCTCGGGCCGCTCGATCGCCTCGAGCATGCGGTTCACGATCTGCTGCGTGCCGCCGGACAGCGCCACCCAGCGGCCGTCGGAGGTCTGGTACGCGTTGCGCGGGGCGGTGCGCGGCGAGCGGTTGCCCTGCCGGCCCTGCACCACACCCAGCTCGCTGAACTCCGTGATCTGCGGGCCGAGCACGCTGAACAGCGGCTCGAACAGGCTGAGGTCGATCACCTGACCCTCCCCGCCACCGGCGGCGTCGCGCCAGTAGAGGGCGATCATCGTGGCGTAGGTGCCGGCCAGCCCGCAGACCGCGTCCGCGAGGCCGAACGGCGGCAGCGTGGGCGGCCCGTCGGCCAGCCCGGTCATGTGGGCGAAGCCGGAGAACGCCTCGGCCAGGGTGCCGAAGCCGGGGCGGTCCGAGTAGGGCCCGGTCTGCCCGAAGCCGGTCACGCGCACGATCACGAGCCGCGGGTTGAGCGCGTGCAGCTCCTCAGGGCCGAGGCCCCACTTCTCGAGCCGCCCGGGGCGGAAGTTCTCGATCAGCACGTCCGAGTCGGCCGCGAGGCGGCGCACCACGTCGCGCCCCTCCTCGCTGTTCAGGTCGAGCTCGATCACGCGCTTGTTGCGCGAGATCGTCTTCCACCACAGCGGCACGCCGTCCTTGGAGAGGCCCCAGCGGCGGGCGTCGTCGCCGCGCGGGTGCTCGACCTTGATCACGGTGGCGCCGAAGTCGCCCAGGTTGGCCGAGATCAGCGGCGCCGCGTAAAGGCTCGAGATGTCGAGCACGCGCAGGCCCTCGAGCGGCAGCGGGCTGGGCAGCTCCTCGCCGCTCTCGGCCAGCACGCGCCGGGCGCGCTCCGCCACCGGGTAGTCGATGAAGCGGCCGTCGATGTGCACGCCGCCGATGCCGTCCTCGAGCCCGCGCTCGTAGGCCTCGAGCGTCGGCGCGCGCCTCGGCCACGTCGGCCTCGCTCGGGCCGTAGACGTCGAGGATCACCGGCACCTGGTCGGGGTGGATCGCGTGCTTGCCGTGGAAGCCCAGCGCGCGCGACTGCTCGGCCTCCTCGCGCAGCACCTCCGGCTTGCGGAAGTTCGGGTAGACGCCGTCGTGCGGCGGGTCGAGCCCGGCCTTGCGCGAGGCCAGCACGAGCTGCGCCTTGGCGCCGATCACGGTCGGGCTGAGCTGCCCGCTGGCGGGAGGCCAGTCGAGCCCCACGTCGAGGCTGAAGTCGCCAGCCCCGAACCCGAGGCAGACCGTGCGCGGGCTGGCCGCGGCGATCTCGTCCACGTTGGAGAGGCCCGCCACCGTCTCGATCGTGGGCATCAGCCGCACGCTGCCGGCGCGCACGCCGCTGCGGCCCTCGAACAGCGCGATCAGCGAGTCCACCGCCAGGAGCTGCTGGGCGCTCTCCGCCATCGGCAGCACGATCCCCGCGAGGCCGGGACCCACCACCGCCTCGAGGTCCGCCGCGGTCAGGCCGGTGCCCGTGGAGTTCACGCGCACCCAGATGTTCGCGTCGGCGCCGCGCTCCCGCAGCGTCTTGGCGGCGAGCACGCGGGCCGCGGGCTTCGCCGACTCGGCGACCGCGTCCTCCAGGTCGACGATGTAGGCGGACGCGCCCACGCTGCCGATCTTGGACAGCATGCGCTCGCTCGAGCCCGGCACGTACAGCATCGCGGTGAGGTCCGAGCTCACGCCGCCTCCGCTCCGACCTCGGCCGACAGCGTGCGCGCAGCGGCGAGCAGCGAGGGCGCGAAGGCGGCCATGCGCTCGCCGGTCCAGCGCTCGGCCGGGCCGGCGGCGGTGAGCGAGCCCACCACGCCGTGCTGATCGAACACCGGCACCGACAACGCCGCCACGCCGGGGGTGCGATCCCCCACCGTGCTGAGCCACCCTGCCTCGCGCGCCTGGCGCAGGTGCGTGTCGAGCGGCTCGGCGGGGATCCCTGCCGCGCGTGCGCGCCGGCGCAGCGCGGCGCGTTCGTCGTCGGAGAGGAACGCGAAGATGACCTTGCTCGTGGGCCCGCTCCAGAGCGGCACCGGCTCGCCGAGCGTGAGCACGCGTCGCAGCGGCTGCGGGCTCTCCGCCCCGGCGACGCAGACGCGCTCGTCGCCCGTGCGAATGTGGAGGCTGACCGTCTCGTCGCTCGCGTCGCGCAGGCTGGTGAGGTGCGGCTGGGCGAGATGCGGGAGGTCGGAGCCGCGGATGACCACGGCGGCGAACGAGACGAGCGCGGGCCCGACCGAGTAGCGCTTGCTCGTGGCATCGCGCGTGAGGAGGCCGCGCTCCTCCAGGTAGCCGAGCAGCCGGGCGGCCGTGCTCTTGTCGAGCTCCGCGCGCGATGCCAGCTCCACGAGGCCGCACGGCTCGTCGGCCCGGGCGACCTGGTCCATCAGCGTGAGTGTGCGTTCAGCGGTCTTGCTCATGTTCTCACTGATTGATACTGTTTCCCGTCCAGCAAGAGTGTACCCCGATCCTTCATCCGCCGCGGCAGAGCCGCCCTGGGCCAGGCTCCTGAGCGACTCCGACCGCGAGCTGGTCGAGCGCGCTCGCTTCGGCCGCCGCGTCGGCTTCGGCAGCCGGCCCGCCCTGCTCGTGATCGACGTGCAGAACTACATGGTGGGGCCGCCTCCAGGCTCCTCACACAGCTACCCGTCCGCGTGTCCGGACGCTCGCGACGCCCTTCCGGGCATTGCGGAGCTGGCGAGCGCGGTGCGTGCCGGCGGCGGCCCAGTCGTCTACACCCAGAACCAGTTCCGCCGCGACGGCGCCGACATGGGCGTGTACGCGCGCAAGCGCGACCTGATCGACAGCGAGGGCTGGTGCCTCGAGGGCTCGGAGGGCGCGGCGATCCACGAGGCGGTGGCCCCCGCGCCGGAGGACATCGTGCTCGTGAAGCACAAGCCCAGCGCCTTCCTCGGCACGCCGCTGCTCGGGCTGCTCGTGGATCGCGCAGTGGACACCGTGCTGGTGGTGGGCGGCTCGACCTCGAACTGCGTGCGGGCAACTGCGGTTGACGCCGCCTCCTATAACTTCCGCACGATCGTGGTGCAGGAGTGCGTGTTCGATCGCTTCGAGGTCTCGCACCTCACGGCCCTGTTCGACCTGGACCGCCAGTACGCCGACGTCGTGTCGCTCGACGACGCGCTCGCTGGGGTCCGCGGCGGGTGAGCTTCCCGAGCTTCGCAGAGCTGCCCGTGCGCGCGGGCGCGCCCCCGGGCTCGTCGTGGGGCGTGTTCGGCGACGACGACGAGCTGGGCACGCTCAACTTCATCGGCCCGGAGCAGGTGCGGGCCGCGGCCGCGCTCGTCCGCCGCGGCGTGCGCCTTCCCGCTCGACCTGGAGATCGCGCACCTGCGGCCGGCGCTGCTCCACCGCTCGGACTCCTCGCACGTGCTCGAGCACTGGGACGTCGGCGTCGACGTGACGCAGGACGACCACCTCGACGGCTTCTGGCTCCAGGGCGCGAGCCAGTGGGACGCGCTGCGCCACTACGGCGAGGGCGGCCACGGCTTCTACAACGGGCGCGCGCTGGAGGAGGTCACGGGGGCGGGCCGCGGCTTGCTCGGAGTGGACGCCTTCGCCCGCCGCGGCATCGCGGGGCGCGCCGTGCTGCTGGACGTGGCGCGCGCCGCCGAACAGTTCGGCAGCCCGATCGAGCCGCTCGGGCCGAGCCCGATCGACGTCGACATGCTGCGACGCGTGGCCGAGCTCCAGCAGAGCGAGCTGCGCCAGGGCGACGTGCTGCTCGTGCGCACCGGCTGGCTGGCGGCCTATGACGCGCTCTCCGACGACGAGCGCACGGCGCTCGGCGAGGCCGAGATGCCCGGCTCGGCAGGGCTCGTGCCGGCCGGACTGCCCGAGTTCCTGTGGAATACGCGCATCGCCGCGATCGCCACCGACAATCCCGCGCTGGAGGTGCTCCCCACCAGCGAGTTCGAGCTCCATCGCCTGCTGATCGCGCGGCTGGGCATGCCCATCGGCGAGCTCTGGGACCTCGAGCGCCTGGCGGCCGACTGCGCCGAGGACGGCGTCTACGAGGGCCTCATCACGTCCTCCCCGCTCAACGTCGCGGGCGGCGCCGGCAGCCCGGCGAACGCGATGGTCCTGAAGTGACCGGCCGCGCCGACGACGCCGTGAGCATCTTCAAGGCCGCGGCCGGCGAATACGACGCCCTGCGCCGCCGCGCCGTGCCGGTGTTCGACCCCTTCTACGGCCACGTGGTGCGCATGCTGACGAACGAGCCGAAGCGCATCCTCGACCTCGGAGCGGGCACGGGCCTGCTCACGCGCATGGTGCTCGAGGCCCACCCGGAGGCGCGCGCTGTGCTGGTGGACGGCGCGGCCGAGATGCTCACCCAGGCCGAGGTGGCGCTGGGCGACCGGATCGAGGCCGCTCACGTGCAGGACCTCGCCGACCCGCTGCCCGAGGGCCCGTTCGACGCCGTGGTCTCCGCGTTCGCGATCCACCACCTCGACGACCCCGGCAAGGCCGACCTCTACGCCCGCATCTTCCACGTGCTGGCCCCCGGCGGACCGTTCGTGAACGGCGAGCAGGTGGCCGGCCCCACCCCCGCCCTCGACGCCATGTACCGGCGCTGGCACGAGGAGGACTCGCGCGCCCTGGGCGCCGACGACGCCGAGTGGGCGGCCACGCTGGAGCGCATGCGCCTCGACATCTCGGCGCCGGTGGAGCCGCAGCTCCAATGGCTCCGTGACGCCGGCTTCGTGGACGTGGACTGTCCCTGGCGCTCCGGCCGCTTCGCGGTGCTCGCCGGCCGCCGCCCCTGAACCCCAGACAACCAGGAGAACGATTGACCATGGCCGACATTCGGGAGATCCATCAGGAGGGTCCGCACCACTACGTCTTCTCGCCCTACCCCGACCCGATCGCCAGCGTGGACCCGGGCGAGACGATCGCGATGCACACCCAGGACGCGTTCGAGGGCCGGATCACCACCGAGGACGACCTGCCGAGCAAGGTGCTGGGCTCGTTCCTCAACCCGCAGACCGGGCCGATCTACGTGAACGGCGCCGAGCCGGGCGACACGCTGGCCGTGAAGATCGAGTCGATCGAGCCCACGCGCGACTGGGCCGTGAGCGCGTTCGTGCCCTACTTCGGCGGCCTCACCGCCACCGCGGCCACGCGGCTGCTGCACGACCCGCTGCCCGAGAAGCTCTACTTCTACAAGCTCGAGGACGGCGTCTTCCGCCATGGCGAGCGGCTCGCCTTCCCGTGGCGCCCGTTCCTCGGCACGATCGGCACCGCGCCCGAGCTGGAGTCGATCTCGTCGCTCACCCCGCACAACCACGGCGGCAACATGGACTGCCGCGACACCTGCCCCGGCAACATCGTCTACCTGCCCGTGCGCGTGCCCGGCGCGCTCTTCTACACGGGCGACGCCCACGGCAACCAGGGCGACGGCGAGCTCTGCGGCGTCGCGCTCGAGATCAGCGCGCGCTCGGTGCTCACCTTCGACCTGATCAAGGGCCAGAAGATCGAGTGGCCGCGGATCGAGTCACCCGACAAGCTGATGGTGGTGGGCAGCGCGCGCCCGATGGAGGACGCCGCCCGCATCGCCTACACCGAGCTGGTGGACTGGCTGGCGGCCGACCACGGCTTCGACCGCCTGGACGCCTACCAGCTGCTCACTCAGGCGGGCGAGATGTACGTGGGCAACATGGTCGACACCAACTACTCGCTGGTCGCGGGGATCGCCAAGAACTACCTCTGATGGCTGATTCGAGCCCATGGCGGGCCTCCCCGCCCGCTAGGGTCGTCCGGGTGAGGGGAAGGACGTTGTTCTCGGGGATGGTCGCCGGGCTTGCGCTGGCCGCCGTCGCGCTGCCCGCAGGCGCGGTCGCCAAGTCGCCGCGGGTCAGCGTCATGACGCGCAACCTCTACCTGGGCGCGGACCTCACCCCGGGCGTGCAGGCCTCCAATCTCCAGGGCCTGGTGGACGCCGCGGGCGGGATCCTGGGGCAGGTGGACCAGAACAACTTCCCGGTGCGGGCCAAGGGTCTCGCGGCGGAGATCCTGAAGAATCGTCCCGACCTCGTGGGGTTGCAGGAGGTCGCTCTCTGGCGCACCGCACCCTGCACCGAGAACCCGATTCCGCCGAAGGCCACCCAGGTTCGCTACGACTACCTGGCGCTGCTCCTGAAGCAGCTCAACAAGGGCAAGAAGGTCTATCGCGCGGTGATCACCGAGCCCGAGTTCGACTTCGAGGTCTACGCGAACACCGACGGCAACGAGTCCACCGCGGCGGCCGGCTGCCCGCTCGGCGCCGAGCTGAACGGCCGGCTCACGATGCGCGACGTGATTCTCGCCCGCAGCGGCGTGAAGACGTCGAAGGCAAAGGGCGCGCACTTCGCCACCCAGCTTCAGGTCCGACCCGCCGGCGTGTCGCTGAACGTCACCCGCGGCTGGACGCGGGTGGACGCCCAGGTGGGAGCCGGGCCCAAGTTCCGGTTCGTGAACACCCACCTCGAGGCCTTCGACAACCAGCCCACCAACCACACCAACAAGGGCGCCGACGCGACCAACGGCCAGGTGCGCGAGGCGCAGGCCCGCGAGCTGTTCAAGCGCGGCGGTCCGGCCACCGGCCGCCTGCCGGTCATCCTGGTGGGCGACCTCAACTCGGATCAGAAGACCGAGGTGAAGCCGGGTGATGCGCTGGCCTACAAGGCGCTGCTGAAGGCGGGCTTCGCGGAGCGCAGCACCAGCAACCCACTCGGCTGCTGCCTGAACGCGGATGTGCTCACCAGCCCGGGAGCCGGCAAGGTCAGCGACTTCGACCACAAGGTCGATCACGTGATGACCAATGCGCCGAAGACCGTGAAGCTGGTCAGCTCGTCGGTGACGGGACGGCAACCCGCGAACGGCTTCTGGGACTCAGATCACGCCGGGCTGTTCAGCACCCTCAGCTTCCGCTGAGCCGCTGCTAGACGTACCCCGCCGCCCGCTCCCTCGCCAGGATCAGCCCGGTCACGGTCTCGTTCACCGGCGCGCCGAGGCCCAGCTCGCGCGCCAGCGGGGGAATCGAGCCGTTGATCACGCTCACCTCGCTGCGCCTGCCGGCCAGCATGTCGAGCAGCATCGATGGACGGGCGCCCGTGATCTTCGAGCCGAAGTCGCGCACGTACTGCACGGGCTCGTCGAAGTCGAGCGAGACGTCCAGCGCGCGCGCCACGGTGAACGCCTCCTCCGCGCAGTGCGCCGAGATCGACGACGCCTCGGGGTCCTCGAGCACCTGGCCGATGGTCATGCCGGTCAGTGCGCAGGGGCCGCTGTAGGCGATGTTGCAGATCAGCTTCTCCCACACCAGCTTCTGGGCATCGTCGAACGCGCGCACGTTGAAGCCGGCGTCGCGCCAGACCTGTGCGATGCGCTCCACGCGCTCGCTCACGGGCGCGCTGCGCTCGCCGAGGCGCAACAGCTCCATACCGTGATGGTGCCCGTGCCCGGGCTCGACGATCGAGGCGCCGAAGCCGCCCACCACACCGACCACCACCCGGTCCTCGCCGAGGATCGCCGCCACGCGGTCCACGCTGCCAAGGCCGTTCTGGATCGAGAGCACCACGGTGTCCGGCCCGATCAGCGGCGCCGCGGCCCGCGCGGCTCCCTCCACGTCGTAGGCCTTGGTGGCGATCACCACCAGGTCCACCTCGCCCGCCTCGCCCGGGTCCGTGGTGGCGTTCACGCGCACCACGCGATCGCCGCTCGCCCCCTCCAGGCGCAGTCCGTTCGCGCGGATGGCGTCCACGTGCTCGGTCCAGCTGTCGATCGCCCACACCTCATTGTCGGCCGAGCCCAGCAGGCCGGCGTAGACCGAGCCCATGGCTCCTGTTCCGAGAATCGCGATCTTCATGCCAGGAAGTACGAGCGGTTGAGTGGAAGCTCCTCGGCGGCCTCGAGCCGCACGGGAGCGCCGTCGATCGTCACCTGTCTCTGCTCGCCGTCCACCTTCACCTCCGGGGTAGCACCATTACGGGGAAGATCTTGCTTGCGCAGCTTGCGCGTGCCGCTCACCACGGACACCGGCCCGGGCCACACCGAGCGTGCCCGCTCAGCGCCCGCCGCCGAGCTGAACACCGTGGCGAGCTGAGCGGGGGCGGCGCCGGTCCCGCCCCACAGCAGGCCCTGCACGAGCGGCTGGCCGATGCGCGTCGAGCCGCTGCCGGAGCCGAGCTGCGTCCACACCGGGGAGCCGCTCTTCAGCACCAGCTGGGGCTTCGCGCCGAAGAACGCCGGGCGCCAGAGCACGATGTCGGCGAGCTTGCCGGGCTCGAGCGAGCCGACCTCGTGGGCCATGCCGTGCACCAGCGCCGGGTTGATCGTGAGCTTGGCGAGGTAGCGCAGGATGCGCTCGTTGCCCTGGTCCCCCGTGGCCTGGTGCATCACGTGCGCCAGCTGCCAGGTGCGCCGCGTGACCTCGCCCACGCGCCCCATCCCCATCGAGTCCGAGCTGACCATGCTGATCGCGCCCAGGTCATGCAGCACGGACTCGGCCGCCATCGTCCAGGGGCGGATGCGGCCGAGCGCCGCGACGGTGTCGTTCGGGAACAGCGGGGTCAGACGGTGCACGGTGCGGATCATCTCCTCGTGCTCGGCCGCGGCGTTCACCCCGAACGGAACGGTCGGCGTGGTGGAGGACGGCAGCACGTTCGGGTGCGACACCGCCTCCAGCAGGTTCACGGGCCCGCCGCCCGCGCCCTCCACGTGGTAGGCGTGCACCGCGCGGCCGTCGATCGCTGCCAGCGTCTCCTCCAGGGTGGCGGACTCGCCCAGCCCGTCGGCGTGCAGCGCCACCTGCACGTCGTGACGCTCCGCGGCGGCCAGCGCGCCGTCGACCACCCACGGGAAGGAGCCCACGTCCTCGTGCACCTTGAACGCGCCCGCGCCGAGCGCCAGCAGGTCGTCGAGGAAGTCGGCGTTCGCGGTGCTGGCGCGCACGATCGGCAGCAGGTTGAGCGGCACTCCCTGCCAGGCGCGCAGCATGTTGTCGAAGTTGCCGCGCGGGTTGATGCCCAGGTCGAAGGCGCCCGAGTAGCTCATCGCGGCCATGCTCGTGGTGCCGCCCGCCAGCGCCGTGGGCACGAGCTGGGGGCCGATCAGGTGCACGTGGGTGTCGATCGCACCGGGGGTGGCGATCATCCCCTCCCCCGTGACTATTCCCGTCGCCGCGCTGAGCGGCACCGTCACCTCGGGGTCGGTGTGCGGATCGCCGGCGCGGCCGATCGCCACCACGCGGCCGTCGCGGATGCCTATGGAGGTCTTGCGCACCCCCAGCACGGGATCCACCAGCACCACGTTCGTCACGCAGATGTCCAGCGCCTCCGCCAGCGGCAGCTCGCCGGTGGCCAGCAGCCCGTCGCGCACGGTCTTGCCGAAGCCCACCAGCGGCTCGTGGCCGGGACGCGTGTCGTCGGCGTCCACCGTCAGCAGCAGGTCGGTGTCGCCCAGCCGCAGGCGATCGCCCACGGTGGGCCCGTAGAGCGACGCGTACTCGGAGCGGCTCAGTCCCAAATCAGCCCAAGCTCCACCGTCTCGCCCACCGGGATCTGCACGCTCCCGCCGGCCGGCAGGTCCGGGCGCGCGCCCTCGAGCCCCTCGCGGGGGAACTCCAGCGCGGCGCTCGCGCGCTCGAGCGGGAAGTGCGAGGTGAGGAACGCGTCGAAGCGGCCCCTGTTCGTCACGCTGACGCTGCCCGTACGCCCGGAGGCGGCCGGCACCGGCCCGTCGCCGGGGATCAGCTCGCCCGGCCTCACGGCGCCACCAGCCGTTCCAGCGCCACCAGGCGACTGCCGTCGCCGAAGGTGGCCTCAACCTGGAGCGGCTCCTCCAGCAGCTCGGGCACGCCCCGCTCGAGCTGCTCGCGGGTGAACAGCCCGTTCACGGACGCGCGCACGTCGTCGTAGCTCGCCCCCGCCCGCGCCCGCTCCATCGCCACGTCGCACGCCAGCGCGACGCAGTCCGGATGGCTGAGCAGGATCCCCTCGCGCAGGCGGCGCCGCGCAAGCTCGGCGGCGGTGAAGATCAACAGCCGCTCGACCTCTCGCGGCGCCAGCTGCATCAGGCGGCGACCTTCGCCTCCACCGACGACAGGTAGCGGCCGTCGCCGGGCTCGCCGAGCACCTTGCCCTCCGCGTAGATCAACTTGCCGCGCAGCACCGTGTACACCGGGTACACCTTCAGCTCGACGCCGTCGAACGGGGACCACTTCTCCTGGTCGTGGTACTCGAGCTCCTGAGCGTCGACCACCTTGCTCCCGTTGGTCTCGACGATCGCGAAGTCGGCGTCAGCGCCGATCGCGATCTCACCCTTGCCGGCGAGGTTGAAGATCTTCGCCGGATTGCTGGACACGAGCCGCGAGATGTGGGTGATCGGCACGTCGCGGCGGTGGAGCGCCTCCGTGGCGAACACCGGGAAGAACACCTCCACGCCGTTGCCGGCGCCCGGCGACTGCTCCCAGATGTCGTCCGAGGTGGCCTTCGGCAGCGGGGCGTGGTCGCTTGCCACCGAGTGCACCTGGCCCTCGCGGACGAGCCTCCAGAGCCAGTCCACCGACGCCTGCTCGCGCGTGGGCGGGTTCCACTTCAGCCGCATGTCCTTGAGCGCCTGCTCCTTGGTGGTGCAGAGGTAGTGGTGGCAGGTCTCGGCCCAGACGTCTCCGCCGCGCGCCCGGGAGGCGGTGATCGCCTCCACCGTCTGCGGCGAGCTGGCGTGCGCGATGATCGCCCGCGCTCCGGTGACCTCCGCGATCAGCGCGACGCTCTGCGCGGCCGCCACCTCGCTCCACCAGGGGCGCGCGTCGTCCCAGGCCGCCATGTCCTTGCGGCCCTCGCCCATCAGCCGCGCCGTCTCCCAGTCCACGATCTGCGCGTTCTCGCAGTGCACGGTGGTGGGCAGGCCGAGCGCGGCCGCACGGCGGAAGGCATCGACGTTCTCGCCCTCGTCCACGCCCGGGTACATGCCGGGAGGCGCCACGCCGCCGGTGAACAGCTTGAAGGCCGCGACGCCCAGCTCCGCCATCGCCTCCATCTGGTCGGGGTCCTCCGCAAAGTAGCCGCCGAACAGCGCGTAGTCCACGTGGGACGAGCCCGAGAGCGTCTCGAGCTTGCTCCGCAGCAGGTCGGCGGTGAGCGTCGCCGGCTTGTCCAGGGGCATGTCGATCACGCTCGTCACGCCGCCCTTTGCGGCACCACGCGTGGAGTTCTCGTACGTCTCCCAGCCGTAGCCGCCGAAGCAGTGGTAGTGCTCGTCGATCACGCCCGGGCATGACGGTCAGGCCCGTGGCGTCGATCGTCTCCGCGGCGTCGATGGGCTGGTCGCTGATCACGCTGATGCGTCCGTCGCGGACGCCGACGTTGAGCTTGGCGACGTCGTCGCCGATGACTACGTCGCCGCCTGTGATGGCTAGGTCGTGTTGCTTCATGCGAGCCTCCGAGGGGTTGGGTCCGGCTGGCGGACCAATTCGATTTGACGGCCGTCGCAGAACGCCAGGATGGCGTCCGTCATTCCCGCGAACTGACGGTCGAGCGTCTCATCCGTGAGCCACGCGATGTGCGGCGTGAGAATCAGATTTGGGACTGCGGCGAGCTGGCGCGCGCGCTCAGGCTCGAGCGGCTCGCCCTCCACCACGTCAAGGCAGGCGCCACCGAGATGCCCGGACTCGAGCAGCGCACAGAGCGCGTCGGTGTCCACCACCTCGCCGCGCGCGGTGTTCACGAGCCACGCGCCGCGGCGCATCGAGGCGAGGCGCTCGGCGTCGAGCAGCCGGTGGGTCTCCGGGGTCAGCGCCACGTTCACCGACACCATGTCGGAGCGTTCGAGCAGCTCGTCGAGGCTCACCCGCTCCACGCCGGGCGGGCGGCGGTCGCTCCTCGACCAGCCGAGCACGTTCATCCCGAGCGCCAGGCCGAGCTCGGCCACGCGCGTGCCGATACCGCCCAGGCCGATCACGCCGAGCGTGGCGCCGGCGAGGTCGCGGCCCTTGAAGCCGGTGAAGTCCCAGTTGCCGGCGGCGGTGGAGTCCGCTGCCTCCGCGAGGCGGCGCCGGCCCATCATGAGCGCGCCGATCGTGTACTCCGCCACCGCCATCGTGGGTGCGTTCGGCACGGTCGCCACGCCCACCCCGCGCGCGGCCGCCGCGTCCACGGCGATGTGCGAGTAGCCGGCCGTGCGCGTGGCCACGAGCTGCAGGTCCGGCAGCCGCTCGATCACGTCCTCGCCGATCGGGGTGTACGTGTAGAGCGTGGCCAGCACGGTGGCGCCCTCGGCCCGGTCCACCACCTGGTCGGCGGTGGGACGCCCGTTCGAGACGCGCGTGGCCACGTTGGCGCTGAGCCTGCCCAGGCGCGGCTCGTCCACGTCCAGGCAGTCCACCACGGCCACCAGGTGGTCGCTCACGTCTTCTTCCCGGGGTTGAGGAGGTTCTTCGGGTCGAAGGCCTGCTTCACCGCGCGGTGGAGCCGCATGCCGTCGCTGCCGAGCTGGGACTCGAGCCGGCCGCGCTTCACCCACCCCACCCCGTGCTCGCCGGAGATCGAGCCGCCCAGCGCAAGCGCCAGGTCGGCCAGGTCTGCGCCGGCGGCCGCCGCCTGCTCGCGGCCGGCTTCGTCCTCGCGTCCGACCAGGAAGCTGCCGTGGATGTTGCCGTCGCCCGCGTGTCCCCAGCTGCAGGCGGGCAGGCCGTGACGCGCGCCGATCTCGAGCACGCCGGCGATCACCTCGGCCAGCCGGTCCAGCGGCACCGACACGTCCTCGCTCGACTTGCCGCCCGCCACGGACGTGACCGCCGCCGACATGCCGTCGCGCCAGCGCCAGAGCGCGCGGATCGCGGCCGGATCCTCGGGGGCGAACAGCGCGGTGGAGCCGTCGGTGAGCAGCTCGAGCGCCTCGGACCTGATGCGCGCGGCCTCCACCTCCGAGCCGTCCACCTCGAGCAGCACCAGGAAGCCCGGGTCCGGCCCGAGCGGGACCGGGAAGCTGTCCGAGGCGGCGGCCAGCGCGCCCTCGTCCACGTACTCCAGCGCCGCGGGCACCAGCCCGTTGCCCACCACCTGCTCGATCGCCGCGCAGCCGGTGGCGGCGTCGGGGTAGACGAACGCGAGCGGCGTCGACACCTCCGGCGCGGGCACGAAGCTGAGCCAGACGGACGTGATGATCCCCAGCGTGCCCTCCGAGCCGATCAGCAGCGAGCGCAGGTCGTAGCCGGCCACATCCTTGCGCAGCGGGCCGCCCACGCGGATGAGCTCTCCGGGCGCCACCACCGCCTCGATCCCGCTCACCCAGCGCCCGGTCACGCCGTACTTGAAGGCCCGCGGGCCGCCCGCGTTGGTGGCCACGTTGCCGCCGATCTGCGACTGCTCGGCGGCGCCGGGGTTGGGCGGGAACAGCAACCCCGACTCGCGCGCGAGGCGCGCCACGGTGCCGGTGGTGACCCCCGCCTCCACCTCGCCCCGCCAGTAGGCGCCGTCGAGCGAGCGCACGGAGCGCAGCCGCTCCATGGCCACCACCACGCCGCCCTCCACCGGCACGGCGCCGCCGGCGTAGCCGGTGCCGCCACCGCGCGGGACGATCGGCAGCTCGTGCTCGTAGCACCAGGCCACCAGCTCGCGCACCTCCTCCGGCGAGCCCGGCAGCACGATCGCGTCGGGCGTGGCGCTCAGCCCCGTCGTCTCGCGGGTGGCGTCCTCGCCGTAGGGGCGCGTGTCAGGGGCGAGCACCCCCGAGTCGCCGACGATGCGCGCCAGGTCCCGAGAGAGGCCGGCGCTGACCATCGCCTCGCTCAACCGTCGACGCCGACCGGCACGAACGGCCCTGCGCGGTGCAGCAGTCCAGGCAGCTCGTGATGCAGCTCTCCGGCAAGCCACTCGGAGACGGAGATCAGGGCGTCAAGATCGACCCCCGTGTCCACTCCTTCGCCGTCGAGCAGGTAGATCAGGTCCTCGGTGGCGATGTTGCCGGTCGCGTTCGGCGCGAACGGGCAGCCGCCGATGCCGCCGATCGAGGCGTCGAACATCGTCGCCCCGTGCTCCAACCCTTCGAGTGCGTTGGCGTAGCCGGTGTTGCGGGTGTTGTGGAGGTGGAGCCCGACGGGCTGCCGCCTGCGGCCTCGAGTGCCGCGGGCATGAGCTGGCGCACCTGCTTGGGCACGCCCACGCCGATCGTGTCGGCGAGCATGATCTCGTTTGCGCCCGCGTCGGCCATGCGCCGCACGTGCTCGATCACCACGCCCGGATCGACCGGGCCCTCGAAGGGGCAGCCGAACGACGCGCCCAGCGTGGCGGTCACGCGAATGCCGGCGGCGATCGCGTTCGCGATCATCTGCTCGGTGCCGCTCGCGGCCTCCTCGAGCGTCATGCCCTGGTTGCGCTCCGCGAACGTGTCGGTGACCGGATAGGCGAGGTGGATCTCCTCCACGCCGGTCGCCAGCGCGCGTTCCAGGCCGCGCCCGTTCAGCGCGAGCGCGGAGAACGTGACGTCCGGCACCCGCTCGATGCCCTCGAAGACCTCTTCGGGCCCGGCCATCTGGGGCACCCGCTTGGGGTTCACGAAGCTGCCGGCCTCCACGCGCCTCAGGCCGCTTTCGGCCAGCCGCACGCAGAGATCCGCCCGGGTCTCGGGGGACAGCGTCGTGCTGTCGTTCTGGAGCCCGTCACGGGGCCCGACGTCGCAGATTGCGATCTCCATTGCCACGTCTCCTCTTAGGTCATTCCGCGGTAACGCCGCCCGCGGCGCGGGTCTCGTCGGTCATCCATGCGTCGAAGCTGCGCCGCTCTTCGGCGATCCGCTCCGTCAGCGCGGCCTTCTCCGGCAGCGGGCCGAAGTCGAACTCGGGCACCTCGCCGCGGGCGGACTCGATCTGCCCGCGGGCGGCGGCCGTGGCGCCCTCGTCCACCTCGCCGCGCGCGGACACCACCACGCCGTACTGCTCCTTGGCGGCCTCCACCGTCACGAGGCCCGAGCGCACGTCGTAGGCCACGCGCTCGATCTCGCGCGTGAGCGGGTCGCCCAGCCCGCCGGCGCCGGCCGTCTCGAAGATCAGCTGGTCGCCCTGGTACACGGGCACGTTCTCGACCTTCGACGGCAGGCGGATCTCCTCGCCGTCGGCGCGGATCAGCGTCTTCTGCGACGGCTCGCCGTGACGGCCGCCCTGGAGTCCCCAGGGGAAGGTCTGAGCGCGGTCGTCCTGGTAGGTGATCAAGCCGTCCTCCAGGAAGCGGTAGGTCTTGGCCACGCCGTGGCCGCCGCGGTGGTAGCCGGCTCCGCCCGAGTTCGACCGCGCCTTGTAGGACTCCACGCGCAGCGGGTAGTACTTCTCGAGGTACTCGGTGGGCACGGCCTTGAACAGCGGCCACCACGAGTGGCCGTCGAGGCCGTCGGCGAACGGGCGGGCGGGGATGCCCCCGTAGAGGATCTCGAGGATCTGGTACGGGTTGCCGTCGCTGTCGGTGCCCGAGTAGACGAAGTTCGGGCTGGTGCCGTAGCTGCCCGACACCGCGAACTGCTCGAGCGCCTTGGAGAAGACCGCGTCCACCACGTCGAACTGGCGCGCCATCAGGCTGAGCCGGTTGCCCAGCGGCGCCGGGAACTGCGGCCGCAGCACCGATCCCTCGGGGATCGTGACCTCGATCAGGTCGTAGTAGCCGTCGTTGAAGACCAGATCCGGCGCGAAGGCCATGATCAGGAACACCCCGGCGAACATCTTGAACATCTCGGGGTTGAGCAGGAAGTTGACCGAGCCCGGCACCTCCGGGTCGCTGCCCGTCCAGTCCAGGTGCAGGCGGTCCCCGTCGCGCCAGAGCGCCAGCTTCAGCTTGATCGGGCCGTGCCCGAGGCCGTCGTCGTCGGCGAGGTCCTCGAACTCGAACCGCTCGCCATCCGGCAGATGGGTGCGGATCAGCTCGATCAGGCCGCCGCGCGTGCGATCGAGGATCGCGTCGCAGGCCTCGAGGTAGGTGTCCCGGCCGAAGCGGTCGCAGAGCTCGATCACGCGAGCCTCGCCGGCCGCGGTGCCGGCGGCGATGGCCTTGATGTCGGCCTCCACCTGCTTGGGCATGCGCGTGTTGTGGCAGAAGAGGCGCAGCGCCTCCTCGTTGAGCACGCCCTGGTCGTAGAGCTTGAGCGGCGGCATGCGCACGCCCTCGTAGTAGATGCTGCGCGCGCTGATGGGCATCGAGCCGGCGGCCGTGCCGCCCACGTCCATCAGGTTGCCCCACTGCGACGAGTAGCCAACGTGCTCGCCGCCGTGGAAGATCGGCCGCAGGATCATGAAGTCCGGCGTGTGGGAGATCGAGCCGTCGCACATGTACGGGTCGTTCAACGCGATCACGTCGCCCTCGCGCAGGTCCGCCTCCGTGTAGGGCGAGTGCTCGAGGATCGTGGTGATGGCGCTGCCGAACTGGCCGATGACCATGCGCCCGTACTTGTCGGCGATCAGCGGGAACTGATCCGACTGCTCGCGGATCACCGGGCTGACCGCCGTGGTCTCGAGCACGCGGTCCATCTCGAAGCGGGTGTTCGAGAGCGTGTTCTCGATGATGTCGAGCGTGATCGGGTCGATGTCGTGCTCGCGCACGAAGTCGGGCAGCACTTCGTTCTGGACGCTTGTCATCGGTTGCCCTCCAGCTTGCGGATGATCAGGTTCCCGTAGTCGTCGACCGCCCCGGCGTACCCCGGATCGATCACGGTCGTGGTGTCCTGCTGAACGACGATCGCGGGACCCGACACCGTGTCACCGGAGCCGAGCGCGTCGCGGTCGTAGATGCCGGTGGCGTGCCACTCGCCGTCGAAGAACACCTGCTCCTCGCGCTCGGGCGTGGCCTCCGAGCCGCCCTTGCCGGCAGCCGGCTCGACGACCTCCTCGGACGTGGTGCTGGCGCCGACCACGCGCAGCGTGGCGATCTCGATCGGGGCGTCCAGGTCGAACCCGTAGCGACGCCGGTGCTCGTCCTCGAACTGCGCGCGGATCCGCGTCGCGAAGCCGTCGTCGATGTCCTCGACCCGCAGCTCGCACGGCAGCTGGATGTCCTGCATCGCGTAGCGGCAGTCCGCGTAGAAGCGGAACGTTCGCTTGTCCTCGTCCACGTTCTCGCGGGTGAGCCACTCGCCGGCCTCGTCGCGCAGGGAGGTGAGCACGCCGCGCAGGTCCTCCGCGGGCGTGTCCTCGGCGATCTTCAGGTACGTGCGCGCGAACTCGTTCTGCACCTCGGCCACCTGGAAGCCGAAGGCGCTGAGCACCCCCGGGGCGGCCGGGATCACGACCGGCTCGGCGTGGATCAGCCGGCCGAGCGCGTTGGCGTGCAGCGGGCCGGCGCCGCCGAAGGCGATCAGCCCGAACTCGCGCGGGTCGAAGCCGCGCTCGATGCTGACCACGCGCAGGGCGGCGTGCATGTTCTCGTTGGCGATGTCGATGATCGCCTGTGCCGCCTGCGTCACGTCCACGCCGAGGCCGTCGGCGATCGTGCCGACCGCGCGCTTGGCGGCCTCCTCGTCGATGTCGAGCGTGCCGGCGAGCTTGGTGCCCGGCGGGATGCGGTGCAGCACCACGTTGGCGTCGGTCACGGTGGGCTGGTCGCCGCCGCGGCCGTAGGCGGCCGGGCCGGGCTCGGCGCCCGCGCTCTGCGGGCCCACGCGCAGGGCGCCGACCGGCGTGAGGTAGGCGATCGAGCCGCCGCCGGCGCCGACGCTGTGCACGTCAACCCCGCGCGACTGGAACTGGTAGTAGCCGAGCTCCGCGTCGCGCTTGATCGTCACGGCGCCGTCCACGCACACCGACACGTCGGTGGAGGTGCCGCCCACGTCGAGCGTGAGCACGTTCGGGGCGCCGATGCGGCGGGCCAAGTAGGCCGCGCCGACCACGCCTCCGGACGGTCCGGAGAAGGCGGTGTCCACCGGGCGCTCCTTGGTGGACAGCGAGCTCATCGTGCCGCCGTCGGAGCGCACGATCCCGAGGCGCCTGTCGAAGCCGACCTCGTGCAGGAGGCGCTCGAGCCCGTCCACATAGCGGATCACCATCGGCTGCGCGTAGGCGTTCAGCACGGCGGTGAGCGTGCGCTCGTACTCGCGGTACTCGTGCACCAGGTCGGAGGAGATCGAGATCGGCAGCTCGGGATGGGCCTCGCGTGCGATGTCGCGCGCGCGGCGCTCGTGCTCGGGGTTCACGTACGAGTTGAGGAAGCCGACGGTCACGGACTGCACGCCGTCGGCGACCAGCTCGTCCACCGCCGCGCGTACCTCCGCCTCGTCCAGCTCCTCGACGATCGAGCCGTCGGCCGCGAGCCGGCCGCCGATGCCGCGGGTGTTCCAGAGCTCCACGAGCGGCGGCGGCTTGATCATGCCCATCCAGCCGTAGAGCGGGCCGGGCGTCCACGCGCGCGCGAGATGAAGGATCTGCTCGTTGCCCTTGGTCGTGAGCAGGCCGCCCTTGGCGCCCTTGCTCTCGAGGATGAGGTTGGTTACGACCGTGCTCCCGTGGAGGATCTGGTCGAGGTCCTTCGGCGTGGCGCCCACGCGCTGACAGGCCTCCTCGATCCCGGCGAGCACCCCGACCGACTGGTCTTCGGGCGTCGACAGCACCTTGACGAGCGTCAGCTCGCCCGAAGCGGTGTCCTGCATCTGGACATCGGTGAACGTCCCCCCGACGTCCACACCCAATCGGTATCCCATCGCTCTCCTCTCAGTGCTTGGCAGTTAGACGCGAGGCCGGCGCCCGAGGATGGGTGCGCAACTCCGTCAGGTTCACACTATCCCGTCGTCGCGCAAGCGCTGCAGACCGGCCTCGTCGACGCCGAGGGGCTCGAGCACCTCGGCGTTGTCCGCGCCGAGTGTCCAGCGTGCCGCGCGGCGGACGCTGCCCGGCGTGGAGGTGAGCCTGCGGGACCACTCCCGGCCCCGTCACGGTGCCGTGCACCTCGTCCTCGTACTCGATCAGGAGCCCGCGCTCCCTGAAGTAGGGATCCTTGTAGATGTCCTCCGCCGTGTAGACCGGGGCGCAGACCACGCCGGCGCCGTTCACGAGCTCGTCGAGCTCGCTGGCGGTGTACTGGATCGCCCACGCGCCGATGATCTCGTCGAGCAGATCCTCGTTCTCGCCGCGGGTGAGGTGCGAGTCGAAGCGCGGGTCCTCGCCCAGCTCGGGCCGACCCATCAGCGCCGCGAGCCGCCGCCAGAGCGTGTCGTGGTTGGCCGCGATCACGACCCAGCGGTCGTCCTTGGACTTGTAGACGTTGGACGGCGCGATGCGCGGCAGCCGCGGGCCCGTGGGCTCGCGGATCACGCCGGCCTTCTCGTACTCGAGCACCGACGACTCCGTCATCGCGAAGCAGGCGTCGGTGATCGACGCGTCCACCACCTGACCGTCGGCTCCGCGCGCGTCGCGCGCGTAGAGGGCTAGCAGGATCCCCTGAAAGGCCGATTGGGCGGCGAGCGTGTCGCCGAGCGAGATGCCGTAGCGCGGCGGCGCCTGGCCCGGGTAGCCGTTGAAGTAGCGCAGCCCCGAGATCGCCTCGCTCGCCGAGGCGAAGCCGGGTCGGTCGCGGTAGCGGCCGGTCTGGCCGTAGCCGGTCACGCGCGCGTAGATGGCGCGCGGGTTGATCGCGTGGACGTCCTCGGGCCCGAGGCCCCACTTCTCCATCGTGCCCGGGCGGAAGTTCTCGAGCACGACGTCGGCGTCCTTGACCAACCCGAGCGCGAGGCGCTGGCCCTCCTCGGTGCGCAGGTTGAGCGTGACCGAGCGCTTGTTGCGCGCGAGGATCGACCACCACAGCGAGTGGTCGTTGTGGCGCAGCCGGCCCCAGTCGCGCATCGCGTCGCCCTTCGGCGGCGGCTCGACCTTGATCACCTCGGCGCCGAAGTCGCCCAGCAGCGTGCCCACGTACGGCCCGGCCAGAAGCTGGCCGAACTCCACTACGCGCAGCCCCTGCAGCGGTCCGTCGCTCAGATCCTCGCCGCGCCCCTGCGGGCCGGTCGTCTCACTCTCAACCCTGGTCATCCCACTCCTCCGTTGATGCACCGGTAGGGAGCGCGGCCGCGAGGGCATGCCTCGCGTGGCGACCGCGCTCCCGTCCTCCTGAGCCCCAGGGCTAGACGCTCCTTCGAGCCGCCTGCCGGCGCGCGAGCGTCGACAGCGTGACCGCGATCACGAGCGCTCCGCCGTAGAACAGCTGCTGCACGAAGTTCTCCACTCCGAGCAACTGGAGACCCGTGATGCCCGACACCAGGAAGTACACGGCGATGAACGTGCCGATCGGGTTGAAGCGACCGGGGTAGATCGCCGTGGCCCCCAGGAACGAGGCCGCGAACGCGGGCAGCAGGAAGGTCTGACCCGAGACCGGGTCGGCGCCACCGAGGCTGCCGGCGTACATGACCCCGGCGAGCCCGGCGAACAGGCCGCAGACGATGAACGAGCCCCAGCGGATGCGGTTCACCCGCAGGCCGCTCAGACGCGACACGCTGCGCCCACGGCCCACGAACAGGAGCCTTCGGCCCAATGGCGTGAACTCGAAGACATAGAACAACAGCAGGGTCGCGGCCACGCCGTAGTAGAAGATCAGGGAGATGCCGCCGATCCGGTGGCCGATCGTCCAGGTCGTCAGGACAGCTGGGCCGTGCCGGTGACGTTGTTGCCGTTGCTGATCCATTGGACGACGCCGAGCGCGATCGTGCCCATGCCCAGAGTGACGATGAACGAGTCCACCCCCATCAGCACCACCAGGCCCCCGTTGATCACGCCGACCATCACGGAGATGAAGACCGCGAACAGGATCGCCGGGAGGATCGCCCAGTGGTGCTGGGTGTTCAGCACCGCGATGATCATCGCGCTGAGCGACATGTTGGAGGCGATCGAGAGGTCGAAGTCACCCGTGGTCAGCACGATGATCAGACCCAGCGCCAGCACGAGCAGGACCGCCTGCGAGCCGAAGATGGTCTGGAAGTTGCCCGACGTCGGATAGATCTTCGGCTTGTCGAAGCTGAAGAAGAGGACGACCACGCCCCAGGCGAGCAACAGCGCCCAGCGCTCGAAGTTGAGCGACCCCAAGGCGCGACTGACTTCTTGGGCGGCTCGGCGGCCTCGGGGGCCGCCGGCTCCGGGCTCTCCGAGGGCGGCGGCTGTGGTTACGTTCTCGGTGTCCATTTAGCTGGCGGCCTCCATAGTCGATTCGCGCAAGGTCACGCTGTTGTAGACCTGCTCCCCGATACGTTCCTTCGTGACCTCGTCGCCCGATACCTCAGACGCGATCTTCCCGCGGGCGAGCACGATTACGCGGTCGCAGATCGCGGCAAGCTGCTCGTAATCAGAGCTCGCAACCAGGATGCATGCGCCGTGCTCGTGAGCCGCATCGCCCAGCATCCCGAAGATCTGGGCGCGCGCGCCGACATCGACGCCCTGGGTGGGCTCGTGCAGGAAGATCAGCTTCGGCTTGGTCTGAAGCCACTTCGCGAGCAGCGCCTTCTGCTGGTTGCCGCCGCTGAGCGACTCGTAGGAGCGCTTTGGCTCCGGCGGCCTGACGTCGAACTCGTGCAGCAGCTCATCGGCCTTGGCGCCCATCTCCCGGCGCTTGAGTCCCATGTGTCCGGTGTAGTCCGACAGCACCTGGAGCATCAGGTTCTCGCCCACCGGGAGGTCGGGCACGCTGCCGTCGCGCTGGCGGTCCGCGGGCAGGAGCGCGAAGCCGTTCGCCACCGCGCGGTCGGGCGACATCAGCTTCAGATCGAAGGTCATGCCGTGCGCGCTCAGCGTGCCTTCCGTGCAGTTGCGGGCGCCGAACAGGAAGTAGGGAACCTCGTCGAAGCCCGACCCCATCAGGCCGGTTATGCCGAGGATCTCGCCGCGCCTGATGTCGATGTCGAGCCCCTGGAGGATCCCGCCGGTGAGGCCGCGCACCGTCACGTCCACCTCGGTGCCGCTCAGCTGCTGGGGCGCCAGCGCCAGGCTCTCGAAGCGCCGGCCGATGATCATCTCGACCAGCTGCGCCTCGTTGGTGGTCTTCGTGTCGACCGTGCCCTGGAGGTTGCCGTCGCGCAGGACCGTCACGCGATCGGTGACCTGGAGGACCTCGTCGAGGTCGTGGGAGACGAACAGGACGCTCGCGTCGCCGCTCTTCACGATGTCACGCACGATCTGGAACAGCCGCTCGGTGCCCTCCAGCGGGAGGAAGACCGTCGGCTCGTCGAGGATCAGCAGGCCGCGCTCGTCTCCGTGACTGCGCTGGGTCTCGCGGATCTCGTCGACCGCCCGGACGATCGCGAGCAGCGCCCGCTCGGTGGGGGTGAGCTCGTTCACCAGCTTGCGCGGGTCGAGGTCGACGTTGTAGCGGGCGAACAGCTCACGCGCGCGAGCGCGCTCCTTGCGCCACGAGATCCAGTCACCGCGGTTCGCGATCAGCTCGCCAACGCGCAGGTTCTCGAGCACGGTGAGCTCGAGCACGAGCCCGAGGTCCTGGTGCACGAAGGAAAGGCCGAGCTCGCGGAACTGACCCGGGAGCCAGCGGCAGGGAGACATCTACGCCGCTTACCGTGAGGCTCGCCCCCGGATCGGGGGCGTGAAAGCCGTTGAGGATCTTGATCAGGGTCGACTTGCCCGACCCGTTCTCGCCGAGGAGGCCATGTACCTCGCCCGGCAGGATCGTGAGGTCGACGCCCTTGAGCGCCTGCTCACCCCCGAAGGTCTTCGAGAGATTGCGCAGCTCGACGACCGGCACGCCTGAGCGTGCCGGAGTGGCGGGCCCGGGAGCGGCCTCCGCTCCCGGGCCCACCGCCGACTGCGTGTTGTCGTTGCGGTCGGCTGACTCCGTCATCTCGTTACTGACCGGTCCCACAGCTTGCCGTAGCCGGTCACGTAAGCGGTGCCGTAACCCTGGGTCGCGCCCGGGGGGTTACCCGCTTCGGCGATGTTCGCCTTGGTGAACACGCGGAGCGGCGTCTGCTCGTTGCCGTCGGCGATGATCGGGGCGCCGGTGATCAGGCGGCCTGCCTGGTCGACCGTGGCGTAGGCGAGCCACTGGATGTTCTCGCCTGCGTCCATCGCCATGATGTCGCCGTTCTTGATCAGCTCCATCACGGCGGGTGTGCCGTTGTAGGAGGCGATCTTCACGGTGGCCTGCTTGCCGGCCGCCTTGATGCCCTGCTGTGCGAACAGCGACATCGAGTCGTAGATCGGGGTCAGGTAGTTGATCCCCGGATCCTGCTGGAGCGCTGACTGCGTCTCAGAGGCGATCTTCGTGGCCCACTCGGAGAGCGGCACGTTGATCGACTTGAACTTGCAGTTGCGGACAGTGGTCGGCGAACTCCTTCTTCATCGCGGCCGTGATGCCGGTTGACGGCGGCACGTCCGGCGACGAGAAGCTGATCACGTTCGCCTTGCCGTTCGTCTGCTGCGATGGCCCAGTCGGCCTCGAGCCGTGCGGCCTCCCAGAACGGGACGGTGACGAAAGCCGCGGTAAGCGCCTTCGCCTGTGCGCCCGGGCCGTTCGGCGGCGGGCTGTCGATCTCACCGTTCTGGAAGTCGTGGGTCACGAGAATCGGGATGCCGGCGGCCTTGGCCTTCTGCATCGCCGGGATGATCAGCGACAGCGCCGTGCCCTGAGCGAGGATGATCACGTCAGCCTTCTGCGCGATCGCCTGGTTGATGCCCGCCGTCCACTCGTTCGGCGTGCCCTGGTTGGTGTACTCGACCCACTTCGCGCCGTACTTCTGCACGACGGCCGCGGCCGCCTTGTCGACGGAGATCACGTACGGCACCGCGCTGGTCACCGGGATGTTGAAGATGACCTTGCCCTTGATCTTGGACATGTCGAACGCCGGTGCGTTCAGCTTGAACGTCGGAATGGCGGTCGACGCCGCGATCTGCTGCTTGGCGTAGGCCACCCCGGCGGCGGTGGGATCGGATGCGGCCGCCGTGGATGCGCCACCCGTGGAGGCGCCAGCGGTGCTCGCCGGGTGGTGCTGGACTTGTTGCTGCTACCGCAGGCCGCTACTGCGACCGCAGCAGCGAGTCCCACGAGGCCAAACGCAACAGCCCTGAGACGACGTGGATAACGCAATGTGCCTCTCCTCTGAGATTCTGGCCGCCCTACGAGTCCATAGGGCTACCGTGAATGTATACCGCGGTACGCAACCGCGCACTGCGAAGATGGCAGCCTAGTCCCGCCGTCGGAGGGTTGTCAAGCAAAGATGGTCGGTACTTAACCTGTCCTTTATGTACAGAAAGTAGATCCGGCCGTTCGTATGTCGGACTTCCGGGCCAGCGGCCGCTCACGCAGCGTTAGTGCGCCATCCGCCCGACCCGGCCGTCGCTGAAATCAAATGTCGGACCATAACTCCGGTCAAATTCCCGGTAGCGGTGCGGAAGAGGCCGCCGGTAGGGCCCGCGGATCGGCCTCCGAGACCCGCGATTCGCAGATCGTGCGAGCAAACACAAGCAGGCCGTCCGGACAGGCCGGCGTCGCAGACCGCTCAAGGGCCGAGGACGGACGCGGCCGCCGCGACCCTGACACGCCGGCGCGCCGATGCGTGGCGGGCTTCTTAGTTCTTAACGCGGCTTCAAGGAGTCCGGCGCGGAGCGGTGCACGAAGCGGCCCGTGCCCTCCGGGCCGACGAACTCCCCGCCGCGCACCATCGGCACGCCGCGCAGGATCGTCGTCTCGGGCAGCCCCTCGTACTCGTACCCGTCCCAGATGCTGTAGTCGACCGTGTGCAGCTCGTCGAGGCGGTAGGTGCCCCGGCGCTCGGGGTCGAACACGACCAGGTCGGCGTCGGCGCCGGGCAGCAGGCTGCCCTTGCGCGGCCAGAGCCCGAGGCTGCGCGCGATCCCGCTGCCGGCGATGTCCACGAAGCGCTCGAGCGGCCAGCCGCGCTTCACGACGGCCTCCGTGTAGAGCACCGCGAGCCGCGTCTCCAGGCCGTTGTGCCCCGACGGGCGGCATCGGCAGGTCGAGCCCGGCCTAGTTGCGGTCTCGACAGCGGGCCCGTGTAGTCGTCCTGCTACACGTGCTCGATCACGCCGCTCGTCGAGCGCGCGCCAGAGCGCGTCGCGGTTCCACGGGCGGCCGCAGCGGCGGGATAGTTGCCCCAGTCGGCGCCGTCGGGCCGCTCGACCACGTCCTCCTTCGAGAAGACGACGTAGTTGTGGCAGGTCTCGGAGAAGACCGGCAGGCCGCGGCCCTGGGCGCGCCCGATCGCGCGCGCCGCCGCCGCCGAGGTCACGTGGAAGACGAACAGCGGGCAGCCGCCGGCCTCCGCGAGTCGAATCGCGCGCTCGACGGCCTCGGCCTCGACCCAGTCGGGGCGGCTGTCGTCGTTGTAGCGCCAGTCCTTCTTGCCGGCGTCGATCAGACGCTGGGTGCGCCGGGTGATCACGTCGGCGTTCTCGGCGTGCACGATCGCGGTGCCGCCCTCGCGCGCCGACCGCCTCGAACAGCTCCGCCGTGGCGCCGTCACCCGGGTAGAAGTCGGGGAAGTTCATGAACACCTTGACCGTCGGCACGCCGGCGTCGATCACGCCGGGGATCTCGGCCAGCTCGGCGTCACCCACATCGCCCATGACGATCAGGTGGAGCCCGAAGTCGCAGCAGATCTCGCCTCGGCGTCCGCCCGCTTGGCGGCCACCGCCTCGAGCAGCGAGCCCTCGCCCGGATAGCCGAACGGCGAAGTCCATGATCGGTGGTGGTCCCGCCGTAGAGCGCGGCGCGGCTGCCCTGACGTCGTACTGCTGCGAGACCCAGGGGCCGAGCGCGAAGTCGAAGTGGACGTGGGCGTCGACGCCGCCGGGGAGCACGAGCTTCCCGGCGGCCTGGATCACTTCGCCGGCGTCGCCCGGATCGAGCTCGCCGGGCGCCGTGACCGCGGCGATCCTGCCGTCGGCCACGGCGATGTCGCCCGGACGCGCCGAGCGGTCGTCGACGAGCATCCCGCCCAGGACCAGCAGGTCATACGCCGGCACGCTCGCCCTCCGGCTCGAAGCGCGCGACGAAGTCCATCGCCTCGTCCACCCCGGTGACCTCCTGCCACTCGCGGAAGGTGCCCATCTCGGGCCAGAGGCTCTCGCTCGTGCCGGTCTGTGCCAGCACCTCCAGGGCGTCTCGCATCGCGCCGAGCGCGGCGAAGTACGGCGTGCAGGGGTAGATCGCGATCGCGTAGCCCAGCGCGCTCGAGCTCGCCGGAGCTCAGGAACGGGGTCACGCCGCCCTCGACCATGTTGGCCATCACCGGGATGTCGCCCATCAGCGACGGGATGGTCTCGAGCTGCTCCTGCGTCTCCACGCCGTCGAAGAAGACCACGTCGGCGCCGGCCGTTGAATACGCGCGCGCGCGCTCGAGGGCGTCCTCGAAGCCCGTCACCGCGATCGCGTCGGTGCGGGCGATGATCACGAAGTCGGGGTCGCGGCGGCTCTCGACGGCGGCCCGCAGGCGGCCGGCGTGCGTCTCCAGGCTCACGAGGCGCTTGTCGGCGTAGTGGCCGCAGCGGCGCGGCACGTCCTGGTCCTCGAAGTGGAGGCCGGCGGCGCCGACGTTCTCCATCTCGTAGACGAGGCGCTGCACGGTGAGGACCGAGCCGTAGCCCGCCTCGCCGTCGCCGAGCACCGGCATCCCGGTTGCCCGCACCGCGCCGCCCACCTGGGCGACCGTCTCGGAGAGCGTGCGCGTGCCGAAGTCGGGCACGCCCGGGAAGGACGAGGCCGACAGGCCGCCGGAGAAGTAGATCGCCGGGAAGCCGGCCCTCGCCACGAGCTTCGCGGACAGGCCGTCATAGGCGCCGGGGAGCACCGGCATGCCCTCGGCCTCGATCATCGCCCGAAGCTGACGGGCATAGCTATCTGCCACTGGGGCTCCCTTCCAGGACCGGCGCGGCGCCGAGGCTGGCGAGCACCTGGTCGGTGGTCATCGCGACGGCGAAGTTGTTGTTCAGCCGCTCGATCGAGTCGGCGTGCAGCTCCTCGCTGCGGTCAGCGCAGGCGTCCTCGATGAGCAGGACGTCGTAGTCGAGGTCGCAGCCGTCGCGCACCGTGCTCTCCACGCAGCCACTCGTGACCACCCCGGTGGTGATGAGCGACTTCACGCCCATCTGCCGCAGCATCACGTTCAGGTTGGTGGACAGGAAGACGCTGGCGGTGGTCTTGTCGAGCAGGACGTCGCCGTGCTCGAGCACCACGCCGTCGATCAGCTCGGCCTCCGGGCTGTCACACGCGACGAAGATCCCGAAGTCGTGGAAGCGGCGGCCGTTGTCGCGCGCGTCGGCGGTCAGGGACCGGCAGCGGGCCCAGATCACCGTGCCGCCGGCGTCGCGCAGCGCGGTGGCGATGCGGGCGACGTTCGGCACCACGACATCCTCGACGCGCCCGAAGTAGCCCTCGATGTCGGCCCACTTGCCGAGCTCCTTCGCCCTGCGTGCGTGCTGGCCGTTCGAGCCGGAGCAGAGCTCCTGGAGGTCGATCACGACGAGCGCCGTCCGCTTCGGATCGACCTTCGACGGATCCAGCCTGCCTACGAGCGTCCGCACCGTCTTGTTTTCGCCAATCTCAGTCACGGGGGCTCTCCTCTCGTCCGTCATGGACGGGGTCGTGGCGAGCTCCAAGCCCGCCCGGCGAATTTCGGTATACAACAGCACACAAAGACTGGAGCGTCCACATGAATCCCGCTCTGGAGCCGCATCAGGGCTCGATCACGAGCTTTCCGAACTGCTCCCGGCGCTCCATCTTTCCCTGCAAGTCGCCCACTCCCTCGAGCGGCGCGGTCTCCGAGATGATGGGCTCCAGATCGCCGCGCCCGACGAGCTCCACGACGTGCCGCAGCTCGGCCTCCGTGGCGCGTGCGCAGCCGATGATCGACCACTCGTGCCGGAACAGCTCGATCAGGTCCACCGGCACCACCTCGCCGGCGTGCCCGCCGCAGACCACCACGCGCCCGTCGATGGCGAGCGCGTTCAGGCTGGCCCCGAACACCTCGCCGCCCACGTGCTCCAGCGCGATGTCCGCGCCGTGCCCGCCGGTGGCCTCGTGCACGCGGGTGAGCACGTCCTCGGTGGCGTAGTTGATGGTCACGTCGGCGCCGAGCTCGATCGCACGGGCCAGCTTGTCGTCGCTCGAGGAGGTGGTGATCACGCGCGCGCCCGCGAGCTTGGCCACCTGGATCCCGGCCGAGCCCACGCCGCTGCCCGCGGCCGACACCAGCACCCAGTCGCCGGGCTTGATGCCCGCGCGCGTGACGAGGCAGTGCCAGGCGGTGCCGAACGTGGTCTGTGTCGAGGCGGCCTGGACGTAGGTCATGTCCTTCGGCATCGCCACCAGCGAGCGGGCGGGCACCGCCATGTACTCCGCGAACCCGCCCGGGCGCGTGACGCCCAGCATCTCGATCGTCGTGCAGTGCTGCTGGTCACCCGCGAGGCAGGCCGCGCAGTTGCGGCAGGCCACCTGGTAGAGCGGGGTGACCCTGTCCCCCACCGACCAGCCGCTCACCTCGGCTCCGAGGGCGGCGATGTCGCCGCCGACCTCGAAGCCCAGTGTGTGCGGAAGCGTGAGCGGCAGCCGCGAGGTGCCGTCGCGCATGTCGATGTCCACGTGGTTGAGGCCAACCGCGCGGACCCGGACGACCACCTCGTCGGGAAGTGGCTCCGGCTCCGGGATGTCCTCCAGCTTGAGGACCTCCGGACCGCCGTACTCGTGAAAGCGGACTGCCCTCACGCACGCTCCATGGGGAAGGAGTCCGAATGCTCGTTCCACCAGTTGGCGACGTCGATGCGCCGCATGAACTTCACGTCGCCCTTCTCCATCGCGTGCTCGATGAAGTCCCGCAGCGCGCTGGTGCGGCCGGCCTGTCCGGCCCAGCGGGAGTGGAGGCCGATCGACATCATGCGCGGGTGGGTGGCGCCTTCGTCCCAGAGGTAGTCCAGGCCGCGCCGGCACTGGTCGAAGAACGACGTCGGGTCGGAGAAGCCCTGCGACAGCACGTAGCGCCCGTCGTTGTAGGTGAAGCTGTACGGGATGATCAGGTGGCGCTTGCCCTTGACCTCGGTGTAGTAGGGCAGGTCGTCGTTGTAGGCATCGGAGTCGTAGACGAAGCCGCCCTCCTCGACGAGCAGCTCGCGCGTGTGGATCGAGGGGCCGTAGCGGCAATACCAGCCCTGGGGCCGCGAGCCACAGGTCTTCTCGATCGACCTGATGGCCTCCTCCATGTGGTCCTTCTCCTCCTCGCGCGAGAGGGTGTAGACCTCCTCCCAGCGCCAGCCGTGAGAGCAGGGCTCGTGGCCACCCTCCTTGAGCCACTCGGCCACCTCGGGATTGCGCTCGAAGGCGATCGCGGCGCCGAAGAAGGTGATCGGGATCTTGAACGACTCCACGAGCCGCTGGATGCGCCAGACGCCCGCGCGCGCGCCGTACTCGTAGACCG
Organism: uncultured Thermoleophilaceae bacterium; assembly: GCA_963729205.1. Taxonomy (GTDB): domain Bacteria; phylum Actinomycetota; class Thermoleophilia; order Solirubrobacterales; family Thermoleophilaceae; genus JAICJR01. Next base: position 140,200 of record CAVSNA010000008.1, read on the forward strand.
ACTCCGCCGCGAGGTCGCGGTACTGCGGGTCCATCGTGTACGGGATCTCCGCGAGCCCCTCGTTACGCCCGTCACCGGCGATCAGCGAGTACTCCGAGCCCTCTTCCCAGTTGAGGTTGATCATCACGACCACGCGGGCCCCGTCGGGCCAGGTCACCTTCGGCACGTAGCGGCCGTAGCCGACGATCTCGCGCTTCGGGCCTGGCCCGTCAGCCTCCTTGAACTGCGCCACTTTCGAACTCCCTTCGTTCCCCGCCGTCAGGCGGTCGTCTGGTCTTCGGCGACGATCACTCCGGAGCGCCGCAGCTCCTCGATCTGCTCGTCCGTATAGCCGAGCTCGCCCTGAAGCACCTCGAGGTTGTGCGCGCCGAGCGGTGGCCCGACGCTGCGGATGCTGCCCGGCGTCTTGTCGAGGCGCGGGATCACGTTCTGCATCTTGAGCGGTCCGAGGTCCGGATGCTCGACGGTCGTGATCGTCTCGCGCGCGAGGAACTGAGGCTCCTCGAAGATGTCCGCTATCGAGAGCACGGGGGCGATCGCCGCCTCCTGCTCCTCGAACTTCTCCACCACCTCGTCGGCAGTCGCGCTCGGCGATCCAGGCGGCGATCGCCTCGTCCAGCTCGTCCTGGTGCTCGAGGCGCCCGGCGTGGTTCTGGAACCACGGCTCGTCGACCATCTCCGGCTTGCCGACCAGGCGCATCACGCGCTCGGCGATCGACTGCGAGCTGCCGGACAGGCCGAGCCAGCGCCCGTCCTTCGACAGGTAGGCGTTGCGCGGGGCCGTGAACGGGGCGCGGTTGCCGGTGCGGTTGTGGACGATGCCGAGCTGGTCGTAGACGGAGGCCTGCGGCCCGAGGATCCAGAACAGCGGCTCGTAGATCGACAGGTCGATCACCTGACCGCTGCCGCCGTTCTCGCGCCAGCGCAGGGCCATCATCGCCGCGAAGGCGCCGGTGAGAGCGGCCACCCCGTCGCCGAGGGCGAACGGGGGCAGCGTGGGCGGCCCGTCGGGGAAGCCGTTGATGTGGGCGTAGCCCGAGATCGACTCGGCCAGCGTGCCGAAGCCCGGTCGCGTGGCGTAGGGGCCGGTCTGGCCGAAGCCCGTGGTGCGCACGATCACGAGGCCCGGGTTGATCTCGTGGAGCACGTCCGGACCGAGCCCCCAGCGCTCGAGCGTGCCGGTGCGGAAGTTCTCCACGAAGACGTCGGCGGTGGCGAGCAGCTTCTTCATCGCCTCGGCGCCCTCGGGGTCGGAGAGCTTGAGGGTGACCGAGCGCTTGTTGCGGCCGATCAGCGCCCACCACAGCGACACGCCGTCCTTCTCCCAGCCGAGCTTGCGCAGGTTGTCGCCCGTGGGGTGCTCGACCTTGATCACGTCCGCGCCGTGGTCGCCGAGCATCGTGCAGATCACGGGGCCCGCGAACAGCGACGCGGCGTCCACCACGCGCACGCCCTCGAGGGCCAGCGGTGTCTTGGCGTTCATGCCTGCTCCTTCGCTGCCTGGAAGGCGTCGTAGCGGCGCATCCGCTCCTTCGCCAGGTTGTAGATCGGGTAGTCGACGAACCTGCCGTCGAGCCGGATCGAGGCGACGCCCTCGGCCAGGGCCTCCTCGAAGCCGTCCACCACGCGCCGGGTGGCGGCCGCCACCTCGTCGCTCAGGTCCGAGAACGCCTCGTGCATCGGGCCCACCTGCGGCGGGTAGACCGCCACGCGGCCCTGGAAGCCGAGCGCCGCGCGAGCGGCGGCTGTTCACCAGGCAACCTTCGAGGTCCTCGACCTCGAGGTACGGGCCGTCGAGCGGCGGCACCATGCCCGCGGCCCGGGTGGCCACGATCACGCGGCTGCGGCCGTAGAGCAGCTCCGTGCCCTCGTGCGTGACGTCCACGCCGAGCGCCACCGAGAAGTCGCCCAGGCCGAAGATCGCGGTGACGGTGCGAGCGGGCGCCGAGAGCAGGATGTCCTCGCAGCGCGCGATCCCGAGCGGCGTCTCCATGATCGCGAGGATGCGCACGGAGCCGGTCTCCATGCCGTTGTCCTTCTCGGCGCGCGCCAGCGCCTCGTCGGCGATCGGCAGCGTGTCGGTGTCCTCGATCTTGGGCACGAGGATCGCCGTCCAGGTCGGGGCAGACCACGGCCGCGATGTCGTCCTCCAGCCGGCCGGTGTCGAGGGCGTTGACCCGCACGGTCACGACGGTCGGTCGTCGTAGGTCGGGATCGCGGCGCGGGTGACCGCGCGCGCGGCCGTCTTCTCCGAATCGGCCACCGCGTCCTCGAGGTCGATGCAGATCAGGTCGGCGCCGAAGCGTGCCCACCTTCGCCAGCTTCCGCTCGTCGATGCCGGGGACGAACAGCAGCGTGCGCATCAGCTGCTCACTCCAGTCGATGTTGATCTCGATCCCCTCTCCTCGGGCGGTCAGAGTGGCCATCTGGCCGATTTAGTACAAAATATAATCCTATGGCAACGCTCTCGCCGCCTGCAACGAGGACGAAGACCGAGGCCGCCTTCCTGGCGCTTCGCGAGGCCATCGAGGAGGGCAGCCTCCAACCGGGCGAGCGCCTGGTGCTCAGCCGGCTCATCAAGGAGCTGAACATGAGCCCGACCCCGATCAGGGAGGCGCTGCGCCTGCTCCAGGCCCAGGGACTGGCGGTCTATCAGCCCCACCAGGGCATGGTCGTGGCGGAGTACTCGCCCGACAGCGTGGACGAGGTGTCGCGCATCCGCGTCGAGCTCGAGCCGCTCGCGGTGCAGCTGGCCGTGGAGCGCGCCGACGCCGACCAGGTGGCGGAGATGCGCCAGGCGCACGAGGCGCTGCGAGCCGCTCAGGAGGGGCCGGGCCGGCGTTCCGAGGCGGCAACGCTGAACGCCGTCTGGCACGCCACCATCTACAAGCATGCCGGCTCGCCGCTGCTCACCGAGTTCATCTCCCGCCTCTGGGCGGGCGTGCCCGTGGAGGCGGTCTGGCGCAGCCGCCGCGCCGCGCGCTCGCTCGAGGAGCACGAGGAGATCATGGTCGCGATCGAGCGCGGCGACGCGCGCGGGGCCCGCGAGCTGATGCGCCGGCACATCGAGACGCGGCGTGACCACCACGATCCAGAACATGCGAGCGGCGGGCAAGCGTTGAACACGGCCGACCTCATGCGGCTGATCGACCAGCCCGAGCTGCGCGGGGAGGTGTCCGCCGTCGAGCTCACGCAAGCCGTGCTCGAGCGCATCGACGGCGCCGGCGAGATCAACGCGTTCATCACCGTCACGCCCGAGCTGGCGCTGGCCGACGCGGCGCGGATGGACGAGCTGCACGGCCCGCGGCGAGAGCGCCGGGCCGCTGCACGGGATGCCCATCGCGCTGAAGGACAACATCGACCTGGCAGGCGTGCGCTGCACCGCGGGCTCCGACTGGTTCCGCGACCGGGTGGCGGAGGAGGACGCGGAGACCACCCGCCGGCTGCGCGCCGCGGGGGCCGTGTTCGTCGGCAAGACGACCCTGCACGAGTTCGCCTACGGGGCCACCAACAACAACGCCCACTACGGGCCGTGCCGGAACCCCTGGGACCTCGAGCGCGTGCCCGGAGGATCGAGCGGCGGCTCCGGCGCCGCCGTCGGCGCCGACCTCTGCCTGGGCGCGCTCGGCACCGACACCGGCGGCTCGGTGCGCATCCCCGCCGCCCTGAACGGCGTCACCGGCATGCGCCACACCTACGGCGCCGTGAGCAACCGCGGCGTGCTGCCCATCTGCGCCTCGCTCGACACCGTCGGCCCGATGGCGCGCAGCGCCGTGGACATGGCCCGCCTCGTCCGCCGTGATCGTCGGCTACGACCGCCACGACCCGTACGCGATCGAGCCGCCTGCGGGCGCGCGCCTGGGGCTCGAGTCCGGCGAGCGGCTCGATGGGCTGCGCGTGGGCGTGGCGAACGCCTTCTACTTCGACGACGTCGATCCCGCGGTGGGCGCCAACGCGCGCGCGGCGGCCGACGTGCTGGCCGACCTGGGCGCGCGAGCTGGTCGAGGTCGACGTGTCCGACTCCGAGGAGGCGATGCAGCGCACCACGCTGTTCTCCCGGGCCGAGGCGCTCGCCCTGCACCGCGAGCGGCTCGAGCAGGATCCGGGGCGCTTCGGCCCCGACGTGCGCCGGCGGCTCGAGCTGGGCTACGAGGTCACCGGAGCGGACGTGGCCGCGGCGCTCGACTTCATGCGCCACTACCGCGCGCGGATGATCCAGGAGTTCGAGGGCGTCGACATGATCCTCACCCCCACCGTGCCGTCGGTCGCGCCGAAGATCGAGGGCTCGGAGATGATCGCGGCCACCGCCCACCTGACGCGCTTCTGTTACGCGTGGAGCCTGGCCTGGATGCCCGGGATCTCGCTGCCGTGCGGCCTCGACGAGAACGGCCTCCCCACGGGCGTGCAGCTGGCGGCGGCGCCGTGGCGCGACGGGCTGCTGCTCCGGGCCGGGATCGCGTTCCAGAAGGTCACCGACTTCCACCGGGCGCGGCCGCCGGCGTTCGGCGCCTCTTCGGACTGACGCTTACGGCAGCAATGAGGGTGGGCCGGAACGGCCAGTTTCTCGGCACCGTCCTGCCCTGGGGTGGCTATACGCCCCCTAGAACAGGACAGTGGCGGTTGCCACCAACCAACCGGCCCAGCCCTCATTGATGTCGTAAGCGCTGGACCCAAGCCGCGCGCGGGCTCAGACCGCCGCGCCCACCGGCGACTCCACCGGCTCCTGCGAGACCGAGCCGACGAGCACCCGGTGGCGTGGGGCGAATGCCATCGCCGTGACCGCCGCGAGCACGAAGCAGGCCGCCACCGCCCATGCGGCGGACCAGGAGTTGAAGCCGTCCTTGACCGCCCCGAGCGTGGGCGGCACTAACACCACGCCGCCATAGAGGAACATCAGCCCCCGCCCGGTGGCGTGGCCGAGGTTCCTCCCCGCCGCGCGGTCGGTGATCAGGGCCATGTAGACGCCGTTCCAGCCGAACGAGCAGAAGCCGACCAGAGCGCACGCGATCCAGAGGGCGAAGTGGCTCGGGCCGATGCTGAGCGACACCAGGCCCAGGAGGCTGCCGGCCGAGACGATCACGAGCGTGGACGCGTGAGAGAGGAAGTAGCGGTCGGAGATCCAGCCCCAGATGACGCGCCCGGCGCAGGCCGCCGCGAACGCGACGCCCAGAGCGAGGCCGGCGGTGGGCTTGGAGAACCCCTTCGTGTCCACGAGGTAGACGGTCAGGTAGCCGGCCACGCTCAGCTGCACGCCCGACATCACGAAGCCGAAGAGGCCGGTGGTCGCGCCACCGGGTACCTCGACCTCCTCCTCGCGATCGATCACGGCGCGGCCCGCGTCGGGCACGTCGAACCAGCCGCTGGCCTCGCGACCCGCCACCCAGACCCCGGCGCCCGCGCTCGCGAGCATCATGGCGATGGGCAGAAGCAGCGCGGCGCGCCAGCCCACGGCGTCGGCCAGCCCCGGCAACACGGCGCCGCCAACCAGCCCGCCGAGCGTGACCCCGGTCTGCTTCACGCTCAGGAAGAGGGCGCGGTGCCTGCGCGGCACGAGCGACGTGGACAGCACGTTGGTGGCGGGGTTCACGGAGCCGTATCCGATCCCCGCGAGGGAGACGGCCACCAGGAAGACCTCGGCGTTCGGGGCGATTGCGGCCAGGCCGATGCCGGCCGACACGCCCGAGCTGCGAGATCACCAGCGCGCGGCCCGCTCCCACGCGGTCGGTGAGGCGGCCCGAGGGGATCGACACCGAGAACGCGCCGAGGAACACGAGCGCCGGCAGGGCGCCCACCTCGAAGGTCGAGAGGTTGAACGTGGATCGCAGATAGGGCGCCAGCGCCCCGAGCCCCAGCGTGGCGAAGGTGCTCGTGCCCATCGCGACGACCGCGATGGCAAGGCCGACGCGAACCGGCCGCCTCAGCCAGTCCGCCCGTATCGGCTGGGCCCGTACTAAGACGCCGGCTCCACTGCCATGGCCATCAGCGACTGGAGCTTCTCGTCCTGCAGGATCTCGGGGCTCATGAAGGCCTGCTTCGAGTGGGACAGGCCGAGCTGTACGAGCAGCTCAGCCAGCTTGATCGCGAGCGGGCCCGGGTTGATCACCGGCACGCCCAGCGTGCGCCGCAGGTGCTCCACCGACTGGTGCATCGTGGTCGAGCCGACGAGTATCACGTCCGCCCCGTCCTCCTCGATGGCCGCGCGGCCCTCGCGCTCGAGCGCGGCGAACACGACCTCCTCCTTGCCCGCCAGCAGCTGCTCCTGGTCGGGCCGTACGTCGATCGAGCGGATCGACGCGCAGTAGGGACGCGTGCCGTATTCGGAGAGCTGCTTCTCGTACATGCTGATCCAGCGCTTCCACATCGTGAGGATCGAGAAGCGCCGGCCCAGGATCGCCGCGACGTGCTGCTGGACCTGGCCGGGCCCGAGCACCGGGATCGTCAGGCGCGAGCGCAGCGCGGCCAGACCGGAGTCGGACACGGTGTCCATCACCACGGCATCGAAGCCCTCCTCCTCGCTGCGCAGGCCGGCCTCGGCGATGTAGGCGTCGAGGATCAGCAGCTCGTAGGCGCTGTCCGCGTTGTAAATGGAGTTCTTGACGGTGACGAACTCGTACTCGACGCCCGGTGTGCGCAGCTCCGGCCCGAGCTGGGCGGCGCGGTTCGCGAGGCCCACCTCGTCGAACGGGAACGGGACTATGTACTTGATCTTCATAGGGCTCCTCAGCCGCGCTCGCGCTCGGCACGCAGGGCTGCGGTCGCCTCGAGGTCGACGCTGTGGCCGTCCTCCGCGATCACCACCCCGTAGTCTCGCGGGCGACTTCGATCGATATGAGCTCGTCCATCCAGTCGCGCGAGCACCTACTCCGGGTCGCGCTCAGCGGGTCCCGTAGCCGCCGCCGCAGGACTGCTCCCAGCGCAGCGACGAGCCCGGCTCCATCGTGAAGTTGGTCTGCTTCGAGTGCATCGCGTGCTCGCCGCCGTCGGGGTCGACGCGCGTGAGCTTGAGCGTGCTGCCGGTGCCGCCGCCGAACAGCCCGGCGGGCGGGTCATACGCGCGGTCGGTCTCGGAGGTGAACGCGCCGCCCTTCAGGAAGCGGTTCTCGCGCACGATGCCCAGGCCGCCGCGCCATTGCCCGGGCGCGGGCTCCACGTCATCGCGCATCTCGTAGCGCACGGTGTGCAGCGGGAACAGCCAGTCGGTCTCCTCGATCGGCGTGTTGCGGGAGTTCACGGTGAGCACATCGATCGCGTCGAGGCCGTCCTTGCCGCTGCGCCCGCCGTAGGCGCCCTCGTTGATCTCGACGTGGACCCAGTACTCCTCCTGCTCGGGGATGTAGCCCGTGTAGACGCCGACGCCCACCGCCGAGCAGCCAGCGCAGACCTGGTCGGGCACCACCTCGGAGAGCGCGAGGATCGCGCAGTCGGAGGCGCGCATGATCGGGCACACCCGTGACAGCGCGGAGCGGGGGAACGACGGGTTGAAGATCGACCCCTCGCGCGCGATGACGTTGATCGGGCGGAAGATGCCGTCGTTCTGGGGGATGAAGTCCGTGAAGGTGGCCTCGTCGAGGAAGACCGAGCGGATCACGGTGTAGATCCCGGGCAGCACGCTGCCGCCGAACGGCACGTTGAAGCCCGTCGGCACGTTGTCGCACGACTCCGACAGGTCGATCGTGATCTCCGAGCCCTCGATCGTGACCTTCGCCTTCACGAACAGCGGCTGGTCGCGGTTGCGGCCGTCGTCGTCGAGATAGCCCTCCGCCTCCCAGCTGCCGTCGGGCACCTGCTCGATCTGCGCGCGCATCATCCGCTCGCAGTAGTCGAGGAACTCGTCCACCGCCTGCATCACCGTTTCGCGGCCGTACTTCTCGATCAGCCCGAGGAAGCGCCGCTCGCCGAGGCGGCCGGCGGCGATCATCGCCTCGGTGTCGCCCACCACGTAGCTCGGCGTGCGCGTGTTGTCGATGAAGAACTGCCACAGCTGCTCGTTGCGGACGCCCTTCTCGTAGAGCTTCAGCGAGTCGTAGATCTTCGACTCGGCCCACACGTCGTGAACGTCGATCGCGATGCCCGGGAACACGCCGCCGGTGTCCGACAGGTGGATCGTGGACGCCGACCAGGCCAGCAGGTCGCCCTCGTGGAAGATCGGGATCGCCACGCAGAGGTCCGGCGAGTGCGAGGCGCCGTGGTAGGGGTTGTTGTGGATGATGATGTCGCCGGGCTCGACCTTGCCCTCGAGCCGGCGCATGAAGCCGCGCATGTAGGCCGGGATCGAGCCGATGTGCATCGGCGTGGTGTCCGACTCGCAGATCTCGAGGCCCTCGGCGGTGAACAGCCCGCCGCCCAGGTCCTCCACCTGCTGCGCCGCCGGGCTGTACGCCATGCGCTTCAGCGCGTGGCCCATCTCCAGGCCGATCGCCTGGAACGCCCCGCCGAGCACGCCCAGCGTGACGGGATCGAGCGGGGTCCTCGATGTCTCGGTGGTCACGCGGCCTCCTCGATGTCGATCACGATCGTGCCGTCGGGCTGCACGCGCGCGGTGCTGCCCGGGGGCAGGACGGTGGTGGAGTCGAGCTGCTCGATCACGGCCGGCCCGGGGATCACGTTGCCGGCCCGCAGCCCGCTGCGGTCGTAGAAGGGGGTCTCGTGGCGGGCGTGCTCGGCGCCGTCGCCGAACAGCACCTCGCGGCGGTCGAGCAGCGCGTCGTCCGGAACCTCGGCGTCGCCCTGCTCGAGGCTCTCGGCGCTCACGTCGGGCATCAGCCCGATCGCGTAGGAGCGCAGGTGCACGATCTGCACCGGGCCCTCGAAGCGGTAGAAGTACTCGCGCTCGTGGGTGGCCTCGAACTCCTCGGCCACGCGGGCGATGCCCTCGGCGTCGAGCGGCCCGGGCGGCAGCGTGACCAGCAGCTCGTATGCCTGGCCGGTGTAGCGGCAGTCGGCGAGGCGCTGGAACACCCGTCCGCCCTCGTCTATCCCGTCCGACTCGAGGTGCTCCCGGCCCTCGGCCTCCATCTCCTGGAACACGGCCTCGAGCGCGGCGGGGTCGGCCTTGGCGGCCTCGACCATCACGGTCCGCTGGGTCTCGTACTTGAGGTCGGACGCGAGCAGCCCCATGGCTGAGGTGATGCCGGGATGGAGCGGCACGATCACGCGCGGCACCGACAGCTCGCGCGCGATGTCGACTCCGTACAGCGGGCCGCCGCCGCCGAAGGCGACGAGGCTGAAGTCGCGCGGGTCGAAGCCGCGCTGCACGGAGTTGATGCTGATCGCGTTGACCATGTTCTGGGTCACGATGTGGGTCACGCCGAGCGCGGCCTCCTCGGCGCCCATGCCGAGCTTTCCACCGAGTTCCGCCATCGACTCGACCGCCGACTCCACGTCCAGCTCGAGGCTGCCCGCGAGCCGCGCCTGGGAGCGCAGCCTGCCGAGCGCCGCCTGCGCGTCGGTGGCCGTGGGCTCCGTGCCCCCGGCGCCGTAGCAGACCGGCCCCGGGTCGGCCCCGGCGCTCTGCGGCCCGACGCGCAGCAGGCCGCCCGCGTCGATGCGGGCGATCGAGCCGCCGCCGGCGCCGATCGTGTCGAGATCCACCATCGACACCATCACGTCGTAGCCGCCCAGGTTGGTGTCGTAGAGGTGCTTCATCCGCAGCTGCCCGCCGGGCGCCACGCCGATGTCCGCCGAGGTGCCACCCACGTCGAGCGTGATCACGCTGTCGTAGCCCGCCGCCCTGCCCACCGCGATGCCGCCGATGATCCCGGCCACCGGCCCGGACATCAGGAGCTGCGTGGGCCGCTCGGCCGCGCCCTCGACGGTCAGCGTGCCGCCGTTGGAGGCCATGAGGTGGAAGTCGGTGCCGGGGGCCAGCTCGTGCAGCGCGTCGTTCATCCGGCGCAGGTACCTGCTCGTCTTCGGGCCGATGTAGGCGTTCAGGGCCGTGGTGGAGAAGCGCTCGTACTCGCGGTGCTGCGGCGTGACCTGGTGCGAGATCGAGAGGTGGGCCTCGGGGAACTCCTCCGTCACGATCTCCCCCACCCGCCGCTCGTGCTCCGGGTTGAGGAACGAGAACAGGAAGCAGACGCACACCGCGTCGACCTTCTCCTCGCGCAGCTTGCGCACGGCCTCGCGCACCTCGTCCTCGTCGAGCGGCGTGTGTACCTCGCCCGGCGGCACCATCCGCTCGGTGACCGGCAGGCGCAGGCGGCGCTCGACCAGCGTGGGCTCGCGCCAGGGCAGGTCCTGGTAGATCGAGAACGTCTTCGGGCGCCGGTGGCGGCCGATGTAGATCAGGTCGCGGAAGCCGCGCGTGGTGATCATTCCCGTGCGCGAGCCGTTGCGTTCGAGCACGATGTTGGTCGCGACGGTGGTGCCGTGGAGGAGCTGGTCCAGGGCGTCGAGCTCGACCCCAGCCAGCTCGCACAGCTCGCGCAGCCCGGCCATCGTCGCCTCGGAGGGATCCGCGGGCGAGGAGGGCACCTTGTGGACCGTCACCTGGCCGCGCGCGTCGTCGACCAGCATCAGGTCGGTGAAGGTGCCGCCCACGTCGATCCCGACCCGGACCATGGCGCCCGAGCCGTTGCCGTTCCCGGTTGCCACCAGCGTCAGCCCACGACCGGCGCCTGGAAGGCTTCCTGCTCCGACGCCGGCGGTGAGCCCTCGAGAGAGTCGATCACCTGCTGCGTGGTGAGGATGCTTCCGTACAGCCGCTGGATCACGACACAGGCGGCCTCGTGGTACTCCTCGGAGTCGGCCCCGCAGGCGTCGTCCACGAGCACGCAGCCGAAGCCGCGGTCGGCGGAGTCGCGCAGCGTGCCCTCCACGCACATGTTCGTGGAGACCCCGGTGAACAGCAGCGTGTCGACACCGTAGGTGCGCATGATCAGCTCGAACGGGCTCGAGGTGATTGCGCTCGGCGTGATCTTGTTGATCACGCGCTCGTCGGGGCGCCGCTCGAGCTCGGCGAGCAGGTCGTGCTCGCGCATGCCCACGCGGTTGTTGGTCGCGCTGCAGACGCCCACCATCTGCTGGGACAGGTCGCTGTAGTCGACGACCTCCGAGCCATAGGTGAGGAACACCCGCCGCATGTCGTGCTCGCGGGCCCAGGCGAGCAGCCGCAGGGTGTTGGGCAGCACCTTCTCGGCGATGCGCGTGAAGCGGTACTCGGCGTCGCCCATCCTGCCCTGGCTCGTGAGCAGGGCGCCGAGGCCGAACTCCGGATGCCCGGTGGCGTACATCATGTCCACCACCACGAGGCAGGTCCGCGACGGATCGAGGTCGACGCCGCGGGTGTAGATAGAAACGTAGTCGTCGGGTTTGCGCACGGGGCCTCCGTGTGGACGGTCGGTCCCGCTAGGGGACGAGGATCACCTTGCCGGTCTGTTCGCGCCGCTCCAGGATCTGATGCGCCTCGGGCGCATCGGCCAGCGGAATCGCCTTGTGCACGGCGGCCACGAAGCGGCCCTGGGCCAGAAGATCCATCGTCAGCTCCATCTCCGCCGGCGTACCGATCCGCGAGCCCAGCACCTCCCACTCGTTGCGGAACAGCTCGATGATGTCGATCGGCGGGGTCTCACCCGCATGGCCGCCGCAGGTCACGAGGCGGCCGCCCGGGCGGAGGCTGCGGAGGCTCTCCATGAAGAGGTCTCCGCCCACGTGCTCGATGTAGAGATCGGCGCCGCGGCCGTCGGTGAACTCCATGATCCGCTCCCTGACCGGCTCCTCGCGGTAGTTGATCGTCTCCGAGGCGCCCATCTTGCGGCCGTACGCGAGCTTCTCCGCGGAGCCTGCCGTGGTGATCACGCGAGCGCCGGCCAGCGCCGCGATCTGCACCGCCGCGTGCCCGATGCCGCTGCCGGCGGCCTGGACGACCACGGTCTGGCCGGGCTCCACCTGTCCTTGGGTCACAAGCATGTGCCATGCGGTGGCGAAGGCCACCTGGCCGGCGGCGGCCTGCTCGAAGCTCAGATCGTCGGGCATGTGGTGGGTGCCGCGAGCGGGGGCCACAACCTTCTCGGCGTAGCCGCCGAGCAGCTGCACGCTGAACATCTGGGGGTTCCGGCAGATGTTGGGCTTGCCCATGCGGCAGAAGTCGCAGACGCCACACTCGATCTCGTGACGCGGCCAGACGCGGTCGCCGGGCGCGAAGCCCTCGACGCCCGGGACCGACGGAGTCGACCACTCCCGCGAACTCAACGCCGAGCTGGTGCGGCAGCGGCAGCGGGTGGCGCGAGATACCCGGCGCGCAGGTCGATGTCGAAGTGGTTCACGCCACAGGCGCGCATCTCGATCACGAGCTCGCCCTCGCCCGCGACCGGATCCTCCACGTCCTCGTAGCGCAGAACGCTCGCGGGACCGTACTCGTGGTAGCGAACGGCCTTCATACGACGCGCCTAAGCCTCTCCCGCTTCCGCTTCGGCGAGGTGCTCGACCAGCACGTCGCGTCCGCGCAGGAGGTGCTGGCGCCAGTGCGGCTCCGCCGCCTCGCCATCCCCGGTGCGCAGCATCTCGAGCAGCACGCGATGATCCTGCGCGGAGGCCTTCAGGGCCTCGTCGTCGTACCAGAGGTAGGCCTTGTAGAGCAGCGGCAGCTGCACCACCTGGGTGAAGCAGCGCTCGAGCGGGGCGCTGCGCGCCGAGCGGATGAGAACCGCGTGGAAGCGCTGGTTGGTCTGCGCGAGCTGCCGCGTGCGCTCGGCCTCGGTCAGCTTCGTGCCGGTCGAGCTCGAGGTCCTCCTGGACGCGCTCGAGCGCGGCGATCTCGGCGTCGGTGATGCGATCGCAGGCGATGCGCGCGGCGTAGCTCTCGAGGTGGGCGCGCAGGTCGTAGATGTCGCGCACTTCGTCGCTCGAGTAGGTGCGGACGGCCATGCCGCGGCCGATCCGGGCCACCAGGTTCTCCCGCTCGAGCTTCACGAGCGCCTCGCGCACGGGAGTGCGGCTTACGCTGAGTGCCTCGGCGAGCTGCTGCTCGACGATTCGCTGGCCTGGCCGCAGCTGGCCCTCCAGGATCGAGCGACGAATCTGGAGGTATGCCTCCTCGCCCGGAGACGAGGCTGGCACCTGTGTGGAGAGGTCATGCAGGCTCATCGGCGTCCCCATCCTAGCGCTTCGTATGCAATCGCATACATTGGATCACTACACTAGACCCTACCCGCGGGTCAGGCCCCTTCGTAAAGCGGATATCGGCGTTTGGGCTCGCCGCAGCCGGCCCCGGCCCACCCTCGTCTTTCCGCCTCTTGAGCGAACCCGAAACGCCACTCGACCTCGCTCCGGCAGAGCGCCGACGTCGGGTGATGCAGGACCTCGTGGCCGCCGGATTGTGGGCGTTGGCGGTCGTCCCCGCAGCGATCGGCTTCTGGCTCGTGGCCGGCTCGCTGGCCGGCGTGACCACCGCGGATGCGGACACCCTCATCGTGGGCTCGCTGCTCGGCCTGGCGCTCGCCACCCTCCTCCAGGTGCTGCTCGGCTTCCGGCTGCCCATGTACGAGGGGCCCTCGAGCGCGTATCTCGCCGCGATCACGGTCATCACGGCGAACCACCACCACGGCCTGACCGGGGTCACCGGCGGCCTGCTCGGCGCCGGGGTGTTCGTCTGCTTCCTGGCTGTGCTGCGCGTGGACCGGCTGATGATGCGCATGTTCACCCCGCTGGTGGCGAACGTGTTCGTGCTCGTGGTCACCATCGCCGTCGTTCCCGCCACGCTCGAGCGAATGATCGGCTCGACGCACGGGTTCCACGACGGCAACGTTGACGCGTTGGTGAGCTCCTTCGTGGTCGTCGTGACGATCCTCCTGGTGCGACGGATCCCGCGGCTGACGCCCTACAGCCTGCTCGCGGGCCTGCTCGCCGGCACCGCCGTCCAGTTCGCGCTGGCCGGCGTCCCGGACACGAACCTGAGCGGCGGGCTCGTCGCACCGACGATCCTGCCCTGGGGCAGCCCCGACATCAGCGCCAGCGTACTGATCACGTTCGCGCTCGCGGGCACGCTCGCGGCCTTCAACACGATCGCCTCCGGCATGGTCGCCGCCACCGAGCACGGCCTGCCCGAACGTGCCCATTCCTCCTCCGGCCGGGCCTTCGTCATGCATGGCGCCTCGCAGGCCGGCGGGGCGCTGGTGGGCATGGTGCTCGGCAACGTCTCCCGTCTCGACTCGGTGGGCATCACCCGCCTGCTCGGCAACGCGCGCCGCGCGCCGCTCGTCGATCGCCGCCGTGCTGATCGGCATCGTGGCGTTCGTGCGCCCGCTGGTGGCGATCGTCGCCGCCGTGCCGCTCAACGTCTCCGCCGCGCTGCTCGGAGTGGTGCTGGCGATCGTGCTCATCAACGCGGTCGTGCAGGTCAGTCGCGAGCCCTCGCGCGTGATGCTGCTCGTGGTCTTGCCGGCGCTGATCCCGAGCGCGATCTGGATCGCGGTGGGCAGCTCGCTTCCCCCCACCGCCCAGCTGCTCGCGAATCCGATGCTGTGGGGCGTCACGCTCGGGGTGGTGCTGGAACGAGTTGTCGTCGGCTCCAGGCGGCCCGCGGAGCAGTTCGTCGAAGCGGCCTAGGCCTAGATGGTTGGTTTCACGGCCGCGTGCGGTCGGGGGCGCGACAGATCAAGCTGATCAAGGACGCAGGGTCGAAGGCTTGCTAGTGGCAAGCCGAGACCCGAGGACGCCGAGCAGCGCCGATATGGCGCGTCACCCGGACGTGCGGGGTCGTGGAATCAACCTCTCTACAGCAGGTCCGGCTCGCCGGCGGTCCAGCCGCCGTCGACCGGGAGCAGGTGGCCGGTGATCAGCGAGGCGGCGTCGCTGCAGAGGAACAGCGCGGCGCCGGCGATGTCCTGGGGCTGGCCCACGCGGCCGAGCGGGATCCTGCGCACTGAGGCCTCGAGGACCTCCTTGATCTCGAGCATCGGTGCGGCCATCGGCGTCCACACGAAGGTCGGCGCGATCGCGTTGACGTTGATGCCGTGAGGGGCCCAGTCGATCGCGAGGCTGCGGGTGAGCGCCACCACCGCGCCCTTGGAGGAGGTGTAGACCGCCTGCTTGGGCAGCGAGAGGATCGCGGCCTGCGAGGCGAGGTTCACGATCCGGCCGCCCTGGCGCCGTTCGATCATCTGGACGGCCGCGGCCTGGGCGGCGAAGAAGGTGCCCTTGACGTTCACGCGCCAGAGGCGGTCCATGTCCTCCTCCTTGGCCACCTCGGCGGGCTCGTTCTCGCAGATCACGCCGGCGCAGTTCACGAGCGCGTCCACCGGTCCGAGCTCGCCGGCAACGTCGTCGAACGCGCGGCCCACCGCGGAGCGATCGCCCACGTCGCAGCCGATCGAGATGCTCCGCCGCCCGGCGGCCTTCACCAGCTCCGCGGTCTCCCCCAGGCCCTCGGCCTTGAGGTCCACCAGCGCAACGTCGGCGCCCGCGTGGGCGAGGGCGGCGGCCACGGCCTGGCCGATTCCCTGCGCCGCGCCGGTCACCACCGCTACGCGGTTGTCGAGGTTGAAGTTGATCTGGAAGTCGGACATCTGGAGGATCCGCTCGTGAGTTGGAGTTCAGCGCCTGGCGCTCGTCGGACGCTGGTACTTTACGCGAATGTCTGACTTGAGCTCCGGAGGGTCGGCTGCAGGGCAAGCGCACGCTCGTCACCGGCGCCGGGCGCGGGATCGGCCGCTCGGTGGCGGAGCGCTGCGTGGCCGAGGGCGCGCGTGTGGTGCTCGTGGACCTCGACGCGGGCGAGAGCGAGCGCGTCGCCGCGGAGCTGGGCGCCGAGGCCGGGCTGGCTGCCGACGTGACCGACTCCGCCGCGGTGGACGCCGCCGTCGCCGAGACCGTCCGGCGGCTCGGCGGTCTGGACGCGGTGGTGAACAACGCGGGCATCCCGGTGGCCGGGGCGACGCACGAGATCGCCGAGGCCGACTGGGATCGCGGGCTGGCCGTCGACCTCAAGAGCGTCTACCTGGTCTCGCGCGCGGCGTGGCCGCACCTGCGCGAGGCCGGTGGCGGGGTGATCGCCAACACGGGCTCGATCGCGGGCATGTGGGGCACCAACGGCCAGGCGGCCTACGCCGCAGCCAAGGCCGGCGTGATCATGCTCACCAAGTGCATGGCGCTGCGATGGCGCGCCCGAGGGCATCCGCGTGAACGCCGTCTCCCCCGGCTTCATCGTCACGCCGATGTTCGAGGATTTCATCGCGTCTCAGCCGGAGGGCACGGAGACGCTGCTCGCCGCGCGTACCCCGATCGGGCGCCTCGGCAAGCCACTCGACATCGCGGACGCCTTCGTCTACCTGCTGTCCGACGAGGCTGCCTGGGTGACCGGCACCAACCTCGTGGTCGACGGCGGCGTGACCTCCGGCATCTGGGGCTGAACGCGCCGCGCCGCGCCGGGCGGACTGGCACGACCGCGACAGCAGGCGTAGGATGCGCGCGGCGTAAAAGTCCGACATAGGAGAGGGTCACCATGCCCAAGGTCT
The DNA here is from genome assembly GCA_963729205.1 of uncultured Thermoleophilaceae bacterium. Lineage (GTDB taxonomy): Bacteria > Actinomycetota > Thermoleophilia > Solirubrobacterales > Thermoleophilaceae > JAICJR01. The sequence goes on from CAVSNA010000008.1 coordinate 156,654, forward strand.
GCGTACTCGTGCCGTTCGCGTTCGATGAGAAGGGACTCGCAAATCGGCGCATCCAGCAGGACTCAGTCCGGCTGAGCCCCGACATGGAGCTCGACTACAAGCCGGTGAAGGCGGGCCCCGCTCTCTACGACAGCTACCACGACTACGTCCTTGCGGACTTCTCGATGTTCGAGGCCGGCATCGAGGCGGCCGAGGAGGGCTACGACGCCATCTGCATCGACACGATGAGCGACTCCGGCGCCAACGCGCTGCGCTCCGTGCTCGACATCCCGGTGATCACGCCCGGCAAGTCGTCCTACCTGATGGCGCTCATGCTCGGGAACAAGTTCTCTGTGCTGACCCAATGGGACGGTTGGATCAACCTGTACAAGAAGTGCACGCAGGAGTACGGCCTCCAGAACCACCTGGTCTCGATCCGCTCGATCAACACTGCCCCCGGACGTCGAGAACCTGCTCGGCGGCAAGGAGGAGGTCGTGTTCCCGAAGCTGCGTGACGCCGGCCTCCAGTGCGTCGAGGACGGGGCCGACGTGATCTGCCTCGGCTCGACGACGATGCACCAGTCGGCCGCGTACCTCAACGAGGTGCTCCCGGTGCCGGTGATCAACCCGGGCCCGCTGACCTACAAGCTGGCGGAGACCGTGCTGGCGCTCAACCTGTCGCAGAGCCGCAAGGCCTACCCGAAGCCGAACGTCGACAAGACCGCGATGATCAAGGCGATGGCCCTGGCCGCGGCCGACAGCGAAGCGGCCCTCGCGTGACGGACAACGGAGGCGGCGCGGGCGGGACGCGCCGCTACCGGATTGCCGCGCTGACCGGCGACGGCATCGGGCCGGAGATCATGGCCGAGGCGGAGGCCGCCCTCGAGGCGGCCGCCGACCTCGGCGGGTTCGGCGTGGAGGTGGAGCGGCACGAGGCGGGCGCGGGCCGGTACCTGGAGCACGGGGCCCCGATGGACCCCGAGCTGCCGGAGCACCTGCGCTCGTTCGACGCGATCCTGTGCGGCCCGGTGGGCGATCCGCGGGTGCCGGACACGGTGTCGACGTGGGGCACGATCCTGGCTCTGCGCCAAGCGTTCGACCAGTACATCAACCTGCGCCCGTCACGATTGCTGCCGGGCGTGGAAAGCCCGCTGCGTGACGTCGGGCCCGGGGACTTCGACGTGGTGGTGGTGCGCGAGAACACCGAGGGCGAGTACTCCGGCATCGGCGGCCGGGCGCACCGAGGACGGCCGATGGAGGTGGGCATCGAGACGTCGGTGTTCACGCGCACCGGCATCGAGCGAGTGATCCGCTACGCGTTCGAGTACGCCCAGTCGCGTGGTCGCTCTCGGGTGACCAGCTGCACGAAGTCGAACGCCCTCAAGCATGCGATGCCGTTCTGGGACGAGGTCTCGCGCGAGGTGGCGGCCGACTTCCCGGACATCGAGCACGAGCTCGCCCTGGTCGACGCCCTGGCCGCCCGCTGCGTCACCGACCCGGCCTCGCTCGACGTGGTGGTGGCCAGCAACCTGTTCGGCGACATCCTCACGGACATCACCGCGGCGGTGGCCGGCAGCCTCGGCACCGGCCCGAGCGCCAACCTCGATCCCTCCCGGGCGAACCCCAGCCTGTTCCAGGCGATCCACGGCTCCGCCCCGACGATCGCGGGGAAGGGGATCGCGAACCCAGTGGCGGAGATCCTGTCGGTGGCCCTGATGCTCGAGTTCCTCGGCGAGGAGCGCGCCGCGCGCGGACTCGAGCGCGCGGTGGAGCTGGTCACGGCGGACCCGGCGACGCGCACGGTCGACCTCGGCGGAACCGCAGGGACGGCCGAGGCGGGTGCCGCGGTGCGGGAACGGTTGACGGAGACGCTGGTCGAGGCTTAGCCGGCGCCGGTGCCGGCGCTGTCCTGACTTTTCCGTCCTATAGCCGGAAAAGTCAGGACGGTGGCCGTCCCCAGAGGAGCTTGCCCTTACTGCAAGCCGTCAGCTCTCGAAAACGTCCAGCGGCAGGCGGCAGACCACCAGCCCGTTGGGCACGTTGACCGCCTCCGCCACGCGGAGATCGGCCGCCACGCTCGCCAGGACGAAGCCCTGCTCGCGGGTCAGGCCGCGCTCGGCCTCGAGCCAGTCCACCAGCTCGCCGAGGGCGCGCCGGGCGGCGAGGGTGAAGTCCATGTCGTGGTTCACGCCGTCCTCGTCCACCGGGATGCCCATCGTCAGGAAGCAGGGCCGCGGGGCGGCGAGCGCGGGCTCGTCGAACTCGATCGCCGGGAACGTGGGTCGCCAGCGCACGTCCTCCGAGCGGCGCAGCGAGACGGTCACGGTCGCCGTGGCGGCGACCTCGATCGCTACGCCGCAGACCTCGCCGTCGCCCTGTGCGAAGTGCGCGTCGCCCAGCGACAACATCGCCCCCTCGACATGCACCGGCAGCAGCACGCGGCTGCCCGGGCCCGCCTGAGGCACGTCGAGGTTCCCGCCGTTCTCGCGCGGCGGGATCGTGCGCAGCGCGCGCGAGGCGTACGGCTCGATCGCGGGCCGAGCGGACGGCGCCTCGGGACCCAGCACCATCGCTCCCGTCTGGGCCAGCGCGTCCTCCCGGGCGCTCGCTCGCTCGAACAGCTCCCACGACGGCGCCACCCCCACGCAGCCGAGGAACGGCCGACCGCGGATCGCGATTCCCGGCATGTCGGCCGAGCGGGCCACCCCATCCTCGATCTCCCAGCGGACCAAGACCGGGCGATCGAACCCCTCGGTCAGCAGGCCGAAGCCGGGCAGGATCGCGGTGGTGCCGAAGCTGCCCGGCTCGATGCTCTCGATCTCGACCACGAGCACGTCGCCGGGGCGAGCGCCGCGAACCTCGATCGGGCCGGTCAGCGGGTGGTTGGCGCCGAGCTCGACGGACTCCAGCGTGCTCGCGTCGCTCTCGCGGTCGAGCTGCCCGTCCATCCCGTCGCGCAGCTCGACGACCAGCTGCTCGCCGGGGTCGACGGAGACGACCGGCGGGAGATCTGGCCAGATGCGGTTGTGGCTGTTCGCCGGGCTCGCCAGGATCGACTTGTCGGCGTCGACCTTGACGTGGACGGTCACTAGCCCTCGACTCCGAGCAGCGCGGCCACCATGTCGGCGGCGCCGGAGGCGAGCTGGAGCTCCTCGTGGCTCCATTCCCGCGGGCCGGAGAGCTCGTGCAGCGAGATCATCCCCAGCAGCCGCTCGTCGTCGCGGATCGCCGTCACGACCTGGGCGGCGATGCCGTAGAGCTCGAGCATCGCCACGAAGGCAGGATCGTCCGATGCCGCGCGCGAGTCGGGCTGGACGATCTGATCGGCTCCCCTGAGCAGCGCCTCGACGACCGGCTGGCCGCGCACGGGCACGCTCGTGTCGCCGACCAGGCTGCGCGTGCGGTCGGTGCGGGCCTCGTACACGACGGGATAGATGTCGCCGGGCACGTCGAGCCGCAGGGTGCAGCGATCGACCTCGAAGCGCGCGCGCAGATCCCCGATGAGGGTGTCGAGCAGGCTCGCCCGCAGGACCTCGAAGCCCGGGGCGGGGTTCATCGGCGCCACCCGGCCGGGGCGGCCGAAGGCATCGCGCGCGGCCCTGTAGGATTGCCGATCGACGTCACGGTATTCAGTTGTATACAACATCGGGCGTCGGCGCAGGCTGGTCACTGACACTGAGGAGCGAGAGGAGCTTCCATGCCGTTCGCAGACGTAGGCGACGTTCGCCTCTATTACGAGTTCACGGGCCCCGAGGACGCACCGCTGATCCTGCAATTCGGCGGGTCGCTGTTCGGGCGGGCCAACTTCAACTCGGTGAACGACGGCATGCGCGAGAACTTCCGCCTGCTCAGCTTCGACGCCTCGGGATACGGCCGCTCCACCCAGCCGCTGACCGGTTACACGATCGAGGGCTGGGCCGACGAGGGCGCCGGCCTGCTCGACGCGCTCGGGATCGACCGCTGCCTCAACCACGGCACCTCGATGGGCGGCATGATCGCCCTGGCCTTCACCGCCAAGTACCCGGAGAAGACGATCGCCTCCTGCGCCGACTGCGCGATGGCGCGCTGTGACGTCTACCGGCGCACGATGTTCCGCAACTGGCGCCAGCAGTGCGAGGCGCTGCCGCTCGACGACTTCGTCGAGCTGCTCACCATCCAGGCCGTCGGGGCGGACTTCATCGAGGAGAACCCCGACATCTTCAACAACGTGTTCACGATCGTCGCCCAGAACTCTCCCTACACGGTGCGCCAGGCGTGCCTCGCGATGGAGACGATGGACCTCGAGCCGCTCGTCGACCAGATCAAGCGCCCGATCCTGTTCACCAACGGCTCGCGCGACACGATGACCCCGCCCGACCTCGCTCCCTCGGGCTACAGCGTGCGCCAGATCGTCGAGCGGGTGCCCGACTGGGCGCGCCTCTACGAGTTCCCGACGATCGGCCACGCCGACCTGCTCGAGGCCCCCGAGGAGGCCACCGAGGTCATCACCGCGTTCTTCAAGGAGATCCTGGAGAGCGGGAAGTAAGCAGTTCGCGGAGCGGCGCCCAGGCCAAGCTGGGCGCCGCACGCGAAGTGTCGGTCAGGCGGCGCCGGGGTGGGCCCGGAAGAACTCGCCCACGACCCGGCAATGCTCCTCGGTGCCGTCGAAGATCGTGGAGTGGTTCGAGCCGCGGATCACGGCCAGGTCGCCGTTCGGCAGGTTGTCGGCGATCCACTGCTGGCCGGCGCCGTTCGGTCCCTGGTCGAACGGCGTCATCACGTCCTCGTCGCCGCCCACTACCAGCGCCGGAGAGCTGATCTTCGGCACCCACTCGCGCAGGTCCATGTCGATCATCGCCTGGCACGCGTCGATCATCACGCGGTCCTCGTTGGCGTCGCGCAGGATCTGCTGGATCGTGTCCACGCCGGCCTGGCCCTCGGGCGTCTCCATGTACGCGCGCGAGAGGCACTGCCACGCGATCAGCTCGGCAAGGATGCGACTGCCGCAGCCCTCGAGCTTGATCAGGTCGATCCAGTTCTTGAACACGAGCTGGCCGGAGAAGCCGAGCTTCGCCGCGGCGCAGTTGATCACGACCGACTGGACGCGGTCCGGGTACTTCCCGCCGACGATGATCGCCACCATGCCGCCCATCGAGGTGCCGTGGATGTGCGCCTTGTCGATGTCGAGCGCGTCCATCAGGCCCACGACGTCGTCGGCCCAGACCTCCAGGTCGTAGTCCTGCTCGGGCTTCTCCGACTGGCCGTAGCCGCGCTGGTCGTAGTCGATGCAGCGGAACTCCTTGCTCAGGATCGGAGTGGCCGGGCCGAAATTGAAGTGCCCGAAGCCGGAGCCGTGGATCTGGACGACCGGCTCCCCCTCACCCGTGATCTCGTGCCACAGGTTCGCGCCACGTACCTCGATCATGTCGCTGACGGATGTCTGCACATCGCTCATGGATGACTCCTATCGCTGTGTTGACTGCATTCGATTGACGTCGCCGACCGCGTCGGGCGGCGGATCGCCGAAGACGCCGCCCGCGCGCAGCTCCGCCAGTCGCTCGTCGTCGTAGCCGCACAGATCGCGCAGCAGGTCGTACGTCTGCTCGCCCCTGAAGGGGGCGCGCCGCAGCGGGTGGTCCGGGCCGCTCAGCCGCAGCGGCGAGGCGATGTGGTGCACGGATCCGAAACGCGGATGCTCGATGTCCACGGTGTCGCCGCGGGCCAGGGTCTGGCGGTCCTCGAGCGCACCCACCACGTCGTTGACCGGCCCGTTCGGCACGCCGGCCTCGGTGAAGATCTCCGCCCATTCGAGCGTCGCCTTGCCCCGCAGCACGTCCGCGATGACGGGCAGCAGCGCGTCGCGGTTCTGGTCGCGCGCGGCGAAATCGCCGAAGCGCTCGTCCGTGATCAGGTCGGGACGCTCGATCACCTCGCACAGCCGCTCGTAGAACTTCTGCTTCGCGCAGGCCACCGTGATCCAGCCGTCCGAGGTCTCGAAGGCCTGGAAGGGCACGATCGACGGGTGCGCGGAGTCCCGCATCCGGCGCGGCGTCCACTGGCCGGTCGCCGCCCAGGTGCCCACGTACATCAGCTGGTGGAGCGCCGTCTCGAACAGCGAGATGTCGGCGTCGCAGCCCACGCCGTCGCGGCGCGCGCGGTGGAGCCCGGCCATCAGCGCCAGCGCCGACACGTAGCCGCCGCTCAGGTCCACGAGCGACAGCCCGCTCTTGGTGGGCGGGCCGTCGGGGTCGCCGGTGAGGCTCATCCAGCCGGTCATCGCCTGGACCACGTAGTCGTAGCCCGCCTCGGTGGCGCGCGGGCCGGTCATCCCGAAGCCGGAGAGCGACACGCAGACGATGCGCGGGTTGATCCCCTTCAGGTCGTCGTAGGTCAGCCGCAGCTTGGAGGGCTGGTCGCCGCGCAGGTTCGAGTAGACGGCGTCGGACTCGCGCACCAGATCCTCGAGCACACGCCGCCCCTCCGGCAGGCGCAGGTCCACCGACACGCTCTTCTTGTTGCGGTTGAAGGTCTCGAAGAAGAGCGAGTCCTCCTCGTCCTGGAACGGCGGCACGTAGCGGCCGACGTCGCCGTTCGACGACGGGTCCTCGATCTTGATGATCTCCGCGCCGAGGTCCGCCAGCTGAAGCGTGCCCCAGGGGCCCGCGCCGTACTGCTCGACCGCCACCACCCGCACGTCCTCCAGCGGAAGCGACGCGGCTGTGGAGGTGTCGCTCAAGGCGAGCGTCGTCCCTAGGCAGGGGCCGGCGGCCGGCGCAGGTGCCAGTCCGTGGCCTGCTGGTAGGCGTGCGCCACCCGCAGCAGCATCGCCTCGTCGAAGTGACGCCCGATGAGCTGCATGGCCACGGGCATGCCGTCCACGAAGCCGATCGGCACCACCATCGCCGGCACTCCCGCGAGCACCCAGACCGAGGTGAAGTGGGCCAGCACGCCGGTCATCGGCAGCGGGTCGCTCTCGGCGATCAGCGGGGCCGGGATCGGGCAGGCCGGCGACAGCAGCACGTCGTACTCCTCGAGCAGCTCCACCGCCCTGCGGCGCCAGATCCGCTGCTCCTGGCGCCCGGCGGCGTAGCCGGTGCCCGTCACAGCCTGGCCGCGCCGCAGGCGCGTCTGAACGTCCTGCGCGAAGCCGCCCGGGTTCTCGGCCAGGCGCTCGGCGTGGAAGGCCGCGGCCTCGGAGAGCAGCAGGTCGGCGGTGAGCTCCACCGCGCGCTGGTTGCCGTCGAGCAATGCCTCGCCGGTCCGCATCCCGAGCCCGCGCAGCACGCCCTTGGCATCGTCCAGGCGAGCGGCCACCTCGGGGAGCAGCGGTGGGCCGCGGAAGTCGCCGCCGAGCACGCCCAGCTTCAGCCCCTTCACGTCGCCGGTGAGGGCGCCCATGTAGTCGTCGACCGGCACGTTCACGCTGACCGGGTCGCCGGGGTCGTAGCCCGCGATCGCCCCGAGGACCAGCGCCGCGTCCTCCGCGCGCCGGCAGAGGGGGCCGATCGTGTCGAACGACCAGGCCACCGGCAGCGAGCCGCGGTTGCTCACGCGCCCGTGCGTGGGGCGCAGGCCGATCACGCCGTTGAGCGCGCCGGGCAGGCGGATGGAGCCGCCGGTGTCGGTGCCGATCGTGACCAGCGCGAGGTCGGCCGCCGCGGCGGCGCCGGAGCCGCCGCTCGAGCCGCCCGGCACGCGATCGTGGTCCCAGGCGTTGTGGCCCACGCCGAAGTGCACGTTCTGGGTGGTGCCGCCGATCGCCCACTCGGACATGTGCAGCTTGCCGAGCAGCACCGCCCCGGCATCCTGCAGCCCGGTGGTCACCGGCGCGTCGGAGCTCGCCACGTTGTCGCGCAGGAAGCCGCTCGACGCCGTCATCGGCACGCCGGCCACCTCGATGTTGTCCTTCAGCGCCAGCGGCACGCCCGCGAGCGGGCCGGGGTCCTCCCCGCGGGCCACCTGCTCGTCGATCTCCTTCGCGCGCGCGCGCGCGGAATCTGCGGTGATCGTCCGGAACGAGTTGAACTCGGGCTCGAACTGCGCGATCCGCTCGAGGTAGGCGTCGGTGAGCTCGAGCGCGCGACAGGGTGCCCGCCCGCACCTGGGCGGCCGCCTCGACCGCCGAGACATCGAGCCCCGCACCTAGCGGGCCAGCAGGGGCTCCCGACTCTTGAACGGACATGCGCCTAGACCATGCCGAAGGCGCTGTTTCCCGCCTCGGAGGTTGGGCTGTTCGAGGGCAGCAGGCCCTCCGCGCGGCTGAACAGCCGCTCGAGCGAGTCGCGGTCGCCGTTGCGCGAGGCGCGGATCTCGTCGCGCCGGCTCTTGGTGGCCTCCTCGTCGATCTCCAGGTCGCCCTCGTCCACGAAGATCACGCCGTAGGCCTCGCGGGCCAGGTCGATCGTGGTGAAGTCGTCGAGCACGTCCTCGCGCACCATCGCCGGTGGCCTGTCGAGCGGGTCGCCGTAGCCACCCGCGTTGGGCTCGCGGAACTCGATGAACTCGCCGGCCTTGAACTCGATGCCGGTGACCTTCGCCTCGAGGTACTCCTCCTGCGGCGTGCCCGGGTTCTTGTGCGTGGACGCGGTGAGGCCGTCCCAGCCGCCGTGGATCCCGCGCGGCTCCTGGTACTGGCGGTCGCCCTCGCAGGAGTAGGTGCCGTCCACGAGGAAGCGGTTGCGCCGGATGATCCCGACGCCTCCGCGCCAGCGGCCCGGCGCCGCGGGCTCCGGCCGCAGCTCGTACTGGTCGCAGCGCAGCGGGAAGCGCAGGTCGAGCTCCTCGATCGGGTTGTTGCGCGTGTTGGCCATCAGGTTGTCGACCGAGTCCATGGCGTCCTTGCCGTAGCGGCCGCCGTAGGAGCCCTCGTTGACCTCGAGGTAGAGCCAGTACTCGCCCGACGAGGGCAGGAAGCCCGAGTAGGAGCAGAAGTGGATCCCGGCCGAGTTGCCCGCCGTGACCTGCTCGGGCAGCTGGTCGCTGAGCGCCAGGATCGTGTTGTCCACCACGCGCTGCACCTGGCAGAAGCGCGAGAAGCACGCGCGCGGGAAGTTGGGGTTGAAGATCGTCCCCTTCGGCGCGATCACCGTCACGGGCCTGAACACGCCGTCGTTCTGGGGCACGTGCTCGGGGAAGGTCGTCTCGTCGAGCAGCAGCGTGCGGACCGCGTAGTAGCAGCCGACCAGGAGCGAGCCCTCGAACGGCACGTTGTAGCCGGTCGGGACCTCCGCCTGGGAGCCGCTCACGTCGATCGTGATGCCGTCGCCCTCGACGATCACCTTCGTCTCCACGCGCAGGCGCACGCCGCGGTTGCGGGCGTCGTCGTCGAGCCACGCGGTCGGGGCGGTGTACTCGCCGTCCGGGATCTTCGCGATCTGCTCGCGCAGCATCTTCTCCGAGTAGTCCATCCACTCGTAGGCCGAGGTCATCACCACGTCGGCGCCGTAGCGCTCGACCAGCCGCAGCAGGCGGTCGCGGCCGAGGATGCAGGCGGCCATCATCGCGTTCATGTCGCCGCGGTTCATGGTCTCCGTGCGCACGTTGTCGAACACCATGCGGTCGACGTCCTGGTTCAGCTCGCCGGCCTTGTACCAGCGCAGCCCGTTGTAGAGCTTGGCCTCCGCGTAGACGTCGAAGGCGTCCGCGTTGATGCCCGGGTACGAGCCGCCGACGTCCAGCACGTGAGCGGTGACGGCGGCGAAGCCGAGCAGCTCGCCCTCGTGGAAGATCGGCACCGCCACCGCGATGTCGGGGCTGTGGGACGCCCCGAGGTACGGGTGGTTGTGGATGATCACGTCGCCGTCCTCGATATCGCCCTCGAGGCGATCGAGGAAGCCGCGGATGTACCAGGGCAGCGAGCCGATGTGCATCGGCGTGGAGTCGGACTCGCACAGCTCCCGGCCCTGGGCGTCGAAGAGGCCGGCGCCGAGGTCCTCGGACTCGCGGATGATCGACGAGTACGACATCCGGAACAGGACGCCGGACATCTCCTTGGCGATCGCGTGGAACGCGCCGCCCAGCACTCGCAGGGTGATCGGGTCGACCTCAACCCGGGAACGCGTCGGTGCGCCGGGGTTCTGTCCTACCTCATAGTTGGCGACTGACATCTCGCGTCTCCTGTTTCGAAGTTGACTAGCCGACCGTCGCGCCTGCGGCGCCCTGAAGCGTGCCGCGCGCGGACTCGTCGATCCAGATGACGATGTTTCCGAAGCGATCGATCTCGCTGACCAGGCCCGGCGGCACCACCGTGGTCGAGTCGTACTGGACGATCACCGCCGGCCCCTCGATCCGGTTGCCCGCCTTGAGCGACTCACGCGCGTAGAACTTGGTGTCGCAGCTCGAGCAGCTCCCCGTCCACCTGGAACCACGCCTTGCGCTCCTGGCGCAGGGCGTCCGGGGCGATCGCCTCGTCCTGCTCGATCTCCGGCATCTCGAGCGGCGGCATCAGGCCGACGCCGCGCACCCGGATGTTGGGGATCTCGATGTCCGAGCCCTCGAAGCGGCGCGAGTACTCGCGCTCGTGGGCGTCGTGGAAGTCGGCGCGTGATCTTCGCGACCCAGGCGTCGTCGATCGCGCCCGAAGGACAGTCGACGCGCAGCTCGTAGCCCTGGCCGAGGTAGCGGCAGTCGGCCACGCGCTGGATGACCTTCCGGTCGTCCGCGATGCCGTCGGCCGCCAGCTGATCGCTGGCCTGAGCCTCGAGCTCCGTGAAGCGCTTCTCCATCTCCGTCGGCGTTCAGCTCCGACAGCTTCTGGTAGGTGGTGGCCACGTACTCGTAGACGGCGTCGGTGGCCAGCAGGCCCATGGCCGCGGTCACGCCCGGGTACGGCGGCACGATCACGGCCGGCGTGCCGACCTCGACCGCGATCGCGGCGGCGAAGGCCGGTCCGGCGCCGCCCTCGGCGACGAGCGCGAAGTCGCGCGGGTCGAAGCCCTTGCGCACCGAGTTCTCCTCGATCGACTGGACCATCGTGGCGCTGGAGATCCGGATGGCGCCCATCGAGGCCTCCTCGATCGACATGCCGAGGGTCTCGGCCACGCCCTCGAACGACGCGCGCGCCAGCTCGGGGTTGAGCTCCATGCCGCCGCCGAGGAAGTTCTCCGCGGCGAGCCAGCCGAGGTTGACCATCGCGTCGGTGGACGTGGGCTCGGTGCCGCCGCGGCCGTAGGCGGCGGGGCCCGGGACGGCGCCCGCCGAGCGCGGACCGGAGCGGAAGATGCCGCCGCCGTCCACGTAGGCGATCGAGCCGCCGCCGGCGCCGATCGTGTCGACGTCGACCATCGGGATCATCGCCTGGTAGGGGCCCACGCGCGTGTCGAGCAGGTGCTTCATCCGCAGCGTGCCGCTGCTGCGCGAGGCCGATGTCGGCGGAGGTGCCGCCGACGTCGAGCGTGATCACGTTCTCGAAGCCGGCCTGGCGGCCGATCCAGATGCCGCCCACCACGCCGGCGACCGGGCCGGACATCAGCAGGTTCACCGGGCGCTCGACCGCGCCCTGGGCGGTGGCGACGCCGCTCGCCGAGGTCATCAGGTGGAGCGCCGGTGCGCACGCCGAGGCGGCGCAGCTCGTCCTCGAGCCGGCGCACGTACGAGGCCACGCGCGGGCCCACGTAGGCGTTCAGCGCGACCGTGGAGAAGCGCTCGTACTCGCGGTACTGCGGGAGCACCTCGGAGGAGACCGACAGGAACGCGTCCGGGAACTCCTCGCGCACGATCTCGGCCACGCGCGCCTCGTGCTCGGGGTTGAGGAACGAGAACAGGAAGCAGACGGCGACGGAGTCGACGCCGCGCTCGCGCAGGAGCCTGACCTGCTCGCGGGCGCGCTCCTCGTCGAGCGGCACGAGCATGTCGCCCTCGGCGGTGATCCGCTCCGGCACCGTCAGCCTGTCGCGGCGGCGCGCCAGCGGGAACGCCTGCCAGGGGAGGTCCTGGTAGTTGGAGAAGTTGAGCGGCTTCTTGTGCCGCGCGATGTGGAGGATGTCGCGGTAGCCCTCGGTCGTGATCATGCCCACGCGGGCGCCGTTGTGCTCGATCACGATGTTGGTGGCGATCGTGGTGCCGTGGAAGACCTGGTCGAGGTCCGCCGGCGTGACGCCCGACCGCGGCGCTCAGCCGCTCGATCCCGTCGACCGTCCCGATGGAGGGGTCGTCAGGGGTGGTCGGCAGCTTGTGGATCTCGATCTTGCCGCTCTCGTCGTCGACGAAGATGAGATCGGTGAAGGTGCCGCCAACGTCTACTCCAAGGCGTCTCATTTATCGCTCCAACGTCGGTCGGGTTCGAGTGCGTTCAGGGGTGACGAGGATCTTCCCGAAGAATTCACGGGCCTCCAAGGTGTCCATCGCGGCCTTAGTCTCCTCGAGCGGGAAGGTCGCCGCGACCAGGGGCTTGATCTGCCCCCGGGCGCCGAGCTTCAGCACCGTCTCGAGCTCCTCGCGTGAGTACACGAACGAGCCGATGATCGAGTGCTGGCTGCGGAAGAACGGGATGATGTCGAAGGGCACGACCTCGCCCGAGTGGGCGCCGCAGGTGACGAGCCGGCCGTCCTGGGAGAGGGACTCGATCCCCTTCTGGAACAGGTCGCCGCCCACGTGCTCGAAGACGAGGTCCACGCCGCTGCCGCCGGTCAGCTCGCCACGCGCGCGGGCACGTCCTCCTGTCGTGTAGTCGATGCCCGCGTCCATGCCGAGGGCGGCTGCGCGCGTCGAGCTTCTCGGCCGAGCTGGAGGTGCCGATCACGTAGGCGCCGCCGAGCTTGGCCAGCTGCACGGCCGCCGACGCGATGCCGGCGGACACCGAGTTGATCATCACGGTCTCGCCGATCGAGAGGCGGCCGCGGGTGAAGAGCATGTGCCAGGCGGTGCCGAAGGCAACCTGGAGGGCCGCCGCGTCGTTGTCGTTCAGCTCGTCGGGGACCTTCACGAGCTGCTTGGTGGGCGCGACGATGTACTCGGCGAAGCCGCCCGGGCCCGGCCACGCCGATGAACACGTCGCCACCGAGCAGGTAGGGCATCACGCGCTCCCCGACCTGCCAGTCGCCGTCGACGTCGGGGCCGAGCTCCGCGATCGAGCCCACGACCTCGAGACCGAGGATGTGCGGGAAGTTGATCTCGAAGCGCGAGACGCCCTCGCGGATGTCGACGTCCACGTGGTTGAGCGCGCAGGCGTGCACCTTGATGCGCACGTGCCCCGGCTCGAGCTGCGGGTCCTCGACCTCCTCGAGCTGCAGGCAATCCGAGCCGCCGAACTCGTAGATGCGCACCGCCTTCACGCCACCAGCTCCTTCCCCGTCGTCGCCCTCGAAACAACTGCCTCGCGGCCGACGAGTCTTATGCCTGACATCAGCACTGTCAAGCCGTCGGGCGCACTCTCGCGAGTCCAGCGCCGACAGCCCGCGAGCATATTAAGGGGTCCGAAACGAAGATGAATGCTCGCGATCGCGCCCACCCGTCGGCGAGGGGAGCGTACACTGCCGCAGGTTGACCCAGACCAAAGTCTGACTTATAAATCTGCGCGTCTTCCCGGCGGTGAAGACGCTGCTCCTCGACCAAGGAGGACCCAATTGTCGGCTGCTGACGAGCGCGCGCCCGTGGAGTGGCGCGGTCGGTTCTTCGAGGACTTCCAGGTGGGCGACGTCTACCCGAGCCGGCTCGGCAAGACGGTGACGAGGACCGACAACCAGTGGTTCACGCTGCTGACGCTGAACACGAACCAGATGCACTTCAACGAGCACTACGCGAAGGGCACGCCCTTCGGCAAGCCGCTCGTGAACAGCGCCTTCACGCTCGCGCTGGTCACCGGGATGACCGTTCCCGACACCAGCGAGAACGCCACGGCCAATCTCTCCTGGACCGACATCAAGCTGCCGCGGCCCGTCTTCGAGGGCGACACGCTCTGGGCCGAGAGCGAGATCCTCGACCTGCGTGAGTCCGCCTCGCGCCCCAACGTGGGGATCGTCTCGATCCGGACCAGGGGCATCAACCAGAAGCGCGAGGTCGTGATCGAGTTTCGCCGCACCTTCATGGTCTACAAGCGCGACGCCCCCGAGGTCGCCGACACCTTCCCCCACACCGACGCCGAGTGGGCGGTCTGAGACCCGCGCTCTCGAAAGGAGTCCGATGAGCACCCCCGCACAGAGACTTGCCTCCTTCGCCTCGTCGCTCACGCTCGACGACATCCCTGCCGAGGTGGCCGCACGCGGCCGAGCTTCACCTGCTCGACACGCTCGGCTGCGGCCTGGCGGCGCACGCCCTCGACACCGCGCCGTACGTCCGCGAGGCGATGGCCGCGAGGGCGGCGCGGGACCGGCGTCCGCCATCGGCGTGCCGCACGGGCTCACCGCCCGCGACGCCGCGCTCGTGAACGGCGCCGGCTGCCACGCGCTCGACTTCGACGACACGCATCCCGGCGCGGTCGCGCACGTCAGCGTGGCCGTGGCGTCCCGGCGGCGCTGGCCGTGGGCGAGCAGGTGGGCGCGAGCGGCGAGGAGCTGCTGGTCGCGCTCGTGGCCGGCAACGAGGTGACCATCCGGATCGGGATGGCGGCCGGCGAGGCGTTCCACGCGCGCGGCTTCCACCCCACCGCGATCGCCGGCGTGTTCGGCGCCGCCGCCGCGGCCTGCAAGCTGCGCGGCCTCGACGCCGAGACCACCACCCAGGCGCTCGGCATCGCCGGCAGCCTGGCCGCCGGCATCCTCGAGTTCCTCTCCGACGGCTCCTCCACCAAGCGCCTCCACGCCGGCTTCGCCACCAGCAGCGGCGTGACCGCCGCGGCGCTGGCCGCGCACGGCGCCACCGGCCCGCGCACCGTGCTGGAGGGCCGCTTCGGCCTCTACAACGCGTTCCTGCGCGGCGACGACGTGGACGTCGAGAGCCAGCTCGGCGACCTCGGCGTGCGCTGGGAGACCCCGCGCATCGCGTTCAAGCCCTACCCCGCCTGCCACTACCTGCACGCCCCGCTCGATGCCACGATCGCGGCCGTCACCGAGGAGTCGATCGAGCTGCCGGACATCGAGGAGCTCGTGGTGGTGTCCCCGCCGGCGGGCGTCGCGCTGGTGCTCGAGCCGAGCGCCGACAAGGCGCACCCGCGCAGCGAGTACGAGGCCAAGTTCTAGCTCCCGTACTCGGTGGCTTCGTACCTCACGCACGGCCGGGTGGACGTGTCCACCTACACCGACGAGGCGATCGCCGACCAGGACGTGCTCGACCTGGCGGGCGACGATCCGCTACGAGGTGGAGGACTTCGAGACCGCCGGCCGCGCCTTCCCGGGCGGCGCGCGCATCCGCACCAAGGACGGCCGGGTGATCGAGCGCACGCTGCTCTACCAGCGCGGCGACCCCGAGAACCCGATGGGCACGGCCGAGGTGGTGGACAAGTTCCGCACCAACGCCTCGCTGGCGCTGCCGCAGGCCGAGGTGGAGCGGATCGAGTCCGCGGTGCTGGGGCTCGAGCGGTCGAGGCCGACCTCGGCTTCCTGGGCGCGCTGGCCGGCGCCTCGCGAGAGCTGGCCCGATGAGCGGAGCCAGCGAGCGACGGAGCGTCAGGACATCCTGCGCACGATCCGCGAGTTCGTCGACCGCGACGTGCTGCCGAACGTCTCCCGCTTCGAGCACGCCGACGAGTTCCCCGTACGAGATGGTCGAGACCATGCGGGAGCTGGGTCTGTTCGGCACGACGATCCCGGAGGAGTACGGGGGGCTCGGGCTCGACCTGACCACCTACGCGCTGATCGTCAAGGAGCTCTCGCGCGGCTGGATCTCGCTGTCCGGGGTGATCAACACGCACTTCATCGCCTCGTTCATGATCAAGACGTTCGGGACCCCGGAGCAGAAGGACGAGCTGCTGCCGCAGATGGCGCGCGGCGACGTGCGCTCGGCGTTCTCGATGACCGAGCCGCACGCGGGCTCGGACGTGCAGGCGATCCGCACGCGCGCGGTGCGCGACGGCGACGAGTACGTGATCAGACGGGCAGAAGATGTGGGTCACGAACGGCCTGCGGGCCGGGATCGTGATGCTGCTGGCCGTGACCGACCCAAAGGCGTCTCCGCGCCACACCGGCATGACGGCGTTCATCGTGCGCAAGGAGCCGGAGGTCAGCGAGATGCCCGGGCTCACGATCCCGCCGCCGCTCCAGAAGCTCGGCTACAAGGGCGTGGAGTCGACGGAGCTCGTGTTCGACGGCTTCCGCATGCCCGCCGCGAACGTGCTCGGCGGCGAGGAGGGCATCGGGCAGGGCTTCCGGCAGTTCATGGGCGGCATCGAGCTGGGCCGCGTGAACGTCGCCGCCCGCGGGCTCGGCATCGCCGTCAGCCGCCTACGAGAACGCGATCCGCTACGCCCAGGAGCGCGAGGCGTTCGGCAAGCCGATCGCCCAGCACCAGCAGATCCAGGTGAAGCTCGCCCAGATGGCCACCAAGATCCGCGCGGCCGAGCTGCTGATACTCGACGCCGCCGCGCGCAAGGACCGCGGCGAGCGCGCCGACCTCGAGGCCGGGATGGCGAAGCTGTTCGCCACCGAGATCTGCGAGGAGATCGTGCTCGACGCGATGCGCATCCACGGCGGCTACGGCTACTCGAAGGAGTACCCGATCGAGCGGCTCTACCGCGACGCGCCGCTCCTCCTCATCGGCGAGGGCTCGAACGAGATCCAGCAGCTGATCATCGCGCGGCGGCTGCTGGAGCGGGACGGGATCCGGCCGCCGTCGCGCTGATGACGCCGACCACCGCAGTTATGCTCACGCCGCTTTGAGAAAGGACCGCTGAGAACGCAGATGGCCGACGCCGCCGACATCGAGGCCGACGTCCCAGACGCGCCGATCACAGCGCGTCCGCAAGGCGTACGAGCAGGTTCACGATCAGCTGCGCGACCTGATCGTCCGCGGCGAGCTGCCGCGCGGGCAGCGGCTGCCGAACGAGGCGGTGCTGGCACGGCAGTTCGGGGTCAGCCGCGGCACCGTGCGCGAGGCGCTGCGGGTGCTGGCCGCGCAGAACCTGATCCGCACGGCGAAGGGCGCGGGCGGAGGCAGCTTCGTCACGCTGCCGACGGTCGACCATGTGTCGGAGTTCCTGAAGGCCAACATCGCGCTGCTGAACGAGTCGCAGGACGTCTCCGCCGAGGAGATGCTCGAGGCGCGCGAGCTGCTCGAGACCTTCGCGGCCGGGCGCGCCGCCCGCCGGCGCACGGACATGGACCTGGAGCGCCTGCGCGGCTGCATCGTCGAGCCGGGCGACGCTCGGCAGCGAGCAGCAGTTCGCCCTCAACACGCTCTTCCACAGCGCGATCCTCGATGCGGCGGGCAACACGCTGCTGCGGATCGCCGGCCAGCCGATCTTCGGCATCCTTCAGACCAACATGCGCCGGCAGGAGATACGCACGGACACGCTCGGCCAGGTCAACGAGGACCACCGTCACATCCTCGACGCGATCGAGTCCGGCGACTCCGAGGAGGCAGAGCGCCACATGCGCGAGCATCTGGCGTTCCTGCGCGAGACCTACGTGCGGCTGTGGACCAACCATCCGCAGCAGGCCCCCGACGAGCCGGACCCGGACGCGGGTGACTGACGGGACGGGCCGGGACGTCGCGGCCGAGGTGCTGCGCGGCTCCGGAGAGGTGGCGGAGGACGAGGCCACGGGGTCGGTCGCGGAGCTGTACGCGCGGCTGCGCGAGACGCTCGGGGTGCCGTTCGTGCCCACCGTCTTCCGGATCCTGGCGGCACACGAGGCCTACCTGGCCGCCGGGGTGGATGCGCTGGCGGCGCTACCCGCCGAGCGCCGGGACGCCTACGCGCGCCGCGCCGTGGGCATCGCCGCCCGGGTCGCCGCCGAGCTGGCTCCGCCGCCACTCGAGGCGGGCGAGTCGCTGGCGGAGCTGAGCGCGCTGTTCGAGCGCTACAACCAGGCCAACTCGCGCAATCTCCTGCTGCTCACCGCGATGGCCAGGGACCTGCCGCCCGCGCGGGGCGTGATGGAGCCGCCGCTGCCGCAGCCAAGCGGAAGCCTGCTCGACGACGTCCGCGCCTGCCACGGCGGGCTCACCGTGCCGGGCGTCTGGCGCGAGTTCGAGCACGGCTGGCCCGTGCTGGCGGCGCCCGCGTGGGTGGAGATCCGGCGCCTGGCGCTTGCGCCGCGCTTCGGGGGCGGCCGCACGGAGCTGATCGAGTACGCCGCGGAGGCCATCGCCCCGGGCACGATCCCGCCGCCCGAGGAGCTCGTTCCCGACGCGGAGGCGGCCCGCGACATCGAGCGGGCCGTGGCCTGGTTCGCCCGCGCTATTCCGACAATGGTGGTGGAGATCGAGTGCCTGCGGCGCGCGTTCACCGCCGGAACTGGGGGCTGAGATGGGGGCGTCGATTCGCAGGGTCGCGATCGTCGGAGCCGGCCGCATGGGCGGCCCGATGGCCCGCAGGCTGATGGCCGCGGGCTTCGAGGTCGTGGTGTCGGACGTCGCGCCGGAGCCCGTGGCGGCTCTCTGCGCCGAGGGCGCCACGCGCGCCGAGGACCCCGCCGCCGCGGCCGCCGCGGCAGACGCGACGATCACGAGCCTCCCCACGCCGGCGATCGTGGAGGACGTGCTCACCGGCGAGCGCGGCGTGCTGGCGGGCGCCGCCGCCGGCCACGTGGTGCTCGAGATGAGCACCTCGGCGCCGAGCCTGGCCCGCCGCCTGGCCGCGGCCGGCGCGGAGCGCGGCGTGTTCGTGCTCGACGCGCCCGTGTCGGGCGGCCCCCGTGGCGCCGACGCCGGCACGCTCGCGATCATGGTGGGCGGCGACGCCGACGCGTTCGCCCGCGTGGGCCCGCTGCTCGACGAGCTCGGTGGCGTGGTGCGGCACATGGGCGCTCCCGGATCGGGACAGGCCACGAAGCTGACGAACAACCTGCTGGCCGCCACCCACATGGCGGTGCTGGCGGAGGCGGTGGCCCTCGCACGCAGCGAAGGGCTCGACCCCGCGGCCGTGTACGAGATCGTGTCGAGCGGAACCGGCGACTCGCGCGTGCTGCGCAACCGCTACCCAGTGCCGGGCGTGCTGGAGCACGCGCCCGCGAGCAACGACTGGGCCCCGCTGTTCCCGGTGGACCTGCTGGTGAAGGACGTGGGGCTGGCGCTGGAGGCGGCCGCGGAGCACGGGCTCGAGATGCCGGTGGTGGCGGCGGCGCGCGAGCGCTACCTGGCGGCCATGGAGGCGGGGTATGGGGACCTGGATTACTCCGCGGTGGCGCGCCTGGATGAGTAGCGCCTACGGCAGCAATGAGGGCGGCTCGAACTGGCACCGTCCTGACTTTAGGGCGATACAGCCGCCAGCAGGAGCAGGACAGCGGCTTCTCGGGCAGCCGTTATTGATGCTGTAAGCGCCCGAACAGCTCAGTACGACCGCGGCAGACCTAGCACGTTCTGCGCCAGGTACGCCAGCACCATGTTCGTGCTGACCGGGGCCACCTGGTAGAGGCGCGTCTCGCGGAACTTGCGCTCCACGTCGTACTCGCGGGCGAAGCCCACGCCCCCGTAGGTGTCGAGGCAGGCGTTGGCGGCCTGCCATGAGGCGTCGGCGCAGAGCAGCTTCGCCATGTTGGCCTCGGCCGCGCACTTCTCGCCCGCCTCGTGCAGCTCGGCGGCGCGGCGGCGCATCAGGTCGCCGGCCTCGATGCGCGCGTAGGCCCAGGCGATCGGGAACGCCACGCCCTGGTTCTGGCCGATCGGGCGCTTGAACACCACCCGTTCCTTCGCGTGCGCCGCGGCGTGCTCGACGAACCAGCGGCCGTCGCCCACGCACTCGGCGGCGATCAGTATCCGCTCGGCGTTCATGCCGTCGAGGATGTAGCGGAAGCCCATCCCCTCCTCGCCGATCAGGTTCTCGGCCGGCACCTCGAGGCCGTCGATGAAGACCTCGTTGGTGTTGTGGTTCAGCATCGTCTCGATCGGGACGATCTTCACCGCGTCGCCGGCCTCGCGCAGGTCCACGAGGAAGGTTGAGAGGCCGAACCAGCGCCGCTCCGGCTCGGGCTCGGAGGTGCGCGCGAGCAGGAGCATCAGGTCGCTCTGCAGTGCGCGCGAGGTCCAGATCTTCTGGCCGTCGATGCGGTAGACGTCGCCGTCGCGGCGGGCGCGCGTGCGGATCGCGGTGGTGTCGAGACCGGCGTCCGGCTCGGTCACGCCGAATGCCTGGAGGCGCAGCTCGCCGGCGGCGATGCCGGGCAGCCACGCGCTGCTTCTGCTCGTCGGAGCCGTGGCGCAGCAGCGTGCCCATCACGTACATCTGCGCGTGGCAGGCGCCGGCGTTCCCGCCGGAGCGGTGGATCTCCTCGAGGATGACCGCCGCCTGCGAGATGCCGAGCCCCGCGCCGCCGTACTCCGGCGGGATCAGCGCCGCGAGCCAGCCGGCCTCGGTGAGAGCAGTGACGAACTCCTCCGGGTAGGCCTCGCGCTTGTCCACGTCGCGCCAGTACTCGTCGGGGTAGTGCGCGCACAGCTCGCGCACCGCGCTGCGGATCTCGGCCTCGCTGATGGCTTCCTGGACGGGGCTCTCCATGGCTATGTCCGACATAGTACGTCCCGAGCTGGCGGCTTGGCGGCCGGCCTCCTGCCGGCGCACGGGCCCTGCGATAGGCCGCGCATGTCCGACTTCTGGACGTACAGCGGGATCAACGCATAGGCTGTCGCGGATGTTGCGGATGGGGATCGACGTGGGCGGGACCTTCACGGACCTGCTCCTACATGACACCGAGAGCGAGCAGGTCTGGCTCGCCAAGACGCCCAGCACGCCCGAGGACCAGTCGATCGGGGTGCTCGAGGGGATCGCGGCGATCGGCCGCATCGCCGGCATCGGCCCGGAGCGCCTCGACGCGATCCTGCACGGCACGACGGTGGCGACCAACGCGGTGCTCGAGGGCCGCGGCGCGCGCGTCGGCCTGATCGTCACCGAGGGCTCGCGCTCGATCCTGCACCTGGCCGAGGCGTGGACGCCCGGGCCGCTGTTCGGCTGGATGATCTACGAGAAGCCGGAGCCGATCGCGGACTACGAGGACACGCGCGAGGTGCCGGGCGGATGGCCGCCGACGGCACGGTGGTGCGCGAGCTGGACGCCGCGGCCGCTCGCGCCGCGGTGGCGCGAGCTGCGCGACCGCGGCGTCGAGGCGCTCACCGTGTCGCTGATGAACTCCTTCGCGAGCCCCGAGCACGAGCGCGAGGTCGCGCGAGATCGCGCGCGAGGAGGCGCCCGGCCTGCCGGTCTCGATCTCCTCCGACGTGATGCCCGAGTTCCGCGAGTACGAGCGCACGGTCACGACCGTGGTGAACGCCTACGTCGTCGCCGGTGCTCGACCGCTACCTGTCGAGCCTCAGCCGCGGCCTCGACGCCGTGAGCGCCGGGCGCCGACCTCCAGGTGGTGCGCTCCGACGGCGGCCTGATGAGCCTGGACTCGGCGCGCCTGATCGCCGGTGCACACGGTCCTGTCGGGCCCGGCCGGGGGCGTGAAGGGCGCCGCCTTCGTCGCCGCGCCGAGCGGGCTTCGACCGCATCCTCACCTTCGACATGGGCGGCACCTCCACCGACGTCGCCATCTGCGTCGGCGGCGAGCCGATCGATCACGCGCGAGACCGCGCGTGGGCGAGTTCCCGGTGCGGGCCCCGTCCGTCGAGGTGGAGAGCATCGGCGCGGGCGGCGGCTCGATCGCCTACGTCGCCGAGGTGACCGGCGCGCTGCGCGTCGGCCCGCAGAGCGCGGGGGCCGACCCGGGCCCGCCTGCTACGGCCGCGGCGGCACCGAGGCCGACCGTCACCGACGCCAACGTCGTGCTCGGCCACCTGCCGCCGCGGCTGCTCGGCGGCGAGATGGAGCTCGACGTCGACGCGGCCCACGCGGCGGTGGGCGCGCTCGCCAGCCAGCTCGGGCTCGACGTGCACGCGGCCGCGCGCCGGGATCGTCGACATCGTCAACGAGAGCATGCTCGGCGCGCTGCGCGTGGTCACCGTGCAGAAGGGGCTGCCGCCGACGCGAGTTCGCGCTCGTCTCCTTCGGCGGCGCGGGCGGGCTGCACGCCAACGCGCTGGCCGCGCTGCTCGGCTGCTTCCCGGTGCTCGTGCCGCCGGAGTCCGGCGTGCTGTCGGCGCTCGGCTTCGTCGCCGCCGAGATCAAGAACGAGTTCAGCCAGACGCTCATCCGCGACGCCGACGGCGACCACGGCCGACGAGGTGCGCGAGCGGCTGCGCGGCGCTGGCCGCGCAGGCGCGACGGCTGGCTCGAGGGCGAGCGCGTCGCGGCGGCCGAGCGCACGGTCGACTACGTCGTGGACATGCGCTACCAGCGCCAGGGCTTCGAGATCCCGATCGAGATCGCGGCCGGCGAGCTCGCCGAGCTGACGATCCCGGCGCTGGCCGAGCGCTTCGACGCCGTGCACCACCGCCTCTACGGCTTCGGCCTGGCCGGCGGAGCCGAGCTGGTCAGCCTGCGCGCGGTCGCGCGCGGCGGCTGCCGCTCGCCCGAGATCCCGAGCCACGATGCCGGCCCGGCCGACCCCTCCGCCGCGCAGCACGGGCACGCACAGCCGTCTGGGCCGGCGGCAGCACCCCAGGAGGTGCCCGACCTACGACCGCGCGCGAGCTGCGCGCCGGCATGCGGATCCCGGGCTACGCGATCGTCGAGCAGTACGACGCCACGACGATCGTCCTGCCCGGCCACGTGGCCACGTCGACCACCACCTCAACCTGCTGATCGCCCCGGAGGCCGGCATGAGCCAGACCGCGATCGACCCGATCACCCTCGACCTGATCGAGAACGCGCTGCTGAACGCGCGCTTCGAGATGGACGAGGTCGTGCGCCGCGCCGCCATGTCGCCCGACGATCCGCGTGCAGCACGACGAGTTCCCGATGATCTGCAACCAGCGCGGCCAGATGATCGTCGGCCAGTTCGGCTCCTACATCCCCGAGGTGATCGACAAGCTTCGACGGCGACGATCGCCGAGGGCGACGTGGTGCTGCTGAACGACCCCTACCTCTGCAAGGGCTCGATCTCGCACTGCAACGACTGGCTCGTGATCGTGCCGATCTTCCACGAGGGCGAGCACGTGGGCTTCTCGTCGATGTTCGGCCACATGATGGACGTCGGCGGCAAGGTCGCCGGCAGCCAGGTGAACGAGGCGCTCTCGATCTGGGAGGAGGGCCTGCGCATCCCGCCGATCAAGATCTTCGAGAACGGCGTGCTGAACGAGACCGCACTCGCCGTGATCCTCAACAACACCCGCACGCCCGAGGTGAACCGCAGCGACCTGATGGCGCTGATCGGCGGCTGCCGCGCGGCGGAGCGGCGCGTGGTGGAGATCTGCGAGCGCTTCGGCCGCGACACCTTCGCCGCCGCCGGCGAGGCGCTGCTCGAGCGCACGCGCGTGGCCATGGCGCGGCTGATCCGCCAGTACGTCCCGGAGGAGCGCGTCAGCTTCACCGACTGGGTGGACGACGACGGCCTGGGCAACGGCCCCTTCAAGATGGTGCTGACGATCTGGCGCGAGGGCGACGTCTGCCACGTGGACTGGACCGGCACCTCCGATCAGGCGCCCGGCTCGATCAACTTCCACATCAACGAGGGGCTCTGCAAGCTCTTCTTCGGGATCTACATGATCATGTGCTTCGACCCGCAGATCCTGTTCAACGACGGGCTCTACGACGTGTTCGACGTCACGCTGCCGGAGGGCTCGCTGCTGAACCCGAACTTCCCCGCGCCGCTGTCGAACCGCGTCAACACGCACACCCGCTTCTTCGACTGCCAGAGCGGCGCGCTCGGGCAGAAGCGCCCCGGACCTGGCCATGGCCGCGGGCTACGGAACCAGCCCCGCCTTCGTCTTCTCGGGCACGGACGACCAGGGCCGCTACTTCCAGTTCGTCGAGTTGCTCTTCGGCGGCATCCCGGGCCGGCCGATCGCCGACGGGCTGGACGGTCACTCCTGGTGGCCGATGTTCCGCACCACGCCGTCCGAGTACACCGAGTCCTACTACCCGGTGCGCATCGAGCGCTACATCCCGGTGCGCGACTCCGGCGGCGCCGGCCTGCACCGCGGCGGCACTGGCATCGAGAAGCACTACTTCTTCACCGGCGCCGGCGCGTTCACGGTGCACGACGACCGCGCGCTGATCAGCCCCTGGGGCATCGGCGGCGGCAAGGCCGGCGGGCTCAGCTACAAGCTGCTGATCAAGGCCGACGGCACCGAGATCGAGCTGCCCTCGAAGGTGGACGCCCATCCGGTGGAGGCTGGCGACCGGCTCATCTTCCGCACCGCCGGAGCGGGCGGCCACGGCGACCCGCTGGAGCGGCCCGCCAAGTTCGTGCTGCGCGACGTGCAACCGCGACCTCGTCTCAGCCGAGTCGGCCGAGCGCGACTACGGAGTTGTGATCGCGGCCGAGGCCGTGGACGAGCAGGCCACCGAGGAGCTGCGCGCGCGCCTGCGCGAGGAGCGCGGCGAGCCGGCCCAGTTCGACTACGGCGTGCTGCCCGAGGGCATCACGGTCGGCTGAACGCCGCGCGCTCGCGCTTGGTGGCCTCGAGGTCTGGCTCGAGCGTCACGGGGTCCAGCACCACGCCGTAGTCCGTGCGCGCGCTCTCGGCGCTCATCAGCTGGTCGCGCACGTCGCGCGCCACCTGCTCCGGCTCGCGCTCGAGCGGGTCCCCGTAGCCGCCCCCGCAGGCGGTGCGGAACTCGATCGTGTCGCCCGCCAGCAGCTTGAACGAGGTGAACTTGGAGGGCAGGTTCAGCACGGTGCCGTCGGCGCGGCGCACCTCGGTCATAGCGGTGCGGCCGTTGTGGCCGCCGAACAGGCCCTTCGGCGGGTCGTACTGGCGCTCGGCCTCCGACGTCACCCAGCCCTCGCCCAGCGAGCGGGTGGCGCGGATCACGCCCAGGCCCCCGCGCCAGCGTCCGGGCGCCGGGCCCTCATCGCGCAGCTCGTAGCGCTCCACCCGGATCGGGAACGAGAGCTCCTCCTCCTCGATCGGGTTGTTGCGGATGTTCTCCATCAGGCAGCCGATCGAGTCCATGCCGTCCTTGCCGAAGCGGCCGCCCCAGCTCGATTCGTTCACCTGCACGTAGACCCAGTAGTCGCGCGTTTCCTCCGTCAGGCCGCTGAACGCGATCACGTGCACCTCGGCGCCGGTGCCGGCAGAGACCTGCTCGGGCACGGCTTGGGCCAGCGCGAGCAGCACGCTGTCGGCCGCGATCTGGCAGGCGCAGAAGCGCGCGTAGGTGGCGCGCGGGAAGCGCGGGTTGAACAGACAGCCCTCGGGCGCCTCGACGTGGACCGGCCGGAACATCCCCTCGTTGTTCGGGATGTAGGCGTCGTGCGTGAACTGGTCGAGGAAGATCGAGCGCACGATGAAGTAGGCGGCGATCTTGGTGGAGCCCTCGAGCGGCGCGTTCACCGCCGTCTCCACCTCGTCGTGGCTGCCGGTGAGGTCGATCGTGATGTCGCTGCCGCGCACCTTCACGGTCACGTTGATGTTCAGCGGCACGTCGCGGTTGCGAGCGTCGTCGTCCATCCACTGGACCGGCGCCACGTAGTCGCCGTCCGGCACCTTCTCGATCTCCCTCCGCAGCAGCTGCTCGCAGTGGTCCATCCAGGCGTGGGCGGCGCTCATCACCACGTCGAGCCCGTACTTCTCGAGCAGGCCGCGGAAGCGCCGGGCGCCGAGCTGCGAGGCGGTGTAGAGCGCCTCGATGTCGCCGCGGTTGATGTCCGGGGTGCGCACGTTCTCGAAGATGTGGCGGATCAGCTCGTCGTTGCGGACGCCCTGCTTCTCGATCTTCAGCGCGGCGTAGTTGCGGCCGTCGGCGAAGTAGTCGAAGGCGTCGGTGCAGAGGCCGGCGGAGGCGGCGCCGAGGTCCGCGAGGTGCGCGGTGTCGGCGGCCCAGGCCACGAGCTTGCCCTCCCAGAACACCGGCACCGCAATGCACACGTCGGCGATGTGCGAGGCGCCGTGGAGCGGGTCGTTGTGGAGGAAGACGTCGCCCTCGGCGATGTCGTCGCCCCAGATCTCGTTCAGGCCGCGGATGTAGGCGCCGATCGAGCCGCAGTGCATCGCGGTCGTCTCGCTCTCGGAGATCTCCTCGCCGTCGGCGGTGTAGAGGCCCGCGCCCAGGTCCTCCGCCTCGCGGATGATCTGGAAGAACGCGGTGCGGAAGATCACCTGCGCCATCTCCTTGGCGATCGCGCCGAACGCCCCGCCGAGCACGCGCAGCGTCATGGGGTCGAGTGCGGTCTGCGTGTCGCTCATCGCGCCTCCACGATCAGGTTTCCGTGCGGATCCACCCGCGCGCTCATTCCGGGGCTGACGACGGTGGTCGAGTCGAACTGCTCGATCACCGCCGCGCCGTCCACCACGTCGCCGGCGCGCAGGAGGGCGCGGTCGTAGAAGCGAGTGGCGTGGGCCTCGCGCTGGCCGCCCACCACGAACACCACCTCCTGCTCGTGCACCTGGGCGCCGCTCACGTCGCCGTCGCCCGGCTCCAGCTCCGGCCAGCGCAGCGGCGGGTCGCCGGCCGACGGCCATCGTGCGCAGGTTCACCAGGTGCACGGCGCCGTCGAAGCGGCGCGAGTACTGGCGCTCGTGCTCCACGTGGAAGCCCTCGGCCACGCCCGCGGCCCACTCCTCCGCCCCCACCCCGAGGTCCGGCGCGGCGACCATCAGCTCGTAGCCCTGGTTGGCGTAGCGGCAGTCGGCGTAGTGGCGCAGCTCGATCGAGTCGTCGGTCACGCCGTCGCTGTGGAGCTGCTCGCGGCCGCGCTCGTCGAGGCGCGCGAAGTGCTCCTGCACGCGCGCCCAGTCGAGCTCCGCCAGCGGCGTCATCTCCGTGGTGGAGAACTCGTAGACCGTGTCGGTGGCCAGCAGGCCAAGCGCGGAGGTGATGCCCGGGTTGGGCGGCACCAGCACGCGCGGGATGCCCATCTCGATGGCGATGTCGCAGACGAACAGGCCGCCGGCGCCGCCGAGGGCGACCAGCGTGAAGTCGCGCGGGTCGTAGCCCTTCTGCACCGAGTTCAGCTCGATCGCCTGGATCATCGAGTGGGTGATCACGCCGACGGTGCTGGCCGCGGCCTCGATCAGGTCGATGCCGAGCGGCTCGCAGACGTGCTTGCGCAGCGCCTGCTCGGCCAGCGCGGGATCAACCGTCATCGAGCCCGCCAGGAACGACTCGGGGCGCAGCTTGCCGAGCACCATCATCGCGTCGGTGACCGTGGGGCGCTCGCCGCCGCGCATGTAGCAGGCGGGACCGGGGACGGCGCCCGCCGACTGCGGGCCCACGTGGAACATCCCGGCCTCGTCCACGTATGCGAGCGAGCCGCCGCCGGCGCCGATCGTGTCCAGCTCGGCCATCGGGATCATCGCGTGGTAGCCGGCGATCTGGGTGTCCAGCAGGTGCTTCAGCCGCAGCTCGCCACCGGGCGCCACGCCGATGTCGGCGGAGGTGCCGCCCACGTCGAGCGTGATCACCTCCTCGTAGCCGGACAGCTTGCCGGCCCAGAGGCCTCCCATCAGCCCGGCCACCGGGCCGGACATCAGCAGGTTCGCCGGCTGGCGGATGGCGCCCGCGACGGTGGCCACCCCGCCCGCCGAGGTCATCACGCGCAGCTCGCTGTCGATGCCGGCGTCCCTCAGGTTGTCGGAGAGGCGCTGGATGTAGCGGTTCGTCTTCGGGCCCACGTACGCGCACAGCGCGGTGGTGGAGAACGCCTCGTACTCGCGGTAGCGCGGGGCCACGTCGCTGCGCAGGAACACGTACACGCCGGGCAGCTCCTCGGCGAGGATCTCCCCCACGCGCTGCTCGTGGTCGGGGTTGAGGAACGAGAACAGGAAGCAGACCGCCACGGCCTCCACGCCCTGCTTCGCCAGCGCGCGGGCGGCCTCGCGCACCTCGTCCTCGTCGAGTGGCGTCTCGACCTCACCGGCGGGCGCGGTCACGCGCTCGGGCACGGTCATCCGCAGCTCGCGCGGGATCAGCGGGTGGTCCTGCCAGGGGACCTCCTGGTAGATCGAGAAGGTCAGCGGCCGGCGGTGGCGCGCGGTGTGGAGGATGTCCCTGAAGCCGCGGGTGGTGATCAGGCCGCCGCGCGCGCCGTCGTGCTCGAGCACGATGTTGGTGGCGATGGTGGTGCCGTGCAGGTAGTCGCCGACGTCGCCGGGCTGGAGGCCCGCCGCCTCGATCACGCTCAGCGTGCCGGTGAGCACGCCCTCGGCCGGGTCGGGCGTGGTCGGCACCTTCTCGACGGAGACCGTGCCGGCCTCCTCGTCGACAATCAGGAGGTCGGTGAAGGTGCCACCGACGTCGACCCCGAGCCTCCTCATCGTGGAGCTAGCCGCCCCAGATGCCGCTGGTCAGGCCGCCGTCCACCACGAGCGCCGTGCCGGTCACCCAGTTGGCCTGCGGCGAGGCGAGGTAGACGAACGCCTCCGCGATGTCCACCGGGTCGCCCAGGCGGCCGAGCGGGTGCAGCTTCTCGGCGAACACGCGCGCCTCGGCCGGGTCGGGCTGGTCCGCGAAGTAGCCCTCGATCATCGGGGTGTTGATGAAGCCCGGGCAGACGCAGGCGGCGCGGATCTTGTCCTTCGCCCCGTCGAGCGCCATGCACTTGGTGAGCATGATCACGGCGGCCTTGGAGGCGCAGTAGGCGGCGTCCGCGGGGATCGCCCACATGCCGGCGATCGACGCCGTGCTGAGGATCGCGCCGCCGCCGCGCTCGACCATGTGGGGCCACACCGCGCGCGACACGAGGTAGACCGACTTGAGGTTGATCGCGAGCTCCTTGTCCCAGTCGTCCTCGACCATGTCGGTGACCGAGCCCACGATCGTGATGCCGGCGTTGTTCACCACCACGTCGATGCGGCCGTGATCGGCCACGATCGCCTCGACGCCCGCGGCCACGCTTGCCGCGTCGATCACATCCATCTCGAGCGCGCTGGCCGTACCGCCGATCTGCTTGGCGGTCTCCTGCGCCGTGTCGGGCTTCAGGTCGGCGGCGATCACGGTCGCGCCCTCCGCGGCGAAGCGCGTGGCGGTCTGCCGGCCGATGCCGGATCCGGCTCCCGTGACGAGTGCGACCATGCCGTCGAGTCGGCCCATCCAGTCCTCTCCTTCGTTCCTCAGGCTGACCGCGTACGATTGCATACCATCGCGTTCAAAGGCAATCGCCCGCGAGAGAGGACAATCCACTGATGGACGAGGGCACGCGGAAGCTTTACGAGGAGCGGGGAATGGGCAACCGTCAGGGAGCCGGCAGCCGGCCCGCCCTGATCGTGGTCGATCTGAACAACGGCTTCACCGACCCCGAGTCGCCGCTCCATTGCGACACCGAGGAGGCCGTGGGGGCAAACGTGAAGCTGCTCGCCGCCGCCCGCGAGTCGGGCTGCCCGGTGGTGTTCACCACGCTGGAGTACGACGAGGCCGGCCAGAAGGTGGCCAAGGCGTTCATCGACAAGGTGCCCTCGCTGCTCACGCTCGCGCCGGGCACGCGCTGGCCCAAGGTGGACGAGCGGCTCGATCCCCAGCCGGACGAGCCGATCCTCATGAAGCTGTTCGCCTCCGCCTTCTTCGGCACCCCGCTCACCGCGCTGCTGTCCGCGGCGCAGGTGGACACGGTGATCGTCACCGGCGCGTCCACCTCGGGCTGCGTGCGGGCGACGGCCGTGGACGGCCTCCAGTACGGCTACCGCGTGGTGGTGCCGCGCGAGGCGGTGGCCGACCGCGCGCCGGCGCCGCACGACAACGCGCTGTTCGACATCGACCAGAAGTACGGCGACGTGGTGTCGACGGACGAGGCGGTCGAGATGTTCCGCAACGCGCAGTTTTGACCGGGCGCTTACAGAAGCAATAAGGGCGGCCCGGAGCGGGCGGTTTTACCGAAGCGTCCTGCTTTGACAACGCATACGGTTGTCAAAGCAGGACGTTAGGTCGAAAACCCCTTTGAACCCATCCGTTATTGCCGTCGTAAGCGCCGGACGAAAAACGGCGCCAGAGGCCTACCGCGTGGTCATCCCCCCGTCCACCGGCAGCTCCGCGCCCGTGAGGAACGGCGGGCCCTCGGCCAGCACCCATGCGGCGAACATGCCGATCTCCTGCGGGTCGCCGTAGCGGCCCATCGGGATGAGATCGACGAACCCGCTGGGGTCACCGCCCTGGTCGCGGATCGTCTGCTCGATGTCGCGCATCATGCGCGTGTCGGTGGGGCCCGGGCAGAGGCAGTTCACGCGGATATCGGGCGCGCACTCCAGCGCAGCCCCGCGGGACAGCCCCACCACCCCGTGCTTCGAGGCCACGTAGCCGGCCAGGTTGGGCACTCCGCGCAGGCCCGCCTGCGACGCGGTGTTGAGGATCGAGCCGCCGCCCGCCTCGCGCATCGCGGGGATCACGTAGGTCAGGCCGAGGAAGACGCCGCGCAGGTTCACCGCGATGGTCTTGTCGAACTCGTCCACCGGGTAGCTGCCCAGCTCGGCGATCGCGCCCTCGCGGGCCGCGTTGTTGAAGAAGATGCTCGGCGCGCCGAGCTGCTCGATACAGGCGTCCACGTAGCCCTTCACGGCGGCCTCGTCGGCCACGTCGGCGACGTGCGCGATCGCCGTGCCGCCGGCAGCCTCGATGTCGCTGACGGTCGTCGCCGCCAGCTCCTCGGCCACGTCCACCACGAGCACGCGGATGCCGCGCGCCGCCAGTTCGCGCGCCGCCACGCCCCCGATCGAGCCGCCGCCACCTGTCACGATCGCGTTCCGTTCCGCCATGCACGTCTCCTTGGTCGCCGTAGCTTGGTATGCAAGCGTATACGGGCTCCCGACCGGTAGAATGCCCGGCCATGGCCCGCCCCTTCCCCGTGCCGGGGTCAGTTCGTTTCATCGGCCCGTCGTACAGGGCTCGGTAGCCGGTGCCGGCCCGGATCGTCGTCGTCGGCGCCGGTGTGGTGGGCACCTGCGTGGCCATGCGGCTGGCCCAGCAGGGCGCCGAGGTCACGCTGCTCGAGGCGGCCTCTCCCGGTGAGGGCACGAGCGGCACCAGCTTCGCCTGGATCGATGCGAGCCACAAGTCGCTCGACCCCTACGTAGAGCTGAACATCGACGGCCTCGAGGGCTGGAAACGGGTGGGCGAGGAGCTGGGCGACCCGTACTGGCTCAACCTGACCGGCACGCTGACCTGGGAGAGCGATCCCGAGGAGGCGGCGGCCCTCGCCGACCAGATGCTGAGCCTGCAGGAGCGCGGCTACAAGGCCCAGGGCCTGACCCGCGCCGAGGTGGCCGAGCTGGAGCCCGACCTCGTGGTGGACGACGGCGTGGAGACCGTCTCCTACTACCCGGACGAGGGCTACCTGATGGTGCGGCCGGCGATCGGCGCACTGCTCGCGCTGGGCATCGAGGCGGGCGTGGAGCTGCGCATCGGCGCCGAGGTGGCGGGCTTCGAGACCCGCGGCGACGTGGTGTCGGGCGTGAGGCTCGCGTCCGGTGAGCTGATCGAGGCGGACACGGTGGTGACCTGCGTGGGCCGCTGGACCGAGGACCTCGTGCGCCTGGCGGAGATCGAGCTGCCGCTGACCCCGAAGGAGCCCGCGGGCTCGCTGGCGGTCGGCCTGCTGGTGCTCACCAAGCCGGTGCTGGCCAGTCTCGGCCGGGTCGTATTCGCGAACGGCTTGATGGTGCGCCCGGACGGCGGCGGCCGGCTGCTGCTCCACGGCGACGACCAGGACCGGAAGGTGCTCTGGAACAGCCCGATGGAGCCTCTCCCGCCGCAGGCGGAGGAGCTGGTCGAGCTCGCGCGGCAGCGCCTGCGCCGCACCGAGGCGGCACGGGTCGAAAGCGCGTACATCGGGATCCGCGCGCTGCCGGCCGACTTCATGCCCGCCGTGGGCCGGGTCCGCGACGGCCTCTACACCGTGGTGACTCACAGCGGTGTGACCCTGGCGCCCACCCTGGGCGATCTGGTTTCCGGCGAGGTGCTTAGAGACGAACAATCCGATGCGCTGGCACGGTTCCGTCCGGCGCGATTCGAAGGGGCGATGAAATGAGCAACGACGGTGGCGTACACGACCTGGTGATCAGCGGAGGGACCGTCGTCGGCCCCGGCGGCGAGCGCGAGCTCGACGTGGCCATCGACGGAGAGAAGATCACCGGCCTATACGAGCCCGGGGAGGCCGGCGAGGCCAAGCGCGTGATCGACGCGAGCGGCATGCTGGTGGCCCCCGGCGGGATCGACCCGCACGTGCACTACGCGATGAACTTCCAGGACCTGCTCGTCACCGAGGGCCCCGAGTACAACTTCGACGCCGTGTACGGCGGCACCACGACGGTGGTCGACTTCGCCATCCAGGAGGCTCCGGGCACACCGCTCGATGCGATCGCGAAGAAGCGCGCCGAGCACGACGGCGTGGGAATGGCGACCGACTACGGCCTCCACGTGATCTTCACGCGCGACTTCAGCTACGAGGACATCGAGCAGGTCAGCGACATCATCAAGGGCGGCATCCCCACCATCAAGACGATGATGACCTACGGCTGGATGTCCGACGACGGCCGTCGCTACGGCTTGATGTGCGAGGTGGCCGAGCACGGCGGGATGAGCGTCGTGCACGCCGAGGACGACGACATCGCCAACTGGCTCACCGCCAAGTACATCCGCGAGGGCAAGACCCACGGCGCCTACATCTGCGAGGTGCGCGGCCCGCTTGTGGAGGAGGCGGCCACGCGCCGTGCGCTCTTCCTTGCCGAGCGCGCCGGCTGTTCGCTCTACGTGCTGCACATGGCCGCCGGCTCGGCGGTCGAGGCGCTGGCCGAGTGGCGCGCGCGAGGCCTGCCGATGTACGGCGAGACGCTCACGACCTATCTCAGCTTCACCCAGGACGACCTCTGGGACGAGTCCCCCGTGCAGGTCGGCGACAAGACCTACAACGCGCGCGGCCTGCTCGTCAACAACTACCCGACGCCGAAGTTCGGGCCCGACCGCGACACCTGCTGGGAGGCGATCACCGACGACCGCCTCCAGGTCGTGGCCACCGACCACGCGGTGGTCAAGCTCACCGACCGCTTCGGCGTGATGGGAACGACCATCGACAACATGCAGGCCGGCCAGGCCGTCGCCGAGCTGCGCGTCCCGCTGCTCTACTCGGAGGGCGTGGCGAAGGGCCGCTTCAGCGCCAGCCGCTGGGTCGAGCTGACCTCCACGAACCCGGCGCGTCTGATGGGCCTCCACCCGCGCAAGGGCGAGCTGCTGGCGGGCTCCGACGCCGACGTGATGGTGTTCGATCCGAACAAGCAGTGGACCGTGCGCTGGCAGGACCTCCACATGAGCGAGCCCTACAACATCTGGGACGGCTGGGAGGTCACCGGCAAGGTGCGCGACGTGGTGCGCCGCGGCGAGATCCTGGTCGAGAACGAGGACTACGTGGGCTCGAAAACGAGCGGCAAGTTCATCGAGCGGGCGATCGACCCGAAGGTCGTGAACTCACCGCTCGACCTGGAGTTCACGCGCACGTCGCTGACCGCGACGGGCGCCGCCGTGCCAAGCCCCTCGTAGCCCGGGCTGGACGCGCTTACAGCTGCAACAGGGGCTGGGCTCGGACCTGGTTGATATTCCCCATGACAGTCATGGGGAAAGTCGACCAGGTCGGCCGCTAGGCCAGCTTCGGCAGCACCTGCTCGCCCGCGAGCTGGGTGTACTCCGTGGCGCGCTCGGGCACGGGGAACAGCTCCACCGTGTCCGAGCCGGCATCGATCAGCTTCTGGATCTTCTGCGCGCACTCGGCTGGGTCGCCCACCACCGCGTAGTCGTCGATCCAATCCTCGGGCAGGCCCGCAGCCAGCGCCTCGGGGCCGCCGGCGGCCAGCTCGAGCAGCTGGTCGCGGATGCCCAGCACCTTGATCAGGGAGCTGTTGGCCATCGTCTCGAGGAAGAAGCCGAGCGTGGCGCGGATGTCGGCGCGGGCCTTCTCGGCGTCCTCATCGACCGCGAACAGCGTGAAGGTGGAGACCTTGTGGGCGGAGGCGTCGCGCCCGCCCACCTCGGCGCCCTCGGCGATGCGCTCGCGGGCCCAGGTCACGTACGAGGGGCTGGCACCCACCGACAGCACCGTGCCGTCGGCCACCTCGCCCGGAGAGCTGCAGCATCTTCGGTCCCATGATGCCCATGTAGAGCGGCACCTCGACCGGGTATGCGAGCTGGATGTGGTCGAAGTGGAAGTTGTCGCCGCTGGCGGTGATCTCCTCCCCGGCGAGCAGCGCGCGCATCGAGGTGAGCGACTCGCGCAGCGCCCCGAGCGTCGAGTTCGGGTGAATGCCCATCTGCCGCAGCCAGTCGGCCAGGCCGAGGCCGATCGCGGGCACCACGCGTCCGGGATAGATGCGCGCCATCGTGGCCACCTCCATCGCCAGCAGCGCCGGGTGGCGCGCCACGGCGGACACCACCCCAAGGCCGACGGGCATCCGCTCGGTGGCGGACAGCACCGTGGCGGCGCCCGAGATGCCGCCCGTGAAGTAGTAGTCCTCGGCCATCCAGAGGCGGCCGAAGCCGAGCTCCTCCCCGCTCCTCGCGACGTCCTTCAGATGCTCCGGGGCGAGCACGCTCCCCAGCACCAGCCCGACCGGCGATTCCGACATGCCTAGCTCCCCTCGTGGTGAGTGTGTGCGCGCAGGCGCCCGTCCGGGATCAGCAGCTCGTAGACGATCGCGCAGTCCTCGTCGGCCGCCCCCGCCGCCACGACCTGGTGGCCGGCGTCGATGGCGTCCCTGAGGTGGGGCAGCTCGAGCCCGAGCTCGCCGGCCAGCTTCTCGCCCATCGTGAGGTCCTTGAGCACGGTGCGCAGCTTCGCCCCGGGGACGTACTCGCGCTGGCCCATGCGGGTGCCCATCCGGCGCAGCTGCGCCGTGTCGGCCGCGCCGCCGCGCACCGCCGCCTGCACCTCACCGGCGCTGAAGCCCATGCCGGCGGCCAGCGCCAGCGCCTCGGCCACCGCCTGGATCCCGAGGCCGACGATCACCTGGTTGACCACCTTCATCGCGTGGCCCGCTCCGGGACCGCCGACGCGGACCACGTTGCCGCCGACGATGTCGAACAGCGGCAGGGCGCGCTCGAAGTCGGCCTCCTCGGCGCCCACCATGATCGCCAGCGTGCCCTGTTCGGTGCCCTCGGGGCCGCCCGAGACGGGCGCGTCCGCCCAACCAACGCCGCGCTCCGACAGGCGCTTCGCCCGTTCGCGCGAGTCGTCTGGGTCCGAGCTGCCCATGTCGATCACGAGCGAGCCCGGCCGCAGGTGCGGCTCGAGCTGCTCGAGCACCACGCCGGTGGCCGCCGAGTCCGACAGCATGGCGATCACCACGTCCGCGGCAGCCGCGTCCGCGATGGTCTCCACCAGCGTGACGCCCGCGGGCGGGCCATCCGCGAGGGTGGAGCGATTCCAGGCGGACACCTCGACATCGTGGTCAGCCAGGCGTGCCGCCAGCGGCCGGCCCATCAGGCCGAGCCCCACCACGCAGACGGAGTCGGCCATCGCTGTCCTAGCTCGCCAGGCGGCGCAGGGTGCCGGCGAGCACGCGGGCCCCGAGCTCACAGTCCGCGGTCTCGGTCCACTCCTCGGGGGAGTGGCTGATGCCGCGCCGGCTGGGCACGAACAGCATTGCCGGCGGGCACGAAGGGGGCGACCAGCATGGCGTCGTGCCCGGCGCCGCTGATCATCCGGACCGGCTCCACGCCCTCGTCGCGTGCCGACTGCTCGATCGCCTCCACCACGCTGGGGTCCATCGGCGTCGGCGGGATCGCGTAGTCGCACTCGAGCGTGGCGGTGAGACCCTCGTCGGCGGCGATCTCGGCGATGGTCTGCGCCAGCCACTCGCCGGCGGGCTCGAACTTGTCGGGGTCGGCGGGCCGCATGTCAACGGTCATCTCGGTGCGCCCCGCGATGATGTTCTTCTCGCCCGGCATGGCGCGCAGGCGACCGACGGTTGCGCGCATGCGCGAGTCGCCGTCAGCCTTCTCGCGCAGCGCGAGCACGAGCCGCGCGGCGCCGACTGCGGTGTCGTGGCGCAGGTCCATCGGCGTGGTGCCGGCGTGGTTCGTCTCGCCCTCGAACGTGACCCGGTAGCCGTAGATGCCGACGATCGTGTCGACCACGCCGAGCCGCAGCCCGCGCGAGTCGAGCACCGGACCCTGCTCGACGTGCATCTCCACATAGCCGCCGAGCTCGCTGACGCGGTTCGCACGTCCGATCAGGTCCGGGTCGAGGCCGACAGCGCGCATCGCGTCCGCCGTGCTCACGCCGTCGGAGTCCACGTTGGCGAGGGCGTGCGTCATGTCCTCGCCGACGTACGCCCGGCTGCCGAACAGCGCCGTTGCCGAAGCGCGGGCCCTCCTCGTCCATGAACGAGCAGACCCAGATCGGCCGCGCGGGCTCGAACCCCTCGCGGTGCAACTGGCGCACCGCCTCGACGGCGGCGAGCACGCCCAGCACGCCGTCGAAGTTGCCGCCGTTGGGCACGCTGTCGAGGTGTGACGCGGCCATGATCGGGCTTGCCGCTGCCCGCCTGCCACTTGCCGAAGAAGTTGCCGGCCTCGTCGCTCTCCGTCTCCATGCCGAGGCGCTCCAGGTCCTCCGCCACCCAGGCTGTGATCTCCGCCAGCTCCGGCGTGAAGGCGAAGCGCGCCACGCCGCCGTCGCCGGTGGCGCCGATCCGCCCCGCGTCGACGAGGTCGCTCGCGAGCGTCCGCTCCCCCACGCTCTGGCTCATTCGTCCGCGGTGGCGATGCCGTCGGCGGCGTCGCGGGCCAGCGCGGCGGCGTCGCGCTCCGACGGGGGGCCGTAGCCGCCGCCGCACGGGGCGGCCAGCCGCAGCGTCTCCCCGCGGCGCACGCGCCGGTACGGGATCTTCGAGGGCAGCTGCTCCTCGTCGGGCGTGCCGGGGTTCATCACGACCTCGCCGGGACGCCCAGGGCCGCCGCCGAACAGGCCGGGCGGCGGGATCGCGTTGCCGTCGCCCTCGAGGGAGAAGCCGCCGTCCTCGAGGAACTCGAACTCCCTGATCGAGCCGATGCCGCCGCGCCAGCGCCCGGCGCCGGCGCCCTCGTCGCGCAGCTCGTAGCGGGTCACCCGCAGCGGGTAGTGGGACTCGATGTCCTCCACGGGGTTGTTGCGCGTGTTCGCGTAGAGGGTGTCGACCGCGTCGAGCCCGTCCTTGCCGTTGCGGGCGCCGTAGCTGCCCTCGATGATGTCCATGTAGACCCAAGCGGGGTCGTCACCCGAGAAGGCCACGACCTTGAGGTTGCCCACGCCGGCGGCCACGCGATCGGGGATGACCTGCGCCATCGCGCGCATCACCGTGTCGGCCACGATGTTGCCGGGACAGAAGCGCGCGATCGTCGGCGCCGGGAAGCGCGGGTTGGCGAGCGACCCGAGCGGCGCGCTGATGGTGATCGGCCGGAACAGCCCCGAGTTCGTGGACACGGCGTCGTGGTGCTCGGTGTCGAGCAGCAGCGAGCGCAGGGTCATGTAGACCGCCACGTCCACCGTGCCGATGAACGGCATGTTGATCGGCAGGTCGACCTGGGGCGAGGTGCCGGCGAGGTCCACGAGCAGATCGGAGCCGGAGATCGTGACGGCCGCCTTGATGACCATGTTCTTGTAGGCCGGGTCCGGGTGATCGAGGAAGCCGTCGATCATGCCCTCGGCCTCGTAGCGGCCGTCGGGCAGCTTCTCGATCTGGTTGCGCAGCATCCGCTCGGAGTGGTCGAGGATGTGCGTCGGAAGCCACCCGCACCGCATCCAGCCCGTACTCCTCCACGACCTCGGCGAAGCGCACGGCGCCGAGCTTGGCGGCGGCCACCTGGGCCTCCATGTCGCCCAGCACCATGTGCGGGATGCGCGTGTTGTCGGCGATGATGCGCCAGGCGCTCTCCACCGGCTTGCCGTCCTCCTCCACGCGCACGGCGTTCAGCAGGATCCCCTCGGCGTACGCGTTGCGTGGCGTCCACGATGCCGCAGCTGCCGGGGCTGAGCGCGCCCAGGTCGAGGTGGTGCGCCGTGGTGACGGAGAAGCCGATCAGCTCGTCGCCGAGGAACACCGGCACGCAGAAGCCCACGTCGGGCTGGTGCGAGGAGCCGTAGTAGGGGTGGTTGTGCACGACCACGTCGCCCGGCTTCCACTTGTCGCCCAGCTCGGCGAAGCGGCGCTCGATGCCGGCCAGGTAGCCGGCGATCGGCCCGGACTGGAGCGGCGTGGACTGCGTGGCCTCGCACAGCTGCCGGCCCTCGCTGTCGCAGATCGCGCAGCCGAAGTCCTCGGACTCGCGGATGATCGACGAGTACGACATGCGCGCCAGGCGGTAGCCCATGTCGATCGCGATCGACTTGAGGGCGCCGCCGATCACCATCACGGTGATCGGGTCGACGGGCTCGGCGGAAGCTCCACGATCGGCGGTGACGGTGGTCATCGGTCCCCCTCCTGTTTGGTGAGCATCAGCGGCCCGGCGGCGGTGGCGGTGGCCACCCACCCCGGCGGCACGACGATGGTGGTGTCTCGCTGGAAGATGATCGCCGGTGACGGCACCGGCTCGTCGATCGGCAGCCGCTCGCGCAGCAGGTGGCGCGTGGGCAGCTCGGTGAGCTCGCCGTCGACGCGCCAGACGGCAGGAGCCTCGCCGATCGTGGCCTCGGACAGCTCGCCCGACCCCACCTTCACGCTGCTGAGCCGCGGGCGGCGCCCGGTGACGGTCACGCGCAGGTTCACGACCTCGATCGGGTCGTTGTAGCGCCCGGCCGTACTCGGCCTCGTGCACGCGGTGGAACCTCTGGAGGTCGGCCTCCGCGAAGCCCTCGTCGCCGACGGGGATGCGCAGCTCGTAGCCCTGGCCCGCGTAGCGGCAGTCGAGGTAGCGCTCGACCCGCATCTCGGCGGGGTCCGCGCCGTCGCGCACCAGCCGCTCGCTCAGCTCGGCGGCAAGCTCGTCGAAGCTTCGAGTTGATCGCGGCGGTGTCCACCTGGCCCTCGAGCATGAAGACGGTGCGCATGAGGTCGTAGCGCAGGTCGGAGGTGAGCAGGCCGGCCGCCGAGGTGATCCCCGGATGCGGCGGGATCAGCACCTGCGAGACGTCGAGCGACTCGGCCAGCTCGGCCGCGTGCAGCGGGCCCGCGCCGCCGAAGGCGACGAGCGTGAAGTCACGCGGGTCGCGCCCGCGCTCGATCGTGATCGAGCGGATCGTGCGCGCCATGCTGGCGTTGGCGATCGTGAGGATGCCCGCCGCGGTCTCACGGCGGCCCATCCCGACCTGCTCGGCCCAGCCGGTCGATGGCGGCCTCGGCCGCCTCCACGCTCAGGCTCATCTCGCCGCCGAGGAAGCGGTCGGCGTCGATCCGGCCGAGCACCAGGTGCGCGTCGGTGATCGTCGGGTCGGTGCCGCCGAGGCCGTAACAGGCGGGTCCCGGGTTCGGCCCCGGCGCTCTGGGGGCCGACCACGAACGCCCCGGCCTCGTCGATCCGGGCGATCGAGCCGCCGCCGGCGCCGATCGTCTGCGAGGTCGAACATCGGCACGAGGATCGGGTAGCCGGCGATCTGCGTGTCGCGCGCGGAGGCCTCGTGCACGCCCGCCTCGGTGACGAGGCCGATGTCGGTGCTCGTGCCGCCCATGTCGAAGCTGATCAGCCGCTTGCGGTCCACCAGGCCGCCGGCCCACTGCGCGCCGAGCACGCCGGCGGCAGGGCCCGACAGCATCAGCGTGACCGGGCGAGCGGCGCCCTCCTCGGCGCTGGCCACGCCGCCGTTGCTGCGCATCACGAGCAGGTCCACCGCGGCGCCGCGGTCCGCGAGCGCCTCGCCCAGGTTGCGCAGGTAGTGGCCGGTGCCGGGGCCCGACGAAGGCGTTCATGCACGCGGTGGTGAAGCGCTCGAACTCGCGGAACTGGGGCGAGATGCCGGCGCTGGTGGAGATGAAGCAGTCGGGCATCTCCTCGGCCAGGATCGCGGCGGCGCGCTCCTCGTGCGCCGGGTTCAGGTAGGAGAACAGGAAGCAGACGGCGACGGCCTCCACGCCCGCCTCGCGCAGAGTGCGCCCGGCTTCCCGCACGGCCTCCTCGTCGAGCTCGAGCACCGCCTCGCCGGCCGGCGGCGCGATCCGCTCGGCCACGCCGATCCTGTGCTGGCGCTGCACGAACGGGCGCGACTGCCACGGGATGTCCTGCATGATCGAGTAGGGCTCGGGCCGCTGATGGCGGCCGATGTGCACCACGTCGCGCATGCCGGCGGTGGTGACCAGGCCCGTGGACGCGCCGCGGTGCTCGAGCACCGCGTTCGTGGCGACCGTGGTGCCGTGGAGGACGCCGTCGATGTCGCCCATGCCCACGTCCGCGAGCTCGCACAGCTCGGCCACGCCCTCCACGAGCGCGCGGCCCGGGTCGTCGGGCGTGGAGCGCACCTTGTGCACGCGCAGCTCCTCGCTGTCCGAGTCGTACAGCGCGAGGTCGGTGAAGGTGCCACCGATATCTATCCCGACGAACAGCATCGCATCAGCTCCAGAGCGTGTTCGACATCGCGCCCGGCCAGTGAGAGCGCGGAAAGCGGGGATTGTATGCGACGGTATGCTAGTCCGCCGATCGGGTACCGGCCCGCTTCAGATGAGCTCTGAAACCCTAAGCGAGATCACGCAGCGGCTGCTCGCCGAAACCGGCGCGAGCCGCACCACGGTGCGGCTGGAGGGGGACGGCAGCTTCCCGATCGTCGCCGAGGCGGTGGCGCCCGGGATTCCGTCCCTCAGCGGCACGGAGGTCCCCAACATGACCGCCGCCGGGACCTTCCTGCATCTCGCGCGCGAGCGCACGATCCTCATCCAGCCGGACCTCGACAACGCCGACCCGGCCCCGCCGCCGGCACTGATCGCGGCATACGGCGCGAAGGCGCAGATGCTGGCACCGATACTCGACGGCGAGCGGCTGATCGGGATCCTCTCGGTGCACGAGTCGAGCGGGACCGCGCGAGTGGAGCGACGATCACGTCAGGGCCCTCGAGGCCGCCGCGGCGGATGTGACCCGCGCCGTGGAGGAGGCGAGCTGAGCGGAGCACGCCGACGTCGTCGTGATCGGAGCGGGCACCAGCGGGGCGACGCTGGCCTCGCGGCTGTCGGACGACCCGGCACGCAGCGTCTTGCTGGTCGAGGCCGGCCCGGACTTCCCGAGCGAGGCGGTCGAGCCGCCCGCGCTCGTCGTCGGCGGGAACCTGCTGGGCGGCCACTTCGCGGGCTCAGGCGCCGCCACCCCCGAGCAGGACTGGGGCTACTACGGCCAGCCGTTCGCCGGCGGCCGGCGCGTGCACCTCGTGCGCGGCAAGCTGGTCGGCGGCAGCTCGATGGTCAACGGCTGCGTGGCCGTGCGCGGCAAGCCGTCGGACTTCGACGACTGGGAGGCGCTCGGCGCCACCGGTTGGAGCTGGAGCGACGTGGAGCCCTTCTTCGAGGCGGTGGAGCGCGAGGTGCCGATCAAGCGCTACCCGCGCAGCCGCTGGCAGCCGTTCCACCGCACGTTCGCGGACGGCTTCGCCGAGCTGGGCTACCGCGAGGTCGAGGACATCAACGCCCCCGACTCGTGGGGCCGGGTGATCGGCGCCTGGCCGCAGAACCGGCACAACGAGATCCGTCAGGGCACGCTCGTCACCTACGTGCGCCGCGCGCGCGGGCGCGAGAACTTCAGCGTGCTCGACCGCGCCACCGTGGACCGCGTGAACATCTCCGACGGGCGCGTGACCGGCATCCGCTACCTGCGCGACGGCGAGCTGCGGGAGCTCGAGGCCGACATGGTCGTCGTGGCCGGCGGCTCCTACGGCACGCCTCCGATCCTCCTGCGTTCGGGCGTCGGCCCGGCGGACGACCTGCGCGAGCTCGGCATCGAGGTGCACGCCGACCTGCCCGTCGGCCACGGCCTGCGCGACCACCCGCAGACGATGTTCGAGTTCGAGGTCAACCCCGAGCAGGCCGAGATCTGGGGCCCGGGCTTCGCCGTCGTCGCCCGCGGCGAGGGCTGGTGGTCGTTCCCCCTCGTGATGGACGAGGCGGGCACGATGGCGATCGCCTTCGCCCTGACGAGCCAGGAACCGCAGGGGTTCGTGAAGCTCGCCTCGGCCGACCCGGCCGACAACCCGATCATCCAGCACAACACCCAGCAGGTGATCGACGACAACATGTTCGACCAGGCCTTCGATGACTTCCGCGAGCTGTGCGCGACGAGTGCGTTCCGTGCGGCGGGCGCAAGGGGCGGCGACCTCGACCGGCCGCTGATCGACACGCTCAACGAGCGGCTGGCCACCGCCTTCCACCCGTCCTCGTCATGCGCGATCGGCCGCGTGATCGACGAGCGCCTGCGCGTCTACGGGATCGAGGGGCTGCGCGTCTGCGACGCGAGCATCTTCCCCACCGACATCACGAACAACACGAATCTCACCTGCTTCATGGTCGGCGAGCGCGCCGCCGCGCTGATCGACGAGGACACGGCGGGCAGGCGCGGCGCCGAGGCCTCGGCCGTCCGCTCGCTGAGCGCCGTCCATGGCCGCTACCGGATCGCGGCCGGCGCTCGACGCCACGATGCGCGGCGTGGCGATCGGCGACAGCGGCCGCTGGGCCGCGCGCGCCGAGGAGCTGGGCTTCGACGGGGTGTTCGTCACCGAGACGAACAACGACCCGTTCATGCCGCTGGCACTCGCGTCCGAGCGCACCGAGCGGGTCACGCTCGGCACCGGCATCGCGCTCGCGTTCCCGCGCAGCCCGATGGAGGTGGCCTACACGAGCTGGGGACTTCAGGACCTCAGCGGCGGCCGCTTCGTGCTCGGCCTCGGCACCCAGGTGCGCGCGCACGTGGAGCGCCGCTTCGGCGCCACCTGGTCCCACCCCGCCCGCCGCATGCGCGAGTACGTGCTGGCCCTGCGCGCGATCTGGGGCGCGTGGGAGAGCGGTGAGCCGCTCGACTTCCAGGGCGAGTTCAGCTCGCACACGCTGATGCCGCCCGCGTTCCGGCCCCGCCCGCAGCCGCACGGGGCGCCGCCCGTGTACCTGGCGGCCGTGCGCGAGCGGATGATCGAGGTGGCCGGCGAGGTGGCCGATGGGCTGCTGGTGCACCCGCTGCAGAGCCCGCGCTATCTCGACGAGGTGGTGCTGCCGGCGCTCGACCGCGGGCTCGAGCGGGCCGGGCGGCAGGCGTAGCGACGTGTCCATCTCGGTCGCCCAGTTCGCCGCCACCACGCCCGAGGAACTGGAGGCCATCCGCCGGCGGGTGGCCTTCTACGGCTCGACGCCCGGCTATCGCCACGTGCTCGACCTGCACGGGATGAGCGCGCTGTTCGAGGAGCTCCACCACCTCTCGCGGACCGACGGCTGGGACCGGATGCCCGCGCTGGTGAGCGACGAGCAGCTGCTCGAGTTCGCGGCCTACGCCGACACTCCGGCCGCGCTGGTGGACGAGCTCGAGCGCCGCTCTGGCGGGGCGGAGCGCATCGGGTTGACGGCCGGCGACGGCAGCGACCCGGACAAGTGGGCTGGGGTGCTGGGCGCCTGGCACGCTCGGAATGGCCGGCCCTAACCGGCCGGACTCAGCAGCTCTTCTCTGGATCCTTGCCGGCGCAGCTGTCGGCGCCCGAGCCGCCGTTGGCCAGCGATGGCGCCCTCGGTAATACAGCCCTGAAAGGTCAGTGGGCCAGCGATGGCACGCGTGAAGCCGGTGATCGAGTCGTCGTTCGCGGAAGCCACGTACAAGCCCGGCGAGCGACAGAACCAGCGCCACCAACCCGCAGGTCGGTCCGCGGCGCACGACCGAAAAGGCGAAGCACGTGCCCGGACCCTAACCGCCTGCCTAACCCAATGGCAACCCGCTGGAGACGCGCCAGGGTGGCCCGCGTCCGCCATGCTCGTATGAGTCCTTGCTCACTACCATCGACCCGGATGGCGCACGTCGAGATCGTCGACCAGACCTTGCGCGACGGGGTGCAGAGCCTGTGGGGGATGCGCATCCGCGCGGGCGATGGTCACGCGGCGCAGCGCCCGACCTCGACCGCGCCGGGTACCAGACGATCGAGCTGCCCAGCGGGTCGTTCTTCTCGGTGCTCCTGCGCTACCTGCGCGAGGACCCGATCGAGGCGTATACGCACATCCGCAGCTGCTTCCCGAACACGCCCGTGCGGGGCGGCTCGCGGCCGTCGTCGACGGGCCGCTACGGCATCTCGCCCCACTCGATCCTCGACTTCATCACGCGCTACACGATCCAGCGGCTGGGCATCGACGAGTACTGGATTTACGACTGCCTCTTCAACATGCCGGAGATGGAGCACCGCGCCCGTGCGGTGCACGCTGCCGGCGGCCGGCCGATTCCGGCCGTGATGTACGGGATCAGCCCGGTGCACACCGACGAGTGGTTCGCCGCGCGCGTGCGGGAGATGGTGAGCTGGGGTATCGCCACGGGGATCTACGTGGAGGACGCGGCCGGGATCCTGACCCCGGAGCGCGCGCGCACGCTGATACCCGCACTCGTGGAGGCCGCGGGCGACGTGCCCGTCGAGCTCCACTGCCACAACACCACGGGACTGGCGCCGGTGAACTACCTGATCGGGGTCGAGGCGGGCGTGAAGACGCTCCACACGTGCAGCCTCCCGCTGGCCAACGGGCCGTCGCTGCCCTCGACCGAGATGACGCTGGTGAACCTCACGGCCGCGGGCCACACGCACGGGATCGACGCCGCCACGCTGAGCCCGTGGCGGCCCACATGGAGCGCGTCGCGCGGCAGGAGGGCCACCCGGTCGGCGTACCCGAGGAGTACGACGCGCGCGTGTACGAGCACCAGCTTCCCGGCGGCATGACCGGCACGTTCAAGGCGCAGCTCGCC
Source organism: uncultured Thermoleophilaceae bacterium (assembly GCA_963729205.1). Classification (GTDB taxonomy): domain Bacteria; phylum Actinomycetota; class Thermoleophilia; order Solirubrobacterales; family Thermoleophilaceae; genus JAICJR01. The sequence goes on from CAVSNA010000008.1 coordinate 201,460, forward strand.
CAGCACGGGATGGAGGAGCGGCTGCGCGACGTGCTCGACGAGATCCCACTCGTCCGCCAGGAGCTGGGCTACCCGATCTCCGCCACGCCGTTCTCGCAGCTGGTCGGCACGCAGGCCGTGCTCAACATCATCGCGGGCGAGCGCTATGCGCAGACCACCGATGAGGTCGTGATGTACGTCCTCGGTGCCTATGGCGAACCGCCCGCGCCGATCGACGCCGAGGTGATGGATCGCGTGCTCTCGACGCCACGCGGGCGAGCGCTCGCGGGCTGGGAGCGCCCGGACAAGACGCTCGAGGAGGTGCGCGAGGAGTACGGCGGGCGCGGCCTCTCCGACGACGAGCTGTTCCGGCGGCACTTCGCCCCGGTGGAGGACATCGAGGCGGCCCGCGCCGCCGGCCCGGTGCTACGCGACTATCCCTTCTCCGCCTCGCTCTCGGATCTGATCAAGCAGGTGCTCGACCACTCGCAGGCACGCCACCTGAATCTCCAGACCTCCGAGCTGTCGCTGGACTTGCGCCGGTGATCGCCACGCGCCGGTCGGAGCTGCTGTCGGCCTGGCGGTCTACTTCGGACCGCGGTAGGCCAGCGACGGACCCCTGAGCCCGCGGTGATCGAGCCGGGCGCCCTTGTCGGCCGTCTGAGCGCTGTGGCTACCGGCGGATGGCTTGGCGCTCGCGGATCCGTCGTTGCCGTTGACGGCGAGCACGACCACGGCAAGGGTCAGCCCCACGATCGCGATCGTCGCGATCGTGAGCAGCGCCCGCAGTCGCGGGAGGGCACGCAGGGCGAAGTCCGGCTGGGTCTGGGTTAGCTCGGTCATCACGTCTCCTAGGGCGGGGTGGGAGTATGTCGTGGCCAAGCTAGGCCGAACGGACCGCGACTTCCACGCACTTCGATGTGTCTGAACGTGTAGTTCGACGCGTCCGCCCGGTTTGGCCCCGGAGCGCCCGGGTAACCGACCGGTCGTAACCCTTCCGAGTCTGGAGCTCCCCATGCCTCATCTCAGCAGCGCCTCGCGTTCCTTCGCGATCGCGGTCGTCGCGCTTGCCGCCCCGCTGTTCGCGACGGCTCAGGCCGGCGCCGTCAGCTTCTCCAACGCCACGCCCATCGCCATCCCCGGCGGCTCGGGCACCCTGGGCAACGCCAGCGTCTACCCGTCGCAGATCGCCGTGTCCGGCATGAGCGGCACGGTGCAGAAGGCGACCGTGACCTTCAAGGGATTCGCGCACCAGTGCCCGATCGACACCGACTTCCTGCTGGTGGGCCCGGCCGGGCAGAGCGCGATCCTGATGTCCGACGCGGGCGACTGCGACAACGAGGTGCCACCGCGCGCGCCCGTGGATCTGACCTTCGACGACGCCGCTCAGCACTCCGTGCCCTGCGTGGACTTCAACTCCACGCCGTCGCGACTCCCGGGTGGCACCTACCGGCCCACCGACTACTCGCCGCCGGCCAACGGCGTGCAGAGCATCTGCGATCCGAGCACCGACAACGACCATCACTCGCCGCCGCCCCCTGGCGGTCAGGGAGCGCTGGCCAACGTCTTCACGGGGCTGACCAGGCCGATCGGCGGCTGGGGCCACTCGCTCGGAGCCTTCAACAGCAGCGACCCGAACGGCGTCTGGTCGCTGTACGCGACCGATCAGTACCTGATGTCCACCGGCAGGATGGCCGGTGGCTGGATCCTCAACATCTCGACCTCCGCCACGCCCACGCCGCCGACGCCGAACCTGCCCCAGCAGCCGAACATCGCGGCCAAGCTGTCCACCTCCGCGTTCAAGACCAAGCAGAAGGTGCTCAAGCAGGGCGGCGTGCGCGCAACGCTCACCTCCACGGTGGCGGGCAACCTCGTGGCCAGCGGCACCCTGAAGGTCGGAAAGACCTACAACCTCAAGGCGGCCAAGGCCAAGCTCTTCGCAGGCAAGCGCGCGACCGTGACGCTGAAGCTGCCGAAGTCCGCGCTGACGGCGGCGAAGACCGCGCTCGCCAAGCACAAGAAGCTGAAGGCGAGGATCACGATGGTTGTGACCACCGCCTCCGGCCTCCAGACGACCGTCCACAAGACGGTGACGCTGGCGAGGTAGCCCGAAGTGGTGGAATGACGGGATGCTCAAGTTCAACGTCTTCGATGCCCCCGTCAGCTACGACCCCACCGACCCGGAGCCCTACGCGTCAGGGAACAACCGCTTCGGACCGGCGATCGGCGCCAGCCGGATCGGCGCGACCCTGTACGAGCTTCCGCCCGGCCAGACGCTCTGCCCGTACCACTATGAGTCCGAGGAGGAATGGCTGCTCGTCCTGCAGGGCGAGGTCACGCTGCGCCACCCGGAGGGCGAGGACGTGCTCGGCCCAGGCGACGTGACCGCCTTCCCGGTCGGCCCGGCGGGCGCACACCAGACCACCAACAACACCAGCGAGACCGTCCGGATGATGATGTTCGCCAACAGCGACCCGATCGGGTACTGCGTCTACCCGGACTCGAACAAGATCGCGTACTGGAACGACTCGAGTGGCGACCCTGGGGACAACGTCCGCGTCCGGCGCGGGGACAAGCTCGACTACTACGACGGGGAGCTCTAGAGGGCGGCCGCGAGCGCGGCCCACTCGTCGCGCGGCATCCCGGTGATCCCGACCGGCTGCAGGCAGACGTGGTCGGCGCCCGCCTCCCGGTGCCGGTGGGCCACGGCCGCGATCTCCTCGGCGCTGCCCTGCGGGATGATCGCGTCTATCAGCCTGTCGGAGCCCGGCAGTGCGATGTCCTCGTCGGTGAAGCCGAAGCGCTTCAGGTTGTTCGTGTAGTTGCGCCAGCCAAGGTAGATCGCCGCGTACTCGCGGGCAGCCGCACGGGCGCGCTCGCTGTCGGTGTCGACCACGCAGGCGAGCTCCACGGCCACGAGGGCGTCGTCCCCGAGCCGCTCGCGCGCGAAGCGCGTGTGCTCGACCGGGGTGAAGTAGGAGTGCGTGCCGAGCGAGCGCTCTCCGGAAAGGTCGAGCATCTGCGGTCCGAGCGCAGCTATGCAGCGGCGGTCGCGCGGCAGCGGCGCCGGCGCGGAGTCCAGCCCGTCGAAGAACGCACTCATCGTCGCGAGCGGCGAGACGTACTCGGCGGTGACCTCCGGGTGGCCTATGCCCACGCCGATCAGCAGGCGATCCCCGAACTCGGACCTCATCTCGGCGTACTCGGCGGCCAGGTCCAGCGGGTCGTCGTAGTACCAGACGTTGACGATCCCGGTGGCGACGACCAGACGCTCGCTGCCGGTCAAGAGCGGACGGGTCGTGGGGAGCCGGGCCGAGCCGCCCAGCCAGAAGGTCCCGTAGCCGAGGCTCTCGGCGAGCGCGGCGGCCTCGCCGGCATTCTGCCTCGCCGATCTGGTTGTAATGCGTCCAGACGCCGTACTCGCCGAGCTCCATGGCTAGCGCCCTGCTCTCGACGTGAAGCCCGCGACCACGATGTCAGCGTAGTCGTCAGCGATCTCGCTCGCCGTCAGGGGTCCGCTCGGGTCGAACCACTGGTAACCCCAGTTGCACATCCCGAAGACCGCGAGCGTGAGCACGTCGGTGTGCGCGGGGCTGGTGCCCGCCGCGCCGGTCTCGGCCACGGTGTCGCGCACGAAGCGGTAGTAGCGGTCGCGGCGGCCGCGCAGCGCCTCGAGGTGATCGCCGTCGAGGTGCCTCCACTCCTCGAAGAAGATCTGCACGTGCGGGCGGTGACTGACCATCACGCGCCACAGCTCCTGGATGATCGCCCGCAGCCGCTCCTGCGCGTCCTCGCCGGAGGCCTCGATGCGCTCCATCCCCTGCTCCAGCGTCTCCATGAAGATGTTGTGGATCTCGTAGAGGATCGCCGCCTTGGTGGGGTAGTGGTGGTAGACGGTCGCCTTCGCGAGCCCGGCCGCCTCGGCCACCTGGCGGATGCTGGTCGCGCGGTAGCCCTGCTCCTGGAACAGGGTGAGCGCCTCGTCGATGACCCGCTTCTGGGCGGCGAGGCCCTTGGCGGTCGGGCCCCGGCGGGGCTCCTCGATCACGTTCATGCGGTCTCTACGGTCGCCAGCAGCGCGGGGTCGGCCTCCGCCGCCCGGTTGAAGCGGCTCCAGGTCTTGCGCACCCGCGCCTCCATCGGGTCGATGCGGGCGCTGACCATCTCCTCGCGCTCGCGGCGGCATCTCCGCCCGCGCCAGCATCTCGCCGCGCGGGCTCACCACCATGCTGGCCCCGAGGAAGCCGAACTCGCCGTCCACTCCGGAGCGGTCGGCGGCCGCCACGAACAGCGCGTTCACGTGCGCGGTGGAGATCGCGAGGTGGTCGACGATCGGCCTGTCGCCGCCGCGCACCCGGGGCGGCGACGAGAAGTTGCTCGGCACGCAGACGATGTCCGCGCCCGCCCGCGCGTAGTAACGGAACAGCTCCGGCACCCAGAGATCGAAGCAGATCGCCAGCGCGACCCGGCCGAACGGGAGGTTCACGATCCCGGACGGGTTGCCCCCCGGCTCGAACCACAGGTGCTCGGTCGACCAGAGGTGCATCTTGCGGTAGACCGACAGCACCTCGCCGTCGGGCCCGATCAGCACCGCGGTGTCGTAGAGCGCGCCCCACGCGCGCTCGGCCACGCCGCCCACCACCCAGACCCCGTGCTCGCGCGCGGCCTGGCGCCAGGCGCGGCAGGTGAACCCGTCCGGCACGCCCTCGCCACTCGCCAAGGCCTCGGCGCGATCGGCGAACGCGTAGCCGCTGACGGCCAGCTCCGGCAGCACGATCAGCTCGTGGCCCGCGCCCGCCGCGCTGTGGATCCAGGCCAGCGAGCGCTCCAGGTTGCCGTCGGGGTCGTCGCGCTCCGGGCTCAGCTGCACGCAGGCCACGCCGATCTCCTCCGCCGGGCCGTTCATGCCGTGGCCTGCTGCTTGCGCAGCTCGCCCTTGGCGACCTTCCCGCTCTCGGTCCTCGGCAGCGCGTCCACCGCGCGCACCTCGCTGGGCTCGGCGGCGCGGCCGAGCGCGGCCGAGCAGCGCTCGGTGACCGCCGCCTGGTCGACGCTGCGGCCTTCGGCGGCGACCACGAACACCACGATCTCGTCGTCGCCGTCCTCGGCCGGGCGGCCGATCGCGGCGCACTCGGCCACGAAGTCCAGCTCCATCACCACCGACTCGATGTCGTGCGCCGACAGGTTCTCGCCCTTGCGCCGCAGTCGGTCGCCCAGGCGGCCGCTGAAGTAGAGGTGCCCGTCCGCGTCCATGCGGCCGAGGTCGCCGCAGCGGAACCAGCCGTCGGTCCAGGCCGCCTCGGTGCGCTCGGGGTCCCGGAAGTAGCCCTCGGTGAAGGCGCCCGGCCGGGTCGACCTGGCCCAGATCTCGCCGGTCTCCCCCACGTCCGCCGCCGTGCCATCGGGGCGGGCGATCATCAGCTCGGTGCCGGCAACCGGCAGTCCGGCGCTCCCACGGCGCACGCCCTCGTCGTCCTGGAACACCGGCACGCCGATCTCGGTCGAGCCGTAGCCCTGCCAGAGCTCCACCCCGAAGCGGCTGCGGAACTCCTCGCAGTAGTGCGGCAGCGCCGGAATCGCGAACCCCCGCTTGGCCACGTGGTCGGGCACGAACTCCGACGGGTCGCGGTTCAGCAGGATCCGCGGCATGTTGCCGATCAGGTTGAAGGCGGTGGCGCCGGTGTCGGCAAGCCGCTGCCAGTAGCGCGAGGCGCTGAAGCGCCTGTCGAAGGTCACCTTCGCCCCGCTGAGCAGCGCCGGGCCGAGCGTGGTGTCCTGGGCGTTGGCGTGGCCCAGCGGCAGGGACGTGTAGAGGTGGTCCGAGGGCGTGTAGGCCATGCCCGCGACGAGGTCCTGCGAGGCCCAGACGTACCAGAGGTGGCTGAGCTGGACGCCCTTGGGCGCGCCCGTGGTGCCCGAGGTGAACATGAGCGCTGCGTTGCCCAGCGCCGTGGCGAGGTTGCGCTCGGCGCCCGGGCCGCCGCTCTCCAGCAGGGCCTCGAACTCAGGTGACAGCGCCTCCGGCGAGGCGTCGTCCACGGTGACCAGCTCGAGCCGCTCCGGGCCGCCGACGGCCGCGAGCCTGCCTGTGCCGCGCTCGCCGGCCACCGCCAGCCGCGGCTCCGAGACATCGAGCGCGCGCTCGTAGAGCCGCTCGCCCGCGTCCGGCACCAGCGGCACCATCGTGGCGCCCGCGTACGAGGTCCCGAACCACGAGATCAGGAACTCCGGCGAGTTGTCGAGCGCGAGCATCACCCGGTCGCCCGGCTCGAAGCCGCGCTCCTGGAGCGCGCCCGCGAAGCGGCGGATCGCATCGGCCATCTCCTCCATCGTCAGCGGCCGGCGCTCGTCGAACGCCGCAAACACGGCGCCGGGGTCGCGCTCGGCGCGCGCCATGAAGGCGTGGACGAGGGACGGGTGCTCGGGCGCCTTGCTCACGCCGGCCTCCACTTCAACCGGTCGGTGCCCGATCCCACGTCGCCCAGCACGAGCTCGACCGCCATGCCCACCGACAGCGCCGGGTCGCCCAGCTCGGGACCCAGGTCCACGCCCTCGATCAGCGCCCCGATCGCGGTGTCGGCTCCGCTCAGGCGCCCGTAGCCGATCGCGAAGGGCGCGTCCGGGCTGCCGGTGAACGGCCGGCGCACGATCGTGAAGCTGAGCAGCTCGCCGCTGCGCACCGGGAACGGCGTGAGCTCGGTGGCGACGAAGCAACGCTCGCAGAAGCCGCGCGGCGGGAGCAGGGTGCGGCCGCAGGACGGGCAGTGTGCGGCGATCAGCTCACCGCGCTCCAGCCCGGCCACGAAGGCCTCGCCGGCCTTGCCCAGCGCATGACGGTGCAGCAGCTCCCAGCGATCCTCGATCACCGGATGGCCGCGGAACTCGGACAGTCGCAGGCTCATGGGCGCTCCTCCCCCACCACGGCCACGGTATAGAACTGCGACGAGCCGCCGGAGCTGGTGGCCACGCCCCGGCGGGCCTCCACCTGGGCGCCCTCGGACTCGCCGCGAATCTGGAACACGCACTCGGCGATGCGCACCACGCCGGTCGCCCCGATCGGGTTCGCGCACATCGGCCCGCCCGACGGGTTCACGGGAAGCTCGCCGTCGAGCTCGATCGTGCCCTCCTCCACCAGCCTGTTGGCCTGGCCGCGCTCGCAGAACCCGAGCGCCTCGCAGGCCTTCAGCTCGTTGGTGGAGAACGGCGCGTAGATCTCCGCGACGTCGATCTCGCGGCGCGGGTCGGTCACGCCGGCCTGGCGATAGGCCTCGTGCGCCGCCTGGCGCAGCGTGGCGGCGTCCATGTAGTCGTTGGTGCCGTCCCCGATGCGGTCGCCGATGAAGGCCGAGTCCGACCCGCCCGCGGCGCCCTGCACCCAGACCGGCTTGCGTGCGCGGCTGGCCAACTGGGCGTCGCCCAGCACCAGCGCGCAGGCGCCGTCCGAGACCGGGCACGCCTCCAGCTTCTTGATCGGGTAGGCGAGCATCTCTGAGGCCAGCACCTCCTCCAGCGTGACCTCGCGGTGCACGTGGGCGTAGGGGTTGAGCGTCCCGTTGCGGCGGTTCTTCACGGCGACCGTGGCGAAGTGCTCCTCGGTGTAGCCGAACAGCGCCATCTGGCGGACCGCCTGCAGGGACATCATGTTGATCGCGTTCAGACCGAGCTCCTGCTCGAACAGCGGGTCCCACATCGTGTTCAGGATCGCCTGCGCGTCGTCCGGCTCGCTGGCCTTCTCCACGCCGATCACGAGCGCCGAGCGCACGTAGCCCGAGCCCACGAGCAGCGTCCCGATCTGGAACGCGGAGCCGCCCACAGCGCCGCCGGTGTGCACGCGCACCATCGGGCGATCCGCACCGATCAGCGGCGTGAGCGCGGGGAGGTACGCGTTGCGCGTGCCCTGGAAGAGATCCGGCCCGGAGCCGAACACGACGACCTCCACGTCCGGCCAGTCGAGGCCGCTGTCGGCGACCGCCGGCACGATCGCCTCGAGGCAGAGCTCGCCCAGGTCGACGTCGAGCCGCCGCGGCGCGTGCACCGTCTGCGCGGCCCCGAGGATCGCGACGCTACGCATCCGCCCGCCTGACCACTGCGCCCTCGACCTGGAGGAAGAAGGGCGAGCCGGTGGCCAGCACCACTCCCTGCTCCCCCGGCGTGAGCAGCGACGCCAGCCGCGAGAGCACCACCATCCCGTCGGCCAGCCCGTGGTGCACCGGCGACGCGCCGACGCGCTCCCAGTCGGGCCCGACCCCGGCCGCGCTCTCCGCCTCGCGCCAATCGTCCTCGCCGGCCGTCAGGGAGGTGGCAATGCGGCCGCGCGGCCCGAGCGGGCCGCAGCGCCCGGCCAGATCGGCTCCGAGGCGGCGCAGCACGCCCGCGGGCTCGCCGTCCCCGGCGACCCAGCCGCGGTAGTCGGCCTGGCCGAAGGCGAAGGCGTCGAGCCGCAGCTCGCCCGGCTCGCCGGCCGGCCCGACCACGCAGGCGGTGCAGGCGCCCGACGAGCGGTCGAACTCGAGCCGCTCGGGCGGCATCAGGGAGCGAGAGCCGTCGCGAACGTCGATCGCCGCGCGGGCAATGTCCTCGGGCGGCGCGCTGGGCTGCCACCAGGAGGCGACGATCGAGCGGCGGCTGAGCCCGGATGCCACCCGCAGCCCGGCGAGCCCGAGCGCGGTGAGGCCGCCCTGGGTCACGCGCAGCTCGTCCTTCAGGTAGGCGCCCGCTGCGGTGGCGTGGATCATCGTGGTGATCGTGCGGCCGTCGGCCACGTCGTCCGCCGCGAGGATCACCGAATCGATCTCGTCCCGGTCCACCCCGGCTGCGTCGAGCGAGGCGCGCACGGTCACGAACACGCGGTCGATCAGCGCCTCGCCCGGGCGCAGCTCGCCGGTCTTCGCCACCAGGCCGCTCACGGCGAGCTCACCCTGAGTTCCGCCGCGGGACGCGGCCTGAGTCGGGTCTGCGGCCGGGCCGCTCATCCCGCCCTCGCCGCTCGCTCTCGCTGGGTGGCGTCCAGGTCCACGGCGCCGTCGGCGCCCAGCACCACGCCGTAGCTGCGCAACGCCTCATCGGCGTCGAAGTAGCCGTCGAGGACGTCCTCGCGGACCGTCTGCGGGTCTCGCTCGAGCGGGTCGCCGTAGCCGGCGGAGCTGGGCGTCTCGATGCGCAGCAGGTCGCCCGTCTTGAACTCCACGCCGGTGAGCAACGCGGGCAGCGCCTCCTCGCGCTCGGCGCCCGGGTTGCGGGTCATGCGCGCCACCAGGCCGTTGCTGCCGCCGTAGACGCCGCGCGGCGGGTCGTAGTGGCGGTCGGCCTCCGAGGAGACGTAGCCGTCGACCAGGTAGCGCGTCTCGCGAATGATGCCGATGCCCCCGCGCCAGAGGCCCGGCGCGGGCGGCTCCGAGCGCAGCTCGTAGCGCTCGCAGCGCAGCGGGTAGCGGCCCTCCAGCTCCTCGATCGGGTTGTTGCGCGTGTTCACCAGCAGGCTGTCCACCGAGTCGAGCCCGTCCTTGCCGTAGCGGCCGCCGTAGGAGGACTCGTTGATCTCCATGTAGACCCAGTACTGCGCCTTCTCGGGCACGAAGCCGCTGTAGGAGATCGCGTGGCAGACGGCGCCGTTGCCGGCCGAGGTGCGCTCGGGCCAGGGCTCCGAGAGGGCCAGGATCACGTTGTCGCAGATCCGCTCGCACTTCATGAAGCGGCCGCTGCAGGCGCGCGGGAAGTTCGGGTTGTAGATCGTCCCCTTGGGGGCGATCACGTCGATCGCCCTGAAGATGCCGTCGTTCTGCGGCACGTGCACGTCGCTGAGCGCGTCGTCGAGCAGGATCGTGCGCACGATGTAGTACGCCGCCACCTGCGTCGCGCCCTCGAACGGCGAGTTGTAGCTCGTGGGGCTCTCGGCCTCGCTGCCCGTCAGGTCGATCGTGATGTTCGAGCCCGAGACCTCCACCGCGCACTCCACCCGCAGCGGCTTGTTGCGGTCGCGCCCGTTGTCGTCGAGCCAGCCGGTGGGCGAGCTGTAGCGGCCGTCCGGGATCTTCTCGATCTCGCGCCGCATCATGAACTCGGAGTAGTCCATCCACTCCTCGGCGGCCGCGAACACCGTCTCCGTGCCGTAGCGCTCGAGCAGCTGGATGAAGCGGTCGCGTCCCACGCGGCAGGCGGCGATCATCGCGTCGAGGTCGCCGCGGTTCTCGAACGGCACGCGCGTGTTGTCCAGAACGTGGCGCCACAGCTCCTTGTTGAGCACGCCCGCCTCGTAGATCTTCAGCGCGTCGTAGAGCTTGTTCTCCGCCCACACGTCCACCACGTCCATGTTCAGCCCCGGCGCCGCGCCGCCGAGGTCGAGCATGTGGCCGGTCACGCCGGCGAACGCCACCGCCTCGCCCTCGAAGAAGATCGGCATGATGATCGCCGCGTCCGGCGAGTGGGAGGCGCCCTTGTAGGGGTGGTTGTGCAGCACCACGTCCCCGTCGGACCAGTCGTCGCCCCAGGTCTGGCGGATGCCGCGGATGTACCAGGGCAGCGAGCCGATGTGCATCGGGCTCGTGTCGCTCTCGCAGATCTCTCGACCGGTGAGGTCGAAGATGCCCGCGCCCATGTCCTCGGACTCGCGGATGATCCCCGAGATCGACATCCGGATCTGGACCGAGGCCATCTCCTGAGCGACCGCCTCGAAGGCGCCGCCGAGCACGCGGAAGGTGATCGGGTCGAGCTGGCGCTTGAGGCCGAGCTCCGCGCCGGTGGCCGTGTCCGTCATGAGGTCCTCCCCTCGCCGCTCGTCTCGGTCAGGTCCACGATCAGGACCCCGTGCGAGTCGACGACCATGGATCGGTCGGGCGGGATCACCGCCGTGGACTCGAACTGCTGGATCACCGCGGGCCCGGTCACGCGCTGGCCGGGCGCCAGGTCGTCGCGCTGGTAGAAGGGGCACTGCAGGGCAGTGGGCTTGCCGTCGATCCGGAACCAGACGTCGTGCGTCGCGTGCGGCTCGCCGGGCGGGCGCGGCTCGAGCTCGGGCCAGGCCACTCGCACCATCTCCCCCACGCCGCGCACGCGGACGTTCACGATCTGGATCTGCTGGTCGCGGTAGGAGCGGCGGTACTCGCGCTCGTGCTGCTCGTGGAAGCGCTCGGTGACCTGCTCGACCCAGCCGTCGTCCACGGGGCCGTCCGGGCACTCGAGCCGCAGCTCGTAGCCCTGCCCCACGTAGCGGCACTCCGCGAAGCGGCGCAGCCTGCGCTGGTCCTCGTGGATGTCGTCGCGCTCCATCGCCGCCACCGCCTGGGCCTCCAGGCCGCCGATGACCTCCGCCAGCAGCGCGCTGTCGGTGTCCTGCTCGCCGCCCTGCATCACCGTGCGGCCGTACTCGTAGACGGTGTCGCTGGTCAGCAGGCCCAGCGCGGAGGTCACGCCCGGGCTGGGCGGCACGACCACCCTCGGGATGCTGAGCCGCGAGGCGATCTCGCAGCCGAACAGCGGCCCCGCGCCGCCGAAGACGACGAGGCCGAAGTCCCTCGGGTCGAGGCCCTTGCGCACGCTGCTCATCTCGATGGCCGCCGTGGTGGTCTCGGTCGCGATCTCGAGCATGCCCAGCGCGGCCTCCTCGAGCGACATCTTCAGCGGGTCGGAGATGTGCGAGCGGATGGCCTGCTCGGCCAGCTCGGGCTTCAGCGGCAGCGACCCGGCGAGCAGCGCGTCCGGGCGGATGCGCCCGAGCACCACCTGCGCGTCGGTGACCGTGGGCTCGGTGCCGCCCCAGCCGTAGCAGGCGGGCCCGGGGTCGGCGCCCGCGCTGCGCGGCCCCACGCGCAGCACGCCGCCCTCGTCGATGAAGGCGATGCTGCCGCCGCCCGCGCCGACCGCCTCGCACTCCAGCATCGGCATCATCGTGTGGTAGCCGCCCACGTTCGAGTCGAGGATGTGCTTCATCCGGAACTTGCCCTCGGGCGCGACGCCGATGTCCACCGAGGTGCCGCCCATGTCGATCGTGATCACGCTGTCCACGCCCGCCAGCCGGCCCGCCCAGATGCCGCCGAGCACGCCCGCCACGGGGCCCGACATCAGCAGCGATACCGGCAGCTCGCGCGCGCCCTCGGCCGACAGCACGCCGCCGGCCGAGTTCATCAGCTGGAGCTCGTCCTGTACGCCGGACTGCTGCAGCCGGTCGGCGAGGTTGGTCACGTAGTCGCGCACGGAGGGGGCGACGTAGGCGTTCAGCGCGGTGGTGGAGAAGCGCTCGTACTCGCGGAACTGCGGGATCACCTCGGAGCTCGTGCAGACGAACAGATCCGGCGCCACGCGCTCGCAGATCTCCTTGGCGCGCGCCTCGTTGGCCGGGTCGAGGAACGAGAACAGGAAGCCGATGGCGATCGCCTGCACGCCCGCGTCCCGCAGCTGGATCGCCGCCTGCTCCACCGCCTCCTCGTCGAGCGCGGTCAGCGTGGTGCCGTCGGCGGTGATCCGCTCGGGCACGGTGAGCCGGTGGCGGCGGCGCACGAGCGGATCCGACTGCCAGGGCAGGTCCTGGAAGAGGCTGAACGAGTACGGCTTCTTGTGGCGCGCGGCGTGGAGGATGTCGCGGTAGCCGTCGGAGGTGATGAAGCCCACGTCGGCGCCGCGGCGCTGAACCACCACGTTGGTGGCGATAGTCGTGCCGTGGGAGACGCGCTGGACCCCCTTCAGCGTGGTGCCCGCGGCGCTGGCGACGGTCTCGATCCCCTCGAGGGCGGCCACCGACGGGTCGTGCGGCGTGGAGGGCAGCTTGTGCAGCGTCGGCGTGGCCGACTCGTCGTCCCACAGCACCACGTCGGTGAAGGTTCCCCCGACGTCGACACCAACTCGAAGCATCTCCGCAGCCTCCGAACTCGCGGGCTAAGAATCGACCGGCCAACCGGTCGGGAATCACGCTACAGGATCGCGCCGCGGAGTGTCAACGAGACTCAGAGTTCGACGTTCTGCCCGGCGCCCCGGGCGCGCGCGGCGCCCAGGACCAGCGCCGCCGCCACGGCGTCCTGCACCGCCACGCCGACCGACTTGTAGAGCGTGATCTGGCCCTGCGTCATGCGGCCGGGCCGACTGCCGTCCACCAGCTCGCCGATCTCGGCCTGGATGTGATCCGGCCCGATCAGCCCCCGCTCCATCGGCTGCAGGAGGTCGTTCGAGCCGGCCGGCACCGGCGCCAGCGCCGCCGCGCGGGACTCCACCACCACCCGCGAGGCGATCACCGTCGCGTCGTCCAGCTCGCGGCCCTGCGGGTTGAAGCCGACCGAGTTCACGTGCGTGCCGGCGGACAGCCACTCGCGCCTGACCACCGGCTCGGTGGCGTGCGTGGCCGCGCAGATCACGTCCGCGCGCTGGCAGGCCTCCTCCCACGATCCCGCCACGACGATGCGCAGATCCAGCTCGCCGGCCAGCTCCTCGGCCAGCGCCTCGGCCTTCGAGCGGTCGCGCCCCGCCACGCGCAGCTCCTCGAACGGGCGCACGCGGGTGACGGCGCGTGCGTGCGAGCGGGCCTGCACGCCCGTGCCGAGGATCGCGAGCGTCGTGGCATCCTCCCGCGCCAGGAGGCGCGTGGCCAGCGCCGAGCCGGCCCCGGTGCGGGTCGCGGTGATGGCCTCGCCGTCGAGCAGCGCATCCGGCCGGCCCGTCTCCGGATCGAAGACGGCGATCACGGCCTGATGGGTGGGCAGCTCGCCGCCGGCGTTGCGCGGGAACAGCGACACGAGCTTGGCCACCAGCGCCCCGGACGAGGGCGCGTAGCCCGGCATCGCCAGCAGCAGCCCGTCCAGCTCGTCCACGCGCGCGCCCACGCGATTGGGCACCGACGCGCGTCCCGCGCTGAGGTCGGACATGCCGCCCGCCAGCGCGTCGATCAGCGCATCCACGTCGAGGAGCTCCTCGACCTCCGTCCGGCTGATCAGCAGCATCCGCGCACCCTAGGTAGCCGGGATTCAGACGTGCGTGCAGTTTCCCTGAAATACGGGGAAACTGCACGCAGGTCGGGCCACCCGTTATTGCCGCTGTAAACGCCTGTCCGGCGCGCCGTCGGAATCGCCATGGCGTCAGCCCATCACGGAGAAGCTCGAGGTGGCCACGACCTCGCGGTCGCGCGAGTAGAAGCCGCAGTCCAGCGTGAGCCCGCTGTAGCGGCAGGTGACCTGCACCGGATCCTCGCTGTGCTCGTGCCCGTGCTCCACCCGGTCGATCAGCTCGGCCATCAGGTGGCCGGCCACCGGCGCGGTCTTGAACTGGTTCCCGCTCGAGCCGATGGCCATGTAGTAGCCCGGCAGGCTCGACGCGTCATAGATCGGGATCCAGTCGTCCGAGACGTCGTAGAGGTCCACGATCCCCCTGCGCTCGGTCGGGATGCCGAGCGACGGGATGCGGCGGGCCAGGCGATACACCTGAGCCTGCCACTGGCTCTCGCTGATGCCGCGCTGGAACGAGTCGGGGTCGTCCACCCACTCGCGCTCGTCGCAGACCGGATCCTCGCTGCCCACCAGGATGTGGTTCGCGCCCTCGGGCCGGAAGTAGATGCCGAGGTCGCCGTCCGAGGTGGTCACGCCGGTCTCGCCGAAGTCCGAGCCGGGCGGCGCCGGCACGTGGTGCACCTCGTGACGCAGCGGCCGCGTGCCGATCCGCATGTCGCGATCCACCCCGGCCATGCGGTTCACCACGGCCGAGTGCGGCCCCGCGACGTTCACCACCACGGGCGCGTCGATCTCCCGCCCGTCGCCCAGCGTGACGCCCGGCCACCCGGCCGCCCCGCCGCCGGATCTCGGTGACCTCGGCCCGGAACATGAACTCGCCCCCGGCCGCCTCGGTGGCCCGCTGCACGTTGTGCGTGGCGAGTTGCGGGTCCACCACGTAGCCGGCCTGCGGCGTGAAGATGGCCCCCTCGACCTGGCGCTGAGGGGGATCGCTGAAACTCGGATCGTCCGGGCGCTTCGGCGGATAGAAGGAGCCGACGTCGTAGAGCGGGCAGCGGCGCGCCAGCTCGGCGGCGTCCCAGTCCTCGAACTCCACCCCGATCTGCTCGTAGTACTGGACCGACTTGCGGTAGTGCCCGGTGTCGCTCTTCACGATGATCACGCCGGAGTCGATGAAGCGGGCGGCGCCCAGCTCGTCGACCACGCCGAGGTGCTCCTCCCAGTTGCTCCAGTAGAAGAACGACTCGTAGGCCATCGCCACGCCGTCGTAGGAGGAGTAGTGGGACCTGACGATCGCGCAGGAGTTGCTCGTGGGCCCGTAGCCCGCGGCGGGCAGC
This sequence comes from uncultured Thermoleophilaceae bacterium, assembly GCA_963729205.1. GTDB lineage: Bacteria > Actinomycetota > Thermoleophilia > Solirubrobacterales > Thermoleophilaceae > JAICJR01. The sequence continues at coordinate 216,701 of CAVSNA010000008.1, forward strand.
TTGTCGACGCTGAGCGTCCGGTAGCCGCGCTTCGCGAGCTCGAACGCCACCGAGGCGCCGATCACGCCCGCGCCGATCAGGACCGCGTCGTATTTGTTGTCGGCCGCCATTGGCCTGACTCCGCGGCGGTCTCGCCTAGACCGGCGCGACCTCTGAGGTGGCTCGCATCTCCTCGCGCAGCGCCAGCGTCGCCTCCTCGTCCACCTCGATCGCGAAGCCCTCGCCGCGGATCACCACGCCGTAGGCCTCGCGCGCCTGCTCGAGGGTGGCGAAGCCGTCCAGCAGGTCCTCGCGGACCTGCTCGGGCGAGCGGTCGAGCGGGTCGCCGAAGCCGCCGCCGTTCGGGGCGACGATCCGGAACAGGTCGCCGGCATGGATCGGCACGCCGGTGACCATCGGGTTGAGCAGCTTCTCGCCAGGCGTCGCCCGGGTTCTGCCAGAGCGCCCCCACCAGCCCGTTGTGGCCCTCGAGCACGCCGCGAGGAGGATCCTCCGGAAGCTGGCGGCAGCCCTCGCAGCCGAAGAAGCCGTCGGTGAGGAAGCGGTTCTCGCGGATGATCCCCATGCCCCCGCGCCACTGGCCCGGGGCGGCGGGCTCGCTCGCGCAGCTCGTAGCGCTCGCAGCGCATCGGGAACGTCCACTCGAGCTCCTCGATCGGGTTGTTGCGCGTGTTCGGGATCAGCGAGTCCACGGCGTCCATGCCGTCCTTGCCCTGCCGCCCGCCGTAGGAGCCCTCGTTCACCTCGAGGTACATCCAGTACTCGCCGGTCTCGTTGTCGAAGCCGCCGTAGGCGCAGAAGTGGCAGTGCGCCGAGGTGCCGGCCATCGCCCTCTCCCCCAGCACCGGCGACAGCGCGAGCACGATGTTGTCCGCGAGCCGCTGCAGCTGCGGGAAGCGCGAGAAGCAGCTGCGCGGGAAGTTCGGGTTGAACAGCGAGCCCTTGGGCGCCGTGATCTTGATCGGGCGGAACATCCCCTCGTTCTGCGGGATGAACTCCGCGTAGGTGGCCTCGTCCATGAAGATCGAGCGCACGGTGAAGTAGGCCGCCATCTGCGTGGAGCCCTCGAAGGGGACGTTGATCCCGGTCGGCACCTCCGGGTGCGTGCCCTCGAGGTCGACGGTCAGGTTGCTGCCCTCGATGATCACCTTCGTGTGGATCGGCAGCGGCTTGTCCAGCGTCTGGCCGTCGTTGTCGAAGAGCGCGACGGGCGCCACGTACTCCCCGTCGGGCAGCTTCTCGATCTCCCGCCGCAGCATCCGCTCGGAGTAGTCCTTCCAGTCGGAGGCGGCCTTCATCACCGGCTCGACGCCGTACTTCTCGACGATCTCCTTGAAGCCGTCGCGGCCCAGCAGGCAGGCCGACAACAGCGCCTCGACGTCGCCCTCGTTCATGTGGCCGGTGCGCACGTTCTCGAAGATGTGGCGTCCAGAGCTGGCTGTTGCGAACGCCGCGCTCGTGGATCTTCAGGGCCCAGTAGATCTTGCCCTCGGCCCAGAGGTCGATCGAGTCCGGGTTGATGCCCGGCGCCGAGCCGCCGATGTCCAGCAGGTGGGCCACGCAGGCCGACCAGGCCACGTGCTCGCCCTCGTGGAAGATCGGCACGGCGATCATCACGTCCGGGCTGTGGGAGGCGCCGTGGTACGGGTGGTTGTGGATGAAGACGTCGCCGTCGTCGATCGTCTGCCCGGTCTCCCGCATGCGCTCGAGGATCCCGCGGATCGACCACGGCAGCGGGCCGGCCTGAAGCGGCGTCGTGTCGCTCTCGCAGAGCTCCTCCCCGTCGGCGTCGAAGAGCCCGGCGCCGAGGTCCTCGGACTCGCGGATGATGCTCGAGAAGGACATCCGCATCGCCGTCTGGGCCATCTCGTGGGCCACGGCGTTGAAGGCGCCGCCGATCACCCGCAGCGTGACTGGATCGAGATCCGACTCGGGGCCGGCGAGCACCGCGCCCGGGGACACGGAGGTGAGGCCGGTGTCGCGCACCTCGGAGCAGTCGATCGAGCAGGTTGCCGACGCTGTCCACGGTGGCCGTCAGGCCCGGGTTGATCACCGTCGTGGAGTCAAGCTGCTGGACGATCGCGGGTCCCTCCAGGCGGTGACCCGCCAGGAGTCGGGCGCGGTCGTACAGCGGCGTGGCCAGCACCTCGGTGACGCCGCGCACCGAGTAGGCCACCTCGGCCTCGCCGGTCCGGGCCTCCGCCGGGTCCGGGCTCGCGGCCTGCTCCAGCGCGGCCAGCTCGAGGCTGGGCAGGCGTCCCAGCCCCACCACGTGGATGTTCACGATCTGGATCACGGCGTCGCGGTAGGCGCGGTAGTAGCGGCGCTCGTGGTAGTCGTGGAAGGTCTCGCGCACCTTGGTCGCGCCACTCCTCGTCGATCGGCCCGGCGGGCAGCGGGATGCGCAGCTCGTAGCCCTGGCCCACGTAGCGGCAGTCGGCGGCGCGCTCGATCAGCGCGGTGTCGGCGCCGAAGCCGTCCTGCTCGAGCTGGGCCGACGCCTGCTCCTCCAGCGCCCCGAAGTCGCCTGCCAGCGTCTCCAGGTCGGCCTCGTCGAGCAGCTCCATCTTGGTGTCCACGTAGTCGTGCGAGACGTCGGTGGCCAGCAGGCCCAGCGCCGAGGTGATGCCGGGATGCGGCGGTATCAGCACCCGGTGCACGCCCAGCTCCTGCGCGATGTCGCAGGCGTAGAGCGGTCCGCCGCCGCCGAAGGAGACCAGCGTGAGGTCGCGCGGGTCGTAGCCGCGCCGGACGGAGTTCTCCTCGATGGCCTGGACCATCGTGTGGGTCTGGATCTTGAGCGCGTCCATCGCCGCCTGCTCGACGCTCACGCCCAGCTTCGAGGCCAGGTGCTCCTCGATCGCGCCGCGGGCGGCGTCCTCGTCGAGCTGCACCCGCCCGCCGAGCAGCTCGGGCGTGGGGATGCGCCCGAGCACCAGCTGGCAGTCGGTGGCCGCCGGCTCCGTGCCGCCGCGGCCGTAACACGCCGGCCCGGGGTCGGCCCCGGCCGAGCGCGGGCCGACCTTGAACATGCCGCCGGCGTCGACGTATGCGATCGAGCCGCCGCCGGCCCCGATCGTGTCCAGCTCGACCATCGGGATCATCGCGTGGTACTGGCCCACGCGGGTGTCGAGCAGGTGGCGCATCCGCACCTCGCCGCCCGGCGCCACGCCGATGTCGGCCGACGTGCCCCCCACGTCCAGGCTGATAACGCCCGGCGCCCCGGCCGCGCGCCCCGCCCAGATGCCGCCGATGAGGCCGGCGATCGGTCCCGAGAAGAGCGTGGAGACGGGCTTGTCCGTCGCGCTCTGCTCGGTCAGCACGCCGCCGGACGAGCTCATCAGGTGCAGCTCGGCGTCGAAGCCGCGACCGGCCATCTCGCTCGCCAGGCGGCGCACGTAGCGGCTCACCTTCGGGCCGACGTAGGCGTTCAGGCAGACGGTGGAGAAGCCCTCGTACTCGCGGTACTGGGGCAGCACCTCGTGGCGCACCGAGAGGAAGGCCTCCGGGAACTCCTCGAGCACGATCTCCTTGGCCCGCCGCTCGTGGTCCGGGTTCAGGAACGAGAAGAGGAAGCAGACCGCGATTGACTCAACGCCCTCGTCCCTGAGGGCCCGGACCGCGGTCCGCACCTCCTCCTCGTCCAGTGGCGCCAGCACACGCCCGTCGGGAGCGGTCACCCGCTCGCTGACGGGCATTCGGTAGCGCCGCTTCACAAGCGGGTACTTCTGCCAGGGCAGATCCTGGAAGTTGCTCCAGTTGAGCGGCTTCTTGTGGCGCGCGATGTGCAGGATGTCGCGGAAGCCCTTGGTCGTGATCAGCCCGACCTCCGCGCCCTTGTGCTCGAGGATGATGTTCGTGGCCACGGTGGTGCCGTGGAAGAACTGGTGCAGCTCGGCCGGCTCGATGCCGGCCGAGGCGCACAGCTCGAGCGCGCCCTGCAGGGTGGCCTCGGATGGGTCGGCGGGCGTGGACGGCACCTTGTGCACCGACACGTTCCCGTCATCGTCGACGTAGATCAGGTCGGTGAACGTGCCCCCGACGTCCACGCCCAGCCTTTTCATCCCCGGGCCCCTACCGGCTCCCGCACGCCCTCCACGAGGCGGACGATCTCGTCAGTGGACTTCACGTGGCAGAAGTTCGCGTCGAGGTACCCGATCGCGTTCGCGTGACCCTGCGGGCTCATCGCGGCGCAGGCGTCCTCGGGCATCAGCGCGTTGAAGCCCAGGTCGCCGCCGTCGCGCAGCGTGCCCTCCACGCAGCTGTTGGTGAAGATGCCCGACACCACGATCGTCTTCACGCCCATGTTCCGCAGGAGGTGCTCCCAGTTGGTCCCGTTGAACACGCTCGAGCCGGTCTTCGTGAGGACGAGGTCGCCGCGCTCCGGCGCGGTGAGGGCCGGCAGGAACTCCACGTCCTCGCTGTCCTCGGCCGCCACGATCCCGGGGAACGAGCGGTGGCGCGCGGTCTGGTCGGAGCCGTCGCCGCGCAGCGACGCGCAGCGGGTGTAGGTGATGGGTGCGCCGACGCGCCTGAAGCAGTCGATGAGGCGGTTCAGCGCGGGTACGACGATGTTGTCGATTCGGCCGAGGTAGTCCGTCAGGTCCTCCTCGTAGCCCTCCTCGATCAGGTGCTTGCAGACTCCGTAGTCGCGCGAGGCCTGCTGCTTGGTCATGTCGATGATCACCAGGGCGCATTCCTCGTGGTTCACCTCGAACTCGGGAATCGCCACGAAGGCCTTCCAGGCTGCCAAGCCGGGGGAAAGAGCGTCTGCCATTGCTACCTCCAGGAAGTGGGGTCGGCGGACCAGGACCGGGCCAACCGGCCGATCCTACGATTGGCCCACGCGCGAAGCTATCGACAAATGTCGAACGCCGCCGGGCATTTGCGGCGGCGACTGTCGAACGGCGCTAGCCGGCCTTGCGCATTCCCTGGGCCGCGGCGCCGGCCGGCTCGACGCCCGCCAGGCGCAGCAGCTTCAGCCCCAGGTGAAGCGACAGGCGATCCTCGCCCGACTTGAGGCTCACGCCCGCGATCTGCTCGACCTTCTGCAGCCGGTAGTAGAGGGTGGCGCGGTGCAGCACCAGCGCCTCGGCGGTGGCCTTCGCGTCGCCCGCCAGGTCGAGGTAGGTCTCGAGCGTCTTGAACAGGTCCGCGTGCTCGAGGAGCGGCTCCAGCCCGGGGTGGCAGGCATCCAGCGCCTGCTCCTGGGGCAGGTGGGCGAGCACCCTGTAGAAGCCGGCGTCGTCCCAGGCCAGCGCGCGCTCGAAGCGCGGCACGCGCGCCGCGATCGTGAGAGCCGCGTTCGCGTGCTCGTGCGACTGGTGGAGCTGGGTCAGGTCGTGCACCTCGTCACCGCGGCCGACCACCGAGCGCGCCCGGCCGGAGGAGAGCTCCCGGTCGCTCAGGTCGCGCAGCCAGCGGTCGAACTCCTCGGGCGGTCCCCCGCTCCAGCCCAGCGCCGAGGTCTCGATCAGCAGCACCACCTGGCGCGGGCGAACCTGGCCGATCACGTTGTTCGGGGGAAGGGCACGACGCACCCCGTCGAGGGTCGCCGCCAGGCGCAGGCCGAGGTCGTTCCCGGCCTGCGTGCCATCCAGGCCCAGGATCCCGATCGACACGGCGAAGGCCTGCTGCGACGCCAGCACTCCGCCCTCGATCAGGGCGGCGGCGGCCTGGCTGCGCGCCGTCTCGTCGCCCTCCAGGAGCTGCCGCGTGAGCTGGCGGTCGCGCGAGCGCTCGCGCTGCTTCAGGAAGCGCTCCTCGTAGAGCACGTCGCCTGCCTCGCGGGCGGCCCGTGCGCAGAGCGCGACCTGCTCGTCGGTCATCGACTCGTGCTCGTCGATCACGAACAGGAAGCCCAGCAGCAGCTCGCGGCAGCGGATCGGCGCGCACACCCTGGGCAGCGCCGAGACGTCCGGGTTGGCGGCCATGCGGACCGGCTCGAGCGCCTCCTCCACGCCGAAGCTGAAGACCCAGTCGCGCGCCTCGCCGTCCACCACCCGCCTGATGATCGAGCGCTCGCGCAACTCGTCCAGCCCCCTGGGGTGCGGGCTGTGGGCGAGCAGGTGCAGATGGCGGTCGTCCATCGCCACGCCACGCTCGAGGTCCGTGGCGAGCGCGTCGACGATGTCTTGCAGCTCGCGGGACACACAACCCTCCTGGTCCAGGCTCGGAGGCAGTGTATCCCGACGTGTGTCGCACGCCCGCCGAGGCGAGATGCGACGAATGTCCTATCCGGCCGACCCCTGCCGGAGGTAGGTTCCACCGCATGAGCGACCTCGATCGCGAGTTCGGCCACGAACAGCTCGAGTTCTTCCGCGACCCGGAGACGGGCCTCACCGGCGCCGTGGCGATCCACTCCACCGCGCTCGGGCCCGCGATGGGCGGGCTGCGGCTGCTCGCCTACCCCACGATCACGGCGGCGGCCACCGATGCGCTGCGCCTGGCCCGCGCGATGTCGCTGAAGAACAGCGCCGCCGGCCTGGATCTCGGCGGCGGCAAGGCGGTGCTGATCGACGACGGGAACTGGAGCGATCGCAGCGCTCGGATGCGCGCGTTCGGCAGGATCGTGGAGCGGCTGGGCGGGCGCTACATCACCGCCGAGGACGTGGGCACCGCGCCGCGCGACATGGACGACATCGCGCAGGTCACGCGCTGGGTGTCCGGGCGCTCGCTCGAGGGCGGCGGCCGGGGCAATCCGGCGCCGTCCACGGCGCGCACGGTGTTCGGGGCGATCGAGAGCGGTGCGGCCCTGCAGCTGGGCAGCGCCGACCTCAGCGGCGTGCGCGTGGGCGTCCAGGGCGTCGGGCACGTGGGCTCGAGCCTCGTGGGGCTGCTGCGCGCGGTGGGCGCCGACGTGGTGGTCAGCGACTCGGACGCCGCCCGCGCGGAGGCCGTCGCCGCGGCCAACCAGGCCAGCATCGCGCCGGTCGAGGCGTTCGTGCGCGCCGACGTGGACGTGCTGGCGCCGTGCGGGCTGGGCGAGGTCATCCGGCCCGAGGACGTCCCGGAGCTGCGCTGCCGGGTGATCGCCGGAGCTGCGAACAACCCGCTCGCCGACACCGCGTCCGCCGCCGAGCTGGCCGCCGCCGGGATCCTCTACGTGCCCGACTTCCTCGCCAACTGCGGAGGGATCATCCGAGTGGCCGGCGAGATACTCGGCTTCGACGAGGCCGAGGTCGAGCGCCGCACCGCCGCGGCGATCGCGCGCACGGCGGACGTGCTGGAGGAGGCGCGCGCCAGCGGCCGACTGCCCAACGAGATCGCCGTGGAGCGGGCCGAGGCGCGCATCCGCGCGGCCGGCGGCCACGACACGAACGTCGCGGCCGTCTGAGCGTGAATCGCAGCGATTGGAGCGTTTTCCGTGCTATAGCACGGAAAAAAGACCAATTCGTGGTTCCGCGATCCCGGCGACCTACAGCGCGTCGACCTCTTCGCCCGTCTCGTTCTCGAGCGTGACGCCGAAGCGCTCCACCATCTCGCCTGCGTCGGCCCGCAGCGCGGCCCACTCCTCGGACTTCTCGCACTCCTCGAGCGCCTCCTGGCTGTCCCAGCCCAGCTCCGCCACGCGGTAGTGGAGGCCCTCGGCGCCCTCGAACCCGGACGGCCGGGTGAGGATCAGCCGCTTGATCCCCGGCACGCTCGCCGCGATCGGGCAGTGGACGTTGAGGTAGTGGTCCTCGAACGCCTCGGCGTCCTCGGGCTTGGGGGCGCTCCAGTAGGCGAAGATCTTGTACACGCGGCTCCTCTCTCCGGTCGATCGGTCGGGCGCGATGCTAGGGCAGGCCCGTGGGGAGCGCGATCGGCGGCCGGGCCGCCCTTGGAGTGCTTACAGCACCCGGTCGGGCTCGGGCAGCGCGTCGCCCGCGAAATCGGGCTCCTGCGTGTCCGCGTGGCCCGGCTCAAGCGTGGCCGCCAGCTTCCTGGCGTCCTTCCTGGCCTTCTTCTCCGCTCGCCGCTCGACGAGCTTTCGCTCGCGGTTGAGCTTCGCCATCGTTGTCTTCGTCTTGCCGCTGGATGCCATGCGTCCCTTCCATTCGTGGAGTCCGCGGGGCTCTGCGGCCCACCACGAACAGGTCCCTGCCGGAGGTGCGAGTCTAGCTAGCGAGCTGGTCGATCACGAGATCGATCGTGCCTTCCATCGGCGCGAGCACGCACAGCTCCACCCCGGCGGCCCGGTATTCGTCGAGCCTGCGCCGGCAGTCCTCCGGGGTTCCGGCGGCGGCGAGGGAGTCCACCACGTCGTCCCCGACCAGCGCCGTGGCGGCGTCGAGACCGTCGCCCGTGAAGGTGGTGCGGATGTTGTCGATCTCCGCCTCGCCCAGCTCGGTCTCCCTCGCGATGTTCGGCATCAGCGACAGGTAGAGGGCGATGAAGCGGCGGGCGCCGTCGAGCCCGGTCTTGCGGTCGGCGTTCGGCGAGCAGACGATGGCCATCCCCACCTCGACGTCCTTCAGCACGCGCCCGGCCTTCTTGGCGCCGCGTTCGATCAACTCCCTGCGCGTCTTCACGTACTCCGTGGAGAGGCAGGCGTTCATCAGCACGCCGTCGGCGACCTCGCCCGCGTATTCGAGCGCCTTCGGCCCGGTCGCGCCGAGGTAGAGCGGGATGCGCGTGCGCGGGCCGCCCGGCTGCCCCTGCGAGGACATCAGGTCCTCGATCTGGGCGCCGTCGAGCTGCACGAACTCGCCGTCGTAGGAGACCCGCTCGCCGCTCACCAGACGCGGGATCACCTCGCAGTACTCGCGCACGCCGCGACAGCGGCTTCGTGAACTCGTAGCCCTGCGGGGCCAGGACGCCGGGCGAGCCGGCGCCGAGGCCCATCACCGTGCGGCCCGGGGCGAGCTCCTCCAGCGACACGAACGACACGGCCAGGAGCGCCGCACCGCGCGTGTAGACGTTCACGATGCCGGTGCCGATCCGGATCCGCTCGGTGGTCGCCGCGATCGCCGCCGCAGGGGTGAAACCGTCGCGCGTGAGCCGCGTCTCGGCCACCCAGATCGAGTCGAACCCGTTGCGCTCCGCGCGCTGCGCCAGCTTCATCTGCTCCAGCGCGCTGGGCGCACCGGAGAAGAGAATTCCGTTCGCGGCAGGCATCTGGCGGGCGATCCTACAGGCGCGGCGGCGCGCCTCGGCTTGACGCCAGACGGCCCGCCCTAGTAAACGTTGCCAACCGGCCAGCCGGTCGGACCCACCCTGCGAGGAGCCCATGGAAGTAGGCATCGTCTCGTTCCCGTACGCCGTGCGGGAGACCGTCGAGATCGCACGGACGATCGACTCGGCGGAGGTCCCGCCGCTGCTCGGGATCCCCGACTCGCCCCAGCTCTTCGCCGACACCTACGTGGCCCAGCAGGCCGCCCTGGAGGCGACGAAGCGCGTCTGCGTGGGCCCCTTCTGCACCAACCCGGTGACCCGCCACGCGGGCGTCCACGCGGCCCAGCACCGCAGCCTCGACGAGCTCTACCCCGGCCGCACGTTCCTCGGCCTGGCGCCGGGCGACAGCGCGGTTCACGCCTACGGGCTGGATCCGGCGACGCCCGCCGAGCTGATCGCGCACGCGCGCGCGGTCCGCGACGCCGGGCCCGACAGGATGCGCGTGTTCGTGGGCGCGGGCGGCCTCAAGTCCTCGGCCGCGGCCGCCCTCGCGTGCGACGAGCTGGTGATCGGGCAGGGCTTCGACCCCGGCTGCGTGGAGGAGCTGACGGCGGCGGCCGAGCAGGCGCGGGCGGAGGAGGGCATCGACCGCCCGCTGAAGCGCTGGCTGTACGTGCTCGCCGACGTCTGGGAGGACGGCGACGGCTCGGACGACCCCGCCGAGCGCGAGGCGTTCCTCGGCATCGTGATGGCCTACAGCCGCCAGGCGATGTCGGCCACCTACCGCGGGAAGAACGTCCCGCAGGAGCTCCAGCAGGGGCTGAAGGAGCTCTACGCGGGCTTCAGCTTCGAGCACTACGGGAGCGCCGAGAACGCCCGGCTGCTGGACCGCTTCGAGGCCGAGGAGCGCTTCCTGATCAAGCGCTTCGCGGTGCGCGGCACGCCCGAGCAGGTCGCCGAGCAGCTGAGCCGAGGGGTGTCCGAGAGCGCGGCCGACGGCGTCTGGGTCGGCATCCTGACTCGCAACTCGCCCGCCGCCACCGTACTGTTCGTGGAGCGCGTCCTGCCTGCACTCGATCAACAGGGGTGAGCCACCCATGTCGCCGCTGACCGTCGGGGTCATCGCCAACCCGGCATCGGGTCGCGACATCAGGCGACTGGTGACGGGAGGCTCCGTCTTCGACAACGCCGAGAAGGCGTCGATGGTCTTCCGGCTGATGGCAGGCCTCGGTGCCGCCGGCGTGGAGCGGGTGCTGATGATGCCGGCGGCGGACGGCGTCTCGTCCGGCGTGATCCGCCGCTATCGCAACCGCGGCCATGTCCTGGCCGGCGCGCGCTTCCCGGAGCTCGAGACCCTCGACTGGACGCCGACCGGCACGGAGCGGGACACCGTCCGCGCCGTCGCGGAGATGTGCGAGGCCGGTGTGGCGGCGATCGCGGTGCTGGGCGGGGACGGCACGCACCGGCTCGTCGCACGCGAGTGCGGCGAGGTCCCGCTCTGCGCCCTCTCGACCGGGACCAACAACGCCTTCCCGGAGCTGCGCGAGGCCACCGTGGCAGGCCTGGCGGTTGGGCTGGTCGTCACCGAGCGCGTCGATCCGAGCGAGGCCGGCATCGAGCGCGAGTGCTCGCTGGCCGTGAGCGTGCGGCGGGCGGACCGATCTGGCGCTGGTGGACGTGGCCGCGGTGGCCAGCCAGTTCGTCGGCGCCCGGGCGGTGTGGAAGCCGGAGGAGGTGTCGGAGCTGGTCGTCGCGCTTGCGAGCCCGTCGGCGGTCGGCCTCTCCGCCGTGGCCGCCCAGCTCGAGCCGATACGCCGCGGCGAGGAGGGCCTCCACGTGCGCTTCGCGCCGCCGGAGGACGCCGCCATCGTGCTTGACGTGCCGCTGGCCCCCGGCTTCGTGACCCCGATGGGGATCCGCGACCACCGCCGCCTCGCCCTCGGCGACGTGGTGGAGCTGACCCCCGGCAGCGGCACGATCGCGCTCGACGGCGAGCGGGAGTTCGCGCGCTCGCCCGACGACCGCGTCACCGTCGAGTTCTCCACGGGCCCTCTGCGCATCGACGTCGACGCGGTGATGGCGGCCGCCGGCCGGGCCCGCGTCCTGACCCTGACGAAGGAGCTGATCTGATGGCCACTGCAGCAGCCGCATCGCCGGAGCTCACGCAGGACGAGCTCCTGCGTCACTACCGCGTGATGCGCACCATCCGCGAGTTCGAGGAGCGCGTGCACCGCGAGTTCGCCACCGGCGACATCCCGGGCTTCGTGCACCTGTACGCGGGCGAGGAGGCGATCGCCGCGGGCGTGTGCGCCTGCCTGCGCGAGGACGACTACATCACCTCGACCCACCGCGGGCACGGGCACGCGATCGCCAAGGGCTGCGACGTGGACGCGATGATGGCCGAGATCTTCGGCCGCCGGACCGGCCTCTCGAAGGGCAAGGGCGGCTCGATGCACATCGCCGACTTCGGGGTCGGCATGCTCGGCGCGAACGGGATCGTGGCCGGGGGCTCGCCGCTGATCTGCGGGGTCGGCCTGTCGGCGAAGATCCGCGGCACCGACCAGGTCGGCGTGACGTTCGCGGGCGACGGCGCCTCCAACCAGGGCATGTTCCTGGAGAGCCTCAACCTGGCGTCGATCTGGAACGCGAACTGCGTCTTCGTGGTCGAGAACAACGGCTACGCCGAGGCCACCGCGTCGACCTACCACCAGGGCGGCATCGACGTGGCCAAGCGGGCCGACGGCTTCGGGATGCCCGGCGTGGTGGTCGACGGCAGCGACTTCTTCGCCGTCAACGAGGCCGCCAGCGAGGCGATCGCCCGCGCGCGGGCGGGCGGCGGCCCGACGCTGCTCGAGTGCAAGACCGTGAGGTTCTTCGGGCACTTCGAGGGCGACGCGCAGACCTACCGCGGCGAGAACGAGATCGAGGACGCGCGCGCGAACCGCGATCCGCTGACCCGCTTCGAGCAGCAGGTCACCGCCACCGGCTCGGTCTCCGCGGAGGCGCTGCGGGCGATCGACGACGAGGTGCTCGCGTCGATCGACGAGGCCGTCGAGCGGGCGCGGGCCGCCCCGGAGCCGGCCGCGGACGACCTGCTCACCGACGTCTACATCAACTACTGAGGAGGTCGTCATGGCTCGAACGATCACGATGCAGCAGGCGATCAACGAGGCACTGGCGCAGGAGCTCGCCCGCGACCCCACGGTGGTCGTGCTCGGCGAGGACATCGTGGGCGGCTCGGGCGCACCCGGAGAGGACGACGCCTGGGGCGGCGTGATGGGCGCGACGAAGGGCCTGTTCGCCAGCGCCCCCGGCCGCGTGATCGACACCCCGATCTCCGAGTCGGCCTTCATCGGCGCGGCGACCGGGGCGGCGGCATCCGGCCTGCGGCCCGTCGTGGAGCTGATGTTCTGCGACTTCGTGGGCGTCTGCTTCGACCAGATCCTCAATCAGATGGCGAAGTTCCGCTACATGTTCGGCGGCAAGTCCGAGGTGCCGCTGGTGATCCGCACGATGTTCGGCGCGGGCATCAGGGCGGCTGCCCAGCACTCGCAGACCCTCTACCCCATGTTCGCGGCCGTGCCCGGCCTGAAGGTCGTGGTCCCGTCGAACCCCTATGACGCCAAGGGCCTCCTGATCGCGGCGATCCGCGACAACGACCCGGTGGTGTTCTTCGAGCACAAGCTGCTCTACCCGACCGAGGGCGACGTGCCCGAGGAGTCGTACGCGATTCCGCTGGCCGAGGCCGAGCTGGTGCGGGAGGGCGACGACGTGACGATCGTCGCGGTCGGCCGCGAGGTGCTGATGGCGCAGGAGGCCGCGGAGCAGCTCGCGGGCGAGGGGATCGACTGCGAGATCGTGGACCTGCGGACGATCTCGCCGCTCGACACGGACACCCTGTTCGAGAGCGTGGAGCGCACCGGACGGCTCGTGGTGGCCGACGAGGCAAACCCGCGCTGCGGCCTGGCCGGGGACATCGTCGCCCTGGTGTGCCAGGAGTGCTTCGGCGATCTGAAGGCCGCCCCGCGCATGGTCACGCCTCCCCACACGCCGGTGCCGTTCGCGCCCTCGCTGGAGGACCTGTACGTGCCCACGGCCGCGCGGATCGCGGACGCGGTGCGCGGGGTCACCGGCGGCAGGGTGGAGGCCGCGACGTGACGGACGGCATCGGCAAGCTCAGCATGCCGAAGTGGGGCCTGTCGATGACCGAGGGCCGGCTGACGCGCTGGCTGGTGGACGAGGGCGTCGAGATCGCCATCGGCAGCGAGGTGGCCGAGGTGGAGACCGAGAAGATCAACGGCACCGTCGAGTCGCCCGTCGCGGGGATCCTGCGCCGCCACGTGGCCGAGGTGGGCCAGCTGATACCGGTCGGCGGGCTGCTGGGCGTGATCGCGCCGGCCGAGGTGCCGGACGGCGACATCGACGCCTTCGTGCAGGAGTTCCAGGAGACGTTCGTGCCCGACGACGGCGACGGGGCGTCCGGCGAGGGCGCGCAGTCGCGAGACGGTGTCGGTGGGTGCGGGCCAGCTGCGCGTGGTCGTGCAGGGCGAGGGCGACGAGACGGTGCTGCTCCTGCACGGGTTCGGCGGGGATGCCGAGAACTGGCAGTTCAACCTCGACGCGCTCGCCGCGGGGCGGCGCGTGATCGCCCCGGACCTGCCCGGACACGGCTCGTCCACGAAGGACGTGGGGGCCGGCCTCGCCACGCTCGTGGAGGCCGCCACCGAGCTGCTCGATGCGCAGGATGTCGAGCGCGCTCACGTGATCGGCCACTCGATGGGCGGGCTTGGTCGCGGCGCAGATGGCGCTGCAGGCCCCGGAGCGCGTGGCGTCGCTCACGCTGGTCGCGCCGCTGGGCTTCGGACGCCGAGATCAACGCCGACTACGTCGACGGCTTCGTCGCGGCGGAGTCGCGTCGAGACCTGAAGCCGGTGCTGCAGCTGTTGTTCGCCGACGAGAGCCTGGTCACCCGCCAGCTGGTGGACGAGGTGCTCAGGTACAAGCGCCTCGACGGCGTCTCGGAGGCCCTCGGCCGGCTGCGCGACGAGCTGTTCCCCGCGCGGCGCTCAGTCGCGCTCGGTCGCGCAGGAGCTGGAGGCGGCGGGCATGCCGCTGCTGATCGTCTGGGGCGCGCAGGACCGGGTGCTGCCGGCCAGCCAGGCCGAGCACGCGCCGGCCGGGGCGAGCGTGGCGATCGTCGAGGGATCGGGCCACTCGCCGCAGCTCGAGGCGGCGGGCGAGTTCAACCGTCTCGTGGAAGAGTTCCTCGGCGGATGAGGAAGCTGATCTACTCGATGACGGTGTCGCTCGACGGCTTCATCGCCGGGCCGGGCGGGGAGATCGACTGGTCGGCGCCCGACGAGGAGCTGCACCGCTTCCACAACGAGCGGGTGCGGGAGACGGGCGTCGAGCTCTGCGGACGCCGGCTGTACGAGGTGATGCGCTACTGGGACCCGGACCACGAGCGGCCGGAAAGCTCGGACTACGAGGATGAGTTCGCGCGCATCTGGCAGGACCTGCCGAAGGTCGTGTTCTCCCGCACCCTCGAGCGGGTCGAGGGCAACGCTCGGCTGGCCGTCCGCAGCCCCGAGGAGGAGCTCGCCGCGCTGAAGGCAGAGCCGGGGAAGGACATCGCAGTCGGCGGTGCCGGCCTGGCGTCCAGCTTCGTGGAGCTCGACCTGGTGGACGAGTACCAGCCGTTCGTCAGCCCCGGTCGTGCTCGGCGGCGGCACGCCGTTCCTGCCGCCCCTCGGCGCGAGGCTCCCGCTCGAGCTCCTGGAGACGCGGACGTTCGGGTCGCGGGTGGTGTACCTGCGCTACCGTCGCGCACGATGACGGCGCCCTACCAGGCGGTCGGGCTGGTGCCCACGATGTGGGGCATCCGGCGCCGCGAGGAGATCGCGAAGAACCTCGACCATCTGGAGCACCTGATCAAGGCGGCGTTCTGGCTCGGCGGGCTGGACCAGCCGGTGCGCCTGGTGGCCATTCCCGAGGGCGCCCTCCAGGGCTTCACGGACGAGGTGATGGACCTCGACCACGAGGAGTACGCGCGCGAGTGCGCGATCGACATCCCGGGGCCCGAGACCGAGCGACTGGGCGAGCTGGCGCGCCAGTGGGACGTGTTCATCATGGCCCAGGCGAAGGCCCGGCACGAGGAGTTCCCGGGCCGCTTCTTCAACGTCGGCTTCGTGATCGATCCGGCGGGCGAGGTGATCCTGCGCCACCACAAGCTGGTGCCGCTGCTGCCCGTCGAGCACTCGATGACCCCGCACAACGTCTGGGATCGCTGGGTGGAGCTGTACGGCGAGACGCTCGACGCCTTCTACCCCGTGGTGGACACCGAGATCGGGCGGCTCGGGGTCATGATGGCCAACGAGGGCTCGTATCCGGAGAACGCCCGCGGGCTGGCGATGAACGGCGCCGAGGTGGTGTACCGCGCCTCCTTCCCCCACCGGGCGAGCGACGCCTTCGTGGTGCAGACGCGCGCCCGCGCGCTCGACAACAACATCTACGTGATCGCGCCGAACCTCGGCACCTACCACCTCACCGTGGACTCGGAGACCCCGATCGACACCTTCGGCGGCCACTCCCTGATCGCCGACCACCAGGGCCGCGTGGTCGGTGAGCTGGCCAACAGCGGCGGCTCCTCCTGGGTGGCGGGCACGATCGACATCGACGCGCTGCGCCGCTTCCGCTCCAACTCGCGCTGGGGCAACTGGATGAAGGACCTCACCACCGAGCAGTACCGCCTGATCTACGAGCAGGACATCTACCCGAAGAACCTCTACCTCGACCGGGCGCCGTACACGCACGACGAATATCGCGAGCACGTGCTCGACCCGCAGATCCGAAAGCTGCAGGAGCGCGGCATCTACGCGCCGCCGCCGCCCGAAGCACCCGACTGAACGCCCGGATCAGGTGCTGATGATCCGGGCGATCTCGTCCGCGGCCCGCTGCGCCTCGGCCACCTCGTGCTCCTCCCACTGCCGCTTGACCGGCGAGTGGATCGAGAGCAGCGACCTGATCTCGCCGTCCACGATCACGGGCGTGAGTATCTGCGCGAACGCCCCGTAGACCTCGTACAGAACCGGTGCGGGCTTCGGCCCCGTCATCACGTCCTCCTGGACGAGCGGGCGCCGCTCCTCATCGAGGAAGACGAACGTGCCGGACTCGCGGATGCCCTCGGTGTGATGGGCGGCGATCGAGCTCATGCCCTCGGCGCAGGCCTCGGCCTTGACCTGGAACGAGGTGGACGGGGCGTCCTCGAGCCGGATCGTCACCCGGCCGGGGCTGAGCTTGGCGAGCACGTCGTTTGCCACCTGCTGAAGCTCGCCCTGCACCACGTGCGCCGAGCGCGCGGCGCGCGTGCGCGTGGGCACCCGCCAGACGATGCCCGGGCCGGTGATGAAGACGTCGCTCCAGCCGCTGCCGCCGAAGGTGACGTTCGACGCGAAGCCGGGCGTGCGCACGATGCCGAGCACCTCGGCATCCGGGGTGACCACCCACACGCCGTGAGGACCGGTGGCCCAGAGGTTCCCGTGGATGTCGCAGGCCATCCCGTCGGGCGCACCGATGGTCAGGTCTCCGCCCGGCTGCTCGAGGAACACGCGCCCGCCGGTCACGGTCCCGTCGGCGTTCACGTCGAAGGCGCGCACGTGGTTGTTGGGGGTGTCGTTCGCGTAGAGGGTGCGCTCGTCCGGGGAGAGCCAGACGCCGTTGGGAAACGCGAAGTCGTCCGCGATCAGCACGGTCTCCTCGGGGCCGGCGCCCGGCGGCACCATGTAGACGCCCTGGAAGTCGATCTCGCGCTCGCGCAGCAGCCCCCAGCGGTCGGAGACCCGGCCGTCCGGGGGATCGGTGAAGTAGATCGCCCCGTTGCGAGCCGCCACCACGTCGTTCGGGCTGTTCAGCTCCTTGCCCTCCCAGTGGGAGGCCACGGCGCTGATGTTGCCGTCCTGGTCGGTCCGCGAGACCGTGCTCGACACGTGCTCGCAGGCCAGGAGGCGGCCGGCGTTGTCGCGCGTCAGCCCGTTCGCCTTGTTGCTCGGCTGGCGGAAGGTGGAGAGGCCGCCGGCCGGATCCCAGCGACGGATCGTGTTCATCGCGATGTCGGTGAAGAGCAGGAAGCCCTCGGGCTCGCTCCAGACGGGTCCCTCGCAGAAATCGAGGCCGTCGGCGATGACCTCCAACGTCGCCGCTGGGTCGAGCAGTTCCTCCAGGCGCGGGTCGCGAACTTCCACGGTCGCGGGATCAGTCATTGATCACCCTTTCGATGTCTGGCCTCCGTCATGGATGGCGCCGTGCATTGTCGCGCTCCGCGGGTGGCCTCGCTTCCCGCCTGCAGGGCGACGGCCGCAGTAGGGTGCCGGTCCATGTTCGAGGGCTTCGCCACGCACGACCTCGAGACCACGCGCGGAACGATCCACGCGCGCGTCGGAGGCGACGGACCTCCGCTGCTCGTGCTGCACGGCTACCCGCAGACCCACCTCATGTGGCACGCCGCGGCGCCGCTGCTGGCCGAGCGGTTCACCGTCGTGGCTGCCGATCTGAGCGGCTATGGCGACTCCTTCCGGCCGGCGCCCGCGAGGGACCACGCGCCGCACTCCAAGCGCGCCCTCGCGCGCGACCAGGTCGAGGCGATGGCCGCGCTCGGTTACGAGCGTTTCGCCGTGGCGGGCCACGATCGCGGCGGCAGGGTGGCCTACCGGATGGCGCTCGACCACCCCGACCGCGTGAGCGCCCTCGCGGTGCTGGACATCGTGCCCACGGCGGAGGTCTGGGGCCGGGCGGACGCTCGCATGGCGCTCATGTACTGGCACTGGGGCTTCCTCGCCCATCCCGCGCCGCTGCCCGAGCGGCTGATCGCCGGCGATCCCGACGCCTACTTCGACCACCACCTGCGCTCGATCGGCCTCGGCACCGACCCCGCCCGCTACCCCGACCCGGTGATGGCGGCCTACAGGCGCCAGCTCGAGGATCGGAGCGCGGTGGAGGCGATCTGCGAGGACTACCGCGCCGGCGCGACCATCGACCGCGAGCTCGACGAGGCCGACCGCGGCCGCCCGATCGAATGCCCGCTGCTCGTGCTGTGGGGCAACCGCGGCGCGCTCGAGCCGCTCTACGGGGACGTGCTCGAAGTCTGGCGCTCGTGGGCGAGCGACGTGCGCGGGCGCGGCATCGACGCGTCGCACTTCCTCGTGGAGGACCGCCCGGAGGAGGTCGCCTCCGAGCTGCTTCGAGTTCCTCGGCTAGGAGCGCAGGGTCAGCGTGCGGCGGCTGACGCCGCGGCGCTTCGACGAGTCGGTCAGCGTGATCGTGACCCCCACCTTCAGCCTGCGCTGCTGGGCGAGCAGGTTGCGGCCCTTCCTGGACAGCTTCAACACCACCGTCTTGGACCTGCCGGCGCGAGAGCTTGAAGCGAACCGAGCCGAGTGAGACGCGGCGCTTGGCGGCCGCCGCCGCGAACGACCTGACCGTCCTCACGCTCAACACACCGCTGCTCGCCCGGCTCGAGACGAGCACGAAGTTCACGGCGCTGCCGTGGGATCTGACCTTGGCGCTGAACCCACCCAGCCGCGGCGCCGGCGTCGCGCCGCTCGCCAGCGCGGCCAGGTGGTCGTGTAGCGCCGTGCCGTTGGGGTCGGCCGGTGTGCCCGACGGGTTCTTGATCAGGTAGAAGGCATTGCAGCCCGCGTCCTTGATCTCCTGCGCGCTGAGCACCCACCAGCCCCAGGCCAGGTAGCCGATGCCGTGCTGGTCGGCCCAGCTCATGTAGGTGTCGTCGAACGCGGACGGCGTGCAGACGTCCTGGTCGAACTCGCCGGTCACCACGGGCACCTGGGCTGCCACCGGGGCGATCGTGCGCTCCCAGCACGCCTGGGTCTCGCAGTCCTCGCGCTGGTAGTTGTGGAAGGAGGCCGCCAGCTGCGGGGACGGGAGCGGGTCCGCTGGCTCATGGGCCAGCCACTCGCTCAGGTCGTTGGCGTAGGAGAGGCCGCCCAGCAGGATCGGCTGGGTCGCGCCCGTCGCGCGGATCGTGTTGACGAGCGTCTGCATGCCGACCGCCGCGTAGAGGTTGTTGTTGTCGGGGGAGTCGCCGTCCTTGGAGCTCGGCAGCATGCACCCGCCCAGCTTCCAGCAGTTCCAGTCCACCGGGAACGAGGGATCGTTCACCGCCGCCGGCGAGAAGGGCTCGTTGAAGGCGTCGAACACCACCGCCGGGTTGTCCTTGAAGGTCGACGCGACCGAGGTCCAGAACTCGGTCGAGTGGGTGTCCGGCATCGGTCGCTGGCCATCGGCGGGCAGGGTGCCCGGCGCTGACCAATGCAGGTCGAGGATCACGTACAGCCCGGCCGCGTTCAGGTCGGCCACGTAGCTCTCGACGGCCTGCCGGTAGCCGTCGACGGTGAGCGGCGGACTTGGGTTCTGCGAGTTGCTCGGCAGGCCGCCCGTGCCCAGCCAGCAGTCCTCGTTGAGCGGGACCCGCACGGCGGTGGCATGCCAGGAAGCGATCGCGGCAGCGTCGGCGGCGTCGGTGTTCCCGTCCGAGTAGGCGTACCCGAATGCGCACGCGTACTCGAAGCTCGGATGGTTGACCCCCAGGAGACGCACCGGCTGGCCGGCGCCGTTCACGAACTGGTTGCCCTGGATGGAGATCGAGAGCGGGGCGGCGGCCGCCCTGCCTGGAGCCGGGACGAGCGCGAAGACCAGGACTGCGAACGCCGCGCCGACGCAGACCCGAAGCGACGGGCGTGGACGACCCACGGCAGCTCGCGTTCTCATGTGGCTCCGGGCGATCCTAAGCGATCCGCGGTCGCCCGTGGGAGGGCTCCTACCCCGTCGCGAGAGCTCGAACGCCGGCTGCGAGGCGTTCGAGCTCCAGCGTGCTGCGCTGAGCCTCGGCGCGCTCGATCAACCCTTCCAGGCTGGTCGCCTGCAGAGCCGGGTATTGGTCCTGGACCTCTTTCAGCGCAACCCAGAGGCAGCGCTTTCCCTCGACTCCCAGCGACAGGCTCTCGAGCGCCAGGAAGGCACCGTGCTCGGGCTCGCCCGACACCACCCCGCTGAACTTCACGCGGCTCGCCTTCTCGGCCACCCAGCCGGTCACCTGCTTGACGGGGTTCTTGCCCACCCCCATCCGCTCCATCAGCTCCATCAGCGTCTGCCGATCCTCCTCGATCTCGCGCGCGATCGATTCCATCGCCGCGCCGAGCGGCGTTCCCTCGTGTCGGTCTCGAATCTGCTCGGCCAGATCGCTGCCGAGCATCGCGCCCGCCAGGTGATCGTTCAGGTACACGTCCATCGCTCTGTCAGGCATTCAGGGCCTCCCTCGGATCGTGAGTGGCGTTTCGTCCAGGCGCCCCCGCAGCTCGTCGATCGATTCGAACACGATCACGGCGCCCGCTTCTCGCAGCTCGGCCGCGCCGAACCCGCCCGTGAGCACGGCAATCGTCTCGACCCCGGCCGCGGCGGCCGCCTCGCAGTCCCACGGCGTGTCTCCCACCATCACGGCCTGACCGCCCCCCGCCTTCTCTCGTGCCGCGTGCACGAGGTCGGGGTGGGGCTTGGTGGCGTCCACATCCGCCGACGTGGTCCAGCCATCCGCCAGCCCGCGCGCGTCAAGCAGGTTCAGGTAATGGTCCACCTCGTCCTCCTTGGCCGAGCTGGCCAGCACGATCTGGTGACCGCGGCGCTTCAGGTCCACCAGCAGCTCGCGCGCCCCGTGCAGCGGCTCCACCTCCTCGATCAGCTCGAGGTAGTGGCCCTTCTCGGTGCCGCGGATGTCGTCACCCTGCTCCCGCTCCACCTGCTCGCCGGCCACCGCGGCGATCAGCTGGTCACCACCCATCCCGATATGGCGATGGATGCGCCAGATCGGCAGAACGACCCCGTGCCGCCGAAACGCGCGGTACCACGCGATCGCGTGGTGGTAGTTGGTGTCGACGAGGGTCCCGTCGATGTCGAGGATCGCGGCGGGCGGCGTCACTTGGTCACGAAGCTGATCTGGCCGTCGGTCTCGAGCACCGCCCAGCGCACGTCGTCCAGCGTCGCCAGCTGCTGGAGGCGGGCCTCCGCCTGCAGCTCCTCGAGCGTGATGCGCTCGCGTCGCAGATTGCGTTCCAGCGGGCGGCCGTTCTCGACCAGGATGAGTGGCTCCCCTTCGATCACGGTGCGCGCCTTCTTCCACCGAAAGCCCACCCAGCCGGTCACCACCGAGAGCACCATCAGCGTGGAGATGACGGTCACTGCGCCCGTCACCGAGTAGTCGCTCTGTGTCACTCCCTGCTGCACCAGGTCGCCGATCACCACGAGCACGATCAGGTCGTAGGGCTGGAGCGAGTGCAGCTCACGCCGTCCCGTCACGCGCGTGGCAAACAGGATGAAGACGTAGACCACGGCTGCACGGATGACGAGGTCCATTGCTAGGGAAAGACCGTCACCGAGCGGTTGATCCGCAGGAGCGGGCGGTTGCCGTCATCGAGCTCCACCCCCTGGGGTCGGTGCCCGACGTTGGTCGGGTTGACCTGGAAGAAGGCCCAGAAGACGAGCTTCTGCCCCGCGCGGAGAGAGTCGAAGCTGAGCACGATCTTGCCGTTGCGGCTGGTCTCGCTGCTCGCGCTGGGCTCGAGCGAGTTGATCGTCATCTGCTCGAACCAGCCTGGGTCGAGCACGAGCTTCGGCGTGTCGAGCGACCGGTGGGCCTGGATCGTGAAGCGCGACTGGAACATGAGGCCACCGCGCACGCTCTTCGGCGAGGAGACATCCAGCGACGCGGCCGGGCTGTCGGCGTGCGAGCTGGTGGGACGCTGGCCGAACACGTTCAGCAGCGCGAGCACCACGATCGCGACGAGCAGGAGACACAGCGCCTTCCGGTACCAGACGTGACGCTCGCGACCCTGCAGGTCCCGGTGGCGCTCGAGGATCAGCCCGTACGGAGCGCTCAACGTGGGCCGGGTCCGTCGTGGGAGGTGAGCGCGGGCACGCGCCCCCGTTTTACCCCGAAAGCCGTTTCTGAATCGTCACTGATCCGCCGAGTAACGCTCGCCGGGGCCAAGCGGACTGACTGCCGTGACGCGCAGCGCAGCCAGCACCACGACTTTCCGCTGGCTCGCGGCGCCGCTCGTCGCGGCCGTGTTCGTGGCAGGCGTGTGGGTGGCGGGTGGCGTGATCACGGACAGCTTCAAGGCCGCGATGGCGCTCACCGCCGCCTGGTTCGCGCTCGCGGGAGCAGCCTGCGTGGCGGTCGCGGTCCGCCGGCGCGCTCTGAGACTGCCCGTGCTGACGGGCTTCTGGTGCGACCGCGGCCGCGGTGGGCGCGTTCCTGGCCTGGACCACGCTTCGCGACCAGGTGGTTCACGAACAGGTGGTGGTGGGTGCCCCGGCGAGCGCGCTGGGAGCTGCAGCCGCGGACGGTTCGCGCAACGTCGAGCTGGCGCGTGGCAGCTTCGAGTCGATCGAGCACGGCTCACGCGGCAACGCCGCGATCGTGCGCCTGCCAGGCGGCGCCCGGCGGCTCACCCTGACCCAGCTTCTCGACATCCCCGGGGCCCGACCTGCGTGTACGGCTCGTGCCCGGCGACGGCTCGAACGGTGCGGTGGAGGGAGCGCGCGACCTCGGAGCACTGAAGGGCAACAAGGGCAATCAGCAATACGTGCTGCCGGCGGGCGCCGACCTCAGCCGCTACCGCAGCGTGGTGATCTGGTGCCGGGCATTCAGCGCCGCGTTCGCGAGGGCTAGGCTCGCTCCCGCGTGATCGTCCCAGGCGCCGTCCTTCCCGACTTCGAGCTGGCGGACCATGCCGGCAATGCGCGCCGGCTGTCGGAGTTGATCGCCGGCGACCCCACCGTGCTCCAGTTCTACCGCGGCTACTGGTGCCCGAAGGAGCAGGCCTATTTCCGCCGCCTGGTGGCGCTGCAGGAGGAGGCCGAGGTCGCCTACTGCCGGTTCATCTCCGTCAGCGTGGATCCGCCGGACGTGGCAGCGGCGTTCCGCGCCGGCCTCGACGCGCGCTGGACCTTCCTCTCGGACACCGAGCGCACGGTTCAGGCGGACCTGGGCCTGCGCGAGACCACCGACACGGTGAACGACCCCTATCTGCCCACCGTGTTCACCCTCTTCCCAGACCGCACGGTGCTTCACGCTTACAACGGCTACTGGTACTGGGGCCGGCCGACCAACGAGGAGCTGCGCCAGGACCTGCGGGAGATCACCCGCGCGATCCGCCCCGACTGGGAGGCGCCTCCCGCGTGAGCTGGTGCTGGGTCGGACTGGTGGACGAGTGGCCCGAGGATGCCACCTCCGCAGCCTGGGCAAGCGAGCGTGGCGAGCGCGTGGGCGCTCTGGCCGCGTGGTGCCGGAACGCGAAGCCGTTCCGCGCAGCGCTGCGTATGGACGGCCGCCTGGTGGATCCGAACGGCAGGCCGGCGTGCGTCTCCCTTGTGCTGCCCCCGCCCGGCGTCCGGTTGAAGTTCGACGACGTGGCGGTGCAGCAGGCCCGGCGGCGCACCCTGTCCGGGTATCGGTTCGACGGCGTCACCACGCTACTCAGCGGCTCCTCTCACTTCGAGGGGGCGCTCACCGTGGCGCGGGGAGGGCAGACCATCCGCCTGATCGACGACCCCTTCGCCCGGATCTTCCCGGCGCGGTTGCTGGACATCGAGGGCGGGCTGTTCGGGTCGACGCCCCCGCCCGCCGGCCCGACAATCGAGCGCTACGGCAGCGCCGAGCCTTGGCCCTGGGACACCTTCGCGCTCTCATAGGCACAACGTCAGCCAGACGCGATCGCGCAGCGGAATTCCCTCGATGGCGAGGCCTGCGGGGTAACCGTCGGCCGGCGTGAAGGCGTCACGCTCGACGCGGACCATGCGGAAACCAAGCCGCTGGTAGAAGCGCAGGTTGCCGGTGTCGGCCGCGGCGGTGGCCACGACCAACGTCTGGAGGCCCTCGGCGCGACACTCGGCCACGGCGCGAGCGACCAACGCGCGGCCGAGGCCCTGCCCCTGCCGCTCGTCGATCACGGCCATGCTGAGCAACTCGGCCTGGTCGGGCGCGTCGGTCTCGACCAGCTGGAGGTAGGCGACCACCTGGCCATCGTCCCGGGCCACGAGCACACGGCCTCGCTCAAGCGACGCCTCGAGCCGCTGCGGCGAATCCTCGGCAAGCGTGAACAGCCCGCGGAGCGACGTCCGCTCTCCGGTGTGCCAGCCGATCTCCACCTCAGCCCGCGGGCCAGAGCTCGGGCACGAGCACGACCCGGAACCCGTCCGGATCCTCGAACGTCAGGCCGTGCTCGGCCCAGTACGGGTTGGCGGGAGCGACCGGATCAGTGCCAAGACGTGCCGCGACCGTCTCCACTGCCGCCTGATCGCCCAGGTAGAGCACGAGCAGGGATTCGGGATGCGGAACCGGAGCGGCGTGGTCGCCCCCCGAGGTGAACTCGAGGTGCGCTCCGGTGCCCGGCAGCACAAGAAACACCCCGTCGTAGCCGTCGTGATCGTGAAAGCGGCCGACCTCGGTCAACCCGATCCCGTCGCGGTAGAACGCGACGACCTCCTCCAGGCGCTCCGTGTGCCGCGCTACGCGTACCTGATGAACCACTTGCTCACTTCGCGCCGTCGAGCAGCGCGAGATAGTCGTGGGCCAGTCGAACGGCCATCGCGCCTTCGCCGACCGCCGATGCCACCCGCTTGATCGAGCCGGAGCGCACGTCGCCGACGGCGAACACTCCCGGGCGGCTGGTCTCGAGCACGTACGGTTCGCGTTGGCGACTCTGGCCAGCGAGGTCGAGGTGAGACAGCTGCAGCTCCTGACCCGTGAAGACGAAGCCGTCCTCGTCGGTCGCCAGAGCACCGCCCAGCCAGGCCGTGCAGGGGTCGGCGCCGATGAACACGAACATGGCGCTGGCGTCCACTCTGCGCGTCTCTCCGGCGGCCGTGTCCTCGATCGTGATGGCCTCGAGCGAGTCGTTGCCATGCAACTCGCGGACCTCGGTGTGGGCGTGCAGCTCGATGCCGGGTGTGGCCTCTATCTGATCGATCAGGTAGCGCGACATCGTCGCCGCCAGGTCGGCCCGTCGCACCAGGAGGTTCACCCGGCCGGCGTGACCGGAGAGGAACATCGCGGCCTGACCGGCGGAGTTGCCTCCCCCCACGACCACCACCGGATCGCCGGCGCACATCTGCCCCTCCACCTCCGTGGCCGCGTAGTACACACCGGCTCCCTCGAAGTCGGCGAGACGCGCCACGGGCAGGCGCCGATAGCTCGCGCCCGTCGCCAACACCACGGTGCGGGCGCGCAGACGCTCGTCGCCATCGAGCTCCACCACGTGGTAGCCATCCTCGAACGTGAGCGCCTGGGCGTTCGCCGGCACCACGGTGCGCACGCCGAAGCGCGTGGCCTGCATGGAGGCACGCTCGGCGAGATCCGCGCCGGAGATCCCGGCTGGAAAGCCGAGGTAGTTCTCGATCCGAGTCGAGGTGCTCGCCTGCCCACCCACCGCGGCCGAGTCCACGAGCACGGTGTCGAGTCCCTCCGACGCCGCGTAGACCGCGGCCCCGAGCCCCGCCGGCCCGGCTCCGACCACAACCATGTCGCAGGCCCCCTCCGGCGATCCCGCGCTGCGCAGGTTCAGCGCCTCGGCCACCTCTTGGATGCTCGGGTTGCGCAGGGCGAGCGACCCTCGCAGCACGAGCGGGGTCTCACGCGGCGGCGATCGACAGCCCTTGCAGCAGCTGGTCTGCCCTGGTGTCGCTCTCGAGGTCCATGAAGCTGTGCGGGATCCGATTGCGGGTGAGGAACTCGCGCAGACGGCGGGTTTCCGGCGACAGCGGCGACCCGATCAGCCGCACCCCGGTTCCAAGTCCGATGAGGAGAGCGCGCCGCGCGATGAACGCGCTGAGCACCAGATCGCCCAGCTGCTGGTTCGCGCCGATCACCCGGCGGAGCACGTCGAGCTCCAGGACGATCGCCTCGCCCGACTCGCGCACGACCGCCGTGTTGTAGGCCGGCTCGCCCGTCATCAGGCTCAGCTCACCGACGAAGCGAGCCTCGCCATGAACGCCGAGCACGCGCTCGTCCGGCCGACCGTACCCGTCGACGATCGCCACGCGGCCGCTCAACACCACGAAGAACTCCGACACCTGATCGCCGGTCTGGAAGAGCAGCTCTCCCTCCGTCAGCGGACGGCGCCGGCCGGCCGCGTCGAGCACCTCGATCAGCTCGTCGCCGAGCCGCGGGAACGCCGCGTCACGGTCGAAGGAATCCTCGGGTGAGCTCGTCATCGTGCTGACGATACGCACGCCGCCGAGGACGCATCGGTCTCCGCCCCGGGGAGCCGACCGGCAGCCAGACGTGGAAGCATTCGCCAGACCGCGTCGAACCAACCCATGAGGAGGCAGGACCATGATCGTGATGTTCTCCGCCCGCCGTTTGAAGCCGGGCGCGTGGGACCAGTTTCGTCGCGCCTGGGAGCCGGGGGACAACATGCCGCCGGGCTTCCAGCGCGCCTATCACGCCCGCAACATCCGCGACGAGGACGAGATCGTCTCGTTCGGCCTGTTCGACATGAGCATCGACGACTACCACCGCTGGCGAGGCGAAGCCGAAGCCGACGAGAACCAGCGGGTGGATCGCCTGTCCGCGTTCGTCGAGAACGACCACGTGTCCGGCGTGTACGAGGTGATCGACGAGGTGACCGAGTAGGGACCCGCGTCAGGCGGGATCCTGCGAGCTGTAGGGCTCGTCCTCGCCCCGCAGCTCGCGGTAGCGGCGATCGAACAGCTCGAGTACGGCGGTCACGTCCGACGGCCCCGCGACATCGTGGCTGACCAGGTCGCCCTCGGTCATCGATTCCGCCGGCTCGGCGTCGCCGTGCTCGACGAGTTCGGTCGCGCTCGACATCCAGGAAACGCAGCTCCGCCACGCCGCGGTCGGGATCGAGCACGCCCAGCTCGAGCTGCTCGTACCGCACGATGGCGGCACCGTCCGCGCGCCGCTCGATGCGCACCCCCGGCCAGGTGTCCAGCTCGTTGGCGATCTCATCGACGAGCGCGGCGGCGTGCGACATGAGCCGATCGTACCGTCCCCTGGCAACATCACCGGTCCCCTCACTACCAGCCGATACCAAGGAGCACTGACATGTCGGACGGTCCCATCCTCTTCGCCTATGACGGCTCGGATTACGCCAAGGCTGCGATTCAGCAGGCCGCCGAGCAGCTGAAAGGCGGCCGACGCGCGATCGTCCTGACGGTGTGGCAGCCGTACACCCCGCCATTCGTAGCGGCGACCGTCATCCCAGACGAGGTCGAGGAGGGCATCGAAGAGGACGCGCGCCGGGTGGCCGAGGAGGGCGCGACGCTCGCGCGGGAGGCCGGGTTCGACGCGGAGCCGGCCATCGGGCAGGGCGAGCCGATCTGGCAGCGAATCGTCGATCTGCGGACGAGCTCGACGCGGGGGTCGTGGTGATCGGATCGCACGGGAGGACCGGCATTCCGCGCGCGGTCATCGGGAGCGTGGCCGGCGCCGTCGCCAGCCACACCAGCCGGCCCGTGCTGATCGCGCACCTCCCCGGCGAGCAGACTGCGAGGTCGGGCTAGACCGCTCTGCGCCCGCCGTCGACGGCGACCGTGGTGCCGGTGATGTAGCTCGCTCGGGCCTGAGCGGCCGACGATCGATGTGTAGGCGGACACGTTCGCGGGCAGCCTTACAACTCGCCAGCAACCGGACCCAGCCAACCGCCGGTCGAGTCGCGGGTAAGGGCGCGCATGACTCCGTTTTTCAGCAGAGAGCGACTGGACGGGCGCGCGACCGGCGGGGGTCCCTAGTCTGGAAGAGCGACTCGGCTCACGACGTGACAAGGAGAAGCGATGACGGCGGATGGACGCGTTCGCGTGCTTGCGGACGGTAACGAGATGCCGATGCTCGGCCTCGGCGTTTGGCAGGTGCCCGACGGGCCCGAGTGCGTCAACGCCGTTCGCTGGGCGCTCGAGCTCGGCTATCGCCACCTCGACACGGCTCAGGCTTACGGCAACGAGGCGAGCGTCGGTCAGGGGTTGCGCGAAAGCGGCGTGCCGCGCGAGGAGGTCTTCATCACGACCAAGTTCAACCCGTCACGCGAGGACCCGGCGGCCGAGGCCGAGCAGAGTCTCCGGCTCCTGGGAGTCGACCACGTCGACCTCTACATCATCCACTGGCCGAAGGGCGGTCCCACCTGGGCGTGGCCGGGGATGGAGCGGGCACGCGAGCTCGGCCACGCGCGCTCGATCGGAGTTTCGAACTTCGACACGGGCGAATTGGAGGCGGTGATCGCCGCCGGGAGCACGGCGCCGGTCGTGAACCAGGTGCAGTTCAGTCCGTTCGCGTACCGCCGTGCGCTGCTCGAAGCCGGCCAGGAGCGCGAGGTGGCGCTCGTGGCCTACAGCCCTCTGGGAACCGGGCGCCACATCTCCAACGACACGGTCGCGCGGGTCGCGGCCCGCGTCGGGCGCACGCCGGCGCAGGTCCTCCTGCGCTGGTGCGTGGAGCGCGGCCTGCCCGTGATCCCCAAGTCCACGCATCGCGAGCGGATCGAGGAAAACGCCCAGATCTTCGATTTCACCCTCTCAGATCAGGACCTCGCCGACCTCGACGCGCTCGACCAGACCGGCGGCACCGGGAGCGCGCAGGAGAGCAAGTGGTGGTGAGCATGCCCGAAAGGAGACGACGATGATCAGCGAACTCAGCGGCCTACCGTCAGGTGTCATCGGATTCGAGGCGAGCGGGAAGATCGCCGCCGAGGACTACCGCGACGTCATCCAGCCCGCCCTTGAGCGGGCCGCAAAGACCGGCGACGTGCGCTTCCTGATCGTCATGCGCGACTTCGACGGCATGTCCGGCGGCGCCGTCTGGCAAGACCTGAAGATCGGCGTCGAACACCTCCGCGCTTGGAAACGAACCGCACTCGTCACCGACATCGCCTGGATGAGCCACCTGACCCACCTCTTCGGCTGGATGACACCCGGAGAAGCCAAGACGTTCCCGCTTGACCAGAAAGACCAGGCGATCGAATGGGTCCGTGGATAGCGCTCGGATCACCCGGATCGCGGCGACGACGGCCCACCCGAGCTGAGCCCCGCCAGAGGGGGAGCGAGTCTCGCTGACGAACCAGCTTGGCGACACCCGGCGCCACCGTCGCCGCCATGTAGTGCCTTGTGGACGGGGCGGCGTGCTGGGCACCGAGGTCGAGCAGCGGCAGACTCATCCACATATCGCTGCGGCTACTCGCGACGCTGCGCGGCCCACGCGTAGTCGTCTGACGTGGCGGTACCCATCGAGGCACTCGTATCGCGAGTTGAACGTGTATGTGTGAGTGCCCTTCATTCCCCTCAGCCAGGTGGGCTCGATCCTGCCCAGCGGCGTCTCGCGGTACTCGCTCGGCGAGAGCACGTCCACCCGGTTGAGGACCACAGCTCGACCGTACCCACGCAAGCAGTCCTGGCTGGGCCGGATGAGCACGCCTTTCCGTCTGAACAACCGGCCGGCGGGGCGAGCAGTGCCCGGGTCGGTCACGATCGGGTTCCGCGGGTGTGGGCGCCACTGACCATCCAGCGAGGGCGACGAGAACAGCCACAGCTGACCCCTGTCCTCGTCGCCTTCCATGACGTTTGCGAACAGCCAAACGAGGCCGTCCTCGATGTGCACCGTCGCATCGACGGCGGTTAGCCCGTCGAGCAGCACCCGCTCGAGCCGCCACTCATGCGGAAACTCGATGGCACGGTGAAGTTCGATCCGGGCGGCTTCGCCGGTCTCGGGAAGCATGTAGATCGCTCCCTCGTGCTCGAACACGAACGGGTAGGAGAGGTGATGGTCGCGATTCGAGCACCCTGCGCGGCGGCGACCACGCGTCGTCCGGCCCGGCTTCCGAGACCGAAATCACCCCCCGGCGCGCGGCGTAGGAGTAATCCTCGACGAATAGGAAATGACGGCCGTCGACCTCGATGGGGAACGGGTCGGCAAGGTAGCGCCCGGCTGGGTTCGCCAGCGCGCGCATCGGGTGGACACGACCCTCGGCCGATCGCGCGCGCACGGCGACGAACCACTCGTCGCGGCGCCAAGCCGCGCGCCCCTTTGCCGCTACCCCCCGTACCGCCGTGCGAGCCGCATGACCGACAGTCACGCGCCGCAGGAGGCACGGTCCCCGGTACCGCGAGACCGTCCGTAGCCGAGAGTGGTGGGCCGCCATCGCGCCGAAGCAACCGCAGGCAGCGCAAGACGAGGCGTGCAGAGGTCCACGCTGCGGCGTCGCGCGTGCGCGTCAGCGACAGCGGATCGGCGCGCGCCGAGTCTTCGGCAATCACTCGCGTGCAGCCGTTGTCGATGGCGACGACGGCGGTGGTGGCGATGCCGCTGCGCCCTCGCAGCTCCCAGAAGCGGCTCGGCGCGCTCACCGGCCGGCCGTCGTCCACGGGAGCAATCGCCCACACCCCGTGGCGGGGAGCCGGACCGTCCCAAACCGTCCGATCGGCGGGCAGGAACGACACGACGACGTCGAGCGCGCGCCGGATACCCGCGAATGTCGCCCGCCCGGAGGAGATGGATGACAGGTCGGTTTGGCGCATGCCGCGTGCCGGACCGAACACCGCTCCTGTCGAACCACTCGTATAGCCGGTAGGTCAGGTGGCGCGCGCCCGCGGCTGAGCCCCCCGTCGCGGAGGGCGCTTGCCACCGCTGCCGCGGGCACCACCTCCGCGAGCTCGAACGCGTCGTCAGCGTCGATCCGCACGATCGTCCATGCGACCCACTCCGGCACGACGAGCGACTCGACCAGGACCGCGACACGGATCGCCTCGGTGCGCGGGCTCGCCATCACCGTGTGGCCCGGTCGCGTCGACGTGCCCACGCCGCGGCTCCATTGAGGCCCGCCAGGAGGTCGGCATATCCGCGCGTCATCGCGTCGATCGAGAATGACCGCTGCTGGCGCGCCCGGCCGGCGCGCCCCATCTCCTCGGCGCGCGCCGGGGACCGAGCCAAGCCGACCAGTGCGAGGGCCATCTCCGCCGGGCGGTCGGGCGAGACCAAGACGCCGGTTTCGCCATCCTCGACCACCTCGGGCAGGCCGCCAACTCGGTTTGCAATCACCGGGCGGGCAACCGACATGGCCTCGAGCACCGAGATGGGCAGCGCCTCCACGACGCTGGTCAGGCAAACGACATCGGCGGCATGCATTATGTCCACGGCGTCCGCGCGAAACCCAACCATGCGGACGGCGCCGCTTGACCGGGCGACGGCGCGCGTCACGGACGCCGCGTCCGGCCCGTCACCGACTACCAGGCCATGGATGGACGGCTCAGCGGCGTGCGCAGCGGTCACTTGCTCCACGAAGACGGCAACGCGCTTTTCCGGGCGAAGTGCCGCTACCAGCACTGCCAAGAAGGCGTCGCGGTCAACGTCGAGCTCGGCGCGAACGGCCTCGCGGTCGCGCACCGGCGGATCGTCAGCAACCCCGCTTGCGATCACACGGATGGCGTCGGGCCGGTAGCCGTCGCGCACAACCGCTCCGCCTGACGCTCTGACACCGCGACGACGGCGCTCGCTCGAGGCCTCATCGGCCAGAGCAGGAGCCGCTGGTGCGGGCGGAACGGCCGCACCCCGAACGGGTCGTCGCCCAGGTGCTCGGTCACTACGTGGGCCGCGCGCTGCCTCCGGGCAAGGACGTGGCCGATCAGGTGCGCGCTCACCCCACGGGTCAGGACGGCAGATGACCGCGACCCGCCCAACTGCACCGCACGTGCGAGGCCGACCAGATCAGCCCGATGCCGCAGGCCGGCGCATGCGATCGGTACACCTCGAGAACGCAGCTCTTCGAAGTAGACGCCGCAGCCGTCGAGCGTGAGCACGCTGACGTCGAAGCCGCGCTCGGACAGGCCGGGGGCCAGGAGCGCCCACTGCCGCTCGGCGCCGCCCGCCTTCAGGTTCGGGCATATGAAGATCACCTTCGGCGCGGGCCCGGCCGTCATCGGGCGGACCGCGCTCCAGGAGGCGGTCGGCGTGATCGACCGACGCGTACGTCAGAGATCGGGCACCCTCGCAGACCACTCCAGCAAGCACGGGTTGCTCTTCGGCATGTGCGACCGCTCGGCGGCCTCGATCATCCGCACGACATCGAGCCCAAGGCGCGCCGACGAGCGCGGGACGGTGCCGGAGCGGATAGCGCGGCAGAAGTCGTCCACCTGAAGCGCCATCGGCTCCGTCGCTTCGATGTGAGGCGAGACGATGTCGCCGGTGCGGTACTTGAGGAACTCGCCGAACGACTCGGGGTCGCGCGGTACCACACCCGCGTCGTACACGCGGACCGGCTCGTTGCTGCAGTCGTCGTACACGACCATCTTGTTCGATCCCACCACCGTCGTCCGGCGCAGCTTGCTGGGGGCGAGCCACGACAATTCGACGTGAGCGATGGCGCCGGAGCCAAACTCGCAGTTGATGAACGCGACGTCCTCCGTCTCGCCGTATATGCAGGCGCGGCCCATGCTGACCACCTGTCTCGGCCGTTCATCGAGCCAGTACAGAAGGATCGAGAAGTCGTGCGGTGCGAGATCCCAGATCACACTCACATCTGATTGGTGCAGGCCGAGATTTACCCGGGACATGGAGATGAAATAGATCTCTCCGAGCTCACCCGAGTGGATCAGTTCACGAATGCGGTTGACCGGCGGGCTGTAAAGGAAGGTGTGGCCCGGCATCAGCACCAGGTCGCGCTCGTACGCCGACCGGATCAGGTCGATGGACTGATCCGACGAGCGAGCGAGTGGCTTCTCGACGAACACGTGCTTGCCCGCGGTCAGCGCCCGCATCGCCAGATCGTGATGGGTGGAAACCGGAGTCACCACCGCGACCGCATCCAGGCTGTCGTCGTCGAGCATCTCGTCGAGATCCTGCGTCTGGCGAACGGCCGGGAAGCGCTGCCCGAGAGAGTGGAGCGCCTCCGGGCGCAGATCGCACATCCACGCGGCCTCCGCCGCGGCCGACTCGTTGAGCACGCGAATCAGGTTCGGCCCCCAGTACCCCACCCCCGCCACCCCCACGCGTACCGGGGCCTCGTTCGGCTCGGGTGTAAGCGCGCTGAGACCGCGTCCGGTCCAAGGCGTCCAGCGGCCTGTTTCACCGCCGCCATCAGACCGTCGTCTTGCGCTGCCGCAGCACCTCGACCGGGGTGCGGAGGAGCAGGGAAAGATCGAGAGCGAGCGACCAGTCACGGACGTACGCGACGTCCATCTCGAGCGCCTCGGCGAAACTGGCGTGTGCCCGCGCCGTGACCTGCCAGAGGCCGGTGATCCCGGGTCGAACGAGGAAGCGCTGGTGGTGATGCTCGGCGAAGTGCTCTGTTTCGTAGGCCAGGCACGGCCGGGGGCCCACCAGCGACATCTTGCCCTGCAGGACATTGATGAGTTGCGGTACCTCATCGAGGCTCGTTTTCCGCAGCCAGCGTCCGGCCCTCGTGACGAGTTCGCTGCGGTCGAGCTTGTAGAGCTCGCCGAGACCGGTCGTCTGCTCGCCATTCATGACCCGCTCGATATAGGCCTGGTGCGAGGACTGCTTCGCGTCCGCCGCCATCGTGCGGAACTTGAGCATCGTGAACTCCTGCATGTTCGCCCCGAGGCGGGTTTGGCGGTAGAAGACCGGGCCAGGCGACTCGCGCGGGATGCGCCACCATGCCCACAGGAACAGGGGCGCCGCGAGTATCAACCCGACGCTGGCTCCGACGACGTCGATCGCGCGCTTCACTCGCAGGGAGGCGACCGAGCGCCTGCGCGGGGAGATGCTGACGACTGGAATCCCCTCGACCTCCAGCAGCCCGGCGCCCGGGCCGACCATCTCGAACATCCGTGTGACCACGTCGACGTGCACGTTCAGACCCACGAGCGGGCGCACCCGTGTGAGCGTCTCCTGATCGTTGTCTTTCGAGAACGCAACGATCACCCGCTCGACGGCGAGCTTCCTGACGATTGAGGCCAAGTCGTCGATCGCACCGACGACGGGCACCCCGGCGACGTCTGGCCGCCAGCGCTTGGGCGACGCGTCCACGAACCCGACCAGCTTGATGCCGTACTCCGGATGACGCAGCAGCTTCCGTGCCACGAGCTGCCCGACGTCACCGGCCCCGACGATGACAGCGGTCTGGGCGTAGCCATCACACCGGCGTGCGAGCGCTCGGCCGGCCACACGCCCGGCGGCTACGAACGCCATTGCCGACACCGCAAAGACGACGAGTCCGTCGCGAGCGGGATCGCCTCGGTCCGGGAGTGCGATCAGCAGGAACGCCTCTGTTCCGATCACGAAGAGAAGCGCGAGACTCACCCGCTCGTGTGCCCTGGCGTACATCGCGTGCCGTGCGTCCCGCCGGTACACACCGGACATGTGTGCGCCCACCAGCCAGGCCGGCAACCATGCGGCGAGCAATGCGAGCCCCGTAGGTTGCAGTGTTGAAGGCAGGGGCGAGCTCGACGCGACGGCGTGTGAGGCCAGCAGAGCCAGCACGAGCGCCAGGGCATCGCCGACGACCAGGAGACGGGTGAGCGTCACGCCGGGGATGGTCGACGCGAGTGACGAGCGCCGAACCGCCTCGTTGGAGGCGGGCCCGTCGCCAGACTGCGGCCAGCGCGGTTTGACAGCCACGTTAGACATCCGGCACCTGCTGCGGACCCTCTTGGAGTTCGGTGCGGTCGGCCGCGCGGGCGCGTCCTGGAACTCCGGATCCTCGGCCGTTACGTCGCGTCCTCGTCGAGAGCAGCGCCCTCACGGATACGGCGGAGACCGAGATCGCGGCGACGAGCTTCTTCGCGGCCTCTCTGACGCGCCGGGCGCTCGGTGCGGCGACCAGACGCTTCGACCGGGCGTATTCGCTGCGAATGGCCGCCAACGCCGTGCGTAAGCGCTGCGGGTAGCTGCCGCGCTCCGCTGCGGAGCCACCCGTTGCGATGACGCCGAGTTTTATCGCGGCGCAGCCATCGAGCCGATCGCGGGTCTCGATCAGGGTCTCTCGCCGCACCCGGTTCACCCCGGCAACGAGAATCACTGCGTCCGTGTGCTTCGCGATCGTCATCGCGTCCCCGACCGCCAGCACGGGAGGGGCGTCGATCAGAAGCACATCGCACCGCTTGTCCAGCGCCGCCAACGCCTCGGTCGCAAAGCTCGACAACAGGAACTCGCCCGGGTCGGGCGGCGGTTCACCGGCAGTCAGAACCTCGAGCCTCCCGGGGTTGGCGTCGAGTCGGTCGCTGTATATGTCGACGATGTGGAGCGCGTCTGTCAGCTCGACGCCCGTTGCGACACCGGTGAACCCGAGGTCGGGTGGGCCGAAGAGCCGGTCGATGCTGGGGTCCCGTAGATTGAGGTCGACGAGGATGACGTGTTGGCCCGACTGGGCCAGGACCACCGCCAGATTCGCGGCTGCTGTGGACGTGTCTTCGTCCGCGCGTGGACTGGTGATCACGATCGAGCCGACGCCATGCTCGAGTTGCGAGAACTCCAGCCTGTTCTTGATGATCCTGAACGCCTCGGTGCTCGCACTCGTCGGCTCGGTCAATGTGGCCAGCTGTTGGGACTGCACAGGGCGGCGGTCGGGCTTGGGAACCTGACCGAGCAGCGGCATTCCCAAGCGCGCTCGCAACTCATCGGCGGAGCGCACCCTCGTGTCGAGGGCCTCGCGGATAAACGCCAGCGCGATCCCCAGCGCCAGCCCGACGATCACACCCAGGATGACGTTGCGCTTGGTCCTCGGTTGCTACGAGGGAGGCGCTGCCGGCGGCGCCGACCACCGTCGCGCTCGAGCCGACCGCCTGCAGCGTCTGCAGCTGCTCGAGGTCACCCACGGTCGCCCTCAACCGGCGGGACAACTCAGATCCCCCGTTACCTGCTGCCAAGAGCGCACCAAGCTTTCGGCGGGCGTCGGCGATCGCCGCCGAGAGCCCCGCGCCGTCGAGCGCACGGCGATACACCGTGAACTGCTGCGCGTACGCGTTCGCCAGCTTCCCGGCAGCCTCCGGGCTGTGATCTGTGACAGAGAACGTCAGGAGATCGGAGGTGAGGTCCGCGCTCACGGTCGAGTTCGCAAGCAGCGCGGCTGCGGTGTGATCCCGAAAGTGGGCCGCCTTCACCGCCATCGCTGCGACGCTTCCCACGCGAGCCAGCTTGGCCTGCGTGGCGACGTACCGGTCAGGTGGTGAGGCGGCGGCCGTGCTGGCGAGATTCAAGGCCTGCGCGGTCGGGTTCTGTGCGTTGACGAGAACGGTGGAGGACGCCTGGTACCTGCGCTCCTGACCGCGGGATGCTGCGAAGGCGAACAGTGGGACTACGGTCACTGCCAGAAGCACGATCCACTTCTGGCGGGCGAGGACACTCAACCAGTCGCGGAGGACCGATTCATCATCCGTATGTTCAGTCACTCCCGTGGTTTCCGCCGAGCCTCATCAAGGATCGGGCCACGGCCGCCTTGGTCTTGTCGACGCGCTCCGATGAGCCAATCGGCCGCGGGGAGAGACGCAGGCGTCGCATTCGCTTGTTGATCCGTATCACGGCTTCTGCCCGCTCCACATACGTGGTGTCGAACGGGATCGAGAACGAGATCGAGATGCCCGCCTCCGTCTTGACCCAATGGGGAACGTAGGACGGCAGGTACACACCGACACCCGGCTGGATGGTGAAGGTCTCGGCGACGGCCTGCATCGCCTCGAAATCGCATTCGCGGCCGTCCACGTAGCGGTCGAACTCGCGTTGTAGGGCGACTGGGTCGTCCTGGAAGGCGGCCACGCTCACATGCTTCACGCCCTTCACCTGCAGGAGGAAGCTGTGCTCGCGATCGAAGTGCATCGGCGTGGTCGAAGCCGGGCAGGAGATGAACAGGTACCCCGCCCGCTGGGTCACGCCCCCCTGGCGTTCGGCCACGAGCTCCTGCACTTCGTCGAGGCACTCGTCGATCAGCTCCGCGTATTCCGGCGCCTGCTGGATGTCTCGAAGCGACACCCGCGTCCCGGTGCGTTCGACGTTCCTGATGGTCTCGGAGGGCGGTCCCTCGCCCACGTCGACGTACTCGCCGTAGTTTGCGAGAGGCAGGTTTCCCAGCTCGCGCCGAACCGATTCGGGTGGCAGCCCGTCCGCGAGTTCAGCGATAGCGTCGATCGTGAACAGCGGATGGCCGGCGAGTCCGTGGCGCACGGATATCGACCGTCGTGCGAATGCGTCCGCGAACCCCGAGGGATCGATGTCAACAGATGCTGGTGGCGGCCGAAATGTCCATCCACAGGTATGTACGGGCGTCAGCGCGCGCGTAATTACCAACGGATGTCGATCTTCAGGCGGATCCCGCCTCGAGTCCGGCGCCCCTCGCCCGACCGTGCGAGCAACTCGCGGTAGAGCTCGGTGCTCAACTGCGCGGCATGCTCCCAGGAGAAGTGCGTTTGCGCGTGCCGCAATACGGCGCGTCTCACCTCCGCCCCGTCATCGAGATGCCGCAAGATCGTGTCCGCAAGGGCGCGCGGGTTGCCGGGCTCGAAGACGAACGACGGGTCACAGGCGAGCTCTGGCAACGCGCCTAGATCGCTCACCACTACCGGCACGCCGGCTGCGATCGCCAAGGCCCCAACGCCGCTTTGACTTGCCTGGGTGTAGGGAAGGATCATCAGGGAGGCTCCCGCGAGCAGTTCGTCGACCTCTCTCTCGGGGATGTATCTCGGGATCAGCAAGACGCGTTCATCGTCCGGGACGAGCCGAGCCGCCGGACCGGCACCGGCCACCACAAGCCTCACGGAGGGACGTTGCTCCCACACCAGGCGAATCCCCTCGACCAGGACTTCCACACCCTTGTACTGCTCGAGCCGGCCGAAGAGCAGCACGCTCGGCGATTCTGGGCGAGGGTAGGGGCTCGGAGCGTGCGGACAGCCCATGCGGGATCACGACGATTCGAGAACGGCCGACGATTGGACCGAGCTCCTCAGCAAGCGCCTGTCCGTGCACGACGAATCGCTCAGCGCGCCGGAACCACTGCTTGAAGATCCGTGCCTCCGCGGGCCTGAGCGGGCGCACACCCAGATGCTGCACTGGATCATGGACGGTGAAGACCGTTCGGTATCCGCTGGTAAGCGCGACGAGACGAGGATCGTAGTTCTCGTGAACGTGCACGATCTGGGGTCCCCATCTCGACAGCTCTCGTCGGATCGCGAGCAACCTCGGAATCGCAGGCAGCGACCGAACGCGGCCGGGGACGACGAACGACTGAATCCCCTCGCGCCGAAGCTCATCAAGAACTTCGTCGCGCTCCGCCGCGGATCCTCCGAACTCCACAGAGTGTGAGCGGACGAGCATTGCAACGTCGTGGCCGATGTTCACCAACGATCGCGCCTGCTGCGACCCGTACTTAACGAAGAAATCGCAGACGATCAGTATGCGCATACTCGAACACGATCTCCGGTCACAGCATGAGACGCCTACTCAGGCCCTCGAGCACGACATCGAGGCGGCATTCGAGGCCCGTACTTCCCGAGCATGCGTGTTCATGCCATCAGGTCGGTTCGCCATCCATCTCGCCTTCCGACTACTCCTGTCGTCGGGAGATCGCATCCTCATGTCACCGCTTGAGGACGATACGGTCTTCTTCGGGGCACTCGCGGCAGGGCTCCGGCCGGTCATGGCGCCAGTCTCGACCCACGATGGGAACGTGTGCTTCGAAGCTGTGGAAGACGCGACGTGGTCACACATCGCGGCGGTCCTGACAGCTAACACGTACGGACTACCCGATCGTGTGGTCGAGGCCAGAGCACGATGTGATCGACTCAACATCCCGCTGATCGAGGACGCTGCCCATGCCCTTGAGACCGAGGTTGACGAACGTCCCATCGGGACCTTCGGCGCTGCCTCCGTCTTCAGCTTGTCAAAGCACTTTTCCGGGCGAGGAGGTGTTCTGGCGCTTGAGGAAGAGGACAGCCGCGGTGAGGTCATTCGGTTGCGGGACGAGTTGACGCTACCGACGCCGAGGGCCCGTCAAGCGGCCGGAATCGCGCGTTCCGCGGCCCGGTCCGCACTGGAAGCTCTCCGCCTGAGGCGTGCGGTGGATCGCGGTCGTGACCTGATGCATCCCGTCAGGCCTGTTCCGTGGCGTATCCCTCTGCAAGCCCCTCGGCTCGAGCACGCTCGGTGTGCGACCGGCCTGGAGGTGTTCGACGAATGGATGAAGACGGCGTATCCGGACTACCGAATGCAGCAACAGCCGAGCGCACTCAACAGAACGGTGGCCGGTTTGCGTGCCCTACAGCGGGATCGCGAAGAGCGGATCGAGGGCGTGCTACGTCTTCGAGAGCTCGACTCGGTTGCGCCTGCAGCCCGTGAGGGCCCGCCGCTGCCGTTGCTCCGTGTCCCTCTCCTGATCGAGGAGACGAGATGCCGTGGCCGTCGAGCTGCGCCGCCGAAGGATCAATGTCTATTTCGTCTATGCACCGCCGCTCGACGAGTATTCCGGTCCGGAATTCTCAGAGCCCTCTTCCGCTCCGGAGGCGGCCCGATGGTGGGCAGCGCACGTTCTTCCGGTCGACCCTCATGATGCGGAGCGCGTCCTCGATCTCGTCGGGAAGGACCAGATCCGGCTGAAACCCGCGCTACCCCCGTCCTCGTGAACTAGAGCCGGTCCAGAATCCGCCGTACGCCGAGCGAGCGCCCTTTCGCCGCGCGCGCGGCCGTGAGGAGCAACTGGGCTGAGGCGCCGCGCGGTAGGCCGAATGTCTCGAGACCCGGGTCGCCGGTGGCGAATCGCTCCTTGTAGGCCGCACCACCGCGGAGGAGGCGGTACTCGCCCATCCCGTCGCGTCAGCGCCTCGCGCACGGCATGCGCAAGAAGGACGAAACCGACCGGCTGCTGGCGGAAGGCCGGGTCTCTTCCGGCTTGGTAGGCCGAGTCGGCGCCGGCAAACCGGAAGCCGTGAAGCGCGGCAACGGGCTTGCCGTCGATCTCGAGGAACCACAGTCGCAACCATCCCTGGTGGAACGCCTGCGTGGCGAACTCACGATGAAACGGCTCCGCGAGGAGGAACGGCGTTAGCGGCGTTCCCCCAGCGCTGCCGGTGAAGATGGAACAGAGTGTCAAGATCTCGCTGGAGCCGCTCGGGGTCAGTGGCGAGGCGATACGACAGCGTGCCGAGCTCCGACAGCCGGCGCGGAAAACGACGCACCTGTTGACGGAAATTGCGTCCGTGCTGCTGCAGGAACTCGTCCCACGAGTCGCGATCGAAGCGCAGTACCGGACTCGCCTCCCGGTACAGGAATCGAGCACCGGTCACCTCCCCGAAGCACTGCTCCCCCGCGACCTGCTCGGCGAGCAGAACGAAGCGCGGCAACGGTACGGCCTCCATGGCCTCTTCGACCGCCGCGGCGGCCGCCGGCTCGGACAGCGGTGCTGAGATGGGTCCGAGCTGGTCGCTCGGGCCGTGCCCGACAAACCGCAGCACGGGAACGCCGTGCGCTCCACCACTCGTAAAGCGGCACGATCGCGACCAGGTCGCCGCGGTTGCGTGCGAGCCCGGTCAGCTGACGTTGGGCCTTCCCGTAATGACGCCACCAGGTGAGCAGCCACTCGCGTGTGGCGAAGACGTGCCCCGCTCGCTGCGCCAGCAGGTCCCAGTCCGCGGCCTTCACCCGGTCGAGCGAGCATGTGTAGGAGACCTCCATCTGGTCACGAGGGCCGGGGCGCGCGCATCGTGAGGTGGATGCGAATGCGTTCGGCCGCCGCCGCTCTCGCGTCGGCTCTGCCGCTGAGCGCGTGGCGGGCGAGGCGTGCCGTGTCGATTCCGACCAATGTCGCGCGCAGGAGGCCGGTCGTCATCGCCCCGAAGTGCTTGCGGGCGTAGCGATGCTGGCTTTCGAGAAGCAGGAGGCTGTGTGGGGAGCGAACGTCGGCGAACTGCCGGCCGAAGTGTGAACCGCCTCGACGGTGGGCAGAAAGACCGTCCGCCAGCCATGCCGTTTTGCCCGGATCAGCCAGTCGGTCTCCTCGTAGTAGACGAAGAAGTGCTCGTCGAACAGGCCCACATCGACGATCGCGGCGCGGCGAAGGAAGATGCACGCACCCCTGGCCGCATCAACCGGCCGAGCATCGCGGTGGTCCCAGTCGAGCATCCGGTACATGCGCGGCCGTCGCCAGTTCGGGAACCGCTCCGCGAGGGCCACGTCCTCTGAGATCAGGTCGAAGGGCCGCGGCGCGCAGATGCAGTTCGGCTGCAACGTTCCGTCTGAGTTGAGCAGCCGTGCGACGACCGCGCCCACGCGCGGGTGGCGGAACGCTTCGAGCACGGCCGCGTAACTTCCGGACAGCCCTTGGACGTCGGGGTTGATCAGCAGCACGAACTCGGCATCGCCGGCCATGAACGCCTGGTTGACGGCCGCGGCGTACCCGCGATTGACGGGGTTTTCGATCACGGTTGCATCCGGATCAGCCGAGCGAACGATCTGGGCGGCTCCGTCACCGGGGGAGTTGTCGACCATGATCAGGCGCGTCCCGGCGCCGGCGAACTCGTGGGCGATCGTGATTGTCCTCGCGATCAACGGCGCGCTGTGGAAGTTGACCACGACGACGTCGAGCCGTATGTCGCGGTCGCTCATGGACATGCGAGGTCGCGCCGCATCAGCGCCGCCAGCGCTAGCACGCCGACGAGGGGTACGGTCGAATCGGGTGATGTGAGGTAGATCGCCGACGTTCGAGCTCGCCGCCATCGCGACGACCGATATGACGACGCCCGCTCCCAGCCAGGCGTCATCCTTTCCATGCCTCGCTCGGCACCAGCGCGCGCCGTTCCAGACCCCGAGAGCCAGCATCACGATCAGCGAAAGAAGACCGGCGAGGCCCGCCCGCATCCAGATCCAGAGGTACTGCTCGTGCATGAAGGAGCGAGGCGTGCTGACCACGAATCCGTCATCGGAGCTCAGGAGCGTCGCACCGTAGTCCGGCCCCCACCCGAGCCCGCCGATGGGATGGGCACGGATCCGCTGTAGTGCGATGGCATTTTCGTAATAGCGGTCGTTGAGCGTCTGCGTCTTCAGTCGTGAGTAGTCGGTGATGCTCGCGATCCGCGAGACAACCGGATCCGACCCAACGGACGAGCTCTGCGCGAGCAGAGCGAAGCCCGACAGCGTGATTCCGAGCGTGGCAACCATCACGACGAAGCGATGCTTCGGCCGGGCGAGCAGCGCCGCGACGCAGAGCCCGAGGGCGAGCCCGAGCAGCATGTTCCGGTTGAGGCTCAGGATCACTCCTGTCAGCGCCACCGCCGACAATCCCCATCCGAGCAGTCGGCGCCGAGCCGGACCCCAGAGGACGCGGGCGACGGCGAACGCCGCGACGATGTAGACCGTGGTGAGTCCAGGTGGGCGCACTCTCAGGAAGCCGGTCTCGTCCGACGTGAGGGTCGAGGCGACGTCCGAGGGGGCGATCACGAACAGGCGCGTCGATGGCCCGACGATCACCTGGAGGATCTGGAGGATCACGACGACCGCAGCACCCGCCGAAACGAGCTTGAACACCACGCTCCGGTCCCTCATGAGCGCCGCCAGCGCCGGCCAGAAAGCGGCATAGAAGAGCATCAGCCGCACATCGAACGCCGCGGCGTGCACGCTCGCACCGTTCTCGATGCCCACCGCCACCCCACCGAGCACCGCGGCCAGAAAGATCGCCATCACGACGCTCTCTCGCCGCCTCACGAGGCGCCCCAACCCACGCCGTACGTCGCGGGGCAGGAACGCCAGCGATCCAAGGGCGATCCAGAGCAGGATCTCGGCCGGCACGAACTGGAGCGAGGAGACCCGCACCTCAGGAAGCGCGAGCATGTCGACGGCCGTCC
This sequence comes from uncultured Thermoleophilaceae bacterium, assembly GCA_963729205.1. Lineage (GTDB taxonomy): Bacteria > Actinomycetota > Thermoleophilia > Solirubrobacterales > Thermoleophilaceae > JAICJR01. The sequence goes on from CAVSNA010000008.1 coordinate 259,649, forward strand.
CGACGCTCCACAGAATCGCCACGTACGGCGCTGCGGGAACCGCAGCAAACAGCAGGACCAGGACGGCGGCCAGGGGCAAGATCGCGAACTTGACCTCGCCCCTCCCCATCGTCACCCCGACGGCCGCAGCCGCGCTGAGGGTTGCCGCTAGCCACGCCACTGTCCACGGCGGTTCTCGCGCGGCGGCGGCCTTCGGTCGGAGCCCCCAGTAGATCTCGCCCAGCAGCCGAACCTCCAGGATGCCGATGGCGGCGGGTTGCCCATCGGCGTTCGTGGACGCCGCAGACACGATGCGCGGCCTGATGGAAATACGACCCAAACCCCTGCCAGATGACGATGGGCGCGCCGCGGGGGGCCGCCGAGAGTCCTAGCAGCGGGTCCTACTGCTCTCCGATCCGTCCCGCTCCAGGACGCGCTCGAGCAATGACGCCATCGCCGCTGCCGAGTCGGCGATGTCGAACTCGGCGCTGACCTTGGCGAGCCCGCCAGCGGCGCGCTTCCGCGCGGCCTCCGGGTCCTCGATCACCCTCTGAAGGCCGGCAGCGAGATCCTCGGGATCTCCCGGTTCCACCACGACTCCCGTCACACCATCGATGACGAGCTCCGGGATGCCCGACACCGCGGTGGTCACGACCGGTATGCCCAGCGCCATGGCCTCGATCAGCGTGTTCGGAATCCCGTCCATGTCGCCATTTGCAGCCGGGACGCTTGGCTGGACCAAGACGTCCGAGCGGGCGATCATCCGGCGGACTGCGTCCTCTGCCTGGCCGCCATGGAAGGTGACGCGATGCCCGAGCCCGGCTCTGAGCACCAAGCTCTTGACCATCGGCTCGAGAGGCCCCTCGCCGACCAGATCGAGCCGCGCGGTTTGCAGAGGTGGGGAGCTCCGAAGGGCCTCGACCAACACCGCGTGCCCCTTTTTCGGTTGAAAGCTCGACACCATGATCAGCCGCGTTGACTCCGTGCTGGGGGCGTGTGCGGGCCGCCGCATCTCCCTCGTCGGGACTCCGCAGTGCACGACCGGATACTCGGGGCCTGTTGCGCTGATGCGAGCCTCGAGGAAACGGCGGTTGTAATCCGAGATGCAGGCGACGAACTCGGGCCCCTCGAGTGCGTCGATCAAGTCCGCGCGTGCTCACGAAGAGGTCGTATGCGTGCGCCGTGATGCTGTATGTCACGCCGGTGAATGCGGCGAGTACCCATGCCGCTTCAGCGGGTTGGGTCGCGAAGTGCGCATGGATGTGAGCGACGCGGCGGCGGCGGATCGTCGGAACGAAACTTGCGGCCAGGACGATGACAGCCAGGCCTCTCACAAGCGCTTGACCGTCACGCGCGTAGTCGCATACCACGTCACGGATCACGCGCACGACCACCCGCGGCCGGGTAATCGTGAGGCGCAGCAATTCGAAGCAGCCGCGAACAATCGAAGCGGTCTGGAGCCCTGGAAGCCACCTGTTCGCCATCGGGTGTACAGCGCCGCCGCGGCCGGGGCGAAGCGTAAATAGCTCGACGGGACATGCCATGCGGTCAGCCACGGCGTTGAGTTCGCGGAGCACGAACGTTTCAGTGAGCCGCGGAAACCGCTGGACCAGGTAGGCCACGGTGGAACTGCTTGCGGCGTTGCGACGGCGAGGGATCACGCGGTCCAGCGATAGGCCACGCGCCCGACCGCGCGGGCTACGACGGCCGGTGAGCGTTGGATGAACGGTGTGCCCGATACCAATGGCCGAGGGCGCCTTCGCCTCGCGTCGATGACAGCCCGCTCCGGGAGGGTCACGCTGTAGATACGAGTCAGCCGCGCGGCTCGTTTCCTGCCGGCGCTCGAAGGCGACCTGACTGGAACCTCCGGCGCGGAGGGTCAGCAGGCCGAGGGAGGGCTCGTACTCCTGCGCGATCGGGCGCTCGTCGACTTGGGAGCGCTCGACGACGTCGGCCGGCGTGACGTCTTGGCTTCAGCCCGTCGCGGTGTGAAATACGGTCGTATGCGTCAACCATGCTCGCGGCCTGGCGCTCCCATACCAGCACGGGCGCACGCGCCCTTGCGCGCCGATGCAGCTCTGCGCGGGCCTCCTCCGAGCCGGCCAGCTCCGCCACGCGTCGAACGAACGCATCCAGATCGTTGCAGGGCACCAGGCTGACGGCGCCGGCGGCCGTCCTCGCCGTCTCGTGGAGCGCATACGAAACGGTCGGGCGGCCGAGTGCCAGATACTCAGAGATCTTGACCATCGTCGTACCGTGGTTGAACGGGGTGCCGGGTGCCGGGTCGAGACAGATGTCGGCGGCTGCGATGAGCCGAAGGACGTCCACGTGCGGAGTCCTACCCAGCAGCTCAACGCGGTCGAGCAGCCCACGCGAGGCGCAATCGGAGCGGATCGCGTCGAGCTCGCTACCGGAGCCGGCCACACTCAGGCGAGCTGCGGTCAACCCGTGTTCAACGACCAAGCGCTCGAGCACTGCGGCAGCTGGCGCGCACCATCCTGTGGCTCTAGCGCACCGACGTACACCAGCCTCGGGTCGATGAGGCGGCCCGGCCGGATGGCGGGCGGCCGCGCAGACACGGTTGACTGCCGCGGACCGTTGCGGACGAGGACGATCTGCGTCCCGGGGCGCCGGCGGCGGCGCACGTGCTCCAGGTGAGTCCTATTGGTGACGAGCACGAGGTCTGCGTTGCGGATCATCATCCTGTTTGCGAAGTCGGCGATCCGCCACGGTGGTCCGCGCCCAAAGCGTTCTTCGAACAGGCTCGGAAACAGATCGTGTTGGTCGAACACGAATCGCCGGTGAAGGCGGCGCCCCGCGATCGCCAGCGGGAACAGGGTGTCCGGCGGGTTGTGCGAGTGGAGAAAGTCCGCCCCGCGTACAAGCGAGCGGGCCCCGCGGACGAACAACTGTGCGTGCGCGACGATGTATTCGGCGAGCAGCCCGCCGAAGCCGCCGGTCTCTGACATGGGCAACCAATAGCGCTCGACGGTCACTCCGCCGAGCTCCTCAGTCCGCTCTTGGCGCGGGCCGCGGGGAGCGATCACGTGTACCTCGTATCCGGCCGCAACGAGGCTCTGCGCTTCATCGCGGACGCGAACGTCCTCAGGGAAGGGGTTGTTCTCCAAGAGCATCGTCACGCGGGGCCGAACGGACGGGCCCGGCCCGGCCGCGCCCTGCATCGCACTGCCACCTTCGCCCAGCGCGCCCCTCCGAGCGCGCGCGTGCAACCTTGAACGCGTGAGTTCAGCGGGCATCTATGCCACCCGCTTTACGCCCGCGCTCCGCGTTGCAGGAGTCGATCCGAGCGAGATCAGCGAGCGGACGGCGGCGAGACGGGCACGGTGGTGGCAGGTGTTGACGGCGGCCTCGGTCTTGTGGAGGCGCTGCGCCACCTCACTTGGCGTGAGGCCAACCACCTGCCGCAACAGCAGGACGTCGCGCTGAGCGCTGCTCAGCGCTCTGAACGTCTCGCGTAGCGACCGGGCGTTATCGGCGTCGAACTCGTCTGCCTCAGGCGGCGCCTCGATCGGATCGCTTGGCAGCTCCAGGCGGTCCTTCCTGAGATAGTCGACGGCAGCATTGTGGGCAATCCGCAGAATCCAGGCGAAGAAATCCGCCCGCTGCGAGTCGTACTTGTCGAGGGAGGTCGCCAGCTTGACGAAGACCTGCTGGGTGACGTCCTGCGCGTCATAGTCGTTCCGCAGGATGCGGCGCACATAGACGAAGACGCGTGGCGCGAACTGGCTGTAGAGGTAGCTGAGCGCATCAACATCGCCCCGCCCCGCTCGCCCAACCGCGCTAACCGCCCGTTCCTGCTGCTCGCGCGCGCACCCGCCTGTCGGGATGCACGAGGATCGGCCGAACAGTGGTGCAACAACTGCCGCTCCGCCGCCCTGGTCGGGCGCGGAGATCTCGCCATCTTTCGGCATAAGGCCCTCCTCTGGTCCAAGCCTGGAGCGCTGTGGCACTCCCGGCGTCCCTGTCGCTCGAGGGTCGGGGAGAGCGGTTGGCGGGATCTTTGTCAGGTGTTGGCCGAGGATTTGAGGCGGGCATATTTGACGATTGGCGCGTAGGTCTTGCACGGATTGGCACGTCGAAACCAATGCGAGGCGTAAGCTCAGCCCGACCGGGGGATTACCTTCGGTGAGGTAGGCACGCACGGCCCAGAAGGCGTGGCGCGATGGGATCTTTGGCATTTCGACACGATGTCGATGTCGGCCGGTGGCGCCGGAGACGGGCGAGGTCAGGACAGCACGCCTTGCTCAAAGAGGTGTTCGCCCAGCTTCCGCACGGGATAGCCGTGACCGATCGCGTCGGCGCGGTCCTTGTATGGAACAGGGCGCTCGAGGACCTGCTCGGACTTGCGGACGACGCCCTCGGATGGACGTGCTGTGAGCTCTTCGGGTGCGGTACGCCCAGCGGCCCGAGTGGCGGCTGCCTGACGGAGCGGGCGATCGGGCCGGCGGACGTCCGCTCGAGGTCGTGATGCAGCAGACGGGGAGCAGCCCGCTGTGGATTACCGTCGCGCCCCTCCATGACGACAGTTCGCGCCTGGTATTCGAGGTGCGCCATGCGCCCGAGCTCCGCACGCTCGAGCCGCCAGCGGGCCGACTCCCTCAAGAGGCTCGGGTGAGGGTCTTCACTCTCGGGCGCACGGAGGTGCTCACCCCGGAGGGTCCACTGAGCGGGGAGTGGGTCGACCAACGAGCCGGCCAGGTCCTCAAGTACCTGGCGTGCGAGCGGCACCGCGTGGTCCCGGCGGAAGAGATCGCGGAGTCCTTATGCCGTCATGCTCAGCATGCGACGCTCAGCACCGTTCGGTATTTCGTTCACGCCCTGCGCAAGAAGCTGGAGCCGGGTCGGCCCAAGTACGACTCCGGTTCGCTCGTGCTCGCGCGTCATGGTGGATACACGCTGAACGACGCCGAGGTCTGGATCGACGCAGACGAGTTCGAAGCTGATGTGAACGCCGGTCTCGCGGCGCTCGCGCATGGAGAACGCGCTGCGGCAGCGGAGCTGTTCGAGCATGCTCTATCGCTCTATCAGGGCGACTTCCTCGCAGACGAGCCGTATGCCGAATGGGCGCTGACGGAGCGTGAGCGGTTGCGGGCGCTCGCCGAGAAGCCACTGCGTGCGTTGGGCGAGCTGCACGCTGACGACCCCGCCGCCGCCGCCGCGTATCTCGAGCGGCTTGCTCAAATGGAGCCCCTCGACAGCGACGTCCACCGTGAACTGCTCTCGCTCTGGGTGCGGCAGGGGCGCCTCAGCCGTGCGACGCGCCACTATCAAGCATTCCGCACGCGGCTGCTGCGCGAATTCGGCGAGCCCCCCGCGTTCACCCTTTCCGAGCTCACGCCGCCGTCAAAGTTCGATGGGCGGTTTCCGAATCGTGCAAGTTAGGGCAAACGGAGTCGCGCGCCACGTCAGTTGACGACGACCCCGTTCGTTCCTCATGTATGAGAGTGACGCGGGGCCTGATTCTTTCGTCCGATGAGGACGCCATCGGACACTGGCCTCTCCGCCCGCTGAGGCCGGAGCTGGTCCCCGTCGCCAACAATGCGCTCCTCATGCTCGAGCTTCGGGCGCTGGACGACGCTGGAGTGCGCGAGATCGGGATTGTCGGTGACAGGGCTCTCTGGAGAGCCGCCACAGATTTGGTCGGCGAGGCCGACCTCGACGTGGACATCGTCCATATACCTGAGCCGGCCAACGCTGGGGTCACCGGCCGGCTGCTTGCCGCTCAGTCGTTCGCCGGCGATGGTCCGTTTGTCGTGGAGCTAGGCGGCAGCCTGACGGAGCACGATCGGCGCCGGAGCGTGGAGCGTCTCGTACGCAAGCGGCTGAGCGCCGTCGTGGTTCTCGCCGCGGACTGGAGCCGGACGCCCCAGGTGATCCCGCTGCGACGCTCAGACCCACAGACTCCGGCGCACGGCGCGAGCATCGCGCACGACATCATCGCGGGGGCGAACACCTTCATCTTCAGCAGCCAAATCTTCGACGCGACGCGCGAGGCGACGGAGGCGCGTGGCGGCGAAGAAATCGACATCGCGGACGCTGTTGTGGCTCTGGCCGAAACCCGTGGTCAGGTAGAGGCCGCGATTGCCACCGGGTGGTCGACGCGAATCCAGGGAGTGGAGGATCTCCTCGAGATCAACCGCCTCGTGCTCGGGAGCCTGCGACCGCGACGCGTGTCTGAGAAATTCGCACAGAACCGCATCATGGGACCCGTGGCAATCGACGACACCGCCACGATCGAGTCCTGTGTCCTGAATGGACCTCTGGCGATTGCAGGGGACGCCCACATCATGGACTCCTACATCGGACCGTACTGCGCGATCGGAAGCGGGGCGAAGATCGACGGAGCCGAGATCGAGCGGTCGGTGGTGCTGCCGGCGGCATGGATCAGCAACGTCGGCGTCCGCGTCGCTGGAAGCGTGATCGGTTCGGGCGCGCGGATCACCCGGGAGTTCGTGCCGCCGCGCGCCCTACAGCTCTGGGTCGGGCAAGACGCACGCGTGTCGCTCGCGTGACGTAAGCAGCTCTCCTCCCGGTTCGGTGCGAGCTACGGCTTTTCCGCGACGACGATCAGCTGGGCCGGCAGGTAAGGCGCGAGCGGCGTTCGAGCCAGGCGCCGCGTCCGAGCAAGCGCCTTTCCGGTTTCCCAGTACTGCGGATCGATGTAGCGCAGTCGGAGTCCAGCGCGAGCAACGAGCTCCTCGGTGTCCCGTAGTCCGAACCATCGAAGGTGGCTGCGGTCGAAGATGCCGTCGTCGTCGCGTGGCCAGCGCCGCTCCCGGACAACCCTCTGCAGCGCGCGCCAGCACAGGACGTTGGGAAGGCTGATGACCACCGTGGCGCCCTCAACCAGCCACGCGGACGCCTGACGCAGCGTTGTCCAGGGATCCACGAGGTGCTCGAGGACATCAGCGGCAATGAGGCAATCGAAGGGTGCCTCGGGCGGCGCCGGTCCGGTGACGAAGTCCTCGGCGGAGCCGACGAAAACGCGATCCAGCACGGAGGTCGCGTCACGCGCGTATTCCGCGTTGACTTCCACCCCCACGATCGTCGCCGGCTGGCGTCGCTTCAGAGCGTCTCCGAGAGCGCCGCTGGAGCACCCGAATTCGACTACCGATGTCGCATCCCGCGGAACGTGACGCTGAACGTCTGGACGCGCCGATTCATAGCCATGCTGCCGCCGCTGCCGCAGTTCGCCGGTCGCGCCTTCAACCGCGACTGCGTTCAAAGCACCTCCTCTGCGGCTCGAGCCACCCGGTCCCGGCAGCCCCGCCACGCCTCCCGGTCGTGCGCGGTCAAGGTGAGCCGGCTCGTCGGGATCTGCCGGAACGCGGGGCGTGACGGCGGCTCGATCGTCCTGACCTTCTGACCGATGTAGACCATGCTGCCTCCTCCGAGGAGGCGGAAGTGCAACGCCGTGAAGACGCTGCGGTTGTCCCGCATCCCGGCAACGTTGCGGCGGGCGCGGTCCTGCAACCAGCGTGGTATCGCTCGCCCAGGGAGGCGGTGGTACACGTACGACAGCCGGCGCCGCCGAAAGCCCTGCCGCGCCAGCTGCCGGAGGTAGCGGTTGGGAAACGTGATCCGGTGGCCTTCGTGACCCTCGGGATGACGCAGTTGGTACACGAGCTTCCACGCGCTCATGGTCGGCTCGAGCAGCGCCAGTAGACCGCCAGGCTTGAGTACTCGATTCACCTCGGCGAAGAGTTGGTCGATGTTCTCGACATGGTGGGCGAACTCCTTCAACACCACGACGTCGAAGGATGCATCCGCGAACGGGGCATAGCGGGCGTCCGCGACGACGCGTCGTCCGGGGGCGAGCGTCTCGCTGTCGTAGACCCAACCGGAGTACAACGAGTTCGCCTCGAAATCGACCATCCACGCGTCGAAACCGGCGCGGTCCAGGAGCCACGTCACCCATCCCGAGCCGCTCCCGAGCTCGAGCGCCTTGGGGCGGGGAGCGTTGGGCGTCATGTCCTTCAGCAGGCGGATCAGCGCGACGGCCTCGGGAGCGCTCACGTCGAGGAACTCCTCGTCGAACCGCACACGGTCGGGGGTGCCCTGCCACCGCCGCTCCTCCTCCATCGTCACGGTGATCAGCGCCTCGTCGGACGCCGGGTATCCCATGAACACCAAGCCCTCCCGGACCGGGTAGGTCTGCCTGCCCGAGACCGTCACCAGACGGTCACCGTCGAGCACCAGAGGTTCGAGCGTGTCCTGCGCGCGGAGTGGCCCCAGATCCCGTGGAAGCGGCGTCGCTTCGAGGGTCATTGGGCAGCGCGAATGCCAGGCCCGCTTGCCCGCCCGATCGACCTTCGGCCGACGCCCGAAGTCGATCGGCTCATGCGAGCGACCGCACTCGTCTGACGGTGGCGAGCAGATCGCCACGATTGAACGCGAGGCTGAGGGCCAGGTATGCCGCCAAGGCGACTGTCGCCGTCAGGATCCCTGGAGCCAGGCCGCTGGCGAGCGGCGTTCGCACGGCGTAAGCCAGCAAGGCGGACGCCGCTGCCACGGCAACCGGGACGAAGATCATCCTGCCGACCGCGATGCCCGCCCGCGAGAGGGCGCGCGAGAATATGGCGGCCTCCGTCCATGAAGCCGCCATCCACCCGATTCCGACGGCCGCCATCCCCAAGGGCTTCAGTAGAAGGGCGGTAAGCGCAATCCAGACCGCTCCGTTCACGATGGTGGCGACGAGCGGCGTACGCACGTCCCGCTCCGCGTAGAGGTAGCCCGCGGCGGCGACGGAGACCGGACCGCCCACGACCAACCCCGCGCACGCCCAGGGAAGCGGCGCTGCGGCGGGCATCCAGTTGGCGCCGAACATCGCGGGGACCAGGTAGTGCGCCGAGACGGCGAGCGGTGCGAGCACGACTCCTGAGACCAGAGCAGTCACACGGGCGAAGCGCTCCACGATCAGTCGCGTGTCCTCGCCACCCGCACGAAGCCGCGCCATCGTCGGGTACGAGACCCGCCAGAGCGCCTGGAACACCCAGAACGGCACCTGCAACAGTCGGTTCGCCAGTGACCAGTAGCCGAGCAATCTCTCTCCGCCGGCAGCTGCGATCACGAGGTTGACACCCTGGCTCCTCGCCAACGTCGCCAGCCCGACGGCCTGAAAGCCGATACCGAACCCGAGCATCGACCGCAGCGTGCTCCTCGTCAGCCGCGGCGTGATCAGGCCAAGCGGAGACGCCACGGTCATCAGCGCAGACCCCACCAGCGAGCGCACCACCGCGGCCGATGCGACGCCCCAGACTCCCCAGCCCGCCTCAACCGCGGCGATCGCCCAACCGTAGAAGACCAGCGACTCGATGAACTCGATTGACGCGATCGGCCGGTACTCGAGCGCTCGTTCCAGGGCGATCGCGTGTGGCGCCCTCAGGGCGAGCAGGGGGAGCGAGCAGCCCATGATCGCGGTGACGGCTCCTGTCGTGCCGGTCCGGGATCCCACCACCCCGAGACCCAGCGTGATCACGAGCGCCAGCATGAGTTGAACGGCGAGGAGCGTCCGGAGCTCGTCGTCGGTCGGATCGCCGGCTCTGCGGATCAGTACCGCGCCCAGGCCGCCATCGGCAAAGAAGGTCCCGATCGTGACCATCGTGGTTCCGAACGCAACGACGCCGAGAGCGGTAGGCGAGAGGAGGTGCGCGAGCACTAGCGTGCCGACGAACGCGACCGCTTGGGCGGCCGCCGCTCGGATCGTCAACAAGACGGCGCCAACCGCCCCGCGACTCCGGATCGTCGCGGCGGTATCCGCTGCCAGTGGCCGCTTTGGCCTCACAAAGGTCATGGCCGCAGCGCTCGCATCCTCGAATCCCGCGAGGCGTCAGTCTGGGGCCGAAACGAGCCGGGCGGCCCGACTGCCCTGCGCATCGCTCGGCCGGCCGTATGGCTCGCGATCGCTGTCAGCGAAACAGCGGGCTCGTCGAACTCCCATCAGAAGTACTACGAGTGCCGGTGGGCGGCGCTTACCGTACGCGCCTCGAGCTTACCGCCGCGCGTCTGCTTCGAGTGTGGCCGTCACGACCTCTTGGCCTGCGGCCAAGCTGGCCGGGTACCCCGTCACCGCGGTCAGGTAGGCGTTGCGCTGCAGGACGCTCACGCGCATGTTTTCGTCCCGCGGATGCGCGAACGGTGGCCGTTCGCGGCCGGTCGCCCAACAGGGCGATCTCGCCGAAGGAGTTGCCGCGTTCGAGCGTCCTGATGACGCGTCCGTCTTGGACCACCTCAGCCCGACCGGACTCGACGATATAGAAGCGCTCCCCGCGCGCGCCCTGCTCGAACACCACCTGTCGAGGCAAGTACTCGGCATGCTCGAGCCTGGCGCCGAGCTGCTCGATCGTTGCCGCCGGCAGCGAACGCAACATGGGAACGGCGCGCAGGATCTCAATGTCCGCATCACGAACGCCCATCCCTGCATCGAGCCGGCGCAGCGCGGGCCAGCTGGCTGCGACGGCCAGGGGCGCCATGAGTCCGGTCGCGACGAGCGCGAGACGAACGCCGACCAGTTCAATGATCAGCGGCGCGAATAGGCCGCCGGCTGCAACCCCGAGCGTGAGGATGGCCTCGAACCCCGCGAACATGCGCGCGAGGACAGTCTCGTCCGTCAGCCGGGCCAGCAGCGTGAAGCCACCGACGTCGATCAGCGCGTTGCCGATGCCGACGAAACCGAGGAGAATGATCGTCGCTGCCAGGTACGGAAGGACGCCGATCAGGGCCAGCGGCGCACCGAACAGTGCGATGCCGACGCCGAACCAACTCGCAAGTCGGCCGCGTTGAACCAACCCGAACGCGAAGATGGAGCCGAGCACCCCACCGGCTCCAACAGCCGCATTCAACACACCCACGCCCGGATTTCCCGTGTCGAGGAGATCGATCGCCACCACCACCATGAACACGGTCAGGCAGCCGCGCGTGAAGGTCTGGATCAGCCCGAGCCGTGTGATGAGCCCGAGACTGCTATCGGCCCTGATCGCGGTGAAGCCTTGGAGCATCTCGCGGCCGCCACCAACGGCGCCCGCCACTCGAGGCGGCGCGTCATACCGAAGCCCGACGACGACCAGGCCGGCCAAGAGCGACGCAGCGGAGCAAGCGGCGAAGACCGCGGCCGGTCCGCTTGTCGCAAGCACGACCGCCGCGACAAGCGGGCCGCCCAGGGTGGCGAGCGAGTCCAGCATGCCGCGAACCGCGTTCGCGCTGGTCAGCTCTTGAGGAGACTTGGCCAAGGCGGGCAGTAGCGCCGAGTGAGCCGGTCGGAACAGCGTCATCGCGACCGTGGCGATGACGGCGAAGACGTACGTTGCCGTCGCCCCTACCCCGGCGGCCGTCGTCACCGCGGCACACGCCAGCATCGCGGCGCGGACAGCGCCGACCCAGGCGAGCACCCGCTCACGGCGAACGCGGTCGGCCATCGTTGCGAGGAACGGCGCCAGCAGCGCCGCGAGCGCCATGCGGGTGGCGGTGACGGCGCCGACCGCCGCAACCCCACCATCGCGGAACGCCACGACACCGAGCGCAACCATGAAGGCGCTCTCGCCCGCCCACATCGCGGCGAAAGAGATCTGGGCACGGCGAAGCGGCCGGCTATGCGCCACCTCGTCGAGCGCGGCCGCCCGATCCCGGAATCTCGGAGAGAAGCGAGCCACGACCACGCGTGACTAGAACAGCACGTGCATGCGCCTAATCCGACGCGGTCAGTCGCTCGCGGATGCTGCGGCGCTGGTCGTACGTCCCCCAGCGGAAGCCCGTCTCGTGTGGGTCCGGCCGGAGAGGCGTGCGCGAAAGGTCGCCCTCCCGAACCTGCAGGTTGTACTCCACCGGGGCGAGGTCGTTCGGACCATCCGGATGGAACAGTGAGGCGAGGTACTGGAGCTGCCCACGTCCCGGCCCCTGTTCGAACATGCCCCCGGCGTACGCGCCGATGCCGTGGCCCTCGCAGTAGTCGTAGGTGTTGAAGAGCCGACGGACGCTGCCGAAGCGGGAAGGCTTCAGGTTGAGTCGGCGGGGTGGCCAGGGCAATGCCTCGATGTCGTCAACCGATTCGATCGGCTCGTCCCACGTGATCCGGTCTCGGTGGAGGTCGAGCAGCGCGATCGTGTCGTCGGCCACCGCGGGATCCTCGATCCAGGCGTCCGACAGCCCCTCGATCACGCGGCGATACAGATCGCGGTCCGGGGACATGGCGACGGTCGCGTTGCGATAGTGACCCTTCATGTCGACCACGTCGACGCAGGCGAGCGATGCCAGCTCTGCGACCAGGTCGCTGTCCCACGTTGGACTGGCGTCGAGCTTGAAACGCAGAGTGGGATCGCTGCTGAGGAGCGTCCGCAGGGGTGCGATGCCGGAGCGGTCCTCGACGCGGGTGGACACCACGAACGTGACGGGCTTCGCCACGCGCTCCAAGGCGTCCTGCAGCGAGAGGCCGTTTTGGCGCAGGGCGAGGTCGAGCGCCGCGCTCTCGAACGCCCAACGGCGGTACAGGCGGGAGCTCTCGCGAATCGGCTCGACCGGAAAGAGGTCGGCCAGCCCCAGCAGCCCCGAGAACTCGTCAAAGGTGCGCGTTCCGCGCAGCCAGGAGAGGTCGCCCGCTCGGCGGAGCTGCTCGATCTGATCGATCTGATCCCACGTGATGTCCTCGCCCTGTCCCTCGTGGCCACGTCCGGTCAAGCGGACCACGATCGAGACCTTGGTGAATCCGCTCGTGGTATCGCGCGCCAGCGGCACGAGCTCGCAGCGTTCGATCCGTAGGGGCAAGTCGGCGACGCGCGAGTACGTCGCATCGGCGTCCCTCGCAGAACGGTGGTCTTCGTCCGACGGAAGATCCATCTCGGAGCCGGGAAGCGACACGGACCTCAGGTTAGTCCGAGTGACGCCCATCCCGCGAGCGAAGGCGCCCGGTTAGCATTGCCCCGTGGAGACTCGGCGCGCGCTGCTCCTGATCGCCGACATCGGCGGTTACACGGACTACATGCAGTCCCACCGCACCATGCTCGGACACGCGGAAGCCGCGACCACGCGCCTGCTCGAGAAGGTGGTCGATGCGGCCCCCGGCTTCGAACTGATCGAGATCGAAGGCGACGCAGCCTTCCTCTCGCGCGACGACGACGGGCTGAATGGCGAGGGAGACCTCCCCGCCATCACGGAGGCTGCTGTCGCCATGCACAGCGCGTTCCACGCCGAGCGGCGACTGGTCGAGCTGAACCTGTGCCCGTGCGCCAGTTGCACTCAAACGAAGAGCCTGAAGTTGAAGTTCGTCGCGCACGTCGGAGAGGTCGCAACCCAGAAGATCAAGCGACAGCGGAAGCTCATCGGCATGGACGTGATCTTCATCCATCGCCTGCTCAAGAGCCCTGTGCCGGTGCCGGAGTACGTTCTTTTCTCCGAGGATCTCTACCGGAGCGGGGACACCACTCAGGCCGACGACGGGATGCGCGAGATCTCACAGGACCTCGAGGGAATCGGTCCCGTGCGCACTTACTTCGTGGGGGTCGAGGACCTCCCCGGGCCCCACACCCCGGTGCCTGATCCCTCGGTGCCCCAACGCCTCGGCGCGACGGTCGACATGCTCGGTCGTGGCCTGCGGTGCAAGCTCCGCCGGCGCTGAACGGCCCAGGAAAAGCAACAGGGTCAGCGAGTCTCGCTCACCCTCTCAGCTACGAGAACCAAGCAATGCGGTGGGACGCAGGGAGCGACGCGTGCGATAGCACGCGAGCGACCGAGGACACCGCAGTGCGCCGGTTCGCAGGGCTGAGAGGGTGAGCGACGGGACTTGAACCCGCGACCGCCTGGACCACAACCAGGAGCTCTACCAACTGAGCTACGCCCACCAAGCGAGGGGGAGTCTAGCGGTGGTGCTGCGGGGATCCGCGGCTAGCGGACGACCGGGACGGTCTCTTCGGCGACGGCCTCGACGACCTCGGTCTCCTCGATCTCGCTGCCGCCGCAGACGATCGTGAAGGCGCCGGTGCCCAGGTTCGGATCGGCTTCGATCGGCAGCCCGCGGATCGTGTCCCAGCCCAGCCGCTCGACCTCGAAGGGGTTCATGCGGACGGCCACGGCGGGGTACTCGCAGGTCACGTTGTGGTGATCGATCGCCTTGCTGATCACCTCGAGATTCTTGGCCTCGGAGCTGCTCATCGAAGACGCAGTCTAGAGCGCCGGGGCCACCGGGTCAGCGCGAGATCGACTGACCCAGCACCGCCACGGCGTGCTCGATCGTGCGCCGCAGCCCCTCGCGGATCTCCACCCGGGGCTCCCAGCCGAGCAGGTCGCGCGCGCGTGTGATGTCGGGCTGGCGGACCTTGGGGTCGTCCACGGGCAGCGCCTCGAAGAGGACCTCGGAGCGCGACTCCGTCAGCTCGATCACCAGGTTGGCCATCTCGAGCAGCGTCATCTCGTCCGGGTTGCCGAGGTTCACCGGCTCGTGCACGCCCGACTCGGCCAGCGCGACCAGGCCGCTGATCAGGTCGTCGACGTAGCAGAAGCTGCGGGTCTGGCTGCCGTCGCCGAACACCGTCAGGGGGCGATCGGTGAGCGCCTGCGTGAGGAACGTGGGGATCGCGCGCCCGTCGTTCGGCCTCATGCGCGGGCCGAAGGTGTTGAAGATCCGCGCGATCGCGGTGTCGACGCCCTGCTGGCGCAGGTAAGCCATCGTCAGCGCCTCGGCGTAGCGCTTGGCCTCGTCGTACACGCCGCGCGGGCCGATCGGGTTGACGTTGCCCCAGTAGGTCTCGGGCTGGGGATGCACGAGCGGGTCGCCGTAGACCTCCGAGGTCGACGCGAGGAGGAAGCGCGCGCGCTTCAGCTTCGCGAGCCCGAGCGTGTTGTGCGTGCCGTAGGCGCCCACCTTCAGCGTGTGCAGCGGCAGCCGCGCGTAGTCGATCGGGCTGGCCGGCGAGGCCATGTGGAAGACGAACTGCACCGGCTCGTCGACCTCGTAGTGCTCCGTGATGTCGGCCATCAGGAAGCGGAAGTTCTCGCCGTCGGAGAGGTGGCTGATGTTCTGGAGCGTGCCCGTGTCGAAGTTGTCGACGCAGATCACGCGGTGCTCGCGCGCGAGCAGGTGGTCGCAGAGATGGGAGCCGAGGAAGCCGGCGCCGCCGGTTACGAGGCAGGTTGCCATGCGCGCAGGGTACCCGGCCTATGCCTGCTGGTCCGTCGGTCGCATCAGCACCTCGTTGATCGCCACCCGCCGCGGCCGCGTGACGATGTAGGCGATCGCGTCGGCGATGTCGTCCGCGTGCAGCTTCTCCACGCCGTCGAAACGCGCGGCCGCCACGGCCTTGATCTCCTCGCGCAGGTGATCGGTGAGCTCGGTGTCCACCGCGCCCGGCTCGACCACCGACACCCGCACGTTGCGCTGGGTGACCTCCTGGCGCAGCGACTCGGTGAAGGCGCCCACCGCCCATTTGCTGGCGTTGTAGACGCCCGAACCCATGCGCGCGAGCCGGCCCGCCACGGAGCTGATGTTCACGATGTCGGCCACGCCGCGCTGCGAGTCGCCGACCGCCGCGAGCAGGTGTGGCAGCGCGGCGTGCGAGCAATAGAAGAGGCCCAGCACGTTCAGCTTGATCATGCGGTCCCACTCCTCCGTGGGAGCATCGACAATCGGGCCGAGCAGCATCACGCCCGCGTTGTTCACGAGCGTGTCGAGGCTGCCAAGCTCGCTGACCGTGCGCTCGACCGCCGCGATGGCCTGCTCCTGCACGGTCACGTCCGCCTCGATCGCGAGCGCCCGCCCACCGTCGTCGCCGATGCGGGTCACGAGCTCGTCGAGCCGGTCCTTGCGGCGTGCGACCACAGCCACCGCGGCGCCGTGCGCGGCCAGCGCCCGCGCCGTCGCCTCGCCGATCCCGCTGCTCGCGCCCGTGACGAGAGCGACGGTTCCATCAAGCCGTTCACCCATCCTCCGTACCCCTTTCAGTCCGCCGTTCGGGACGCCCCGGGCAGGATTCGAACCTGCGACCTAACGGGTAGAAGCCGTCCGCTCTAATCCACTGAGCTACCGGGGCTCGGGGTGAGAATAGACCGACAAGCGGGGGGTTTCCGGCCGACCCTCAGGTGCATTAGCCTGCGCTCGTGACCACCGAGGTTCAACCAGAGGTCGAGTTCGTCTCCGGCGGGATAGAGCCGCCGGCGGACATCCCCCCGGAGATCTTCGAGGCGGCCCTCGCCACCTACCTCGATTGCAGGCGGCTGGACATGCGCGCGCTGTCGGGCGAGCTCGGCATCTCGCGCGCGACCCTGTATCGCCACGCCGGCGGGCGCGACCGCCTGCTGGGCGAGGTGCTCTGGCAGCGCACGAGGATGGCGCTGACGTTCGCCGCCGACGGCACGGAGAAGCTGAGCGGAGAGAAGCGCGTGGTCACGATCGTGGAGCGCTTCATGCGCCGGGTGAACGACAGCGCCCCGCTGAGGCGCCTGCTCGAGTTCGAGCCCGAGACCGCCCTGCGCCTCCTCACCTCCAAGCACGGGCCGGTGCAGCGCGGCGTGATCGACGCGCTCGAGCGGCTGCTGGCCTTCGAGGAGGAGCGCGGCGAGCTGCGGCCCGGCATCGACTCCGGTGCGCTCGCCTACGCGATCGTCCGGATCGGCGAGAGCTTCCTCTACGCGGACGTGATCGCCGACAACGAGCCGGACGTGGCGCAGGCCGTCACGCTGGTGGCGCGGCTCCTGCGCGATCGCTGAGCCTTAAGCTCCCGCCGCACCGATGACGATCGAGCAGGCGATCAGGCAGCAGAACGCGTTCATGGCGCTGTTCGACCTCGCCCTCGGCACCGGCGCGCTGCTCGCGCCCGAGCAGACGCTGCGCGTGATCGGCCACGAGACGCCGTCCGAGGACGCGAAGCACCTGTTCCGCCGCTGCGGCCCGATCTGGCTCACGTTCTCGGCCGCCCACACCGTCGCGCTCGTGCGCGGCAAGCCGGAGGACTGGTGGGCGCTGGCGTGGCTGCGCGCCACCGAGATCGCCACCGACGTGGTCTGGGCGGAGTCTCCCGCGGTGAGCCGCCCCGGCGCCAAGGCGGGGCTGCGCTTCGCCGGCGCCGCGAACGTGGCGATGACGCTCGGCTTCGGTTGGGTGGCCCGGCGCCGTGAGGCTAGCGCAGCTCGTCGGCGAGGAGATCCATCAGCAGACCGTCGTGCCAGTGGCCGTCGGCGCCGCGCTCGTAGCTCCGCAGCACGCCGACGGGCTTGAAGCCGAGCGACTCGTAGCCCGTATCGCCCGCGAGTTGCGCTGCGCCGGGTCGATCGTCAGGCGGTGATGTCCGCGCTCGTCGATTAGCCAGCGAGCCGCGAGCCGCAGCGCGCGCGGCCCAAGCCCCCGTCCCTGTTGCTCCGGCGCCAGGAAGATG
>CAVSNA010000009.1:0-80189 GCA_963729205.1 uncultured Thermoleophilaceae bacterium
CGGGCCGGTGCAGGCCGTGGTGGCGAACGCGGCGATCGTGGACAACATCGCACCCGCGGAGCGGCTGTCGCCCGAGGCGTGGCGGCGCGAGCTGGACGTGAACCTCACCGGCGCGTTCCTCACCGTGCAGCAGGCCATCGCCGGGATGCGCCAGCGGCGCTCGGGCCGGATCGTGGCGATCTCCTCTGTGGCCGCCACCGGCGGACTGCGCGGCCAGGTGTCCTACTCGGCGGCGAAGGCTGGACTGCTCGGGATGGTGCGCACGCTGGCCGCGGAGCTGGCGCCGTTCGAGGTGACCGTCAACGCCGTGTTGCCAGGGATGGTGGAAACCGAGAACGTGCGGGGGATGCCGGCGGAGGTGCGCGAGCGGGCGCTGGGGCACGTGCCGTTCGGGCGCTTCGCCGAGGTCTCCGAGATCGCCGCGGTGGTGGCGTTCCTGTGCTCGCCGGCGGCGTCGTATGTCACGGGCGCGTCGATCCCGGTGGACGGGGGGATTTCGCTGAGCCGCCTCACCTTGGGCCGGGAGGAACGGCAGCAATAGGGGACCTCGATCGCCACTGTCCTGCTTTAGGGCGGCGTATGGCGCCCTAGGGCAGGACGGTGCCGCCTCGGGCCGCCCTTATTGCTGCCGTTCGGTCTCGCCCCCACCGCTCCACGAACACCAGCTCGGACAGCGGACGCCGGGTGAGCCTCGTGTGCAGTGGCCGCTCCGGCCAGCCGAGCAGCACCACGGCCGCCACCGCCACGCCGTCCGGGATCCCCAGCAGCTCCTTCATCTGGGGCTCGTAGCCGGAGAGCAGCGTGGTGAGCGCCGCGCCCAGGCCGGCCTCGCGCGCGCTCAGCAGCAGGTTCTGCACGGCCGGGTAGATCGACGCTCCGCCCACCACGCCCACGCGGTCGAGGTTGGCGTCGGGAGTGGTGATGTCGGCCAGCACGCCGCAGACCACGAGCAGCACCGGCACCTCGTCGAGATGCTCGGCCATGTGATCGGCGTTCTCGACCATCCGGCGCGCCTTCTCGCCCTCCACGCGCACCTCGCCGGTCTCCGTCGCGGCCATGTACTTCTTCCACGGCACCAGGTACCAGTCGCGCATCTGGCGCTTCACCGCCGGGTCGCGGACCACGATCCAGCGCACCGGCTGGCGGTTGCCGCCCTGGGGGGCGAAGCGGGCGGCGTCGAGCAGCTGGGCGAGCAGGTCGTCCGGCACCTCGTCCTTCGAGAAGTGGCGGCAGGTGCCCGACTGCCGGATGACGTCCTGGAGCTCCATGCTCACACCTCCGAGGTCTTCGGCGGCTTCACGACCGCCTCGCCGTCGGCCACCAGCACGCCGTCCTGGTTCGTCCAAGTAAGGCCCATCGTCGCTCGGTTGCGCTCCTTGTTCAGCTCGGCGACCTCCACCCGGCTGGTGATCGTGTCGCCGATGTAGACGGGGGCGCGGTAGCTGATCTGGTTGCTCACGGCGATCGTGCCGAGGCCCGGCAGGCGCATCCCGAGGATGCCGGCGCACAGCGAGAGCGTGATCGGACCGTGCGCCACGCGCGCGCCGAACTGCGAGCTCTCCGCGTACTTGGCGTCCATGTGGAGCGGATTGAAGTCGCCGCTGATCGCCGCGAACATGGCGATGTCGGTCTCGGTGATGGTCTTCGACAACTCGGCCGCGTCGCCGACCTTCAGGTCATCGATGGTTCGGGACTCCACCAGCTCCACCTCCGGTTTCTTGACAGCCCCCAGCGGCCTCGCCATCCTACTGACCGGACGGGCGGTCAGCTAACCATGGGCTATACGAGCGACAACATAGGTACCTGGCCGGAGATTCGGGCCCGAACCGATGCCGATCGGATCGCGCTGGTGGCGGGAGCCGAGCGCATGACCTACGGCACGCTGGCCGAGCGGGTGGCGCGGGTCGCGGGCGCGCTCGAGTCCGCGGGAGTCCGCAAGGGCGACCGCGTTGCGGTGGCCCTGAAGAACCGTCCCGAGTTCATCGAGCTGCTGTTCGGCGTGGCCCGCCTCGGCGCGATCTTCGTGCCGCTGAACTTCCGCCTCTCCGCGCCGGAGGTGGCCTACGCGCTGGGCGACTCCGAGTCCCGTCTCGTCATCGCGCAGGAGGACACGCGCGAGGCGGTGGACGGCGACGTACGAGGTGATCCTGGTGGACGGTCCCGACGCCGCCTACGCGACCTGGCGCGACGCCGCCGCCCCGCGCGCGGCCGAGCCGGTCCTGGCCTCCGACCCGCTGTCGATCGTCTACACGTCCGGCACCACGGGCTCGCCCAAGGGCGCCGTGATCACCCACGACAACGTCGCGGCGAACGTGCAGAACTACCTGGCCGACTGGGATCTGCGGCGCGACGACGTGACGCTCGTCGTGAACCCCATCTTCCACGTGGTGCTCTACATCGCCACCGTGCCGCTGCTGTTCAAGGGCGGCACCACCGTGCTGATGGAGGAGTTCGACCCGGCGGAGGCCGTGCGCCTCGCCGAGGCCGAGGGCGTGACCGTCTGGTTCTCGATCCCCACCTCCTGGCAGATGATCCTCGACGTGCCCGGGTTCGCCGACGCCGACCTGTCGAGGCTCCGCTTCGTCGGCTCCGGCGGCGCCGCCTGCCCCGGCCCGATCATGGACCGCTTCGCCGAGCTGGGCATCCCCTACCGGCAGGGCTACGGGCTCACCGAGAGCACGTCGTCGGGCACGACGATGCAGCCCGAGGACCAGGCCACGCACCGGGGCTCGATCGGGCGCACCTTCTTCCACACCGAGGCGCGGGTGGCCGACGACGGCGAGCTGCTGCTTCGCGGGCGCAACATCTGCGCCGGCTACTGGCGCAAGCCCGAGGAGACCGCCGCCGTGTTCGACCCCGATGGCTGGTTCCACACCGGCGACATCGCGACGATGGACGAGGAAGGCTTCATCTTCATCGTGGACCGCAAGAAGGACCTGATCATCTCCGGTGGCGAGAACATCGCCTCGGTGGAGGTGGAGCAGGCGGTGGTCAGCCACCCGGCCGTGCGCGAGGCAGCAGTGATCGGCGTGCCGCACGAGCGCTGGGGGGAGACGCCGCTGGCGATCGTCACCCTCGAGCCGGGCTGCGAGCTGGACGAGGAGGAGCTGATCGCACACTGCCGTGAGCGCATCGCCCGCTACAAGTGCCCCACGCGCGTGGCGGTCGTGGACGAGCTGCCCAAGACGGCCAGCGGCAAGATCTCGAAGCCCGAGTTGCGCCGCTCGCTCGCCGCAGAGATCGCCCGATGAAGGTGGCGGTGGTCACCGGCGCCGCGCGCGCCGGCGGGCATCGGCCGGGCGATCGCGAGCCGCCTCCTGGCGGACGGCATGTCCGTGGTGATATCCGATCTCGAGCGGCCGATGAGCTCGCACCCCGACTACGAGTCCGCGCAGCCTTCGGCGCTCGAGGACGCGGTGGCCGAGCTGTCGCCGCTGGGCGAGGTCGCTGCGAAGGGTTGCGACGTGCGCGACGCCGCGCAGGTCGAGGCCCTGATCGACTTCGCCGTGGAGCGCTTCGGGCGGATCGACGTGCTGGTGAACAACGCGGGCATCGCGATCGGGCTGTCGCCGGTGGTCGAGCTCTCCGAGGAGGACTGGCAGGTGAACATCGACGTGATGGCCACCGGCGTGTTCCTCTGCTCGCGGGCGGCCGCGCGCCGGATGATCGAGCAGGGCGACGGCGGCCGGATCGTCACGGTCGCCTCGCAGGCCGGCAAGGCCGGTGCGCCGCTGCTGGCCGCCTACTGCGCGGCCAAGTTCGCGGCGATCGGATTCACCCAGAGCCTGGCGCACGAGCTGGGGCAGCACGGGATCACGGTGAACGCGGTCTGCCCCGGCACGGTGATGACGCCACTGCTCGACGTGCCGGGCGGGATCTTCGACGTCTACCCGCGCATGGCCGGCATCACCCGCGAGCAGTACGAGCGCAAGCTGATGCGGAGCATCCCGCTCGGGCGCTTCGAGACTCCCGAGGACGTGGCCGCCTCGGTCGCTTTCCTCGCATCCGAGGACGCGGCCTACATCACGGGCGAGGCACTGAACGTCAGCGGCGGCCAGACGATGCACTAGGAATTTGCACAACGGCCGCCGTCCGCGCGGGTGTGCTCGCGAGGACCCAGCCGTTAGCTTCGGCCCATGAACTTCCCCACGGCGCGCAGCATCCCCACGAACGGCATCCAGCTCGCGGTGCACGAGCAGGGCGAGGGCCCGGCCGTGTTCCTCCTCCACGGCTTCCCCGAGCTGCCCTACTCGTGGCGACATCAGATCGGCCCGATCGCGGACGCCGGCTTCCGCGTGATCGTCCCGGCCCAGCGCGGCTACGCGGACAGCGACGCCCCGGAGGACTCCCAGAGCTACAGCGTGAAGAACCTGGTGGCCGACCTCACCGGGGTGCTCGACGCGCTCGAGATCGAGCAGGCCGTCTGGTTCGGCCACGACTGGGGCAGCATGCCCGCGTGGTACTCGGGGTTCTACGCGCTCGACCGGGTGCTGGGCATGGGCAGTCTCTGCACGCCCTACTTCACGCCGGGCGAGGTGGACCTGCTCGAGGCGTACGACCAGCTGCGCGGGCCGAACCACTACATGGCCACCTTCCAGGAGCCGGGCGTGGGCGAGGCGATCCTCGAGAAGGACGTGGAGGGCACCTACCGCGCCCTGATCCGCGGCCGCGGCTACACGATGGACGAGTTCGAGGCCTCATCGGCCGAGATCCGCGAGGTGCCGGCCGGGGTGTTCGTGGGCGATCCCCAGCTGTTCGGAGACGAGCTGCTGAGTGACGAGGAGCTGGCCGTGTACGTGGACACGTACACGCGCACCGGCTTCACCGGCGGGTTGAACTGGTACCGCGCGCTCCACAAGGACTGGGAGGAGGCGCTCGGCCACGAGTTCAGGGTCGACAAGCCGGCGCTGATGATCTCCGCGGCCGACGACTGGTTCTTCCCGCGCGGCGCGACGGAGGGCATGGAGCAGCTCTTGCCGCAGGTCGAGAAGCACGAGATCCCCGACGCCGGCCACTGGCTCCAGCAGGAGAAGCCGGCCGAGGTGAACGAGCTGCTCGTGCCGTGGCTCAAGCGGAACTTCCTCTGAGCCGCTACCAGACGTGGGGCAGCACGCGATCCGTGTGGCTCGCGTAGTCCTCGTAGTCCGGGCCGAACGCCCGCGCCAGCGCGCGCTCCTCGACCGGATGCGCGGGAGCAGCCCGAGGAAGAGGGTGAGCGCCGCCACCGCCGCGCTGACCCAGCTCCCGAGCGCAAGCCCGAGGCCGGCGAAGGCGAGCAGGAGGCCGGCATAGGAGGGGTGGCGAAGGAGCCGATAGGGGCCGCGCCGCACCAGGGTCTGGTCCTCCTCGATCGTCACCTGACGCCGGAAGTGACGGCCGAGGGTGACCATCGCCCAGGCCCGGAGCCCCACGCCCGCGAGGACCAGCGCCACCCCCACGCCGAGCGTCCACCAGTCGTCGGCCCCGGCGCGCAGGGCCGGCGCCCGCGCCGCGATCAGCAGGGCTGCGACCAGACCCACGCGCGAGGCGAGCACGATGACCCACAGCGTCCCGCGGTCCTGCGTGCGGCGCGCCGTCCCTGCGACGCGCGTAGAGCAGCGACTCCGCCATGCTGCCGAGCGGCCGGCGCCTGCCGTCGCGCGCCTGGCCGAGGTACGTGGCGCCGACCTCGCCGAGCACCAGCGCGACCGCCGACGCTGGCGACGAGCCAGCGCGCGAGCGGGTCGTGCAGGAGCCACCTCATGGCCGCCAGCCAGTCTAGGCGCCGCGGCTAGACCGCCAGGTAGCCACCGTCCACGTTGTAGACGGAACCCGTGGCGAACGAGGAGGCGTCGCTCGCCAGCCAGGCCACCATCTCCGCCACCTCGGCCACCTCGCCCAGGCGGCCAAGCGGGTGGACGAGCGCCACCGCCTCGATCTCCTCCGGCGTGAGCACGTCGATCAGCGGCGTGCGGATGAAGCCGGGCGCCACCGCGTTCACGCGGATGCCGTCGCCGGCGTGGTCCACGGCCGCGCCGCGCGTGAGCCCCACCACCGCGTGCTTCGAGGCCGTGTAGGCCACGTGGTTCTTGAACCCCGCGCTCGAGAGGATCGAGGCCATGTTCACGATGCTGCCCCCGCCCCGCTCGCGCATCGCGCGGATCTCGGCTCGCAGGCAGTAGAAGACGCCGTCCAGGTTCACCGACTGGATCGCGCGCCAGCCCTCGTCGGTCAGGTCGCCGGTGAGCGCGCCCTCGCTGGTCACGCCCGCGTTGTTCACGGCGATGTGGAGGCCGCCGAGGCGCTCGACCACGTGCGCCACCGCGGCGTCCACCGCAGCCGAGTCGGTCACGTCGAAGGGCAGCGCCGTGGCCTCGCCGCCGGCGGAGCGGATCTCCTCCGCCACGCGCTCGGCACCGGCGGCGTCGATGTCGGCCACCACCACGTGCGCTCCGCACTCCGCCAGCCTGCGGGCGCAGGCCTCGCCGATGCTGCGCGCGGCGCCGGTGACGAGGGCGACCCGGCCGCCCAGGTCGTACGACGCGCTCATCTAGGCCGCTGCCGAGCGCGCCCCGGCCCAGAGCCGCTCGAGCGCCTCTGCGGTCTCGCGCGGACGCTCGAAGGGCCACCAGTGCCCGCAGTCGAGCACCACCAGCTCGGCGTGCATGCGCTCCGCCAGCCGCTCGCCGTACTTCAGCGGCACGTACGGATCCTCGCGGCCCCAGATCACCATGCTCGGCAGGTCAACCTTCTCGAGCTCGGGCTGCCACTCCTTGCCGACGTGAATCGCCGAGCGGTACAGCTTGAGAATGCAGTCCTTGTTGCCGGGCACCAGCCACGAGTTGCGCTTGGCGTAGCTCTCGGGCACGCCGACGTCGATCAGGTAGGGCACGCTGACCTCCTCGGTGAGGTCCTCCTCCATGTAGCGCTCGCCCTCCCCCGGCGTCTGCCAGATCTGCGCGATCTCGTGCCACGGGTACTCGGTGTCCACCGTCGCGCCGCCGCAGGCCACCGAGCTGAGCAGGTCCGGACGGATCGACGCGATCCGCTGCACCATCAGCGAGCCCCAGTCATGGCCGACGAGGTCCACCGGCCGGCCGATCTCCTCGATCCGGTCGATGATCCAGTCGACGTACTCCTCCTTGGTGGCGGAGAAGGAAGGGTCGTCCAGCGGGGTGAAGAAGCCCGGGAGGTCCAGCGCGTGCACCTCGTCGTCGCCCGACAGGTGCTTCTGCACGTCTTCCCACAGCAGGTGGCTGTCGGGGTTTCCATGGACCAAGACCGCTGGCATCGCCGCTCCTCTCCGGGGGAGCGCAGGTTCTCAGCCCGTGGACGCCAGGCCGCCGGACGGGCGGCGCCGCTGCTGTGGATCCTCCAAGCGCTCAGTCCATCCGCTGGCCGCCGTCGACGTTCAGCGTCTGGCCCGTGATCCAGTCCGCGTCGTCGGAGGCGAGGAACACCACGGTCCGCGCGATGTCCGCGGGCAGGCCCAGGCGCTGCAGCGGCAGACCCGCGATGCGCGTGGCCTTGGACGTGCCGGGAGCCGCCCCCGCGGCGGCGTCGCGGCGGGCGAAGGTGCCGGCCATCATGTCCGTGTCGGTCGGGCCGGGAGAGACGCAGTTCACGCGGATCGCCGGGCCGAACTCGAGCGCGAGCTGCTGGGTCAGCCCGATCACCGCGAACTTGGTGGCGCAGTAGGCGCCCATCCGCGGCTGGCCCGCGCGGCCGGCGGCCGAGCTGATGTTCACGATCGAGCCGCGGCCCGCGTCCACCATCCCGCGCAGGAAGGCCTTGGTCACGAGGTAGACCGAGTTCAGGTTGGCGTCGACCGTCTCGTACCAGAGCTCATCGTCCAGCTCGAGCAGGTCGTACTGCCCGGCCCCGCCCGCCACGGCCGCGTTGTTCACCAGCACGTCCACCACGCCGAGGGCTGACTCCAGCTCGCGCGCCATCTCACTCACCGCGGCCCGATTTGTGAGGTCCGCCTCCACGGCGACCGCGCGGCCGCCTTGCTCCTCCACCTCGGCCACGACCTCGGCCAGCTCGCCGGGATCTCGCCCCGAGCCGTGCACCGCCACCGCCGCGCCGGCCCGCGCCAGCTCGAGCGCGATCGCCGCACCGATCCCGCGACGGCGGCCGGCACCGGTGACCAGCGCTACGCGCCCGTCGAGCGAAGCCATCCGGCTACCCGGTCGCGACCGGCGACTCGGCGTACTCGGCGATCGTGGCCCGCACCACGTCGGGCACGTCGGCCGACAGCTCGATCGTCGTCCCGTCACCCAGCCCGTTGAAGATCACGCGCGTGAACGCCTCCGCGATGTCCTCGGCGCTCCAGGCGCCCTCCGGGCCGGTACCAGGTCCAGCTCCAGTTGCACATGCCGAAGATCTGCAGCGTCACGATGGCGGCGTTGCCCTGGGCGAACTGGCCCTCGTCCATGCCGCGCTGCACGACCCCGCGCAGGAGGCCCGTGTACTCGTCGCGCATCCTGCGCACGTCGCTCATGATCTCGTCGGAGGCGAAGCGCACGATCTCGCGCGCGAAGGCGACCGTGGCCGAGCGGTCGTGGTGCTCGGCCAGCATCAGCTGGTAGATCAGGCCCGCGAGCTGGTCCGGAGGCGACTCCAGCCGCGCCAGCAGCGAGTGGGCCTCGGCCAGCCGCCGCTCCATGTAGTCGGAGTGCACGTGCTCGAGCAGGCGGTCCTTGCTGCCGAAGTGGTGCAGGATCGTGCCCTTGCTCATGTCGAGCGCCTCGGCCACGTCGCGGAGGCTCACGTTGTCGTAGCCGCGCTCGGCCACCATGTCGCCGAAGCAGCGGATGATGTCCTCCTTGCGGTTCTTGCGTTCCTGTCGCTGCCGTGCCATCTAGCGGGCGCCTCCTGGTGGCCGAACGTTAAGCGTCATCGCGGTCGCTCAACTCCGGGCGGCGGCGGGTTGCTTGAGCAGGGCGCGGGCGATGATGTGCTGCTGGATCTCGGAGGTGCCGCCGCCGATCTGCATCAGCTTGGCGTCGCGCATGAAGCGCTCCACCGGGAACTCGTCGATGTAGCCGTAGCCGCCCAGCACCTGCACGGCCTCGGTGGTGGAGCGCATGGCCACCTCCGCGCCCATCAGCTTGCACGCCGACGACAGCAGCGTGATCTCCTCGGCGCGCCCTGCGTCGGCCAGCGCCGCCGCGCGCATCACCATCGCGCGGATCGCCTCGGTCTCGGCGTACATCGTCGCGAGCTTGCCCTGGATCAGCTGGAAGTCGCCGATCGGCCGGCCGAACTGGCGCCGCTCGCGCGCGTATGCCACGGCCACGTCGAGCGCCCCCTGGCTGAGGCCGACGCACTCGGCCGCCATCACCACGCGCTCGGTGTTCAGGCCGGCGAACATGATCGCGCGACCGTCGCCCTCGGCGCCGATCAGGTTCTCGGCGGGCACCAGGCAGTCGTCCAGCACCAGCTCGCCGGTCGGCGAGCCGCGCCAGCCCATCTTGCTGAACTTCTTGCCCGCGCGTGATGCCGTCGCGGGTGGTCTCGACGATGAACAGGCCCAGCGAGCGGCTGCCCGGCTCGCCGGTCACGGCATAGACCAGCGCGAGGTCCGCCACCGGCGCGCTCGTGATGAAGGTCTTGACGCCGTTCAGCAGGTAGCCGCCTCCACGGGCGTGGCGCGCGTGCGCATGCTCATCACGTCGGAGCCCGCCTCCGGCTCGGTCATCGCCAGGCAGCCGATCAGCGAGCCGTCGCAGAGCCCGGGCAGGAAGCGCCGGCGCTGCTCGTCGCTGCCGTGGCGGACGAGCCGGGGCACGACCAGGTCGGCCTGGTGGAGCAGGGTGGCGGCGGTGGAGACGCAGACCGCCGGCAGCTCCTCGCCCACGATGCACATCTCCGTGAGCCCGAGGCCGGCTGCCGCCGTACTCCTCCGGCGCGGCCATGCCGAGCAGCCCCAGCTCCGCCGCCTCGCTCCCAGCTCTCGCGCGGAAAGCGCTCGTCGCGATCGATCTCCCGGGCCAGCGGAGCGACCTCCTCGCGAGCGAACGCCCGGACCATCTCCCGCAGCATTCTCTGCTCGTCGGTGAGCTCGTACTGCACGGCGGGAGTCTACTTGACTAACCGCCCGGACGGTCAGTCATATACGCTGCCCGCCGCCCCTCTGCCATGCCCGTAATCCACCTGATCCGCCACGCCCAGGCCTCCTTCGGCAGCGAAGCCTATGACGTGCTGTCGGAGCTCGGCCATCGCCAGGCGGCACTGCTCGACGGCGCGCTCGAACGCCGCGGGATCCGCGGCGACCGGGTGGTATCAGGCACGCACCGCCGCCAGATCGACACGGCCCTCGCCTGCACGGCAAGCGCGCCGGGCGAGCCGCTCGTGGACGCTCGCTGGGACGAGTACGACAGCGCCGGCGTGCTCGCCACCCATGGGCAGACCGCCGGACGCCGGGGCGGAGCCCGGCGACCTGGGGGCGCCAGCCGGAATCAGCTCGCGCGAGTTCCAGGATCTGCTCGACGCGGCGCTCGAGGACTGGATCGCGGCGGGCGACGCCTCACCGCTCTCGGAGAGCTGGCCGGCGTTCCAGGCGCGCGTGCTCGCCGCGCTCGGCGACCTCGCGGCCGACCTCGGCAGCGGCGAGCGGGCGCTGGTGTTCACCTCGGGCGGCGTGGTCGCCGCAGTCTGCGCCGCGCTGATCGGGGCGCCGGGGAGCACCTTCATCGCGCTCAACCGCGTGTCGGTGAACAGCGGGGTGTCGAAGCTGATCAGCGGCGGCGGAGGCGTGCGGCTGATGACCTTCAACGACCACAGCCACCTCGAGCGCGACCGCGAGCTGACGACCTTCCGCTAGCGGCGCAGCGCGGCCAGGCCGAGCTCGGCCAGCTCCTCGACCCCCGCCCGGAAGCCCAGGAGCAGAGGGTCGTCTGACATGCCGTAGACCGCCCGGCGGTAGTTGCCCTCCATGAACACGGCCGACTTCCAGTAGGCCAGCGCCGTGTACCAGTCCATGTGCTGAATGCGCCGGCCCGAGCGCTTGGCGTAGAGCTCCACCAGCTCGTCGCGCGTCGGGAATCCCTTCAGGCCGGTGAGGGTGGAGAGATGGAACATCGGCGGCGGCAGGTCGCTCGAGTCGGTCCAGCTCGCGCAGAGGTAGCCGAGGTCCGCGAGCGGGTCGCCCAGGGTGGCCATCTCCCAGTCGAGCAGCGCCGTCACTCGCGCGGGCGCGCGCGAGGCGAAGATCGCGTTGCCCAGACGAGGGTCGCCGTGCACAAGCGTCGTCGGCCCGGACTCGGGCACGCTCGCGGCGAGCATCTGCCCCAGCTCGATCCATCGCCGGCAGCTCGCGCGTGCGGCTCACCTCCCAGGAGCCGGCGAAGCGCCGCAGCTGGCGCTCGAGGTAGCCGGTGGGCTTGGCCAGGCCGTCGAGCCCCGTGGCGGCCAGGTCCACGGCGTGCACCGCCACCAGGGTGTCGATGAACTCCTCGGCGATCATGTGGCGCTGGCCGGGCAGATCGAGCGCCGCGGGCAGCTCGCTCTCCAGCACGTGCCCCCGGACCAGCTCCATGATCACGAACGGCGCGCCGATCAGCTCGGAGTCCTCGCAGATCGCCTTGATCCCCGGCACCGGCACCGCCGTGCCCTCCAGCGCCGCCATCACCCGGGCCTCGCGGACCACGTCGTTGGCTCCCGGCGGGATGGGCGGGCGCGGCGGGCGCCGCAGCACCGCCTCGCAACCCTGGCGCCGCAGCAGGAAGGTGGCGTTGGAGTGCCCGCCGGGCAGGGCGATCACGTCCGCCGGGCCCGAGCCGATGCCCTGCTCGTCGAGGTAGGCCTCCAGCGTGTCCAGGATCACGAGCGGCGGGCGCTGCAGCGCATCGGCATCCGCCCGCGTGCGCACCACATCGGCCGAGGCCCCCGGCACGCCGGCCGGGTCTGCATGAACCCCGCCCGCCACTACGCGGGCCGGTACTGCTTGAGCTCGCGGCGCGCGATCACCATCTTGTGCACCTCGTCCGGCCCGTCGGCCAGACGCAGGCTGCGCACGTGCGCGTACAGCCACGCGAGTGGGAAGTCGTCGGACACGCCGCCCGCGCCGTGCACCTGGATCGCGCGGTCGATCACCTTCAGCGCGAGCACGGGCGCGGCCACCTTGATCGCGGCGATCTCGGTGCGCGCCTGCTTGTTGCCGACCGTGTCCATCAGCCAGGCGGTCTTGAGCGTGAGCAGGCGGATCATCTCGAGGTCGATGCGGGACTCCGCGATCCAGTCCTGCACGTTCGCGCGGTCGGCCACGGGCAGCCCGAACGTCACGCGCTCGGTCGCGCGGCGGCACATCAGCTCGAGCGCGCGCTCGGCCGCGCCGATCGTGCGCATGCAGTGATGGATGCGGCCGGGGCCGAGCCGGGCCTGGCTGATCAGGAAGCCGTCACCCTCGTTCGCGATCAGGTTCGAGGCCGGCACCCGCACGTCCTCGAACGAGGATCTCGGCGTGCCCCTCCTGGTGCGAGTAGCCGAAGACGTTGAGGTTGCGGACGATCTTCACGCCTGGCGTGTCGCGCGGTACCAGCACCATCGACTGCTGGCGATGGGGCGCCGCGTTCACGTCGGTCTTCCCCATCACGATGAGGATCTTGCAGCGCTCCCGGATCGCGCCGGTGGTCCACCACTTGCGGCCGTTCAGGACGTAGTCGTCGCCGTCGCGGTCGATGCGCAGCTGCACGTTCGTGGCGTCCGAGCTGGCCACGTCGGGCTCGGTCATCGCGAACCCGGACCGGATCTCGCCGTCGAGCAAGGGCCGCAGCCAGCGCTCCTTCTGCTCGTCCGTGCCGAACTCCGTGAGCACCTCCATGTTGCCGGTGTCCGGCGCCATGCAGTTCACGGACTCGGGACCGATGTGGCTGCGCCCCGTGATCTCGGCGAGCGGTGCGTACTCCACGTTGCTCAGGCCCACGCCGTACTCGGGATCCGGGTGGAACAGGTTCCACAGCCCGCGCTCGCGCGCCTCGGCCTTCAGCTCCTCCATCACCGGCGGGTGGAAGTGTGGGTTGCCGCTCTCGCGCAGCTGCTCCTCGTAGACGGACTCCGCCGGAAGCACGCGCTCGTCCATGAACGCCCCGAGCGCGTCGACCAGCTCGCGCGTGCGTGCGCTCGGCTCGAACTCCATGCGGGCCATGATCGGTCAGGGCGTGGCCAAACCCCGGGGTGGAGGCCCGTGCGCTTGGGAAAAGTCCAAGCGCGGGGGCGCCGGTCAGGCGGTTCCGAAGGCCCGACGGAGCGCGCCGATGCGCACGGGCACGGTCTGCTTCGACACCTTCGCGTCCGGGCCGAAGAGCTCCCAGGCGTGGTAGGCGCCCGGGTAGAGATGCAGCTCCGTGGGCACCCCCGCCTCGATCAGCCGGTTCGCGTAGTCGATGTCCTCGTCCCGAAGGCAGTCGAGCTCGCCCACATCGATGTAGGCGGGCGCGAGGCCGGCGAGATCGATGGCCCGCGCGGGCGCGGCGTACTGCGACACGCCGGCGCCGCCGGTCTCGTCGCCCAGCATCGCCTCCCAGCCCTCGCGGTTCGCCCAGGTGTCCCAGAGGCCGAGGTCGTGGATCTCCGCGCAGGAGGGCGTCTCGCAGCGGTCGTCGAGCATCGGGTAGAGCAGCATCTGGAGGGCGAGTGCCGGCCCGCCGCGGTCGCGCGCCATCAGGGCGGTGGCTGCGGCGAGGCCACCGCCGCAGCTGCCGCCGTAGACGCCGAGGCGCGACGGGTCGATCCCCAGCTCGCCGGCCTGATCGGCCACCCAGCGCAGCGCCGCGTAGCAGTCGTCCACCTGAGCCGGATAGGGGTGCTCGGGCGCGAGCCGGTACTCCACCGATACCACCACACAGCCCACCTCGGAGGCGAGCATGCGGGCGATCGGATCCTCGGTCTCGATGCTGCCGATCACGAAGCCGCCGCCGTGGATGTAGAGAAGCGCCGGCAGTGACCCGCTCGCGCCCGCCGGGCGGTACACGCGCACCGGCACCTCGGGCTCGCCGGGCACGAGGCGGTCCTCGCTCACCACGCCGTCGTCCTCGGCCCCGTCGGGCGGCGCGCCCGCGGCCATCATCTCGGCGAACTTCACCCGCCGCTCGGCCACGTCGGAGATCCCGGCGAGGCCGCGTGGGCCGCTCGCCTCCAGGAAGCCGTCAAGGCCCGGGAGCAGCTCGGGATCGACTCTGTCCCTGGTCGCCATGACGGCGGAGTATCCACGCTGCGACGATGCGCGCGACGTGCGACGCTTGGGGGAACCACAACCCGCGCCCGCCGCGAGCAGCGACCGGTCGCGTTCTGCGGCTATCAGTTGGCGGGCCGGACGACCCGCGGCCCGCTCTCGATGATCCCCCACACCTCAGCCACCCACGCGCTTCGCCCGCGGCTGCCAATCGAGCGGCAGGTGCGAGGTCTCGTTGAAGGAGACGAGCACCCAGCGGCCGCCGGGCATCCGGACCACGCGGGTGATGGAGCCGTTGGCCACGGTCATGAACGCGAACGGCTCGCTGCCCGTCACCTGCCTGCAGAACTCCGCGATCACGGCGCTGTGCGTGTAGACCACCGCGAGGGTGTCCGGGCCCGACGCCGCCGCGGCCTCCAGCACGCCGCGCCCCACCCGCTCGGCGAACACCGTCGCCCGCTCGGCGTTCGGGATCAGCTCCCAGCGCTGCTCGCGCATGACCTCCTGGAACAGCGGGTCGCCGGCGATCGCGCGGCGCGAGAGCTCGCCGTGCTCCCAGTCGCCCAGCTCGACCTCGCGCAGGTCCACCAGCAGCTTCGGCTCGAAGCCCTTCATCTCCAGGAGCGGCGCGGCGGTCTGCCGCGTGCGCTGCAGCGGCGTGACGAAGACGGTGCCGATCGGCTCCTCCTCGAGGCGCACTGCCACGGCCGCCGCCTGGTGGCGCCCGTGCTCGTCGAGCGGCGGGTCGTTCTGCGCTCCCGTGGGCGGGTTGTCCGGATCCTCCGGCGGTTGCGGGCAGGATCCATGGCGCACGAGGATCACCTCCTGCGCTCCCTCTGGCGGGGAGAAGGGACGCTGGAAGTCCACTCGCACACCGGCATCATCACAAACGCCCACCCGATCGACTGACCACCCGAGGCACCCGGCATGGAAATCAACCAAGAGGTGATCAAGGCCCTGCTGGAAGCCTTTGACCGCAGCGACTGGCGGGAGATGACGGTGACGGTGGGCGGCGACCGCCTGCACGTCTCGCGCGACGGAAGCGACGGCTATGCCGCGCCTCCCTCCCCCCGGCCGGCCGCGTCAGCACCGGAGCAGGAGCCCGCGGCGCCGGCGGAGGTGCCACCCGCGCCGACCCCGAGGCGCGACGAGCCGCTGCCGCCCGGCACCGTGATCGAGTCCCCGTCCGTGGGTCTGTTCTGGCGCGCCCCGTCGCCGGGAGCGCCGCCGTTCGTGGAGATCGACGCCCGCGTGGCCGAGGGCGACACGCTCGCCATCGTCGAGGTGATGAAGCTGATGAACCACGTGGTGGCGCCGGTGGGCGGCGTGGTGAGGGCGATCGTGCCCGCGAACGGGGAGTCAGTGGAGTACGGGCAGCCGCTCGTCGTGATCGACCCGGAAGGCTGAGCGACCGATGCCGCCGCTCGAGCGCGTGCTCGTCGCCAACCGCGGGGAGATAGCGGTGCGCATCATCCGAGCCTGCTTCGACGAGGGCATCGAGTCGGTGCTGGCCGTGTCGGAGGCCGACCGCGGCAGCCTGGGCGCGCAGCTCGCCGACCGCACGGTCTGCATCGGCCCGGCCAGCGCGGCCGAGAGCTATCTCGACGTGAACCGCCTCGTGGCCGCGGCCCGCCTGACCGGCTGCGACGGCCTCCACCCGGGCTACGGCTTCGTGTCCGAGCGGCCGGAGCTTTCGGCCGAGTGCGCGGAGGCCGGGATTGCGTTCGTCGGCCCCTCCGCCGAGGCGATGGAGCGCAGCGGCGACAAGGCCACCGCCCGCGCCACGGCGCGCGAGCTCGGCATCGCGATCGGCGAGGGATCGGACATCGTCAGCGGCGAGGAGGAGGCGCGCTCGGTGGCCGAGGGCCTGGGCTACCCGATCCTGCTGAAGGCGGCCGGCGGCGGCGGCGGGCGCGGCATGCGGCTGGTCGAGCGCGCCGAGGACCTGGCCGGAGCGTGGGCGTCAGCCGGCGGCGAGGCGCAGCAGGCGTTCGGCGACGGGCGCCTCTTCATCGAGCGCTTCGTGCGCCGCGCCCGGCACGTGGAGGTGCAGGTGCTGGCCGATCAGCACGGCGGCGTGGTCCACCTCGGCCACCGCGACTGCACGCTCCAGCGCCGCTACCAGAAGCTGATCGAGGAGGCGCCCGCGTTCGGCCTCTCGGAGCCGCTCGAGCGCGAGATCCTCAGCGCCGCGACCACGCTGATCGGCTCGCTCGCCTACCACGGCGCGGCCACCTGCGAGTTCCTCGTCGACCAGGAGCGGGGCAGCTACGCCTTCCTCGAGATCAACTCGCGGCTGCAGGTGGAGCACCCGGTCAGCGAGATGGTCACCGGCGTGGACGTGGTGCGCGAGCAGCTGCGCATCGCGGGCGGCACGCCGCTGTCGGTGGCGCAGGACGAGGTGGAGGTGCGCGGCCACGCGGTCGAGGCGCGAATCAACGCCGAGAGCCCCGAGCGCGGCTTCGCGCCCACCCCCGGTCGGCTGGAGCGCTGGGCGGCGCCCGTGGGCAGCGACGTTCGCGTGGACACCGCCTGCTTCCCCGGCTGGACGATCACGCCCCACTACGACTCGCTGCTCGCGAAGGTGATCGCTCGCGGCGAGAACCGCGAGGACGCGCTGGAGCGCCTGCGCCGCGCGCTCGGCCACCTGCGGGTCGAGGGCGTGGAGACCACCGCGCCGTTCGCGCGCGACGTGCTCGCCCACCCCGACGTGGTGGCGGGCGCGATCCATACTCGTTGGCTCGAGGACGTGTTCCTCCCGAGCTGGATCCCCACGGAGGTGGCCGCCTGATGGCACGCATCGAGTTCATCGACCAGTCCCTGCGCGACGGGCAGCAGAGCCTGTGGGGCATGCGCATTCGGGCCGGGCACGTGCTGCCCGGTGGCCGACGCGATCGACAGCACCGGCTACCGCGTGGTGGACCTCACCGGCAGCTCGCCGTTCGAGGTGCAGGTGCGTTACAACATCGAGGATCCGTGGGAGGGTCTCGACCGCGTGCGCGCGGCCCTGCCGAACTCGGTGCTGCGAGCCGGGGCGCGCTCCAACGGCGTGGTGGGGATGGGCATCACGCCGGACTCGATCATCGAGCTCTGGATCCGCACGCTGGCGAAGCACGGCATCCAGAGCTTCTGGATCTTCGACTGCCTGCACAACGTCGACAAGATGCTCGACGTGGCGGCCAAGGCGCGCGACGCCGGCATGGCGCCGTCGCCCCAGGTGAACTTCAGCCTCTCCCCCGTCCACACCGACGAGTACTACGCGAAGGTCATGGCCGGCTTCGCGGCCAGCGACGTGCCCGCCACGATCATCCTCGGCGACGAGGCCGGCGTCCTCGATCCGGAGCGGGCGCGCACCTGGATCCCGCTGATGCGCGACACCGCGCCCGGCGTGGAGCTGGAGATGCACTTCCACAACAAGACCGCGATGGGCACGCTCAACCACATCATCGGCGTCGAGGAGGGGCTGACGATCCTCCACACGGCCGTCAACTCGATGGCGAACGGGCCCTCGATGCCCTCCACCGAGGTGGCCGTGGACAACATGCGCCGGCTCGGCCACGAGGTGGCGATCGACGACAGCCGCCTGGCGGAGGTCTCCGACCACCTGGGCGCCCTCGCCGTGGAGCTCGGCCACCACCTCGGCGAGCCGGTGGAGTACAGCCTGGCCACGGTCCAGCAGCAGTTCCCGGGCGGCATGACCGGCACGCTGCGCAACCAGCTCGTGACCTACGGGATGGCGGACCGCCTGCCGGAGGTGCTCGAGGAGGCGATCCGCGTCCGCGCCGAGATGGGCTACCCGATCATGGCCACGCCGTTCTCGCAGCTCGTGGGCATCCAGGCGCTGCTGA
Source organism: uncultured Thermoleophilaceae bacterium (assembly GCA_963729205.1). Lineage (GTDB taxonomy): Bacteria > Actinomycetota > Thermoleophilia > Solirubrobacterales > Thermoleophilaceae > JAICJR01. Next base: position 18,004 of record CAVSNA010000009.1, read on the forward strand.
ACGTGGTGAACGGCGAGCGCTACCTCACGATTCCGGACGAGAACCTGATGTACCTCGCGGGCCATTACGGGCAGCCGCCCGGCGAGCTCGACCAGGAGATGCTCGACAAGGCCTTCTCCGGCGCGCGGGGCAAGCGGATGGAGGGCTGGGAGCCGCCGCAGCCATCGCTCAAGGAGATCCGCCGCGACTACGGCGAGAAGCTCTCCGACGAGGAGCTGCTCCTGCGCTACCTGATCCCGGGTCCCGACGTGGACGCCATGTACGCGGCCGGCAACCCGATCGAGCCGGTCTACCCGATCGGCGGCCCCCAGGGCCTGAGCTGGCTCAAGGACGTGATGGGAAGCGGAGCCCGCTCCTTGGACGCCTCGCGGGGCGGGGTGTCGATTGAGCTGCGGCGGTGAGGTTCGGGCGCCTACGGCGACTTCGCCGCACTGTCCTGCCCTAGGGGGCTATATGCCCCCCGAAGCAGGACGGTGGCCCGAAAACCAGGCTCCGGGCCAGGAACCCGCAACCCGGTGATTCACCGGCGTCTACGGCGGCAATAAGGGGTCAGCCCGAGGGCCGCCGGCCTCCGTTTGGCGCGCACTGTCCTGCCCTAGGGGGCTATACGCCCCACAAAGCAGGACGGTGGCCCGAAACCCACGCTCCGGGCCGCCCTCATTGCCGTCGTACGCGCCCGAGCTAAGAAGCCGCGCCCGCCCCCGCCACCACGCCGTTCTGCGACCAGATCGCCTCGTCCGCAAGGTAGTCGTGCACGACCTTGCCGTGGTAGAGGTCGAAGTCGAAGACGCCGTACCAGCCCTGCACGATCTTGGTTGGCGCCAGCAGGTGCCAGGGATCGACCGGCGAGCGCGCGTCCATCGTCAGCGAGGCCCGGCCGGTGTACAGCTCCGGGGTGCCGTCGGCGCTCTTGTGGAGCGACGCGTCCACGTCCAGCCGCACGAGCTCCGCCACCGACGGCGGCCGGCCCTCCTCCGAGCTCGGGATCACCCGCGTGGAGAGCACGGGCACGTCCTCCAGCTCGGACGGGTTGGCGATGGCCTCGCAGGCGATCGACATCGTCATGATCCGCTGCCCGATCGGGCGCTCGGTGGTGAACAGCATCTGCTCGCCGAACATCTCGGCTCCGCCGCCCCCCGAGCTGCGCTTCATGGTCGCGAGCTTCTTCGCGAAGCCCCAGATCTCGCGGCCGGCGACCAGCGGGATCTCGTTGTCGGTGAAGATGAACGGCTGGTAGAGGTAGACCTGCCCCTCGAACACCGCGCGCACCATCACGTAGGCCTCGTGGTAGGGGCCGAACGAGGAGAACGGGATCCAGCGTCCCCACGCGAGGCAGACGGGGACCTCGTCGGCGGCCTCGAGCCCGGGCGGGAGCAGGGCGTCGACTCCGGCGGGGTCGGCCTCGTAGGCGATGAAGATGTCCTGCACGCCGCGGTAGAGGTAGGGCGGTGGCGCGTAGGCGCCGCCGGGGCCGATCGGCTGCGAGTACGAGTCCCTGAACGCTGCGCTGTCCATCTGTCCTCCTGCGGATTGGGTGCCGTCAGGGTCGCGCGCGCGAAGAGAAGCGACAAGGGCGACCGCGCCCGTTCTTTGTGCGAATCCCCGGACCGCCCGGCGCGAGGTTCGTCATCCGACAGCCAAAGCGCGAGGATGCTCGCTCCGTTCCCCCTGTCGAAAGGAGCCGCGACCATGGAGCTCGTTCACGAGTTCACCTTCACCGGCGTTCTCAAGGAGCCCGTACCCGTCGGCCCCGGACCCTTCGGGGACCGCACGATCTTCGAGGTGGTGGGCGGCGAGGTCACCGGCGACCGCATCAAGGGCAAGATGGGAACCGGCGGCGCCGACTGGATCCTGGCCGGTCCGGACGGCTTCGGCCGCCTCGACGTGCGCGCCACGATCCACACCGACGACGGGGCCAACATCTACGTGCAGTACTTCGGCGTGATCGAGTACACGGACGCCGCCATCGCCGCCGTCACGGGCGAGCGCTCGAGCGATTACCACGAGCACTACTTCCGCACCACGCCGCGTCTCGAGTGCGGCGACGAACGTTACGCCTGGGTTAACCAAAGCGTCTTCGTGGCAGACGGACGCGTGCATCCCGGGCCAATAGTGGAGTACCGCGTCCACCGGGTCACCTGATCTTGGTGGATTCTCCAGAGCCAGCGGAACTACTTCGCACAGAAGCCGAAACGCCTCTTTAGCCTGAGCGAATTCGTACCTGGCGCGCTCTGTTTCAGCCGCGCTCTACCCCCATTCAGGAGGTTGCAAATGCAAGGTCGGGACAGCAAGGGGGCGCCACAGCGGCGCCTGCGCTGGCTGTTGGTCCTCGCGGCTGCCGGCCTCGTCGCGGCGCTGGTGCTGTCGGCGTGCGGTAGCAGCAATAAATCGAGCACGACGGCTGCCACGAGCGGCGGGGCTACCACGGCCGCGGCCGCTGCCAAGCCAACGGGCACGCCGATCACGACGTACACGTTCGCGGACGTGAACACACAGGGCCCGCAGTACAAGAACATCGAGGAGACGGCGCGCGTCTACTCCAGCTGGATCAACGCCCACGGAGGCATCGCGGGCCACCCGCTCGTGGAGAAGTTCTGCGACATGAAGGGCACGCCGACCGCCGCCACCGCGTGCGCGCGTAAGGCCGTGGCCGACCATGCTGCCGCGGTCGTCGGATCGTTCAGCTTCACCGGCGACGCGATCCTGCCGGTGCTCGAGGCGGGCCACGTGGCCTACTTCGGCAACTGCTGCCCGGTCTCGCCGAAGGAGTTCACCAGCACCGACTCGTTCCCGATGGGCAACCAGCCGCTGTACGCGGTCGGCCTCGTCAAGCGCGCGGTGCAGGACGGCTGCAAGCACATCACGGGCGTGATCATCCAGGGCGCCGAGACGTTCGAGCCGATCATGAACAACGCGGCCAAGGCGCTGGGTGTGAAGATCCAGAAGTACGTCAGCCTGCCGGCGACGGCGAAGGACTACAGCCCGCAGGTCGCGGAAGCCACTGGCGGCGGAACCGACTGCCTGGTGATGATCGTCTCTGAGACGCCTTACATCGCCTGGATGCCGGCATTCGCTCAGTCAGGCTCGAAGGCCCGCATGTACGGCCCCCAGGGCAACCTGAACGAGAAGGTGGCCAAGGGATTCGAGCAGCTCACGACGGGCTCCGTGGTGGCCGGGATGTACCCGGACATCTCGCTGCCGCAGTGGGCTGACTACCGCGCGGCGCTGAAGCAGTACAACGCCGATCCGGCGCAGGACTACAACAGCCTCGGCGGTATGGGCACATGGGCCGCGTACAACGGCTTCGCCCAGATCGTCAAGAGCATGTCCGGCGACATCACGCCGCAGGCGTTCCAGACGGCAGCGTCCACAGCGAAGATCAACCTCCCGGGGATGGTCCCGCCGCTGGACTTCGCCAAGCCGTGGAACACCACCGGTGGTCCCAAGGGCTACGACCGCCTGTTCAACCACTCCGTGGTCTTCAGCAAGCTCGACAACGGAAAGCTCGTGCCGCTGACGACTGATTTCGAGGACGTGACGAACCTCGCGCTCGGAAAGCCGCAGTAAGCAGAACGATGTTGGACCGCGCGCCGGCTCCGGGTTCCATTGCCCGGAGCCGGTGCGCCTTTTTAACGCGGGAGGAGTCAGCTAGGCAATGCAAGAGGTAATCCGGTTCGCACTGCTGGGCTTTGGGGTCGGGGCGCTGTACGCGCTTGCCTCGCAGGGCCTGATCGTCATCTACCGCGGCTCGGGCGTGCTGAACCTTGCGCTCGGGGCAATCGGGCTGGTCGGCGCCTACTTCGAGTGGGAGCTGCACAACAACCACGGCTGGCCGTACGGCATAGCGCTGATCATCGGCGTGCTCGTGTCGTGCCTCATCGGCGCGGCCACTCACTACTTCATCATGCGCCCGCTGCGGCACGTGTCGCCGCTCGTGCGCGTGATCGCCACGCTGGGCGTGCTGATCACGATCCAGGCGATCGCGGTCCTCCGCTACCAGGCCAACGCGCGCTTCGTGCCAAGCGTGCTGCCCACGAACGTCTGGCACATCCACGGGACGATCGTGATCTCGGCCGACCGCATCATCCTGCTCGGGATCGCGGCCTTCTCCACGCTCTGCCTGTGGATGCTCTACCGCTACACGAAGTTCGGCCTCGGCACGAGCGCGGTCGCCGAGAACATGCGCGCCGCCGCCTCGCTCGGCTGGTCGCCCGACCGCGTGGCCACGCTGAACTGGGTGCTCGGCTGCGGCCTGGCCGGCCTGGCCGCGATCCTCATCGTCCCGATCGTCACCCTGCAGCCCGCGGTGCTGACGAACCTGGTGCTGGCCGCCACCGCCGCCGCGCTGGTGGCGGCGTTCAGGTCGTTCCCGATCGCGTTCGCCGCCGGGCTCGCGATCGGCATCGTCCAGACCGAGATCAACCGCTACGTGCACCAGCCCGGCGTGGGCGACTCGGTGCCGTTCGTCCTGATCGTGGTCTGGCTGATGGTTCGCGGCCAGGCCCTGCCGCTGCGCGACTATCTGCTCCAGCGCCTCCCGACGATCGGCAGCGGCCGGCCCAACTGGCCGGGGATCGCCTTCGGCGTGGTGATCGGCGTGGTGCTGATGACCACCACCAGCCCGATCTGGATCGACTCGTTCACGGTCACCCTCGGCACCGCGGTCATCCTGCTCTCGATCGTCGTGCTCACCGGCTATGCGGGGCAGCTATCGCTCGCCCAGTACGCGATCGCCGGCTTCGGCGCGTATACCGCCGGACGCCTGATGGCCGTTCACGACCTGCCCTTCTGGCTCGGCTTACTCATCGGGATACTGGTGAACATCCCGCTCGGGGTGCTCTTCGCGCTGCCTGCCGCGCGCACGCGCGGCATCAACCTGGCGATCGTCACGCTCGGCCTCGGGACGGCCATCGAGCTGATCCTGTTCACCAACTCCGACCTCACCGGCGGAGCATCGGGCACGATCATCAAGTCGCCGCACATCCTCGGGCTGAACATCGACGCCTCGCCCCACCCGACCCGCTACGGCCTCTTCACGCTCATCTGCTTCACGATCGCGGCGCTGGCCGTGGCCAACATCCGGCGCGGCCGCACCGGTCGCAGGCTGATCGCGGTGCGCACCAACGAGCGCGCCGCCGCGGCGCTGGGCATCAGCGTCTCCGGGGTGAAGGTCTACGCCTTCGCCCTGTCGTCGGCGATCGCCGGCCTCGGCGGAATCCTGCTCGCCTTCCGCAGCACGGCGATCAGCTACACCGACTTCTCGAACTTCACGTCGATCACGGACGTGGGCTACGCGATGATCGGCGGCATCGGCTATCTCGTCGGGCCGGTGATCGGAGGGCAGCTCGCGGACGGCGGCCTGGATGCGCGCATCTTCGATGCGCTGGGCTCGGGCATCGCGAAGTACGTGCCGCTGATCGGCGGCGTGTCGCTGATCCTGCTGGTCCTCCTCAACCAGAACGGCATCGCCAAGGAGGCGATCGCCCAGATCGGCCTGGGTGCGCTCCAAGCTCGCGAAGCGGCTTCCGTTCCTTGCCCCGCGCAAGCGGGAGGGGGTGAAGGTGCCTCCGTTCGAGGGCGTCGAGCGCGTATCCGAGCGAACGCTCGAGGTGCGCGACGTCACCGTGCGCTTCGGCGGCACCACCGCGGTCGACGGGGTCTCGCTCACGGTCACGCCCGGGAAGATCGTCGGGCTGATCGGCCCGAACGGCGCCGGCAAGACCACGCTGATCGACGCCGTCACCGGCTTCACCCGCATGGCCCAGGGCACGCTCACGTTCGACGGCCAGGCGATCCGCGGCTGGTCTCCCGTGAAGCGCGCCCGCGCCGGCCTCGGCCGCTCGTTCCAGTCGCTCGAGCTGTTCGAGGACTCGACCGTGTTCGACAACCTGCGCGCCGCCAGCGACCCGCGCGACCTCGGCTCGTACGTGCGCGACCTCGTCTACCCGTTCGCGCCGCCGCTGCCGGGCGCGGTGGTCAGCGCCATCAAGGAGTTCCACTTCGAGAACGACCTCGACCGGCTGGTGGAGGACCTCTCCTACGGCCAGCGGCGCCTGCTGGCGATCGCCCGCGCGGTGGCGACCCAGCCGAGCGTCCTGCTGCTGGACGAGCCCGCCGCCGGCCTCGGCGACCTGGAGTCGACCGAGCTCGGCGACGCTCGTCAAGCGCCTTGCCTCGGACTGGGGCATGGGCATCCTGCTGGTCGAGCACGACATGAACTTCGTCATGTCCGTGTGCGACGAGCTGGTGGTGCTCGACTTCGGCCGCAAGATCAGCGAGGGCACGCCCGAGATGGTCCGCAAGGATCCGGCCGTGATCGCCGCGTACCTCGGCGAGGAGGAGAAGGAGGTGGCGGCCGAGATAGCCGCCGTCACCGGCGGTGGTCAGGAGGTGACTCCATGACGGCCGTGGTCGCCACCAGGGACATGTGCACCGGCTACGCCGGCCAGCCCGTGGTGCACGACCTCAACCTCGAGGTGAACTCGGGCGAGGTCGTCTGCCTGCTCGGCCCCAACGGCGCGGGCAAGACCACCACGATGCTGGCGCTCGCGGGCGAGCTGCCGCTGATCTCCGGCGAGGTGCTGTTCGACGGCGAGCCCACCACGGCGCCGCTCCACAAGCGCGCCCAGAACGGCATGTCGCTACGTCACCGAGGAGCGCTCGGTCTTCAAGGGCATCTCCTGCCGCGACAACCTGCGCGTGGCCAACGTCGACCCCGACGAGGCCGTGAAGCTGTTCCCCGAGCTCGAGAAGCGGATGAGCGTGCGCGGCGGGCTGCTGTCGGGCGGCGAGCAGCAGATGCTCACGCTCGCCCGTGCGCTGGCCCGCAATCCCCGCCTCCTGCTCGCCGACGAGCTCTCGCTCGGCCTGGCGCCGCTGGTGGTCGACCGTCTCCTGCAGGCGGTGCGCCAGTACGCGAAGGAGAAGGGCACCGCGGTGCTGATCGTCGAGCAGCACGCGCACAAGGCCCTCCAGTACGCCGACCGCGCGATCGTGATGAGGCGCGGCCGCGTGGAGCTGTCGCTCTCGGGCGAGGAGGCCCGGAAGCGGATCGGCGAGGTGGAGCAGGCCTACCTCACCGGCGGGCAGGCCGGCCACGCCGGGCACCACCCCGATCGCCGAGAGCGCGATCGACCCACCGCCGCCGGCGTCGGGCAACACGCACTCCGCCGTAGGGCTCGCCGGCCGCGGGGTTGTGCCGTCGGCGACAGGTCGGTTAGGTTTGCCGCGTGCCCAGGCTTTGGCTTGTCTGCGCAGCGACGGCCCTGGTCTTGGCGTTTGGTGTGGGGGTGGCGTCGGCGGCGCCGGGCGACCTGGACCTGTCGTACGGGTCGGGCACGGGCTTCTCGCGGCCCGACCTCGGCTGCAGCGAGGACTGGGAACGCCGTGGCGATCCAGCCGGACGGGAAGATCGTCGTCGCCGGCACGAGCACCAATGCGGCTGGTACGCAGGCTTTCTTCGTCGCCCGCTTCCTGAACCCGCAGGGCGCGTTGGACCCGTCGTACGGGTTGGGCACGGGCGCATCGCGGCCCAACTTCGGCACCCAGGAGTCCGGTGCGGCACTGGCCTTGCAGCCGGACGGCAAGATCCTCGTCGCCGGGTCCAGCAGCTCATCTCCGGCCGGCTCCCACATGTTCGTCGAGCGGCTCCTGAACCCGGAGGGCACGGTGGATTTCTCCTATGGGTTGGGTACGGGGGCTTCGCGGCCCAACTTCGACCAGACCGAGTTCGCCACCGCGATCGCCCTCCAGCCCGACGGGAAGATCGTCGTGGCGGGCACGTCGATCGACGGGACCCCGCGCTCACGCATCCTGGTGGTGCGGCTGCTGAACCCGCAGGGGACATTGGACCCGTCATACGGGCTGGGCACGGGAGGATCACGGCCCGACCTTCCGGGCAGCGTGTTCACCTCGGCGGTTGCGATCCAGCAGGACGGCAAGATCCTCGCTGCCGGAACCGAGGAGCCGGGCGGGTTCAACACGCCGGGCAACTTCGTCGTTGCACGATTCCTCAATCCGCAGGGCACATCGGACACCGAGCTTCGGCTCCGGCGGCAGCGCTGTCACCGACTTCGGCAATGACGATCGAGTCGCCGCGATGGTGCTCCAGCCAGACGGGAAGATCCTGCTCGCCGGCAGCAGCGGCAACGGAGCGACTTCGCGGTGGCGCGCCTGTTGCCCGGCGGCTCGCCGGACACGTCCTTCGGGACCGGCGGCCGGACCACGGTCGACTTCGGCAGCAGCGACGACGGCAGCGCCATGGCGCTCCAACCGGACGGCAAGATCGTCGTGGCCGGTACCACGGGAGCGTTCCCCAACGAGGACACGGCCGTCACGCGGCTGCAGCCGAACGGGCTACTCGACAGCAGCTTCGGGAAGGCCGGCAAGTCCGTCGTCGATCTCGGCCACAACGAGCTGGCCAACGGCGTGGCGCTGCAGTCGGACGGCAAGATCGTGGTGGCCGGGCACGAGCCAGACTCAGGGCTCCAGCAACGACAACGTCTATGCGCTGCGGCTCCTCGGCGACCCCGCCGGCGGTGGCGGGGGCGGTGGCGGTGGCGGTGGCGGCACGAAGGTCCCGACCTGTGCGGGAAAGAAGGCCACGATCGTCGGCACGAACGGCAAGGACAGACTCACCGGCACCAGGCGCGCAGACGTGATCGTCGCGCTCGGCGGCAACGACACGGTCAAGGGCGGGGGCGGCAACGACGTGATCTGCGGCGGTAGCGGCAACGACAAGATCAGCGGCGGCTCGGGCAGCGACCACCTCTACGGCGAGAACGGGAAGGACAGCATCACCGGCGGCAACGGCAAGGACCTTCTCTCCGGCGGAGCCGGCAACGACAAGCTCTCGGGGCAGGCGGGCAACGACACCCTGAAGGGCGGCGCCGGCACGGACAAGCTCTCGGGCGGCGCGGGCAAGAACAAGGACCGGCAGTAGCGGTAACCCTTACGGGGCTCCTACGTTCGCTCGGGAGGATGCGGGGATGGCCAGGTTCAGGTCACGCCGCGGCGCGCTGATCCTGCTCGGAGGAGCTGTCGTGGTCCTCGTGGGCGGGTTCGCCCTCGTCTACTTCGTGCTCTTCCCCACCTCGTCGCCCAAGCGCTTCACTCTCACCTCTCCGGCCACCGGCACGTCGGCAGATGCGCCCGCCGCTGCAAGCGCAGCAGCAGCGGCTTCGCCGGCACCTGGACGATCGGCCAGGGCTCGCAGGCCGGCTATCGCGTGCGCGAGAAGCTGGCGTTCCTGCCGGCCCAGAGCGACGCCGTCGGGCGCACGTCGGCCATCACCGGCGCTGCCACGCTCACGGAGTCGGGCAAGACCGTGAAGGTCACGGCCGGGTCCTTCAAGGTCGACGTGAGCCAGCTGACCAGCGACAAGTCGATGCGCGACCAGCGCATCCGCTCGATCGGCCTGCAGAGCGACCAGTTCCCCACCGCCACCTTCAAGCTCTCGAAGCCGGTCACCCTGCCGGCCAGCGCGGCGAGCGGAACGGTGGCGAAGGTCTCGGCCACCGGCGTCTTCAACATCCACGGCACGTCGAAGCAGGAGACCGTGCCGCTGGCGATGCGGCTGTCCAACTCGGGGATCGAGGCCGTGGGCGCGATCACCTTCCCCTGGAGCGAGTTCAACATGACCGCGCCGAGCGTCGCGGGATTCGTGAACGTCACGGACAAGGCGACGATGGAGTTCGACCTGCACCTGCGGCGCGGGTCGTGAAAGATGGCGCCGGCGATTGAACGGATCGCTCGGCGGCCGTGCATGAGGCGGCACCGAGATCCTTCAATCGACAGCTGACAGCCCTCGGGCCGCCCTCATTTGATGCTGTCGAGCGGGCCGCCTCAGGCGCCGGCCGTGGCGAACCAGATGTCGGGCGCGCCCTGCACGCCGGCCTTCTGCATCGCCTCCCGCAGCACCGATGACGACGCGAACGACTCGGCAGCGTCCTGGCTCGCGAAGTCGTGCCAAACGGTCACGTCATTCGGGTCGCCCACCGCCTGGAAGACGTCGTGGCCTCCTGCGCCCATCTCCACCCGGGTCGGCTCCAGTGCGTCGTAGGCCTCTTTCCAGGCCGGGTAATCCGCCACCTGATGCCGAACGAACATCCGTACCACGGTGCCTCCTTGTCGACTGCTACGCTCCGGCAGTAGTCGCTTTGGGGATTATCGACGGCGCAACAGTTGCATAGCGAACGATCCAAGTCAAGGCAGCAGCCATCGGCGGACCACATCGCCGCCTGGCGCGTCTTCCTCGAGTGCGCCTGGGCCGTGATCGACATCCTCGACTCGGAGCTGCAGAGCGAGCGGGGCATCAGCCTCCGCTGGTACGACGTGCTGGCCCACCTCGAGGACGCGGACGACGGGCTGCGAATGAGCGAGGTCGCCAACCGGATCCTGTCGAGCAAGAGCGGCCTGACGCGGGTCATCGACCGCATGGAGGACGCCGGCCTGGTCAGGCGCGAGCGCCCGCCCAACGACCGTCGCGTGATCAACATCTTCATCACCCCGGCGGGGCTCGAGACGCTGGAGGCCGCCCGCGCGGTGCACCGGCGTGGCATCCAGGAGCACTTCCTCGGGCAGCTCAGCGAGAAAGACATCGCCGCGCTCTCGAAATCGCTGGGGAAGGTGCGCGACTACGTCCGCCCGCTGCGCCCCGGCCGCGTCAGCGGCTGAGACCTCCGAGTTCTAGAGTGCGCGAGATGGCGCGCGTCGCACAACTCGAGTCCGGCGAGTCGCCTGAGCGCGGCCGCGAGGCGCGCGTGACAATCCCACGCTCGGTCCATGGCGAATGGACGCCGACCCCGGACCGCCCCGATCCCGTCGCCGTGCTGCAGGCTCAGGCGGCCACGCGCCTGCCGGAGCTCGTCCCGATCCGCTACGGGCGCATGCTGGTCTCGCCGTTCACGTTCTATCGGGGCGCGGCCGCCGTGATGGCCGCGGACCTCGCAGCCACGCCGGACTCCGGGATCGTCGTGCAGGCGTGCGGGGATGCTCACATCTCGAACTTCGGGGCGTTCGCCGTTCCGGATCGCAGGCTCGTGTTCGGGCCGAACGACTTCGACGAGACGCTGCCCGGTCCCTGGGAGTGGGACGTGAAGCGCATGGCGGCGAGCGCCGAGATCGCCGGTCGCGACGTCGGGCTGTCGGCGGATCGCCGCAAGCGCATCGTGACCGCCTGCGTGCGCGAGTACCGCGAGGGCATGCGGGGGTTCGCGAACGAGAGCCATCTCGACGTCTGGTACGACCGTCTCACCGCAAGCGAGCTGGTCGCGCGCTTCGGCGGGAAGCTCGGGGCGAAGGGGCGGATCCAGTTCGCGAAGCCGTTCGCCAAGGCGCGTCGTAAGACGAGCCTGCGCGCGGTGGAGAAGCTGACGGAGCGGGTCGACGGGGAGCTGCGCTTTCGCAGCGTGCCGCCGCTCTTGGTGCCGTTCCGCGACCTGTTCAAGCCGTCCGAAGCTCGCGACGAGACCGCCTACATCCGGGATCTGCTGCTCAATTACGCCGCCGGTCTCGACCCGGACCGGCAGTTCCTCTTCAGCACCTACCGCTTCCTCGACATGGCCCGCAAGGTCGTGGGCGTGGGCAGCGTGGGTACACGCGCGTGGATATTCCTCCTCGTCGGCCGTCACGGCCAGGACCCGCTCGTGCTTCAGGCGAAGGAGGCGCAGCCCTCGGTGCTCGAGGCCTACCTGGGCGCGAGCGAGTTCGAGAACCACGGCGAGCGCGTCGTCCGCGGACAGCGGATCTCGAACGTGGCCAGCGACATCTTCCTCAGCTGGCAGCGGAGCGAGGCCATGGACGGCAAGGAGCACGACTTCTACATCCGGCAGCTCTGGGATTGGAAGGCTTCCGTGGACCTCTCGACGATGAGGACATCGGGTCTGATCGCCTACACCCGGGCCTGCGGCTGGTCTCTGGCTCGGGCCCACGCTCGCTCGGGCGACCGGCTCGCGATCAACGCCTACCTCGGGAAGGGCTCGGAATTCGAGGAGGCGATCGCCCGCTTCGCGAGCGCGTACGCCGATCAGAACGAGCTCGACTACCAGCGCCTGGCCGAGGCCGTCGAGGCGGAAGACGTCCCCGCCGAATTCGGCGTCTGAGCTCTAGGCGGCCGTCAGCACGTGGACGGACATCGCGGCTGAGTCCTCCTCGAGCCAGCCGCCGCCGTTCTGCGTGAGCGCCACGCTGGCGCCCTCCACCTGGCGCTCGCCCGCCTGGCCGCGCAGCTGCCACGACGCCTCGCAGATCTGCGCGATGCCCGTCGCCCCGATCGGGTGACCCTTGGAGAGCAGCCCGCCGCTTGTGTTCACCGGCAGGTCGCCGTCCAGCCGCGTGCGGCCCGAGGCCAGCAACTCCGGCCCGCCGCCGGGAGTGGTCAGGCCGATCTGCTCGTAGATCATCAGCTCCGCCGGGGCGCTGGCGTCGTGGACCTCCACGCAGGACAGCTCATCCGGGCCGATGCCCGCCTGCTCGTAGGCCATCGCCGCCGCCCGGCCCGCGGACCCGGCGAGCGGGTCCGACTTGTCGTGGCGGTTGCCCGAGACCACCACCGACGCGCGCACGCGCGGACGGTCCGCGCCCACACCCAGCCGTGCCGCCGCGCGCGAGGAGACCAGCACCGCCGCCGCCGCGCCGTCGGAGATCGGCGAGCACATGAGCAGCGTCAGCGGATCGACCACCAGCCGGCTGGCCAGCACCTCGTCCGCGGTGAGCTCGCTCCCGTACTGCGCACGCGGGTTGCGCGCCCCGTTGTGCTGGTTCTTCACCACCACCTCGGCGAAGTCGCGCGCGGTGGCGCCCGACAGCTCCATGTAGTCGCGGGCCATCCCCGCGTAGATGTCCATGAAGAACGAGCGCTTGCCGCCGTTGTCGCCGCCCGAGCCGAGCGCGGCCGCCATCTCCGCCTGCAGCTCGACGTCCACCGCGGTGCCGATCGCCGCCATCCCCACGGTCTTGTCCTCGTGCGTGAGCTTCTCCGCACCGAGGCAGAGCGCCACGTCGCATGCCCCGGCGACGATCGCCTGCCAACCGAGATGGAATGCCGACGAGGCCGACGCGCACGCGTTCTCCACGTTGAAGATCGGGATGCCCTCGATCCCCAGCGGGCGCAGCATCACCTGGCCGCGGATCATCTCCTGGCCGGTGACGAGACCGGCGACGGCGTTGCCTACGTACGCGGCCTCGATGGCATCCACCGGGAGGCCCGCGTCGTCGAGGGCCCCTTGAACCGCCTCCACCGCCAGCTCGCGCAGCGACAGCGTCGACTTGGCGAACTTCGTCATGCCGACGCCGGCGACTATCGCGCTGTCCATGGAGCTGTTCTAGCTGGTTGTGGCGACGAGCGCAGCGCTCTCGGTGTCGAGCGCGCTCCAGTCGTCGTGGCGACCATGGTGGTACGGCAGCGAACACGTCCGCCGGCACCGTGGCCACCGACTCGCACGAGGCGATCAGATCGCACTCCACGAAGGCGGCGCCGACGATGGAGACGACCGGGATCTCGTCGAGCGGGTCGTGCACCGTTCCGCGCAGCGTGAGCGTGCCGGTGCCGGTGCGGGCCACGCGCACGATCGACTGGAAGGTGGCGCGCGTGAGGATCGCGTCCTCCTCGAGCCCGATGCCGTTCGCCGCCGGGCGCGCCTTGAAGTTGAAGTTCACGCCCTCGCCCTCGCTCGGGCCGAGGTCCTCGGGCACGTCGCCGCGCAGCTCCATGATCACCACGCCGTTGCGCTCGAGCCAGGCGTTGAACTGGTCGCCGCGGCGGTGGAGCTCGCTGCGGGCCAGCTTCTTGGGCTCACCGAACAGGTCGCGGCCGTAGATCGTGGGCACGTCGTCGTCCATGTACATCGCGAGCACGTAGCGGCCCTCGACTCCTTCGTGGCGCGCGGCCACGTAGATCGCGCCGCCGTAGAAGTCGCCGACGCAGTTCGACTGCCAGCGGCCGATCATCGCGGTGAGCGTGGGCGTGTCGGCCGGCTCGAGCGGCGGCGGCAATATCGACGCGACGTAGTCGGGGTCGCTGAGGAAGTCGATGCTCAGCATCTCGCCGTTCACGAAGCGTGGGTGGCTGAGAGCGTGCTCGATGCGCGCGATCTCATCCGGGGTCTTCACGAATCCCATGCCGTCCTCCTTGTGTCAGTGGTATGCCGCGGCCAGGGGCGCGGGCCTTGCCCCCGCGGGCCGTGCGACCTTGTAGGTCTGCGCATCGCGCAGCAGCTTCTCGGGGTGGAAGGTCGAGCCGTCCAGGTACTGCACCCCGCCGCCCGCCTCCGCGCGGGGCCCGCAGAGGTCCATCGCGGCGTCGACGATCTCGAACGCCCCCTCGGTGGCGAACGCGTGCGCCGCCGCGGCGTGCTGGATCGAGCAGCCCTCGCGGGCGTCGAGCCTGCCGGCGGTGTAGAGATGCACTGCGCGAGTGAGCGAGCGCGCGGCATCGAGCAGGGTGAACATGCGCAACAGGCGGCGGCGCGTATCTGGGTGCTCGACGAGCGGACGGCCGTCCTGCACGTGCTCGCGCGCCAGCCGCAGCGTGCCCTCGTACGCCGCCCGGCCGATGCCGACGGCCACGATCGCCGTGGCCACGTGAGCCATCGCCCGGGCGGCACCCACGAGGTTGAGCTGGGGGCGCGGTGAGAGGAGCAGCTCGTCGGAGCTGAGGCGCAGGCCGTCGAGCACCAGCCGGGTCCGCGACTGGGTCCGCAGCCCGAGGAGGTCGAGCGGCGCGCCGCGGGTCACCCCGGGGCGCGCGAGCGGGATGACCGCCAGCCCGTGCGTGTAGCGCACGCCGTCGTCCACCGCGCAGGCCAGCAGCGCGTGTGTGGCGGTGGCCGCGCCGGTGACCCAGGGCGAGGTGCTCCCCGCCAGGATCCAGCCGTCGCCCGCGCGGGTGGCGCGCAGCCGGCTGGCCGGCCCGCCCGCCGCGCAGCAGCCGCTCCAGTCCGTGCGCTCGAGCGAGAAGTAGGGTCGCGACAGGCCCTCGATCAGCCGCTCGCCGCCCATCTCCTGCGCCCAGCGGAAGGGGAGCGGCGCCGCGATCAAGACGGCGGCCAGTCCGGCGTCCGCGGTGGCCAGCTCCTCGAGCACGAAGTACTCGGTCACGCGCGAGAGGCCGAGGCCGCCCCGCTCGGGACTGTCGGTGAGCCGGGTGAATCCCTCGCGGTGGGCCTGTGCCAGGAAGTCGAACACCGGCGAGCCCGGAGCGACCGAATCGCGGGAGTCCATCCGGTCGAGCACCTGGCCCACCGGACGCACCAGCTCGTCGCCGAACTCGCGGGCCCGGAGCCGCCACTCCTGCACCTCCTCCATGAGCTCTCGCTTGAGCTCTGGGGGTCCAACGGTTGGCGGCCTGACGATCATCGGAGCAAGGCCGACGGTAGCCCTCCGGGAACCGCGATCAGCCGACGACCGGGCGCTGCGTTGGAAGTCCTACAGGGGTCAGTCGGCGCCGTCGCTACCACGCGCCGAGGCACGCGGCAGGACCGACGTGTCCTCGAGGTCGGCGACCTTCATGTCGAAGTCGAGACCGGCCTTCTCCCACGCCACACGGAAGTCGTTGATGTGCCTGCGCGTGACCGCGGCGGCCAGCTCGGAGTCGCGCGCCTCCACCTCCGCGAGGATGCGGTGGTGGTAGCGCAGCGCGTGGCTCGTCAGCGACGGGGAGCGGATGAAGCGGTTCAGCACCGGCAGCAGGAGCTTGGTGATCGGGGTGCGCGTGATGATCAGCGCGGGGTTGCCGCTCATCTCCGCGATCGTGAGGTGGAACTCCTCGTCGAGGCGGTTCCATTCCTTGAAGTTCTCGAGGTTGCGCTGCTGGGCGCGGAGGTTCTCGTGGAGCAGGGCGATGTCGGCGTTGTCGGCGCGATCGGTGGCCAGGCGCGTGAGCTCCGGCTCGATCGTGAGCAGCGCCTCGTGCAGGTGGTGGAAGGTGACGTTGCGGCGGCGCAGCGCCGCGGTGAGCTCGCGGTGGCTCGAGTCCTCGTTCTGCGCGCGGACCACCATCACCTTGGGACTGGCGCGCTCGATCAGCCCCGCCTCCTGGAGCATGCGCAGTGCCTCGCGCACGGTGGAGCGGCTGACGCCGGCCAGGGCGGCCAGCCGAGTCTCGGACGGCAGGCGATCGCCCTCCCGCAGGGCGCCCTCGTTGATGCTCTCGCGCAGCACCTCGGCGAGCTGCTCGTAGGCGCGCGCGACCTTCACGCGGCGGCCGACCAGGGCCGCTCCGAGCGTGGATTCCTCAGGGGGGGGCGGAATGCTTAGCATCTCTAACTGACCATACGCTAGCTCTCCGCCTTCAGGGCTTCGGCGGCTGCGGCGATCGACTCGGAGCCCGGAAGCAGCGAGCGTTCGAGCTCCGGACTGAAGGGCATCGGCACCGACGGCGCGCCCAGGCGACGCACCGGGGCGAGCAGCTCGTCGAACAGCTCGTCGGCGATGCGAGCCGCGATCTCGGCACCCGCGCCGAAGTCCTGCACGGCCTCGTGGACGATCAGCAGGTGGCCGGTCTTGCGCACCGACTCGACCACGGTGTCCATGTCGAGCGGCACCAGCGAGCGCAGATCCACCACCTCGAGCGAGACGGGACAGCTCTCGGCCGCCGCGAGGCAGTCGCGCAGCGTCTGCCCCCAGGTGACCACCGTCACGCCGTCGCCCTCGCGCGCCACGCGCGCCTTGCCGAGCGGCAGCGGAGCCTCGCCCGAGCGTGCCGCGCATTCCGTACAGGCGGCGGTTCTCGACGAACAGCACCGGGTTCGGGTCGCGCACCGACTCGACCAGCAGGTCGTGAGCGTCGGTCACCGTCGCCGGGATCACCACCTTCAGGCCCGGGATGTGCGCGAACATCGCCTCGAGCGACTGCGAGTGCTGCGCTCCGGCGCTGCGGCCCGCGCCCGTCTGCGTGCGGAACACGACCGGGATCGAAAACGCCCCGGCGGTCATGTAGCGGAGCTTCGCCGCCTGGTTCATGATCGGGTCGAGGCAGACGCCGACGAAGTCCATGAACATGATCTCGACGATCGGGCGCAGGCCCGTCATGGCCGCGCCCACCGCCGCCCCGACGTAGCCCATCTCGCTGATCGGAGCGTCGATCACGCGCTCCGGCCCGAAGCGGTCGTAGAGCCCGCGGGTGATCGTGAAGATGCCGCCGCCGGCCCCCACGTCGATGCCGATCAGGACGACGCGCTCGTCCTCCTCCATCGCGTCGGCCATGCCCTGGTTGAGGGCCTGCGAGTAGCGGACCTCCTCGACCTCAGTCTGTGAAGACATTCTGGAACGCCTCCTCGAGCGCGGGGGGAGCGGCCTCGCGGGCACGCTCGATGGCCTGCTCAACGCGGTCGCGCGCGTCCTGCTCGGCAGCCTCGAGCTCGTCGCCGGTGGCCGCGCCCTCCTCCACGAGCCGGCGCGCCGCCAGCACGAGCGGATCGCGCTCCCGCCAGGCGGCGGACTCCTCGTCCGGCTTGTAGGGCTGGGCATCGCCCTCGTAGTGGCCCTGCCAGCGGTAGGTCTCGGCCTCGATCAGGAACGGCCCCGCGCCCTCGCGGCAACGGGCCGCCGCGGCGAGCGCCGCCTCCTGCACGGCGCCCACGTCGTTGCCGTCTACCAGCGCCGACTCCACGCCGTAGCCGTGCCGCGCGCGCTCGGCCACTCCCGGCACGCGCGTCATCCGCCGGCTGTCGCTGAACTCGGAGTAGACGTTGTTCTCGCAGATGAACAGCACCGGGAGCTGCCAGATCGCGGCGATGTTCACGGCCTCGTGGAAGGCGCCCTGGTTCACCGCGCCCTCGCCGAAGAAGGCGGCGGCCACGCGGCCCTGGCGGAGCAGCTTGCTCGAGAGGCCGGCGCCGACCGCGAGCGGCACGCTGGCCCCCACGATCGCGTTGGCGCCCAGGATCCCGCGCGCGGGATCGGCGACGTGCATCGAGCCGCCCTTGCCGCGGCAGAGGCCGGTCTCCTTCGCGAACAGCTCGGCCATCATGCCGTCGAGGTCTGCGCCCTTGGCCAGGCAATGCCCGTGGCCGCGGTGGGTGGTGGCCAGATAGTCGTCGTCCCGCAGCGCCGCGCAGATCCCGACGGCCACCCCCTCCTGACCGAGCGAGGTGTGGACGAAGCCCGGGATGTCGCCGTCGCGATAGAGCTCGGTGACCCGAGTCTCGAAGGCCCGGATCAGCGCCATCCGGGAGTGGAGCTCCTTCAGCGTGAGCGGCTTCGATCCGGCCGCTGCCGCCTCACTGGTCGCTGCGTTCATTTTTGGGTCTCCCTCAGACCGTTCGGACTGATCGTCCAACAATTAACGTTTCTTAGCCGCCTTGACAAGCCTATTCCGGCCTCCATATTGTTGATTGTCTGATCATCCTGGAGGGAGGAGTGGTCGTCGGAGCAGTCCCGTCTACGCCTGTGGTGATGCCACAGATGGGTCTGGAGGTGACGGAAGGCATCGTCGCCGCGATTCACGTCGCGGTCGGGGCCGCCGTCAGCGAGGGCGAGCTTCTCGTCGAGCTCGAGACCGACAAGGCGCTGACCGAGGTCGTCGCCCCGCGTGGCGGAATCGTGCAGAGCATCGAGGTCGAGCTGGGCGACACCGTCGAGCTGGGGGCCACGCTGGTGGTGCTCGCCGGCGACGACGAGGAGGCGGTGGTGAGCGCCCCGGCCGAGGTCGAGGCGAATGAGCCGGCACCTCCTCCTCCCGCGCAGTCGCGCCTACGCGACGGCCGCCTGCGGGCGGCACCGGTGGCCCGCCGCGCCGCCGAGCGACTGGGCGTGACGCTGGCCGAGGTGACCGGAACCGGACCCCGCGGCCGGATCACCCTCAGGGACGTTGAGACCGCCGCGAACGGCCGCGCGCCGACCGAGGGGCTCGAGCCGCTCGGCGCCGTGCACCGCGCAGTCGCGCGCCAGATGACGCAGAGCCAGCGGATCCCGCAGTTCGTGCTCACGCGCGAGATCGACGCGGGCTGGCTGCTGGCCGAGAAGGAGCGCCTGTCGCGCGAGGCGAAGGTGAGCGTGAACGATCTGCTCGTGCAGGCGCTGGCAGAGACGGTGCTCCGGCACGGCGGCCTGGCCGCCTCGTTCGTCGAGGGCGGGGAGGGCGAGCAGCCCCAGCTGATGCGCCGCCCGGGAGCCGACGTGGGGCTGGCCGTGGCCACCGACCGCGGCCTGCTCGTGCCGGTGCTGCGCCGCGCGCACGAGCGCTCGCTGCGCGAGCTGGCGGCGGACAGGGTGCGGCTGGTGGACGCCGCCCGCAGCGGCCGCCTCTCGCTCGAGGAGATGAGTGGCGCGACGATCACGATCTCGAATCTCGGCGGCTTCGGGGTGGACAGCTTCACCGCGATGCTCAACCCGGGCGAGAGCGCGATCCTGGCGGTGGGCCGCCCGCTCGAGCGGGTCGTGCCGCGCGAGCGCGGGCTCGCGGTGATCACGAGCATCGCGCTGTCGCTGACGATCGACCACCGCGTGATGGACGGAGCCTCGGGCGCCGAGGCGCTGGTGGAGCTCGCCGGCCTGCTCGAGGGAGGCATGACGTGGCGGCCGTGAACGGAGTCGCGCTGGTGGTGGGCGGCGCATCGGGCATCGGGAGCGCCTGCGTGGAGGCACTGGCGGGCGACGGCTGGCAGGTGGTGGTCGCCGACCTGCGCCCGGATGACGGCGGCATGGCGCTCGACGTACGCGACCGTGACGCGGTGCGCGCGGTGATCGCGCAGATCGCCGAGCGCCACGGGTCGATCGGCGCGGTTATCTACGCCGCCGGCACCGCACGCGTGACCCCGCTGCTGGAGATCGAACCGGGCGAGTGGGACCTCGTGACCGCGGTGAACCTCACCGGCGCCTTCAACGTGCTGCAGGCGGCCGCGCCCCACATCGTCGACGACGGCTCGTTCACGCTGATCTCGTCGGTGGACTCCACCTCGCCGGTCGCCGGGCTGTCCCACTACTCGGCCGCCAAGGCGGGCGGCGAGGCGCTGGTGCGCTCGGCCGCGCTCGAACTGGGCCCGCGCGGCATCCGCTGCAACTCGGTGCTGCCCGGCGTGGTGCGCACCCCTCTGATGGCAGACACGCTCGACCGCCCCGGCATCACCGAGGCGTTCGTCGAGCGCATTCCGCTCGGCCGCATCGCGGCGGGCGAGGACATCGCGGCGGTCGTGGCCTTCCTGGCCTCGCCGGCCGCCCGCTGGATCACGGGAGTGTCGCTCCCGGTTGACGGAGGGATGAGCCTCCGGGAGCACCCCGCGCTGCTTGACGGTGCGGCCGGCAAGCAGAACGCACGAAAGGACTACGCATGACCACCGATCAGCAGGCCCCCGCGGCCGTGGGCCAGCAGCGCTGCGAGGAGCTGTTGCGCCAGATCGTCTCCATCCGCAGCGTGGTGGGCGAGGAGACCAAGGCTCACCTGTGGATGACCGAGCGCATGCTCGCGCTCGGCATGACGGTGGAGCACTACGCCGTGGAGGGCCGCCGCACGCCGCTCGTGCTGGGCGTGCTCGAGGGCACTGGCGACAAGCCGGGCGTGCTGTTCGACGCGCACTACGACACGGTGGGCGCGCTGCCGATCGACTGGTCGCGCGATCCCTGGACGGCCTACGTGGAGGACGGCGTGCTGTACGGGCGCGGCGCGGTGGACAGCAAGGGCGGGCTGGTGGCGATGCTCACCGCCGTCGAGTCGCTGGTCGCCTCGGGCGACAGCCTCGGCGGGCCGATCTACTTCATGTCCGACTGCGACGGCGAGGACTCCTTCCGCGGCGCCGCCTACATGGCGGACCTGGGCGTGCTCGAGCGCGTCGGCACGGTCTTCTCGGCGGAGGCCACGAGCAACCACACGATCGAGATCGCCTACCCGGGGATCGCCACCTGGAAGATCACCGCGATCGGGCGCACGGCGCACCCGACCGAGCCGGAGAAGGGCATCAACGCGATCGCGAAGATGGCCCGCCTGGTGCTGGCGGTCGAGGAGGGCCGGCTGGAGCTGCCGAAGGGCGACTCGCAGTGGTTCCAGCCGCGCGTGACCACGAACGCCACGCGCACGCTGCCCGGCGGCGGCTGGGCGATCCCGGAGCGCTGCGACGCGGTGCTGTCCACGCTCTCGCCACCGGGCACCAACCTCACCGAGGTGCGCGACGCGATCGACGCCTTCCTGCGCCAGCTGGAGCAGGAGGACGGCGAGGTGCGCTTCGAGTTGAAGCTGCTGCCGATGGGCGCCGGCCGCCTCTGGCTGCGCCCCGGCGAGGTCGACCCGGAGCACGAGGGCGTGAAGGCGCTCGAGGCCGCAGTCCAGGAGGTCACGGGCGAGGCCGGCGTGGTGCGCGAGTTCAACGGCGGCTGGGTGGACGCCGCGGAGCTGATGCGCCCCGACGCGCGCGGCTTCGGCGAGCCGGCCGCGATCACGTTCGGGCCGGGTGACTTCGAGCAGGCACATGCAGTGGACGAGCACATCGAGATCGCCGAGGTGGCCAAGGCCGCCGAGATATACGCGCGGGCGACCCGCGCGCTGCTGGGCTGAGGGGAACGAGGGGAGAGGAGAGGCACGACTATGAGGACCACGAAAGACCAGGTCGTAGCGAACGGGAAGCACTCAAACGGCGCCACGGCACGGAAGAACGGGTCGTCCGCCGAGGCGGAATCCGCCGACTCCGCGCTGGCGCGCGCGTTCGCGGCGTTCGCCCGCGTGGGCGAGAAGCTCGAGAAGGCGCGAGACGTGGATGAGCTCTTGCGCTCGATCGTGCACGAGGTCAGGGAGCTGGTGGGCGTCGAGCGTTGCTCGATCCACCTGCGCGACGAGAAGGCCGGGCTGTTCCGCGGCTGCGTCGGCGAGGGTGGCGAGCGCGACATGGACTCCTACGTCAAGCGCTCGCTGGCCGGGATGCCCGCCGACGGGATGACCCTCGAGCTGCTGCGCACCAAGCGGCCCGTGATCATCGGGAACGCGCGCAACGACCCGCGCATCATGCGGGCGACGGCCAGGTTCTGGGACATCCACTCGATGCTGGCCGTGCCGATGATCTTCAACGACGAGGTGATCGGCGTCATCTATCTCGACGACGTGGAGCGGCCGCATGCGTTCACGACCGGGGACGCCGAGATCGCGACGGTGTTCGCGCGTCTCGCTGCCGTGGCCGTCACGCACGCCCAGTCGCGGATCGAGCTGCGCTCGAAGCTGGACGCCTCGGAGCGCCAGATCATCGCGCTGCGGCGCGCGGCCGCCGTGGAGGAGCGCATCGGCGACCTGGTGCTCGCGGGCAGCGGGCTCGGCGAGATCGTGGACACGCTGGCGGAGGTGCTGGGCAAGCCGTGCGCCGTCTACGACGCCGACAACCGGCGGCTGGCGATCGCCAGCCCGGAGGGCGCCGACGGCATGCTGCCGCGGCTGCTCGAGCAGCCGTGCGTGGACGACCCGGCCGTCGCCGGCGCGCTCGAATCGGGCGGCAGCAGCCGTCCGTTCCTGGTCTCGCCGCTTCCCGACGCGGGCGTGATGCACCGTCATCTGGTCGCGCCGATCGTGGTGGACGACGAGCTGTGGGGACGCCTGGCGGTGATGGAGTACAGGACCCGCTTCGTGGGCGGCGACATGCTGACCCTGCGGCGCGCCGCGATGCTCGTGGCGCTCCACATGCGCACCGAGCGCAGCGCGGTGGAGGCCGACTGGAATGCCGGGGCATCGCTCGCGGCGGAGCTGCTCGACGGCTGCGCCGACGCCTCGGTGGTCGAGCGGCGTGCCGAGCGGCTGGGCGTGAAGCTCGACGCCCCGCACCTGGTGGCGCTGATCGGCTCGCGCGCCGATCGCTGTGACGCGGTGAGCGACTTCCGCGCCGTGGCCGCCGCGTTCCGGGAGCTGTCGCCGGAGCTGACCGTGCACGCCACGAAGGTGGACGGCGGAGTGGCGGCGCTCGTCGAGTTGCCGGAGGGCGTGGACGAGCGCACCTTCGTCGAGTCGGCGAAGGAGCTGCTGACGGCGGTCTGCGAGCACCTCGGCGGCGCCGACCGGATCGCGGCCGCGATCTCATCGATCCGCTCGGAGCCAGGCTCCTACGCCGAGCTCTACCTCGAGGCGCAGCAGGTGCTCGACTGCATCAGGCGCTTCGGCAGCGAGCGCGGGCCGGCCGCCCTGGCGGCCGCCGACCTCGGCACGGGCAGGGTGTTCCTCGCCACCTCGGAGGCGGAGGCGGTGAGGGCCTTCGCGGACGCCACCTTCGGCGGCCTGGTGGGGGATGCGTCGAAGAGCGACCTGCTGACCACGCTGTGTTGCTTCTTCGACAACATGGCCAGCATCCGGCGCTGCGCTCTCGAGCTCGGCGTCCACGAGAACACGATCCGCTACCGGCTGGCGCGCATCGAGGAGCTGACCGGCCTGTGCGTGACGCACGATCCGGACGCGCAGCTGGGCGCCAGGCTCTCGCTGCTCGTGCTGATGATCCAGGGCTGCCTCGTCACCGGCGAGAGCAAGCCGGCCGCGCCGCCCGCCGGCGAGGACCCGAGGGAGTCGCTGAAGCTGGTCGGGGCGATAGCGGGCTGAGGGCGCCCTCCGGGCGCTCTTCGCGTTCTCCCTTGGGAGATCGACAACGCCGCCGCGAATCCGTGCGCGCGCGCCACGTGCGCGCGCGTATGGTCGGCTCGCACACGGCCGCGCAAGCGGCGCGACAAAGCGAGGGCCGCCCGTGAAGTCGATGGTCGAACACGTCGTCACGAGCCGCTGACGCGCCGTGACGGATGTCTTCGTAGTTGGGGCGGCGACCACGCGGCACGGCGACTCCGGCCGCTCCACCGCTGACCTCGCCTACCACGCCGCGATCGCCGCGATGGCCGACGCGGGCATCGGCGACCGCGACATCCCGGCGGCCTTCGTGGGCTCGGGGGGCAACGGCGCGCCCCCGACCGCGGACTCGGTGGCGGTGCGGCTGGGCCTGCGCAGGCTCGGCTTCGAGGCCGGCGACGCCGACGGGGAGCGCGAGCTGCCGGGGCGGGTCGAGCACGTGAGCACCTCGGGCGGCGAGGCGCTTCATCACGGCTGGAAGGCGATCGAGATGGACGCGTACGACCTCGTGCTGTGCATCGCCGCCGACAGCGCCGCGGGCGCGTGGCCGCTCGAGCACGTGCTGAGCGTGCGCGCCACGGAGGCGCGCAGCTACATGTCCGCGTCGGGGGCCACCGTGGAGCACCTCGCCCGGATCAGCGCGAAGAACCTCGGTACGGCGCGCGAACGGTGGCGGCGGGCCAGTCTCGGTGGCCCAGGTGCTGGAGAGCGAAGAGCTGGCCTGGCCGCTGACGCGGCTGATGGTGGCGCCGGCCGGCGAGGGCGCGGCGGCGGTGATCCTCGCGTCCCCGCGCGCGGCGGACCAGCTCACGCGAGCGGCGCCGCGCGTGCGCGCGTCGCTCCTGGTGCAGCCCGAGGGGCGGCGCGACGGCGCCGGGCGGGCGGCGCGCCTGGCCTACGAGGCGTCGGGCCTCGGACCGGAGGACCTCGACTGTGCGGAGCTCGAGGACGTGACCGCCGCCGCCGAGCTGGCCGCGTACGAGGACCTTCAGCTGGCCCCCCAGGGCCAGGGACCCGAGCTGATCGACAGCGGCTTCACCGCCCTCGGCGGCGTGCTGCCGGTGAACACGAGCGGCGGCCTGCTGTCGCTCGGGGAGCTGCCCGGCGCCTCCGGCCTCGCTCAGATCTGCCAGCTCGCGCGACAGCTGCGCGGCGAGGCGGGCGCCGTGCAGGTGGCGGGCGCGCGGGTGGGGCTCGCCCAGAGCGGAGGGCATGCCGCCGATGGGGACGGGCTGGTGGCGCTGACGATCCTCACGGCGTAGGGCTCTGCCATGCAGATCCCCGCAGCTCGCGCAACGCGGATCCGAGCGGCCGATGTGAGGTACACAAACAGCCGCCGCGCGCGCGTCCCGCGGGCGCTCGGCGGGCTGCCAGTGTTGCGATCTGCGATGAGCGCCGTCCTGTCGACCGAGGTCTCGACGCTGCCCGAGCTGCTGGCGACCCGTTCGCGCGAGATCGGGGACGAGCCCTTCCTGCGCTACGCGGACGTGCGCTGGACCTACGGCGAGTTCGCCGGGCGTGTGGCCGAGGTGGCCGGCGGGCTGCGCGCCGCAGGGGTGAGCCGCGGCGACGTGGTGGGCGTGGTGCTGCGCAACGGACCCGAGTACCTCGAGGTCTGGTGGGCCATCCTCTGGCTCGGCGCCACGTTCAACCCGGTGAACCCGGACCTGACCGGCCGCGAGGCGGCCCAGATCCTGGGCGACTCGGGCGCCACCACGGTGGTCTGCAACGCGGAGGCCGCCGCGGCGCTGGAGGCGCACCGCGACGAGCTGCCCGCGCTGCGGAAGCTGATCGCGGTGGTGACGGACACGGGCGACCCGCTTGCGTCGCTGCGCGGCGACGGCAGCGTGGACCAGCCCGAGGCGATCGAGCCCGGGGACCTGGCCGCGCTCGTCTACACCTCCGGCACCACCGGCAGGCCGAAGGGCGCGATGCTCACGCACGCCAACTTCCTGGCCGACACCTGGATGCTCGCCGAGCTGCTGCCGGTCGGGCGCGGCGACGTGCTGGGCATGGTGCTGCCCCTGTTCCACGTGAACGCCCAGGTGGTGACCACGATGGTCCCGCTTCTGATCGGCGGCCAGATCGCGATGTGGGAGCGCTTCTCGGCCTCCACCTTCTGGGCGACCGTGGCGGAGTACGAGCCCGTGACCTTCAGCGCGGTGCCCACGATGCTCGCGGCGCTGCTGCACGCGCCGGGCGCCGACGAGGCCGAGACGAACACGATCCGCTTCGTGATCTGCGGCGCGGCGCCGCTCTCACCCGCGCTGTTCCGCCGCTTCGAGGAGAAGTTCGGCATCTCGATCCTCGAGGGCTACGGACTCACCGAGGGCACCTGCTGCTCCACGCTCAACCCGTTCCTCGGCCGGCGCAAGATCGGCTCGATCGGCATCCCCACGCGCGGCCAGGAGGTCGCGATCCTCGACGAGAGCGGCGCGCCCGTGCCCGACGGCGATCCGGGCGAGGTCTGCATCCGCGGGCCGAACGTGATGCAGGGCTACTTCCAGCGGCCGGACGCCAACGCCGAGTCGCTGCGCGACGGCTGGCTCCACACCGGCGACGTGGGCTACCGCGACGAGGACGGCTTCTTCTTCCTCGTCGACCGGAAGAAGGACATGATCATCCGCGGCGGGGAGAACATCTACCCGCGCGAGATCGAGGACGTGCTGCTGGAGCACGCGGCGGTGCAGGGCGCGGCGGTGATCGGCCGCCCGGACGAGGTTCGCGGCGAGGAGGTGCACGCCGTGCTGGTGCTCGAGGAGGGCGCCGACCTCGACGAGATCGAGGCGCACTGCCGCGAGCGGCTGGCCCGCTTCAAGGTTCCGTCCACCTGGGACGTCGTCGACGAGCTGCCCAAGACCTCGACGGGAAAGATCGACAAGAAGCCGCTGCGCGAGAGCGTCGCGGCTGAGAGGAGCTAGATGGGCATCCTGGACGACAAGGCCGTTCTGATCACCGGGGCCGCGAGCGGCATCGGGCGGGCCACCGCGGTCGCCGCACACGCGCGAGGGCGCTCGCCTGCTGCTGTCGGACGTGAGCGACGCCGAGGGCCAGGCGCTGGCCGACGAGCTGGGCGCGGTGTACGCCAGCTGCGACGTGACGAGCGAGGAGGCGGTGGAGGGGCTCGTGAAGCGCGCCACCGACGAGCTCGGCCGCCTGGACGGCGCGTTCAACTGCGCCGGGATCCTGGGCACGGTCGCGCTGACCACCGACACGCCGTACGACGGCTGGAAGCGGATCATCGACGTGGACCTGAACGGCGTCTTCCTCTGCACCAAGCACGAGCTGAGGGTGATGGCCGAGCAGGGCTCGGGCTCGATCCTCAACATGGCCTCGGCCGCCGGGGTGATCGGCTGGGCGGGCGCATCCGGCTACGTGGCCGCCAAGCACGGCGTGGTGGGCCTCTCCAAGGCGGCCGCGCTCGAGTTCGCGGCACAGGGCATCCGGGTCAACGCGATCTGCCCCTCCTACGTCGAGACCCCGATGGTCGCGGACCTCTTCGAGAACATCCTCGGGGGCGATCCGGCGCATGTCGACGCCGCCCGCGCGAACCACCCGATTGGAAGGTTCGCCAAGCCGGAGGAGATCGCGGAGGCGTGCGTCTGGCTGCTCTCGGACAAGGCCTCGTTCGTCACCGGGACGGCGATGAGCGTGGACGGCGGCTACACGGCGCCGTAGAGCGGGCACGGGCCGGGGCGCTACCTCCCCTCCTCAGGGCGCGCTCCGGTCCGAGTCACCGCCGCGCGCACGCGCCGCTTTCTTGGCGAATCTCCAATTCGGCCTCGGCCCGGGGTGGTCCCTGCGCGCCCGATCCGTGATGCTGCGGGCGTACGTACGCGGCCGCAAAAGGAGCGCGGAGCGATGAAGGCAGCGGTCTTCCGGGGAGTGCAGGACATGCAGGTCGAGGACGTCGAGGCCCCCAAGGCCGACGCCGGCGACGTGATCGTGGCGGTCACGCAGTGCGGCATCTGCGGGTCCGACCTCCACACGTACCTCCACGGCTCGTTCGTCGAGCCCGGCCAGGTCATGGGCCACGAGTTCGTCGGCGAGGTGGTCGAGACCGGCGATGCCGTGAAGGGGATCGCCGTGGGCGACCGCGTGACCGCGTCGCCGCTCCAGCCGTGCAACGAGTGCGCCCGCTGCGCCGAGGGTCGCTACAACCTCTGCGGCAAGGCCTGGACCCAGGGGATCGCCTACGGCAAGCCCGGCGCGTTCGCCGAGCTGGTGCGCATCCCCGGGGCCATCTCGGGCCAGAACATCTTCCCGCTGGGCGACGAAGTGAGCGACGACGCAGGCGCGCTCACCGAGCCGCTGGCGGTGGCGGTGCACGCGGTCAAGCTCGCGGAGCCCGTGGCCGGGGCCACCGCGGTGGTGCTGGGCCTCGGCACGATCGGCCAGCAGGTGGTGCAGGCGCTGCGCGCGGCGGGAGCCGGGCGCGTGATCGGCGTGGACATCTCCCAGCTGCGCCTCGAGGCGGCGGGCACGCTCGGCGCAGAGGCGCTGGACGGCAGCGACGGGCTGGAGGACGCGCTGGCCTCGGCGCTGTCGGACGGCCAGGAGATCGACATGGTGTTCGAGTGCTCGGGCGTTCCCGCGCTGGCCAACACCGCCCTGGAGCAGGTCCGCGCCGGCGGCACGATCGTGGTGCTGGCGCTCTACGACGACCCCGTCACGTTCAACCCCACCGTGCTCGTGCAGAAGGAGATCCGCCTCCAGGGGAGCATCGCCTACACCGGCGAGGACTTCGCCGACGCGGTCGAGCTGCTGCGCAGCGGAAAGGCCCAGGCCACGCCGCTCATCACCCAGCGGGCAGCGCTCGACGACATCGGGGAGGCCTTCGAGGTCCAGCTTCAGAAGGACCGCTCGCTCAAGGTCGTCGTGATTCCAAACGGCGGATGACCGCCGGCGCGACGGAGAGCCGCGCCCCCTCCGCCGGCCGCGCGGAGCAGCGGCCGTTCCGGCTGCCGAAGGGCGCCACCGAGGTCGTGCTCGTGCGTCACGGCGCCTCCGCCGCCGCGGTCGCCGGCGAGAAGTTCCCGCTGCTCGACGGGCGCAGCGACCCGCCGCTGTCGCCTCAGGGCGAGGCGCAGGCCGCCGCCGTCTGCGCGCGCCTCGCAAATGAGAACATCGCGCGCGTGTTCGTCACGCCGCTGCAGCGCACCGCGATCACCGCCGCGCCGCTGGCCCAGGCCAAGGGGCTCGAGTGCACGGTGATCGAGGATCTGGCCGAGGTGCGGCTGGGCGACTGGGAGGGCGGCGAGTACCGCATCCGCGAGGCAAACGGCGATCCGATCGTGAAGCGCGCCTTCGAGGAGGAGCGCTGGGACATCATCCCGGGCGGTGAGTCGGCCGAGTCGTTCGCGGGCCGGGTGCGCGCCGGGATCGAGGCGATCGTGGCCGCCACCGGCCCGGACGCCGTGGCCGTGGCCGTGGTCCACGGAGGGGTGATCGGCGAGGCCTGCCGCCAGGCCACGAGCAGCCGCCCCTTCGCGTTCGTCCACTCGGACAACGGCTCCCTGACCCGCATCGTGGTGGGAGCCGACCGTCGCTGGCTGCTGCGCGGCTTCAACGACGTCTCGCACCTGTCATGAGCGCGCCCCCGTTCGCCGCGGCCCTCTTCGACTGGGACGGCACCCTGATCGACTCGCGCGCCGCGCTGCTGGCCGCGTGGCACGAGTCCAGCCAGCGCGTGCTGGGCCGCCGCTACCCGGTCACGCCCGAGGAGGAGGACATCGTCTTCACCCTGCCCGGGAAGGAGATCTGGCCGACGCTGGTCAGCGACGAGGCCCAGCTCACCGAGCTCGCCTCCGAGTTCCAGGGCGCCTACGACCGCAACGCCGAGCTGGTGCGGGCCTTCCCGGGGGTGCGCGAGCTGCTCGGCGAGCTGCGCTCGGCGGGCCTGTCGATCGGGGTGGTCACCTCGAAGGGGCGGCGGCGCTTCGGCCCCGATGCCTCTCGCGGAGGGCTGGAGGACGTGGTGGACGTGGCGATCTGCTCGGAGGACTCGGACACCGCCAAGCCGCACCCTGGACCCGTCCTGCGCGCGCTCGAGAAGCTGCGGGTCGAGCCCGAGCAGGCGGTGATGGTGGGCGACACGCCGGTGGACGTGGCCGCCGGCATCGCGGCCGGGGTGACGACGGTCGGTGTGAGCTGGGGCCATTTCGGCGAGACTCAGCTGCGCGCCGCCGGAGCCACGGCGGTGGCGAAGCGGCCCGCGGACCTCGTCGGCATCGTGCTCGGCGAGCGCTCGCACACCACGACCACTGGAGAGGCGGCATGAGCGACCTCGAATTCCTCGCGCTTCACGGCCTCGCGGTGAAGAAGGCGGGCTCGGCCGCCGCCGTGGCAGACATCCTGGGAAGCGACGAGGCGGGCGTCGACTCGGCGCTCGAGGGCGCCGCCGCCGAGGGGCGGGCGATGGCGGCCAAGGGCATGTTCATGGTCACCCCCGCCGGGCGCTCGTGGCTCGACGAGCGCTACCCGGAGGTGTTCGCGGACTTCCGCGCCAACCCCGATGCCACGGCCGCCTACGAGCGCTTCGAGCGCATCAACCGCGAGCTGCTCTCCCTCTTCACCGACTGGCAGATGATGCCCGCGGGCGGCGAGCGGGTGCCCAACGACCACTCGGACGCCGACTACGACGCCGACGTGATCGACCGCCTCGGCGCCCAGCACGAGCGCGCGCAGCGCCCGCTCGGCGAGTTCGCGGGGCTCGAGCCGCGGCTCGGCGAGTACACGCGCCGCCTGGAGGCCGCCTACGACAAGGTGCTGGCGGGCGACAACGACTTCGTCAGCGGCGCGCGTGTGGACAGCTACCACACGGTCTGGTTCGAGTTGCACGAGGATCTGCTGCGCATGCTGGGCCGGGAGCGCGAGGAGCAGGAGTGACGCGCGTCATGGACCGCGTGCTCATCCTGGACGGAAGCGCCACCTACGGCCGTGAGGTCGTGGGCGGGAAGGGCGCGAGCATCGCGCGCATGCGCTCGCTCGGCCTCAACGTGCCGCCCGCGTTCGTGCTGCCGATCGAGGAGTGCCGGCGCTACCACGCGGCAGGCGGCCGACTCGACGACGAGTGCTGGGAGGCCGTGCTCGAGGGGATCGCCGGGCTCGAGCGGGCCAGCGGCCGCCGGCTCGGCGACCCCGAGGCCCCGCTGCTCGTGTCCGTGCGCTCGGGCGCGGCCGTGAGCATGCCCGGGATGATGGACACGATCCTGAACCTCGGCATCACCCACGCCGTGGAGGACGGCCTGGCCCGGCTGTCAGGCGATCCCTCCTTCGCGCGCGAGACACACGTGCGCTTCGTGCACGAGTTCGGGCAAACCGTGCTGGGCGCCCATCTCGACCCCCCGGCCGACGACGCCACCGCGGACCAGATCCGCGCCGCCGTGACCGACGACACGGACCACGAGGTGCCCACCGATCCGCACGAGCAGTTGGCGGCCGCGATCCGCGCGGTGTTCGGCTCCTGGTCGTCGCGGCGCGCCGTGGCCTACCGGCGCCACTGGGGCATTCCCGAGGACGGCGGCACCGCCGTGGTGGTGCAGGCGATGGTGTTCGGCAACCTCGCCGAGCGCTCGGGCACCGGGGTGCTCTTCAGCCGCGACCCGCTCAGCGGCGACCCCGCGCCGTACGGCGAATGGCTTGCCGGCGGCCAGGGCGAGGACGTGGTGAGCGGTACGCACGATCCGTCGCCGCTGGCGGCGCTCCGGGACGAGCTGCCCGAGCTTCACGACGAGCTGCTCGAGGCCGCGCGCCTGCTGGAGGCGGAGAACGGCGACGTGCAGGACATCGAGTTCACGGTGGAGAGCGGCCGGCTCTACCTGCTCCAGGCGCGCTCGGCCAAGCGCTCCCCGCTTGCCGCGGTGCGCACCGCCGTGGACTTCGCCTCCGAGGGCCGCGATCGACCGCGCGCGAGGCGCTCCGGCGCATCAGCGCCGAGCAGCTGGCCTCCGTGCTGGCCCCGCGCCTGCACGAGTCGGTGACCTCCGCGGCCGAGGTGCTGGCCCGCGGCACCCCCGCCTGCCCGGGCGTGGCCGCGGGCACCGTGGTGGCGGACTCCGACGCGGCCGAGGCGGCCGAGGGCGACGCCGTGCTGGCCCGCCCCACCACCAGCCCCGAGGACGTGCCGGGCATGATCGCCGCGCGCGCGGTGGTGACCGAGCGCGGAGGCGCCACCTCGCACGCCGCGGTGGTCACGCGCGCGCTCGGGCGGCCGAGCGTGGTGGGCGTGGGCGACGGGGAGACCGCCGACTGGGCCGGGCGCCAGGTGACGGTGGACGGCAGCGCGGGCGTGGTCTACGCCGGCGTGCTGGCCACCGACGAGGTGCGTCCCGAGGACGTGCCGGGGCTGGAGGCGGCGATCGACTGGGCGCGCGAGCTGAGCCCGGTGGCCGTGGTGGACGAGGCGGCCGGCGTGCTCGACCTCGACGCGGCCGGGATCAGCCTCGACCCCGACGCGGTGCTGGACGCCGACGAACTTGCCGCGCGCATG
Source organism: uncultured Thermoleophilaceae bacterium (assembly GCA_963729205.1). Lineage (GTDB taxonomy): Bacteria > Actinomycetota > Thermoleophilia > Solirubrobacterales > Thermoleophilaceae > JAICJR01. The sequence goes on from CAVSNA010000009.1 coordinate 50,007, forward strand.
CGCGGCGCCGGCGCCGTGACGGGATCGGTGCTCAGCACCGAGGCCGGCGCCCGCGCCGTTCTGCAGAGCGGCGTGCCCACCGTCGTCCGGCTGCCCGGCCAGCACGCCGCCGTGCTGCTGCTGCGGCTGGCCCAGGAAGCAACGTCAAGCGACAACGAGGAGGAGAGAGCGAGATGACCGACACTGCCGCGACCGCGCCCTATCCCGACAAGTGGGCGCGCGAGTCAGGGACGCCCACCGTCGAGGCCTTCCACACCGCCATCCGCAAGCTCGTGGCCGAGCGCCTCGCGGCCAGCGGGAAGACGTGGGAGGAGGTCGTGAACGACCCGGCCTTCGAGCTCACGCGCGAGGACTTCGAGAAGGTCGAGGCCGACCTCCTGGCCACGGGCTACCTGTTCGAGATGTCGGCTGTGGTGTCGGTCACCGAGTCGCCCGAGAAGTACAAGCCGATCGAGGGGCCCGCGGCCACCGGCGCCCACGACACGGACGAGGAGGGGCGCCCCGTCGTCGGCACCGGCGACAACGTGTTCCGCGCGAAGGCGGACGTGGCCGGCACGGCCCGCTTCGTCTCGAACGTCGAGACCGTGATGGAGATGCTCACCGACGGCGTGCCGGAGGGCACGATCGCGATCATCGACGACTCGGGCGGCACGCTCACGGCGCCGATCCTGGGCGACTTCACCGGCGTGGTCTGCATGGGCGGCACGATCCGCTCCCACCTCGGCATCCTCACCCGCGAGTTCGGCGTGCCCTGCCTGATGGCCGCCGACGCTCGACGGCCTGAAGGACGGCGACTCGGTCACCGTCGAGTACTCGAAGCCCGCCGCGGACGCCTACGCGAACGCCGAGACCGCCGCGGCGCAGCGCGCCCGGATCATCAAGACCTCCTGAGGTACCTGACATGCCTGCGAACCACACCTACACAGAGCTGCTCCGCGCCAACGCGTGGGGCCGCAAGGCCGCGGACGCCTTCTACTTCCAGTGCACGACGCGCACGGTGCAGGAGTCGAAGCTGTTCCCGGTCAACCCGTACATCGCGATGTCGTACCTGAACGCGTTCTACCGCTGGCCCGAGCTGCTGCGCAAGATCGATGCCGCGGTGCCCGCCGAGGAGCTGGGGGACCGCGCCCGCGGCGACGGCAGCTACGCCGCCACGATCACGCTCAGCCTGATCCCGCAGTTCTACCTGGGCGGCCGCCAGATCCTGATCGACATGGGGATGCTGAAGCCGACCGACGCGCTCGACGACGTCCTCTTCGTCCAGGACTTCGGCGAGCGCGTCAACCTCGGCTACCACCGCGCGCACGCCCACGTGCTGGCCAGCGACGCCGGCCAGAGGGGCCAGGTCCTCACCGAGCGCCGGGCGCAGGTGCTCGAGGCGGACTCGCTGGGTGTGACGCCCGGCGACAAGCTGCACACGGCCTTCGGCCAGTTCATGGCCACGGCCTCGGCGTACGGCTTCCTGAGCCACTGCGAGTGCCGGCTGTCGTTCAACAACCACGGCCCGTACAAGACCGAGCGGCGGCGAGATGCTGGTGCGCGACCTGGTCGACCTCGCCGAGTGCGACTACCCCTGGATGGACGGGGTGGCGTCCGAGATCGAGTTCAACAACCTCACGGTGCCGGTGATCATGAAGGACACCCACTTCCACATCGTGGACGACTGGGGCAGCTTCGAGGCCACGCCGAGCTACGACGCGGCCAACATCACCGCGCTGGGCGTCTACACGTCCGACTACCTCTCGGACGGCTACATCCCGGTGCACATGGACTCGGCCAGCGAGCTGGCGGACTACCTCGACCACATGCGCGAGCAGATGACCGAGGCCACCACCGGCATGTGGAAGATGATGGCCGGCTGGACGCGCGAGCAGATGATCGACGCCGGCCTGCTCGTCTACTACGGGGTCGTGAAGGACCTCGCCCACTACGCGGGCGTGTACGAGCAGGACGACTGGTTCACCGTGGACGAGCGCGTGCAGCGCTTCAAGCCGCTGTTCAACGACGAGTACGGCAACCACCTGGTGGCGGAGATCGTCGGGCTCGTCTCCATGTCCTCGCAGAACTGGAGCGAGTACCACATGGAGAAGTTCTCGAACGCCCGCGGCGAGATGTGGACGCCGGTGCCGTACTCGGTGCTGGTGGACGACGAGTGGACCTCCACGGTCGGGCCGATCCGGCCCGGCAGCACGTCGCTGCCGGCGAAGACCGCGCCCTACACCACCACGCGCGGCAAGCTCAGCCAGGACGAGTGCAACAGGCTGGCGAAGGAGTTCCGGCCGAGCGCCTGGGACCTGCGCTACTACGACGACGACACCTGGATCAAGAACCACGCCGACGATCCGAAGGCGGAGGAGCTCTACAAGGCGGCCCAGGCCGGGTCGGCCGTGCTCGAGGGCCGTGGCGCCGGGGTCAGCCAGGCGGAGCTGGAGGAGCTGCGCGCCGCGGCGGGCCGCTGACCCGCGGGCGCGGGCTAGCCCTCGAGCGTGAAGAGGAGCTGTCCGTGCTCGACCATGTCACCGTCCGCCATGTGGATCGATTGCACGCTGCCGCTCGCGGCGGCCTTCACGTCGACGACGAGCTTGAGCACCTGCACCACGGCGATCACGTCGCCGGGCTCCACCCGGTCGCCCACCTCCACGAACGGCGCGGCGCCCGGCTCGGGTCCGCGGCGGAAGATGCCCACGCTCGGGGAGAGCACCTCGCGGGTGCTCTGCTCGGGGGTCGTCCCCGCGGGCGCGGCCACGGCGGGCGGCGCCGATGGCTGTGCTCCGGGCTTCGTGAGGGCGAGCTGGGTGCCGTCGATCGACAGCACGAGCTCGGTCCATTCAGAGCCCTCGAAGCTGTCCAGCAGGATGGCGAGGTCGTCGGCAGAGAGTCCCATGGGGGGTGCCCGATGATGGTTGCTGGTCTGGGCCCCTGTCTGCGCTGGTTCGCTGTCGGTTGGTGCGATCCTCCAGTTGGGGAGCGGTGCAGGTGAGCGGCGGCAACCTCGTTTGCCTGCTCGACGGGCCCGCGCGCTGGTCCTCGGACCGGCCGGCGATCGTGCTCGGCGACCGCCCCGTGCGCACCTGGAGCGGCCTCATCGAGGCCGTCGCCCGGCGCGGAGGCGGTCTGCGCGAGCGCTTCGGCGTGCGGCCCGGCGACAGCGTCGCGCTGTTCGCGTCGAACTGCCCCGAGTACCTGGAGATCCTCTTCTCGGTGTGGCAGGCCGGCGGCGTGGCGGTGCCGATCAGCAGTCGCCTGCACGCGCGCGAGGCCGCTGCGCTGCTGGAGAGCGCTCGCGCGAAGGTGTGCTTCGCGACGGCCGACATCGCCGAGGACATAACCCGTGAGGCTCCGCCCGGCTGCCCCGTGGTGGTGATCGGCGAGGGCGACGACCTGGCGTTGCTGGGCGCGGAGCCGCTGAGCGCCGAGCCGCGTGACCTGGCAGACGACGCCTGGATCTTCTTCACCTCCGGCACCACCGGGCGCGCCAAGGGCGCGCGGCTGTCGCACGGCAACCTGCTCTCGATGACGGCCGCCTACTACGCCGACGTCAGCGAGCTCTCGCCGCGCGACTCGATCCTGCACATCGCGTCGCTGAGCCACGCCTCGGGGCTGTTCAGCCTGCCCTTCCTCGGCCGCGGTGCCGAGCAGGTGATCCCGCCGTCCGGCCACTTCGACGCGGTCGAGCTGCTGGAGCTGGTGGCCGCGCGCGAGCGCTCCACCTTCTTCGTCCCGCCCACGCTGCTGCGCCGGTTGTGCGACACGCCGCAGGTGGCGTCGGCCCCGGTCGAGCGGATCGGCACCGTGATCGTGGGCGCGGCGCCCGTGCTGCCCTCCGATCTGCGTGCGGGCAGCGCCGCGCTCGGACCGCGGCTCTGGAACGGCTACGGCCAGGGCGAGACGCCGTGCACGATCACCGCGATGACCTCGGCGATGATCGCCGACGCGCTGGAGGCCGGCGACGACGAGCGGCTCGCCTCCGTGGGCGTGGCGCGCTTCGCGATGCGCGTGCGGGTGGTCGACGAGAACGACGACGAGCTGCCGCCCGGCGAGGTCGGCGAGGTGGTGGTGGACGGGCCGACAGTGATGTCCGGCTACCTGGACATGCCGGACGAGACGGCCCAGGCGCTGCGCGGCGGCTGGCTCCACACCGGCGACCTCGGGCGCTTCGACGCCGCCGGCCACCTGTCGCTGGTGGACCGGGCCAAGGACGTGGTGATCACCGGCGGCTACAACGTCTATCCGCGCGAGGTCGAGGACATCCTGCTGGGCGATCCGGCGGTGGGCGACGCTGCCGTGATCGGCGTGCCGGACCCCGAGTGGGGCGAGCGCGTGGTGGCCTACCTCGTGGCCAGCCCCGGCGCGGCGGTGGACGAGGCGGCGCTCGACCGGCGCTGCCTCGAGGCGATCGCCCGCCACAAGCGACCGAAGGAGTACCGCGTGGTGGAGGAGCTGCCGCGCAACACCGCCGGCAAGGTGCTCAAGAAGGAGCTGCGCGAGCTGTACGTGATCGAGGAGGAGACCGCCAATGGCGCACGTTGACCTGCTGGACGCGACGCTGCGCGACGGCCAGCAGAGCCTCTGGGGCATGCGCATGCAGGCGGGGATGGCCCTGCCGGTGGCGGACGTGCTCGACCGCACCGGCTTCTGCGTGATCGACGCCGCGGCCAGCTCGTTCATGGAGGTGCTCGTGAAGTACTGCCGCGAGGACCCCTGGGCGGGGCTCGACCTGCTGCGCGGCGCGATCCACCGCACGCCCATGCGCGGCGGCATGCGCGGCAACGCGGCGGTGTCGTTCGGCGTCACGCCGCCGGCGCTGATGGACCTCTGGATGCGGCGGCTGAACGAGCACGGCATCCGCTCGTTCTGGATCTACGACGTGCTCTACGGGATCGACAACTTCGCCCGCCTCGCCCGGATCGCCAAGGAGTACGACTCGGAGGTGGTCGGCTGCGTCTTCTTCAGCCAGTCGCCGGTCCACACGGACGAGTACCTGGCCGGCAAGGCGGCCGAGATCGCGGCGGTGCCGGAGCTCGACGGCATCCTCTTCTACGACACCGCCGGCGTGCTCGACCTGGAGCGGATGCGCGTGCTGCTGCCGCAGATCATCGCCGCCGCGGGCGGGAAGCAGGTGGAGTTCCACTCGAACAACCTGATGGGCACCTCGGGCCTGGCGTACGTGGAGGCCGTGAAGCTGGGCGTGCGCATCCTGCACACCGCCAGCCGGCCGATGTCGAACGGCCCCTCGGTGCCGTCCACCGAGAGCGTGGTCCGCAACCTGGAGCTGATGGGCCACACCCACTCGATCGACACCGAGCTGCTCGCGCCGGTGGCCGACCACTTCCGCAGGGTCGGCAAGGCGGCCGGCTACCTGGTGGACCAGGTGAGCGAGTACGACCTCTTCAACATCACCCACCAGGTGCCCGGCGGGATGCTCGGCACCCTGCGCGCGCAGCTCGAGCAGCACGGGATGACCGACCGCATCCACGAGGTGCTGGCCGAGACCGGCGCGGTGCGGCGCGACCTCGGCTGGCCCGTGATGGCCACGCCGCTGAGCCAGCTGGTGGGCACCCAGGCCGTGCTCAACGTGGTGACCGGCAAGCGCTACAGCATGGTTCCGGACGAGGTGGTGGCCTACGCGGTGGGCCACTACGGCGTGCCGCCCGCGCCGATCGACCCCGACGTGCTCGACCGCATCATGAGCTCGGGCCGCGCGGCGGAGATCGCGGCGAGCCCGCCCGAGCAGCCCACGCTCGAGGAGCTGCGCAAGCGCCATGGCACGGGGACCGACGACGACCTGCTGATCCTCAAGGCCCTGATCCCGCCCTCCGACATCGAGGCGATGCAGGCCGCGGGGCCGCCGCGGCGCGACTACCCCTTCACGTCGCCCGAGATCGAGCAGATCCAGGCCCTGATGGCCACCGCGCGCGGCACCTACGTGGCGCTCGAGACCGAGCGCATGGCGCTCGAGCTGCGCCGGCCGTGAGCGTCGAGACGGCCGTCGGGGTCGGCCCTCGCGCATCGACGTCGCCTACGAGCGCTTCGGCGATCCCGCGGCGCCGCCCGTGCTGCTCGTGATGGGCCTCGGCACGCAGATGCTCGGCTGGGACGAGGGCTTCTGCGCCGAGCTGGTCGCTCGCGGCATGCAGCCGATCCGCTTCGACAACCGCGATATCGGCCTGTCGACGCACATCTCCGACGCGCCGACGCCCGATCTGCTCGCGGCGCTGAGGGGCGACGCCTCCTCGGCCTCCTACACCCTGCCCGACATGGCCGCGGACAGCGTCGGCCTGCTCGACGCGCTCGACCTCGAGAGCGCGCACGTCGTCGGCGCCTCGATGGGCGGCATGATCGCCCAGGCCATGGCGATCGAGCATCCCGGCCGGGTCGCGGTCGCTCACCTCGATCATGTCCACCACCGGCGACAGCTCCGTCGGTCAGCCCACCGCCGCGGCGATGCGGGTGCTGATGGGGCTGCCGGTCTCGACCCGCGAGGAGGCGATGGACCGCGCGGTGGCCGTGTTCCGGGTGGTCGGGTCGCCCGGCTTCGAGCTCGACGAGGCCGGGCTGCGCGAGCGGGCGGGGCTCTCCTACGACCGCTCCTACGATCCGCGTCGGCGTCGCCCGCCAGATGGTCGCCATCGTCGCCTCGCCCGACCGCACCGAGCGGCTTCGATCGCTCGACGTGCCCGCGCTGGTGATCCACGGCGGGGACGACGCGCTGGTCGACGTCAGCGGCGGGCGAGCGACGGCGGAGGCGATCCCGGGCGCCGAGCTGGCCGTGCTCGACGGGATGGGTCACGACCTGCCCCGCCTGCTGTGGCCCGAGATCGCCTCGCTGATCGCCGGGCTCGTGCAGCGCGTGGAGGGGTCGTTGTCGAGTTCCACGAACGAGCCGGCGGATTAGCCGGCGGCGCGCCCGCCGTCGGTCTAGCGTCCCCGTCCCAAGCCCGAAGGAGCCCGCCCATGGCCACAACCGAGTCCATCACCAATCGCGCCTTCCGCCTCCGGCAGCGGCCGGTGGGCGAGCCGAGACTGTCAGATCTGGAGCTCGGTCGAGGAGGAGCTGCCGCCGCTCGAGGACGGCGAGGCGCTGGTGCGCACGCTCTACCTGTCGCTCGACCCGACCAACCGTCTCTGGATGAGCGACATGCGCCAGTACTCGGAGCCCGTCGAGCTCGGCGCGGTGATGCGCGGCATCGGCATCGCCGAGGTGGTGGAGTCGCGCCGCGACGACATGCGGGTGGGCTCGCTCGTCAGCGGCTACACGAACTGGCAGGAGTACTGCGTGGCGGGGGCCGACATGGGCTTCAACCCGCTGCCCGATCCGCTGCCCGCGCCGCTCACCACCTTCCTCGGGCCGCTCGGCCACACGGGCATGACCGCCTACGTCGGGCTCGAGTTCGTGAAGCCGCAGCCGGGCGAGACCGTGGTGATCTCCGCGGCCGGCGGCGCCGTCGGCTCGATCGCCGGCCAGATCGTGAAGGCGCGCGGCGCCCGCGCGGTGGGGATCGCGGGCGGCGCGGAGAAGTGCCGGCACGTCGTCGAGGAGCTTGGCTTCGACGCCTGCGTGGACCGCAAGGCCTCCGACTGGCGCGAGCAGCTCGCGGCCGCCACGCCGGACGGCATCGACGTGGACTTCGAGAACGTCGGCGGCGAGATCATGGACGAGGTGTTCATGCGCCTCAACTTCGAGGCGCGCGTCGTTGCTCTGCGGGATGATCTCCCAGTACGACAACGCCGGCGCGGAGTGGAAGGGACAGGTCAACTTCGGCCAGATCCTGATGTCGCGCGCGATGGTGAAGGGCTTCATCGTCAGCGATCACCTGGACATGTTCCCGGCGGGCGCGGAGTACCTGGGCAAGCTGTTCGGGGAAGGCAAGCTGAAGTACGACGAGACGATCGTCGAGGGCTTCGAGAACGCGCTCGACGCGCTGCACCAGCTGTTCTCGGGCGATAACACCGGCAAGCTGCTGGTGCACGTGGCGGATCCGAGCTCGTAGCGCTTACAACATCAATAAGGGCTGCCCGAAGCGGGGATGCTCGTCTTTTTTCCGTGCTATGGCACGGAAAAAGCTGCCGATCTGATCTGCCCCCCGCCTCGGGCCGCCCTTATTGCGGTCGTTCGACTCACGAGCGACACCAGCCGCAGCGCCACCTGCAACTCCAGCCGCCGCTCCGCCACCGGATACCCCAGCAGCTCCTCGGCCCGCTGCACGCGGTAGGCGATCGTGTTCTCGTGCACGCCCAGCCGCCGGGCCGCGCGCACGAAGCTGGCGCCCTCCTCGAAGAAGGTCCGCAGGGTCACGACCAGGCGCCGCGCGGAGTCGCTGTCGGCGGCCAGCGGGCCCAGCTCGCGCTCCACGAAGCGGCGGGCCTCCTCCACGTCCTGGGTGAGCAGCACGTCCAGGGCGCTCTCGGCGAACTGCACGTAGCCGCGACTGCCGTAGCCGAGCACCTCGGCCGCCCGCCCCGCCAGCAGCGCCTCGCGGTGGCTGCGCCTGAAGCCCTCGAGCCCGTGGCCCGGCAGCCCCACGGCCACCCGCAGCAGCCCGCCGGCCGGCACGTCCAGCCGAGCGCCCAGGTCGTCCAGGTCGCCGCCGCCGCGCAGCCCCGCCCAGCAGGCGAGATGCCCGCCCAGCGGTATCGCCAGCTGGCTGCGCGCCCCCACCGCCTCGGCCACGCTGGCCGCCAGCCGCTCCATGTCGTGCAGCGCGTTCTCCCAGTCCTCGGCCGGACCCTGGGCGCCGTCGCGGTAGATCACGTAGGCCACGTGCTCCCGCCGCAGCTCGTAGCCCAGCCGCGTGCTGGCCTCGGCCACGTCCACGCGCCCGCCGTCGAGGATCGCCCGCACCTGCTCGGCGCGCAGCGCGGCCGTGCCGCGGATCCAGCGCTCGCGCTCCTGCATGTAGGGCTCGATCAGCTGCCGCTCGAGCGTGTCCATCCAGGAGAACAGCCAGTCGTTGAAGAAGCCGACCGCCTCGGCGAAGCTGTCCGGGTCGAGCGAGGCGAGCCGCAGGCGCTCGAGCCACATGCGCGTGAACGCCGCCTGCGCGGTGCGGTACGCGCGCCGCAGCACCTCGAAGCCGAGCCCGCGCCGCGCGTACTCGCGCGCGTAGGCGAGCGCCTCCGGCGGCGGCACGGCCTGCGCCGCCTCGGTGCCCTCGTGCAGCATCGTCATGATCAGGCCGAGGTTCGAGCGCACGCTCTGCAGCGTTCCGACGTGCATCTCGTCATCGAGCTCGTCCAGGTGCTCGTGGATCGTGTCGGTGAGCGAGCGGGCCACGCCGTCCAGCTCCGCGCTCATCGCGGCGACGATCTCCTCGATCTCCACCCGGCTGGCACGCGTCGGCGCGGTGGCGGACGTCTGTGGCATCGCCCGCCGACGCTACGCCCGTGCGCCGTCCCGGTCAACGAAAGCGCCGCGAGCTTTGTGGGATTCCCACAAAGAGCCGTCTCCGGCTCGGGCGCACAGGACGTTCACACGGCGCGAGCGCTGATCTACGTTCCCCGGCAGGGAATCCGAGCGGAGGGAAGAGGATGGGCCATACGCCGCGGGTGCTGGCGATCGACGCCGGCGGGACGATGACCGACACGTTCATCGTCGACGAGACCGGTCACTTCGTCGTGGGCAAGGCACAGACCACGCCCGAGGACGAGAGCAAGGGGCTGATGCGCTCGGCCGACGACGCCCTGCGCCAATGGGACCTCACGCGCGACGGCGCCTTCCCGGGCATCCGCTCCGGCGTCTTCAGCGGCACGGCGATGCTCAACCGGCTGCTCCAGCGCAAGGGCCTCGACGTCGGCGTGATCGTGACCGCCGGCCAGGAGGACTCGCTGCAGATGGAGCGCGGGATCCAGACCTACCTCGGCTACTCGTACGCCGACCGCCTCCACATCGCCACCCATCACCACAACGAGCCCCTCGTTCCGCGCAGCCGCGTGTACGGCGTCCGCGGCCGCATCGACCTGTTCGGCGGCGAGGTGCTGCCGCTGCGCGAGGAGGACGTCCGCGAGGCGGCGCGCGCGCTGCTCGACGACGGCGTGCAGGGCATCTGCGTCTCGCTGCTGTTCTCGTACCGCAACCCCATGCACGAGGCGCGCGTGAAGGAGATCCTCGAGGAGGAGAAGGCCGCGCGCTCGCAGAACGGCGACGTGCCGCTGTTCATCTCCTCGGAGCTCTACCCCTCGCGGCGCGACTTCCCGCGGCTCAACACCGTCGTGATCGAGGGCTACGCGGCGGAGCCCTCGCGCGGCACGCTGCGCGCGGTGCGCGACCGCACCAAGGAATCCGGCGCCGGCTTCGAGCTGCGCGTGATGGCCTCGCACGGCGGCACGATCTCGATCGACGCCGACCAGCTGGCCACCACGCTGGTCTCCGGCCCGATCGGCGGGGTGGTGGGCGCGCGCTGGCTGGCGGACAAGATCGGCCTGCGCAACGTGCTCTGCACCGACATCGGCGGCACCTCGTTCGACATGGCGCTGCTCGTGAACAAGCGCTACGACGTGACCTCCACGCCGAACGTCGCGAAGTTCATGCTCAACATGCCGCTCGTGCAGATGGACTCGGTCGGCGCCGGCTGCGGCTCGTTCGTGCGCATCGACCCGAGCTCGCGGCGGCCCGAGGTCGGCCCCGACTCGGCCGGCGCCTCGATCGGCACGGCCTGGCCCGAGGGCGGCGTGAAGACGGTCTCGATCACCGACCTCAACCTGGTGCTCGGCCGCCTGAACCCCGACTACTTCCTCGGCGGCCAGGTGACGCTGGACATCGAGCGCGCCAAGTCCGAGGTGAAGCGCCAGGTGGCGGAACCGCTGAACCTCGGCCTCGAGGAAGCTGCCGCCGGCGTGATCGAGCTGTTCGAGACCACGCTGCGCAACGACGCCGTGGGCCGCATCCTCGGCAAGGGCTACTCCCCCGCCGACTTCACGCTGCTCTGTTACGGCGGCGGCGGCCCGCTGCACGTGGCCGGCTACACCAAGGGCGTGCCCTACCAGCAGGTGCTCGTGCCCGAGTGGGCGGCCGGCTTCAGCGCCTTCGGCTGCGCCTGCGCCGAGTTCGAGTACCGCTTCGACCGCCAGGTGGATCTGCCGCTCCTGCCCAGCCAGGCTCCGGAGGAGCGGGCGCAGATGGTCCAGCTCGTCACGCAGACCTGGCGCTCGCTGGAGGACCGCGTGCGGGCCGAGTTCCAGAAGTCCGGCGAGAACCCGGACGACGTCACGTTCACGCACATGGTCCGCATGCAGTACTACGGCCAGCTCGTGGACATCGAGGTGGACTCGCCGAGCGCCGAGCTGTCCACGGCCGACGACGCCCAGGCGCTCTGCGACGCCTTCGAGCAGACCTACACGCGCATGTACGCGCGCGCGGCCTCGTCGCCGGAGCTGGGCTACCTCGTGGCCCAGGCGATCGTGAAGGGCTCCGTGCCCGTCGAGCAGCCGCAGCTGCCCACACTCCCCTCGGTGGAGGGCGCGCCGCCGGTGAAGGAGAGCCGGCCGGTGTGGTGGTCGAACGGCTGGGAGGAGACGGCCATCCACGAGATGGACGACGTCCGCCCCGGCCACAAGCTCGAGGGACCGGCGATCCTCGAAGCGGAGTCCACGACCTTCCCCATCCCGCCGGACCGAACAGCCCGGCTCGACGAGCGCGGGATCTTCCACCTCGAGAACAAGGAGGCCTAGAACCATGGCCACGATCGAGACAGTCCGCGAGATGGAGCCCCAGGCGCGCGCGCCGATCGGCTGGGACGGGCAGAAGCTGAAGGAGATGCTGGACGCCTCGGAGCAGCTGTTCGCCGAGACCGGCTACTACCAGGGCCTCGAGCGGCTGGAGATGAAGGAGTCGGATCCGCTGCAGTTCGAGAAGCTGTTCTCGCGCGTGCGCGGCGGCATGGTCTCGGCGCGCGAGACCGCGCTGAACATCTCCGCCTCGCCGATCGTGCGCGAGCTGGGCGAGATCTGCTTTGCGCTCTACACGCCCGAGGGCGACAACGTGGCGCTCTCGACCGGGATCATCGTGCACGTCCACACCATGAGCGAGGCCATCAAGTTCATGGTCCGCAACGGCTGGGAGGACAACCCGGAGATCCGCCCGGGCGACATCTTCGCCAACAACCAGCCCACGATCGGCGACGTCCACAACGCCGACGTGCAGACGTTCGTCCCGATCTTCGACCCGGAGAACCGCGAGCTGATCGCGTGGGCGGGCGGCGTGATCCACGTGATGGACATCGGCGCGACCACGCCGGGCGGCGTCTGCGTAGCGCCGACCACCCGCTTCGACGACGGCATCGACCTGCACTGCATGAAGATCGGCGAGCGCGACACGATCGCGGCCTGGCACTGGAAGCGGGTGTCGATGCAGAACCGCGCGCCGGGCCTCTACATCCTCGACGAGCGCACCCGCCTGGCCGGCTGCCACATGATCCGCGACGCCGTGGAGCGCCTCGTTCTCGAGGAGGGCCTGCCGACCGTCAAGAAGTTCATGCGCGAGGCGATCGAGGACGGCCGCCGCGCCTTCAAGCACCGCACGCGCTCGCTGCTCGTGCCGGGCCGCTACCGCTCCTCCGGCTTCACCGAGGCGCGCTACGCGGACAAGACCGAGATGCCGAAGCGCGCCCGCCGCGACCTGATCCTGCACGGCGCGTACGAGGCGGTCGTGGACGCCGACGGTCGCTTCACCACCGACCTGCGCGGCTGCTCCGCCTGGGGCTGGCACTCCTTCAACGCAACCCCCGCCGCCCAGCAGGGCATGCAGTGGATCCTGTTCACGCAGACCCTGATCTGCAACGACAAGATCAACGACGGCGCCTACTACGCCACCGAGCTGAAGCTCACGCGCGGCAGCTGGGCCGACCTCGGCGACGCTCCCTGCTCGTCGTCGTTCCCGTGGATGCCGATGTTCTGCACCTCCACGGGTTACCTGCGGGCGATCTCGCGCGCGCTCCAGAGCCGCGGCTACATCGAGGAGATCGTCGGCACCTACACCGTGCCTGGCAACGTCGCCCAGGGCGGCGGCATCGACCAGTACGGGCAGGTCTCGGGCTTCATGAACTTCGAGATCGGAGCCCAGGGCCAGGGCGGCAAGTACGTGCTCGACGGCCTCGACTACGGCGCCGCCGTGTTCAACCCCGAGGGCGACATGGGCGACATCGAGATGTGGGAGCTCGTGAAGCCGATGATCTACCTCGGCCGCCGCATCAAGCCGTACACGGCCGGCATCGGCCGCCACCGCGGCGGCTCGTCGTTCGAGTCGCTGCTGCTGGTGCACAACACGCCCGACTTCGAGGTCGAGAACATCGGCGCGGGCGGCATGTTCACCTCGCCGGGCATCTTCGGCGGCTACCCCGGTGCGCAGGCCTACGTCCACAACATCTACGGCTCGGACATCCACGAGATGGCCGCCCGCGGCGAGGCCTACCCGGTCGGCGACGTCAGCGGCGAGGAGCTCGCGCTGAACGTGCTCGGCGGCGAGCACGACATGAAGCAGGACCCCTACACGCTGATGCAGGCGATGAAGCACGGCGACATCTACCTCTCCACCGGACGCGGCGGCGGCGGCCTCGGCGATCCGCTGCTGCGCTCGGACGAGGCGATCGACGAGGACATCGCCGGCGGCCACATCAAGGCCGACTGGGCCGAGCGCGCCTACGGCCGCAAGGACCGCGACGCGGTGCGCACGCAGCGCCTCGAGCGCGCGCGTCCCGCGGCCGAGTGGTGGGCCGAGCAGCGCGAGCGCATCCTCGCGCAGGACCTGATCGAGCCGGTGAAGGTGATGTACGCCGAGTCGATGCGCCTCGAGCCGGGCTGGGCGGCGGAGTACCGCGGCGCCTGGGACCTGCCGGAGGACTTCGACTTCGACGTCGCCACGCCGACGGTGCCCGTCCCGAAGGCCGAGCCGGGCAAGGTCACGCCGCAGGAGTCGGTGGCCAAGTTCCTGGCCGATGCCACGGCCTACCGCCCCGAGGACGAGTGGGAGACCCCGATCGCCTCCGACATGACGAAGGAGCTGCTCGGCGACCTGCTCGACGAGAAGCTCTCGCGCCGCTCGGTGAAGGACATCCAGTCCGGCATGAAGGATCCCGGGCGCTTCGACCTCTGGGTCGAGCTGCTTCAGGAGCGCGTGGCCTACGACGACCGCATCGTGCTCCCGTTCGGCGAGGGCCTGAACATCGTGCGCCGCAGCTCCGACGGCGAGCTCGTGATCCGCTCGGACGCGGGCCACGACTTCTGTCGCTGGGACGAGAACTGGAAGATGCACGCGCCGGTGTTCGTGCGGGACACCGACGAGCTCTACGAGGAGATCTACCCGAAGCTCGCCTACCCCGAGGGCGACTGGATGGAGCTGCGCGAGTACTACTGCCCGATCTCGGGCCAGCTGCTCGAGACCGAGGCCGTGCCGCCCGGCTACCCGGTGCAGCACGAGTACCTGCCGGACCTCGAGGGCTTCTACAAGGGCTGGCTGGGAAGAGAGATACCGGCGTAGGATTCCCGCCGTGGCCCAAGCGGACTACGTGATCGTCGGTGCCGGCTCGGCCGGCTGCGTGCTGGCGGCGCGGCTGACGGAGGACCCCTCGGTGCGCGTGCTGCTGCTCGAGGCGGGCGGCAAGGCGGTGCATCCCAACGTGGCGATCCCGGCCGCGTTCGCCAAGCAGTTCAAGACCAAGCTCGACTGGGACTACTCGACGGAGCCCGAGCCGGGCTGTGCCGAGCGCTCGCTCTACATCCCGCGCGGGAAGGGGCTGGGCGGATCGAGCTCGATGAACGCGATGCTCTACGTGCGCGGGCGGCCGCTCGACTACGACCTCTGGGAGGCGCAGGGCGCCCCGGGCTGGGGCTGGAACGACGTGCGGCCCTACTTCCTGCGCGCCGAGAACAACGAGCGCGGCGAGTCCGAGCACCACGCCACCGGCGGCCCGCTCAACGTGATGGACGAGCGCTCGCCGCGCAAGCTCACCGGCCGCTTCCTGGCCGCCGCCGAGCGCTCCGGCATCCCGCGCATCTCCGACTACAACGGCCCCGAGCAGGACGGCGCCGCGCTGGTGCAGGTGACCCAGCGAAACGGCCGCCGCTGGAGCGCGGCCGACGCCTACCTGCGCCCGAACACCGACCGCGACAACCTCGAGGTGGTCACGCGCGCGCAGGTGATGCGCGTGGAGCTTGAGGGCGGGCGGGCGGTGGGCGTGCGCTATCGCGACCGGCGCGGGCGCGAGCAGCTGGCGCGCGCCGACCGCGAGGTGGTGCTGGCCGCGGGCTCGATCGGCTCGCCGCAGCTGCTCATGCTCTCCGGCATCGGTCCTCCCGATCACCTGCGCGAGGTGGGCGTGCCCACCGAGGCCGAGCTGCCGGGCGTCGGGGAGAACCTCCAGGACCATCCGTACGTGGTCTGCATCTGGGAGTCGAAGGTGGGCGAATCGCTCTACGGGGCCGACAAGCCGAAGGCGCTGGCCGAGTGGGTGATGCGGCGCACCGGACCGCTGACCTCGACCGTGGCCGAGGCGTTCGCGTTCGTGCGCAGCCGCCCCGGCCTGCCCGCGCCCGACCTCCAGTACCACTTCGCGCCGGCCTACTTCAACCAGAACGGCTTCGACGAGCTGGACGGCCACGCGTTCACCTTCGGCCCCGTGCTGGTCTCGCCGAAGAGCCGCGGGCAGCTGCGGCTGCGCTCGGCCGACCCGGCGGACAAGCCACGCATCGTCACCAACTCGCTGACCGAGCCCGAGGACGTGGCCGCTCTCGTTGCCGGCGTGAAGCTGGCGCGCGAGATCGCGGCCGAGGAGCCGCTGGCCGCCGCAGCGGGCCGCGAGCTGTTCCCCGGCCCGGACGTGCAGGGCGACGACGACATCGAGGCCGACGTGCGCCGGCGCGTGGAGCTGATCTACCACCCGGTGGGCACCTGCCGGATGGGCTCGGACGACGGCGCGGTGGTGGACCCCGAGCTGCGCGTGCGCGGCGTCGAGGGCCTGCGCGTGGCGGACGCATCGATCATGCCGGTGATCCCCGGCGGCAACACCAACGCGCCGACGATCATGGTGGCCGAGCGCGCGGCGGACCTGATCCGCGGCGCCTGACTAGCGCCGAGCCGTCGCCACCACGTAGCTGCTCGATCACCCGGAAGCCGTCCGGGTTCTCGTTGCCGGCGGCGAGGATCTCGCGTGCGCGATCGCGCAGCGTGTCGGCCTCGCCGCGCGACTCGAGCAGCGCTCGGCCGGCGACCGACAGCGGGTGGTTGTCGAACTCGGCGTCGAGGTACTCGTCGAGCGACGGCGCCTCGAACGAGATCTGCTCGCGTTCCAGCGAGACCTCGAAGCCATGCGGGTCCGAACAGCGCGGCCAGCGCGTCGCGGTCGTGCCACATGAACTGCGGGGGCCCGGGTGGCGTGCCCAGCGCCCGGCCGATCGCCTCGCGCGCCGCGCGGCCCATCTGCGAGATCGGGCCCTCCGGGATCCAGGCGCTCAGGAGGATGCGCCCGTCCGGGGCGGTCACGCGGGCGAGCTCGGCCGCGGCGGCCGCGGGATCGGGCGCGAAGATCACGCCGAACACCGACAGCACCACGTCGGCGGTCGCGTCCTCGAGCGGAACCGACGCCGCGTCGCCCGCGACGAAGGTGGCCTGCAGCCCCTCGTCGGCGGCCCGCTCGCGCGCCACCTCCAGCAGCCGCGCAGCGGGGTCCACGCCCGTCACGCGCGCGCCGAGAGCAGCCGCCAGCAACGCCGCGTTGCCGGTGCCGCAGCCCACGTCCACCACGGCGTCTCCCTCGGCGATCGCGGCGCGCTCGACCACCACGCGCGCGGCGGGGAGCAGCTGAGCGGCGGTGTGCTCGTAGTGGCCGAGGCTCCAGTCCGGGCGGCTTGGGGGCGGAAGCGGTCACGCTCGTGAGAATAAGCAGCGCATCATCGAGCGACAGTCGGGCAGCCCCCACGTTCGTGATATACCGTTCGGGCTTGCCTACCCGGGAGGGTGGGTCCGTCCAAGTAAAGGGGTAGTGAGGTGCGCCGATTTCGCTCTGGTTGGCGCCTGCCAGCGGTAGGCGTTGGGATCCTGATCGCGGGAGTGGCCGCCACCGGCGTGACGCTCGCCAGCTCCCCCGGGCGACATTCGACGCCTCGCTACCGCGGGCTCTCGCGAGCCCGCGTGCTCCGTGACGCGCGCGGTTCGCGCCGCGTGATCGTCGTCCTGCGCAGCCAGCACCGCGCGCTACCGGCCACCCGCCGGCTGGTGGCGGCGCGTGTTCGCGCCGTGAAGGCCGAGCAGGCCCCCTTGGTCGCCCAGGTCGCGCGCTCCGGCGGCAGGGTCAGCCATCAGTACACGGTGCTGAACGGCTTTTCCGCACGCATGTCGAACGCAGAGGCCGCCAAGCTCAGCGCCAACAAGGCCGTGGCCAGGGTCGTGCCCGACGCCGTGATCCGGCTGCCGAAGCCGGCCAACACGCGCACGGTCGCGCGCAGCGCCGCCGGTCCGACGGCGCCCAACGGCACCCCGGTCGCGGGCACGTGCCCGTCCGACCCGAGCAAGCCGCTGCTCGAGCCCGAGGCGCTCCAGACCACCCACACGGCCTTCTCCGACTCGAGCACGCCGCAGGCCCAGGCGCTGGCCACCGGCGCCGGCGTGAAGGTCGCCTTCTTCGCCGACGGCCTGGACCCGAACAACGCCGACTTCATCCGGCCGGACGGGTCGAAGGTCTTCATCGACTACCAGGACTTCAGCGGTGACGGCCCGAACGCCGTGACCGGCGCGGCCGAGGCGTTCGGCGACGCCAGCTCCATCGCCGCCCAGGGCCGGCAGGTCTACGACCTGTCGAAGTTCAACGTCCCACAGCACCCGCTGCCCGCGGGCTGCAACATCCGCGTGCTCGGCATCTCGCCCGGCGCCTCGCTGATCGGGATGAAGGTGTTCGGCAACTCGAGCTCCTCGTTCGACTCGACGGTGCTCCAGGGGCTGGACTACGCGGTCACGCACGACCACGCCGACGTGCTCAGCGAGTCCTTCGGCGAGTACCCGATCCCGGACACCGCACAGGACCTCACGCGCCAGTTCAACTCGCAGGCCGCGGCCGCCGGCATCACCGTGGTGGAGAGCACCGGCGACTCAGGCGTTGAATCCAGCGTCAGCTCCGCCACCAGCGACCCGTCCGTGATCGCCGCCGGCGCGAGCACCAACTTCCGCGGCTACGCCCAGGGTGAGGCGTACGCCTTCCAGTTCTCGAGCCACAGCTGGCTGAGCGACAACATCTCCTCGATCGAGTCGGCCGGCCCGACCCAGGACGGCCGTGAGCTGGATCTGGTGGCGCCGGGTGAGGTGGGCTGGGCGCTCTGCAGCACGGACGTCGACGTCTACGAGGAGTGCACCAACTTCGCCGGCGACGGCTCGCCGATCCAGCAGTTCGGCGGCACCAGCGAGTCGGCCCCGTTCATCGCGGGTGGCGCTGCGCTGGTGATCCAGGCCTACCGCGACACCCACGCCGGGCACACACCGTCCCCGGCGCTGGTGAAGCAGCTGCTCACGAGCACGGCGACCGACCTCGGCTTCCCGAGCTTCGAGCAGGGTGCCGGCGAGATGAACACGCTCGGCGCGGTGCAGGCGGCGCGCTCGGTGTCGAACTCGCAGGGCTCGCCCGCGCCCACGGGCAGCGGGCTGGTGATCGGGCCGACGCAGCTCGACCTGAGCGGCGAGGCCGGCACCACGCCGAACTCGTCCGACGTGAAGGTCACGAACGTCGGCTCCGCCACCCAGATCGTGCGCGCGCACACGCGCGCGCTGGGCGGCGCGCTGTCGGACAAGACCGGCACGGTGAACCTGAACTCGGGCAACCCGACGTTCATCGACCAGTTCGGCGCGGCGCGGCCCGTACCAGAAGGTGCAGTTCACGGTGCCCGCGGGGGCCGACCGGCTGGTGGCCTACGACGCCTGGCCCGGGCCAAACGCGCGCGTGGGGCTGACGCTGATCGACCCGAACGGCGACTACGCCGCATACACGCGCCCGCAGGGCAACGGCAACCACGGCGAGGTGGACGTCCACACGCCCGTGGCCGGCACCTGGACGGCGATCGTGTTCCTCCGGGACGGGACCTTCAGCGGCCCAGTCCACTACGAGTTCACGAGCCAGAGCTACGGCGCCGGTGCGCCCGTGAGCCCGTCGGCCCTGACCCTCGCGCCAGGGCAGACCGGCAGCTTCCACGTGGGCGTCACGATCCCGCGCAGCGCCGGGGACTCGAACCAGGACCTGCTGCTCGACTCGAGCGGCGGCAGCCACTCGGTGGTCCCGATCGCGCTCCGCTCGCTGGTGAGCATCGGGGCGAACGGAGGCAGCTTCTCCGGCACGCTCATCGGCGGCAACGGCCGGGCCTTCTCCCCCGGCCAGCTGAACACGTTCGATTTCAACGTGCCCGCCGGCAAGCCGGAGCTGGGCGTGACGCTCACGTTCCCGGACAACGCCGGTACCTCGATCAACGGCACGCTGATCGACCCGGACGGCCAGGCGGTCGGGGCGGAGAGCACCAGCCGCGGCGACCCCACGAACCCCAAGGCCACGCACGCGCTTCAGGCCTACCACCTGAACCCGCGGCCGGGGCGCTGGCGCTTCGTGGTGGACGTGACGAACCCGGTGGGCGGCAACGCGCTCTCGACGCCGTACTCCGGACGCGTCACGTTCGCGGCGCCGAACGCGACGATCAGCGGGCTGCCGAACAGCTCGAGCACCGTGCTGCCCGCGGGCAAGGCGGTGAAGGCCACGATCAAGGTGTCGAACGACGGGCCGGCGTCCGAGGATCTGTTCCTCGACCCGCGCCTGCCCGGGAAGCAGGACCTGCCGCTGCTGGCGATCACGCCGGACCAGAACCTGGCCCTGCCGCTGTCGCCCGACGACCTGCCGCCGCAGTACCTGATGCCGACGCAGACCACCATGGTGTCCGCGGCGGCCCAGGCCACGCGGCCGGTCACGTTCGACTGGGGCTTCGGCGATCCGCATCTGGTCGCCACCCCGTCGGGCAACACCGCCTCCGGGCAGTTCAGCGCGCGGGAGCTCACGCCGAGCGTGTGGTTCGTGGCCCCCACGCCGATCGGGCCGTTCTCGGCTCCGATCACGGCAGGGAAGGTGAGCACCGGGATGGTGGCCCACACCAGCGGGTTCGACCTGAACGCCGATCCGTCGACCGGGCGACGCCTGGCAGCAGGCCGTCGATCCGAACGCCCCGGCCTTTGCGCCGGTCACCGTCGGAGCTGGCAAGACGGGCTCGCTGAAGCTCACGATCACGCCCAGCGGCCGCCGTGGCAGGGTGGTCCGGGGCACGCTCTACGTGGACGACTTCAGCCAGTTCCTGACGTTCGGGAACGAGCTGCTGGCGATCCCGTACGAGTACACCGTGGGCTGAGCGCAGAGCGGGCGGAGGCAGCCGTCTCCGCCCGCCGCCGCGCCGGATAATGCGCGCGTGTCGATCAAGGTCGCGCTGGCCGGATGCCTTGCGCTTGCGGGCCTGTCGCTGCTGCTCCCCGGGGCCCCGAGCTACGACCCGCTGTCCTGGGTCGTGTGGGGCCGGGAGGTTGTCGAGCTCGACCTGAAGACGAGCGGCGGGCCCTCCTGGAAGCCGCTGCCGGTCGCGTTCACCAGCGTCTTCTCGCTGGCCGGGGGCGCGGCGCCGTGGCTGTGGCTGGTGGTGGCCCGGGCCGAGCGCGCTGCTCGGCCTGGTATTCGCCTATCGGATCGCGTCGCGCCTGGCCGGCGCCGCCGCGGGCGTGATCGCCGTCGCCGCCCTGGTCTTCAGCCGCGGCTGGTTCTGGAGCGACTGGATCGGCTACTCGGAGGGCATGCTGCTCGCGCTGGTGCTGTGGGCGGTGGATCGCCACCTGGCCGGCCGTCAGCGGCAGGCGCTGGTGCTCGGCTTCCTCGCGGCGCTGCTGCGGCCCGAGGTCTGGCCGTTCGCGGCCGCCTATGGCATCTGGCTGTGCCTGCGCGAGCCGGCCGCACGCCGCCTGAGCGCGGGGCTGGCGCTCGCCGTCCCGGCTCTCTGGCTGCTGCCCGAGCTGATCGGCTCGGGCGACGCGTTCCGCGCCTCCGACCGCGCGCGCGAGCTCACGGCCGGCTCGAACGTGCCCGGCCTGGCCGCCCACCCCGCGCTGGCGGTGCTATCCGACGGCCGCACGGCACTGCTCCTGCCGGTGCTTGTCGGCTTCGGGCTGGCGCTCGCGAACTGGCGGCCGCGGCCGGGGGTCGAGCGGGTCACGCTGGTGCTCGGGCTGGGCGCGCTCGGCTGGCTCGGGCTGGTGGCGGCGATGGCGCAGGCGGGCTACTCGGGCAACCCGCGCTACCTGATCGCCCCGGTCGGGATCGCATGCGTGGTGGCGGGGGTGGGCTGGGCCTCGGCGGGCAGGGCGCTGCTCGCGCGCGCGAGGTTGCCGTCGGCTGCTCGTGGGCGCCGCCACCGTGTTCGCTGGTGGCCGCGGCGTCCCTGCCGTGGACCCTCGACCGCGCGGACGACCTGCGCGCCGCGGGCCCGGGCGTGTCACACGAGGCCAAGCTCCAGCGCACGCTGCCGGGCGCGATCCGGCTCGCGGGCGGGCGCGGGCGACTGCTCGCGTGCGGCGCGCCGGTCACCCAGCTCTACGCCACCCCGCGCGTGGCCTGGGCGATGCACGTCCACCTGGGCGACGTGCACTTCAAGCCGCGCCGCACGGGCGTGGTGCTCCAGGCCAGGCGCAGGGCCGGCGCGCCCTGGCTGCCGGCCGTCGGCGGCGACTACCGGGAGCTGGCGGCCACCGGGCCCTGGCGCGTGGTGGGCGCGTCCTGCCCGCGGTAGGCGGCCGCGAAGCTCACGCCCAGCGCCAGCACCACCACGATCCCGCTGAACAGCCTGAAGGTCGGCTCGAGCCCGAGCGAGGGCACGGCCAGGCCGGCGGCCACCGCCGGCACCGAGATCGAGAGGTAGGCCACCACGTAGAAGGCCGACATCACCGCGGCGCGGTGGCGCTCCGGCACCACGGCGGTCAGCGAGCGCAGCGCGCCGAGGAAGGCCAGGCCGAAGCCGGCGCCGGTGATCGCGGTGGCGGCGAAGAACAGCACGGCCGAGCCGGTGGACAGCGAGGCCGCCGTGAGCGCCATGCCGAGCGCCAGCACCGCAGAGCCGATCGAGGCGGCACGACGCGGCTCGAGCCTGTGCCACAGGAGCTGGGCCACTCCGCCCGCCCCCGCCAGCGCGAGCACGGCGGCGCCACCGGCGAGGTGGTTGGTGGTGTTCAGCAGGTGCGTGGCCAGGCCGGGACCGAGGGCGAGGTAGAGGCCGCCGATCGACCACGAGGCCAGGACGCCGAGGCTGGAGAGCGCGAACGGGCCCCTGATCGAGGCGCGGCACGCGCGGCCACTGCGGGCGCAGGCGAGCGCCGGCGCTGCGAGTGACGGGCTCGGGGAGAGCGAGCGTGCCCGCGAGGGCGATGGCGATCAGGAACAGCAGGACCAGGAAGGGCGTGACGAGCGGGTCCGGCGCGTACTGGACCAGCACCGAGGCCACGAGGGCGCCGCTGCCGATCCCGGCGGTGCTGACCACACCGCTGATCAGGCCCGCGTGCTGACCGTCCCCGCGCGGGTGGAGGTCGAGCAGCGCCGCCCCGGCGGCGCCGAGCGCGGCGCCCGTCATCAGACCCTGCAGCGCGCGGGCGGCGAACAGCATGCCCACCGAGTGGGCCACGGCGAACAGCACGCCGGCGCCGAACAGCCCGATCAGCGAGAGCGTGAGCACCGGCCGCCTGCCGACCTCGTCGGAGATGCGCCCGATGAGCAGGAGCGCCGTGAGCACGCCGAAGCAGTAGACCGCGTAGACCAGCGTCAGAACCGGCGTGGAGAAGTGCCACTCCTGCTGGTAGATGCCGTACAGCGGCGAGGGCGTGGCCGACGCGAACAGCGCGAGCCCGATGATCGAGGCCACGAGCGCGAAGGCAGGGGTGGTGCCGAGTTGTGGGCGTCGGATCGGTACTGAAAGGGCTGACATGCTGGATTTCCTCTCGGCTCCTATTTCAAGTTTCCAAATATTTGGAAATACTGTTGTAGCATACAACGCGTGGCTACCTCGTTACGTGAGATCCGACATCCGGCCAGCTCGGAGATCGACCTGGCCACGGTGCTGCGCACGGTCGGCGATCCGCTGCGGCTGCAGATCGTCCGAGTGCTCGCAGACGACCGCGAGCGCACCTGCTCCCAGGTGCAGGTTGCGCTGGGCCTCCCCGCCTCCACCTGCTCGTACCACCTGCGCCTGCTGCGCGAGGCCGGCGTCACGCGCACTCGCGCCGAGGGCACCGAGCGCTACATGAGCCTGCGCCGCGACGACCTCGAGTCCCGCTTCCCGGGTCTCCTCGAGGTGCTGATCGATTCCCCCGGCGACTAGGCTGGGCGGTCTCGATGGCCGACCACGCCGACGTCGTCAAACGCGAGTTCGGGCGCCAGGCGCCTGACTTCGCCAGGCCCGGCAACCTCTTCGACAACCGCGGCATCGCCGGCTGGATCGGCGACCATCTGCCCCTCTCCGCGGACCAGACCGTGCTCGACGTCTGCGGCGGCGCGGGTCACCTCTCCCGCCGCCTGGCCGGCCGCGCGCGTCAGTTCGTGGTGCTCGACCTCACGCGCGAGATGCTGGACACCGGCCGCCGCGGCGCCGAGGAGGAGGGCGCCGGCAACGTGCTGTTCGTGGAGGGCAACGCCGCGGCGATGCCGTTCGTGGACGGCTCCTTCGACGTCGCCGTGAGCCGCTTCGCGTTCCACCACCTGCCCGACGCAGAGCCGGTCGCGCGAGAGATGGCGCGGGTGGTGCGGCCGGGCGGCTGCGTCGCGGTGATCGACATGGTCGACGGCGGCGCGCGCCACAACGAGCTCGAGCGGCTGCGCGATGTCTCGCACACCACCGCGCTCTCCGAGGAGGAGCTGATCGCGCTGCTGGAGCGCTCGGGCGTATCGATCGAGAGCCGCGACGAGCGCCGCCAGGTGCTGCCGGCCGAGCCGTGGCTGGAGCGCGGGCTGCCGCAGCCGGAGGCGGCGGCGGAGGTGCTGTCGGCGCTTACTGCCGAGGCGGACGGCGGCGAGCCCACCGGGCTCGAGGCCCACCGCGACGAGGCGGGCGTGCTTCAGGTGGCACAGCGCTGGGCGCTGCTGGCGGGACGCACATGACCGACGTCGCCGCGCTCTCGGGACTGCGCGACGCGATGCCCTTCGCCGCGCTGGTGGGCATCGAGCTGCTCGAGGCCACCCCCGAGTTGGTCCGCGGCCGCCTCGAGTGGTCGCCCGAGCGCTGCACGGCCGGCGGCCTGATGCACGGCGGCGCGGCGATGTCTCTGGCGGACTCGTGCGGCGGCGCGTGCGCGTTCCTCAACCTGCCCGAGGGCGCGTCGGGCACCTCCACCATCGAGTCGAAGACCAACTTCCTGCGCGCCGTGCGCGAGGGCTCGCTGACCGCGACCACGCGCCCGCTCCACAAGGGCCGCACGCTGATCGTGGTCGAGACCGAGCTGCGCCTGGACGACGGCTCGCTCGCGGCGAAGGTCACCCAGAGCCAGGCGTTCCACTACCCGCGCGCGTAGAGGCCTAGGCGCGGCCGTAGACCGGCAGGGCGGCGCCGCTGGTGGGCGCCGAGTCGTCCGACACGAGGAAGCGGATCACCTTCGCGATCTGCTGCGGCGGCACCCACTTGGAGTGGTCGGCATCCGGCTCCGAGCGGCGGTTCGCCGGCGTGTCGATCACGCTCGGGAGGACCGCGTTGGAGCGCACGCCATCGCCGCGGTACTCGGCGTCGAGGGCCTGGACGAAGGCGAGCACCCCGGCCTTCGCGGTGACGTAGCCGGCGGCGCCCGAGAACGGCCGCAGCGCCGGCCGCGCCGAGACGCACACGAACGAGCCGCCGCCCGCCGCCACCAGGCGCGGCATCGCCGCGTGCGCGAGCAGGAACGCCGGCCGCAGGTTCAGCCGCAGCATCGTCTCGAAGTCCTCGACGCTCGACTCGTGCACCTTGCCCGGCGCCGAGTAGCCGCCCACGAGGTTCACCACGGCGCCCAGCTCGTCCACGCCCGCCACCGCGTCCGCCGCCGCCTGCTCGTCCAGCACGTCGGCCTCGACGAGCGTCAGGCCCGCGTGGTGCCCGAGGTCGCGCTCGGCGCGCTCGCGCTCGGCCTCCACGAGCCAGGTCGCGGTGACGGGATAGCCCGACTGCAGCAGCTCCTCGAGCACCGCGGCGCCGAGCGCACCGGTGCCACCGGTGACGAGCACGGCGGGGTGGTGCTCTGCCATGCACGCAGCCTAACGGCGAAGCCGTGCCGTCCGGATCCCCGATTACGGTGAATTTGTCGATGGAGCAGCAGACTCTCACCGCCGCCAAGCTCTTCGTCCGGGACCTCGTGGACGGCCAGACGATCGATTCCGTGTTCGCGGTCAGGGAGCGCGCGCGGCGCCAGAAGAAGAACGGCGAGGCCTTCATCAAGCTCCAGCTCGGCGACGTCACGGGCACCGTCGAGGCCGTGATCTGGGACGGCGTGGACGAGCTGTTCGAGTGCTGTCCGCCGGGCGGCGTGGTGCGCGTCGTCGGCAACTTCTCCGTCGACCAGCGCTACGGCTCCTGGCTCACGGTCCGCTCGCTGCGCGCCGCCGAGCCGGCGAGTACGAGCCCGCGATGCTGGAGGAGGGCCCATCCCGCCCCGTCGATCAGATGGTGGCCGACCTGCGGAGCCTGGTCGGCCACGATGCAGGACCCGCACCTGCGCGAGCTGCTCGAGCGCTGCTTCGCCGATGACTCGGAGATCTGGCGGCGCTGGCGCGACGCCCCGGCGGCCAAGTACTACCACCAGGCCTACCGCCACGGCCTGATCGAGCACTGCCTGTCGGTGGCGGAGGGCGTCAGCGCGCTGTCGGCCACCTTCCCGGGCATCGACCGCGACGTGGCGGTCACCGGCGCGCTGCTGCACGACATCGGCAAGATCGAGGCCTACACGGCCGAGAACGGCGCCATCGAGCTGAGCGACGCGGGCAAGCTCCAGGGCGAGATCCCGCTCGGGTACTACCTCGTGCGGCGGCTGATCGAGGAGATCCCGGGCTTCCCGGCCGACACCGAGCAGGCGCTGCTCCACATCGTGCTCTCCCACCACGGCCAGCTCGAGCACGGCAGCCCGGTGGTGCCCTGCACGCGCGAGGCCACCCTCGTGCACATGGTCGACAACCTCGGCGGCCGCCTCGGCAGCTTCGACCGCATCGAGAAGAGCCTCGCCGACGGCGAGCGCTGGTCGGGCTTCGACCGCGCCCTGAGCGGCTCGGCGTACTTCGCCTCGCGCGAAGCCGCTTAGCCCGCAGCCCGGCACAACCTCGCAAACAGCGGCAATCAATCCGTCCGGTCGCGGACCCTTGCTCCGTGCCGGGTGGGTTTCCCTCTTATCCTCCCTCCCGGAGGCTTATGGCTAAGGACACCGAAAAGCTGATCCGTCAGCTCTCGCTGATCTCATTCCTGATGGCGGAGCGGCGCCCGATCACCGCGCTCGAGATCAAGCGCGAGGTGGAGGGCTACTCGGGCATGAACGACGACGCCTTCGCGCGCCGCTTCTACGCGGACCGCGCGGAGCTCGACTCGCTCGGCATCGAGCTGAAGGTCGACAAGCCCGCCGAGGGCTACTACGAGGCGGAGAACTACTCGCTGCCGCCCGAGAACTTCTACCTGCCCGCGATCGCGTTCACGGACGCGGAGCTGGGCGCCCTGAACACGGCGCTGTCGCTGCTGGACGGCGAGTTCGCCTACGCCGAGCCGCTGCGCCTGGCGCTGCAGCAGCTGTCCTGGGGCAGGCCCTCGCCGCTGGCGGCGCCCGAGCACCGCTCGGTGGCGCTGGGCGTGACCGCGGCCGCCGGCGGGCGCGAGCTGTCGCAGCGGCTGTCGAAGATCGAGACGGCGATCTTCCGCCGCAAGACGATCCTGTTCGACTACTACACGATCGGCCGCGACGCGCGCGAGTCGCGCAAGGTCGACCCCTACCACCTGCTCTACCGCGGCGGCCAGTTCTACCTCATCGGCCACTCGCACGAGCGCAAGGACGTGCGCGTGTTCCGCCTCTCGCGCATCCGCGGCAAGGTGGGCTACTCGTCGAAGGCCGAGCACGACTTCGCGCCGCCGGAGGACTTCGATCCGCGCGTCTACGCCACCCGCACCGACTGGCAGCTCGGCGACCCCGTGGCCACCGCGCGCGTCTGGATCTCGAGCAAGATCGACTGGCTGGTGGAGCGCCACTTCGGCCACGCCGGCCGCACGGTTCCGGCGCCCGACGGCGACGGCGTGATCTTCGAGACCGAGTACGCGGACTCCCGCGCGGTGGTGTCCTGGGTGCTGGGGCTGCGCGAGCGCGCCCGCATCCTCGAGCCGCCGGAGCTGGTGGACGAGGCCGCCGAGCGCCTCGCCCTGATCATGGAGCGCCACTCCACCGGGCCGGAGGTGGCGGCCGCCGCGAGGAAGAAGGCCGAGCCCGCCGAGGAGCCGGAGACCAACGGCAGGCGCGAGACGCCGATCCGCCCCGAGCGCTTCGCCCGCCTGGTCACGCTGGCCGGCATCCTGATCGACGCGGCCCGCAACGCCGAGCTGCTCCAGGTCAGCGCCGTGTGCGAGCAACCTCCAGGTCAGCGAGGAGGAGCTGCGCGAGGACATCGACGTGCTGAACGTCGTGAACTTCGGCGGCGGCAGCTACGTGCTCTACGCCGAGGTGCACGGCGACACGATCGAGGTCGACCCCGAGCCCTACGGCGACAACTTCGCCAAGCCGGCGCGCCTGTTGCCGCTCGAGGCGAAGGCGCTCGTCGCGGCCATCGACCTGCTCGGCGACCACATCCCCGAGGGCTCGCTGGCGTCCTCGCGCGAGAAGATCGTCGCCGCGCTGGGCCAGGACCCGGCCCGCGGAGGGGCTGCAGATCACCACCGCCACGGGCGACGACTCCGGCATCGCCCGCGTGGTCAGCCAGGCGATCGTGGACAACCACATCCTCGAGATCGACTACTACAAGGAGAACGAGGACGAGCTCACCGCCGGCCGGCGCATCGAGCCCTACCACCTGATGAACGGCCAGGAGGGCTGGTACGTGCACTCCTGGGATCCGGCCAAGGACGAGTCGCGCAGCTTCCGGCTCGACCGCATCAAGGAGGCCCGGATCATCGACGAGACGTTCGAGCCGCGGCCCGACATCAAGCCGGACGTGCCCGGCTGGGCGCGCACGGGCGAGGTACCCGCGTCGCGCACCGCGCGCGTGTGGATCGCCCCCGAGCGAGCCCGCTGGGCGCGCGAGGACCGGCGCGTGGTCGCAGGACCTGAAGGGCGGCGCCGTGATCGTGGAGCTGCAGTACGCGGGCAACGAGTGGCTGGCGCGCGAGATCCTCAAGGAGGCCGGCGACGCCGCCGTGCTGGAGCCCGAGGATGCCCGCACCGCCGTCCTCGAGGCGGCCGAGTCGCTCGAGGGAATCGTCAGCCGCTAGGCCAGCCGCCAGGCGGCGGACCGACGCGAACTCGTCCTGATCGACCGGCTCGAGCGGCTGCACGGAGCGCGCCGCCGTCTCGATCTGCTGCGGTTCCGGAAGGTCCTTGTCCTCCGACGTCGCGCCGTGCTCGGAGAGCTTCCGCGCCGTGACCAGCACCCGGCCCTCGAGCGAGCCCACCGTCTCGTTGTAGGCCTTCACCGATGAATCGAGCTGTCGCCCGAGCTTCATGAAGTGGCCCACGAGCGTGCCGAGGCGGCCGTGGAGGTCGCGGCCCAGGTCGCTGACAGCGCGGGCGCTCTCGGCCACCTTCTCCTGCCGCCAGCCGTAGGCCACCGCCCGCAGCAGCGCGATCAGCGTGGTGGGCGTGGCGATCAGCACCTGCTGCTCCACGCCCTCCTCGATCAGGCTGGGCACCTGCTCCAGCGCGGCGCTGAAGAAGGCCTCGCTGGGCAGGAACATCACCACGAACTCGGGCGCGGAGGAGAACTGCGACCAGTAGGACTTCTGGCTGAGCTTGGCCACGTGGTCGCGTACATGCCGGCCGTAGACGGCAAGCTGCTCGCGGCGCTGGTCGTCGTTGTCGGCCTCGACGGCGTTCAGATACGCCTCGAGCGGCACCTTCGAGTCGACCACCACGTCCTTGCCGCCGGGCAGCTTCACGATCAGGTCCGGGCGCAGCCTGCCGCCGTCGGAGTCGAGCGTGGACTGCTCCGTGAAGTCGCAGTGGGCGAGCATCCCCGCCATCTCGCAGACGCGGCGCAACTGGATCTCGCCCCAGCGCCCGCGCGTGGCCGGCGAGCGCAGCGCGGTGACGAGGCCTGCGGTCTCCTTCCGCAGCCGCTCCTGCGTGTCGGCCACCGAGCGCATGTGCATCGTCAGGCTGCCGTGTGACTCGCGCCGCGCGCGCTCGAGCTGCTCCAGCTCGCCGCGCACCTTGTCGAGACCCTCCGCCATAGGCTTCACGAGCTGCTCGATCGCGCGCTGGCGCTTGTCGAGCTCCTCGCGGCCGGACACGTGATGCTGGCCGAGCTCTGCCTTGGCGAGCTGGAGGAAGGACTCGCTGGAATCTCGCAGCGCCTTGGCCGACAGCGACTCGAACATCGCCGCCGTGTCGCGCCGCGCTCCAAGCGCGTTCTTCACGTGCGCGCGCATGATCAGCCACACGACGAATCCGCCGAGCGCTGCGCCGAGGATGAAGAAGAGCGTTTCCATGGTGGACTTATTGACGGTAGGCGGGCGAGAGGACGGAACTGCCAGAATCGGGCGGACTCGTGCAGGTTCGCCGCTCACCGTCCGGAATCGCCGCAGCAGCGCTTGCAACCGCGAGCGCTGGCTCGCTGGGTCTCTGGTACCAGCTTTTCCGCCGCCCGCTGCCCCAGACGCGCGGCTCGGTGCGGGTCCAGGGCCTCGAGGCGCCGGTCGAGATCTCGCGCGACGCGCTCGGCGTGCCTCGCATAGAGGCGCGCGGCGACGCCGACTTCTGCTTCGCCCAGGGGTTCGTGCAGGGCCAGGACCGGCTCTGGCAGCTCGAGTTCTACCGCCGCGCCGGCTCGGGCCGGTTGTCCGAGTTCGCCGGCGAGGATGGCCTCCAGGTGGACCGGCTGATGCGCACGCTGGGCCTGCGCCGCTTCGCCGAGCACGAGCGGGCGCTGCTGTCCGCGCGCGACGTTGAGGTGCTCGAGGCCTACGCGCGCGGGGTCACGGCCGCCATCGAGGCGGCGCCCGTCCTGC
>CAVSNA010000010.1:0-15368 GCA_963729205.1 uncultured Thermoleophilaceae bacterium
GGGAAACGGGTAAAAGCTGACCTCTAATAGAGTGTTTCCCCGTGAGCTACGAGCTGCCCACCTGCAGCCTCGAGGCCGAGGCGATCCACATCATGCGCGAGGTCGCCGCGGAGTTCGAGCGCCCGGTGCTGCTGTTCTGCGGCGGCAAGGACTCGATCGTGCTGCTGCGGCTCGCCGAGAAGGCGTTCCGCCCCGCGCTTCCCGTTCCCGCTCATGCACGTCGACACGGGCCACAACTTCCCCGAGGTGATCGAGTTCCGCGACCGCCGCGTCGCCGAGCTCGGCGAGCGGCTGATCGTCGCCTCCGTGCAGGACTCGATCGACGCAGGGCCGCGTCGTCGAGGAGACCGGCCCGCGCGCGTCGCGCAACCGCCTGCAGACCGTCACGCTGCTCGACGCGATCGCCGAGCACGGCTTCGACGCCGCGTTCGGCGGCGCCCGCCGCGACGAGGAGCGCGCCCGCGCGAAGGAGCGGATCTTCTCCTTCCGCGACGACTTCGGCCAGTGGGACCCGAAGAGCCAGCGCCCCGAGCTGTGGGCCTCTACAACGGCCGCATCCGCCGCGGCGAGCACGTGCGCGTGTTCCCGCTCTCAACTGGACCGAGCTCGACGTCTGGCAGTACATCGCCGAGGAGGGGCTCGAGCTGCCGTCGATCTACTTCGCGCACGAGCGCGAGGTCTTCCACCGCGACGGGATGCTCTACGCGCTCAGCCCGTTCATCGAGCTGCTCGCCGGCGAGGAGCCGTTCACCGCGTCGGTGCGCTACCGCACGGTCGGCGACATGACCTGCACCGGCGCGGTGGCAGTCGACCGCCGCGACGCTCGACGAGGTCGTCGCCGAGATCGCCGCGACGCGCATCACCGAGCGCGGCGAGACGCGCGCCGACGACCGCGTCAGCGAGGCCGCGATGGAGGACCGCAAGCGCGAGGGCTACTTCTAGTGAGTCCCGAGCGAGGCCACTCGTCGAGGGCAACGGCGCGCCGGAGCCCGCTGTCGACGCCCGCCGGCACTGCTGCGCGTCGCCACCGCCGGCTCGGTCGACGACGGCAAGTAGACGCTGATCGGCCGGCTGCTCTACGACTCCAAGCAGGTCTTCGAGGACCAGCTCGAGCACGTCGAGCGAGGCGAGCCGCCGCGCGCGGCGACGGCGACGTCGACCTCGCGCTGCTCACCGACGGCCTGCGCGCCGAGCGCGAGCAGGGCATCACGATCGACGTCGCCTACCGCTACTTCGCGACCCCGCGGCGCAAGTTCATCATCGCCGACACCCCCGGCCACGTGCACTACACGCGCAACATGGTCACCGGCGCCTCGACCGCCGACCTGGCGATCATCCTCGTCGACGCGCGCAAGGGCGTCGATCGAGCAGACGCGGCGCCACGCCTTCATCGCCTCGCTGCTCGGCGTCCCGCACCTCGTCGTCGTGCGTCAACAAGATGGACCTCGTCGACTGGGACGAGGACGCTCTTCGAGGGGATCGTCGAGACTTCGAGGACTTCGCCGCCAAGCTCGAGTCGACCGACGTCACGTTCATCCCGATCTCCGCGCTGCACGGCGACAACGTCGTCGAGCGCTCGCGCGGCATGCCGTGGTACGAGGGCCCGCCGCTGCTCTACCACCTCGAGCACGTCCACATCGCGTCGGACCGCAACCTCATCGACGCCGCTTCCCCGTGCAGTGGGTCATCCGCCCGGGACGAGGAGCACCACGACTACCGCGGCTACGCCGGCCAGGTCGCCGCCGGCGTGCTGCGCGCCGGGCGACGAGGTGCTCGTGCTGCCCTCGGGCGACACGACGCGGATCGCCGTCGATCGACGGCCCGACGGCCCGGTCGAGGAGGCGTTCCCGCCGATGTCGGTGGACGCTGCGGCTCGAGGACGACCTCGACATCTCGCGCGGCGACATGATCTGCCGCCCGCACAACCGCCCCGCGCCGGCGCGCGAGCTCGACGCGATGGTCTGCTGGATGAGCGAGAGCCGCTGGCCGCGGGCGACCGGCTGCTGCTCAAGCACACCACGCGCTCGGTGCACGCCCGTCGAGGACGTGCGCTACCGCGTCGACGTCGACACCTGCACCGCGACAAGACGGCCGACGTCGCTCGAGCTCAACGACATCGGCCGGCTGAGGCTGCGCACCAGCGCGCCGCTGGTCTTCGACGCCTACCGCCGCAACCGCGCCACCGGCAGCTTCATCCTCATCGACGAGGCGACCAACGACACCGTCGGCGCCGGCATGATCCTCGAGGCCCACACCGGCGAGTCGGCCGGCGAGCGCGATCACCGAGCCGGCGCCCGCCGCCCAACGTCACCTGGCACGCCGGCGCGCTCAGCCGCGACGAGCGCTGGCGAGCGCTCGGCCAGCGCGGCGCCACGGTCTGGCTGACCGGCCTGCCGGCGTCGGGCAAGTCGACGATCGCCGCCGCGCTCGAGCAGCGGCTGGTCGCGCAGGGCCGCTGGCCTACCGGCTCGACGGCGACAACCTGCGCCACGGCCTGAACGGCAACCTCGGCTTCCGCCCGAGGACCGCGCCGAGAACGTGCGCCGCACCGCGCAGGTGGCGCGGCTGTTCGCCGACGCCGGGCGCGATCGCGCTGGTGATCGCTGGTCAGCCCCTACGCGCGCGACCGCGACCGCCGCGCGCGAGCTGCACGAGCGAGCCGGGCTGCGACTTCGTCGAGGTCTTCGTCGACACGCCGCTCGAGGAGTGCGAGCGGCGCGACCCGAAGGGCCTCTACGCGCGCGCGCGCCGCGGCGAGATCCAGGGCTTGACCGGGGTCGACGATCCGTACGAGGCGCCGGCCGCGCCCGAGGTGGAGGTCGGCGCCGGCGCCGTGGACGACGCGGTGGCGGCGATCGTGGCCGAGCTCGAGCGGCTCGGCGTCATCCTGGTAGAGGCTCGATCAGGCATCCTCGAGCTCGACCACGTCCAGCTGGCATGCCCGCCCGGCGCGGAGGACCAGGCGCGCGCGTTCTACGGCGGGCTGCTGGGCCTGGCGGAGATCGAGAAGCCGGAGCCGCTGCGCGAGCGCGGCGGGGTCTGGTTCTGGTGCGGACCCCAGCAGCTGCACCTGGGCGTGGAGGCGGACTTCAGGCCCGCCCGCAAGGCCCATCCCGCGCTGCGCGTGTCCGGCGAGGGGGAGCTCGAGGCGCTGGCCGAGCGTCTCGGCGAGGTGCGCTGGGACGACGAGCTGCCGGGGTTTCGCCGCTTCTACGTGGACGATCCATTCGGCAACCGGATCGAGCTGCTCGCGGCGCTTGGGACCTAATCCAGCTTAAGAATTCGCTAATTGCGTTGTGCCAGGACTCGGCCGGGGTCTAGACTCCGCCGCGCGCTGACGCGCCTCGGGGGCAGGGACCGACCCACCGGAGAGAAATCTGTGGGGAGGGACCGCGCTCCGAACTCGCCAGAAGGGGGATCCCTTGTCTGCCATCCAGAGTCCCGTCGTCCGGGACGACGTCGAGCCGGTCAACCATGAAACGCGTGATCGCACGATCACGGGGTTCGTCACCGGCATCCCCGTGCTGGCGCTCGGCCTCGTCGGCGTGGCAGCTCTGGGACAAGGCGCTTCATTGGACCGACCTGCTGATCTTCGTGATCTTCTACATGCTCTGCGGCCTCGGGGTGACCGTCGGATTCCACCGCCTGTTCACCCACCGCAGCTTCGCCACGAGCCCGAGGCTGCGCTTCATCTTCGCCGCGCTCGGCTCGGCCGCGATCGAGGGTCCCGTGATCTCCTGGGTCGCCGACCATCGCAAGCACCACGCCTTCTCGGACAAGGAGGGCGACCCGCACAGCCCGCACGTGGGACATGGCGGCGGTCTGGTCGGCGCCCTGCGCGGCCTCGCTCACGACACGTGGGCTGGCTCTTCATCCACACTCAGCGCGGCGCCAAGCGAGCGCTACGCTCCCGACCTGATGAAGGACCCGTGGTGAGCTTCGTGGACCGCACGTTCTCGTCTGGGCGGTGGTGGGCCTGGCTGCCCCGTTCGTGCTCGGCCTGGCGATCGGCCACTCGCTGAAGGCCGGCCTCACCGCGCTGCTGTGGGGCGGAGCCGTGCGCATCCTGGTGCTCCACCACGTCACCTACAGCATCAACTCGCTGTGCCACTACTTCGGCCGCAAGCGTTTCTCGACCGGAGACGAGTCGCGCAACCTGCTCTGGCTCTCGCTGCCCTCGCTCGGCGAGGCGTGGCACAACAACCATCACGCCTTCCCCACCTCTGCCGCCCACGGGCTGCGGCGCTGGGAGCTCGATCCCTCGGCACTCGTGATCCGCGGCCTGGAGAAGCTCGGCCTCGCGTGGAACGTCGTGCGGGTCAGCCCGGAGCGCCAGGACCTGAAGGCGTTCGCCGGCGCCGAGCCTGATGCCGTTCGCGCGTACCGCTCCCTTCCGCGAGGAGCTCGCCCGCTGCTTTCCCGAGCGGCCCTTCGAAGTGGAGTTCTGGGACGGCACGCGA
Organism: uncultured Thermoleophilaceae bacterium; assembly: GCA_963729205.1. GTDB lineage: Bacteria > Actinomycetota > Thermoleophilia > Solirubrobacterales > Thermoleophilaceae > JAICJR01. Next base: position 4,461 of record CAVSNA010000010.1, read on the forward strand.
CTTCCGGCCACCCAGTCAACGGCGGCGGGCCCGACTTCACGTGCGCTCGCCGCAGGCCGTGGCGCACGCGCTGCGCGCGCCGGGCCAGCTCGGCATCGGGCGGGCGTACGTGTCGGGCATGCTCGAGGTCGACGACGTCGACGCCGCGCTCGAAGCTGCTCGACACCTGGCAGCCGCCGCCGCTGCCGAAGGCGGATCGCGCGCGCCTCGCCGTGTCCGCCGTCCGCGCCGTCGGGCTCACGCGGCCGCCCGCCCCGCCCCCCGTGGGAGCTGCGCCCGCGCGGCAAGCGCCACAGCCGTGAGCGCGACGCACGGGCCGTCCGCCATCACTACGACGTCGGAAACGAGTTCTTCGCCCTCTTCCTCGACGAGTCGATGACCTACAGCTGCGCGGTCTTCTCGCGCGGCGCCCAGACGCTCGAGGAGGCGCAGTTCCAGAAGCTCGACCTGGTCTGCAAGAAGCTCGACATCCAGCCGGGTCAGCGCGTGCTGGACGTGGGCTGCGGCTGGGGCAGCTTCACCCGCCACGCCGCCCAGCACTACGGCGCGCAGGTGGTCGGGCATCACGCTGTCGGAGCCACAGGCCGACGCTCGCGCGCCAGCGGGCCGCCGAGGCCGGGCTGGCGGACAAGATCGACATCCGGGTGATGGATTACCGCGAGCTCGCCGGCGACCGCTTCGACGCGATCGCCAGCATCGGCATGGTCGAGCACGTGGGCGCGGCGAACATCGACCTCTACGCCAGCCAGCTCGCGGGGCTGCTCGCCCCGGGCGGCCAGCTGCTCAACCACGGCATCGCGCGCCTGCGCATGGGCGATCCCGAGGCGGGCCCCTTCTCCGAGCGCTACGTGTTCCCGGACGGCGCGCCGCTGCATCTCTCGCGCGTGACCCTGGCGCTCGAGCGCGCCGGGCTCGAGGTCCGACCACGTGGAGGACTTCCGGCTGGACTACGCGGAGACGCTGCGCCATGGGTCAAGCAACCTCGACGACTCGCTCGACGAGGCGCGTCCGGCTCGGCCGGACCGGAGCGCGTGCGCGTCTGGCGCCTCTACCTGCGCGCTGCCCGCAACGGCTTCCTGTCGGGCTTCACCTCGATCTTCCAGGTCCGCTGCTCCCTCCGCTGACGGCGCTTCGCCGAGGTCGCCCGAGAGCGGTCTGAGCGACCGTAGACTGGATCCAATGAGCGTGGGAACGCCCAGCTACAGGCTGGCCGGGATCGTGGCGCTCGAGGCGATCGGGGCGATCGCGGCGGCCACGCTGCTCGTCGCCGCGCTGGAGGGCGTGGCCTCGGTGGGCGATCTGCGCGCGATCTATCTGCTCGCCGTCCTCTTCGTCGCCGTCCGCCGCAGCGGGGCGGCCGCGGTGGTCACCGCCGTGGGCAGCGTGCTGGCGCTCAACTTCTTCTTCGTCGACCCTCGCCACCAGCTGCGCATCTCGCACTCGCGCGACCTGGTGGCGCTGCTGGTCTTCCTCGTGGCCGCGCTGGTGGTCGGCCGGCTGGCCAGCGAGTCGCGCGCGCGGGCCGACGAGGCCGAGGCGCGGCTGCGGCTGGCCGAGGTTCGCGAGCGCGAGGCGGCGCTGGTGGCCCGGGTGGCCTCCGCGGTGATGGCGGGCGCGCGCATCGACGAGGAGCTGCCGCGGATCGCCTCGGACGGCGAGATCCGCGTGAGCATGAGCCCGGTGCCCTCGCATTCAAAGGACGAGCACGCCGTCAGGCTGCAGAGCGGGGACGGCTCCGGCTGGCTCTACGTGCGCCGCGGCATCGGCTGGGAGCGCGAGGACGCCGAGCGGCTGGCGCGCGCGCTCGGCAAGCTGATGGAGGTGGCGCACGAGCGCGAGCGGGTGGCGATCCAGTCGGCCGAGACCGAGGCCACGCGCCGCGCCGACCTGGCGAAGACGGCGGTGCTCCACGCCGTCTCGCACGACTTCCGCTCGCCGCTCACGGCGATCACCACGGCGGCGGGCGGCCTGCGGGAGGGCGCCCTCTCCGCCGGCCGACCGTGAGGACCTGCTCGTCGGTGATCGAGGGCGAGTCCCTGCGCCTGGCCCGGATGGTGGGCGACCTGCTCGACCTGTCCAAGATCGAGGCGGGCGCGGTGCACCCGCGCACCGACTGGTGCGACCTCAGCGACGTGGTCTCGGGGGCCGTGGAGCAGGTGCGGGCCGCCCGCGGGGAGCATCCGGTGCTGATCGAGCTGCCCGCGGACCTGCCGCTCGTGCAGGCGGACGCCGCCCAGCTCGAGCGCGTGTTCGCGAACCTGATCGACAACGCGATCAACTACTCGCCCGACGGCGTGCCCGTCGCGGATCAGCGGCGGCTCGGGCGGCGGGCGCGGTGACCGTGCCGGGTGGTCGACAGGGGGCGCGGCATCCCGTCGAGCCAGCGGGCGCGCGTGTTCGAGCCGTTCTTCCGCGGGCACGACCCGGCCGCGGCTCCGGCCTCGGGCCTGGCGATCTGCCGCGGCTTCGTGGAGGCGAACCACGGCCGCATCCAGCTGAGCGTCTCCGACGGCACCTCGTTCGCGGTGTCGTTCCCGGTCGCGCCGGAGCCGGCCCGCTCGACGTGAGCGAGCACGTGCTCGTCGTCGACGACGAGCCTCAGATCCTGCGCGCCCTGCGGGTGATCCTGCGCAACGCGGGCTACGACGTGGCCACCGCGGAGACGAAGTCCGAGGCGCTCGACGCGGTGTCGGTGCGGCCGCCGGACGCGATGGTGCTCGACCTGGTGCTGCCCGACGGCAGCGGCGTGGACGTCTGCGCCGAGGTGCGCAGCTGGAGCAGCCTGCCGATCATCGTGCTGTCGGCGGTGGGCGACGAGCGCGAGAAGGTGCGGGCGCTCGATGTCGGCGCCGACGACTACATCACGAAGCCGTTCGGCACCGAGGAGCTGCTGGCCCGGCTGCGGGCGGTGCTGCGGCGCGCGGGCGACGAGCGCGACGAGCCGCTGGTCACGGTCGGGGAGCTCTCGATCGACCTCTCGGACCGCCGCGTGACCCGCGGCGGCGAGGAGATCCACCTCACGCCGATCGAGTTCGACATCCTGCGCGGAGCTCGCGCGCCACAGCGGCAAGCTCGTCACCCAGCGCCAGCTTCTGCAGGCGGTCTGGGGGCCCGGGCTACGACCTCGAGACCCACTACCTGCGCGTCCACGTGGCGCACATCCGCGCGAAGATCGAGCCCAACCCGTCGCGCCCGGCCTACCTGGTCACCGAGCCGGGCGTGGGCTACCGGCTGCGCGAACCCGCCTAGCGGGCCCCTTTACGAAATCTCTACGCCGCCGCGCGCGATTCTTAGCGGGCCGTTGACGGAGCGCATCCGAAGATTGGATGCGGGATGTCACGCCTGGGAGGCAAATGGCCCGCGTAGTCGAGCGGGGGCTGCGCCGGACGGTCGGCGTGCCCGGCCTGTTCGCCACCGCATACGGCAACGTCGGCTCCTCCATCTACTACGCGCTCGGGCTCGTGGCCGCCCACGCGCTCGGGCTCACGCCGGTGGTCTTCATCTTCGCCGGCGGGCTGTTCGCCCTCACCGCCAAGACCTACGCCGAGGGCGCCTCGATGTACCCGGAGGCCGGGCGGCTCCTCCTCGTTCGCGCGCCACGCCTTCAACGAGGTCGCCTCGTTCTTCGCCGGCTGGGCGCTGACGCTCGACTACATCATCACGATCGCGATCAGCGCGTTCTTCGTGCCGCACTACCTGGGCGCGTTCTTCCCGGCGCTGCGCCACAACCCGGGCGACATCATCGGCGGCATGGTGGTGATCGCGCTGCTCGCCGCGCTCAACATCCGCGGGCTGCGCGAGTCGGCCAACCTGAACATCTTCCTGGCGCTGGCCGACCTCGTGACGCAGGCGGCGCTGGTGGTGCTGGGCGCCGCGCTGGTCCTCCACCCGTCGGTGCTCGTCAACCAGGTCCACCTGGGCGTCGCGCCGAGCTTCAAGGAGCTGATCTTCGCGCTCTCGATCTCGATGGTCGCCTACACGGGCATCGAGACCGTGTCGAACATGGCCGAGGAGGCGCGCGACCCGGACGAGGACGTGCCGCGGGCGGTCAACTACGTGCTGATCGCCGTGCTGGGGATCTTCGCCGGCATCTCGATCATCTCGCTGAGCGCGCTGCCGGTCACGCACGACGCGACGGGGTACCACACGCTGCTCGGCACGAAGTACGAGAACGACCCGGTGCTGGGGATCGTCTCCGCGCTGCCGATCGGACACGGTCTCCAGCTGGCGTTCAGGTACTACGTCGGCGATCCTCGCGGCCACGATCCTGATCATCGCCACGAACGCCGGGCTGATCGGGATCTCGCGCCTGTCGTGGTCGCTCGCCGAGCACCGCCAGCTGCCGGGCATCTTCGCGCGCGTGCACCCGAAGTACCGGACCCCGTACTTCACGATCGGCTTCTTCTCGGTGCTGGCGGCGCTGCTCCTGATCCCGGGGAAGACCGACTTCCTGGGCAACCTCTACAGCTTCGGGGCGATGCTGTCGTTCACCACCGCGCACGTCGCGATCGTGGCGCTGCGCTACAAGGAGCCGGACCGCAAGCGCCCCTACCGCGGGCCCTGGAACGTGCCCTTCCGCGGCGGCAGCCTGCCGCTCGGCGTCGGTGCTGGGGGCGATCGGCACGTTCGCCGCCTGGGTGTCGGTGGTGGTGCTGCACGTGGAGGCGCGCACCGTCGGCATCGGCTGGATGGTGATCGGGATGACGATGTACTTCTGGTACCGCCACGCCCAGGGTCTCGACCCGAAGGCCCAGTACCGGATCGAGCACGGCAAGGCGCCCGAGGGGTTCAGCGAGCTGGCCTACGGCTCCGCGCTCGTGCCGATCTTCGGCAGCGACATCAGCGCCGGAGCGCTGCGGCGCGCGGCCAAGCTGGTCGGCGAGGACGCGATCGTGGACGCGGTCTACGTGATCCAGGTCCCGCCCCAGCTGTCGCTCGACGCCGGGATGGAGGAGGAGGAGCGCATGGCGGGCAGCCTGCTGGACGCGGCACGCATCCGCGCGCGCGAGTCGCACATCAAGGTGCGCACCAGCGTGATCCGGACGCGCAGTCCCGGCCAGGCGCTGGTCGACGAGGCGCGCCTGCGCGGATCCGAGATCGTCTACTTCGACATGGCGCACGCGCCCGCCGCCGAGCGCGTGTTCGGGCCGATCACGAGCTACCTGCTGAGGGTGCGGCCCTGCCGCATCGTGATCGAGACGGCGGGCCCGATCCACGAGGTGTCCGGGAACGGCGCGCTCCGCGAACGGAGCGGCTGCGGGGAACGGGGCGCGCGCGCCGGCGCTGCGCTGAGCGCCGGCGCGCGTCAGTCGCCGTCGTGGTCGGTGTCCTTGCTCGGCTGACCCGGGAGCGCCGCGTCGGGGCCCAATCGTCGGCGTCCTCGTCGCTGGGCGGCGGCCCCGGGGGTCGCGCAGCCTGGGGACCGGAGGCGGCCCGAATCCGGGGCCGGGCGGAGGCGGCGCCGATCTGCCGCCAGCGGCCGCTGCCCGTGGCCACGCCGCGCCCGTGCGTCGGCGGACCCGCGGGCCCGCTGCCGCTCGCGCGACGTGGGCGCGTCGAGCCGTCGTTGGCGACCGCCTGCCGCGGGTGCGTGGCCGCGACCACCGCGCCCGTGCCCGCCGCGGCGAGCGCCACCGCCGTGGCCGCCTTGAGCACCGCGGCCTTGGCGGCCACGCCGCCTGCCGCGCCTGCCGCGCCGCTCGCGCTCGCGCCGCCGCCCAGCGCGTGCCCGATCACGACCTGCCTGACCACGGGGGTGGCCGCCACCGGCAGCAGCGCCGACAGGGCCACCCGCTGGCGCGCCAGCCCCAGCTCGAAGTCCCGGCAGCCGGTGCAGTCGCGCAGGTGGCGCCTGAGCGTCCGCCGCCTCAGCCCGGCGCCGCTGAGCGTGGCCAGCTGCTCCCGGATCTCCCGGCAGGGCGTCTCGCGAGCCTGCTGGCTGGCCATCAGCGACTCGCGCGCCTGGAACACGAGCGCCTTGACCTTGTCGGGTGGCACCGCCGAGCACGCGGGCCACGTCGTCGTGGCGGAGGGTCTCCAGCTGGGTCAGGATGAGTGCGGCCCGCTGCTCCTCCGGCAGGCGCGAGATGTCGCGCAGCAGGTCGTGGAGGTGCTCGCGCCGCTCGACCTCGACGGTGAGGCCCTCGACGCTCGGCTCGCGCTCCACCGGCTCGGCGATCCCGAGGCCGCGCTGGCGCCCGCGCAGCATCGTGCGGCAGCGGTTGCGGGCGATCGCGAACAGCCACGGCTTCAGCTCGATCGCGTTGGCCGTGCCGATCAGCGCCTTGTAGGCGGACAGGAAGACGTGCTGGGCCGCGTCGTCGGCATCCTCGGGCTGCCCGAGCATGTGCCGGCAGAAGGAGCGGATCGGCCGCTCGTAGCGGTCGTAGATCGTCTCGAACGCGCGCGTGTCGCCGGCGCGCAGGCGCGCGATCAGGCGCTCGTCGGAACCCAGCTCGAACCGGGATCGAGCGCCGGCCGCGTGTCGTCCGGTGACCCGCACCCAGCCATTATCGCCCTGTCGCCACCAGCGTGACGACCACCCAAATGGGTTAGTGGGCCGGGACCTGCTCCGTCTGGTAGAAGAGGTTCCAGGAGGCCTGGACGGGATCCAGGAAGTACGGCGGCTGGTGGTACTTCAGCGCCGCGTCGTAGTTGTAGTTCTTGATGTAGCCGGTGCTGATCGTGCCGCCGCTGTTCGTGCCGACCGTGCCTCTGAACTGCTGGGCGATCGCGCCGGTGATCGAGAGGTTGCCCATCGGGTCGCCGCAGCCGTAGTTGTCGACCATGAAGGAGTGGTTGAGCGAGAGGATGGCGGCCTCGATGGTGGGGCTCGTGAGGTAGCCGGTGCTGCCGTCCTCCGGAGACGAGCTGCCGTTGGTGCCGCTCGAGCACGGGTGGTAGACGCGCACGAAGCCGTTGGCGATCAGACCGAGCACCGACGAGCTCGAATGGGTCAGGTCCCCGTCGATGATCACGTCGTTCTCGGCCGCGATCGTCAGGTCCGCCGCCGAATCGGTGGTGGAGTGCACCCAGGCGTCGCCACAACCGCCGCCCGACGGGTAGCCCTGGCTGGCGCTGAAGCTGGTCGAGCAGGTCCCGTTCTGCACGTAGATGATGCCGGCGGGCGGGTAGCCCGTGCCCGACTTGAGCACGGTGCCGGAGCTGCTGACGACCCTGGCGCCGGCGCTCGTGATCGTGATGTGCACCGGCCCGGTGAAGATCCACGTCGAGTCCGCGTAGCTCTTCAAGGCCGCATTCGTGGTTGGCATCTGCAGGTTCGGGGCGCCCCACGTGGTCGTGCCGTTGAACGTCGGGCTCGAGCCCGCGCATTGCCGGTAGCCGGCCGGGTCGGTGGCCTCGACGCTGTCGTTCTTGCCGGCACGGCCGAAAGTGGGAGTGCCGCAGACGTAGAACTCGTCGTTGGTATGCACCGGGCCGTTGATCTGGTCCCCGTTGATGAACTGCTGGTCTCCACAGTTGCTGGCGCGACCGTCGCGGTGGTACTCGGCGCAGCTGGAGGAGGTGCCGGCTGCGAGCGGGTCCGGGGTCTCGAAGTTGGTGAACCAGAGATAGTTGAGGAAGCCCTCGCGCTTGAACGTGCCGATGACGCTGCGCTTGACGCCGCGGTAGTAGCCGGTCGAGCGGATCGCGAGCTGACCGGTGGACGGGTCGATCACCGAGGCGCTGGCGGTGGACGAGCAGGCCCCGCTGTAGTTCGGCGCCTTCAGCAACTCGATCTCGTAACGGGCCTCGGAGTTCGGGATCGCCTGGCTCGAGGCTGTGCTGTACGCCGTGCCGGGCGACTGGATCGGCGACGTGTAGCAGTTGGACCAGTAGTTGGTGTTCTGGTTGAGGTGCGCGAGGTAGTAGGCGACCCCGGCCTCGGCCGCGTCGTACGCCTGCTTGTAGTACTGGTCGTGCCGCGTGACCGTGGTGTCGCCGTCCGAGGCGGCGAACGCCGCTGCGACCAGCAGCGTGCCCACGAGCATCACGCCGATCACGATGATCATCGTGAAGCCGCGCTCCGCCTTCAGAGAGATCTTGCTCAACCGCTGTCGCATGGCTGTCCTGTGGGGTCCTCGGGGTCGATCGCGCGCCAGAACACGTAGTCCTGGAACGTCGTCGCCTGCTTGTTGCCCGTGTCGGTGACCGCGATGCCGGACGGCAGCACCTTGAACGCGACCGACATCTCGACCACGTTCGACTCGTCGGCGGTGGAGAGCGGCGTGGTGAGCGGCGTGCTGGACACCGTGCTGCTGCCGGACGACGCCGCCTGGAAGTACTGGAACAGCTTCCCGCTCGGCAGGATCACGTTCGTGGCCAGCGTGGTGGTCTTGTAGGGCGAGGCCACGACGAGCGGGTTGATGCTCGTGACCTTCGCGTCGCTCTCCGTGATCTTGTTCGACGCATACGTGATCGTGTGCTGCTCGGGGAAGGGCTGGTTGGTGGTCGGGTCGCGCTGTGCGCTCGTCGCTGCCGAGGGATCGCCCATGTAGGTGAAGAAGGTCATCGTGTTGTCCCCGCCGCTCGTGATCGGCATCAGGGCCGGGCTCTGCTGCACGCACACCTGAGAGCGCAACTGGCGCGTGATCAGCTCGAGCGCGTTGCGCCCGCGCTGGAGCGCGTCCTCGCGATCCGCGATCGCCTTGTTGCCGAGGAACGAGCGGTCGATGACCGTGAACGCGGCGAGCAGGATGATCATCCCGAGCGCCATCGCCACGACCAGCTCTGTGAGGGTGAAGCCACGGGAGTCGCGCAGGCGGCTCATGGACATGATCCGGCCGCCGAGGACTGCCAGGTGTTGATCTGCAGCGTGATCGCCGAGCCGGTGGCCGTGTTCGTGACCGTGCCGGTGGCCTTGTGCGGCGTGCCGGCGTTGTCGTCGGCGCAGACGGTCAGCGCGCCGAAGGGGTAGCCCGAGCTGGTCACGCCCGAGCTGTTGGTGGCCGCCATGGCCGGGTACTGGGCGCCGCACACGTCGGTCACGCGCACGTCCGCGTTCTGGAGGTTCGACACGCTGCCGCCGCTCGTGGTCTGCCTCTTGACGGTGACCGTGAGCTTGGGCTGCATCAGGTAGGCGGTGCTCGCGGACAGCGTGATCGTGGCGCCGGGGGTCACGGTCGCGGACCTCTGGTTGGCCGTGGGGGGCTTGGCCGCGTCGCAGCTGCCCGCCCAGACCGAGTAGGCGCTCGTGAACGGGAAGAGCGTGACCGGGGTCGTCATCGTGCCGCCCTGAGGCAACCGCGGAGGCGGTGTCCGTGAGGCCCGTGCCCGTGAAGAACGAGCGCTCCTGGCTGCCCGAGAGGCCGGTGTTGAAGATCGTCATGCCGCGGCCCACCGCCGTCGTGCCGCCGCTCTGGTCCTTGAAGCTGGCCTTGATCGCGCCGGCGTTGTCGTACTGGAACTGGGTGAGGGTGGAGCGGCCCTGGACGACGGTGATCGGCAGCGAGGTCTGGGCGTTGTTGCCGTCCACGTCCACGTAGCCGGTCTTCGAGAAGGTGACGTGGTAGCTCGAGCCCTTGAGGAAGCCGAACTGCGCGCAGCCGTTGGAGTCGGTCGTGTCGTTCTTGGACGAGTCCTCATCGAGGGCCACCGGGATCCCGGGGACGCCGGTCGTGCCCGTGCGGTCGACGATCTGCACGGCGGCGCCGCTCAGGTCGGCCCGCGGGGACAGGAGGCTGTCGATCGTGACCGGCTTGTTCTTGTTCGTCGGGTCGGTGACGGTCGAGCTGATCTTCAGGTAGCTGGCGAGCGTCGACGCGCTGGTGCAGCTGGTGGTGCCGGTGCTGTCGGTCGCGTACGCGACGCTCGAGGTGACCGAGTAGGTCAGCCCGCCGACGGTGATCGTCTGCGTGTAGGGAGTCTTGATGTAGGCGTTGAGCGCGCTCGCGTCCATCGAGCGCATGCGCTCCTGGTCCTGCTGTGCGAGCGTGGCCGCCATCGTGCGGTTGCGGTTGCGCCCGGACGCGCTCGATGCGCCGTCGAGCCCGGAGTAGATCGCCAGCCCGGCGAGGACCAGCACCACTGCGCTGATCATCACCTCCACGATCAGCCAGCCCCTCTCCTCGCGAACCGGAAGCCGTGCGGCGAGCCGCGCGCGCAGGTTCATGCACGGACCTCAAAGTGGGCAGGCGAGCCGGCCGGGCAAGGGTTACCCATGGAACTCGTATCGGACCGGGGAGGGTCAGCCTTTAGCGCGCTAGTGCGGATCCGGACGAGCGCCGTGGGATATTCGTCCAGCCGGGGACCGCCGCTTCAGCGCCGGTCCGGCTTTGGGATGCGGGCTTCGTGCTCATGCACATGCACGCCTCCTTGAAGCCACGCCCCCAAACGGCCATTCTTCGTCCCATGCCCGTCTCGCGAGTCGCGCGCTGGCATGTCGATTCGGGGGAGTTGGGCGAAGCTGGCCCTTGTTGGGCTCGCTGGGACGGAGCGCTCGACCACCGCTACACCCTTGGGGTCGAGGAGGAGCTGATGCTCCTTGATCCCGCGAGCGGCTCGCTCGCCGCGTCGTGCGACGGCACCCTCGAGCAGCTGTCGCACGAGCTCTCGCTGCACGCCTCGCCGGAGACGCACGCCTCCGTGATCGAGCTGAGGACGGGGGTGCACACCGATGTCGCAGGGGTGGTGACTGAGCTGGCGGCCCTGCGCAGCCAGCTCGGGCCCGAGCTGGAGGCCCTCGGACTATCGGTCGCGGCGGCGGGGACCCATCCGCTGACCGTCAGCGGCGAGACGGTGGTTTCGACCGCCCCTGCGCTACCGCCTGCTCCACGACACGCTGCGCTCGCTCGCGCACAGGGAGCCGACGATGGCGCTGCACGTCCACGTGGGTGTGCCGGATGCCGAGGACGCGATCCGGCTCGTGAACGCGCTCCGCGGCTACGTGCCGCTGCTGATTGCCCTGTC
>CAVSNA010000011.1:0-62437 GCA_963729205.1 uncultured Thermoleophilaceae bacterium
GCTTATTTCCATGCCGATCCTCCAGCCGTCCGTGAGCGATTGACCTTACGCGGTTGCGCCTGCCGAACGCAACTGGAGTCGCGCGCGACTTTAACCTTCGCGGGGCCCTCTATCGGGCGACTATCGCTCGACGCCCTGGAGGAAGGCCTGGAGCCGCGCGTTGAACGCATCGGGCTCGGTCAACCCCGGCGCGTGGGCGGAGTGTTCGAAGCAGACGAATTGCGCGTCTGGAATCTTCCCGGCCATGTACCTCGTGGGAGCAACGTAGTCGTAGCCGTCGACCACATCCTGAGCGCCGGCCACAAGCAGCGTGGGTACATCGATGGCCGAGAGCGAGTCGATGACCGCCGAGTCGCTCTGGGCCAGGAACCCCTGCGCTGCGTGAGCAAGCCCCTTCGCATCCCGGTGCTTCGCGGCGAGAACCTCAGGGCTGCGACTGAGCACTTCCAGGCCCCGCTGGTCGAGCTCCACGGCACGTCGCTCGCAGTAGCGATTCCACTCGGCGCGGCGATCGTCGCGCCGGAAGCCCGGCGCCGTCCCGATGAGCACCAGGCCGTTCACCCGGTCTGGGTTGAAAAGGCGAAACCGAAGGGTCAGGTAGCCACCGACGGAATGGCCGACGAGCACGGCGCGCTCGATGTCGTGTCGGTCGAGCAACGCGCGCATGTCATCCAGGACCCGGGCCTGTGAATAAGCGTCTTGGTCCGCCGGATAGTCGCTCTTGCCGTGCCCGCGCATGTCCCATGTGACCACGGTGTGAGTGGCAGCCAAGGCATCCCGCTGGGGCGCGAACATCGCGGACGTGGCTGCGAAGCCGTGGGTGAACAGCACGGCGGGCCCGGTGCCGACGACTTCGCAGTAGATGCGGACTCCGTCGTTGTCGACGAACGCCAAATGCCGCTCTCCTACCCGGGTCGCCTCTCGTCGTCGTCGCCGGCGCCCTCGAATCCAGGGGTCGGTCCCAGCAACTCGAGCGTCATCCCCCACGGATCCTCGAAGTAGACGACCGACCAGCCGGTGAGGATCTCGCCCGGGCCGAAGTCCAGATCGAGCACCTCGCTGTTGAACTTGACGCCGGCGGCCTTGAGACGTTCGTATTCGGCGTAGATGTCCTCCACTCCGAACGACAGATGGTTCAAGCCCGAGTCCGTGATCGGCCGCTCGGCGATGCGTCCCGGCGGGTCGAATTCCTGGAGCTCGATCCGGCTGCCGCCGGGCACCAGCAACTGGACGAGCGTCTTCTCCCGCAGCCCGGGGATGCCGGTGACAGCCGCCATGTCGATGTCGGTCTTGGCCCACACCTCTTCGAAGCCGAGCAATCCGACGTAGAACTCCCGGGCGACTTCGATATCCGGCACCGACATGCCGATGTGGAACGACGCTCCCGAGATCCACTTGCTCAGTGTCTTCATGTATCTCCTCTGTCGGGGGTGGTCGGGGGGGCTGTGTCGCGGATATCACGCCCCAGAAGCCGTCTTCCGCTGCTCTCTCCGCGAGCGCGCGCGCCCAGTGGAATTCCGATCCGAACTCGTCGCGCCACGCCCAGAGGCGCCGCGTGAACAGCTGGAGCGAGTACTCCTGGGTGAATCCGATCGCGCCGTGGACCTGGTGGGCTCGCATCGGCACGATCCGAGCCGCCCGGCCGCAGATGACCTTTGCGACCGCGACCTCGACGAGCGGCGCCGGCTCATCGTCTCGGGTTGCATCGATCGCCGACTCGACAGCGACACGTGCCAACGCGACCTCGCTGGCGATGATGGCGAGATGGTGAGACACCGCCTGGAACCGACCGATGGGCCGACCAAATTGCTGGCGGTCTCTCGCGTAATCCAGCGACATGTCTCGCACACGCTCGAGGGCGCCGAGCATCGCCACCGCACGCGCCAAGGCGCCGCGGCGCGAACACCTCCTCGAGCGTCACGACCTCCGGAGCGGCCACGACCTCGCCGCCACCCAGGGGTTCGAAATCCACATCGCCGCAGGGCTCACCGGCGAGGTTCTTGCCGGGTGTCACGCGCGTCGCAGACGGAGGCACCACGCGCACGAAGGTCTGGCCGCTCCCTCGGTGGCCAACGCGACGATCGCCGAGGACACCGGCGCCCACGGGATACCTGTCGCCCGGCCGCTCAGCTCATGACCTCCGCCCGACCCGCAGACGGAGCGTCTCATCAAGGCGGACCGGTGCCACCGTGAGCGGGCCTGGCGGCACGTCGATACCGCAGCAGGAAAGAACCCATCCGGCCAACAAGCCTGTCTCTGCCAAGGGGAGGGGTGCGGCGTGATACGCCGCGATGCGCAGGATCGCGCATGCATCCGCGAAAGAGGCTCCAGTGCCACCCTGCTCCTCCGGAACCGAAGCCAGCGGCCACCCCAGCGATTCCACGTAATCCCATAGTTCGGGAGCGCCCCCTTGAGCCTCCGCCGCCATCACCACCTCGGCCGGACATCTCGCGGCGAGAACGTCACGAACGGACTGGGCGAGCATCTGCCCGTGACCTACCATCCGAGGAGCTTCCTTGCCGTGATGGTCCGGAGGATCTCGTTCGTCCCCCCTCGGAGGGTGTACGCGGGCGACGCCAGACGTGCGGCGTCGAGGTAGCGACGCAATTCCTCGTCGGCATGCGGCCCGGCCTCTCGAATGAGCTCGAGGCTGTCCTGCTCGAACGTCGTGCCGACGTCCTTGGCGAGTGCGGCGTCGACTCCGAACCCGATTCCCGCCTCGCTGGCCTGCACCACTCCGATCGACAGGCTGCGGAGCGCCACGATCTCGGCGATGAGTCGTCCGAGTGTCGCCGCCACTTGACGGTCGGATAGGTCTGCCGTCGCGGCGAATCGCTCGATCAGCGGGAAGGTGCTCATGTAGCGGTCAGGTCCACTCCGCTCGTAATCGAGCTCCGCGAGGGCCTGTCGCCAGCCCTCCCCAACCTCACCGATGACGTCGCCGTCAGGTACGTCCACATCGGAGAAGAAGACCTCACAGAAGTCGGCCTCCCCCGTCATGTCCACGATCGGACGCACCTCGACGCCCTCGGCCCCGAGCGGAACGAGCAGTTGGCTGAGACCGTCGTGACGATCCTCGGCGTCGCTGGTTCGACACAGCGCCACCAGGTAATCGGCTCGGTGCGCGTTGGTGGTCCAGATCTTCTGCCCGTTGAGCCGCCACCCACCTTCGGCTGCGAACGGCGCGCGTTCGCACGGAGGCGAGGTCGGTGCCGCTGTCCGGTTCGCTGAGCCCGATCGAGAACATGACTTCCGCACGTGCGATCGCCGGCAGGAATCGCCGGCGCTGTTCTTCCGTGCCGATCCTCAGGAGCTGAGGCGCGAACTGCCGCTCGTTTGCCCAGTGAGCGGCAACGGGAGCGCCCGCGGCGAGCAGCTCCTCGGCGACGACGAACCGCTCGAGGTAGGAGCGGCCGGCGCCGCCGTACTGCTTCGGGATGGTCATTCCGACCCACCCTCGGGCTGCAAGCAGGCGACTGAAGGACTTCGACACGCCGCTCATCCACCCATCGAGCGAGGGAGTGAAGACCCCGTCGGCGAGGCACTGCGTCAAGAACTCGCGGACCTCCATTCGCAGAGGTGTGTCAGCCGTTGTCAGGTCGCGTCACTCGTCGCCGCCACACGCTCCTTCGCCCATTCACGCAGCACGTTCTTCTGCACCTTGCCGCTGACGGTCTTCGGTATCGCGTCGATGAGCACCAGGTCCTCCGGAACCTTCTGTCTCGCCACCTCACGACCGAGCAGGAACTCCCCGAGGTCGGCGACGGTCAGGGACACGTCCTGCTTGAGGACCACATACGCGCATGCCCGCTCACCGGTCGTCGCGTCGGGCTGAGCCACCACCGCGACCTCGCCGATCGCCGGATGCTCGCTCAGCAACTGCTCGACCTCGTACGCGCTGATCTTCTCGCCCGATCGGTTGATGATGTCCTTGATCCGGCCGGCGACCGCGAGATATCCGTCGTCGTCGACGAAGCCGAGATCCCCACTCCGGAAACGGCCGTCGCTCCGTGAACACATCGTCGTTGAGCGCGGGGTCGAGGTAGCCGAGGAACATGCCGGCGCTTCGCCAGACGATCTCCCCGGCTTGGCCCCGTGGCGTGGCCGAGCCGTCTTCGCCGACCGTCATCGCGTCGTAGGACGGCATCCATCGTCCGTCGGTTGTCGTGCGCTTTGCCGGCGGGTCCCAGCGATTCGTGGCCGTCACGATCGGGCTCTCGGTGGCCCCGTAGACGCGCACGAGCCCCGGACAGAGCTCCGTGGCAGCCGTCCGCATGAGCTGGACGGGCATATCCGCCCCACCACACCCGATGTAGCGAAGCGACGAGGTGTCAGCGTCCTCGGCGACGGCTGCCGCCGTCAGACCCCGCAGGAAAGGAGTCGAGATCATCATGTAGCGACACCTGCTCGCGCTCGATCGTCGCGAGCGCCCGCATCGGATCCCAGACTGGTTCGTGGATGACCGTCGCCGCCGCCACCGCCGGCAGCAGGACGCCGTTCAGGAGCCCCGTGATGTGGGTGACGGGGCTGACGTTGAGGAAGACGTCTCGCTCGTCGAGCGAGAACAACTCGGCGAGCAGATGTGCGGTGAAGAGGAAGGTGTTGTGGCTGTGGAGGACGCCCTTCGGCACCGCCGTCGTGCCCGACGTGTACATGAGCAGCGCAATGTCATCGGGGTCGACCGGCACGTCCTCGGATGCCTCCGGCTCGGACCCATGCCACCGCTGCCCATCCCCCACGACCAGGACTTCGCTGAGCGCGGGTAGCTCAGACCGGAGGCGCTCGTACATGTCGCGGAAGTCATGGCCGCGGAACGACTCCGGCACGATCGCGACCTTCGTTCGTGCTTGGCCGAGAATGTGGCGTAGCTCGTGTTGCCGATAGATCGGCACGATTGGGTTGGAGATAGCCCCGACCTTCATGGTGGCCCAGAACACGACGGTGGCCGCGATGCCGTTTGGCAACTGGAACGAGACGACGTCCCCGGGATCTACGCCGCTGGCTCTGAGCAGCCGAGCAAGGGTCCGGACCTCCTCGCCGAGCGCCTCGAACGTCAAGCGCTCTCCCCCCTCCACCACGGCAACGCGAGTTGGGTGCTCACGGACGCACCAATCGAAGTACTCGCCGATCGTTCGGTCGCGCCAGTAGCCCGCCTCGCGATACAACGCGGCGAGCTCGGGATGCGGGCGCTTGGTCGCCTGGATCAGAGCCACGGGGACGAGCAGTCTAGGTCATTTGGCTCTACAGAGCCAAAAGTGACCCCCTCCCCTTGGTCGAACCCGTGGCCGTCGTTCTTATCAGCTAGGCGTGGTGCCGCTGTCGATCTCCCGTGAGAGCTCCGTCGCCTCGGCTCGCCGGCCCTCTGTGAGCACGCCGGAACCGGCCGCGTGAGAGATCGGGTCGCCGCCAGCGCCGCGGAGAATCACGGCGCAGCCGATGGCGATCGCCGCACCTGCGAGCGGGCCCAGGACGTAGACCCAGTAGGCGGTCCAGTCGCCGCTGACCAGCGCCGGCCCGAACGAGCGGGCTGGATTCATCGAGGTGCCGCTGACCGGCGCGGACCACAGACCGGCCAGGGCGATGTAGCCGCCGACCCCGAACGCGCCGATTGCTCCGACGTTCTGCGCGGCGGAAGCGGTGCCGAGAATCACGCTCACAAGCACCGCGGTCACCGCGATCTCCATCAGCAGCGCCTGCCAGTCGTGGTATCCCGGCCCAGGCAACGTGGCGCCGAGATGCTGGACATTTCCGAACACCGCGAGCAGGAACAGGCAGGCCAGGGTCGCGCCGACCAGCTGGGTGATGATGTAGCCGGGCACCCTCCGCCACGGGAAGTCGCCCCTGACCGCGAACGCGAGCGACACGGCCGGGTTCAGATGCGCCCCGGATACCGCCCCCATGAAGAGAATGATCGCCATGACCATCAGGCCGGGCGCGACGACCGCCGCCGTGAGGCTGATCTGCCCCTTGCCGTGCAGGATGCCGCCCCCCGCAGCCACCAGCACGAGCATGAAGGTGCCGAGCAGCTCGGAAAACAGCCGTCGGTACTCGAGCTTCGGATTCTCGAACTCATCGCGCGACCCGAACTCGAGCATCATGAGACGCCGCGCGCGGGGCAGGTCGTGAAGCGTTACCTGGGTTGCTTCGTGCTCAGTGACCGTCATTCGGGCGGATCATCGGCGGCAACCCGGCAACGGTCCTCACCCGAAAGGGATGATTCCGGCACCTGCGCCCCACCCGTCGAGGAACCGCTCAGTGCCGGAGAACCAAAGCTTCCGGATCGTCCGTTGACCGAACCCGCCGCGCCCCGATCGCCGAAGGCCGATCCGCGTCGCTGTCCCGGCGGCAGATCGCTCTGGCGTTCAGGCGTCGTCGCCGCGACCTGGTTTCCGCGCGAAGCGCGTCGGCGGCGGCGGGTAGATCGCGTTCGAGATCGAGCTCGACGGGCTGGCCCCTCGGCTGGTCGTCCTGGGCGACCGCCTCGACGTTCTCGAGCGTCTGCAGGTAAGGGGACAGGTAGCGACCGGCGACCTTCGTGGGCGGCCACCAGAGCGCGCGCCTCGAGCTGTCCCCCTCTCCGCCGCCGCCCGCGACGTCGTGGCGTAGCCACTTGTCTCCACGTCCTGTGAGGAGCACTCCGCGCAGCACCGGGTGGAACGGCTGCGGCTCCACGACGGCGCCGGCACTCGCCGCGATCGAGGCCGCCGCGGCATCCGCCTGCTGGGCGGCGAGGCCTCCCTGCTTGACGGGGAACGCGATCGCGTCACCGGCTGCCCATACGTGCTCGGCACCGCTGACCCGGCCGTTGCGGTCGACCGGGATGAAGCCGGTTCGGTTCGCCGGCAGCCCCGGCACAGCCGGTCCGACCGCGCGCGGCAGAGCCACCACGCGCCTTGCCTCGAGGGGTCGCGCTCCCGGCTGCATCACGAACTCTCGACCCTGCTGCTCGACGTAGGCATCGGTCTCGACCGTCACACCCGCCTCGTCGAGGTCCGCGCGCACCGCCGCCGAGCCGGCCACGCCGAATACCTCGAGCGGCGCGGACTCCGGCGTCACGACGCTCACCTCGACATCGTCCTGGCCCATGTCCCGGGCGGCCCACGCGGTCATCAGCGCCAGCTCGTACGCGGGCAGCGGCCAGGCGACGCCAGGCGGCACGACGAACGCGACGCTGTGGCCGTAGCCCTCCTCGAGGTCCTGGCGCAGGCCGCCGAACAGCTCCGGGTCAGCCTCCGGGGTCCAGGTGATCGCGTGCTCGTAGACCGGCTCGCTTCCGGCGCCGACCGCCACGAGCAGCGCGTCGTAGGGGACGGGGTCTCCGTCGTCTGTGAGCGCCAGCCTGTTCTCGACATCGACACCCGTGAGGCGGGCATGGATCAGCCGCGCACCGAGCTCATCCGCCAGCTTCAGATACGGGAGCGGCTGGGCATAGCCGCGCGCGAAGGTCTCCGCGACCGCCATCGGCCTGAACACGAAGTTGGTCTCCGGCTCGAGCAGGGTGAGCTCAACGCGGTCTCCGGCCAGGTCACGCAGGGCCAGCAGCGCCTCCAGACCGGCGACCCCGCCGCCAGCCACGACGACTCGAATTGGCTCTCCCGGGCTCACAGCGGCAGTGTAGATCGGTCGGGACGAGGGCACGTGCCGCCCATGCGTGGCCAGGTAGGGTGCGCGACGTGTTCCGCAACGTGCTCGTCGCAGTCGATGGCTCCGCGCACGCGCAGCGGGCGCTCGAGGAAGCGATCGACCTGACCCGGTCGAGCGGGGGCCGGCTGACCGTGGCTGCCGTGGTGCCCGAGGTGACCGCCTGGGTGATGGGAGCCGCCGGCGGGATGGCACCGCCCCCGGACGTGCAGCAGCTGCGGGGGGCGGTCGCCGGCGAGTACCGCCACATCCTCGACGAGGCGGCGGCGAGCGTGCCCGACGACGTTGCGATGAGCTCGGTGCTGCTCGAGGGACGCCCGTCCGAGGCGCTGCTCAGGCAGATCCGAGACGGGGGCCACGACCTCGTGGCGATGGGCTCGCGCGGCCGCGGCGAGTTCCGCTCGCTGCTGCTCGGCAGCGTGAGCCACGAGCTGCTGCAAACCAGCCCGGTGCCAGTCCTCGTCGTGCACCTCCCGAGCGACGACCAGGCATGACCGCACGGCCGCCGGCCCCCGCTGAGCGCCTGCTCTCGCTCTGATTCGCGTGCAAGCGCGGTCATGGGGCGAAGCTATGGATCGCAGGAGCCCGGCGCCACCGAACTCCCTACGGACATGGCTACGGGAAACCCGCCGATGCTCCGCGGGACACTGCCGATGCGCCGCGGGGCCGGCTCCTGCAGGCTGAACCCATGTCCATGCGTCCGGTGGCGATCGCCGTTGTGCTCGGCGTCGCGGGCGGGGCTATGCGCGCCGGCGGCCGGGACGGCCACGACGCCCGGCGTGAACGGCAAGATCGTGTTCGCGCGTGTCCCCCCCGGCGGGCAGGGCACCTCCCGCAGCGACCTGTTCACGGTCAATCCCGACGGCAGCAACGTCGAGCGCCTGACGGCCACCGGCAGGGCGCTCAACCCCGCGTGGTCGCCCGACGGCAGCACGATCGCGTTCGAGAGCATCGTGGGCAATGCGCACATCGCACTGATGCCCGTGGCGGGAGGCGCGGAGAAATCGCTGGCCCTCGGTCACGGGCCGCCCACCTGGTCGCCCGACGGCACGAGGATCGCCTTCGTCGACCTGAACGACGACATCGCCGCGATCAATTCCGACGGCAGCGCGCTGACGGACCTGACAAATGCTCCGGGCAGCGAGTTCGGGCCCGCCTGGTCGCCCGATGGGACGAGGATCGCCTTCGGGCGCGTCCCCGCCGGCAGCCCCGATTCGGACGTCTACGTGATGAGGGCGACGGGGCCGATCAGCGGGACCTGACCAACAGCCCGGCCCCGGACCTGATGCCCGGGTCATGGTCCCCGGACGGCACCCGGATCGCCTTCAGCGTGTTCCAGGACGGCATCTACGTGATGAACGCCGACGGCAGCGGCCGCCGGCGGCTGACCAGCAGCGCGATGTTCAACTCCGTCGGTGACGCCCAACCATCCTGGTCGCCCGACGGCACCAAGATCGTCTTCACGCGCGTGGTCGGCGGTAACTGCACGGGCCCTCCGGTGCCGTGGGTGGGCAGCCAGTGCAAGCAGCTCTGGGTGATGAACGCAGACGGCAGCGACCAGACCGAGCTGACCGACAACCCCGGTGGCGGAGACTCGAGCCCCTCCTGGGGAATCGTCGCGCCGACGCCCGCCCCGCCCGAGGACGTGATCGCGCACGAGCGCGGGCCAACGCCGATCGGCGCCTTCCACGGCCGCCTGGTGTGGAGCAGCTTCGACCCGTCCAGCGGGCTGTACTCGCTCGTCAGCACGAGCCCCGGGGCTGTCACGCCGGAGCGCCTGCCCGTGAAGCCGCGGCGGTGCCGTTCGACGTGGATCTGGGGCCTGACCGCCTCGGACGCGCCGTCGCCGTCTACTCGCGTTGCGCGTCCGAGCCGAACGCCCGCTACGCCGTGAACCTTGTGGCCGCGTACGACACCGGCCGGGGCTGCGACCTCTACAGGTTCGACTTCGCCACCGCCCGGGAGTCCCGGATTCGCTCCACGAGCACCCCGGGCGGCTCGGAGTTCCTGCCGACGATCTGGAAGGACCGGATCGCCTTCGCCCGCGTATGGGAGCAGCGGCGAGGCAAGGCCGGCGCGCTCTCCTACATCTACACGCGGCGACTCGACAGGCCGAACCGCTCCCAGCGGCTGCCCGGCGGGCCGTTCGGTCAGTGGCGCTTCGCGCACGTCGGCTCGGGGAGGAGACTCGTCGGGCGGACCGGGGCCAACGGCGCTCGATCTCCGCCAGCGACAGCTCGCAGTCACGTGGGGCTACCGGCTGCCGGGCGGCGCAAGCGGCTCGCAGATCCAACTCGACACGCTCTCGGGCGCGACCAAGGTGATCGCCCGGGCCGACACTCACCGGATGCCGAACGTCACGGTCGTGTTCGGCTCGCTGGCCCATGAGGGGCTCTTCTGGGTTCAACAGGGCAACGACGACTCGACGTCTCCGTCGCTGTTCAACACCTTCCGCCGCTACAACCCCGACAACGGGCAGACCACCATCGCCCCGGCGCCAGAGTTCCTGACCTCGAGCGTCCGCGACGATCGGCTGGTGTTGTACACGCGCGCGGTCGAGCCGATTCGGAGCGTGAACCGCATACCCCCCTGCGGGCCGCCCGCTGCGGGTGGGCAGCCTTCCGGCCCGACTGCCTGGTCGCCCGCACGACGCCCACCTACCGGGCCGTGCCCGCCGTCCGCCCCGCGGCCGCTGACGGCTCGCCCATGTTCAAGGACATCCTTGTCGCGGTCGACGGCTCCAAGCACGCGGAGCGCGCGCTGAGCGAGGCGATCGACCTCGCCCGCCAGAGCGGCGGCTCGCTCACCGTGGCCACGGTGGTGCCCGAGCTGTCCCTGGCCGCGGTGGGCGCCGGCTTCTACCCCGAGCTCTACCGAGATCTCGAGGAGGAGTACCGCGGGGTGCTCGACGCCGCTTACGCGAAGGTCCCCCCGGAGCTCTCGTCCCGAGCGCTCCTGATCGACGGTTATCCGGCGCGCGCGATCGTCTCCGAGGCGAAGTCCGGCGGCCATGACCTGGTGGTCATCGGCTCACGCGGACTCGGTGGCCTTCGCTCGGCCATCCTCGGCAGCGTGAGCCGCGAGGTGCTGAAGACCAGCCCGGTGCCGGTACTCGTGATCCACCTGCCCGACGAGTCGGAAGCCTGAGCCCGCGACGCTAGGGCGACTGCAGCGTGGAGGCGTAGCACGGCGGGGGTGCCGTTTGCCAGGGCGGCGCTCCACGTCACCGTGGGGAGCCCCGTCACGGGGCTGATCGAGGCGCCCATGCCCAGGGCCCCCCGCGCTCCCGGCATCAGGCCTGCGGGCAGCCCGAACGGCTGACCGGGCGAGGCGTAGGACGCCACCGGCACGAGCGCGGTCGGCAGAGCCGATGGATCGAGCCAGACGAGCACCGCCCCACCCGTGGGGCCGACGGCCAGGTCCCCGAACCAGGCCATGCGACCGGGAACGCTCACGAGCGGCGGCAGGGAGAAGGAGCCGTCCCGGCCGAGCGTGGCGGTCTTGATCGCCGTCGAGCCAGCGGACACACCCTCCCAGGCCACGAGGCCGGAACCGGCATGGAAGGCGACCTCGGTGGCCGGTACCTGGCCGAGATCGAGGAAGGTACGAGTCAGCTCGAGCAGCGACGCGTGCCATCTGCCGCTGGAAGCCGCTGCTGCCTTGATCGTGATCGTCGCGGGGATCCCCCGCTCCTCGTCGGCGATCGTCGCCGACTGCCAGCTGACGAGGAACCTGCCCCGTCCGCCCGCGGCGGCACTGATCGTTCCGGGTCGCTGGATCGAGGTGCCGATCGCATGGACAGGCCCCCAGCCGTGCCCGGCCAGTCGCACACGGGCCCAGATCCGGTGCTTGCGCGACCATGCCACCAGCCACGTCTCCGCGCTCGTCGATGCCGGCGGCGGGCTCGAGCGGGTCGCCGCGGCCGATCGACCTCGCGCTGCCGAAGCTGCGTCCCGCGCTGCGAAGGGTCACGCGCACCTCGCTCTCCCCCGCACGCTCACGGGTCCAGGCGGCCACGGCGGCACCGCGCTGGTTCAGGGACAGCGACGCAGGCGAGAGGAAAGGGGACGAACCCACTCCGCGGTCGATTTGAGTGAACGTCCCGAATCTGCCGGTCGAATCGCCGAGCGCCGCCATCATGCGATCGCCCCCGTGAGCGGGGGTCCGTCCCTCGCGCCCGACGAGCAGGATCCGGTCTGAGCGTAGGAGCTGAACTGGATCTCGTGCAGGCGGCCTGCCAGCCGGCCGGCGTCTGTCCACGGGCCGCCGGGCGCCCGGGTGGCCAGGTGCTGACCGAGCGGCGTCGTCGTGGTCCATGCCGCAAGCGCCCGATCGCGAGCGTCCACTGCGATGACGGGGCTAAGACCCCCGGGCGGGGGCAGGGCCTGGGGGCCGGACCAGGTCGGGTCGGCCAGCGCGCCGGGCGCCGCGGCCAGGGCGACCATCACCGTCGCGGGCAGAGCTGCGGCGCGAAGCCGAGGGCGATCCGTGCCGCCGAATCCGCGTCGGGATCCCCATGTGGCAAGGCTAGGGAGCGAGCCCCGCGCGGGCCAGCGAAGGTCCTACGGATCCGGAGGAGTGGAAACCCGCACGCCCGTGGCCGGGCACGCGGTCGCAGCCTAGGCTGCAGGGCCGGTGGACGACGTGACTCCCCCGCCCGGCGCGGACCCCGGCCTGCAGCCGGAGCTGGTCGCGGCGATGAGCGAGCCCGCCTTCTACCCGCACTCCCCGTCCGCCGTGGAGGTTTGCGAGACGCACGGCTCCTACGTGTTCATCGCCGGGGAGCTCGCCTACAAGCTCAAGAAGGCCGTTCGCTTCGAGTTCCTCGACTACAGCACTGCGGCGCTGCGCCAGCGGATGTGCCGGGAGGAGCTGCGCCTCAACCGCCGGCTGGCCCCGACGTGTATCGCGCCGTCCGCTCGCTGATCCGCACGGGCGGCGGCTTCGCCCTCGCCGCCGAGGACGACCATCCGGACGCGATCGACTACGTCGTCGAGATGCGGTGCTTCGACGAGCGGCTCACGCTCGCCGCGCGTCTGGCCGAGAGCGGGGCGGGCGGCGACGAGATCGACCGGGTCGCGGCGTGGATCGCGGAGTTCCACGCTAACGCCGAGCCCCTGCCGTCCGCGCGCGACCCGCGCCCCGCCCTCAGAACCGCGAGCGACGAGACGTTCTCGTCGCTGCGCGAGCTGGTGCCGTCGTCCGTCGAGCCCACCGTGGCCGCCGCGCGGCGGTTCACCGATGCCTTCCTGCTGCGGCACGGCTGCAACGCTGCTCCAGCGCGCGGAGAAAGGGCTGGTCAGGGACGGGCACGGCGACCTGAGGGCCGAGCACGTACTGCTCGAGGATCCGATCGCGATCGTGGACTGCATCGAGTTCGATCCCGCCCTGCGGCAGGCGGACGTCGCCGCGGACCTGGCCTTCCTGGTGATGGACCTCGAGCGCCTCGAGGCAGGCCCGCTCGCGCTCGAGCTGGTGGCGCTCTTACCGCGGCCACGGCGGAGATGCGGGCGACGATGGGCTGATCGCGTTCTACGCCGCGCAGCGGGCCTGGGTGCGGGCAAAGGTGGCGCTGCTGCGCGCCGCGCAGCTGGAGGCCGGCGGCCACGAGGCGCGCGGCGCGCAGCGGCGAGGCGGCCGAGCTGCTCGAACTGGGCCGGAAGCTGAGCTGGCGCGCGCGGCAGCCGCTGCTGATCGTGGTCTGCGGTCTGTCCGGAAGCGGCAAGAGCGTCCTGGCGAATGCGACTGGCCCGGGCATCGGGGATCGACGTCCTGAGCTCAGACGTCGTGCGCAAGCGGCTCGCCGGGCTCGAGCCCACGGATCCGGCGTCGCCGGAGGACTACACGCCGGCGTTCAACGCGCGTACCTACGGCGAGCTTGGGCGGCTGGCGGCGGCGGAGCTCGATCGCAGCGGCACGGTGATCGTCGATGCCACCTTTCGCCGCCTCGAGGAGCGGGCGCTGTTCCGACGGGCCGCCGGCCGGGCGGCCCAATGCGCCCGCTTCGTCGAGTGCCGCGTTCCCGAGGGGCTGCGGCTCAGGCGAGCGGAGCAGCGCAGCGCCGGGGTGTCCGTCTCGGATGCGACGCGTCGAGGTCGCCGAGGCGCAGACCTTCGAGCCGCTCGCCGAGGTCGACGGCCCGACGCCACCTGGCCCTGTGCACCGACCAGCCGCCCGAGGCCTGCGTCGCAGCGATCGAGCGCTGGCTCGACGCGTCGCCCGACGAGGGCTCCGACTGACCGCCGCCGGTCAGCCGGTCGCGGTGCCCACGAGGGCTCCGATCCCGGCCGTCACCGCCATCGCGACCGCGCCCCACGCGAGCGTGCGCGCGGTGGCAGGCAGCCGCGGCGCACCTCCGAGCTTGGCCCCCACATCGCCCAGCAGCGCGAGCGCGACCAGCGTGACGATCACGCAGGCAATCGCCCGCGCCGAGCGTGGACTGACGCTGATGGCCACGAGCGGCAGGACGGCCCCCGCCGAGAACGAGATCGCGGAGGCCCATGCGGCCTGCAGCGGGCGCGCGCGGCGCTGTTCGCTGAGCCCGAGCTCGTCGCGCGCGTGGGCGGCCAGCGCCCCCTGCTCTGACAGCGTGACCGCCACCCGCTGCGCGAGCTCGGGGGGCAGGCCACGACCTTCGTAGATCCCGGCGAGCTCGCGCAGCTCCCCACGAGGATCGATCGTCAGCTCGCGCTCCTCGAGGCGGAGGTCGGCCTCCTCGGCGTCCCGTTGCGAGCTGACCGACACGTACTCGCCGGCCGCCATCGACAGCGCCCCCGCCGTCAGGCCCGCGATCCCGGCCGTCACCACGGCGGTGGCGGAGGCCCCTGATGCGGCCACGCCGAGCACGAGGCTGGAAGTGGACAGGATGCCGTCGTTTGCGCCGAGGACCGCTGCTCTCAGCCAGTTCGAGCGCTGGCTGAGGTGTGCCTCTGCTCGCTTGGGGCTGAGCGCCATGCACGGCTCCTGAAAAGACGGACGAGGCGGCGCCGCCGACTCGGCAGCGCCGCCAGACGGGCTTGCGACTCTACGCGCTTGCCGCGGCCGGACGCCGGCCTCGGATGTTGACCTGCCAGTTGGCCAGCGGCAGCAAGAGGAGCACGGCCCCGAGGCCAAGCAGGATGATACCCGGCGATCGTCGCCACGGTGCCGACCACGCTCCAGCCCCAGGCGTTGAGAAGCAACCCGCGGAGCGTCTCGCCCTGGAACAGCGTTGTCTTCTGCGCGGCCAGCGTTGCGTTCTTTGGATCGGCGAGCGCGGCGGTGCTGACCTCCGCGTAGGTCTTCCCCCCGGCGATCTTCGACAGGTGGACGTTGATGAAGTTGTTGGCGTAGGCCTTCGCCTGAGCGCCGTTCACCAGCTGCTGGCCCGCGTACTGCTTGACCCCGGGCAGCAGCGCAGCGCTGCCGGCGGGCGGGAAGAAGATCTTCTGCGGGGTCAGCTGGTCGCGGACGACCTGCTTGTCGTAGTTGCCGCCGATGATCGCGATCACGCCGATCACCATCATTCCCGCCGCCGCGAAGGTCGCGATCGACGTCAGGCTCGTGATTCTCGCGAGCAGTGGGCTCCTCGGGCGCGGCGCGGTGGGGTAGGAACCGGCGTTCGCTCCGTTTGTGTGGCCCGCGGTGACTTCGGGTGTGACGACACTGGACATTGTCAGCCTTCCTGGTTCGTGTTCAACCCATCTGGCTCGACCCTAAGAGTCGCCCGGCGATCCAACATCGGGGTTCTGGCGCCATCAGTGCGCGGCCTTCTACGGACCGGGCGGCAACGTCAGTGCTCGATCAGGCCCTTTTCGAGCGCGTAGCGGACGAGCTCGGCCCGGGTGTTGAGCAGCAGCTTCTGCTGGATGTGTGCGCGATGCGACTCGATCGTCCTGACACTCAGGAACAGCTGGGCCGCGATCTCGTTGTTGGTGTGTCCGAGCGCGATCAGGGTGAGCACCTCCACCTCCCGCTCGGTGAGGCCGTCGGGAGGCCCGGACGGCTCGGGCGGCGCCGCAGCAAGCTTCGCGCCGAGCTCCGGGTGCAGATACGTACGACCCTGCGCGGCCAGCCGCACGGCCTCCACGAGCTCGGCATCAGCGGCTTCTTTGAGCACGTAGCCGAGCGCGCCGCCGCGGAGCGCCTCACGCGCGAACGCCGGGTCGCTCTGCATCGTCAGCACGACGATCTGGGTGTCGGGCGAGGCCTCCCTGAAGCTGCCGATCGCCGGCAGGCTCGGCTCGCCGGGCATGTTGAGGTCGAGGACCAGCACCTGCGGACGGTGCGCCCGGACGTAGCGCAGCGCCGACGCGACGTCGCCCGCCTCGGCGACCACCTCGAAGTCCGGCTCCGCGTCCAGCAGCATTCGCAGGCCGCTGCGCACGATCGCGTGATCGTCGGCGATCACGAGCTTCGTGGGGACCGCTGCGGCCTCGGAGTCTTCGGTCATCGCCGCCTAACCTATCCGGCCGGCGCGGCGTCGAGGCTCTCGCTCAAGGAGACGTGTGCTCGGGGGGCACGATCACAACCGGGCGATCGGCGTCGCGAAGGAGGGCCTGCGGCACGCGCCCCAGCCCCTGGTTGACCGGATGAGCTCCGCGCGCGCCCACGACGATCTCGTCCGCGTGACGCGTGCGAGCGGTGGCGGCGAGCGCCTCGGAGGTTGGCCCCTCGGTAAGCAGCGCCTCGAAGCTGACGCTCGCTGGCAGCTCGCGTTCGAGCGCGCTCACGAGTGACTCGCCGGCGGAGCGATAGCCGGCGCCGCCGCGGTTCTCGGGATGCTGCGTCACTCCATGACGCTGAGCCGCATGCGTGCACGGCGACCACGTGGCCGCCCTCTCCCGCGCGCTCGGCCGCGTAACGCAGTGCGTTCTGGCTGGCGACGGAGCCGTCGTATCCGACGACGACCACCTTCGCCCGTCGGCGGTTTGGTCTCACCGTACGGCGTCAGGGGTGATCGGGGCTATGTCCATCGCGTGAGTTGCCATGGATAGAGGCTATGGCCGCCCAGCTGCCGCGCCATCCGCAGCCTTCACCAGAACTGGGTGCGGAGAATTACTGATCGTGCGCTGAGGCGACCATGACCGGGCGGCGCGAGTGGCGCACGACCGGAGCTGAGAAGCCGCCAAGGGCAATCGACTGGATCGCGCCGAGACGGCGTGAGCCGACCACGACCAGCGAGGCATCGACGTCTTCGACCACGGACGCCACCGCCGCGTGCATGTGCTGGTCCGCCTCGACTGCGAGCGCCTCGGCCCGCAGGCCCGCCTGGCGCGCCAGCAGCGCGCCCCGCTCGGCGATGGCTTCCGCCGTCGCGGCGGAGGGGGCCTTGAGCTCCTCGAGCTCCTCGGTCAGCGCACCCATGACCCGGGCGGCCGAGTAGCGGTAGGCAACGGTCGATTCGAGCGACTGCCAGACGTGGAGCACGATCGCGTTGGCGCCTGGAAACAGCCGCGCCGACTCCAGCACGGCGCGGCGTGCCTCCGGCGAGTCGTCGAAGCAGATCAGTATCGGGCGCTCCGCCGTGGTCATGGGGCACGATAAACACGTGCGAGCCGCCGGCCATCCCGTAGAACTGCGCGTCCCAATGCGGAAAACCCGCAGCCGCCGCGGGCTAGACGGAAGAAGCGGCGGGCTGAGCCTGCCCGGCCGATGAGGCGGGCGAACAGGTCCAGGTACTGCGTCAGGTGGCGCGGGCCCATGAACGACTCGCGCACGCGTTCCTGAGCCGCGGCGCCGACCCGGGCGGACAGCGCGGCATCGGCGAGCAGGGCGACGACGCGGTCGCCGAAGCGCTCGAAGTCGTGGGGCTCGACGAGAAAGCCCGACTCCCCATCCTCGATCTGGTCCTGGATCCCGCCCACGTTGCTCGCCACGACCGGGCGGGCCTTCCACATCCCCTCCGCCACGGTCAGGCCGAAGCCCTCCGCCAGGCTCTTCTGGACCAGAACCGTCGTCCGGCGCTGGATCGCATTCACGATCGCCGCGTTCTCCTCGGAGTCGTCCATCGGCAGGGCGGCGAGGTGCACGCGCTCCCTGACCTCCGGCGCGAGCGACCGCCAGCGGACGATGGTCTCGCGGAATACCTCCAGCCCCTCCGGATCGTCGCTCACGGCGCCCACGGCCGGTCCCGCAAGAAGCAGATGGGCACTCGTGCGCGGCGCGACGTGCGCCACGAACGCGTCGATCACGCCCAGGGGGTCCTTGAGGGCGTCCCAGCGCGACACCTGTGCCACCAGCGGCAGCTCGGCGGTGAGCGGCGCATCCTCGAATACCTCGGCTCGCCTGTCGACGCGCCCGGGCGTTCCGTCGTTGCGAACGAAGGTGGGCTTTGCCCGCCCGTTCCTGGGCGACAGGCCGGCGGCGTGCAGGATCGCCGCCACCTGCCCCGCGGCCATCGGCTGGTTCTTCGGAGAGAAGACGTCGATCGACGGGGGCACGATCACGAGCGTTTCGGGGTCCAGATCAGCCCATGCGAACGCCTGGCGGGAGAACACCGAGGCCTCCGCCTGTTCGACGTACGGCAGGAGGAAGCGCCAGGCGGAGCGTGCGAGACGGTTCGGCACGTCGAGCCCGACATGGCAGCGCCAGATCAGATGGGCCCCCGTCTCGCGCAGCGCCCCGATGAGCCCGGCCGTCTGCGGGTCGTGCAGCAGCACGAGATCCCCGGGGCGGATCAGCGCGGCGAGCTCCCGGGCGTTGGCGTCGGTCACCGCCTCATAGGTTCCGCGCTCCCTGGCGCCCAGCCTGCCGCCGTCGCCGGGCATCCCGTGGAGGCGGTTGTGAAGACGCTTGGTCACGCGGAAGAACGCCGGGTTGCCGTCAATTACGAGCCAGCGAGCATCCACGCCGGCGCCCGCGGGCGTAGGCAATCAGCGATTGGAGCATCTCCGCCACCCCACCGCCCGCGGCTGTGGAGTTCACGTTCCAGACGACTCGTCCCGCGAGGATCGACGCGCCGTCGGCGATCGTCCGGTCGAAATCCGCGCCCTGCTCGTCGTCGAGCACGGCGCGAAAACGCTGCGGTGCAAGCGGCGGGATCTGCACGTGAGCCAGGGGCAAGGCCGCTCAGTTCACAGGTTGCGGGAGAGGTCGCCGGTCCCCAGGGTCGGGGGGCCGACGGCCTTCCCGGCTGCAGAGGCCCCGGCGCGCAAGTTCTACGCTCGCCGCTTGCTCGACGGCTTCGGCTTGCCGCCGCTCGGGCCGGCGACGTTCTTCTTGAACTCCTCCAGGTCCGCGCGAACCGACTGACCGAGCTTCGCGACGTCCGGCGGGCGTCCTTGATCAGCCGCTCGACGTTCGCCATCAGGTCGCGACTGCCCTGGCTCACGTCGCCGCGAACCGCGTTGAGGGCCTTCTGGGCGGCCTCTAGTGAATCGCTCACGCGCTCGACGGCGCCGTCGGCTGACTGCTTCGGCGGAGCTTTCTTTTTCGGGCGGGGCTTGGCGGCGGTGGGCATTGGATGTGCCTCCTTCGGATTGCTGTCTCCCTCTGGGAGTGGACGTGGTCGAACCTACGCGGAGGGCGACCGGCGCGCATCCGTCACAACGACTGGCCACGATCCGGGTCGACTACTGCTCTTTCGTTCGTGCCGCGGACGCTTTCGAGCTCGATCACCGAGAGCAGCGAGCGCATCACGATCCCCACGCCAGGGCGAGACGACGGTCCAGTAGCGCAGGAACGCCCGGCGGGCCGTCTCATCCGTCGCCTTGGTGCGGGCCTCGTAGCTGAGCGAGCGTTCGCGTGTCGCCGTACTCGCGCAGGGACAGGTTGCAGGCGATCTTCGCGTAGCCGGGGCGGGCGAAGGCGCTGAACTCGGACGCGTCGATCTGCGCCCAGCTGGTCTCGCCGCCCCAGAAGCGCCCGACCACCCCGAAGACGATCTCGACTGGCGGGTTCTCCGCGAGCCGCACCCAGTCGCCGTGCTCCGGCAAATCCGTGAGACGCAGCGACGCGGGCTCTGGCGGGCTGACCGCCGCCGACCCGCGCGCGGCCTGGGCCAGCCGCTCACCTCCGGCGCGCAGCGCAAACAGCCCGCGAACGGCCCGGCTGCGCCGAACCGCGTCGAGGAAGTCGACCTGCAGGGCCACGGCGTAGACGTCGGCCGGCCGGCCATCGATCACGCCGATGTTCGATGCGAGTGGCGTCGAACGCCGGCATGAGATCGTCGATACAGCAACTAGGTCCGCTCCGGCTCCATCTTGATCGCCCCGCAGGGACACTCCTCGGCGCAGATCCCGCAGCCCTTGCAGAAGTCGTAGTCGACCTCGTACTGGTACGAGCCGCCCGGCTCCAGCTTGATCACCGCGTTGTCGGGGCAGACGCCGTAGCAGTTGTCGCAGGCGAAGCAGCTGCCGCACGACATGCAGCGGCGGGCCTCGAACAGGGCGTTCGACTCGTCGAGCCCCACCACCACCTCGTCGAACGTCGAGCGACGCCGGACGGCGCCGAGGCGGGCCCGCTCGGAGTGCGGCGCGTCGGCGTAGTACCAGGTGTTGAGCTTGTCGAAGGTGGCCAGCTCGCGGGGTGCCTCGCGGTACTCGTCCTGGCGCAGCCAGGCGTCGATGTGGCGCGCGGCGGCCTTGCCGTGACCGATCCCGACCGTCACCGAGCGCTCTGCGGGCACCATGTCGCCGCCCGCGAAGATGCCGGGGTGGCCGGTCATCATGTTCGGGGCGACCTTCACCACTCCGTCCTCGACCTCGATTCCCGTCACGCCGCCGAGCAGCGAGAGGTCGGTCTCCTGGCCGAGGGCGAGCACCAGTGAGTCGGCCGCCAGCTCTTCGAACTCGCCGGTGGGCTGCGGGAAGCCGCTCTCGTCGAGCTCCATCCGCTCGATCTGCAGCTTGCCTGCGTCGGCGTGCTTGATCGTGGAGAGCCACCTCATCGACACGCCCTCCTCGAGCGCCTCCTCCACCTCGAAGTCGTGCGCGGGCATACGGTCGCGCGTGCGGCGGTAGACGACGATCGCGTCCTCGGCTCCAAGGCGCCTGGCCGTGCGAGCCGCGTCGATGGCGGTGTCGCCGCCGCCGTAGACCACCACGCGCCGGCCTAGCAGCGGCCTCTCCTCCCCCTCCATGCTGTGCAGCAGCGTGACCGCGTCGAGCATTCGCGCGGCGCTGCCGGCGGGGATGTAGGCGCGCTTGCCGATCTGCGCGCCCACCGCGAGGAACGCGGCGTCGAAGCCGCCCTCGCGCATCGTCTCCCCCACGTCCGCCACCGTGCTGTCCAGATCGCAGCTCCACGCCCATGTCCAGGATCCGCTGGATCTCGGCGTCGAGCACGTCGCGCGGCAGGCGGTACCTGGGGATGCCGAAGCGCATCATGCCGCCGGGAGCCGGACCCGCGTCGTGAATCGTGACGCTGTGGCCGAGCCGCGTGAGGTGGTAGGCGGCGGACAGGCCGGAGGGCCCCGCGCCCACGATCAGGATGCGCTTGCCTGAGTGCTCGGCGGGCGGGTCGACGATCCAGCCCTGCTTGATCGCCTCGTCGCCGAGGAACTCCTCGACCGAGTTGATCCCCACCGCCTCGTCCAGCTGGCCGCGGTTGCAGGCGGTCTCACAGGGGTGGTAGCAGACGCGGCCCATCACCGCCGGGAAGGGGTTGTCCTCCATGATCTGGCGCCACGCGGCCTCGTAGTTGCCCTCCTCGGCGTGGTACAGCCACTTCTGAACGTTCTCGCCGGCGGGACAGCTGTTTCCGCAGGGCGCCTCTCGCTCGACGAACACCGGCCGCTCGGTGCGCCAGCTGCCGGTCTTGTTGGCGAGGCTCGAGCCGACTTCCAGCGTGATCGCGAACGGCTTCTCCATCAGGACTCCTTCGCTTCGTCGTCGAGCAGGCCGAAGCGGCGGATGTTGCGATCGGCGCGTTCCTGGATCTGCGCGATCACGTCTGGCCTCGGAGTGGGGTCGAACAGGTGCGCGTAGCGGCGCTGGAGCCTCAGGTAGTCCTCGACGGGCAGCCGGCGGCGGATCTTGGACACGGCCGTGACCTCGCCGCGCTCGGCCTCGAACACGGGGAACACGCCGGTCTCCTGCGCGAGGCGCGCGATCTTGATCGAGTCCTTCGACGCGCTGCCCCAGCCGAGCGGGCAGGTCACGAGGATGTGGATGTAGCGCGCGCCGTGGAACTCCATCGCGCGCTCCACCTTGGCCTCGATGTCGCGCAGGTCGGCCACCGTCGCCGTGGCCACGTAGGGGATCTCGTGCGCCATCGCGATCAGGGGCGCGCTCTTGCCCTGCCCGAACACGTTGCCCGGGTGGTCGCCCACCGCCTGGGTGGTGGCAGTGCGCGCGGCGGGCGGCGTGGCGCCGGAGCGCTGCACGCCGGTGTTCATGTAGGCCTCGTTGTCGTAGCAGATGAAGAGCACGTCGTCGTTTCGCTCGAACATCCCCGACAGGCAGGCGAAGCCGATGTCGACGGTGCCGCCGTCGCCGCCCTGACCGACCACCCGGATGTCGCTCTTGCCCTTCGCCTTGAGCGCGGCGGCTACGCCCGTGGCCACGGCGGGCGCGTTTCCGAACAGCGAGTGCAGCCAGGGCAGCTGCCACGAGGTCTCCGGGTACGGGGTGGAGAAGACCTCGAGGCAACCGGTGGCGTTCGCGGCGATCAGCCGGCCGCCGGTGGCCCGCATCGCCGAGTCGAGCGCGTAGCGGGCGCCGAGAGCCTCGCCGCAACCCTGGCAGGCGCGGTGGCCCGACGTGAGCGAGTTCGAGCGCTCCGGGTCTGACTGCACCGAGCGCTGGTCCGCATCGAGCAGCCGGTTCCCGACCACGAACGAACCTGCCTGGTAGTACTTGAGCGGCGTGTAGCCCATGGTCACACCGGCCCTGAGGCGACCGTGCCCAGGTCGCGGAGCATGTTCTCCGCGTGGGGTCCGGAGCGTCGCTTCTCTCGCGTGCGGGCGAGCTCGCGCTCCACCAGCTCGTGGTCGAGGTCGAGGAACGTCGTGAGGGCGAGCCTGTCGGCCACCGCATCCATGAACAGGGTCCGCAGCGACGCCTTGGTGATCGCCCGCCCGCCGAGTCCGGCGATGACGGCGTACACCTGCGCCGGCAGCCCCTGCAGCGCCACGCGCACGTCGAGCGACACGATGCCCCCGATGCCGACCGCGAGCGCCTTCTCGAGCACCACGATCCTCCTGGCGTTCTTCAGCGCGTCGCGAACCTCGTCGAGCGGCCAGGGCCGGAAGGTCTTGATGCTGAGCGCGCCGATGCTCACGCCCTCGTCGCGCAGTTCGTCGATCGTGTCCTCGATCGTGCCGAGCACCGAGCCGAGCGCGACCACCACGGTCTCGGCGTCGTCGAGACGGTAGCCGCGCACGAGCCCGCCGGAGTCGCGACCGAACGCCTGCGCGAACTCGCCCGACACCTCGGGGATGAGGTCGAGCGCCTGCATCTGCTTGGCGTGCGCGAGGTACTTCACCTCGGTGAACGCCTCAGGCCCCACCATCGCCCCGATCGAGATCGGCTCGTCCGGGTCGAGCAGCTGCCGCGGCTCAAACGTGGGCAGGAAGCCGTCGACCTGCACCTGCGTCGGAAGCTCAACCCGCTCGTAGGCGTGGGTGAGGATGAACCCGTCCATGCACACCATCACAGGCACGGACAGCTCCTCGGCGATCTTGAACGCCTGCACGTGGATGTCGAGCGCCTCCTGGTTGGTCTCGGCGAACAGCTGGATCCAGCCCGAGTCGCGCTGGGACATCGCGTCGCTGTGGTCGTTCCAGATGTTGATCGGGGCGCCGATCGCGCGGTTGGCCACCGTCATGACGATCGGGAGGCCGAGACCTGACGCGTTGTAGAGCGCCTCGACCATGTAGAGCAGGCCCTGGCTGGCCGTGGCGGTATAGGTCCGCGCGCCGGTGGCCGACGCTCCGATGCACACCGACATGGCCGCGAACTCCGATTCCACGTTCACGAACTCGCAGGGCTCGAGCTCGCCGGACTTCACGAGCGCCGACAGCCCCTCCACGATGTGCGTCTGCGGGGAGATGGGATAGGCGGCGATCACCTCGGGCCGGCAGAGCGCGACCGTCTCCGCGACCGCGCGGGATCCCTCCATCTGCCTAAGCACCGCTCAGCGCCCCCATCTCGCCGTGCACCAGCTCGAAGGCCGCCGCGGCGGCGGCGACGTTCCCCTCAGCCACCTTGCCGGAGAACTTCTGACGGATCGATGCGGCCACCGAGTCGATCGAGATCAGACCGGAGAGTGCCGCGAAGCCCCCGAGCAGCGGGGCGCCCGGGAGCGGGCGCCCGAGGTGCTCCTGGGCCAGCTCGCTTGCGGGGACGGTGAGGAGCCGCTCGCGACGGAAGCGCGTCACGAACTCCGCGAGTCCCAGCTCGTCGAAGCTGCGGCCGGTGTTGATCAGCAGATAGCCGCCCGCGCCAAGGCCGCTGAAGACATCGACCTGGTGCAGCAGGGTCGCATCCTGGACGATGAGCACGTCCGGGTGCGAGATCGGCTCGCGGCTGCGGATCTCGTGGTCGTCGATGCGGCAGAAGGCCACCACCGGTGCTCCCGTGCGCTCCGAGCCGAAGCTGGGGAACGCCTGCGCGTGCCGGCCCTCGATGAACGCTGCGACCGACAGCATCTCGGCCGCGGTGACCACTCCCTGCCCACCGCGTCCGTGTATGCGTACCTCGAGCATCCCGCGCCCACGGTAAACCGGCGGCGGCGGCGCCGAATCCGCTCGCCTCACTGTTTCGAGTCCGTACTTTCCCGTCAGCTTGGCGCTGCGTGCGCCTTCGGCTTCGCGCGGTGGGCCCGCCGCTCGGCGGCGGCCAGCTTCTTCAGCTCCGCAAGCGACTTGTGGATGCCCTTCACGAGGACGTCCAGGTCGGGCACGGTGTCGCGGTCGGCGTGTATCCCGAAGACGAGCTGGCCGTCGTAGCTGATCACCGCGATGCCGAGCGCGTGCTCCGCCGCGATGGGGACGAGCGGATAGATCTCGCGCAGCTTCGCCCCGAGTGCGTATAGCGAGAGCTGGGGCCCGGGAACGTTGGTCACGGTCACGTTGAACAGCCGCGATGCGAACAGTGAGCGCGCCAGCACCGAGTGCATCACCGGCGGCGCGAGGCCCGTTATCTCGAGCAGGGTCGCGGCACCGACGCCCGCGTTCCCGCTCTTCAGCATCTTCGACTCACCGCAGGTCAGGCGGTAGCGCTGCGCGGGGTCGGGCTCCACGACCGGGAGCTGCACGAACAGCGAGCTGATCCGGTTGCCGAGCGCGACCTGGTCACCGCCCGCGCGCACGTTCACGGGCACCATCGCACGCAGGCCCTGGACCGGGGGCTCCTCGCCGCGCTCCAAGAGGAGGCGCCTCAGCCCTCCGGTCACCGACGCCAGCACGACGTCGTTCACGGTCCCGCCGAGCGCGGTCTTCACCGCCTTCACATCGGAGAGTGACGCGCGCACGATCGCGAAGCGCCGTTCCGTGCCTATCGGGCTGTTCAGGCTCGACGTCGGCGCGGCGATCACCTCGTCGCGCAGGATCAGCTCCGCCAGCGCCTTCGAGTGCTCGAACAGCTCGAGGGCGCGCTTCGGGTGCCGGGCCGCGTCCAGGCTCGATCGTGCGCCGCGCACGAGAAGCGCTGGGAGGTGGTCGGTTCCGTCGCCCTCGGGGCCGGCTTCTCCTCGGCGTGTGTGCAAGCCACCCGTCCGACGGCTCCGGGGACGTGTCGAGCAGCACGTAGCCGATGTCGAGCGAGCCGACCCCGTCAACCAGGCAGTGATGGGTCTTCGTGCAGATCGCCCAGCGGCCCTCCTCGAGCCCCTCCAGCAGCACGGCGTCCCACAGCGGCCGGCGGCGATCAAGCCTGTGCGACCAGTAGTCGCCGGCCCAGTCGAGCAGCTCCCGCTCGCCGCCGGGCGCCGGCAGTGCGGCACGGTGCACGTGGTTGCGGATGTCGAACTGCTCGTCCGGCTCCCAGCTGGGCCAGGACAGGCCGCCGGTGTGCGGCTCGGACAGCCGCTGGCTGTAGCGCGGTAGGGCGTCCACGCGCTCCGCGAGGTGCTTCAGCCCCTCCTCGAAGCTCGGCGTGCCGCCGCCAGGCAACGGTTCGAAGACGAGCAGCGCGCCGATGTGCATGTGCGCCGTCTCGTCGCTCTGCTCGAGCTCGAGGAAGGTCGCGTCGAGGGCTGTCAGGCGGTCGGTCATGGTGTTCCCCGTTCTTGCGCGTAGAGGGCGTTGATGACGTCCGCGTAACGGTCGTACACCACACTGCGTTTGACCTTCAGGGTGGGCGTCATTTCTCCAGCGGCCTGAGTCAGCTCGTGGTCGAGGATCGTGAAGCGCTTCACCTGCTCGATGCGTGCAAAGCGCGTGTTCGCCTCGTCCACGGCCTTCTGAACCTCGACCCGGACTTGCTCGTCGCGGGCCATGGCGACCGGATCCGAACCGATCCCCAGCCGGACCGCCAGCTCCGGCGCCTCGTCCGGGTCGAGCACTAGCAGCGCCACCAGATACGGGCGGGCGTCGCCGTAGACCACGGCCTCGGAGATCCAGCGGTTCTCCTTCAGCGTGTTCTCGATGTTCGACGGCGTGATGTTCTTGCCGCTCGACGTGATGATGATCTCCTTCTTGCGGCCTGTGATCGACAGGTAGCCGCTCTCGTCGAGCCGGCCAAGGTCGCCGGTGCGCAGCCAGCCATCGTCGAGCAGGGCCTCCGTGGTGGCCTCGGGATCCTTGAAGTAGCCGACGAAGACGTTCGGCCCGCGCACCAGGATCTCGCCGTCCTCGGCGATCCTCGCCTCGGTGCCGGGCAGAGCTTTGCCCACCGTGCCGAAGCGCTGCTCGCCGATGACATTCAGCGTCGAGGCGGCGCAACTCTCGCTCAACCCGTAGCCCTCCAGCACCGTGATACCGCAGGCGTCGAAGAACTCGAGCACGTCCTCGGCGATCGGGGCGGCGCCGGTGAGCGCGAGCTCGAGCCGACCGCCGAAGAGGGCGCGCACCTTGGACAGAACCAGCTTGTCCGCGAGGCGGTACCGGGCCCGGGCGAGCAGCCCGAGCTCCTCGCCGTCGCGCTCCAACTTGCGGCCACGACGCCCCGTGTCGAGCGCCCAGCCGGACGAGGACCTTCTTGATCCCCTTCTGGTCCTCCATACCGCTGGTGGCGGCCGTGAAGATCTTCTCGAACAGCCGCGGCACCGACGGGAAGTGCGTCGGTTGGATCTCGGCGAGGTTCGCGAGAATCTTCGCGGGGTCGCGCTCCCAGTACGCGATCGTGGCCCCCGCCTCGATCGAGGCCATCTGGGTCATGCGTGCAAGGACGTGCGCGAGCGGCAGGAACATGAACACCGTGTGGGTGTCGTCAAACCGGATCCGTCGCAGGTACATCTCCATCGTCGAGATGACGTTGCCGTGGCTGAGCATGCAGCCCTTCGGTGGGCCGGTGGTGCCGGACGTGTAGACGAGCGTCGCGATGTCCTGCGGCGAGACGGAGGCGATGCGGCTCCTGGAGCGTGCCTGTCGACCGGCGAGCCCAGCTCGCGCAGCGCTGTGAGCGAGATCGAACCCTCGATCGAGCCTTCGAGGGCCACGACGTGCTCGAGCGCCGGGCACTCGCCTCTGACCTCGGCGATCTTCGCGAGTTGTTCCTCGTTCTCGCAGAACACGAGTCGCGCCTGCGAGTGATTGAGCACGTAGGCGCACTCCCCGGGCGAGTTGGTCTGGTAGATCGGGGCCAGGGTGGCGCCCGCGGCCAGCGATCCGAGATCCACGAACGTCCACTCGGGCCGCGTGTTGGAGAGGATCGACACCCGGTCGCCGCGCTCGATCCCGATGGCGATCAGGCCCTTTGCGATCTCCGCCGCGATCTTGCCGAGCTGCCCGTAGGAGATGTCCTCCCAGCGGCCCTCGGTCTTGTGTCTCAGGGCGGCGCCGGAGTGGCGCGTCGCCGCCGACGCGGCCAGCCCGGCGAGGGTCCGCCCGGGCGCCCCACCGCTGGACTCCGCGTGGGTCTCGGTACGTGTGGGTGTGAGCTGCTTTGTCATGGGAGAGTCCTCACTCCGGCTTGTGGGTGATGCCGGGGACGGCGGGTGGACGGCTGGCGGAGCCCTGCCCGCCGCCGAAGTGGATGGGCGGAAGCCGGCGTGCCAGCCAGCCGGGGATCCACCAGTTGAAGCGGCCCAGCAGCACGAACGTGGCCGGCAGCAGGATCAGCCGCACCACCGTCGCGTTGATGACGATGGCCACGCAGCGTGCCGATCGCCAGCTCGCGGACCATCGTGAGCAGCGTGGGCGCGAGCAGCACCGTCGCCGCGAGCATCGGCAGCGACAGGGCGGTCACGATCGCCCAGGTCTGGTTCAGGCCATAGAAGATCGGCGTCGTCGCGGTGTCCGGCGTCGTAGCGCTCCCGAGCCCGGCTGAGGACGAAGATCTCGTAGAGGATCGACATTCCCATCACTCCCGTGGCGATCTCGATCATCGTCACCGGGTCCATGAACCCGGGGCCGCCGAGCGGCGGGGAGTCGCCGCCGAACAGCAGCGTCAACACGCCGAAGGTTGCGCCGAGGGTCAGCAGGTTGAGCAGCGACGCCACGAGGGGCAGCACCAGCGACCGCGTGATCACCAGCAGCAGCAGGTACGTGATCAAGACCAGTCCGATGATCACCGCCGGCAGCTTGGAGCTGGCCACGCTGCGGTACTGGGCGAGCGATGCGGCGTTTCCGCCCACCGCCGCCTTGGTGCCGGTCCGCGCCGCGAACGCTGCTGCCGAGGCCTGGAGGCGCCCGTCGAGCGCGCGGGTGCGCGGATCGTTGGCTCCCCACCTCGGCACGACCGTTATCCGGCCGGCGGCGCCGCCCTGGTCCACGTTGACCGTGAAGCCGGCTGCCTGACGCGAGGCCGTGGGCGATCCGTCGAGGGCAGCGAGGACGAAGTAGCCGGAGTCGAACAGGTGCGGCGACTGCTTGTTCAACGCCACGAGGTCCTTGGTGGAGGGGATCGTCTTGCGCGTTTGGATCACCGCCGCGGTGATCTGACTCATCCCGGAAGCGAGCGGAGCGCTCTGCGGGACCGCCGAGCCGAGGCCGCCGGCCAGCTGCCCGGTTCCACCGTGCAACTGGCCCAGCCCGGACTCGAGCTGGCGGGCCCCCACCACGAGCTGGCCCAGGCCGCCGCTGAGCGTCTGACCGCCGGCGTCGAGCTTGTGGAGTCCGCTCGCGAGGCCGGAGTTGCCCGCGGACAGCTTCTTCAGGCCGGACGAGAGGTCGCTGCTGCCCTTCTTCAACTGCACGAGGCCGCCTTGGAGCGTGACGATCTGACCCTCCACCGCCTTCATGGTGCTCGCGCTCGAGGAGACCGAGCTGGTCACCGAGCCGAAGCCGCTCGCGAGCTGGCCGGTGCTCCCGGCCGCCTTCTGGAGCGATGAGGACACAGCGCCGTATTTCGGGTCGGTCTTACCGACGGTCATCGCGTTCAGCTGCTGGATCGCGGCCTCGACGTCGGCGTTCGCGCCTTGCGCGAGGCCGTTCAGCTGGTTGAGGGAGGAAGCGCTCGCATTGAGGTCGGCCGTGAGCTTTCTGATCACTGGCAGCCCGCCGGTCACACCGGCCTCTGCCTGGGCGATGCCGCTCGCCAGCTGCTTGGAGCCGGCCGACGCGTCGCTCGCGCCCTTCTTGAGCTGATCCGCGCCCGAAGCCGCCTGGTCCAGCCCGTTCGACAGCGTGTTGGAGCCTGCGCTGGCCTGCTCAAGGCCCGAGCGCAGCTGGGTCGATCCCGACGAAGCCTGACCGGAGCCGGAGTTGAGCAGCGCGGCGCCGGCCGCCGCGGCGGAGAGGCCCTGCCGGAGCTGCGACACGCCGGCACCAGCCTGGCCGAGGCCGGCGATCAACGTCTTCAGGTCCTTCTTGCTCTTCGTGGCGGTCTTCGCGGCGGTGTTGAGCCCGCGCGGGACGCCCTGGAGGTCGTTCGCGTTCGTCACGATCGCCCCCGGGCCGACGACTGACTTGACGGCCGGGTCCTTGGCGATCTGGGCCTGGTAGGTCTGGAGCTCGGCCAGGAACTTGCGCGTGGTGATCGTGCCCTGCTGCTTCGCGACGATCACCTCGAACGGCGTGACCCAGCCCGGGCCCATCTGCTTCGCCACCGCCTCGTAGCTCTGGCGGGCGCTGTTGCCTGCGGGGAGGTACCTGGGGTCGGGCGGACCCGATCCGAGATGAAGGACGGGGATCGCGAGCGCGATCAGGGCCGCCGTCGCGATCCCGCCGGCCACGATTGGGTGGCGGATGATCCCGAGCGGGACGCGCCTCGGAAGCACCCTGCGGGCGCGATCGCCAAGGCCGACGAAGCTGAAGTCGTCGAGATGCTGCCCCGCCACCACGAAAACCGCCGGCAGGACGCCCACCGCCGCGAGCGCAGCGGTCGCTGAGATGATCGCCGCTCCGATCCCGACCGAGTTGATGATCGCGGTCGTGCCCAGCTCGGTGGCAGCGATCATCATGAGCACGCTGGCGGTGCCTGCGAGAAGCACGGTTCGACCCGCGGCGTTCAGCGTGGCCATCGTTGCCGGAACCCGATCTTCGCGTGGGGCCGACCGGCGCTCCACTCCGCGTTGCCAGATCTCCTCGCGGTAGCGGGCGATGAGTATGAGAGCGAAGGCGCTGCCGAGAGTGAGCCCGACGAGCGCGCCCCCGGCGACCGCCACCGGATCGATGTCGATCTTGGAGGCGAGGAGGGCGGTGAGCCCGTAGCCCACGGCGAGGACAGACGCCGAGAAGCCCACCACGAGCGCGGCGAGCACCGGGGCGCCGAAGAGAAGGGTGATCAGCACGAACAGCACCGGAAGGGAGATCAGAACGGCAGTGCGCGTCGTGTAGATGCTCTGGCTGCGCATGGCCCTGTCGATCGAGGGCTGGCCCGTCACGTAAGCGGTGACCGGCGACGAGACGTACCGCTTCACCGTCCGGTCGATCTGGGGCTGGATCGTGTTCGCCGCGGTCTTCTCGGAAGCCTCGACGGCGGTCACGATCGTCGCCACGCCGGGCTGCGGCCGCAGCTCCGCCGTGCCGGGAGTCTTGTCCCACGGCGACAGGATGCGGGCGTCGGAGCGAGCGCGGAGCGCTCTGACGAGCGCCGGCCCCTGGCGGTCGAGCTGGGCGGGCGGTCCCTTGAGCATGATCGGGACCAGCACGCTGTTGCCGAAGCGGCTGTTCGCAATCTGCTCGGCCCGCGAGGACTCGGTGCCCTTCACGACAAGGATGGACGGAGAGAACCTGTCCGCAATGCGACTGCCGGCGAAGCCGAGGCCGACAACCAGCACCAGCCAGAGGATGATCGCGACCCTGGGACGGCGTATGGCACTGCTTGCTAGCCGGATCATGCTCTCCCCTTCGATGGTGGGACGGGTTCGACTGTCCCGAGGACTCTCTCTGCCCGCCTCCCCGACCGCATCGGCCCTTTACGCGGCTTGCGATCCGTGAGAAGTGCTGACCCGAGGGTCTAGGCGTCGCTGGCGCTGGGGCTCCCGGAGCCGCGCGTGACCAGCACGGAGCAGCGCGCACGGTGGGCCACCCGCTCGCTGACGCTCGCGAGTGACCTCAGGCCGGTGGTGCCGCGGCTGCCGACCACGACGAGCCGCACGGCGTGCTGCTCGGCGAGGGCCGGGATCTGCTCGTGGGCGTCGCCCTCGGGCGTCAGCACCCCGACCTCGGTCCCGCACGCCTCCCCAAGGGTCCCGGCCTGTCTCGCGAGAGTCCGCCGCTGGGCCTTATCGCGCCGGCCCGGCCCGACGGAGACGAGCAGCACCTGCGACGAGTGCGCCGCGGCGATGCCCGCGGCGATCTCGACCGCGGCGGCTGCCTCCGGGCCGCAGTCGCTGGCGACGAGGATGCTCGTGGGGCTCCACTCCCCCTCCTTCAGCCGGCGAGCGAGGAACACCGGCTTGGGCGAGCGGTGAAGGAGCGTCGAGGCCGTGCTGCCGAGCAGGATGCCGCCGGCGCGCGAGCGCACATGCGGCCCGACCGCGACGAGATCGTTCCCGGGGAGCCGCTCGATGAGCGCCTCCGCCCGCTCACGCGAGTTGACCACCGCGCATTCGCAACTCACCCCCAGCTCCTCGACGGCGTCGCGAGCGACGTCGAGAACCGACTCCGCGCGCCGTTCGGTGATGGTCGCCTGTGCGTTTGGACCGTATCCCTCCGAGTAGCGCACGCAGACAAGCTCGAGCGCGCCGCGGGGGCCCGCGAGGACGGCGGCCTGGCGTGCGGCCTCGAGCGACGAGGGGCTGCCGTCGACTCCGCAGAGCACCCGGCCGAAGACCGGCGCTGCCTCCGAGTGAACACCTGAGTCGATGAGCTGCTCACGCATCTGATGCTCTCCTGGGTCGAGTTCGCGGCGCAGCCTAGGCCGCCGCGACCGGGCAGTCATCGGTAGATCTCCACGTGGGTTCTGCGGCCTGGTACGAGCGTGGGGATCCGCGGGAGCGGTGGCGTGACCCAGGCCACCGGTGTCCAGGTGCGCGCGGCGCTCGGGCTGCGCAGCACCTGGTTCACGCTGCGCCTGACGCCCTGAGACGGCTGGTCCGTGCGTACGGCCTCGTAGTTGCCCGCACGCGGATCCGCAGCAATGCCCGATGCCCGCCGGCCCTCCCCGGGCGATCATCGCGTGAAGCGAACCTGAGGAGCAACGTGATGTCGAACAGCGAGTCCATCCTGCGCGCAGCACCCGGCGATCGCCTCGTGATCAAGAGCCACCATCTAGGTGAGCCCGAGCGCGACGCCGAGGTGATCGAAGTCCTGGGCGAGGACGGCGCGCCGCCGTTCCTCGTGCGCTGGCAGGACGACGGGCGTGTCAGCCGCTTCTACCCGAGCTCGGACGCCTACGTCGAGCACTTCAAGCACGATGCGCCGTCCACCAAGCCGGCCGCCGGCGCCCGGCGTAAGCGCTGAGCGCTTACGCCGGGCGCGGCGGTGCTCGTCAGGCGACCTGGGGGGCCGGCGCGAGCACCCGCTGCGCCAGGTCCACGAGGCGGTTGGAGTAACCCCACTCGTTGTCGTACCAGGCGACGACCTTCACGCTGGTGCCGTCGATCACGCTTGTCAGGCCGGAGTCGAAGATCGCCGAGTAGGGCGACTTGACGATGTCGGTGGACACGAGCGGCTCGTCGCTGTAGGCCATGATGCCCGCGAGCGGATCGCAGCCGGCGGCGTCGCGGAACAGCTCGTTGATCTCCTCGACGGACGTCGCTCGCTCGGTCTCCACGGTGAGATCCACCACGGACCCCGTCGCGAGGGGCACGCGCAGCGCGTAACCGTGCAGCTTCCCGGCGAGCTCGGGGATGACCAGCCCGAGTGCCTTTGCAGCGCCGGTCGAGGTCGGGACGATGTTGACCGCCGCGGCACGCGCCCTGCGCATGTCCTTGTGGGGCGCGTCGAGCAGGCGCTGGTCGCCCGTGTAGGCATGCACGGTCGTCATCAGGCCGTGACGGATGCCCACCGACTCGTGCAGCACCTTGGCGACAGGAGCCAGGCAGTTCGTGGTGCAGGAGGCGTTCGAGATCACCAGGTCGCGGTGAGGGTCATAGGCCTCGTCGAAGTTGATGCCGAGCGCCACGGTCACGTCCGGGTTCTTGGCGGGCGCGGAGATGATGACCCTCGCCGCGCCGGCGTCGATGTGGTGCGCGGCCGCGCTTCGCTCGCGAAACAGCCCCGTGGACTCGATGACCACCTCGGCGTTCACCTCGCGCCAGGGGATCTCGGCGGGCTGGGCGACCGCGAAGAAGGGAACCTCGGTGCCGTCGACCCAGAGCGCCTCGATCACGCGCCTCGACCGTGCCCGGGAACGGGCCGTAGGTGGAGTCGTGCCTCAGCAGGGCGGCGGCCATCTCGACGCCCATCAGGTCGTTGATGCCGGCCCAGTGGATCTCGGCTCCACGTTCGAACGCGGCGCGAAACGCCGCACGGCCGGTGCGGCCAAACCCGTTGATCCCAACTCGCACGCTCATCGCTCTCTCTCCGTCTTGTCGGTTACAGAGCGAACGTAAAGGCGACGCGCCCTGGCTTTCATCCGGGAGCTTCCGTGGTCGCGGCGGGGAAAGTACGGACTCGATTCGGTGAGACGGGCGGATTCGCGGCACGAGGGCGGCATCTACGTTGGCCTCTCCGCGTCCACGAACGGAGAGGTCCAGTGTCCGTCGTCGCAACCCCACCCAAAGACCAGTCGCTCGCAGCAGTCCGCTTCTTCGACGAGTTGAGCCGCGCCGACGTCGACTACGCCGGCGGCAAGGGCGCCAACCTCGGCGAGCTGACCGGTGCGGGCGTGCCCGTTCCCACCGGCTTCGTCGTCGGTGCGCCGGCGTACGCGACGTTCTGCGACGACCACGGCCTCAGGGAGCGGATCGCAGAGGCACTCGCAGGCCTGG
The DNA here is from genome assembly GCA_963729205.1 of uncultured Thermoleophilaceae bacterium. Taxonomy (GTDB): domain Bacteria; phylum Actinomycetota; class Thermoleophilia; order Solirubrobacterales; family Thermoleophilaceae; genus JAICJR01. The sequence goes on from CAVSNA010000011.1 coordinate 33,985, forward strand.
ACACCGACGACACGGCGGCCCTCGAGACCGCGGCCGCAGGGGTTCGCGAGATGGTGGCCACCGAGCCGATGCCCGCCCCCGTCGAGGCCGCGATAGTCGAGGCCTATGAGCGACTCGCCGCCGGCGACTCGTCGCTGCGGGTGGCCGTGCGTTCGTCCGCGACGGCGGAGGACACCGAGTCCGCTTCCTTTGCGGGCATGAACGAGACCTTCCTCAACGTCAGCGGCGCCGATGGCGTCCTGGACGCGATCCGCCGCTGCTGGGCCTCGCTGTATGGCGCCCGCTCGGTCTTCTACCGCTCGAAGCGCGGCTTCGCACAGGCCGAGATGGACATCGCCGTGGTGGTGCAGAGCCAGATCCGCTCGACCCGAGCCGGGGTGATGTTCACGATCGATCCGTCGAGCGGGAGCACGGACCGGATAGTGATCGAGGGGGCCTTCGGCCTGGGCGAGAGCGTGGTGTCGGGCAGCGTCTCGCCGGACCGCTACGTGGTGGACAAGCCGAGCCTCGCCGTGGTCACGCGCGACATCAAGCGCAAGGAGCTGGCGATCGAGCCGGCGCCAGACGGGGGAACGACCACGCGGCAGCTCGACGACGAGGAGTCGGTCGCCCCCGTGCTCGACGACGCCGAGGTGAGGACCCTCGCCAAGCTTGCCCTGCGCATCGAGGGCCACTACGAGTCACCGCAGGACACGGAATGGGCCTTCGACGAGGACGGGACCGTCTGGATGCTGCAGTCGCGACCGGTCACCTCGAGCGGCGGAACGCCGTCCGAGCACCCGCAGGCGGCGGGCCCACCGCTGGTGCGCGGTCTCGGCGCGGCCCCCGGCAACGCGAGCGGGCGCGTGCGCGTGTTGAAGACTCTTTCCGACAGCTTCGGCGAGGGCGACGTGCTCGTCGCCCACATGACCGCGCCCGACTGGGTGCCGTTGATGCGGCGCGCCGCGGCGATCGTGACCGACTCGGGCGGGATGACCTGCCACGCGGCGATCGTCTCGCGCGAGCTGGGGCTGCCCTGCATCGTGGGCACCGGCGACGCCACCTCCAAGCTGCGCGACGGCGAGCTCGTCACGGTGGACGCCACCCACGGGACGGTGCTCGAGGGCGACGTGACCGTGGCCGCCGTTCCGCCATCTCAAAGCGCCGCCGGATCATCCTCACCGGCCAGGCCCGTGACCGCCACGAAGCTGCTCGTGAACCTCTCCGAGCCCTCCCAGGTGGAGCACGCGGCGGCGCTGGACGTAGACGGCGTCGGACTCCTGCGCGCCGAGCTGATGGTGATCGAGGCGCTCGAGGGCACCCATCCCCGGCTGCTGATCGAGCAGGGACGGGGCGAGGAGTTCATAGCCCGGATGGCCACGGCGCTCACCGCCTTCGCCTCCGGCTTCGCTCCGCGGCCGGTCACCTACCGGACGATCGACTTTCGCACCAACGAGTTCCGCGGCCTGGAGGGCGGAGAGCGCTTCGAGCCCGAGGAGTCGAACCCGATGATCGGCTTCCGCGGCGCGCTCAGATACACACGCGACGCCGAGGTCTTCCAGCTCGAGCTGGAGGCGATCAAGCGAGTGTGGGAGGCCGGGAACGCGAACTTCCACGTGATGCTGCCGTTCGTGCGTACGGCGCGCGAGCTGGCCCGCTGCCGTGCGCTCATGGAGCCCTCGGGCCTGCTCGACCAGCCCGGCTTCGAGCTGTGGGTGATGGCCGAGGTGCCATCGGTGCTGTTCAACCTCGAGCGCTATGCCGCGCTCGGCGTGGCCGGGATCTCGATCGGGTCGAACGACCTGACTCAGCTGATGCTGGGCGCGGACAGGGACTCGGAGCTCGTGGCGGAGGTCTTCGACGAGCGCGACCCCGCGGTCGCCGACTACCTGCGCCAGCTGATCCCCCGCGCCCGCTCGCTCGGCCTCCAGACCTCGATCTGCGGCCAGGCGCCGTCGGTCTACCCGGAGTACTCGGACCTCCTCGTCCGCGCCGGCATCGACGCGATCTCCGTGAACATGGACGTGGTGGACCGCACCCGCAGCCTCGTTGCGGCGGCCGAGCAGCGCCTCATCCTGGAGTCCGCGCGTGGCTGAGAACACGACGGACGACGCCGGCGGCCCGCGCGCGCTCGTGGTCTACGAGTCGATGTACGGCAACACCCGCGAGATCGCCGAGGCGGTGGCGGAGGGACTCGCCGCCGGCTGGGCGGTGACCGTTCGATCGGTGCACGAGCCCGACATCGACCTGGACGGCGTCCAGCTCCTGGTTGTCGGCGGACCCACGCACATGCACGGCCTCAGCAGCTCGATGAGCCGCAAGGCCGCAGCCGAGGCCGCAAAGGAAGACGAGCACGCCCTCGAGCCGAGCGCCACGGAGGGCCCGGGCCTGCGACGCTGGCTGCGGGCGCTGCCCAAGGCCGACGGCGGCGCCGCGGCTGCGTTCGACACGCGCGCCGATCGGTCCGCGGGGATCACCGGGTCAGCCGCTCGCGGGATCGCCCGTCGCCTGCGCCATCGGGGCTACGAGGTCGAGCACACGCAGAGCTTCCTGGTGGAGGACTCCGAGGGTCCGCTGGAGCCCGGCGAGCTCGAGCGCGCAAGGACCTGGGGTGCGGCGCTCACCCACGCAGCGCCCTCAGCGCGTTGAGGATCACGGCGAGGTCGATCACCTCCTGAAGGAGTGCCCCTGCGACCGGGGTGAGATAGCCCGCTGCTGCGACGAACATCGCGGCGATGCTGAGGCCCATGCCGGCGATCACGCTCTGACGCGCGATCAGCAGCGAGCGGCGCCCGGTGTGCACGGCGTCGGCCACCCGATCGATGCGATCCACGGTGATGACCGCGTCCGCGGTCTCCGAGGAGACGGTCGCGCCGGCCATTCCCATCGCCACGCCCAGATCCGCGATGGCAAGAGCCGGCGCGTCGTTCACGCCGTCGCCCACCATCACCACCGGGCTGAGCTCCGGGTCCTGCCGTAGCCGGCGCACGATCTCCAGCTTGTCCTCCGGCGACAGCTCGGCGTAGACGCGGTCGACGCCCAGCTCGGCGCCGATGCGCTCTGCGACCGAGCGGCGGTCCCCGGACACCATCGCCACGTGGCGGATGCCCTCGCCGTGCAGACGCTCGACGATCCGATGTCGCGTCCGGCCGCAACTCGTCGGCCATCACGATCACGCCGGCCACGCGGCCGTCGATCCCGACCATCACCCGGGCCTCGCCGGAGCCGCGCGTGCCGAGCAGGCCCGTGGCGGTGACCTCGTCCTGTGGATAGCCGTCGGCGCGCATGAACGCCCTGCTGCCCACGCTCACCCGACGCCCGTCCACCGTGCCTGCGATCCCCTGACCCGGCCTCCTCCCGCACCTGTGACGGCATGCTCAGCGAGAGCCCAGCCTCCTCCGCGGCCTTGACCAGCGCCTCGCCCAGCACGTGGGCGGACATGCTGTCCACGGACGCGGCGAGGCGCAGCAGCTCGCCGGCCTGCAGGTGGTCGGTGGTGAGGATCTCCCGCACGTCGGGGGTCCCGACGGTCAGCGTTCCGGTCTTGTCGAAGAGGACGGTGCGCGCCTCGCCGAGCGTCTCGATCGCGCCCGCGCCCTTCACGATCACCCCCATGCGCGCGGCACGGGAGAGCCCTGAGAGAAGCGCGATCGGCGCGGCCAGGATCAGGGGACAGGGCGTGGCGACGACCACCACCGCCAGCGCCCGGACAGGGTCACCGCCAATCGCCCAGGCCACGCCCGCCAGGACCAGCGTGGCGGCAAGGAAGAAGCCGGCGTAGCGGTCCGCCATCCGGACGAACGGGGCGCGCTGGCCCTGAGCCTGCTCCACCAGCCTCACCAGAGCGGCGTACGCGCTCTCGGCAGCGGGGCGATCCGCGCGGACCTCGAACGGCGCTCCGGCGTTCGCCGTGCCGCTGAGCACCGGCATGCCGAGCCGCGAGCGTGGCGGGCAGCGGCTCACCCGTGAGCGTGCTCGTGTCCACCACGGCCTCCGGGCTGACCACCGTGCCGTCGACGGGGATCACCTCGCCGCTGCGGACCACCACGACGTCGCCGACCTGGACTTCGCCACCGGCACCTCCTCGAGCGCGGCTCCCACCCGCACGTGAGCGACCTTGGGCGCGCGCTGGGCGAGCGCGGTGAGCTCGCGTCTGGCTCGCTGGGACGCGGCCGCTTCAAGGGCCTCGCCGCCGGAGAACATCAGGCCGACCACCGCACCTGCAAGCTCCTGGCCCAGCGCCAGCGCCCCGACCATGGCCACCAGCGCGATCGCATCCACGCCCAGGTGGTGATCCACGACGATCGTGTGGCCGACCTCGTAGGCCAGCTCGGCGGCGAGCAGCGCGACCGCCGCTCGCCACACGGACTGCCCCGCATCGCTCGATCCCGTGAGGGTGAGCACACCGCCGACGGCAATCGCCGTGACGGCGATGAGAGCGAGGATCCGCGCTCGGTACTCGCCCACCACAGCCATGACGCGACAGTAGGTGAGACACCTCCGCGCGGCATCCGCCCGAACTACGCGAGCCCTGCGGGTTTTCCGCGCTACGCCTAGTGGCTCGCACCGATGGCGGGGCGGCTCGGAGGTGATGGTCTTGACGAACACCCACCGTCAAGGAGAACCGCATGGCGACCGTCGCGACACCGACCACGTACGAGGCACCGGGCCGACCCGACAGCTTGGTGCAGCTCAAGCCTCGCTACGAGAACTTCATCGGCGGGGAGTGGATTCCGCCCACCAACGGGAAGTACCAGGAGAACCTGAGCCCGGTCACGGGCAAGGCCGTTCTGCGAGGTGCCGCGCTCGGCGCCCGAGGACATCGACCTCGCGCTCGACGCCGCGCATGCCGCCAAGGACGCCTGGGGCGAGAGCTCGAACGCCGAGCGCGCGGCCGTGCTGAACGCCATCGCCGACGCGATCGACGAGCACAAGGAGATGCTCGCGGTGGCCGAGACGTGGGACAACGGCAAGCCGGTGCGCGAGACCCTGGCGGCCGACATCCCGCTGGCGGCCGACCACTTCCGCTACTTCGCCGGCGTGATCCGCGGCGAGGAGGGCTCGATCTCCGAGCTCGACAAGGACACGGTGGCCTACCACTTCCGCGAGCCGCTGGGCGTGGTCGGGCAGATCATCCCGTTCAACTTCCCGCTGCTGATGGCGGCCTGGAAGATCGCCCCGGCCCTGGCCGGCGGCAACTGCACCGTCGTGAAGCCGGCGAGCCCCACGCCGTGGTCGATCCTCAAGTTCGCCGAGCTGCTCAAGGACATCGTGCCCGGCGGCGTGCTGAACGTCGTCAACGGCCCGGGCGCCGAGATCGGTCGCGCGCTGGCATCCAGCAAGCGGATCGCCAAGGTGGCCTTCACCGGGCGAGACCGTCACCGGCCGGCTGATCATGCAGTACGCGGCCCAGAACATCATCCCGTCCACCACGGAGCTGGGCGGCAAGTCGCCCAACGTCTTCTTCGAGGACATCATGGCGGCCGACGACGCCTTCTTCGACAAGGCGATCGAGGGCCTCGTGCTCTATGCCTTCAACAAGGGCGAGGTCTGCACCTGCCCGTCGCGGGCGCTGATCCAGGAGTCCATCTACGACGCCTTCATGGAGCGTGCGCTCGAGCGCATCGAGGCCATCAAGATGGGACACCCGCTCGACCCCTCGACGCAGATCGGTCCGCAGGTCTCCCAGGCGCAGCTCGACAAGATCGAGAGCTACGTGCAGATCGGCCGTGACGAGGGCGCCGAGGTGCTGATCGGCGGCGAGCGCGCCCACCACGAGGGCGAGCTCGAGGGCGGCTACTACTACAAGCCCACCGTGCTCAAGGGCACCAACGACATGCGCGTGTTCCAGGAGGAGATCTTCGGACCCGTCCTGGCGGTCACGACCTTCAAGGACGAGGCGGAGGCGCTGCACATCGCCAACGACACGCTGCTACGGGCTGGGCGCAGGAGTCTGGACCCGCGACGGCAGCCGCGCCTTCCGCATGGGCCGCGGGATCAAGGCCGGACAGGGTGTGGACCAACTGCTACCACCTCTACCCGGCCGGCGCCTCGTTCGGCGGCTACAAGCAGTCGGGCGTCGGGCGCGAGACGCACAAGATGATGCTCGACCACTACACGCAGACCAAGTGCGTGCTGGTGAGCTACGACCCCAACGCGCTCGGGTTCTTCTAGGCCGATGAGCGCCCGGGTGACCGCCACCAGCGCGGCGATCGACGAGATCCGCCGCCTGCAGGCCGAGCACGGGCCGATCGCGTTGTTCCAATCGGGGGGCTGCTGTGAAGGCAGCTCCCCGATGTGCCTGCGCGTGGACGAGATGCCGCCTGGGCCGGGCGACGTGCTGCTCGGCCAGGTCGGCCCCGCCCCCGTCTACATCGACGCCGACCAGGACGCCGCTGGGGACAGCCCGAGCTCGTGATCGACGTGGAGCACGGAGCCGCCACGAGCTTCTCGCTGGAGGGCTCGCACGACCTTCACTTCACGGTTCGCACGCGCTCAGCTCCTGCACGACCCGTTCCACCGCCAGCTCGACCGCCGGCGTGAGGCCGGTGCCGAGCTCGAAGCTGGCCGCCTCGATCGCGTAGACGGTCAGCGCGCGCGGCAGGCGATCGAGCACGCGGGCGAGCTCCACCGCCTCGGCCACGCCGAAGGCATGGGTCGAGGAGCGGAGCATCCGCGCCGGGATCGGCGCGGCGAGCGCGTCGAAGCGGTGCACCGTGCCGGGACGGGCGCCCGAAGAGGCGGCGTCGACCACCACGACGGCGTCCTCGGCGCCGCTCCACTGCTCGATCGAGCCCGGACTGGTGGCCCTCCTGGCGCAGCACGCGCACGCCGGCCGGAGCGGCCGCCGCCAGCCGTCGCGCCACCTCGAGGCCCGCGCCGTCGTCGCTCGCGCCACGGGTTGCCGACCCCGATGACGCGTCAGCTCGCCGGTCACCCCCGGTCGACCTCGAGCTTCGAGGAAGTGCGTGGCGCAGGAGATGCACGGGTCGTAATTGCGGATCGTCTGCTCGCAGCGCAGGCTCAGCTCCGCGTCGGGCAGGTCCACGAAGCGCTCCACGCAGGCGCGCAGGTCCTGCTCGATCCTGCGCTGGTTCTGCGAGGTCGGCGGCACGATGCGCGCGTCGAGGATCGTGCCCTCGGAGTCGAGCTCGTAGCGGTGCCAGAGCAGCCCGCGCGGCGCCTCGGTCCAGCCCGTTCCCACCCCGGCACGCGGCGTGACCTCCACGGCCGGCGAGCCAGGCGGCTCGTACGCGGCGATGATCCGCAGCGCCTCCTCGACGGCGTAGAGGATCTCCACCGCCCGCACCACGATGCTCTGGTAGGGGTTGCGGCAGACGGGACCGAGCCCGGCATCGGCGGCGGCCGCCTGCGCCAGCGGCGAGAGCTTGTCGAAGTTGAGCGCGTAGCGGGCGAGCGGTCCCACGAGATAGGTGCCGCCGCCGTCGCGCAGGCGCGAGTGAAGCGCCGTGGAGTGCTCCACGTGCTCCTCCACGAAGTGCTCGTCGTACTCCTGGGGAGCGAGGTCGAGGCCGCTGCTCGAGATCAGCCTGCCACCCTCGATGGCGTAGCTGCCGGGCTCCGAGAGCGCGACGAACTCGTACTCCTGCTCGAGCTCGGGAATGGGCAGCGAGGCGGCGAACCGCACCGCCTCCTGGGCGAACTCGAGCGCCCACTCGAGCTCCGGCACGAGCGGCGCGAGCTCGTCCCGGCTGGGAGCCCTGTAGAAGCCGCCCACGCGCTGGTTGATCGGGTGTATCTCGCGCCCGCCGACCACCCGCATCAGCGCGTTGCCGATCTTCTTCAGCCGCAGCGCCCCCTCCACCAGCTCGGGGTGATCGGCGGCGATCTCGAACACGCTCCGCGTGCCGAGGAAGTCCGGGGCGTGCAGCATGAAGACGTGCAGCGTGTGGCTCTCGATCCACTCGCCGCAGTAGATCAGCCGCCGCAGCGCGCGCACGCTGTCCGGCACCTGCACGCCGCAGACGTCCTCCATCGCCGCGATCGAGCTCAGCTGGTAGGCCACCGGGCAGATCCCGCAGATCCGCGCGGTGATGTCGGGCACCTCCGTGAAGGCGCGTCCGCGCAGGAACGCCTCGAAGAAGCGCGGGGGCTCGTAGATGTCGAGCCGCACCTCCTCGACCTTGTTGTCGCGCAGCGTCACGTGCATCGCGCCCTCGCCCTCCACGCGCGCGAGCGTCTCGACGATGAAGCTGCGCTTGCGGCTCCCGTCAGGCTCGCTCATGGCGCTCGCTCTCGTCGCGGAACTCGGGCGCGTTCGCGTAGATCAGGCGGTACATGCGCACGATGTCCTGGTCGTCGGAGCCGTGCGCGGTGAGCCAGCCGGCGAGCGACGCGGTGTTGGGTGACTCCATCGGGCCGAAGCAGCCGTAGCAGCCGCGGTGATAGCTCGGGCAGAGCGCGCCGCAGCCGGCGTGCGTGACGGGGCCGAGGCAGGGCGTGCCGTGGGCCACCATCACGCAGACGTTCCCCCGCCGCTTGCACTCGATGCAGACGCTGTGCGAGGGGATCGCCGGGCGGCGGTCGCCCAGGAAGGCGGCGATCACCTCGAGCAGCTGGCCCTTGTTCGGCGGGCAGCCCTGGAGCTCGAAGTCGACCTGCACGTGGTCGCCCGCCGGGGTGGAGTCGCGCAAGCGTCGAGATGTACTCGGGCGAGGCGTACACGAGCGAGACGAACTCGTCCACGTCGGCGAAGTTCCGCAGCGCCTGGATCCCACCGGACGTGGCACAGGCTCCGATGCGAGACGAGGCGCCGGGACTTCGCCCGGATCTCGCGGATGCGCGCGGCGTCGTCCGCGGTGGTGATCGATCCCTCCACGATCGAGAGGTCATAGGGGCCCTCCACGACCGCGCTCGAGGCCTCCGAGGAAGTGCGCGATCTCGATCTCGCCGGCGAGCGGCAGCAGCTCGTCCTCGCAGTCGAGGATCGACAGCTGGCAGCCGTCGCAGGACGCGAACTTCCAGACCGCCAGCGTCGGCTTGCCCGAGCTCACAGCTCCCTCACCCTCATCAGCGGCTCGATCACGTCGGAGCGGAAGACCGGGCCGTCCTTGCAGATGAAGAACTCGCGCAGCTGGCAGTGACCGCAGTGGCCGACGGCGCACTTCATGCTGCGCTCCATCGAGAGCTGGATCGACTCGGCCGGCAGACCCGCCTCGCGCAGCGCGGCCGCGCCGAAGCGCATCATCACCTCCGGACCGCAGACGAACGCGGTGGCGTTGGCCGGGTCGAACTCGGCGCGCGGGATCAGCGTGGTGACCACCCCCACGCGCCCGCCCCAGGCGGGCCCGGCGCTGTCCACCGCCACGTCGAGATCCACGTCGAAGCGCCCGCGCCAGCGCTCGAGCTCGTCCATGTAGAGGAGCTCCGCGGGACCGCGGCCGCCGTAGGCGACGGTCAGGCGGCCGTAGCGCTCGCGGTTGGACAGCACGTGGTAGATCACCGGCCGCAGCGGCGCCAGGCCGATGCCCCCGGCCACCACCACGATGTCGCGGCCCTCGGACTCGGCGATCGGCCAGGTGGTTCCGAACGGACCGCGCACACCCACGTACCCGCCCGGCTCGAGGGCGCAGATCGCCTCGGTCACCGCGCCCACCGCGCGCACGGTGTGGACGAGCTGCGGGCCGCCGTTCAGGTCGCCGCTGACCGAGATCGGCGCCTCGCCGATGCCGAACGCGTAGAGCATCGCGAACTGGCCCGGCGCGAACCGCCCGAGGCCCTCGCCGGCCGGCTCGAGGCTCAGCGTCCAGGTGTCGTGCGTCTCCTGCCGCTTGCCGGCGACCCGATACGGCGTCGGGACGAGGTCTGCGCGTGAGGGCGGCTCAGCTGCGGGCAGCGTCGTCATAGAGATCGAGGAGCTGGACACGGGTGTTCTGCAGCCGCTCCACCACCACGCCGGCGAACAGCTTCAGCAGGTCGTAGCCGAGCGCCGGATCGCGGTCGCACTTGCCGCGCAGGCAGGCCGCGTCGAACGCGATCACGCGGGTCTCCGTCGAGCGCTCGCGCGTCGAAGGCCACCCGGTACGGCGGGACGAGCCACGACCAGCCGAGCAGATCGTGGTCGTGGAGGGTCTGGAGGGTCACCGCGCCGCGCCGCGGAACGTAGGTCTCCAGACGCGACGGCGCCCGTCCTGATCACGTAGAAGACGTCCGCGGGGTCGCCCTCTCGCAGCAGGTGAGTCGCCGCGCTCGAAGACCTCGAGGCGCCCACATCCGGCAATCGTCGAGCGATGCTCGGGACTGAGCGCGTGGAGAGCGTCCACCTCCCCGAGCAGGTCCTCAACCGAGCGCATCGCTCTCGCCTCCCTGCGCGAGGTCGCGCAGGTCGGTTGCGCGGATCGCTCCCGCCTCCTCGGTGATGTCGATCGCGACGGGGCACCAGGTGATGCAGCGCCCGCAGCCAACGCAGCCCGAGCTGCCGAACTGGTCGATCCAGCTGGCCAGCTTGTGCGTCATCCACTGGCGGTAGCGCGAGCGGCCGGAGGCGTGCACGCTGCCCCCGTGGATGTAGGAGTGATCGAAGGTGAAGCAGGAATCCCACTGCCGCGTGCGCTCCGCCTCGCTGCCGGTGAGATCGGTCACGTCCTCGACCGTGCTGCAGAAGCAGGTCGGGCAGGCGAGCGTGCAGTTCCCGCAGGTCAGGCAGCGCTCGGCCACTTCATCCCAGCGCGGGTGCTCGGCGTTCGCGTACAGCAGCTCCTTGATCCCGTCGGTGTCGAGCGTGCGCCCCATCGACGCCGCGGTGCGCTCCAGCTCCTCCTCGGCCAGGCGCTCGTCCGCCTCCTGCGCGGAACGGTGCTCCAGCTCGGCGAGCACCTCGGCGCCGCGTGCGCTGCCCACCTCCACCAGGAAGCGATGCCCGGCGTCGTCGAGGAACTCCGTGAAGGCCAGGTCGAATCCGGAGCTGGCCTTCGGGCCGGTGCCCATCGAGACGCAGAAGCAGGTCCCACCCGCCTTCGCGCAGTTCACCGCCACGATGAACGCGTCGCGTCGCCGGGCCTCGTAGTCCTCGTCCACGTGGCGGTCGCCGATGAAGACGCGATCCTGGATCGCGATCGCGTGCAGATCGCAGGAGCGCACGCCGATGAAGGCGTAGCGCGGCGGCTGCTCGCGCTCCTCGATCTCGATCGCCCCGTCCTCCCCGCGCCGCGCCCTTCCAGAGGCGCAGCGTGGGCGGGAACAGGAAGCTCTTCCAGGAGTTCGGCCCGACGTTGTGCGCGAACAGCGCGTCGTCATCGCGGCGCACGAGCCGGTAGCTGCCGCCGTCCTGCTCGTCCGTCCAGCCCGCGGGCAGGTCGGCCGCGGAGTCGAGCTCCGCGTAGACGATCGCCTGCGACTGGACGGTCGGTCCGACGACGGTGAACCCGCGGCGGCGAAGCACGTCGACGAGGGCGCCGAGCGCCGGGAGCTCAATCACCACAGGCTGCGCGAGCGACACCTGAGCCTTTCCTTCGCGTCGACTTGGGTCGACCCGGGCAGCGTACGCTCTAGGCCTCGCCCCAGGCAATCACACCTGCGATGTCGAGAGTCGACAGAACGCCCACAGGGCGGCCGCCGACGAGGCTCGACGACGACCAGATGAGAGATCTGGTGGTCTGCCATGAGCTCCGCCGCGTGAACGAGCGTGTCATCCGCGGTCACCGTGACGAGCTCCGTTGCGGCCGCGCCGCCCGCGGTGCGGTCCATCGCGTCCGTGCCTCCCGCGCGCACCAGGTCGAGGTCCGACACCACGCCCCAGGGCTGCTCGCTCTCGCCCTCGGCATCGCGACTCGTGACCACCACGCAGTGCACGTGGTACTTGGCCATCATCCGCGCGACATCCTTCAGCGGCGTTTCCGGGGGACAGGTGAAGATCCCGACGCGCATCGCATCGTGGACATGCAACGTGCCGTATGACGGCATCACATAGCTGCCGTGGATTGGTTCCATGGTCGTGCCCGTGGGTGACATCGTTTCTCCTCTGAGCGTCGGTCGCAGGTTCACGACCAAGCTAGGTGGAGCGGCGCCCACGGTCATCGGTAGATCTCCGCGAGGGTGCCGCGGACGCCTACTCATCGCGCGCCAGATCGTCCAGCGCTCTGGAGGCCTTCAGGTCCTGGAAGTCGGCGGGTATTCTTGGCCGACTCGCGGATCGGCCGCCGCACGGATCTTCCAGGTCTCGGCCACATGGGCTTCGATCCACCTACCCAGGCTCCGCCACTCGACAAGCTCGACGCCGTCCGCCTGCGCCGGCTCATCGAGGTGGGCCCGACGCTCAGCGCTGGGCTGGATCTGGAACACGTGCTCGAGCGGTTGCTGAGCGTGGCCCGCGAGCTCACGGGCGCACGTTACGCCGCCGTCGGGGTGCTGGACCGTGATCGACGAGCGCTCGAGCGCTTCGTCACGCAGGGCATCGATGAGGAGACGCGCCGCACGATCGGCGACCTGCCCAAGGGCCACGGGGTACTGGGGGTTCTGATCCGCGACCCGGTGCCGCTGCGGCTTCATGACGTGAGCGACCATCCCGTGTCGTACGGCTTCCCTCCCGGCCATCCGCCAATGCACAGCTTCCTCGGGGTGCCGGTGGCGATCGGCTCCGAGGCGTGGGGCAACCTATATCTCACGGAGAAGGACGACGGCGACTTCGACGAGAGCGATGAGCAGACGGCCAGGGTGCTGGCCAGCTGGGCGGGTATCGCGATCGCCAACGCACGTCTCCACTCGGAGACCGAGACCCAGCGCGACGAGCTGAGCTACACGGTGCGCGCGCTCGAGGCGACCACGGTGATCTCGCGGGCGCTGGGCGGACAGGTGGAGCTGGCGCCGACGCTCGAGCTGGTGGTCAAGCGCGGGCGCGCGCTCGCAAACGCCCGCTCGATGCTGATCTTCCTGGTGAGGGGAGAGGATCTGGTGGTCGCGGCGCTCGCCGGCGAGGCGTCTCCGGAGCTGCTCGGGGCGACCCTCCCGCTGCATGGCAGCGCCTCCGGCCGCGCGGTGCTTTCCGGCGAGTCGCAGCGCATCCCCGATTTCGCGGCTGCAGATCGACATGACCTCGCGCCGCGGCAACCTCGGACTGTCCGCGGAGCAGTTCGTGTGCCCGGGCGTGCACCACGCGCTGTTCGTCCCGATGTCCTACCGCGGTCAGGTGGTGGGGGTGCTGAACGTGATCGGCAGGCTCACCCAGGACGTCGCCGTTCAGCGACACCGAGGAGGACCTGATCAAGTCGTTTGCCGCCAGCGCGGCCACGGCGGTGGCGACGGCGCAGTCGATCGAATCCGACCGACTGAAGCTCAGCCTCCACGCGATGGAGGAGGAGCGCTCCAGATGGGCGCGCGAGCTGCACGACGAGACGCTCCAGGGCCTCGGCGGCCTGAAGATCCTGCTGGCCTCCGCTCGACGGTCCGAGGACCGCGCGACGCTCGACGCGGCGATCGATCGGGCGATCGAGCAGGTGGCGGTCGAGATCCAGAACCTGCGTTCGCTGATCACCGACCTGCGCCCCGCCTCGCTGGACGAGATCGGGCTCGGTGCCGCGCTCGACGCGCTGTTCGATCAGCGTCGCAGCCAGAGCGGCCTCGAGATCGGCACCAGCATCGACCTGGCGTGGGAGCGGGGAGACGCGGGAGCGCGCCTGATCCCCGAGCTCGAGACCGCCGTCTACCGCTTGGTCCAGGAGGCGCTCACGAACGTCGTCAAGCACGCGCAGGCCGAGCACGCCGCCGTCAGCGTCGTCGAACAGGACGACCAGGTGCTCGTGACGATCGAGGACGATGGCGTCGGCTTCGATCAGGAGGCCTCTCATTCCGGCTTCGGTCTGACGAGCATGCGCGAGCGCGTGAGCCTGGCGGGCGGCGAGATCGAGATCGTCGAGCCGAGATCACGGCACGCATCGTGACCGCGCGCTTCCCGATCCGGCGGCTGGACACCCTCGCCGAGCTTCCCGCATTGCGGGTGGTTACTGACCAGGAAACGGGGTAACCGCTGATGCCGGAGCCCGTCCGGCTGCCTAACTTGGTCGAAGCAACTGACCACGGCGGGGAGGGACAGCGTGCCGGGCACGATCATCATCGGATACGACGGACGAGAAACCTCCGACGATGCGGTGGTACTCGGCGCCAGGTTGGCGGAGCTCACGGACGCGAAGTTGATCCTCACCTTCGCCTACGGCGACGAGGTCGTGGCTGGAGCCCGCGGCGACGGGATCCTCCGGCGCAGCGGTGGAGGACGACGCCGAGGCCGTATTGCGGCGCGGGCTGAAGCTGGTGCCCTACGGCATCGCCGTGGCCACGCGCGCGATTCCCGACTCTCCGGCGGCCCGCGTGCTGGAGGAGGTGGCCGCAAGCGAGCAGGCCGATCTCATCGTGATCGGGTCCTCGGACTTCGGCCCGCTGAGCCGGGTGCTGATCGGAAGCGTCGGCGAGCGATTGCTGCGCGGCTCGCCCTGTGCGGTCGCGGTCGCGCCCGCGGGCTTTAGCAACCGGCCGGCGCGTTCGCTGAAGCAGATCGGGGTCTGCTGGGACGGCTCCCGCGAGGCGCGCGAGGCGCGCGATCTGGCGGTTCAGCTGGCTCGGGCAAGCGGGGGCGAGCTGCGTCTCTACACCGCCATCCAGTCCGTGCCCTTCGCCCAACCGCCCTACCCGGAAGTGTACGTGCCAGATGAGAAGCCAATCCGGGAAGCCGCCGAGCACAGCCTCAGCGAGGCCTGCCGCGCGATCCCGGACGACATCGTCGCCAGCGGCCAGGTCGTGAGCGGAGATGCTGCCCACGAGCTCGCGGCCCAAGCCGAGAGGGACGGCATCGACCTGCTGCTGTTGGGCTCGCGCGGCTATCGGGCCGGTCCGCCGGGTGCTGCTCGGCGGGGTCTCGAACGCGCTGATCCGGATCGCACGCTGTCCCGTCCTGGTGGTGCCGAGAAGCTCCGTCGCCGTGGACGAGCCGGCGAACGCGACCTAGGCACTCGCCACCGGCTCATAGGGCACACTCCGACCGGAATGCTTGCCCCAGCCAGCTGATTTGACGGCGACAGATCTGGAGCGGCATGGTCGGATACTGGGAGGCCGCGAACTACCTCACGGTCGCCCAGATCTACCTGCAGGAGAACCCGCTGCTGCGCGAGCCGCTGCGGCCGGAGCACATCAAGCCGCGCCTGCTGGGGCACTGGGGCACCTCCCCCGCCCTCAACCTCGTCTACGTCCAGCTCAACCGTCTCATCCGCCGCACCGCGCGGGACGTGCTCTACATCGCCGGCCCGGGCCACGGCGGACCGGCGCTCGTGGCCAACGTCTATCTCGAGGGCACCTACTCGGAGCTCTACCCGCGCATATCCGCCGATGAGGCCGGCCTGCGCAGGCTCGTTCGCCAGTTCTCGACGCCCGGCGGGATTCCCAGCCACGTGAGCGTGCCCACCCCGGGCTCCATCCACGAGGGCGGGGAGCTGGGCTATGCGCTCGCTCACGCGTTCGGGGCGGCCTTCGACAACCCCGACTTGCTGGTGGCGTGCGTGGTCGGCGACGGCGAGGCCGAGACGGGTCCGCTCGAGGGCTCCTGGAAGGGCGTTCGGTTCCTCAACCCCGCTCGCGACGGGGCGGTGCTCCCGATCCTGCAGCTGAACGAGAACAAGATCTCAGGGCCCACCGTGCTTGGACGGGCGAGCGACGAGGAGATCACCGCGCTGCTCTCCGGCCACGGCTACGAGGCGCACTTCGTCGCCGGGCTCAGATCCGCGGGCCGTGCACGCGGAGTTCGCCGCGACGCTCGACCGCTGCGTCGAGGCCGATCGACGCAATCCAGGCAGCGCGCCCGCGGCGGCGGTGGCATCGGCTCGCCCGGTCTGGCCCGCGATCATCCTGCGTACTCCGAAGGGCTGGACGGGGCCGAAGGTGGTGGACGGCCTGCCGGTGGAGGGCACCTTCCGCGCGCACCAGGTGCCGCTCGCGCACGTACGCGAGAACCCCGAGCACCTGGCGATGCTCGAGGAGTGGATGCGCAGCTACCGGCCAGAGGAGCGCTTCGACGACTCGGGGGAGTTCGTCCCCGAACTGGCGGAGCTCGCTCCGGCCGGCGACAAGCGGATGGGGTCGAGCCCCCACGCCAACGGCGGCCGGCTGCTCCAGCCGCTCGAGCTCCCGGACATCGACGCGTACGCCGTGGCGGTCGAGCGGCCGGGTCGCGTCGCGCTGGAGACCACCCGTCCGCTCGGCGAGCTGCTGCGCGACATCTACGTGGCCACGAAGGAGAGCGCCGACTTCCGCCTCTTCTGTCCCGACGAGACGAACTCCAACCGGCTCGGCGCCGTGTTCGAGGTCGAGGATCGCTGCCTGATGGACGCGCGGACCGACGACGATCACGTGAGCCCCGACGGGCGGGTGATGGAGGTGCTGTCGGAGCACCTCTGCGAGGGCTGGCTGGAGGGGTACCTGCTCACCGGCCGTCACGGCATGTTCGCCACCTACGAGGCGTTCGCGATGGTGGCGGCGTCGATGACTGATCCAGCACACCAAGTGGCTCCAGGCGGCCGCTGACGTGCCCTGGCGCGAGCCCGTGGCGTCGCTCAACCTGCTGCTCACCTCCACCTGCTGGCGCAACGACCACAACGGCTTCAGCCACCAGGGGCCCGGGCTGATCGACACGATGATCTCCCTCAAGGGCGGGGTGACGCGCATCTACCTGCCTCCCGACGCCAACACCCTGCTCTCGGTCGCCGACCACTGCTTGAAGAGCCGCAACTACACCAACCTCATAGTCGTCGACAAGCAGGAGCACCTGCAGTACCTCGACATGGAGGCGGCACGCGAGCACGCGGCCCGGGGCGCGTCGGTCTGGGACTGGGCGTCGAGCGAGAGCGCCGGCGATGCCGACGTGGTGCTCGCGTGCATCGGCGACGTGCCCACGCTCGAGACGCTCGCCGCCGCGTCGATCCTGCGTTCGTGGACACCCGAGCTGCGGGTGCGAGTGGTGAACGTCGTCGATCTGATGCGCCTCTTCCCCCCGATCCTTCATCCCCACGGCCTCCCGGAGGACGAGTTCAACGAGCTGTTCGGCACCGAGACCCATGTCGTCGTCGCCTTCCACGGTTACGCACGCGCCCTGCACCA
The DNA here is from genome assembly GCA_963729205.1 of uncultured Thermoleophilaceae bacterium. Taxonomy (GTDB): domain Bacteria; phylum Actinomycetota; class Thermoleophilia; order Solirubrobacterales; family Thermoleophilaceae; genus JAICJR01. The sequence goes on from CAVSNA010000011.1 coordinate 51,058, forward strand.
ACTGCTTCACGGGCGCGTGCGGCCCGAGCGCTTCCATGTGCACGGGTTCACGCGAGATGGGAACCACCACCACGCCGTTCGACATGGTGGTGCTGAACCACCTGAGCCGCTACCACCTGGTGATGCAGGCGCTCCGGCGCGCGCGCAGGCCCGCCGGCGCGGCCGAGCTCGAGCAGCACTGCTGCTCGATGCTCGAGCGCCACGCCGCCTACATTCGCGACCACTTCGAGGACATGCCCGAGATCCGCGACTGGCGCTGGGACGGATGAGCCGTTGCGGGTGCTCGTCGTCAACGTCGGCTCGAGCAGCCTGAAGCTGCGGCTGCTCGACGGCGACGACGCCGCTTCTCGCCTCGCGCGACCTGCCGGCCCAGGACCACTCCCGATCGCTGTCCGAGTTCCTCAGCGAGGCCGGCGAGTTCGACGCTGTGGGCCACCGCGTGGTTCACGGCGGCTCGCGGTTCACGGCGGCGGCCATCGTGGATGACGACGTGCTGGGGGCGCTGCGCGAGACGTGCGAGCTAGCGCCGCTTCACAACCCGCCCGCGATCGCGGCGATCGAGGAGCTCCGCCGCCTGGCTCCCGGTGTGCCCAACGTGGCCTGCTTCGACACCGCCTTCCACGCCTCTCTGCCCGCCGGAGCGGCGCTCTACGCGCTGCCGGCACGCTGGAACAAGGGACTCGGCGTGCGCCGCTTCGGGTTTCACGGGCTGAGCTACGCATACGCGTCACGGCGGGCGGCCGAGCTGCTCGGGCGTGCCGGTCTCCGAGCCACGGCTCGTCGTCTGCCATCTCGGCGCGGGCGCCTCGGTTGCGGCGATCAGCGGGCGGGCGCTCGCAGGACACGACGATGGGCTTCACCCCCCTGGAGGGTCTCGTGATGGCCACCCGCTCGGGCTCCTGGACCCCGGGCTGCTGCTCTGGCTGGAGCGCAGGCACGGAGTGTCACCCGAGGAGCTGGAGAACGCCCTCGAGCACGAGAGCGGCCTTGCCGGGCTGAGCGGAGGCTCGGGAGACATGCGCGAGCTGCTGGCCGCAGTGGACGCGGGCGACCCGCGCTCGCAGATCGCGCTGGCGGTGTACGTGCATCGACTCCGGGCGGCGATCGCGGCGATGGCCGCGGCGCTCGGCGGCCTCGATGCGCTGGCGTTCACCGGGGCGGTGGGCGAGGGATCCCACCGCGTCCGTCGTGCTTCCACGCGGCGGCTTCGGGTTTCTTGGCGTGGCGATCGACGAGGCGGCAGCGAGGAGGCGACCGGTCGCGACGAGGACATCTCCGCGCGCGGTGCGCCGGTGCGCACGCTCGTGATCCACGCGCGCGAGGAGCTCGAGATCGCCGCGCAGACCCGCGCCGCCCTCTAGGCCGCTGGCTCTAGGCGACGGGGACCTTAGAGGTGGGCGGGCTAGGCGCAGGCGGTGGCCATCTGTTCCTCAGGCACCACGCGAGTGCCGGCCATGCCGTCGAGCGCCACCAGCGCGTCCTCGAGCGCCGCGACGACCGCCAAGCCACCGGTGGCCTCCACGAAGCGGCAGGCCGCCTCGGCCTTGGGGCCCATCGAGCCCGCCGGAAGCTCCAGCCGGCGCAGGTGCGCCGGGCAGGTCTGGCGGATCACATGCGGCTCGCTACAGGCGAAGCCCTCCTCGATCCCCGGCACGTCGGTGAGCAGGAGCAGCGCATCGGCGCCGAGCTCGCACGCGAGCAGAGCAGGCTGCGAGGTCCTTGTCGATCACGGCCTCGACCCCGTGCAGGACACCGCGGTGTTCGACGACGGGCACGCCGCCACCGCCGGCGCAGATCACCAGCACACCCGCGTCGACTAGCAGCTTGATCGTGTCGAGCTCGATGATCCTCCGCGGTTCCGGCGAGGCGACCACCCGCCGCCAGCCTTCCCCGTCGGCCGCCACACTCCAGCCGCTCGCTGCAGCGAGCCGCTCCGCCTCGGCGCGGTCGTAGACAGGGCCCACAGGCTTGGTCGGATGCGCGAACGCGGGATCCGCGTGATCGACGACGACCTGGGTCAGCAGGGTGGCCACCTGGCGGTCCGGCAGCAGGTTGCCGAGCTGCTGGTCGAGCATGTACCCGATCATGCCCTCCGATTCGGCGCCGAGCACATCGAGCGGGTACGGGCTCACCGCCCGGTACGCCTCCGACTGCAGGACGAGCAGCCCGACCTGTGGTCCGTTGCCGTGCGTGACGATGAGCTCGTGTTTCTGGGCCACCTCACCCAGCGCCTTGACCGCAGCGATCAGGTTCTGCCGCTGTACGCGGGACTCCGCGGGCTCGCCGCGACGTATCAGTGCGTTGCCACCGAGGGCCGCCACGACACGCATCTCAGGCTCCTTCCCAGTCGCCGGATATCAGGGTGTGCAGCAGGGCCTGCTCCGTCGGGAGGCAGTTGTGCGCCTGCTGTATGACGGCCGAGTGCGGGCCGTCGATCACTCCACGCGTGACCTCCTGTCCGCGGTGCGCCGGCAGGCAGTGCATGAACACCGCCCGCTCCGCGGCGAGGCCCATGAGCGCCATGTCGACCTGATAGCGCGTGCAGGCGCTCGAGTCGCTCCGCCTGCTCCCGCTCCTCCCCCATCGAGACCCAGACGTCCGCGTAGACGGCGTCCGCGTCGGCGACGGCGGCGGCCGGATCCTCGACGACGTCCATCGAGCCTCCGTGCACCTCGGCGACATGCCTCGCCTCGGTCAGGAGCTCGGCATTCGGCTGGTAGCCGGCAGGCGACGCCATGCGCACGTGCATGCCGGCCAGGGCGCCGGCCTCCATCAGCGAATGGGCGACGTTGTTCCCGTCGCCCACATATGCGAGCGTCAGCCCCTCGAGCGACCCGAAGTGCTCGCGCAGCGTGAGCAGGTCCGCCAGTGCCTGGCAGGGATGGTGCTGATCGGTCAGCGCGTTGATCGTCGGCACGGAGGCGTAGACCGCGATCTGCTCGACCTCCACCTGCGCGAAGGTGCGCATCACGATCGCCGCCACATAGCCGGACAGCACCTGGGCCGTGTCGGAGAGGGGCTCGCCACGGCCGAGCTGGAGTTCGTCGGGGCGCAGCATGATCGGCAGCATCCCCAGCCGATGTGCGGCGGCCTCGAACGACACGCGCGTGCGGGTGGAGGGCTTGGCGAAGTAGCAGGCGACGCTCTTCCCGCGATGCGCGTCGATCCAGTCGAGCGGCCGCTGCTTCATCCGCTCGGCGAGGTCGAGCAGGTGCTCGAGCTCCCGGCGGTTGAGGTCGCCGATCCGCAGCAGATCGCGCGGGTGGACGGGTCCGGACAGTGGTGTGGCCTCGACCTTCATCGGTGTCTCCTTCTCAGCTTGCCGAACGGCCCGGCGCGTCCGTCATCCGCTGCATGACTGCCTCCTTGTTGGCGTGCAGCCGCCGCAGATCGCCGCTGAGACAAGCATCGGGGACGTGGACCTGCCGGGCATCCGGGGCGGGGCACCTTCCTGCAGAGGGGTAACTCCGACTCTCGATCCGTATGAGCTACGGAGGGCGGGGCCGCGCTCGCGGGAACCGGAGAACTACGGAAGCGAGCGTCCGGCTTCTACCGACGCGTGCCACGGGCGCTCGCGGATGCCCCCGCGTGTGCGCGCGCTTAGCGTGAGAGGCCATGGGTGCCGTGCTCTCGGCGAAGCCTGATAACCGCCGCGCCGGGACCAGCGCCGTGACGGACGGGCCCGCCATGGATCCGAGCGCGCCCTCGGAGCTCCTCGTCCGCGAGTTGCGGACCTCGCGTGACGGGCTCAGCTCTCGCGAGGCGGAGCGGCGGCTTGTGACCTACGGCGCCAACGTCCTCGAGCGACGCGGCGGCCGGCGCTGGCCGCGGGAGCTCGCTGCACAGTTCACCCACCCGCTCGCGCTGCTCCTGTGGGCGGCAGCCCTGCTGTGCGCTGCTCGCCGGCATACACGCCGTGGCCATCGCGATCGTCGTCGTGATCGTGCTCAACGCGCTCTTCGCATTCGCCCAGGAGACGCAGGCCGAGCGGGCGGTGGAAGCGCTCCAGGCCTTCCTGCCGCCGCAGGGAAGGGTGATCCGAGACGGGCGACGTGAGCTGATCGAGGCGAGCGGAGCTCGTGCCGGGCGACATCCTGGTTGTCGAGGAGGGCGAGCGCATCTCGGCGGACGCACGGCTGCTGACCGGGGCCCTTGACGTGGACATGTCGGCCCTGACCGGCGAGTCGGTGCCGCTGCTCCGAACCGCCACCGCGCCGGCCGCCGGCGTACCGCTTCTCGACGCTCCCGACGTGATCTTCAGCGGCACGGTCTGCACCGGTGGTGAGGCGACGGCCGTGGTCTTCGCCACCGGCATGCACACGGAGCTCGGTCGTATTGCCGCCCTGTCCGAGCGCGTCGAGCGGGAGGAAAGCCCGCTCGAGCAACAGGTGCGCAAGGTGGCCTGGCTGATCGCCCTGATCGCCGTGATCACGGGCATCGCCTTCGTGCCGATCGGCGTGCTTGGCGGCGGCCTGTCGCTCGACGAACTCCATCGTGCTCGCGGTCGGGCTGCTGGTGGGCAACGTTCCCGAGGGGCTGCTGCCGGTGATCACGCTTGCGCTCGCGGTCGGCGGTTCGAGGCCTCGTGCGTCGCGGGGCGGTGGTGAAGCGGCTCAGCGCTGTGGAGACGCTGGGCTCCACGACGGTCATCTGCACGGACAAGACCGGCACGCTCACGGAGAACCGCATGACCGTCACGGCCGTCTGGGCGGGCGGCCACGAGTCAAGGGTGGTGGGTGGTCCGATCACACCCTCGCCGGTGCTGGCGGAGCTCGGCAAGGCGATGGCCGCTTGTGGGAACGCACGGCTCGAGGGCGAGGCCACGGGCGATCCGACCGAGCTTGCCCTGCTGAGGCTCGCCGCGGAGCTCGGCACCGACACCGACAGCTCTCGTCGCGAGAGCAACCGTCGCCGGGAGTTTCACTTCGACCCCTCACGGAAGTTGATGTCCACAATCGACGAGGACGACGGCATCCTCTGGATCAACGCGAAGGGCGCTCCGGAGCAGCTGTTGCCGCGGTGCACCCGAGTCGCTTCCGCCGATGGCACGGAGCGAGACCTGGCGGAAGGCGAGCAAGCCGAGCTGATGTCCCGCGTGGACGCCTATGCCGGGGAGGGACTGCGCGTGCTCGGCGTGGCCCGGCGGCGGGTGACCGCCGTCCCCTCCGACCGGGAGCAGGCGGAGTACGACCTCTGCCTGCTCGGTCTGGTTGCGATGCTCGACCCGCCTCGTCCAGAGGTGACGGCCGCCGTGGCCGCCTGCCATGCGGCGGGCATCCGCATCCACGTCGTGACGGGTGACCACGGGCTCACCGCCGCCGCCATCGCGGCCCGCGTGGGCATCGCGGGCGACGACCCCACGGTCGTGACAGGCGAGCAACTGGATCGCATGAGCGAGCCCAAGCTGGATGAGCTCCTGCGAAGCGACCGCGAGCTGATCTTCGCCCGCAGCTCGCCGGAGGCGAAGCTCCGCATCGCCGACGCGTTGCGCGCGGAGGGGGAGGTGGTCGCCATGACCGGCGACGGCGTGAACGACGCGCCCGCGCTGAGCCGCGCCGACAACGGCGTGGCGATTGGACGCTCGGGCACCGATGTCGCCCGCGAGGCCTCGACCATGGTGCTCACGGACGACAACTTCGCCACGATCGTGGCGGCGGTCGCCGCCGGCCGGCAGGTCTACGACAACGTCCGCAAGTTCATGTTCTACATCTTCGCCCACGCCACGCCGGAGGTGATGCCGTTCCTGATCTTCGGGGCCAGCGGCGGCGCCATCCCGCTGCCCTTGACCGTCCTCCAGCTGCTGGCGTTCGACGTTGGCACCGAGACCCTTCCCGCGCTCGCTCTTGGGCGCGAGCCGGCGGAGCCCGGCATCATGGAGCGCCGCCCGCGACCGCGCTCCGAGAGCGTCGTCACCAAGGGGATGCTCGTGCGCGCCTGGCTCTTCGTGGGGATGATCTCCGCCGTGCTGGAGATGTCAGGGTTCTTCTACGTGCTGCTGAACGCGGGCTGGTCGCCGGGCGATCCGGTCGGCGTGGGTGACCCGCTGCATCACGCCTACCTGCAGGCCACCACAATGACCTTCCTCGGCATGATCTTCTGCCAGATCGGGACCGCATTCGCCGCCCGCACCGAACGCGCCTCGCTGCGCGACGTGGGTGTGTTCACCAACCGCTTGCTGCTCTGGGGCATAGCCTTCGAGCTCTGCCTCGCGGCCGCCCTGATCTACCTCCCGCCGTTCAACCGCCTGCTCGGCACCGCGCCGCTCGGGATCGGACAGATCGCGCTCCTGCTCCCGTTCCCCTTCATCGTGTGGGGAGCGGACGAGCTCCGCCGCGCGCTCATCCGCAGCAGAGAGGGACGAGCCGTCCATGAGTGCTGATCCCACCGGCTACCCGCGCCAGCGGGAGGTGGACGTCGCCCTCCGCGACGGCTCCACGGTCCACGTTCGGCCGGTCCGCGCGGAGGACGAGGAACCGTTGCGCGAGTTCCTCGAGGACCTCTCGCTCGACTCCCGAGTGCTCCGCTTCTTCGGCGCCGGCACGAACCTGCGCATGGCCGCGCATGACGCTGCCGACGTGAACTACTGCAGCCGCTACGGCGTGCTCGCCACGCTGGGCGCGGACGCGCGCATCGTGGCGCACGCCGAGTACATCGGCAGTGGGGATGACACCGCCGAGGTCGCGTTCGAGGTGGGCGACGCCGCCCAGGGCATGGGCCTCGGCACGATCCTGCTCGCGCACCTCGCCGAAGCGGCGGTGGAGAACGGCATCGAGACGTTCCAGGCGCTGGTCCTGCCCCAGAACCACCGCATGATCGAGGTGTTCCGCGAGAGCGGCTTCGCACCCATGGTGCGTTCGCTGCCGGACGCGGTCGCAGTCGAGTTCCCGACGTCGGTCTCGCCAGAGGCGATCGAGGCGTTCGAGCGCCGCGACCAGGTGGCGGCAGCCGCCGCTGTTCGCCGCTTCTTCGCGCCGAGATCGGTGGCGGTGATCGGCGCTTCACGGCGCGCCGGCAGCGTTGGCGCCGAGATCTTCAGGAACCTGATCGCCGCCGGCTTCAACGGTCCCGTCTATCCGGTCAACCCCGAGGCGCCCCGTCGTCCAGTCGGTGCCCGCCTACGCCTCCGTCGCGGAGATCCCGGGTGCCGTCGACCTCGCGGTGATCGTCGTGCCGGCAAAGGGGGTGCTCGACGCCGCTCGCCAATGCGCCGCAAAGCAGGTGGGTGCGCTCATCGTGATATCGGCCGGCTTTGCCGAGACCGGCGCGAACGGCGCCCGCTGCCAGGCGAGCTGCTGTCGATCTGCCGTGAGAGCGGCATGCGGTTGATCGGCCCGAATTGCCTCGGCACCCTCAACACCTCAGCGGACGTCAAGCTCAACGCCACCTTCTCGCCCTCGTTCCCGTCTGCCGGCCGGGTGGGCTTCATGTCTCAGAGCGGCGCCCTCGGCCTGGCTCTGATCGACCGCGCCCAGGCTCGCGGGATCGGCCTGTCGTCATTCGCATCGGTCGGCAACAAGGCGGACGTGTCCGGCAACGACCTGCTCCAGTACTGGGAGACCGACCAGGCACGAGCGTCATCGTGCTCTACCTGGAGTCGTTCGGCGACCCGCGGCGGTTTGCGAGGATCGCTCGCCGCGTCGGTCGCATGAAGCCGATAGTCGCGGTCAAGAGCGGACGCTCACGAGCCGGGGCCGCCGCCACCATGTCGCACACCGGCGCGCTCCTGGCAGCCTCGGACATCAACGTCGACACGCTCTTTCGCCAGAGCGGCGTGATCCGGAGCCGGACTCTCGGCGAGCTGCTCGACGTCACCGCACTGCTGGCCAATCAGCCGCTTCCCGACGGCAACAGGGTCGCGATAGTGACCAACTCGGGCGGCCCGGGGATCATGTGCGCCGACGCCTGCGAGGAAGAGGGGCTCGAGCTGGCGAAGCTCGCGCGCGCCACCCACACTCGGCTGGCCGAGCTGCTCCCGCGCGAGGCCTCGATGGGAAACCCGGTGGACATGCTTGCCACGGCGTCCGGGCGACGACTATCGCCGCACGATCGAGACCTTGGCCGCCGACCCGGGCGTGGACGCGGTCATCGCGATCTTCACTCCAGCGCTGGTCACCCCGCCCGAGGACGTCGCCGCGGCGATTCGCGGCGCGCTCGAGCTCAGCGAGCGCAAGCTGCCGCTGCTCGGCGTGTTCATCTCCGCCGCCGGGGCGCCGCCCGAGCAAGCTCGAGTGGCCCACCACCGTGCCGATGTTCGACTTCCCCGAGGAGGCCACTCGGGCCCTGGCTCATGCCGTCCACTACAGCGCGTGGCGTGAGCGAGGGGACCTGCACGTGCCCGAGTTCGCCGACGTGCGCCCGGAGCGAGCGGCGGCCGCGATCGCCTCGGCCCTGGCTCGCAAGCCCAGCTGGCTTGAACCGTCGGAGCTCGCCGACGTGCTCGAGGCGTACGGGATCCCACTGGTGGAGTCGGTGTCCGCCACCGACGCGGAGGGCGCCGGCGACGCCGCGGATCGCCTCGGCGGACGCGTGGTCTTGAAGGCGGTTGCTCCCACGCTCGTCCACAAGTCGGAGGCCCACGCCGTGCAGGTCGGGCTGGAGGGCCGCGCGGAGGTGACCGGCGCGGCCCGCGAGATGGCGGACGAGGTCGAGCGCGCGGGGCATGCGCTCAGCGGGTTCCTCGTCCAGCGCCAGATCGAGTCGCCGGCCGTGGAGATGCTCGTCGGCGTGACCAACGACCCGGACTTCGGACCGCTCCTCGCCTGCGGAGCGGGCGGCACCACGGCCGAGCTGCTGAAGGACGTGGCGGTCAGGCTCACCCCGATAGACGACCGCGACGCGTCGGAGATGGTGCGCTCGCTCAGGACCTTCCCGCTTCTCGACGGCTATCGCGGCGCGCCGGCGGCGGCCGTCGGCGCCCTCGAGGACATCCTCCTGAGGCTGAGCGCGCTCGTCGAGGCTCATCCGGAGATAGTCGAGCTCGACCTGAATCCCGTGATGGTCACTGCGGATCGCGCGGTGGTGGTGGATGCGCGCGCCAGTGTGGCCGCGGCCGCCATGCCTCCGCCGTGGCCTTCCGTACGCCGGCCGGCTCAGGGATAGAGCGCCGGTCTGCGGATCGTCCAGCGCGAGGCGCGGCGATGAATCAGGTGTTCGCGCCTTCCGCGGTGACGCGAGACGGGCGGGCCGGCCGGGGACTGCGCGATAGAAGCGCAGCTTGCCGAGCTCGATCAGGACCAGGTAGATCACGATCATGCCGGCGAGCGCCGCGAGGAACCCGATCGGGAGCGCCTTGAAGCCGAGCACGTGGGCGAGCGGCGAGAACGGCAGCAGCACGCCGATCGTCACGCACGATAGCGTCGAGACCGTCAGCGGCATGCTCGGGCGGCTGCGGAAGAACGGCACGCGGCGCGTGCGGATGGCGAAGATGACCAGGCTCTGCGTGGCGAGCGACTCGACGAACCAGCCGGAGCGGAACAGCGTCGCGTCGGCGTTGAAGACCCAGATCATGATCCCGAAGGTCGCGAAGTCGAACATCGAGCTGATCGGCCCGAAGAAGAGCATGAAGCGGCGGATCAGCGCGGTGTCCCAGTGCGCCGGGCGCAGCAGCTGCTCCTCGTCGACGTTGTCCGTGGGGATCGTCATCTCGCTGATGTCGTAGAGCAGGTTGTTGAGCAGGATCTGGGTCGGGAGCATCGGCAGGAAGCTGAGGAACAGCGAGGCCGCGCCGGCGCTGAACATGTTCCCGAAGTTCGAGGAGGTGCCCATCAGCACGTACTTGATCGTGTTGGCGAAGATGCGCCGGCCCTCGACGACGCCGTCGGCGAGGATGTCCAGGTCCTTGTCGAGCAGGACGATGTCGGCGGCGTCCTTGGCCACGTCGGTCGCGGTCTCACCGAGATGCCAACGTCGGCGTCGTGCAGCGCGACGGCGTCGTTGACCCCGTCGCCGAGGAAGCCGACCGTCGACGCCGAGGGCCCGCTGCGCCTTGATCACGCGCGACTTCTGCTCCGGCGTGACGCGGGCGAAGATCGTCGTGCTCGGCAGCGCGGCGGCGAGCGCGTCGTCGTCGAGTCGCTCGAGCTGCGGAGCCGGTGAGCGTGCCGCGCACGCGAGGCCGAGGTCCGCGCAGACCTTCTGGGCGACGCGGTCGTTGTCGCCCGTGATCACCTTCACCTCGACGCCGAGGCCCTGCGAGCCGCGCGAGCGCGCCCGCCGCGTCCGCCTTCGGCCGGTCCACGAAGGTGAGGAAGCCGGCGAGCTCGAGGTCGCTCTCGTCCGTCGGCGATCGAGCGTCGCGCTGCCGTCGGCCGGGCGCGTGGCGACCGCGATCACGCGGCTGCCGGCTGCGAACTGGCGCGTCGAGCACGCTCACGGCGCCTCGGGCTCGACGCCGTCGCAGCGGGCGAGCACGGCCTCGGGCGCGCCCTTGACGATGATCTCGCGCCGGCCGTCGGGGTCCTCGACGAGCACCGACGCGAGCCGGCGCTCGTAGTCGAACGGGCGCGCGTCCAGACGCCGGAGTCGGCGGCGCCGGCCGGCGCGGCGTCCGGGGCTCCCACAAGCGCCCGGTCGAGCTGGTTGCCGCCGACCGCGCGTCCGTCGGCGAGGACCGCGTCGTTGCAGAGGAGGCCCGGCCGCAGGACGTGCGTCGGAGGGCGCTCCCGCTCGGCGTCGAGCGCCGCGGCGAAGGTGATCTGCCCTTCGGTCAGCGTGCCGGTCTTGTCGGTGAAGAGGACCTCGATGTTGCCGAGGTCCTCGATGCGACCAGCCGCTTGACGATCACCGTGCGCTCGGCGAGCCGCTTGGCGCCGGTCGAGAGGCTGACCGTGACGATCGCCGGCAGCAGCTGCGGCGTCAGCCCGACGGCGATCGCGAGCGCGAACAGGACCGACTCCAGCAACGAGCCGGCCGAGCGCGACGTTGATCACGAGGATCGAGCCGGCGAGGACGGCGGTGACGCTCACGAGCAGCAGCGAGAAGGCGCGCAGTCCGAGCTGGAACGCGGTCTGCGGCTGGCGCTCGCCGAGCCGCAGCGCGATCGCGCCGAACGCCGTGCGGCCGCCCGTCTGCACGACCACCCCGAGCCCGCTGCCCTCGCGCACGACCGTGCCCATGAACGCGCACGAGGCGAGATCCAGCGGCGACTCCGGGGCGCCGTCGACAGGATCGCCGCTTCTCTGCCGGCAGCGACTCGCCGGTCAGCACCGCCTCGTCGCACTCCAGCCCCTCCGTCTCGCAGGAGCCGCAGGTCGGCGGGCACGACGTCGCCGACCCGAGCCGGACGACGTCGCCGGGCACGAGCTCGGTCACGTCGACCGCGGACGGCTCTGCCGTCGCGCACCACGAGCGCGCGTGTGCCGCAGCTGGGAGTGCAGGGCCT
>CAVSNA010000012.1:0-111957 GCA_963729205.1 uncultured Thermoleophilaceae bacterium
CACGGCGTTGACCTGAAGGGAATGGCGCGAGCCGCGTTCGCCGACGTCAGCCATCACGGCACCGTGCAGGGCGGGTCGACGATCACCGAGCAGTTCGTGAAGAACGCGCTGGCCGCGCAGAACAACCGGACCGTGTTCGAGAAGCTGCGCGAGGCGGCGCTGGCCTACCACCTCGAGCGCCAGTGGTCGAAGCAGAAGATCCTCGGCGAGTACCTGAACACGATCTACTTCGGGAACGGGGCGTATGGCGTGGAGTCCGCCATGCGCACCTACTTCGGCGGCCCGCAGACGAGCTACAACCCGCAGGAGCGCATGGCGAGCAACGCGTCGCCCGACCAGGCCGCCCTGCTCGCCGGGATGATCGCCTCGCCGAGCGGCTACAACCCGGTGACGAATCCGGGCGCGGCCCTGAGGCGCCGGAACCTCGTGCTCACCTGATGCTCCAGCAGCACATGATCAGCCCCGGCCAGTACCAGCAGGCGCTGATCCAGGCGCTGCCGGGCGCCCAGACGATCAACCCGCCGCACCCGGACTCCTCCCAGCCCTACTTCTCGACCTGGGTCACGCAGCAGCTCGTGGACAGGTTCGGCGCGGGCCGGGTCTTCGGCGGCGAGCTGAAGGTGACCACGAGCATCGACCCGCAGATGCAGGCGGCCGCGGTGCAGGCGATCAACGGCGGGCTCGCGGGCATCGGGCCCACCGCCTCGCTGGTGGCGATCGACAACCGCACCGGTGAGGTGAAGGCGATGGTGGGCGGCAACGACTTCGAGCACCACCCCTTCAACATCGCCACCGACGGCCATCGCCAGCCGGGCTCGGCGTTCAAGCCGTTCACCCTCATCGAGGCACTCGAACAGGGCATCGCGCCGACGAGCGTGTGGCCCTCTTCGCCGGTGACGTTCAAGGTGAGCAAGCGCGAGAGCTTCCCCGTGCACAACTTCGAGGACAAGTACTCGGGCTCGATCTCGCTGGCCAACGCGCTGGCGTACTCGGACAACTCCGTGTTCGCACGCGTGGGCGTGCAGGTGGGCACGCACAAGATCGCGCGGCTCGCGAACCGGATGGGCCTGAAGACGAAGGTGTCCACCAACCTGGCGATCACGCTGGGCGGCCTGAAGGAGGGCGTGAACCCGCTCGAGATGGCGTACGCGTACTCGACGATCGCCAACGGGGGCAAGCGCGTGACGGGGTCGCTCGCCGGCCTGGAAGAACGGCCCCGTCGGCGATCGAGGACGTGAAGAGCGGCGACGGCAAGCGCGTGATCGCGAAGGACAAGCGGCGCTTCATCCAGGTGGTGCCGACGAACATCGCCCAGGAGGCGATACAGCTCATGCACGGTGTGGTGACCCACGGCACGGGCACCAAGGCGAACATCCCCAACGACTTCGTCGCCGGCAAGACGGGCACGACGGAGAACTACGGCGACGCCTGGTTCGTGGGCTTCGACAGCCGCTACACCGTCGCGGTCTGGGTGGGCTACCCGGACAAGCTGATCCCGATGAAGACGCTCTACCAGGGCGGCCCGGTCGAGGGCGGCACCTACCCGGCGATCATCTGGCACAACTTCATGGTCAGCGCGCTGAACATCCTGAACGCGCGCAACCCGAAGAAGAACCCGCTGCACTACACGCCCGGTGGAGTGCCGGTGGGCGCCACGGGCCTGGCCTCGCCCTCCACCGGCACCAGCGCGCCGTCACAGACGCAGGGCACCGGCCAGGGCAAGAAGAAGCAGCAGAATCAGCAGAACCAGCAGCCCCAGGACAACGGCAACGGCAACGGCACACGGGACTCAGGGCACGCCGGCGCCCGACACCGGCACGCCGCCGACCCAGCAGCAGCCCGCCCCGGGCAACAACACCGGCGGCGCCGGCACCGGCGGTGCGGGGACGGGCACCGGCACCGCCAACGGGCACCGGAACGCCCACGCCGGGCCAGTAGTCCGTCAGCGCCCGACGCCGCGCATGCTCGGCGGCCAGGGGCGCGAGACCGAGCGGCTGCGAGGGTCCGCGAAGCGCCAGGGCAGCTCCGCCGCCTTGGTGATGCCGACCCGCTCGCCGACCGCCAGGGTCTCGGGGCGATCCCCGTCGGCCGCCGGCAGCAACTCGATGGGTCCATCGCCGAGCAGTGAGCTGCCGTTCAGCTCGAGGCCGATCCCGAGCGCCTGGGTGAGCTTGCCCGGGCCGGAGCAGAGCTGCGTTGACGTCCTCGAGGTCGCGCCGCTCGCGCATCAGGTCGATGCCGTCGACGGGCTCGAGCGCCCTGATCAGCACGGCGGCGCCCACGCCCTCCGGCTCGCAGACCGCGTTCAGGAGCGCGTGGATGCCGTACGAGAGGTAGACGTAGGCCTGCCCCGGGGGACCGAACAGAACGCGCGTGCGAGGGGTGAGGCCGACGAACGCGTGCGAGGCCGGCTCGTCCATGTGGTAGCTCTCGACCTCCACGATCCGGCCCGCCGTGGGGCCGTGGCGCACGGTGGCAGCCGACGAGGTCGCGGGCCACGTCGTGGACCGAGCGCTCGTAGAAGTCGCGGGTCACGGCGCGGCGTCGGCCAGCACGATCCGGGCGCGCTCGAGCTGCTCGCGGACGCGCGGCAGGGCGGTGCCGCCCTCCGACACCTTCGACTCGAGCCACGGCGCCCTCGGCCAGCAGCTCGTGGTAGCCGGGCACGAGCTCCTCGGCGTGCTCGCGCACCTCGTCCTCGCTGAGCTCGGACAGCCGCCTGCCGCGAGTCGAGCGCCTGGCGCACGAGCCCCGCCACCACCCCGTGGGCCTCACGGAAGGGCACGCCGCGGCGCACGAGCAGGTCGGCGATGTCGGTGGCCGCCGGGAACTCGTCGGCGGCCGCCGCCGCCAGGCGATCGCGGTTGAACGCGATGCCGTCGAGCATGCCCGCGGCAGCGGCGATCGTCAGCTCGAGCGTGTCCACGGCGTCGAACAGCCGCTCCTTGTCCTCCTGGAGGTCCTTGTTGTAGGTGAGCGGGAGGCCGTGCAGGACGCCGTGGAGGCCGACGAGGTGGGCCGCCACTCGCGGCGCCTTGGCGCGCAGCAGCTCGGCGGCGTCCGGGTTCTTCTTCTGGGGCATGATGCTCGAGCCCGAGGCGAACGAGTCGGAGACCTCGCAGAAGCCGAACTCCTCGCTGGACCAGAGGACGATCTCGGCCCCGAGCTGTGACAGGTGGGTGGCGCAGGTGGCGGCCGCGGCCAGGTAGTCGAGCACCGAGTCGCGGCTCGAGACGGCGTCCACGGAGTTCTGGGCGACCGAGGCGAAGCCGAGCTGCTCGGCGACGAAGCCGCGGTCGGTCTCGAAGTTCACGCCCGCGAGCGCTCCCGCGCCGAGGGGCAGCTCCGACGCCGCCTCCACCACGAAGGCGAAGCGCTGGGCGTCGCGGCGCAGCTTCCAGAAGTACGCGAGCAGGTGGTGCGACAGGTAGACGGGCTGGGCGCGCTGGAGATGGGTGTAGCCGGGCATCGGCCAGTCCAGGTGCGCCTCGGCGACCTCGCACGATCGTCTCCATCAGATCCAGCAGGGCGCGCCGGTCGCGCTCGGCGTGGGCGCGCACGAACATCGCGACGTCCGTGGCCACCTGGTCGTTGCGCGAGCGGGCGGTGTGGAGCTTCCCCCCCACCGGGCCGACGATCTCCGTGAGGCGGCGCTCGATCGCCATGTGGATGTCCTCGTCGTCGGGCTGGACGACGAAGCTGCCCTGCTCGAACTCGCCCCTGACGGCCTCGAGGCCGCGCTCGAGCTCCGCCAGCTCGTCGTCCTCGAGGATCCCGATGCGCGCGAGCATGCGCGCGTGAGCGAGCGACTGGTCGAGGTCGAACGGCGCGAGGCGGTGGTCAAACCCGACCGACGTGTTGAGGGCGCGGAAGAGCGGATCCTGGGGCTCTGAGAAGCGAGACATCCGCGCGGAGTCTACGAGCGCCATCCGCCATCTAGGATTGCCCGCCGTGAGGGTGCTCGTAACGGGAGCCACCGGAAAGGTCGGCCACGCGGTGGCGACCGCGCTGCTCGAGCGCGGCGACGAGGTGCGCGCGCTGGTGCGCGACCCGGCCCGCGCGGCGATCCCGCCGGGCGCCGAGCCCGTGCGCGGAGACGCGACCGACACCGAGTCGCTCGCCGAGGCGGTGCGCGGTTGCGAGCTGGTGTTCAACGCGATGGGGCTGCCCGAGCAGTGGCTGGCCGATCCGCTGCTCTTCCACGACGTGAACGCGCGCGGCAGCGAGAACCTGGTGCGGGCGGCGCGCGGCGCCGGCGTACGGCGCGTGGTCCACACGAGCACGATCGACGTCTTCCACGCCGAGCGCGGGGAGCGCTTCGACGAATCGCGCCTGGCCGACTATCCGAAGGGCACCGCGTACGAGCGCTCCAAGCAGGAGGCCGAGCGGCTGGTGCTGGCGGTGGGCGGCGGCATGGAGGTGGTGCTCGTGAACCCCGCCGCCGTGTACGGGCCCGGGCCGAGCGGCGGCGCGTCGCTCGAGGAGGACCTCTTCCGGCCGCTCGTGCGCAAGCGGCTGCCGGTGCTGCCGCCGGGCGGGATGGGCGTGTGCTTCACCACCGGCGTGGCGGCGGGGCACCTGCTGGCGGCCGAGCGCGGGCAGCCCGGCGAGCGCTACATCCTCTGCGACCGGCACGTGTCGATGCGCGAGCTGTCCGAGGCAGTCGTGCGACTTGCCGGGCGTGGCCGCATACCCCCGGCGATCCCGGTCGGGCTCGCCCAGGCGGTGTCGATCGCGGGCGAGGGCGTGGCGCGCGTGCTGCGCAAGCCTCCGCTGCTTCCGCGCGGCCAGCTCTACTTCCTGCGCTGGAACGCCGCCCCCGACTCCTCCAAGGCGCAGAGCGAGCTCGGCTGGGAGCCGACCTCGCTCGATGACGGCCTGACCCGGACGCTCGCGTCCATGGGCCTTGCCTGACGCGCCGCTGATCCGCGCGCCGCGACCAGAGGAGGTGCAGGAGGTGGCCGCCCTGCTGTATCTCACCTCGCCCGGCGGCTTCGCGCTGTTCGGCGGCAGCCCGCAGGGCGGCCTGCGCGTGATCGAGGCATCGTTCCGGCGCGACGGGCACCGACACCAGCCGCGAGGTGCTGACGGTGGCGGAGCTGGACGGTGAGCTCGCCGGGGTGATGGCCGCCTTTCCCGCCGAGGAGGGCGACCCGCGGCGCCGGCGCTTCATGCGCACGGCGCTGCGGCGGCGCGCCCCCTGGCGCTGGTTCGGGATCTGGCGGCTGGCACGTCACGGCGCGCGCCAGGCGCCGCAGCCGCCGGCTGGCGCCTTTTACATCGACTCGCTCGCCACCGCGGACCGCTTCCGTCGCCGCGGGGTGGCCCAGGCGCTGCTCGAGGAGGCGGAGCGGCTCGCCCGCGAGGGCGGCCATCCGTCCCTGGCGCTCGACACGAGGGCGGAGAACGCCGGCGCCCGGGCCCTGTACGAGCAGTTCGGCTTCGAGATCGGGGAGGAGCGCCCCGCGGCGCCGCCGGTGCCGGCGCTGGTGGGCTACGTGAAGCCGCTCGGCTAGGCGACCGAGCTGCGGGCCTCGGCCAGCACCTCGCGCAGTGACTCGCTGACGCGTGCCACCTGACCTTCGCTGAGCTGCGGGAAGAACGGCAGCGCGAGCGACGCGGCGAGCCACCTCCTCGCAGACCGGGAACTCGCCCTCGCGGTGGCCGAAGCGGTTGCGGTAGAAGCTCATCAGGTGGATCGCGGGCAGGTACGGCTTCGAGTCCACGCCGCGGGCGCGCAGGGCCTCGATGGCGGCGTCGCGCTCCACCTCGGCCGGCAGCTGCACCACGTAGACGAACCAGCTGCGGCGGTCGCCGCCCTCGTCCGGGCACGGCAGCACGATCCCCTCCACGTCCGCGAGCGCCTGGTTGTAGAGGCCGGCCACGCGGGCGCGCGCCTCGAGCAGCTCGTCGAGGCGCTCGAGCTGGGCCACGCCGAGCGCGCAGGCCAGGTCCGAGAGCCGGTAGTTGAAGCCGAGCCGGTCGTGGTCGAGCCAGCCCATGTCGGGGGAACGGCCCTGGTTGCGCTCGCTGTCGATCCGCTCACGCAGCTCAGGCGTCGGGCAGGCGACGATCCCGCCCTCGCCCGTGGTCATCTGCTTGTTGGGGTAGAAGGCGAACACCGACAGGTGGCCGCGCGCGCCCACCGGGCGACCGTCGCCGTGCTGCGCGCCGAGCGCCTCGCAGGCATCCTCGACCAGCCAGAGCCCGTTGCCGGCCGCGAGCTGCTCGAAGGCCGGCATGTCGGCCGGGTAGCCGAAGATGTGCACCGGCAGGATGCCGCTGGTCCGCCCGTTCACGGCCGCGGCGGCCGCCGCGGGGTCGAGGTTGAGGGTGCGCTCGTCGATATCGCAGAACACCGGGCGCGCCCCCTCGTACAGCAGGCAGTTGGCGGAGGCCACGAAGCTGAACGGCGTGGTGATGACCTCGTCGCCGGGCTCGACGCCGGCGGCGCGAATCGAGAGGTGAAGGCCGGCGGTCCCGCTCGAGACCGCGGAGGCGTGCTGCACGCCCAGCCGCTCGGCGAAGCCGCGCTCGAAGTCCTGCAGCATCGGGCCGAGCGACAGCCGCCCAGAGCGCAGCGTCTGGAGCACCAGCTCCTCCTCACGCGCGCCGATGACCGGCTGCGAGAGCGGGATCGGGTCGCTCACGCGCCCGCCGCGGGCTCGGCGGCGGCGGCCGCGTGGCGGGAGTGCTCGCTGCGGCCGGGCAGCATGCCGGCCTCGAGCGAGTCGACGAGCGCCTCCCAGCTCGCCTCGATCACGTTCTCGGACACGCCGATCGAGCCCCAGGTGTCGGTGCCGTCGCTGGCGTCGAGCAGCACCCGCGTGATCGCCCCGGTGCCCTTCGACTCGTCGAGGATGCGCACCTTGAAGTTCGTGAGCTCGATGTCGCGCAGGTGCGGGTAGGTCTCGCCGATGGCGTCCCGCAGCGCCCTGTCCAGCGCGTGCACCGGGCCGTTGCCCTCCGCCGTGCGCACGTAGCGCTCGCCGTCGACCCAGATCTTGATCGTGGCCTCCGTCATCAACTTGCCGTCCTCGCGCTTCTCGACGATCACGCGCCAGGACTCGAGCCTGAACAGCGGCTCGTAGTCGCCGGTCTCCCTGCGGATCAGCAGGTCGAACGAGCCGTCGGCGGCCTCGAACTGGAAGCCGCGGTGCTCGAGCTCCTTCACGCGGTCGACCACGCGCGTGGCCGCCGCCTCGTCGAGCGCGACCCCCCGCTGCTCGGCCCGCGCCTGCACTGTGCCCTTGCCGGACAGCTCCGAGATCAGCAGCGAGCGGTCGTTGCCCACGGCCGCCGGGTCCATGTGCTCGAAGGTGCGGGCGTCCTGCATGATGCCCGCCACGTGCATGCCGCCCTTGTGGGCGAACGCGCTCTTGCCCACGTAGGGCTGGGTCGGGCTCGGGCTGACGTTGCAGATCTCGTCGACGAGGTGCGCGGTCTCGGTCAGGCGGACCATCTGCTCCGGCGCCACGCAGTCGTAGCCCAGCGTGAGCTGGAGGGCCGGAAGGATCGAGACGAGGTTGGCGTTGCCGCAGCGCTCGCCATAGCCGTTCATCGTGCCCTGCACCAGGCGCGCGCCCTGCTCGACCGCCACGACCGAGTTGGCCACGGCGCAGCCCGCGTCCTCGTGGGTGTGGATCCCCACCGACACGCCTGCGCCGAGCTCCCGCACCACCTGGCCGGTGGCCTCGGCGACCTGGCTGGGAAGCGAGGAGCCGTTGGTGTCGCACAGCGTGAGGTTCTCGGCCCCCGCTTCGAGCGCCGCCCGCAGGCAGCGCAGCGCGTACGCCGGGTCGTGGCGGTAGCCGTCGAAGAAGTGCTCGGCGTCGTAGATCACGCGCTTGCCCTCGCCGCGCAGGAACTCCACCGACTCGGAGATCATCGCCAGGTTCTCCTCCGGGTCCACCTTCGTGACCTTCTCGAGGTGGAGCGACCAGGTCTTGCCCACGATCGTGCAGACCGGCGCGAACGAGTCGGCGAGCAGGCGCAGCGCCTGATCGGCCTCGGCCGCCACCCCGCGGCGGCGCGTCATGCCGAACGCGGCGACGTCCGCGTGCTCGAAGCGCTCGGACGCAAGCAGGGCGAACAGCGCCTCCTCCTTCGGGTTCGAGCTCGGGAAGCCCGCCTCGATGAAGTGCACGCCGAGGCCGTCCAGCGCGTGCGCGACCTGCACCTTTTCGTCGACGGACAGGGACATGCCCTCGCCCTGCATGCCGTCGCGGAGAGTCGTGTCGTAGAGAAGTACCTGCGAAGCCATCGGGAACGCCTTTCGTGAGAGTTCGAGCAGAACGAGCTGAGGCCTGCGGGTTGCGCAGGCCTAGCTAATTCGTACGAACTGAGCGTTCACGCCTTGGATGGTACCTGGACCAGGTCCAGCCACTCGGCGTACTGCGGCGCCCGACCGCAGAGCGCGTCGTCGAACACGCCCTGGATCTGCCGCGTGATCGGCCCCGGCTCGCCCAGCGGGATGTCGTCGATCTCACGCACGGGCGTGAGCTCGGCGGCGGTGCCCGTGAGGAAGAGCTCGTCGGCGTTCACCAGCTCGCCGCGCGCGATGTCGCGCTCGATCAGCTCGTAGCCCAGGTCGCGCGCGATCTGGATGACCGACTTGCGGTTGATCCCGTCGAGGATGCTGGCGGTCTGCGGCGGGGTGTAGATCACGCCGTCGCGCACCAGGAAGATGTTCTCGCCCGTGCCCTCGCAGACGTTGCCGACGTGGTCGAGCAGGATCCCCTCCTGGTAGCCGGCCTTCGTGGCCTCGATCTTCGCCAGCACCGAGTTCAGGTACTGGCCCGTGGCCTTGGCGTGCGGGTAGAGCGAGAGCGGGGAGATGCGCTGCCAGGACGAGACCTTGGCCCGCACTCCGTCGCGCTTGCCCTCCTCGCCGAGGTATGCGCCCCACTCCCAGACCGCGATCGTGCATTCGACCGGGTTGTCGAGCGGGTTCAGCCCCATCGGCCCGTGCGCCGCGGAAGACGAGCGGCCGGATGTAGCAGCTGCGGAAGCCGTTGCGCACGATCAGCTCGTGCGTGACCTCGCGCAGCTTCTCCAGCTGGTACGGGATGTCCATGTAGTACATCGCGGCCGAGCGGCGGAGCCGGTCCAGATGCTCCGTGTGGCGGAAGATCGCCGTGCCGCGCTCGGTGTCATACGCCCGGATGCCCTCGAACACTCCCGTTCCGTAGTGGAGGGAGTGGGTCAGTACGTGTACCTTCGCGTCCTCCCAGGAGACGAACTCGCCGTTCATCCAGATGAGGTCCGCTGTTGGCACGTCTGCCCTCCTTTTCAGAGGTTCGAGAGGACGGCCCTTGTGGCGTCCTCGGTGGTGGCGTCGCCGCCGAGGTCCGGAGTACGTAGGCCAGCCTCGAGCGCAGTGTCGATCGCCGATTCTAGCCCGGCGGCCTCGGCTTCCTTCCCGAGTCCGTAGCGCAGCATCATCGCCGCCGAGCCGAACATGGCCAGCGGGTTCGCCTTGCCGGTGCCCGCGATGTCTGGCGCGGAGCCGTGGACGGGCTCGAAGACTCCGGGCCCGCCGGCGCCGACGGAGGCGCTCGGGAGCATCCCGATCGAGCCGGTGAGCATGGCCGCCTGGTCGCTCAGGATGTCGCCGAACATGTTCTCGGTGAGGATCACGTCGAACTGCGACGGGCTCGACACGAGCTGCATCGCGGCGTTGTCCACGAGCAGGTGGTCAAGCTCCACCTCGGCGTGGCCGGCCGCCACTCGGACGACCACCTCGCGCCAGAGGCGGGACGTCTCGAGCACGTTCGCCTTGTCCACGCTCGTGACCTTCCGGCGTGCGAATTTGAACGCGACCTCGCTGATCCGCTCGATCTCCTCGACCGAGTAGACGCAGGTGTCGTAGGCGCGGTCGCCGTCGCGGCCGCGGTCGCCGAAGTAGATCCCGCCGGTGAGCTCGCGCACCACCAGGAGGTCGGTGCCCTCGATGCGCTCGCGCCGCAGCGGGCTCGAGTCGAGCAGCGCCGGGCTCGGCCGGATCGGGCGCAGGTTCGCGAACAGGCCGAGGCCCTTGCGCAGGCCGAGCAGGCCCTGCTCGGGACGCGGCGCGCTCGGGTCGGTGGTGTCCCACTTGGGACCGCCGACCGCCCCCAGCAGCACCGCATCGGACGCGCGGCAGGCGTCCAGCACCTCGTCGGTGAGCGCACTGCCGTGGGCGTCGATCGACACGCCGCCCATCGGCTGCTCCTCGAAGTCGAACTCCCCCAGCCGCTCCAGCACCTCGAGTGCGGCCGCCATCACCTCGGGGCCGATGCCGTCGCCAGGCAGCGTGACTATGCGCGCCCGCGGGCTCACTGCGGCTTCCTCGCATCCATGTTCAGCCGCACGTAGTCGAGCGTCAGCGGGCTGCCGGCGCGCTCCATGCTGCGCTGCACGAGCTCCTCGCGCAGCTCCTCCGGGAGCCGCTCCAGGTGGTGGCCGAGGCAGACGCTGCGGATGAAGTGGTCGGGCTCGTCGGGCACGACACCTTCGTGCTCGAGCCAGCAGCGCACGTCGGTGAAGCCCGCGGCGTCGAGCTTGAGCGCGGTCGCGCCGGGTCCCGCGAAGTTCCAGGGGCCCTCCCAGTCGCCCAGGTACTCGGCGAACGGCGGCTCCGCGCAGATCTCGTGGAGCTGCGTCGTGGTAGGCGCCGAGGTTGCCGTCGCCGCCGCACTGGACCGCAAGCCGGCCGCCGGGCCGTAGCGCGGCGAACATGCGCGCGAACAGGGCGTCGTGGTCGGGATCCAGTGGAAGACCGCGTTCGAGAAGACCGCGTCGACCTGCTCGTCGAGCTCGAGCTGCGTGAGCTCGGCAGACGAACACCTCCACGTCGGGACCGAGCGCCTCACGCGCCTTCTCGACCATCGACGGGGAGCCGTCGACGGCGATCACCTGCCCGCGCGGCAGGCGCTCCACGAGCAGCCGCGTGACGCGGCCGCTGCCGCAGCCCGCGTCGAGCACGGTCTCGTCGCCCTGCAGGGGCAGCCGCGCCGAGCAGCTCCTGCGCCCACTCCGCCTGGGGATGTCGAGACGCGGTCGTAGGTGGCCGCGTCCCAGTCGCGCGGTGTGCGCTCACAGGGACGTGGTCACCGGGCCCGGCTGCGCTCCCGCTCGCGCTCGTACGCGTCGATCTCGTCCTCGTTCTGCAAGCGTCACGGCGATGTCGTCGAGCCCGTTCAGCAGGCGATAGCGGGCGTCCTCGTCGATCTCGAACGGAACCTCTCGGCCGTCGAACGAGACGATCAGCCGCTCGAGGTCGACCGTGGCCTCGCCGGCCTTCATCAGCGCGCGCACGTCCTCCTCGGGGAGGGCGACCGGCAGCAGGCCGATCTTGGTGCAGTTGTTGAAGAAGATGTCCGCGAAGCTGGGCGCGACGATGGCGCTGAAGCCGTAATCCTGCAGGCCCCAGGGCGCGTGCTCGCGCGACGAGCCGCAGCCGAAGTTCGGCCCGGCGGCGAGGATCGGGTTGGGAGGCAGGTCCCAGCCCGGCTCCTTCTTCCAGTCGTAGAAGAGGAACTCGCCGAAGCCGGTCCGCTCGACCCGCTTCAGGAACTGCTTGGGCATGATTTGGTCGGTATCAACGTCGGCGCGGTCGAGTACGGAGACCTTGCCGGTGATTGTCGTTACGGGGTCCATTCTTAGGTCTCCTTGTTAGTCCACAGTCGACGGTCCACAGTCCACAGAGCTCGGGTCCGAGTCGTTTCTGTGGACTGTGGACCGTGGACTGTGGACTCTGCCAAGTCACGCCGTCGCCTCTTCCATGTCCCACGTCCGGATATCCACGAAGTGCCCACTGATCGCCGCGGCAGCGGCCATTTCAGGGCTTACAAGGTGAGTTCGCGCGCCCCTTCCCTGCCTACCTTCGAAGTTGCGGTTCGAGGTGGAGGCGCAGCGCTCGCCGGGGGCGACCACGTCCGGGTTCATGCCGAGGCACATCGAGCAGCCCGCCGAACGCCAGTCGAAGCCGGCGGCGCGGAAGACCTCGTCGAGGCCCTCGGCCTCGGCCTGGGTCTTCACCTGCGTGGACCCCGGCACCACCATCGCGTCACGTCGGGGTGCACCGTGCGGCCCTTGATCACGCTCGCGGCGGCGCGCAGATCGCCGATGCGCGAGTTCGTGCAGGAGCCGATGAAGACCCGGTCGAGGCGGATCTCCTCGATCGGCGTGCCCGGCTGGAGGTCCATGTACTTGAGCGCGCGCTCCATGGTCTCGGAGCGAGGCCTCCGGCACCGCTTCGGTGACGGAGACGACCATCCCGGGGTTCGTGCCCCAGGTGACCTGCGGCGCGAGCGCCGAGGCGTCGACGTCCACGACGTCGTCGAACTCGGCGCCCTCGTCGGTGTAGAAGCTCGCGCCACTCGTCCGGCACCTCACTCGGCGCGCCCGGACGGCCGATCACGTACTCGTAGGTGGTGTCGTCGGGGGCGATCATGCCCGCACGGCCGCCGCCCTCGATCGTCATGTTGCAGACGGTCATCCGGCCCTCCATCGAGAGCCCCTCGATCACCGAGCCGGCGAACTCGATCACGTGGCCGGCGCCGCCGCCCACGCCGATCTGGCCGATCGTGCCGAGGATCAGGTCCTTGGCCGTGACCCCGAATCCCAGCTCGCCGCTGTAGCGGATCAGCATCGACTTTGGCTTGTGCTGGCGCAGCGTCTGGGTGGCGTACACGTGCTCGACCTCGCTGGTGCCGATCCCGAACGCCAGCGCGCCGAAGGCGCCGTGCGTGGCGGTGTGCGAGTCCCCGCAGACGATCGTCATGCCCGGCTGGGTGACACCGAGCTCGGGCCCGATCACGTGCACGATGCCCTGGCGCGCCGAGCCGATCGAGTAGAGCGGGATGCCGAACTCCTCGCAGCCGACCTCGAGCGCCTCGACCTGGACTCGCGCGAGGTGGTCGGTAATCTGAGCGGCCGTGGTCGTGCCGTCGGTGGGGACGTTGTGGTCGGCCGTGGCGAGCGTGCGGTCGGGCCGGCGGACCTTGCGGCCGGCGAGCCGCAGGCCCTCGAACGCCTGGGCCGACGTGACCTCATGGGCAAGGTGCAGGTCGATGTAGAGCAGCCCGGGCACGACCTCGTGGGCTTCCCAGATCTTGTCGAACAGCGTCTTTGGCATGGTCAGCTTCTCCTCAGTCCGGCTGAGACGATGGCGTAGAAGCGGGCGTCCACGTCGCCCGGGTTCTCGAAGTGGTGCGGCAGGTCGGCATCGAAGGTCACGCAGTCGCCCTCCGCGAGGTCATACGGCGCGCCGTCGCAGACGAGCCGCAACTCGCCCTGGGTGACCACCGCCGTCTCGCGGCTGCCCGCCTCGTGGATCGGCGGGTCGCCGTGCTGGCCGGTGGAGCCGCCAGGCGCAAGGAAGTGCTCCGACACCTCGCTGCGGAGCCCAGGAAGCGGCGGCGTGAGCAGCTCGAAGCGGTGGCCGTAGGCGGCCATGCCGCCGTCGCGGCGCTCCCCCAGCCGCACGACGTTCACGCCGTCGCCCTCGTCGAGGCGCAGCAGCTGGGAGAGCGTGAGCTCGAGCCCGGCCGCGATCCGCTCGGCGACGGCGATCGTGGGGCTCGTCTCGCCCCGCTCCACCTGGCTCAGCATCTGGGCGGACACGCCGCTGCGCTCGGACAGGTCCCGCAGCGAGAGGCTCATGCCCTCGCGCAGGAGCCTGACCCGGCGTCCCACTGGCTTGATCGGCGCGGCCACACTCACGGCCGCGTACGTTATCACGGACAGTTGTCCTCGGACTAGGCCTGGGCGGTGCGCCCGAGATCCTGCGCAGCGGCGTCCTCGGCGAAGCGCGCGCGCAGCACCTTCTTGTCGAACTTGCCGACGGAGGTCTTCGGCACCTCGTCGATGAACTCGACGGTGTCCGGCAGCCACCACTTCGCCACGCGCGGGCGCAGGTGGTCCAGCACGCCGGCCTCGTCGAGCGACGAGCCCTCCTTGCGCACCACGCAGGCGCACGGCCGCTCGCCCCAGCGCTCGTCCGGCATCGCGATCACGGCGGCCTCGAGCACGTCCGGGTGGGCCATGATCTCGTTCTCGAGCTCCACCGAGGAGATCCACTCGCCGCCCGACTTCACGAGGTCCTTGGTGCGGTCCACCAGCTTGATGTAGGAGCCGTGGCGCAGCTCGGCGACGTCGCCCGTGCGCAGCCAGCCGTCGTCGGTGAACTTCTCGCCGGTGGCGGGATCCTTGTAGTAGGCGTTCGCAACCCAGGGACCGCGCACCTGGAGCTCGCCGCCGTTGTCCTCGTCGATCCGGTAGTCCACGAGCGGCTGAACGCGGCCCTGGAGCGCCATGACCTCGTAGCGCTCGTCCTCGCTCAGCTCCACGCCGCCGGGCACGCGCGACATCGAGGCGAGCGGGCTCGTCTCGGTCATCCCCCAGCCCTGCACCACCGGCACGCCGAAGCGATCCTGGAAGGCGCGGATCAGGTGCTCGGGCACGGCCGATCCGCCCGCCATCACCTGGCGCACGCACGACAGATCGGGTGGCGGATCGAGCTGGAGCACTCCCTGCCAGATGGTCGGGACCCCGGCGGTCCAGGTCACCTTCTCCGCCACGATCAGGTCGGCCAGCGCCTGCGGCGTCATTCGCGGTCCCGGGTAGACCTGGCGGGCGCCCGCGAGCGTGGCCGTGTAGGGGATTCCCCACGCGTTGGCGTGGAACATCGGCACGACCGGCGTGACCGAGTCGGTGTTCCTGATCCCCATCGAGTCGGCGTGACCGGCCGCGAGCGAGTGGAGCAGCGTGGAGCGGTGCGAGTAGACGACGCCCTTGGGCCTGCCCGTGGTGCCGCTCGTGTAGCACATGGCCGCGGCGCTGCGCTCGTCGAGATCGGGGTAGACGTAGCCCGGATCGCCGTCGGCGATCAGCTGCTCGTAGTCGAGCGCGCCCTCGCGCTCGCCATCGGCGTCCGGCATCAGCACCTCGCGCTCGACGCCCTCGAACGTGGGCATCAATCCGGCCAGCGAAGCGTCGAGGAAGATCACGCTGTCCTCGGCGTGACCCACGATGTAGCGCAGGTCCTCCTCGAACAGGCGGATGTTGATCGTGTGGAGCACCGCGCCCATGCTCGGCACCGCCAGGTAGAGCTCGAGGTGGCGCCTGGAGTTCCAGGCGAACGTGCCCACACGGTCCCCCGGCTTCACGCCCAGGCGCTCGAGCGAGCTGGCGAGACGACGAGCGCGCTCGGCCACCTCGCCGTAGGTGCTGCGCTCCACGCTGTCCTTCGTGAAGCTCACGACCTCGCGGCTGGGGAACACGGTCTCGGCCCGCTCCGCAACGTGCCGGACGAGCAGCGGGTAATCCATCATCAGGCCGTCCATTGGCGCAGCCTAGCTCGCCCGGTAACGCGGCGAGTAGCTTCTGGGGAGATGAAGCCCGCGCTGATCTTCTTCGTGCGCTACGGCATCGCCGCCGTGCTGATCGTCACGGGCGTGGTGGTGGCCTTTGCAAGCAAGAGCGCCGGTGTCGAGGGCTGGGCCCTCTTCACCGGCGCCGGTGTGTCCGTGCTGCTGCTCAACCTGCTGTTCCGGGCCGGAGTCGACGGCGATCGCGAGCGCGACCGCGAGGAGGCCGCACGCCGCTACTTCGACGCGCACGGCCGCTGGCCCGACGAGAACTGAGGGTCAGATGGCGCCGGCCGAGCCCCTGCGGCCCATCATGAACGCCACCAGAGCGAGTATTCCTATCGCGAACAGCACCGGATGAATGACCGCGCCGCCCGCGATCGCGATGACCAGCAGCACAATTCCAACGATCAACCAGAGCATCAGACCTCCTTGTCCAGCATGGGGTACCGCCCGGTGATACCCGGATCGCCACCGCCCACACCGGGGGCGGCGCGCCAACCAGCGCTACTCGTAGGCGCGTTCGAGCAGGTCCCTGAGCTCCCTCGCGCCGGGAGGCTGCGGGGTGTTGCGCAGCTCCGGGCGTGAGAGGGCGGCGTTCACCACGTCGTCGAGCTGATCCCACTCCACGCCCAGATCTGCCAGCCCGGTCACGCCGGCGCGGGCGCTGAGCACCGCCGCCCGGGCGGGCGCCGCGGCCGGATCGGCGCTGTCCGCACCGAGGGCGAGCGCCACGCGCCCGAGCACGTCGGGCACGCGCACCACCATCAGCCGCAGCGCGTGGGGCAGGATCACCGCGTTCGTCTGCGCGTGTGGCGTCCCCGCCACCCGCACCAGCGACTGGGAGATGATGTGGTGCACGCCGAGGCTGGTGGCGCCGAGCGCGTAGCCCGCCAACAGGGCGCCCAGCGCGAGCTTCGGGCGATCGGGCTCCCCACCCGAGCCCAGCGCGTCGGCGATCAGCGCGGTGGCCTGCAGCCCGGCGGCGTCCGCCATGGGGTTGGCCAGCGGCGCGTAGAGCGCCTCGATCGCGTGGCCGAGCGCGTTCATCGCGCTGGCCGCGATGCCCGGCATCGGCGCCGACGCCATCAGCGCCGGGTCGCCGATCACGAGCGACGGCCGCACGAGCGTGAACTGGTCCACCCCGGCGGGCATGCGGTGGATGCGGGTGAGCTCCGCGCCCGAGAGCGTGGTGGGCACCGCCGCGCAGGGCAGGCCGTCCGCGCCTGCGATGGCCTTGGCCGAGTCCAACACCCGCCCGCCGCCGAACGCCACCAGCGGGCGGCCGCCCACGCCGTCGCGCACCGACGCGGCGGCGTCGGGCACGCCGCCGGGCGGAACGTGGAGCACCACCGCCGCCCTCTCGGCGAGCAGCGGGTGCGTCGGCGAGGGCTCGCTGCGGTGGTGAGCAGCGCGTAGCCGTCGAAGCCGCGATGCGAGAGCAGCTCCGGAGCGTCGGCGAGCGCCCCCGCGCCGAAGCGGATCAGGCGCTCGCCGTCGATCCAGGTGAAGTCGTCCCGCACCGGCTCCACGACGACTACGGGGCCGGCGTGCGCGCCGCTTCCTCGAGGTGGTGCTCGGCCTCCGCCACGGGCGAGTCCGCGAGCGCGTTCGAGAGCGCTCGCAGGTACGCCCTGCCGGACGCCTCGAGGATGTCCGTGGAGACGCCCTGTCCGGAAGCGACCTGGCCCTTGTACTCGAGCAGGACGGTGACCTCGCCGAGCGCGTCGCGCCCGCCGGTCACGGCGCTGACGTGGAACTCCTTCAGGCGGGCCTCGTATCCGGTGGCGGCGTTGAGCGCGCTGAAGAACGCGTCCACCGGGCCGTCACCCGTGAAGCTGCCCTCCGAGACCTCGCCGCCGGGCATGCGCACGCGGGCGCTGGCGAGCGGGGAGCGGGTGGACGAAGCCTCCACCTCGAACGACTCCAGCTGGAAGGCGGACGGGGACTCGCGCATCTCGTCCGAGACGATCGCCTCGAGATCGAGTGCCGTGACCTTCTTCTTCTTGTCCGCGAGCTCCTTGAAGCGCTTGAACGCGGTGTTCAGCGCCGCGCCCTCGACCTTGAAGCCGAGCTCCTCCAGCGCGTTGCGCAGGGCGTGCCGGCCGGAGTGCTTGCCGAGCACGAGCGAGTTGGTCTCGAGCCCGATCGTGGTGGCGTCCATGATCTCGTAGGTGGTGCGCTCCTTCAGCACGCCGTCCTGGTGGATGCCGGACTCGTGCGCGAAGGCGTTGCGGCCCACGATCGCCTTGTTCGGCTGCACCTGATAGCCGGTCAGCCTCGACACCAGGCGACTCGTGCGGGCGATCTCGGTGGTCTGCACCCCGGACCACAGCCCGTGCGCCTGCTCGCGCGTGCGCAGCAGCATCACGAACTCCTCGAGGGCGGCGTTGCCGGCCCGCTCGCCGATGCCGTTGATCGCGCACTCCACCTGGCGGCAGCCGGCCTGGATGCCGGCCATCGAGTTGGCGACGGCGAGGCCGAGGTCGTTGTGGCAGTGCACCGACGTGACGACGTCGGCCAGGCCGGGCACGAGCCGGTACAGCTCGGCCCACATCGCCGCGTACTCCTCCGGCATCGCGTAGCCCACGGTGTCCGGGACGTTGATCGTGGTCGCGCCCTCGTCGAGCGCGATCTGCAGCACCTCGGCGGTGAACTCGAGCTCGGAGCGGGTGGCGTCCATCGGGCGAGAACTCGACGTCGTCGCAGTAGCTCTTGGCGTGCGCAACGGCCGCGCGGGCCTGGCCCTTCACGTCCTCGCGCGTGGTCTGGAGCTGGTACTTGATGTGGATGTCGCTGGTGGAGATGAAGGTGTGGATGCGCGGCCGCTCGGAGTCCTTGATCGAGTTCCAGACCGCGTCGATGTCCTGGAAGCCGGTGCGCGCCAGGCCGCAGATCACGGGCCCGTGCACCTCGCTGGGCGATCGCCTGCACGGCCTCGAAGTCGCCGGGCGAGGCGATCGGGAAGCCGGCCTCGATCACGTCCACCCCGAGCCGCGCGAGCTGGTGCGCGATCTCGAGCTTCTCCTGCTTGTTCAGTGAGATCCCCGGCGACTGCTCACCGTCGCGCAGGGTCGTGTCGAAGACCTGTACTCGGTACTTCTCGTCTCTTACCGGTTGATCGCTCATGTCGTCCCTTTCGTATCCCCGCCTGCTTTCTCCTCGTCGGTTTGCGGCTGCGCGGCCGCCACGCGTTATTCCCCCCGAAGGGGGAGGAGGAGAAGGAGCAGGTCGAGCGAGAACGGCATGCGCGGCTAAGGCTACACCGTCAGGACAACCTTGCCGATGTTCTTGCGCTCGGCAACGTAGCGGTGAGCGTCGGGGCCGCGCTCGAGCGGGAACGACTCGGCCACGACCGGCCGGATCGCGCCGTCCGCGATCAGCTTGGCGAGCGCCGCGGCATCCTCGGGGGACTGGCCGTGCGCGTCCCAGACCTTCAGCATGTTGAGCCCGATCACCGCGCGCGACTGAGACATCATCTTGATCGGGTTGAAGCGCGGCATGCGGGCGACCGTGCCGAGCGCCTTCACGATGTTGCGGCGCTCGCCCTCCATCACCGCCGAGGCGCCGATGCAGACCATCCGGCCCCCGGCGTTCAGGCAGCGAGTAGCCGCTCCTGAAGCTCGCGCCCCCGATGCCGTCGAGGATCACGTCGAGCGGCGTGCGCTCGCCGCTGATGCGCCGGACCTCGGCCGCGTAGTCCTTGGAGCGGTAGTCGATCGCGTGCTGCACGCCGAAGCCGCGGATCGCGTCGTGCTTCGAGGCCGAGGCGGTGCCGTAGATCTCGGCGCCCAGGTGCTTCGCGATCTGGGTGGCCGCGATGCCCACCCCGCCGGCGGCGGCCTGCACCAGGAAGCGCTCGCCCGCCCGCAGGGAGCCGTAGCGGATCAGGGCGGCGTAGGCCGTGGCGTAGACCACCGGCAGCGCGGCGCCCTCCTCGAAGCTCCAGCCGTCGGGCAGCGGCAGCACGCCGGCGACGGGCGCCACGGCCAGCTCGGCGTAGCCGCCGAAGCGCGTGCCGGCCATCACGCGATCGCCGACCGAGAGGCCCTCCACGTCCGGGCCGAGCGACTCCACCTCGCCGGCGACCTCGTAGCCCGACCACGCAGGGCGGCTTCGGGGCATCGGCGTAGAGGCCCACCCGCGCCATCAGGTCGGCGAAGTTGATCCCGGCCGCCTTGACGGCGATTCGAACCTCGCCCGGGCCGGGAGTCGGATCCGGGCGCTGCTGTACCACCAGCACCTCGGGCGGCCCGTGCTTCGTGATCACGAGGGCGCGCATGCCGCCCAAGCCTAAGTGATCGAGAGTCGCCTCGACGTCCGCTCCGACATCAGTGCCTGCCAAGCCCCTTGCCGGACCCCGGACTCACATCGGCCGTACCGTCCACCGAGCCCGAGTGCTCCGCGCCTTGCCCGCCCTTGTGCGGCACCAGCGGGATCGTCGGCGCGCCCTTCACATGGGCCCGACCGGGTCGCCGCTGGCCTCTTCGCCCGTGACGGCTTCTCCACCTTGGGGCCGGTCGGGTGAGTCGGATGTGCCTTGCTGCGTGGCGGGCTTGTGCCGCTCCCGCGCGGGTGGCGCCCGGTGGAGACTGCCCATCTGCCCGCTTGCCGTGCGTCGGGTTCGAGTGCGAACGCGATCCGGGAGCGTGTTGCCCGCTCGAATGACCCTGACCCCGATGTCCCATGCCCTTGATTGCGGCGGGCTGACCGAGAGACGCAGCCGCGGGACGGCCGGACGCGGACGGCGTCGAAACGCCTGCCGGCACCGCGGGGATTACCCCCGGCCTGGGAGCGCTCGTCCGGTGAGCCGACGCAGCCTTGGACGCCGGCGCGCGCGGCGTGAGGCTCCATCCTTTGGACCGTCTCCACGGTGCCCGCGCCCACCGCTACTGCGCCCACCACAACAGCACACTTGAAGGCCGAGGAGGCGACGACCGTCTTCCCTGCCAGCGATCGAGCCGATACCCGCTCCGCCGGCTCCCCCGGCCCGCCGGCGCGCCTGCCACGCCCCCGCCGATCAGATGGTGAAGCATCCCCGCCGCGGTCGCGGCCGGCAAGGCCGGCGCGATGGCCGCGAGGTCGCGCCTGCGGTTGACGATGAGGTCGCGGAAGTCGGAGCACGAGCCGCAACTGCGCAGGTGGGACCTGATCTTCCGCCCTCTGAGCACCCGGCCGTCGTAGTCGGAGAGCGCGCGGCGGACGTTGTCGCAGTCCATCTCCCTACCCTCGGCAAGCTCGTGAAGCGCCGTGCGCGCCTCGAAGACGGTCTGGCGCGCTCCGGCCTTGCTGCCGCCGAGCGCGGCAGCGATCTCGTCGTAGCTGAGCCCGCTCAGTTCCCTCATCACGATTGCTCCGCGCTGGGCCTCTGGAAGCTCCGCCAGGTCGGCGACGAGCTCGCGCAGACGCTCGGAGCTGGCAGCCTCGGCGGTCTCGGGAGCCGCCAGCTCGTATGCCGCCTCTATGGACACCTGAGGCCGGCGCCGCCGCAGCACGCTCACGCATTCGTTGTGAGCGATCCGGAACAGCCACGGCTTCAGCCGGATCTCTCGGGACTCGCCCCTGATCCCGCGCAGCGCAGCGGCCATCGTGCTCTGCAGTGCATCGGCCGCGTCGTCCGGATTCCCGAGGATCGAGTGGCAGTAGCGGTACAGCGCCTGATGGTGCCGCTCGTAGACGACCGTGAACGCGCGCGTGTCGCCCAAGGCCGCCAAGCGGCTCAGCCGGTCGTCCCCAAGTGACCGGAGCCCTCGCTTCGGAAACGTCGCCGGCTTCGGCAGTTGGGCAGCGATGTCCCCCATTGCGGGAGCTATCGGCATGCGTGCAGGATGACAAAAGCGCAGGAGGCTCCTCGCCACCCTCCGGTCGAGGAGCCTCCCACATCACCCAACCCCCCGGTACAGGCCCAGAGGCGTCAGTTCTGCTCGGGAGCCCCATGCCGTCGGGCTCCCCGGTTGGTCTGGTCGATCAGCAGGCGCGCCGAGAAAGGCTGGCTTCCGGGCGTCTTTCGGGGCAGCCGCGCGGCCACGAGCACCCGATCGCCGTCCTTGAGGTCGGCCGTGGTCCGCGAGCCGTCTCCGTCGGTGTCCGCCACCACGATCCTGGCCTTTGTCAGGTCGAAGGTCACGTTCTGGCCGACGAATCCGGCCTTTCGCACGTGGGCGTTGCCGCGGGTCACATCGACGCTGCCATCCGCCGCCTTCCAAGTGCCATGGAAGATGTAAGTGACCTTGTGGACCTTGTGCTTGCCCTTGGCCTTTCCGTGCGAACCGCCTGGCCCGGTCGGCCCAGTGGGTCCGCTCGGTCCCGTCGTACCCGGGTGGCCGTGGCTGTGGAGCTGGCCTTGGCCATGGTCGTTGCCTGTGTTGGCCAGCGCAGATCCGGCACCGGCGAAGGCGAGGACGCTGGCGGCAGCGCAAAGACGTCGATACGGGATCTTCAAGAGGTCTCCTTGCGTTGGGTGCGCACGCTTGAACGCGGGCGGGCCCCAAACGTCAGGACGTATCGACGTTTGTTCTAGAGGTTGACCGCGCGCCCCTGATGGAAGTCCGCGCCGGCGGTGATCTCCTCGAGCACTTCGGGCGGCACCGGGGCGTCCGTGGTGATCGCCATCACGGCCTCGTCCGCGCCCTCCGCCGCGCCGACCGCGGCCGAGTGGATGTTCACGCCGTGGCGCCCGAAGGCCTCCCCGACGCGCCCGATCATGCCCGGCTGGTCGCGGTAGCGGAAGAAGGCGAAGTGGTCCGCCAGCTCCATGTTGAAGCTCTGGCCGTAGACGGACACGAGGTGCGGCACCTGGCGCGGGCCGAAGCCCGTACCCGCGACCTCGATCGCGCCGGAGTCGGACACCACCTCCACGCGCACGACCTCCGCGAAGTCGACCGACTCGGGCTCCCGCTGCTCGGCCACCACGATGCCGCGCTCCTCGGCAAGCGTGTGGGCGTTGACCAGGTTGACGGGCTCCTCGGTGTGGCCCATGAGCACGCCGTTGAGCACGGCGATCGTGAGCAGGCGCGTGTCGAAGTCGGCCAGGCGGCCCTCGTAGCGGATCTGGATGCGATCGACCGACGAGGCCTCGCCGAGCGCCATCGCAAGACGACCCAGCTTCGTGCAGAGCGGCATCCATGGCCCGAGTTGCTCCATGTCCTCGGCGCTCAGGCGCGGGATGTTCACGGCGTTCGTGACGATCCCACCCTCCAGCGCGGCCACCACCTGCTCGGCGGTGATCACGCCCGCGCGATCCTGGGCCTCAGCCGTCGAGGCGCCCAGGTGTGGCGTGACGATCACGCCCTCCATGCCGAACAGCGGGTGCTCGGTGATGGGCTCGGTGGGAAACACGTCCAGCGCCGCGCCGCCGACCTTGCCGGACTCGAGCGCACGCTGGAGCGCCTCGTGGTCCACCAGCTCGCCACGGGCGACGTTGATGATGCGTACGCCGTCGCGCATCTTCGCGAACGCCTCGTCGTTCAACCAGCCCGCGGTGTCGGGCGTCTTGGGCAGGTGCAGGGTGATGATGTCGGCCCTCGCGTAGACGTCGTCGGAGGTCTCGGCCTTCTCCACGCCGAGCTCGCGGTAGCGCTCGGCTGACACATACGGGTCGAAGGCGATCACGTTCATGCCGAACGACTTGGCGCGCTCGGCCACGTAGGTGCCGATGCGGCCGAAGCCGAGGATCCCCAGCGTCTTCTCGTAGACCTCGAGGCCGCCGAACTTCGAGCGCTCCCACTTCCCGGCCGTCAGCGACGCATGCGCCTGCGGAATGTTGCGGCAGAGCGCGAGCAGCAACGCCATGGTGTGCTCGGCCGCTGCGATCGTGTTGGCCTCGGGGGCGTTGGCGACGATGATGCCGTGCTTGGTTGCCGCCGGCACGTCGACGTTGTCCACGCCCACTCCTGCGCGCCCGATCACCTTCAGGCGGGTGCCCTTCTCGATCAGGTCGGAGGTGAGCTTGGTGGCCGACCGGATCAGGATCGCGTCGTACTCGCCGATGCGCGCCTCGAGCTCGCCGTCGGCCCAGTCCACGCCGAGGTCCACCTGGAAGCGCTCGCGCAGCAGGTCCACGCCGGAGTCGGCGATCTTCTCCTTGACGAGGACGCGGAAGGCGTCGTTCACGCGGCAGTGGCGGCCGGCACGCCCGCCTCGATGAAGATCCGCTGCGCCGCCGCCACTCCGGCTCCGAGCTCCAGCTCGGCGCCGAGCTCCGTGAGCGCCATCTCGAGAGCGCCGATCGAGGTGAGGATGTCGAAGGCGCCGAAGTAGCCGCAGTGCGCGATGCGCACGATCTTGCCCTTCAGCTGGCTCTGGCCGCCCGCGATCGTGACGCGGTACTTGTCGCGCATCAACTTGACCACCTTGCCGCCATCCACTCCGTCCGGCACCTTGATCGCGGTGACCACGTTGGCGCGCTCGTCCTCGGAGCCGAACAGCTCGAGGTCGAGCGCCTTGGCGGCCTCGCGGGTGGCGCGGCCGAGCAGCGCGTGACGCTCGAAGACAGCGTCGATGCCCTCAGTCTCGAGAATCATCTCGAGCGCCACGTCGAGCGCCATGAACAGCCCGACCGCCGGGGTGAAGGGGCTGTCTGGCGGGTCCTTGCGCTGGCCCTTGGCGGTCAGGCCCCAGTCGAAGTAGTGACGCCGTCCGGGCGACTCCTCGGCGCGCTGGAGCGCGGCCTGGTTGACGCTCGCGAACGCGAGGCCCGGCGGGCACATGAGCGCCTTCTGAGAGCCCGCCACCACCACGTCGATGCCCCAGCCGTCCTGGTTCACCGGAATGGCGCCGAGCGCCGACACCGCGTCGATCGCGATCAGCGCGCCGTGCTTGTGGGCGACCTCGGCGAGGCCTTGGATGTCGTTGACCACGCCGGTCGAGGTCTCCGAGTAGGTGGTGAACACCACCGGGAACTTGCCGCCGGCCTCGGCGAGGAGCCGATCGAGCTCCGAGGGCTCGACCCGGGTGCCCCACTCGACCTCGTGGTGGGTGGTGTCGGCGCCGTAGGCGTCGCAGAGCTCGGCCCAGCGCTCGCCGAACTTGCCGCACGAGACGGCCAGCGCAGGCTCGCCGGGGCGCACGAGGTTCGCAACCGCGGACTCCATCGCCCCCGAGCCGGAGGAGGTGAAGGCGAGCACGTCGTTGTCGGTCTGGAAGACGCGCTTGACCCGCTCGAGACAGCGCGCGTAGACCTCCACGAACGCCGGCGCGCGGTGGTAGAGCATCGGCTCGGCCATCACCTGCGAGACGGCAGGCGGCAGCGGAGTGGGCCCCGCGGTCATCAGGTAGTCCTTCACAAACGGCTCAGCCATGAACGGCCGCTCACGATAGCGAAGCGGTCAGCTGGCTCGAGGTCGCGGGTCGCAGGTCGCGGAAGAGCGGTTCGTCGGGAAGATGGCCACGGCGGGTCGCAGTCCCCGCGACCCGCGACCTGCGACCTAGCTCAGACCTTCCAGTCCTGATCGATCCAGTCCATCATCGAGCGCAGCTCTTCGCCCTCGCGCTCGATCTGGTGGTTCTGCTCTTCGGCGCGCATGCGCTGGAAGTTCTCCTGGCCGGCCTTGTTCTCCGCGATCCACTCGCGGGCGAAGTCGCCTGACTGGATCTCGCCCAGGATCTTCTTCATCTCCTGGCGCACGTGGTCGTCGATCACGCGCTTGCCGCGGGTGAGGTCGCCGTACTCCGCCGTGTTCGAGATCGAGTGGCGCATCCCGGTGATGCCCTTCTCGTACATCAGGTCCACGATCAGCTTCATCTCGTGGAGGCACTCGAAGTAGGCGAGGCGCGGGTCGTAGCCCGCCTCGACGAGGGTCTCGTAGCCGGCCCGCACCAGCTCGGTGAGGCCGCCGCAGAGCACGGCCTGCTCGCCGAAGAGGTCGGTCTCCGTCTCCTCCCTGAAGCTGGTCTCGATGACACCCGCCCGGGTGCAGCCGATGCCCTTCGCGTAGGCAAGCACGAGATCGCGGGCATTGCCCGTCGCGTCCTGCTGGATTGCCGAGAGACCGGGCACGCCGTGGCCGTCCACGAACTGCCTGCGCACGAGATGGCCGGGGCCCTTCGGCGCCACCATGCCCACGTCGACCTCGGGGCCCGGCTCGATCTGCTTGAAGTGGATCGAGAAGCCGTGGGCGAACATCAGCAGGTTGCCGGGGGCGATCCCATCCTCGATCTCCTCGTTCCAGAGGTCGCCCTGGCGCTCGTCGGGGAGCAGGATCATCACGATGTCGCCCTCGCTGGAGGCGTCGGCGACGGACATCACCTCGAGCCCGTCGGCGCGCGCCTTGGGCGCCGAGGCGGAGTCACCGCGCAGGCCCACCACCACGCTCACCCCCGAGTCCTTGAGGTTGAGCGCGTGAGCGTGTCCCTGAGACCCGTAGCCGATCACGGCCACGGTCTTGCCGTCGAGCTTCGAGAGGTCTGCGTCCTTGTCGTAGATCACGGCGCGGCACTCTAGCCGCCTCACGAAAGAGGAGGCCTGGCCGTTGTGTCTCTGTGAGCCGAAAGCCGCAACCGGTCAAGCTCGTATACCGGTTACGTAACTGGTATAATTTCGACACTGGTTAGCACGAGAAAGGGCCTTTGATGAACCCGTTTTTGAGCCGAGAGAAGGTCGAAGGTCGCCTCACGGTGCGTCGTTTCCAGGAGCGCGACATCGACGCGATCCGGCGCCTGGCCGCGCTGGACAGCCAGGAGCTCCCGACCGGTGCGGTGCTCGTGGCCGAGGTCGGCGACGAGCTGGTGGCGGCCCTCCCCCTCGATGGAGGCCAGGTGTTGGCCGACCCGTTCCGCCCCACGGCTTCGATCGTCGAGCTGCTGCGCCTGCGGGCCTCACAGCTGAGCCACGAGACCCGCTCGCCGGTGCGCTCGTGGCTG
Organism: uncultured Thermoleophilaceae bacterium; assembly: GCA_963729205.1. Lineage (GTDB taxonomy): Bacteria > Actinomycetota > Thermoleophilia > Solirubrobacterales > Thermoleophilaceae > JAICJR01. The sequence continues at coordinate 26,214 of CAVSNA010000012.1, forward strand.
GGCGCCCTCAGCGCCCCCGCCTGGCGCCACCATGCGGCCTGATGCCCCGCTCTCGCTGATCGGCGTGCCGAGCAGCGCGGGAGCGTACGCCCCGGGCCAGGAGAAGGCGCCCGGGGCGCTGCGCGACGCCGGCCTGGTGGAGCTGCTGCGCGAGCGCGGAGTGGCCGTGGACGACCAAGGCGACTCCTCCCTCAGGCGCTGGCGGGCCGACCGCAAGCGCCCGTACGCGCAGAACGTGGCGGCCGTCGCAGAGACGGTCCGTGAAACCGCTTCCCGGGTGCGCGCCGCCGGGCCTCCGGCGCTCGTGCTCGGCGGCGATTGCACGGTGGGGCTCGGCACGGTCGCCGGTCAGCCGGACGAGCCGCTTGGGATCGTCTACTTCGACCTGCACGCCGACCTGAACGTGCCGTCCAGCGTGCCCGACGGCGCGCTGGACTGGATGGGCCTGGCCCACCTGCTGCGCGAGGACGGAGCCGACGACGAGCTGGCCTCCGCCCTCCCTCAGGTTGCACCGGAGCAGGTGCTGCTGTTCTCCTACCGGGCGGACCAGCTGACCCCGCACGAGTGCGACGCCCTCGAGCGCCTGCCGCTGGAGCGCGTGCCGCTCGAGCACGTGGCAGCGGACCCCGCGGGCGCTGCCGGCAGCGCGCTGGCGCTGATCGAGGCGCGCTGCGAACGGCTCGTTGTGCACTTCGACGTGGACGTGATCGACTTCGTGGATGCCCCGCTGTCCGAGAACACGGGGCGCAATCTGGGGCTCTCGCTCGATGCCGCGCTCCAGGCGCTCGGCGCGCTGGCTCAGAGCGACCGCTTCGCCGCGCTCACCGTCACCGAGCTGAACCCAGATCACGGCGAGGAGGACGGCTCCACCGTCCGCCGCTTCGCCGAGGGGCTGGCCTCCGCGCTCGCGCATTAACGCTTGGTAAAACCGGGCTCGGGTCGGGAAGGCGCTGGGGTGGCTGCACGTCTCTTCAGTGCGATGCACGAACTCGACCCGACCTCAGGAGCACCCTCATGAAGCGCGCCTCGAAGCGCATCACCATCTCAATCGCGGCGGGATTCTCCGCCGTCGTGCTGCTGGTGGCCGCCTGCGGCAGCAGCTCGCACAAGCCGGCGAGCGCCTCCGCGGCAGTCACGACGACGAGCAGCACCAGCTCCGTTCCCACGGCCACAACCACGACTAGCGCTCAGCACCGGTCGTCGCGGGGCGCCAAGAGAACCACCCATACGGAAAGCACCACCCGGACGGCCTCCAGCTCTGCCCCGGCAGCCAACGGTGGAAGCGCGCCCAGGCCGACGACCATCACTCGAACCACCACGAGGACCAGTTCCAGCTCTGCCAACGGCATCCCGCAGAACAACGGCGGGGACCACGACTCAGACAACAACGGTGGCCCCAGTGATGGCGATGGCAACATCTAGCCGACGCTTCCTGCTCGGGCTCGCGCTGACCGCGCTCATCGCTCTCGCGCTGACAGCCTGCGGTGCGGCAAACCACCACCGGTCGCGCGCGGCCGGTCCGTCGGGAGCCTTCACCTGGCTGCGACCGACAGGGTCGCCCGCGGGCTGGAAGATCGCCCGCCTGCCCTCGGGGAAGGCCGCGCTGGCCTATCCGCCCGGCTGGCGGGCGATCAAGACCGATCCGGGCACGGTCTCGGCCGCGATCTCCGGGCGGACCGGCCGCATCCGCGGCTACCTGAACGCCACGCCCCAATCCGGAGCCGAGACCCTCGCCAACTGGGCGAGCTTCCGCCCCGCTCACAACCGGGACGAGGGCGACAGTGCGGTCCGGACGCTGGCGAGCGCCGGTGGCCTGCGGTTCCCAGCGGGGAGCGGTTCGTGCGTGATCGACGCGTACAAGACGGCCTCCGACCGCTACCGGGAGATCGCCTGCCTGGTGAGGGGCGCGCGTGCCACCACGGTCGTGGTCGGCGCCGCCGAGCCCGCGGCCTGGCCGGCCGTGGCGCCGCAGCTGGAGCGGGCGATCGCGAGCTTCTCGACCTAGGAGAGGAGCTCGCGCCGCAGCAGCTTGCCCGCGGCGTTGCGGGGCAGCTCGCTGACGTGTCGCACCGAACGCGGCACCTTGTACGACGCCAGCCGCTCGCGGCAGTGGGCGATCAGCTCGCTGTCGGTCACGCCGTTCGAGAGCACCACGTAGGCAGTGACCAGCTCGCCCCACTCCGCGTCGGGCATGCCGACAACGCCCGCCTCGACGACGGCTGGGTGCTCCTCGAGCACCCGCTCCACCTCGGCGCAGGAGATGTTCTCCCCTCCGCTGACGATCACGTCCTTGAGCCGGCCCTCCACCCACAGGTAGCCGTCGGCGTCGAGCCGGCCGCGGTCGCCGGTGTGCAGCCAGCCGTCCTCGGCGAGGGCGCCGTCCGACACCATCGGGCCGCGCACCAGGATCTCGCCGCCGTCCGAGACCGACAGCTCCACCCCCGGCAGGGGCCGGCCCGCGGAGCCAGCCAGCCCCACCGCCTCGTCCGCGCCGAGCGTGGCGATCTGGGAGCAGGTCTCGGTCATGCCGTAGGTCTGCAGCACGGGCAGCCCGTGCTCCGCCGCCCACTCGAGCAGGTCGCGCGGCACCGGTCCGCCGCCGAGGAGCGCCGCCCGTAGCGCGGGCGCCTCCTCCAGGCCGGCGTCCACGAGACGTCGCAGCATGGTCGGCACCAGCGAGGCCAGCGTGAGCTCGCCGCGCGCGAGCGCCGCGGCCACCCGCTCCACCTCGAAGGACTCGTGGATGACCGCCGCCGTGCCGTAGAGCGCAGAGCGCGTGAGGATCGAGAGCCCGCCCACGTGGAAGAGCGGGAGCACGCACAGCCAGCGGTCGTCCGGCGCCACGCCCAGGTTCCAGGCCGAGGCCAGCGCACTGGCCTGGAAGTTCGCGTGGGAGAGCGAGATCCCGCGCGACGTTCCGCTCGTGCCCGAGGTGTAGATCAGCGCCCACTCGGCGGCCGGGTCGATCCGCTCCCGCAGCTCGACGTCCGCCTGCTCCCCGCCGAGCGGCTCCTCGATCACGATCCGGGCGCCGCAGTCCTCCACCTGCCAGCGCCGCTCGGCGGCGGTCAGGCGGGTGTTGAGCGGGACCAGCGATGCGCCCAGGCGCGGGAGGGCGTGGAGCAGCTCGGCGAACTCGCGGCCGGGCGGCAGCGCGGTGGCCACGCGCTCGCCCTCCCCCACGCCGAGCGCCGCGAGACGGCGGGCGCTGCGCGTCGCGTCCGCGTCGAGCTGCGCGTAGTTGACCGTCCCGGCGCCAGTGATCAGCGCCGGGCGCTCGGCGTGAGTGCGGGCGCGGCGGCCAAGCCAATCGTCCAAGAGCCCTATCGTAGGCCGCCATCAGCTAGAGAAAGGCAGCACGTGGCGGTAGAGCAGCGCATCGCGCCGGCACTCGACTGGCAGCCGGCCGGTGAGTACAAGGACATCAGGTACGAGCTCGCGGACGGCATCGCGAAGATCACGATCAACCGCCCGGAGGTGCGCAACGCATTCCGCCCCGAGACGGTGATCGAGCTCTCGGACGCGTTCGAGCGCGCCCGCGAGGACAGCTCCGTGGGCGTGATCGTGCTCACCGGCGAGGGGCCGCTGGCGTTCTGCTCTGGCGGTGACCAGAACGTGCGCGGGGACACCGGGTACGTGGGCGAGGGCCAGCAGGTCGGGCGCTTCCACGTCACCGACCTGCATGTGCAGATGCGGCGGCTGCCGAAGCCGATCGTCGCGATGGTGGCGGGCTACGCGGTGGGCGGCGGCCACGTGCTGCACGTGGTCTGCGACCTGACGATCGCCGCCGACAACGCCCGCTTCGGCCAGACGGGACCCAGGGTCGGGTCCTTCGACGGCGGCTACGGCGCGAGCCTGCTCGCCAGCCAGGTGGGGCTCAAGCGCGCGAAGGAGATCTGGTTCCTCTGCCGCCAGTACGACGCGCAACAGGCACTCCAGATGGGGCTCGTGAACACCGTGGTGCCGCTCGAGCGGCTCGAGGAGGAGACAGTGCAGTGGTGCCGCGAGATGCTCGCGCTCTCGCCGTTCGCGCTGCGCCTTCTCAAGGCGAGCTTCAACGCCTCCGAGGACGGCATGGCGGGGATCCAGCAGCTGGCCCACGACGCGAACCTCCTGTTCTACGCGAGCGACGAGGCACGCGAGGGCCGGGGCGCCTATCAGGAGAAGCGCCAACCCGACTTCTCCAGGTACCCCAGGCGGCCGTGACCAGCGGCCGGGCAGTGGCGGCACCCGCCGGAGCGCTGCGGCTCTGGGTGATGGCCGCGCGGCCGCGCACGCTGCCGGCCGCCGTGGCGCCCGTGCTCGTGGGTACCGCGCTGGCCGGCTCGGAGCACGTCTTCCGGCCGCTCGCGTTCGTCTGCGCGCTGATCGGGAGCGTGTTCATCCAGATCGGCACCAACCTCTCCAACGACTACTCGGATGCGCGTCGCGGCGCCGACACCGAGGACCGGCTCGGCCCGGTGCGCGTGACCGCGGGCGGGCTGATGCCGCCGCGCCAGGTGCTCGTTGGCACCTACGTGGCGTTCGGCATCGCCGTGGCCGCCGGCGTCTACCTGGTCGCCATCGCCGGCTGGCAGCTGCTGGTGGTCGGCGCCGCCTCGATCCTCGCCGGCGTGCTCTACACGGGCGGCCCGCGGCCCTACGGCTACGAGGGACTTGGCGAGGTGTTCGTGTTCCTGTTCTTCGGCGTGGTCGCCGTGGTGGGCTCGTACTACGTGCAGACCGAGCGCCTGATCTGGGAGGCGTTCGCGCTGGCGGTGCCGGTCGGCCTGCTCGTCTCCTCGATCCTGGTGGTGAACAACCTGCGCGACATCGAGACCGACCGCCGCGCGGGGAAGCGAACGCTTGCGGTGCGGATCGGGCGCACGCGTACGCGCCGCCTGTTCGCGCTGATGATCGCCGTCGCGTTCCTGTCTCCGATCGTGATCTGGCTCGCCGGCGGCCTGTCGGCCTGGTTGCTGCTCGCGCTGGTGTCCGCGCCGCTGGCTCCACCGCTCATGCGCACCGTGGGCACGCGCACGGACGGGCCGGCGCTGAACGGGGCGCTGGCCGACAGCGGGCGACTGGTGGCCGTCTTCTCGATGCTGCTCGCGGCGGGCGTGCTGCTGTCGTGAAGCGCTCGCTGCTCCGGCTCTCGATCCCGTTCCGGGAGCCGTTCACCACGTCCTCGGCGGTGATCACCGCGCGGGAGCTGGTGCTGCTGCGGGTGGAGGACTCGGATGGCGTGGTGGGCTACGGCGAGGCGGCGCCGTTCGAGCCCTACGACGGGATTCCACTCGAGCGCGCGATCGCCACGTTGTCGAGCCGCTCCCGCGGGCTGCGCCCGCCGCAGGTGCGCGCCGCCGAGGAGCTCGCACGGCTCGACCTCGACGCACGCCGCGACGAGCGCCCGGTGGCCGAGCCCGGCGCGGAGGCGATCGCGGTGAACCGGACGCTCAGCGCCGGTCCGCCCGAGGAGGCCGCCGCCCGCGCCGCCGAGGGCGTCCGGGATGGGTATTCGTGCTTCAAGCTCAAGGTCGGGCTGCCGGATGACGTGGAGCGCGTATGCGCCGTGCGCGAGGCGATCGGCTCGTGGCCGGCGCTGCGAATCGACGCCAACGGCTCCTGGGACGTGGAGGAGGCGATCGCATCCATCCGCCGCCTCGAGCAGTTCGACCTCCAGTTCGTGGAGCAGCCCTGCGCGACGCTCGAGGAGCTGGCCGAGGTGCGGCGCCGCGTGTCGGCCCCGATCGCCGCCGACGAGTCCGTGGCCAGCGCCGAGGATGTGCGCGCGGCTGCTCAGGCCGAGGCGTGCGATGTGGTGAACGTGAAGCTGGCCGCGAGCGGCGGCTTCCGCGCAGCGCGCGAGGCGCTCCACACGGCGGCCGAGTACGGCATGGGCGCGTTCCTGTCGAGCACGCTCGACGGGCCGTGGGCGATAGCCGCTGCGCTCCAGCTGGCCGGCTCCGAGCGCCTGCCGCTCGCCTGCGGCCTGGCCACGCTGGAGCTGTTCGATGCCGACATCGCGCTCACGATCCCGCCGCCGCGCAACGGCCTCCAGGCCGTGCCGCGCGGGCCCGGCTTCGGCGTCGAGGTGAGCGAGGCCGCGCTAGCCGAGGTGCTCGTCGAGGAAATCGAGGAGTAGCTCGGCGAACTCCTCGGGGCGCTCGAGCTGCGGGGCGTGTCCCGCGCCCGGCACCAGCCTGGCGCGGCCATGCTTCACCCGCTCGGCGATCCGGTAGGCGGCATCCGCGTAGCGGCCGTCCAGCTCGCCCGCCAGCGCCAGCACCGGGCAGTCGATCTCCTCCAGCTCGTCCCAGACGGGCTCGAAGGCGCCCTGTCCGCCGCTTCGCAGGAGCTGGGCCAGCCTGCGAGGGTCATGCGACAGGCGCCCCGCGCGCTGCGCGGCCACGAGCTCCGGAGGACTGGCTCGCGAACACCGGCTGCGCCTCCCAGCGCTCGGCGAACTCCTCGATGGTGTGGGCCTCGATCCAGTCGGCCAGCTCCTCGTCGGCGCCCTGCCGCGCCAGGCGCTCGCTCGCGTCCTCGATGCCGGCCGAGGCGCCCACGAGCACGAGCGCGCCGAAACGGCCGGGACGCCTCAGCGCTGCCCGCAGGGCCAGCCGCCCGCCCATCGAGTAGCCCACCACGGCATCGCCGTCGTCCACGCGGGAGGCGATCTCGGACAGCCGCTGGTCGAAGGTCCAGGAGCCGAAGTCCACGCAGACGCTCCGGTAGCGTTGCGCCACTCGCTCCGCCACTGGCCCCCAGGCGTCGCCGCGCTGCGCGAAGCCGGGAAGGAATGCGACGAGCGGATCCACCCCGGCATGATCCCAACCAACCGCACCTACGCCCCGCTCCAGGCCTTCGTGGACGAGCTGGTGCGCTGCGGCCTCTCCCACGCGGTCACCTCGCCGGGCTCGCGCAACGCGCCGCTGATCGTGAGCCTGGCCGGCCATCCCGGCCTCGAGTGCGTGTCGGTGATCGACGAGCGCTCCGCCGGCTTCGTCGCGCTCGGGATCGCCAAGGCCACGCGCAGGCCGGTCGCGGTGACCTGCACGTCCGGCACCGCGGCGGCGAACCTGCTGCCGGCCGTGGTGGAGGCGCGCGAGGCGCGCGTGCCGCTGCTCGTCCTGACGGCCGACCGCCCGCCCGAGCTGCGCGACGTGGGCGCCGGGCAGGCGATCGACCAGCTCAAGCTCTACGGCTCGGCCGTGAAGTGGTTCTGCGAGGTCGGCATCCAGGAGCCGAGCCGCGACACCGCCGTCGACATCCGCTCGCTCGCCTGCCGCGCCTGGTTCACGGCCGAGGACGGGCGGCCGGGGCCGGTCCACCTCAACTTCCCGCTGCGCGAGCCGCTGGCGCCCACGCCCGAGGACCTCGATCCGGCGGATTGGGAGGGGCGCCCGGACGGGCGTCCGTGGCTTGTGGTCTCGGACGCGCCGCGCGACCCCACGCCCGACGATCGTCGAGCTGCTCGAGCGCGACGTGACCGAGGCCGGCCGCGGCGCCATCGTCTGCGGCGGCACGCGCTACGACGTGGCGGCGTCGGCCGCCCGGCTCGCCGCCGCCACGGGCTGGCCGCTGCTCGCGGAGCCGACTTCCGGCGTGCGCTGCGGCCCGCACGACCGCTCGCACGTGATCGCCCACTACGACGTGCTGCTGCGCAGCTCGAGCTTCGTGGAGCGGCACGCCCCGACCTCGTGTTGCGCGTCGGCGACACGCCCACCTCCAAGCCGCTGCGCGCGTGGCTGTCGGAGACGCGCCAGGTCGTGATCGATCCGGACTCGGCGTGGCACGAGCCCACCCGCCGCGCCGAGCGGCTGGTGGCGACCGCGCCGGACGCCACCTGCGAGCTGCTGGCCGCGGCGCTCGAGAGCAGCCTGCCGCTGACCCCGCCCGCGTGGATCGACTCGTGGCTGGCCGCCGACGCGCTGGTGCAGCCCGCGCTCGCGGAGATGCCCGACCCGTTCGAGCCGAAGGTCTACGCCGCGCTTGCCGGGGCGCTGCCCGAGGGCGCACTCGTGTGGGTGGCCTCGTCGATGCCGATCCGGGACGTCGAGACCTTCTTCCCGCAGACCTCCACCGAGCTGCGCTTCCTCTCGAACCGCGGGGCGAACGGCATCGACGGCACGGTCTCGTCCGCGCTCGGGGCGGGGATCTCGGCCGGCGGCCGCTGCGTGCTGGTCACCGGCGAGCTCGCCTTGCTGCACGACCTCGGCGGCCTGCTGGCGGCACGGCGGCGCGGCGCAGACGCTGACGATCGTCTGCGTGAACAACGACGGCGGCGGGATCTTCGACTTCCTACCGGTGGCCGAGCACGCCGACGCCGACATCTACCGCGAGCACATCGTCACCCCGAGCGGCGCGGACGTGGAGCGAATCGCGGCCCTCGCCGGCCTCAAGCACACGCTGGCCGTGACGCCGGATGAGGTGGGCGCGGCAGCGCAGTCGCCGGGGTTGGTCGAAGTGCGGACCGATCGCGCGACCAACGTGGCGATGCATCGCGAGTTGTTTGCGAGCGTCGGGGCGGAGCTGGGCTAGGTCGCGGGTCGCGGGTCGCGGGCGATCGGAGAGCTCGGTCGTCCGAGAGACCGAGTTGGTGCACGGAGATGGACCGGGTCTGCGGCCCCTGCGACCTGCGACCTGCGACCCGCGACCTAGGCGCGCAGCCGCACGACGTTCTCGCAGTGCTTCAAGACGTCCTTCAGGTCTGCCGCCACCGTGTCCTTGCCCGGCCCGCAGTCGACGATGTCGCGCTTGTTGTCGCGGGTGAAGAGCGTGTCGTTGCCTGAGCCCGCTGAGACGTGGTCGATGCCGGTGCCCGGGTTGATCGTGTCGTTGCCGGAGCCGGCCGAGATCGTGTCCCTGCCGGAGCCGGCGAAGTCGCGGTCGTTGCCGGCGCCCGAGCGGAGGACGTTGTTGCCGTTGCCGCCCACGAGGTGGTCGTTGCCCGCGCCGTCCGATGAGCGTGTCGTTGCCGTCCTCGCCGAAGAGGTTGTCGTCGCCCAGGCCGCCCACGAGCTTGTCGTTGCCCGCGTTGCCGTGCAGGGTGTCGTTGCCGCCGTCGCCGGCGAGGGAGTCGTTCCCGTCGTTGCCGCTGACGCTGTCGGCGCCGTCGCCGCCGGACATCTTGTCGTCGCCGAGGCCGCCGTTCAGGCGGTCGTTGCCGGCGTTGCCGAAGATCGAGTCGTTGCCGTCGGCGCCGTCGATGCGGTCGACGCCGTCGCCGCCGGAGAGCGTGTCGTTGCCGTCGTCGCCCGCGATGTTGTCGTCGCCCGCGCCGCCGTTCGCGGTGTCGTCGCCCGCGCCGGAGAGGATCACGTCGGTCCCGTCCCCGCCGGTGAGCATGTCGTTGCCGTTGCCGCCGTTGACCGAGTCGTCGCCGGGCCCGCCGTCGAGGTTGTCGTTGCCCTCGCCGCCGACGAGCTGGTCGTTGCCGAGGTTGCCGAGGATCACGTCGTCGCCGTCGAGCCCCAGCACGCGATCGTTGCCCGCGAGCATGTCGTAGCTGTCCGGGCCGGTGGTGCCCTGGCAGTTGTCGTCACCGGCCGTGGGAGCGCAGAGCGGCAGCACGTCGCCGGACGCCACCACCGGCAGCGCAACTGCCAGCGCGGCGCCGGAGAGCAACAGGGCGAGCCGCAACCTCATCGTCACGATGCTAACCCGAAACGCGGTCGTCAGGCCAGCAGCGGCAGCAGCGCCTGGAGCTTGACCTCGGTCTCGGCGAGCTCGTCCGCCGGCACCGAGTCGCGCACGATCCCGTTCCCCGCGTAGAGGTGCGCCACCCTGCCGCGCAGCAGCGCGCAGCGGATGGCCACGCAGAACTCTCCGTCCTCGGACAGGTCGCTCCAGCCCACGGTGCCCTGCGTACCAGCCGCGGTCGAGCCCCTCGAGCGCCGGGATCAGCGGAGCGGCCTTCTCGGGCGGCTCCCCGCCCACCGCCGGCGTGGGATGCAGGCGGCCGGCCAGCTCGACGCAGGAGACCGGATCGGCGAGCTGGGCGCGGATCGGCGTGGCCAGGTGCTGCACGTTCTGCACCTTCACGAGCACCGGCTCATCGGCGGCGGCCACCCAGACGCTCACCGGCCGCAGCGTGCGCTCGATGCGCCTGACGACGATGGCCTGCTCCTCCCGCTGCTTGTCCGACTGGAGCAGCTGCTCGCCGAGCAGGTCGTCCACCGACGGGTCTGCGCTGCGGCGCGTGGTGCCGGCAAGCGCGACGGTCTGGGCGCGAGCGCCCTCGCGGCGCACCAGCAGCTCCGGGCTGGCACCGACGAAGGCCAGCTCCGGGGTGCCGACGAGGTAGCAGTAGCAGGCCGGGAAGCCGGCGCGCAGGGCGTCGAACACCGGCGCGGGGTCGATGGGAGCGGGCGCGTGAACGCGCACCTCGCGGGCCAGCACCAGCTTGTCGAGCTCTCCCGCGCGGATCCGCTCCACACCGCGCGCCACCGCCGACTCGAAGTGCTCGGGCGGGGCCGCCCCCGCCACGCGCGGGGTGGCCACGGGGTCCGGGTCGAGGAGGGGCATCGGCGACCGGCTCGAGCGACGCGACCCGCGCCCGCAGGCGCTCGAGCAGCGCCTCGGCCGACTCGTCCCCGTCCAGCACGGCCGTGACGGTCAGCCTGGCCTCGTCCCCACGTCGTGCGAGCGCCAGCTCGGGCATGACCATGACGGCCGGCGAGAGCGAGGACCACTCGGGGCTCGTGCCGCCGCCCGGGGCGAACGAGAAGCCGCCGACCCAGACCGGCCCGGAGCCGGGCGGAGCCGCAGCTGTCAGCCGCCTCGTCGCCGCCGAGCGCGCCGCGCGCGAGCTCCCGGCAGGCCGCGGCCACGCGCGCGAAGCGATCCTGGCCGGTGGCCTCCACCAGCGCCGCCTGGCCAAGGGTGGCCAGCGCGAAGCCGTCGCGATCGGGCTGCTCCAGGCAGAAGTAGCGGTCGCCCGAGCCGCGCGCGGCAAGCACCGCGGCGGAGAGGTCGATCTCGGCGGGCACGGGCGCGGTGACGGAGGCGAGCACCCGGCCGCGCCCGCGGCGCGCGGCCGCGATCGCCCTCTCCACCCGCGTCTCCAGCTGGGCCCACGCGCTATCGCTGAGCCGCAGAGGGCCCTGTACGGCGTCTGAGCGGACCGTCACGTGGCGGAGCGCCCGCGCGAGACCGCGATCTCGCCCGTTCGCACCATCTCGATCAGGCCGAACGGGCGGATCATCCGCTCGAACGCCTCGATCTTCGAGTCGGCGCCGGTGATCTCGATCGTCACCGAGCGCTTCGACACGTCCACCACGGTGCCGCGGAAGATGCTCGCGAACTCGAGGATCTCCCGCCGCGACTCGCTGTCCGCCGACACCTTGAACAGCGCCAGCTCGCGCGCCACCGTCTCGGAGGGCTCGAGATCGCGGATCTTGAGCACGTTGACGAGCTTGTGCAGCTGCTTCGTGACCTGGTCGATCGGGTGCAGCGCGCCGTCCACGGTCAGCGTGAAGCGGGAGATCGTCGGATCGTCGGTGGGACCGACGTTCAGCGAGTCGATGTTGAAGCCGCGACGCGCGAACAGGCCGCTGATGCGCGCGAGCACACCGGGCTTGTTCTCCGCCAGGATCGACAGGACGTGCTTGCGCCCCGTGTGGATCCCGCCGCTGGCCTCGAGATCCTCGAGATTCAGGATTTCGCTTGTGCCCGGCTCACCCATGGCCCTCACCCGACCATGTCCCGCGCGGCCTGGCCGGCGGGGATCATCGGGTAGCAGTTCTCCTCCTGGGTGACCCGCACGTCGAGCACCACGGGGCCCTCGGTGGTGAGCGCGGTGCGCATCGCCTCGACCACGTCGGCCTTGTCCTCCACGCGCATGCCCACGGCCCCGAAGGCGTCGGCGAGCTTCACCCAGTCCGGGCTCGAGCTCATCTTCACCGACGAGTAGCGGCGCTCCCAGAACAGCTCCTGCCACTGGCGCACCATGCCCAGGTAGCCGTTGTTCATGATGAACACCTTCACCGCGATGTCCTCGGTGACGCAGGTGGCCAGCTCCTGGCAGGTCATGATCAGCGAGCCGTCGCCGGCGAGGCAGACCACGGTCTGGTCGGGGCAGGCCGCCTTCGCGCCCATTGCCGACGGCAGCCCGAAGCCCATCGTGCCGAGGCCGCCGGAGTTGATCCAGTGGCGCGGCTGCCTGAACGTGTACCACTGCGCCGCCCACATCTGGTGCTGGCCGACGTCCGAGGTGATGATCGCGTCGCCGCCCGTGGCCTCGTACATCGCCTGGACCATGCGCTGCGGCTTGATCTCGGAGTCCTCGCTGTCGTCGTAGCGCAGCGGGTGCTTGTCCTGCCAGCCGCGGATGCGCTGCCACCAGCCGTCGAGACGGCCTGCGTCGACCTCGAGCGCGCGGTACTCGCGGGTGAGCTTGGGCAGCACCTTCTTGGCATCGCCGACGATCGGGATGTGCGCCGGCACGTTCTTCGAGATCTCCGCCGGGTCCACGTCGATGTGGATGAACTTGGCCCGCGGCGCGAACTCGGACAGCTTGCCGGTGATGCGGTCGTCGAAGCGCGCCCCGACGGCGCAGATCAGGTCCGCCTCGTCCATCGAGTAGTTGGCCGTGCGGGTGCCGTGCATGCCGAGCATCCCGAGCCACTGCTCGTGATCGCCCGGGAATGCGCCCAGGCCCATGAGCGTGCAGGTGATCGGGAACTGGTCCGAGGTGACGAACTCGAACAGCTCCCTTGAGGCGTCGGCGTTGATCACGCCGCCGCCCGCGTAGATCACGGGGCGCCGCGAGTTCGCCAGCGCCTTGGCCGCCAGGCGGATCTGCTTCGCGTTGCCCTCGGTGGTGGGCTGATAGCCGGGCAGAGCGACCGTGTCCACCGGGTGCGTACGGGATGTCCGCCCGCGACAGGTCCTGCGGGATGTCCACCAGCACGGGCCCGGGACGACCGGTGCGCGCGATGTGGAACGCCTCGTGGATCGCCGTGGGGATCTCGCGCGGGTCCTGGATCATGATCGAGTGCTTGACGATCGGCATCGTGATGCCGGTGACGTCGGCCTCCTGGAAGCCGTCGGTGCCGAGCAGCTCGGTGCGCACCTGGCCGGTGATGAACACCGTGGGCACCGAGTCCATCATCGCGTCGGCGATCGGCGTGACCAGGTTGGTGGCACCGGGACCCGAGGTGGCGAGCGCCACGCCGACGCGCCCCGAGGCCTTCGCATAGCCCTCGGCGGCGTGCCCCGCGCCCTGCTCGTGGCGGCACTGGATGTGGCGGATGCCCGCGTCGTAGAGGGCGTCGTAGGTCGGGAGGTTCGCTCCGCCGGGGATGCCGAATACGGTGTCGACACCCTCAGCCTTCAGGCATTCCATGATTGCCTCGACCGCTCTCAAAGCGAACCTCCTTTCAACGTGAGTGAGATCGACCGCGCGCAGGCCCGCGCGCCGGCCGGGAAAGCGAGTCTACCAGCGGGATTTCAGGCCCCTGACACCAAGTACAGGTCGCAGCCGCACTTCATGCAGACCTGGTCGTGGATCGCCACGATCGACCCGCATTCCGGGCATTCGCGCTTCTCGACGTCGCGATCGCGCCGGTAGAGCAGCGCCGCCACGGTGCCGATGAACGGCAGCACGAGGCCGATCGCGAACCAGATCCAGAAGCCGTTGCCGCGCGACTTGGCCACGATCCCGGCAGAGAGGCCACAGAACAGGATCAGGACGATGTAGGCCACGACGGGATTGTCCCAGCGGGCCGCGTCAGAGGACGCGGATCGCCCAGACGATCGCCGCGATGGCGATGACCACCACGATGATCCATGCCAGGGCCGCAACGACCCCGATGATGACCTTGAACAGAACGTATGCGGCTATGAGCAGGACAACGAGCGCAATCGCCTTCCTGCCCAGATCGCCGGCGGTTTCACGCATGAGTCAAGGGTAGTTCGCTCAAAGGACGTGCGGTGGGCGCGTTGGCACATAGCGGTCGAGCCCGGGCAGGGGCACCGAGCACATCACCCAGCTCGGCCACCAGATCTCGAATCCGAGCCCGCGCAGCCGCCGCAGGAGCCACCAGCTGATCGTCGTCGAGAAGAGGCTGAGGTACTCGGGCTCGACCGAGGCCGCCACGCGGTCGAGCGCCGCGAGCACGAGCGGCACGAGCTGCTCGGGCGCCTGGCCGCACGGCGGGCCCGATCTCGCCCTCGCCGCTGACCCAGGCGAGGGATGTGGCCCGGTGGGTCTGCTCGTCGATCGTCGCGAGGCAGGTGCGGTCGCGGCAGAAGAAGTCGTGCAGGTCCCTGCGCTCGTGGCCCAGCACCGGCGGCTCGAGGCGCATCCACTCCTCCACGGCGCGATCGGCCTTCAGCACGTGCACGGCGGTCTCCACTCGCTCGATCTCGAGCGAACGGCGCTTCAGGTAGTCGCTTGTGCGCAGGCGCAGGTGCCAGTGGCCGGCCACCGGCATCACGCCGAAGCCCATGTAGAGGCCGATGTCGGTGGGCTCCCCGGTGGCCACGACCACCCGGCCGAGGTCGGGCGTGGGATCACTCGGCCAGACGATCTCGAGCAGCGCGCGGCCGATCCCCTGGCCCTGCCAGTCCGGCTCCACCATCAGCTCGGTGAGCTCTTCCATCACGCCGAAGCGCACCACCCGCGCGTAGCCGAGAGGCTCGCCCGCCCGCTCGCAGATCAGATAGCGGCTGTCCTGCTTCGCGGCCAGGAACTCGATCAGCTTCCGGTGGCGCCGCCAGCTGGTGCGGACCTGGCCCTCGGTGGGCTGGCGGCCCGCGGGCAGCACGCCGCGCTTGACGGCCGCGTCGTAGATCGCCCGCTCGGAGAGGGCGAAGGTGACCTCGAGGTCGGCGTTGGTGCCCTCGCGAAAGGAGACGTCTGCCGGAGGCGCCCTCATAGGCCGGAGGCTATCCCTCCGGCGCGCCAGACCCCGCTACGGCGTGGAACCGGGCGTTCCCGTCTGGCCCGAGGGCGGCTGCGAGCTGTCCGGCGTGGAGGTCGAGTTCGGGGTGGGCTGTGCCTGCCCCGTGCTGGGAGTCGTGGGGTCCTGGACCTGCACCGGCTCGGGAGTCCCGATCGGCTGGCTGGCCGGATCGCTGGGCACCCCGATGCCACCGGTGACGCCGGGCGCCTGCGAGGCCGGATCCTGCTGACCGGGGAGAGTGCCGCCGGCCCCGGGAGCCGTGGGGTCGCTGACGGGCGGATCGGTGACCGTCTGGGGGTCGTCCTGCGTCTGCCCAGCGGCGGTGGGATCGGTCGCGGTGCTCGGCGGCGCCGTGGGCGTCGCCTCCGGGGTGGCGCTGGACGGCGGCGCAACGGCCTGGACCGACTGCACGACCGGCGCCGGCGCGGGCGCGTGTGCGGGCGGCGTGCGATCGATGTTCGCGGCGCCCGCCGCCATCAGGCCGGCGGCTGCCACAGCGACGGCTGCCTTCCCGCCGATCGCCCCCAGCGTGGTGGACACGGCCGTGCCGCAGACCCCGCACACCCCTCCGGCCGTGCCGCCGCTGACCGCGACGCCCGCACCCGCTGCCGATGCTCCCGCGCCCGCCCCCAGGCCCAGCCGGGCCAGCAGCTCCCGTGCCACGGCGAGCGGCGCCAGCGGCCAGAACGCCGCGGCGCGCCGGCCGGTCCCAAGCTGAGACTGGTAGGCGCCGCACAGCTCGCAGCCCTTGGCATGACGGCGCGCCGCTCCCGAGAGCCTGGCGTGGCCCGCGGCGGCGTCGCTCAACTCGAGGTGCACCACGTCGCAGCTCAGGAGGCGCCCCTCGGCCGTCTCCGCCAGCGCGACCCGGGCGCGCACGAGCAGCGACTTCACGCCCGGAACGGTGGTGTCCATCGTGGCCGCGATCTGGTCGTAGGAGAGGCCGTCGATCTCGCGCAGGAGCAGGGCCGTGCGCTGCGTCTCCGGCAGCCCGCGGACGTCATGCACCACGTGGCGCAGGTCCTCGCGGACGCTCACCGTCTCGAGCGTGCTGCTGCTCGACGGCAGCTCGAGCTCCTCCACGCCCCCGTCGGCCGCGGGGCGCCGGCGAGCCATGTGCTTGAGGCACATGTTGCGGGCGATCCGGTAGAGCCAGGGACGCACGTTGATCTCGCGCTCGTCGCCGCGGATCGCTCGGTACGAGGACGCGAAGACCTCCTGGAGCACGTCCTCGGCATCCTCGCGGGAACGCAGCATGTGCCGGCAGAAGGCAAGGAGGCGCGAGCGGTAGCGCTGAACGAGCGCCTCGAAGGCGGCCTCGTCGCCCGCTCGGATGAGGGCGATCAGGCGCTCGTCGCTGTGAAAGCGCCGCAGGGGAGTGCGCACGCCGAGGGGAGTGAGGCCGGCGGGCTGGCTGAAGACTGACGCTTCCAAGCACTCCCCCTTTCGCACCGATAAACCTACCGAGGCGACGAAGGTTGCGGTGATCAGCGGACGGATGCGCGTCGAGCCGCGTCGAGCGCCTCGCGCTGGGCGGCGGGCAGCCGCCTGCGGATCCGCCAGGGAGCGCCGGCGAAGCTCAGGTTCGCCACCGTGGCGAAGCCCTGCTCGTCGCTGCGCAGCGCCAGCAGAAGGTGTGCGATTCGGTCGGACGGCGGCAGCTCCGCGTCCGTGGCGCGGATGCAGAAGCAGTAGACCCGCCGGCCACCCGGCGCCACCAGCAGCGCGCCTCCCTCGCCCACCAGCCACGCGCCCAGGTCCCCACGCTCGAGCGCCAGCCCGCTGCGGCGCTGCAAGTCGCGCGCGTCGTGGCCCAGCAGGTCGCCGAGGAAGCCCTGTGCCACCTGCTCTGGGCCGCCATCGCGCTGCCCCTTGGTGGCCACCACGCTCGCGCCGCGGAAGGCGTACAGCGCCGGGATGATCCAGGCGTGCGCGATCGCAACGAGGGCGACCGGTGCCGCCAGCAGGCTCAACAGCAGCAGCCCGACCCCGGCGGCCAGGAACGGCACCACGTGCGTGACGGTCCAGAAGGTCCACATGCGCCCGCGGCGCCGGAGCGAGTCCGCGTCGACCAGCGGCCGCCACGGAACGCTGGCCAGTTCGGGAAGCGGCGCCGCAACCGCCACGGCTCAGCCTCCTGAGATCGGGCGGCGGAGGATCACGAGGTCGGA
This sequence comes from uncultured Thermoleophilaceae bacterium, assembly GCA_963729205.1. Lineage (GTDB taxonomy): Bacteria > Actinomycetota > Thermoleophilia > Solirubrobacterales > Thermoleophilaceae > JAICJR01. The sequence goes on from CAVSNA010000012.1 coordinate 43,276, forward strand.
ATCGAGCGGAAGCTCGCGCACCTGAGTCGCGCGGCCCTCACCCTCGTTCACGACCGCTATGAAGCCCTCATCGAGCTCGCGCCGGAACGCCTCGATCGCCGCGTCGCAGGACGCCTGGTCGGCCTGTGTCCACACGGCGAGCGTGGAGTGGCCGGTGTTGTCTAGACGTACCAGTCTTGCCATACCTACAGGTTACGCGCCGATCCGCTCCCGGATCAGTCGCTGCACCTCTTTGCCATCGGCCCGACCGCGTGTCTCACGCATGATCGCGCCCATCAGCGCACCCACGGCCTTCTGGTTGCCGGCCTTGATCTGCTCGACGGCGTCGGGGTCCGCGGCTATCGCGCGCTCCACGATCGACTCGAGCTCGTCGCCGCCCTGCATCGCCAGGCCCTGCTCCTCCACGATCTGCGTGGGGTCGCCGCCCTTCTCCAGGAGCACCTCCAGCACCTGCTTGCCGGAGGACTGCGAGATGGTCTTGGCGTCGACCAACGCCACGAGCTGAGCGAAGGCCTGTGGGCTGACCTTCGACTCGGCGGGGTCGGCGTCCCCCAAGCGCTGCACGAGCTCGTTGCGCACCCAGTTGGCGAGCGTCTTGGCATCCGCGCCATCGACGAGGGCGGCCTCGTAGTAGTCGCCCAGCTCGCCCCGGAAGGCCAGCACGCGGGCGGTCTCGTCGGACAGGCCGAGCTCCTGCTCGAAGCGCGTGGCGCGCGCCGAGGGCAGCTCCGGCAGCGCGGCGCGGGCGCGCTCCAGCATCGCCTCGGTGGGCACCAGCGGCGTGAGGTCGGGCTCCGGGAAGTAGCGGTAGTCGTGCGCGTACTCCTTCGAGCGCAGGGGGCTGAGACTGCCCGACTGGGGATCGAAGTGGAGCGTCTCCTGCTCGACCGCGCCGCCCGCGGCGACGATGCCCTTCTGGCGCTCTATCTCGGCCTCGATCCCCTGCTTGAGGAAGCGGAACGAGTTCATGTTCTTCAGCTCCGCCTTGGTGCCGAGGGTGTCCGAGCCGACGGGCCGGATCGACACGTTGGCGTCCACGCGCAGCGAGCCCTCCTCCATGTTCACGTCGGAGACGCCGAGGCGCCGCAGCGTGGCCCGCAGCAGGCGCCCCCATCGGCCGCCTCCTCCCCGGAGCGCAGGTCCGGCTCGGTGACGATCTCGACCAGCGGCGTGCCGCCGCGGTTGAAGTCCACCACGCTGGCCTCCGAGCCGTGGATGCGGCCCGAGCTGCCCGCGTGCACGAGCTTGGCGGCGTCCTCCTCGAGGTGCACGCGATGGATGCGCACATCGCCGAGCCTCCCGGTCGAGGCAAGCGGGATGTCGTACTGGGAGATCTGGTAGCCCTTGGGCAGGTCGGGATAGAAGTAGTTCTTGCGGTGGAAGATCGACCGCGGCGCGATCTCGCACTCGAGTGCCAGCCCGATCATCAGCCCGAAATGCACCGCCTCCGCGTTGGTCACCGGCAGCGTGCCGGGATGGCCGAGGCAGATCGGGCAGGTGTGCGTGTTCGGCTCGTCGCCGAACGACAGCGCGCAGCCGCAGAACATCTTCGTCCGCGTGCTGAGCTGGCAATGGATCTCGAGGCCGATGACCGGCTCGTAGGCGTCAGCCACGGGCGCCACCCCCATCGAAGCCCAGCGCACCCTCGAGGGCGTAAGAGGCGTCGAGGATCCTGCTCTCGCTGAACGCCGGGCCCGCGATCTGCAGTCCCACCGGCAGCCCGTCCGCCAGCCCCGCGGGGATCGAGATGGCGGGGATGCCCGCCAAGCGACATCGGCACCGTGAAGTAGTCGGACAGGTACATCGCCAGCGGGTTCTCGGTGCGCTCGCCGAGCTTGAAGGCGACCGTGGGCGACGTGGGCGTGACGACGAAGTCGACCTTCTGGAACGCGGCCCTGAAGTCGTCGGCGATCTTGGTCCGGACGCGCTGGGCGGTGCCGTAGTAGGCGTCGTAGTAGCCGGACGAGAGCGCGTAGGTGCCGAGCATGATGCGGCGCTTCACCTCGGCCCCGAACCCCTCCGCGCGGGTGGTCTCGTAGAGCGACAGCAGGTCGCCGTCGCCGCGCCGGATGCCGTAGCGAACGCCGTCGTAGCGGGCCAGGTTGGAGCTGGCCTCGGCGGGAGCGAGCACGTAGTAGGCGGAGATGCCGTAGCCGGCGTGCGGCAGCTCGATCTCCTCCACGGTCCCGCCCAGCTCCTCGATCTTGGCGAGCGAGCGCCGGGTGACCTCCGCCACGCCCGCCTCCACCCCCTCCTCGGCCAGGCCCCAGACTCCGAAGCGCAGGCCGTCGAGCCGCTTCGCGCTCGGCAGCGCGACCTCGGCCGGGTAGTCGAGCGAGGTGGAGTCGCAGCAGTCGCGCTCCCCCACCATGTGGCGGAACAAGAGCGCGGCGTCCGTGACGTCGCGCGTGAGCGGGCCGCACTGATCGAGCGAGGAGGCGAAGGCGATCATGCCGTAGCGGGACACCGCGCCGTAGGTGGGCTTCAGCCCCACGATCCCGCAGAGCGCTGCGGGCTGCCGGATCGAGCCGCCGGTGTCGGTGCCGATCGCCCAGGGCGCGCTGCCGGCCGCGACCGAGGCGGCCGAGCCGCCCGAGGAGCCGCCCGGCACGCGGGTGCGGTCCCACGGGTTGCTGACCGGGCCGAAGCCAGAGTTCTCGTTCGACGAGCCCATGGCGAACTCGTCCATGTTGGTCTTGCCGAGCACCGGGGCGCCGGCGGCGATGAGGCGCCGCACGACCGTGGCCGTGTACGGGGGCCGGTAGCCCTCGAGGATCCGCGAGCCGGCCATGCTCGGCACGCCCTGCACGCAGAAGAGATCCTTCACCGCCAGCGGCACCCCACCCAGGGGCGCGTCGGCGGCTGTGTCGGCTGCCTCCGGGGCGACCCACAGGAAGCAGCCCAGCTCGTCCGCCTCCGCCCGCCCGCGGTAGAAGTCGAACAGCTCACTCGCGGACAACTCGCCGGCGCGCACGCGCTCGCCCGCCTGGGCGGCGGTGAGGTCGAGCAGCTCGCTCATGCCCCGGGGCTCGGCACGCGGAAGCCGGCCTCCGAGGCGTCCGGGCGCGAGCTCGAGCATGGTCTCGCGCGGCCAGCTCGGCCGCGGCACGTCCTCGCGCAGCACGTTCTCGACCGACACGACGTGCGAGGTCGGCTCCACCCCCTCGAGGTCGAGCTGGTTGATGTTCTCGATATGGCCGAGCACGGCCGACAGCTCGCTCGACATGCGCTCCACCTCGTCGTCGGTGAGCGCGAGCCGTGCGAGGCGGGCCACGTGAAGGACCTGGTCGCGATCGATCATCGACAGGCGATTGTATGGAGCAAGCGGCCGGGCCCGGCTGGCCGGGGTGTCGCGCAGCGTGATGCTCAGCTCCGCTGAGGATTTGTCAGCCGGGCGGAGGATCGTTTTCGAGCCAGGCCCCCACCGGTCTACGCACGGCTAGGATGCCGCGCCATGCGGCCCGAGCAGGCGGAGCGCCTCGTCGTCCTCACGATGCGCCTTCTGGCGCTCACCTTCGCGGTGGTGGGGCTCCTCTTCATCGTCACGCCCAACGGGGTCATCGGGCGGATGGACGACGTCGGCAACTGGATCGGGAGCTTCCCGAGCGGCCCGCGCAGCGAGGAGAAGCTGTGGCTCTCGCTCGGCTTCGCCTACATGGTCGTGATCACGGGGATCGCGCTCGTGATCTCCACCGACGTGGGGCGCTACCGGCCGTTCCTGCTCGTGCTCGCGGCGGGCAAGGCGGCGTCGTCGCTGGCCACCGGCGCGTACTTCGTCTTCCACTCGAACGTGTTCATCTACCTCCTGAACTTCATCGTCGATGGCGCGCTGGTGGCCGTGGCGGTGTTCTGCTGGGTGATCTCGGCGCCGCTCGAGCAGCGCAGCCCCACCTGAAGGGGCGCCACGGGCCTGCGGGCGCCGGAGCTGCGAGCATTTCGGGCGTTCTGCGCCGCGCTGCTGCCTGAGGGGGGCGCGCTGCCGTCAGCCGAGGCGGTGGGCGTGGCGGGGCCCGTGTCCGAGTTCGTCGGAGGGGCCCCCAGCCGGGTGCGCACGGTGGTGGGAATGGGCCTGCGGGTGCTCGAACTGTCGGCGTTCCCGCGGCGCTTCTCGCGCATGAGCGAGGAGCGGCGGGCGGCGCATCTGGAGCGCCTCGAGGGCAGCCGCATCGGCGCCTTCCGCGATCTCTTCCTGCTGCTGAAGACGCTCGCCGGGGTGGGCTATACGCGCGACGCGCGCGTTCAGGCGGCGCTCGGCGTGACTGCGGGCTGCGCGCGCGAAGGCGGCCAGCCGTATGACGCGCCACGGCTCGATCCCGAGGCCATGCGCGCGCCCGCGGACGTGGAGCGCTGCGACGTGGTGATCGTCGGCTCGGGCGCCGGCGGCGCGTCGGCGGCGCGGGTGCTGAGCGAGGCGGGGCTGTCCGTGATCGTCGTCGAGGAGGGCGGCTACCACGATGCCTCGACCTACTCCACCGATCCCTTCGAGGCGCTGCCGCTGCTCTACCGCGACTCGGGGCTCACGGTCTGCGAGGGCCGCCCGGTCATACCGATGCCGGTGGGGCGCTGCGTGGGCGGCACCACGGTGATCAACTCGGGCACCTGCTTTCCGGCGCCCGACGACATCCTGTACGCCTGGCGGGAGCAGCACGGGATCCCGTGGGCCACGGAGCTCGACGGCGAGTTCGAGGCGGTGGATCGGGCCCTGGACGTCACGCCGCTGCCCGCCGGCCGGGTGGGGCGCAACGCCGAGCTCTGCCGGCTGGGCGCGGAGGCGATCGGGGCCTCGAACGGCCCGATCGCGCGCAACGCGGGCGACGTGGTGTGCTGCGGCACCTGCCCCACGGGTTGCGCGATCGACGCCAAGCGCGCGATGCACGTGTCGGAGTTGCCGCGCGCGGTGATGGTCGGCTGCCGCATCCGCGCGAACGCCCGCGTGCGGAGCGTGATCGTGGAAAACGGGCGCGCCGTCGGCGTGAGCTGCAGCACGACCGGTGGTCGCTATGAGGTTCGGGCCAAGGCGGTGGTGCTCGCGGCCGGCGCGCTCGGAACGCCCGAGCTGCTGCTCAGCCAGGGGCTCGCGGGCTCCTCCGGCGCCCTCGGGCGCCACCTGCGGATCCATCCGGCCTGCTGGGTCGGCGGCCTCTTCGAAGAGCCCGTGCGTGGCTGGGACGGGGTGATGCAGAGCTGGGCCGTGGACGAGTGGAACGACCGCGGGTTGTTCCTCGAGGCCACCTTCACGCCGCTGTCCTTCGGCGCCCACTGGCTGCGTGGCGCCGGCGCCGCCTACATGAGGCGGCTCGAGGACTTCGGCCGCGTGGCCGTGATCGGTGTGCACCTCTCGGATCGCTCGCAGGGCCGGGTGAGCGCGAACGGCCGCATCCGCTACCGCTTGACCGACGACGACGCGGCCGCGCTGCGGTTCGGCATCACGCGCGCGGCCGACGTGCTGTTCGCGGCCGGGGCGCGCGAGGTCTACCCGCAGGTGGGTCGCGTTGCGGTGCTCCAGGAGGGCGAGCAGGCCACGAAGATCGAGCACGGGCGCTTCCGGCCCGGCGAGCTGCGGCTCGAGGCGTTCCACCCGATGGGGAGCGCGCGGATGGGGCTCGACCCCAAATCGTCGGTGGTGGCGCCCTCCGGTCAGGCGCACGACGTTCCCGGGCTCTACGTGGCGGACGCCAGCCTCTTCCCCACCTCGCTGCGCGTGAACCCGATGGTCACGATCATGGCCTTCTCGCGGCGGATCGCGGCGGGGCTGGCGAGCGAGCTGGCCTAGGCCGGGTGGGCCTGCGCCGCCTTCCAGGCGCTGCCGTCGCGCTCACGGCGCCATGCCAGCGAAGCGCCGAAGCCCAGCACGCCCAGCGCGATGAAGGCGAGCCACGGCCCGGACTTGAGCGTGGTCACCTGGTCGTCTCCCGGCTGCTGCACCACGCGGTAGAGGACCATCAGAGCTCCTGCGGCGGCGAGCATGGCGGCCACCGCGCTCGGCGTGAGCCAGCCCTCGTAACGACGACCCGCGGTGCGCAGCACCGCCGCCGTGGCGGCCGCCACCGCCGCGGCCAGCAGCACCAGCAACTCGAGCCGGTCGTAGGCCCGCTTCTCCTGCCAGATGTTCTTCTCGTCGGCCTGCGCGGCGAGGGCGGCCTGCTGCTCGATGTTGCGCGGCACCTCGCCGCCGAGCGCGCCCTGAAGCGAACTCGGGTCCACGTCGTGCTGGATCTGGCGCGCCTCGTTGCCGCCCACCGTGCTGTACCAGTCGACGGCGGTGCAGAGCAGCAGGGCGAGCGCCGCCACCCACGCGATCGCGTCGCCGATGGTCAGCCGCTCGAAGGTCATGCGCCGCCTCCGTCCTCGCGCACGCGCGGAGCCGGCAGCGCGGTGACCTCGACCTGGGTGCTGCCGGGCGCGCCGCGGCGCTCGTCGCGCAGCGAGTACCACGCGCTCACGGCCAGTCCCAGCGACGCCGCCAGGCCGATCCACACGCCGGCTGCGCGGTCCGTGGGTCCGGGCCCGATATCGGGGGGCCAGATCAGCGCGGATCAGCGCGAGGATCGAGACCAGCACGCCCCCGAACGCGCGTGAAGGCCGCGGTCCCGATCGGCACCGCGCCCGATGACCCGACGTGGCCGTGACGAACAGCAGGGCGATCGCGAGCCCCCCGACGATCAGGAAGATCACGTCGTTCAGCGCCATCGACTGCCAGGCGTTGAGATCGCCGGTCGGCTGAGAGCGGAACCAGGGCAGCCACAGCGACCCGATCAGCACCGCCCCCGACAACGCGACGACCCAGTCGATCGCCGCAACCCTCCTCAGGTTCACGCCGGGCAGGCTAGCGCTGAGTGGGCACTGCGCGTGCCGCTAGCTGCAGGCGCGCCGCCTTGACCGTGTTCGAGAGCAGCATCGCGATCGTCATCGGGCCGACGCCGCCGGGCACCGGCGTGATCGCCGCCGCCTTCTCCTTCACGGCGTCGAAGTCCACGTCGCCGACCAGGCCGTCGTCGGTGCGGTGGATGCCGACGTCGATCACGATCGCGCCCTCGCTGCACCATGTCGGCCGTGACGAGCCGCGGCACGCCGACGGCCGCGACCAGCACCTCGGCCCGGCGGCAGACCTCGGCGAGGTCGCGCGTGCGCGAGTGGCACTGGGTGACGGTGGCGTTGGCCGCCAGCAGCAGCGCCGCCACCGGCTTGCCCACCAGCTTCGAGCGCCCGAGCACCACCGCCTCCGCGCCGGTCAGCTCGACGCCGGCCGAGCGCAGCAGCTCCATGACCCCGGCGGGCGTGCACGGCACGAGGCCCTCGAGACCCTGCATCAGCCGCCCGGCGTTGAGCGGCGTGAGGCCGTCCACGTCCTTCAGCGGGTCGATCAGCTGGGTCATCGCGTCGCCGTCGATCTGGTCCGGCACCGGCAGCTGGAGCAGGATGCCGCTGACGCCGTCGTCGTCGTTCAGCGCGCCGAGCAGCTCCGCGAGCTCGGCCTGGCTGGTGTCCGCGGGGAGCTCGTGGTGGACGGAGGTCGATGCCCACCTCCTCCGAGGCCTTGCGCTTGTTGCGCACGTAGACGTGCGACGCCGGGTCGTCGCCCACCAGCACGGTGGCGAGCGCCGGCCGCACCCCGGTCTCCGCGACCAGCGCCTCGACGTCGGCCGCCACGCGCTCGCGCACGGCAGCCGCCACCGCCTTGCCGTCGATGATCGTGCGCTCATCGCTTCTTCAGCGGTGCGTAGTCGGACATCAGCTTCTTCTCGGCGCCATCGGCGGCGAATCGTACGACGACGATGCCGCCCGGCTCCGCCCCGATCACCACGCCGTCGCCGAAGCTCGCGTGCACCACGTCGTCGCCGATCGCGAACGACGCGCCCGCACGCGGCTCGGGGCGCGTCTTGCGGCCCGTCGTCCCACCTGGTGGAGAACGCCTGGCGGCTTGCGCGAGGCGCTGCTCCTCGCGGTCGGTGAGCTCGGCGGGAACCTCGTCGATGAAGCGGCTCGGCAGGTTCCAGTCGCGCCCGCCGAAGAGGCTGCGCGAGCGCGCGTAGGAGAGGTAGAGCTCGCGCTTGGCGCGCGTGATGCCGACGTAGCAGAGGCGCCGCTCCTCCTCGAGGTCGCCCGACTCGACCGAGCGCGCTGTGCGGGAACACGCCCTCCTCGCAGCCGATGATGAACACCACCGGGAACTCGAGCCCCTTGGCGTTGTGCAGCGTCATCAGCGTGACCGTGCCCTCGTCGTCGCGCAGCGAGTCCTGGTCGGAGAACAGCGCGATCTGCTGGAGGAACTCCTCGAGCGACGGCTCCTCGGCGACCGAGTCGTACTCGCGCGCCACGCCCACCAGCTCCTCGAGGTTCTCGATCCGGCCCTGAGCCTCGATCGTGCGCTCGGCCTCGAGCGCCTCCAGGTAGCCGGTCTCATGCAGGGTCTCGCGCAGCAGGTCGCCCACCGAGCGCGGTCTCGAGGCGCTCCTGCAGCCGCTCCATGACCGACATGAAGCGCCCCAGCGCCTTCACCGCGGCGGCGCCGAGGCCGGGTATCTGCTCCGGCGCCGCGGCGACGTCCCAGACCGACTCCCCGAGGGTGTTGGCGTGGCCCACGACGCGCGCCTGGGTGGTGTTGCCGATCCCGCGCCGCGGCGAGTTGACCACGCGCTGGAAGGCGACCACGTCCTGGGGGTTCACCAAGCAGCGACAGGTAGGCCATCGCGTCCTTCACCTCGGCGCGGTCGTAGAACTTGGTGCCGCCGATGACCTGGTAGGGAAGCTCGTAGCGCGCGAGCATGTCCTCGAGCACGCGGCTCAGCGCGTTCGTGCGGTAGAAGACCGCCATCTCGTCGCGCGAGCCGCCCTCGTCCACGAGGCGCTCGATCTCGTCGACCACGAAGCGCGCCTCGCCGTGCTCGTCCTCCAGCTCGCGCACGTGCACCGGATCGCCCTGCCCGAGGTCGGTCCAGAGCGCCTTCGACTTGCGCGCGCGGTTGTTCGCGATCACCGCGTTGGCGGCCGACAGGATCGTCTGGGTGGAGCGGTAGTTCTGCTCGAGCTTGACCACGTGGGCGTCGGGGAAGTCGTCCTCGAAGTCGAGGATGTTGCGCATGTCGGCGCCGCGGAAGCGGTAGATCGACTGGTCGTCGTCGCCGACCACGCAGAGGTTGCGGTGCTCGCCCGCGAGCAGCTGGAGCCAGCGGTACTGGGCGCGGTTGGTGTCCTGGTACTCGTCCACGAGCACCCAGCGGAACTGCTGCTGGTAGCGCGCCAGCACCTCGGGAAAGAGCTGGAACAGGTCCACGCAGCGGAACAGCAGGTCGTCGAAGTCCATCGCGTTCATCGAGTGGGCCCGCTGCTCGTAGAGCTCGTAGACGTCGGCCGCCGTCTGCTCGAAGAACGAGCCCACCTTCACGCGGTAGCCCTCGGCGTCGAGCAGCTGGTTCTTGGCGTCCGAGATCTGGCGCTTGATCGCGCGCGGCGTGAAGCGCTTGGGGTCCACGTCGAGCTCGTCCATGCACTGCTTGACCAGCCGCAGCGAGTCCGCCTCGTCGTAGATCGTGAAGCCGCGCGTGTAGCCGAGCTTGTCCCCCTCGGCGCGCAGCATGCGCGCGCAGGCGGAGTGGAAGGTCATCACCCACATCGCGCGGGCGCGGCCCGCCGACGAGCTGCTCCACGCGCTCGCGCATCTCCTGCGCGGCCTTGTTCGTGAAGGTGATCGCGAGGATCTCGCCGGCGCGGGCGGCGCGGCTGTGCACCAGGTAGGCGATCCGGTGGGTGAGCACCGCGGTCTTGCCCGAGCCCGCCCCCGCGAGGATCAGCAGCGGCCCCTCGCCGTGCAGCACGGCCTCGCGCTGGGGCTCGTTGAGCCCCTCGAGCAGGGTCTCTGGCGCGGTGGTGATGCTCACCAGGCGAGGATAGAGAGGGGTCCGGCTACCCTGGCGCGCGTGGGGCTCTGCGACGAGGTGCGGGAGGGCTGCGCCGCCATCGCGGCGGACGCGCGCTGGGTGTCGATCGATCTCGACGCCGCCGGACACGTGGAGCCGGGGCCGCCGCCGGTGCTCGACCCGGAGCGGCACTACCTCGACGGCTCACGCGCGGAGGTCGCCACCTACCTGCTCACCCTCGACGCGATCAACTTCGGCTCGGGCTGGTTCCCCACGCTGCGAAAGCGCCCGGGCTGCTCGGGCTACTACACGGTCGCCTGGGCGCTGGCCGACCACTTCCGCGCGCACGGGCCGTGGTCCCCCGAGGAGCTCGCCGCAATTGGACGGCCGCGCGTGGCGGCGGTGCTCGGGCAGGAGCGCGACCACGAGCTGATGCTGCTCTACGCCGAGGCGCTGCGCGACCTGGGCCGCTTCCTGGAGGGCCGCAGCGCGCTCGAGCTGGTGCAGGGCGCCGCCGGCTCGGCGGAGGCGCTGGCCGACGAGCTGCGCCGCGGGATGCCGTTCTTCGACGACCGCGGCTTCTGGAAGCGCGCCCAGATCGTGCCGAGCGACATGGCGCTGGCGGGCGTGGCCGACTTCTACGACCTCGGCAGGCTCACGATCTTCGCCGACAACCTGGTGCCCCACGTGCTGCGCGTGGACGGCGTGCTGCGCTACGAGCCCGAGCTGGCCGAGCGGATCGACCGCGGCGAGCTGCTGCCCCCGGGCGAGGAGGAGCGCGAGATCCGCGCCTGCGCGGTCCACGCCTGCGAGGCGATCGCGGCGCGCCTCGGCGTGCCCGCCCGCGTGCTCGACACCTGGCTCTGGAATCGCGGTCAGGCGCCCGAGTACAAGGCGATTCCGCGCCACCGCACGCGCACGGTCTTCTACTAGCTGCGAACGGCGAAGCCCAGGCCGTCGCCCACCGGCAGCACCGACCCGAGCCAGCGCTCCGAGCTGACCAGCTCGGCGTTCATGGCCTGCGCGCTGGCGATGCTGTCCGGGTTCCAGCCGCGCGCCTGGCCCTCGGGCCGCGCCACCTCGCCCTGCATCAGGAGGTTGTCCAGGATCAGCACCGCGCGCTCGCTGGACTTCGCCTCCGCGATGTCGAGGTAGCGGCGGTACTCGCCCTTGGTGGCGTCGAGGAAGATCAGGTCGAAGGGGCCGTCCAGGCCCGGCAGCGTGTCGAGCGCGTCGCCCTCCACGATCTCGACCCGCTCGCGCACGCCGCCGCGGGCGAGGAAGTCGCTCGCCTGCTCGATCCGGCGCGGGTCGCGCTCGAGCGTGAGGATGCGGCCCCCCTCGGGCAGCTGCTCGGCGATGTGGAGCGTGGAGTAGCCGATCGCGGTGCCCACCTCGAGCACGCGCCGCGGCTGCAGCGCCCGCGTGAGCGTGGCCAGGAAGCGCGCGGTCTCCCACTCCACGATCGGCACATGGTCGCGGTCGGCGAGCTCCTCCATCTCGCGCACGAGCGCCGGGCGCTCGGGACGCAGCCCGCTCAGGTAACGCTCGACGTGGTCGCTGCGGATACCCACGCCTATGGCCCGCTCGTCAGGAGAGGGCCGAAGCGGGCGCCCGCCTGATTCCTGCCGAAGAACTCGAACGGCACCGCCTTGGTGGGCGCGGCGTTCAGCCCGAGCGAGAACGCGAACGGCGTGTTGCTCGGAGCGGGCGAGCTGGCGAGCGTGAACACCGCGTAGTCGTTCGGCCTCCCCTTGGACATCAGCCGGCAGGCGGCGACAGGCGAGGCGCAGCCGGTGAAGCTGTGGCCCTTGTCGGCCAGCACCGCGAAGCCCGCCACCGGGTAGTTGAACGAGGCGCTGCCGTCGAGCTGGGTCGGCACCTGCTGATCGCGCGCGAAGGTGAGGAAGCCGGAGCGCGCGTTGAGCGCGCCGAGGAACTCGTTCTCGCCCGCGTACGGCGCGCGCGAGCGCGCCGCGGCGCAGGCGTCCGCGATGGCGTCGCGGATGGCCAGGCCCGGCAGGGCCGGACCGCCGAGCGAGAGCGCCGCGCCCAGATCACTCGAGCGGAAGTAGCTGCTGCAGCGGAAGGCGTGTCCCGGGCCGAGGACGTTGCGCCGCTGCTTCACGGTCAGCTTGGTGCCGAAAGCCCGCCGGGATGGCCGCGTGCCTGAGCTTCACGGTCACGACCGAGCCGCTGGCGGCGCCGGCGGCCACCGCGTCCGCGCGGTCGAGCACCACGAGCACGCCTCGTACGCGGTCGCTGCGCTTCTGCTTGGCCAGCACGGCCTCGACGGTGATGCCCTTCGGGAGCCTCACCCTGGCCGCCAGGAGCGCCGCCGGGGCGGCCGTCTGGGTGGGAAGCAGGCGCAGCTCGAAGCCGGCGACCGTGGCGTTGCCGGGGCTCGGGCGCTTGACACGCACCGCGGTGGTGGTGCGACTCGGAGGCCGCGAAGGACGCCGCCGGCAACGCGCCGACGGACAAGCGCCGCGAGCGGGATGACGAGCAGTGCGGAGCGGCGCATCAGCCGCCGGCTGGGTCCTGTCCCGCGCCCCGCAGCGGCCGCACCTCGGCGGCAGGCTGCGGCTCGCGGCCGGTGACCTCGGCCAGCTCGGCCTCCAGCTCGCGGATGCGGGAGCTGAGCGAGCGGATGGCGTCGGCGACCGGGTCGGGCAGGTGCGCCCAGTCGGCGTCCGGCCCGTCGGGCTTGCGGCCGCTCACCTTCACCGGATGGCCGGGGTTGCCGACCACGGTGGCGTCGGGCGGTACGTCGTGGATCACCACGGAGTTGGCGCCCACCTTCGAGCAGCGGCCCACGCTGATCGGCCCGAGCAGCTTCGCGCCGGACCCGACCACCACGTTGTCCTCGATCGTCGGGTGGCGCTTGCCGCGCTCGAAGCCCGTGCCGCCGAGCGTCACGCCCTGGTAGAGCGTCACGTTGTCGCCGATCTCGGCGGTCTCGCCGATCACCACGCCCGAGCCGTGGTCGATGAAGAGCGCCCCGCCGACCTTCGCCGCGGGGTGGATCTCGATGCCGGTGAGCGTCCGGGTCACGTTCGCGAGCGCGTGCGGCAGGAACGGCACGCCGGCGTCGTTCAGCGCGTGCGCCACCCGGTGCGCGAGCAGCGCGTGCACCCCGGGGTAGGTCAGCAGGATCTCGACGCGGCCGATGTCCCGCGCGGCGGGGTCGCGCTCCTGCGCCGCGGTCAGGTCCTGGCGCAGCTCGCGGGCGACGCGCGTGAATGTGCCGATGCCGAACACGTCAGGAAGATTGTGTCGCAGCCGGGACGCGGGCGCAGGCAGGGCAGTCCGGCAGCCTGGTGGTGGAGACGAGCGTCTGCTCGAGCGTGCGAGCGTCGATCTGGACGATGTGGTCGAGCAGCGGCTCCCCCACCCCGGCGAGCAGCTTGAGCGCCTCCAGCGCCTGGATCGAGCCGACGATCCCCGCCACCGGCCCAAGCACGCCGGCCTCGCTGCAGCTCGGCACCGCGTCCGGGTCCGGCTCGACGGGGAACGCGCAGCGGTAGCAGGCCGACTCGCCGGGCCGGATCGTCATCGTCAGGCCGTCGAAGCCGAGCACGCCGGCCTCGACCAGCGGGATGCCGAGCGCGCAGCAGGCGTCGTTGACGACGTAGCGCGTGGCGAAGGCGTCGCTGCAGTCGAGCACCACATCGGCGCCGCTGAGCATCATCTCGGCGTTCACGCGGCCGAGCCGAGCGGGATACGGCTCCACCAGCACGCTCGGGGTTGATCAGCGACAGCTTCGCGGCGGCGGACTCCGCCTTGTTGGCCCCGATGTCAGGCGTGAAGTGGAGCGGCTGGCGCGGCAGGTTCGAGAGCTCCACCTCGTCGTCGTCCACGATGCCGACCCGCCCGACGCCGGCGCCGACGAGGTAGGTGGCCGCGGGCGAGCCGAGCGCGCCGGCGCCGATCACGATCGCGCTGGAGCGGCCGAGCCGCTCCTGGGCCTCGCCGCTCCACTCCGGGAGCACGAGCTGGCGCGAGTAGCGCTCGAGGTCTGCCTCGTCGAGCATCAGCGCTTGACGATAGTCACGGCCGTGCCGTTCACGTGCACCTCGTGCCCGTCCTCGCGCGCCGAACGGGGCACGCTCTCGATCGGCTCGCCCGGGTCCAGCAGCAGCACGATCCGCTCCCCCGGCCGCATCCGCTCCAGCTCGAGCTTGGCCTTCACCCAGTTGAGCGGGCAGGCCACGCCGGTCAGGTCGAGGGTGGTCAAGGAGCGAAGAAGGGCGTGCTCACGTAGCGCTCGCCCGAGTCGGGCAGCACCGCCACCACGCGCGCGCCCTTGAACTCCGGCCTGCTGCCCACCTGGACGGCCGCCCACACCGCCGCTCCCGCCGAGATCCCCGCCAGCACGCCCTCGCGTCGCGCGAGCAGCCGCGCCATGTCGAGCGCGTCCTCGTCGTCCACCGGGATGATCTCGTCGAGGATCTCGCGGTTCAGCACGGCGGGCACGAACCCGGCGCCGATGCCCTGGATCTTGTGCGGGCCCGGCGGGCCGCCCGACAGCACCGCCGACGACTTCGGCTCGACCGCCACCACGTGCAGCTTCGGGTTGCGCTCCTTCAGCACCTCCCCCACGCCGGTGATCGTGCCGCCGGTGCCCACGCCGGCCACGAACACGTCGACCTTGCCGCCCGTGTCCCGCCAGATCTCCTCGGCCGTGGTGCGGCGGTGGACCTCCGGGTTGGCGGGATTCGAGAACTGGTCGGGGATGAAGCAGTCGCCGCGCTCCGCGGCGATGCGTGCCGTGGCCTCCACCGCCTCGTTCATCCCGCCGAGCGACTCGGTGATCTCCACGCTGGCCCCGTAGAGCCTGAGCAGGCTCTCGCGCTCGCGGCTCATGCCCTGCGGCATCGCCAGCAGGAGCTCGTAGCCCTTCGCGGCGCAGACGAACGCCAGCGCGATGCCGGTGTTGCCGGACGTGGCCTCCACGATCGTGGTGCGACCGGGCTCGATCCGGCCCTCGCGCTCGGCGGCGGCGATCATCGCCACGCCGATCCTGTCCTTCACGCTGCCCGCCGGGTTGTAGACCTCGAGCTTGCCGACGATCTCGGCGCCGCAGTCGGGGGCTATGCGCGTGAAGCGGACGAGCGGCGTGTCGCCGACGATGTCCGCCAGGTTGACGGGAATGAGGCTGCTCATCGCCGCAACCTACCGCGCGCGGCCGTTACTCGTCGATCTTGCTCCGGTCGTCCGGCGGGGCGTGCCGGAAGACGAAGTGCCACAGCGCCCAGATGATCACGTAGCCCATCACCAGCACCACGGCGAGCAGGATCCCGAAGGCGGTCTGCGTGGAGTCGGCCAGCGGCAGCACCTGGCCGAGTCTACGCCCGTAGGGCTAGCTCAGGGCGCGATCGGGTCGGTGCCCAGCGCGCCTGAGCCGAGGCCCTGCGCCTGCAGCGCCTCGAACGTCTCGTCGGCGGTCAGCTCGCCTCGCTCCTGCGGCGGCGCCTCGTCCTCCGGCGCGGTCCGCTTGAGCTCCTCGATGATCGACTCGCGCTCGTCGGCACTCTGCCCGACGTCGACGCTGGGGTTCTTGGGGTCGGTCTCCATGAACGCACCGTATCGCGCCCCGCAAGCCGCAGCCGTGAACAGCTTGTGAACGGACGGCGGCGCGGCACCCACAGTGACTTATAGTCAGCCCCGTGTGGCCCTTCGTGATCACCGCCGTTGTGCTGGTGCCCCTGCTCGTGATCGCGTGGTGGCGGGTGCGGCAGCGCTGACCGGCCCGGCCGGCGGCATGAGGTATGGTCGCGACATGGGCTGGCTGAGACTCCTGCGCACCCTGCCGCCGTGGCGTCAGGCCGTTTACTGGGTCGCCTCGATCGCGGCCCTCGCCTTGGTGGGCTGGGACATCGCCGACAAGGGCGCGCAGTACACCAGCATCGTCGCGCTCGCCCTGGTGGTTGTCGCCACGGTCGCGCTACGGGCCCCAAATCCGCGCAGCGGCTGAGGGCTTAGATGTAATACATGGAGGCCCCGGCCGCCCGGGCTTCCTTCTCCGCCACGTCGGCGATCGTCGACCCGCCGAGCACCGCGCGCACCGCCTCGACCGCCTCGATCCAGATCGGGCCCGACTTCTCGGCGTCCGCGCCGAGCTCGCCCTCGAGCAGCTCCACCACCTCCAGCACCGTGATCTCGGCCGGCGGGCGGGCGAAGGAGTAGCCGCCGCGCACACCTCGCTGGCTCTGCAGGATCCCGGCCCTGCGAAGGGTCGCGAACAGGCTCTCGAGGAACTGCACGGGGATCTCGCGGCGCTTTGCGATCTCCCCGATCGGCACCGGCGCAGAGCCGCCGGTGCGCGCCAGCTCCACGAGCGCGCTCAGCGCGTACGGTGACTTGGAGGTGATGGCGAGCAAGCCGCTGCGAGTCTAGGTTATGCGCATGACGCTGGCCCTCCGGACTCGGACGTGGGCACCTCCGTTCGTCCTCATGGGCGTGATCTTCTTCCTGTCCGCGCAGCCCAACCTCAACTCGGGTCTGGGCGTGGCAGACACGATCCTCCGCAAGCTCGTCCACGCGGGCGAGTACGGACTGCTGGCGTTCCTCTGGGTGCGGGCGCTGCGCACCACCACGCTGCGCGACAGCGCGCTGCCGCTGGCGTTCGCGCTCTCCGTGGGCTACGCGGCAACCGACGAGTTCCACCAGACCTTCGTGGATGGGCGGCACGGCAGCCCCGGTCGACGTCGGCATCGACGCGATCGGGGCCGCCCTGGCGCTGGTCGGCATCCGGCACCGCACATGATCTCGCTGGGGCGGCCGCCGATCGAGTCGCCCGAGCCCGTCGTCAAGTTCGCGGCGGTTCGCCTCCTGCTGGCGCTGGCCGTGCTGGTGGTCCTCGCCACCACGCAGTTCCACCACCACGCCCAGCTGACCGTTGTCGTGCTCGGGCTGGCGCTGCCCTGGGCGGTGGCGATGCTCTACGTGGCGAACCGCTGGCCGGAGATCGCCCTCCAGCCGTTCGTGCCGGTGGTGGACCTGGCCGTGATCGCCCTGGCGGAGCTCGCCGTGCCACAGGCCTACGCCCCGGCGCGCTTCGTCGCCCTCTTCTTCGTCGCGGCGCACGCGCAGTTCCAGGGGCAGCGGGGCGGCCTGATGGTTGCCGCGACGGCATGCGTGCTGCTCGTGCCCATCACGGCTCTCACGAACGGCCCCGTGCAGGGCGAGCTGCTCGTCTTCTACGAGGCGCTGTTCGTGGTCTGCGTGTTCTCCGCCGCGATCACCGCCGGCAACATCCGCACCTCCGAGACCGCGGGCCGCCTGCGCGCGCGTGAGGTCAGCCGGCGCACGATCGAGACCGAGGGCGAGATCCGCCGCCGCCTGGCGGAGTCGCTCCACGATGGGCCGATCCAGGAGCTGGTGAGCCTGGACATGATGCTCGCCGCGCTGCCGGGGGCAATCGAGCGGGGCGACCAGGAGCAGACGCGCGAGGTGATCCGCGAGATGCAGACGATCGCCGAGCGCAACATCCAGGCGCTCCGCGACGAGATCGTCGCCCTCGGCCCCCATGCCTTCCGTGAGCTGTCGTTCGAGACCGCCATCCTGGAGTGCGTGCCCGTGTGGCGGCGGCGCTTCGGCGTGGACGTGCGGATCGACATCGAGCAGATCGCGCTGTCACCCGACCTGAGCGGGCCGCTGTTCCAGATCGCCCAGGAGGCGGTGACGAACGCCGGTCGCCACGCCGCCGCTTCCACGGTGCGGGTGACGCTGGCTGAGCGCGACGGCATGCTGGAGCTGCTGATCGAGGACGACGGGCGCGGCTTCGGCGACTTCACCCCGGCGATGACCGAGGCGAGCGGTCACATCGGCCTCGCGAGCATGCGCGAGCGCGCCGAGGTGATCCACGGCAAGCTCTCGATCGAGAGCAGCCGGCGGGGAACGGTCGTGAAGGTCCGCGTGCCGGCGCTAGATCCAGCCGCGTTCCGTAGCGACTAGAACGGCCTGGGCGCGGTCGACGGCGCCGAGCTTCGTGTACGTGTTGTGCAGGTGCGTGCGCACCGTGCTCGTGGAGAGGTTCAGCTCGAGCGCGATCTGCTTGTAGACCTTGCCCTCGGCGAGCCGCTTCAGCACGTCCACCTCGCGGGTGGAGAGCGGGCAGGGCTCGACGTTGCGGCGGGCGCCTGAGCCCGCGTAGGGAAGCTCGTACATGACCGAGCGCAGCTGGTCGGGCGACAGGTCGAGCGAGCGGCTGACCTTCAGCATCTGCGCGGGGTCCACGGGCTGGCCGTGGCTGTAGTGGGCGAGCATGTCGGCGAGCCGGATCACGGCCGCCTCGCCCTCGGCCTCGGCCGAGTGGTGGCGCTCGATGGCGGACGCGAGACGGTTCGGGCAGGCCCCAGCGGCGGGCGAGCACGCCGCCGACCAGGCCGTGGTCGACGCCCAGCTCGCGGCGCTCGCGGTGAACGCGCTCCTCGGGCGTGCGGGCCTCGCCGTGCACCTGGCCCGGGTAGCCCGGGTAGGCGTGGATCAGCACCAGCTGGCCGATGTCGTGCAGCAGGGCCGAGATCAGCAGCTCGTCGCGGTCCTCGTAGCCGATCTCGCGCGCCAGCCGGTCGGCGGCGCGCTGCGTGGCCACGGCGTGCAGGCGGAAGCGCTCGGGCTGGGCGTCCCAGCCGGGCGTGCGCTCGAAGAAGTCGAACACGGCGGTGCGCGAGGCGAGCGCCTCGACGCCCGACGGGCGCAGCAGCTCGATGGCCTTCGGGATGCTCGTGATCTTGCCCTTCTTGGGCGAGGGCGCCGAGTTGGCGATCCGGAGCACCGCGATCACCAGGGCGACGTCCGACTCGACGGCGGCGACCATGTCGCCCACCGAGCCGCGCTCCTCACGCGCAAGGCGCAGGAGACGGTTGCGGGACTCGACGAGCGCGGGGAATGCCTCGAGTGCCTCAAACGCGGCAGTCAGACGGCGTCCGTGACCCTCGTTCTGGACGGGTGCTGTGGCCGGCTGCGGCCGAGCCTGGTTCATGGCTGCTTCCAAGTCTTATCTCCTGTCCAGGCTCTCGAGGACGGTGCGGGGGCCTGTACAGACAGCTAATCGGCACGGCTGGACGAAAGGTTGAGGGTCTGACCCCCGCTTTTAGACGGGCTGGCGCGCCTAATTTCGTGCGTCGGCGCGCGCGAGGGCCTCGTCGATGCGCGCGAGGGTCTCGTCGCGGCCCAGAACGGAGACCGATTCGAAGATCCCGGGCGACACCGTGGAGCCGCTGATGGCCACCCTCACGGGCTGGAAGACGGCGTTCGGCTTGGCTCCCAGCTCGTCCACCACCGAGCGCAGCGCAGCCTCCACGTGCTCGGGGTCGAACGGCTCGGCGCCTGCGCGAGCGCCTCGCGCGCCTTCGCGAGCCGTTCCGCGCGCCCCGTCCTTCATCACCTTCCCCCACGCCTTCTCGTCCACCGGCTGGCGCTCCACGAGGAAGCCCGCCAGCCGCCAGAAGTCGTCGAGCGTCTGCATCTTCTCCTGGGCGATGCCCACCGCCTCGCGCAGGCCCGGTGCGGCCGAGACGCTCCTCGAGCAGCGCCGTGAGCTCGTCGGGGTCCATCTCCCGCAGGTAGTGGCCGTTCATCCAGCGCAGCTTCTGCTCGTCGAACACGGCCGGGTTCTTCGACACGCGCTCGAGCGAGAAGCGCTCGACCAGCTCGTCGGTGGTGAAGAAGGTGGTCTCCGCGTCGTAGCCCCAGCCCAGCAGCGCCAGGTAGTTGCGCACGGCGGCGGGCAGGTAGCCCTGCGTCGCGCAGCTCCTGCACCGAGGCGGCTCCATGGCGCTTCGAGAGCTTCTTGCCGTCGGGGCCGTGCAGCAGCGGCAGGTGCGCGTACACGGGCGGGTCGCCGCCGCCCAGCGCCTCCAGGACCATCAGCTGGCGCGGGGTGTTCGAGATGTGGTCCTCGCCGCGCACCACGTGCGTGATGCCCATGTCGTGGTCGTCCACGGCCACCGCGAAGTTGTAGAGCGGGCTGCCGTCCGAGCGGGCGATCACGAAGTCGTCGATGTCCTTGTGCTCGAACGTGATGTCGCCGCGGATCAGGTCCTTCACCACGGTCTCGCCCTCGTCGGGCACCCGCAGGCGCACCGCCCCGTCGTCGAAGTAGGCGTGACCCTCGTCGACCACCCGGGCGATCTCCTCGCGGTGGCGATCGCCGCGCTCGCTCTGGAATAGCGGGCCCTCGTCCCAGTCGAGCTCGAGCCAGCGCAGCGCGTCGAGGATCTGCTCGATGTTCTCCGGGGTCGAGCGCTCGCGGTCGGTGTCCTCGATGCGCAGCACGAAGGTGCCCCCACGCCCGCGGGCGAGAAGCCAGTTGTACAGTGCCGCGCGGGCCCCGCCCACGTGCAACGCGCCGGTGGGCGAGGGCGCGAACCTCACTCTCATGGAATCGGCCATCGCCTCCACCGGATGCTAATCGGCGGCCACGTCTCCACGGCGGGCGGCCTGGTGAACGCGCACGCCCGCGGCGTCGAGCGCGACTGCCAGGCGATCCAGATCTTCAACCAGTCGCCCCGCATGTGGCGCCCCACGTCGTGGAAGGACGACGACATCGCGGCCTTCCGCGAGCTGATGGACGGGGGGCCGATCAAGTCGGTGGTGATCCACGCGGTCTACCTGATCAACTGCGCCTCGAAGGACCGCGAGATCCGCAGCAAGTCGATCGCCTCGCTGGCCCACGCGCTGCGCCTGGGTGACGCGATCGGGGCCGACGGCGTGGTGTTCCACCCCGGCTCGCGCGTGAAGGAGCCGCTGGACGCGTCGCTCGAGCGCGTCGGCAAGGCGATCCGGCAGGTGCTGGACGAGTCCGAGAGCTGCCGCCTCCTGCTCGAGAACACGGCGGGCGCGGGCGGGACGCTCGGGCGCTCGCTCGAGGAGCTCTACGACCTGGTGGGTCGCGGCGGCGGCGACGAGCGGATCGGCGTCTGCCTCGACTGCTGCCACATGCTGGCCAGCGGCTTCGACATCCGCACCGACGAGGGGCTCGCGCAGGTGATCGACGACTTCGACGCCCAGCTCGGGATCGATCGGCTCGTGTGCATCCACGTGAACGACTCCGCAGGCGCCGCTCGGCTCCAACCGCGACCGCCACGCCGACCTCCCGACCGGCGAGCTCGGCGAGGCGCGGGCTGTCCGCGTTCCTGTCCGAGCCCCGCTTCGACGGCCTGCCGGCGCTGCTCGAGAAGTTCGGCGACGACGTGCCGACGGATCTCGAGCAGATCGGCGATCGCGAAGGTCGCTGCGCAAGAGGGGCCTCGCTCGGCGCAGGCGCAGGCCGCGCAGCGAGGGGCCGAAGACGGCGGCGTCCGCTGCGACCCCGAGCGCCCTGACTCCCCTCGCCGCCACCTCGTTCGACAACACCGTCGCGGTGCTGGGTGGGCTGCTCGTGCTGGGCGCGCTCGTGGCCGGCTTGGCGCGGCGCAGCTTCCTCTCGCTGACGGCCCTCTTCGTCGTGGCCGGGTTCGTGCTCGGCCAGGGCGCGCTCGACGTGCTGCACTTCGATCCGCGCTCCGGCTTCGTGAACGCGATCGCCACGGTCGCCCTGATCGTGATCCTGTTCCGCGACGGCCTCGAGGTGGAGGCCGAGATGCTGCAGCGGGCGTGGCACGTGCCGCTGCGGGCGCTCGCGATCGCGATGCCGCTCACCGGCGCGCTGGTGGGGGTCGTGACGCATGCTGGTGACCGACCTCACCTGGACCGAGTCGCTGCTCGCTGGGCGCGCTGCTCTCCCCCACGGACCCCGTGCTCTCCTCGTCGGTGGTCACGAACCCGCGCGTGCCGCGCGTGATCCGCCACTCGCTGAACCTCGAGTCCGGCCTGAACGACGGGCTGGCGCTGCCGGCCGTGCTGGCGTTCGCCGCCGCGCTCGACCCGAACGAGCAGGGCTTCGTCTGGTGGCACTACCTGCTCCAGGACGTGGGCATCGGCCTCGGCATGGGGCTGGTGGCCGGCGTGGTGGCGTCCTACCTGATGCCGCGCCGGCGGGCGCTCGGCCACGAGATCAGCGCCCACGAGAAGGCGCTCTACGCGATCGGGGTGGCCTTCGCCTCCTACGGCGCCGCGGTGCTGGTACCGAAGGGGAACGGCTTCATCGCCGTGTTCGTGACGGCGATCGTGCTGGGCATCCGCCGCCCGGACATCCGCGAGTGCTTCGAGCGCCGCTCGGAGGAGCTGATCGAGGTGGTGAAGCTCGCGATCTTCGTGGTGTTCGGCGCCCTGCTCAGCTTCTCGGGGCTGTTCCACGACGGCTGGGCGGCGGTGGCGATCGTGGTGGCCACGCTGGTGGTCATCCGCCCGCTCTCGATCTTCGTGTCGCTCGCCGGGGTGTCGCTGAGCGTGCAGGCCAAGGCGTTCATGGGCTGGTTCGGGCCCAAGGGCGTGGCGACGATGGCGTTCTCCCTGCTGATCCTGAACAAGGAGATCGCGCAGGCGCCGCGCATCTTCGACATCGCGGCGCTGGCGGTCTTCACCTCGATCATCGCCCACGGGCTGACCGATCACCCGGGAGCGGAGTGGATGGCGCGGGTGGCGGAGCGGGAGGCGGCGGCGGACGAACGGTCAGGACCTGACGCCGAAAAGCGAGGCTGCCAAGGACGCAGGGAGGCCGTAGGGCGACAGCCCGCGGCCGACCGAGGACGCCGGCAGCCGACGCTTTGCAGGCGTCAGAGCCCGTCGCGGAGGTCGAAGATGAACGGGTCTTCTTCCTCCGGTGCGTCGAAGAAGCGCGGGTTCACGCAGTCGAAGGCGTTGCCGCCTCCGTCGTAGGCCTTCTCGACGGTGAACTTGCACTGGGCGATCGGCGCGCCCGTCATCTTCACGCCGCCGTAGCCGTGGCGGGTGCGCTGGGCCTCCTCGAACACCTCCACGTCGATCTCACCGCGGAAGACCTTGTTCATGCAGCCCATGTAGCGGTGGCCGTTGTGCTCGTCGTCGTAGAGGTAGAGGTAGGGGCAGCCCGACTCGATGCAGCCGGACGGATGGACGAGCCGGTCGCAGAACGCGCAGCACTGCCTGCACTCATGCACCGAAGTGCTCTGTCTCGTTGCCCCAGGCACCCGCTCAGTGTAGTCCCATACTGCTCTCGGGGAGCGGCATGAACGGGTTTTGCAACGGGCCCGCGGCGGCTACGCCGCGGCTATCTCGACGCCCATCAGGGCGGCCAGCTCGGCCCGGCACTGGTTCGTGGCCGAGACGCGAAAGTCGGGACCGAGCAGCAGCCGCCGCTCGCCGACGTGCAGCATCAGCTCGTGGTCGCCGCGGGTTGTGGTGCACCACGTCCTTCAGCTCGTCGAGGAAGCTGGCGGCCACGCCGCCCGGAACGCTCAACGTGATCCTCTTGCGCGGGGCCGAGGCGAAGCGGGCGGCATCGGCCTTCGCCTGCTCGACCTCGTCGTGGCTCGGCTCGAAGACCTCGACCTCCTGGACCACGAGCTTGGTCTCCCCCTGCTCCTTGTGGTCCACGCGGCCGCGGACGATCAGCACCTTGTCGTCGCCGATCTTGTCGGCGTTCGCCGCGTAGGCCGAGTTGAAGACCAGCATCTCGACCGAGCCCTCGAGGTCGTCGAGGGTCGCGAACATCATCGGCTCGCCCTTCTTGGTGCGGATCTTCTTCGACTCGGTGATCGTGCCGCCGACCGTGACCCAGTCGCCGTCCTTCTTGCCCCCGAGCTCGGCCAGCGAGCACTCGACCCGCGCCCGCAGCGCCGCCCGGACCTCCTTCAGCGGGTGGCTCGAGAGGAACAGCCCGAGCGTCTCCTTCTCCATCGAGCCGCGCGTGGTGCGGTCGTCCGCGAGCGCCGGCACCGGCCGGTGGTGCTGGCCGCCGGCGAACGGCGCCGGGCCGCCGGCCGGGGCGGGCTCCTCGAGGTCGAAGATCGAGCCCTGCCCGAGCAGCGCGTCCTGCTGAGCCTTCTGGCCCGACCCCTGGGCGTCGGCGAGGATCGAGAGCATGCCGTTGCGCGTCGCGCCCGTGGAGTCGAGCGCGCCGCACTTGACCAGCGACTCGATCGCCTTCTTGTTCACCCGCTGGCAGTCGACCCGCTCGCAGAAGTCCCAGATCGAGCTGAAGCGCCCGCCCGCCTCACGCGCGGCGATGATCGCGTCGACGGCCGCCGCGCCCACGTTCTTGACCGCGTCGAGCCCGAAGCGGATGTTGCCGCCGACCACGACGAAGTCGTGCCCCGACTCGTTCACGTCGGGCGGCAGCACCTCGATCCCCATCTCCTCGCAGCGGGAGACGAAGAACGGCACCTTGTCCTTGGTCGACATCACCGAGGAGATCAGCGCCGCCATGTACTCGGCCGGGTAGTTGGCCCTCAGCCAGGCCGTGCGGTAGGAGATCAGCCCGTAGCAGGCGGCGTGGGACTTGTTGAAGGAGTAGTCGGCCGCCGCCTCGTTGACCGCCCACAGCTGCTGGATCACGGGCTCGGTGGTGCCCGTGGCGCGGGCGCCCTCGAAGAAGCGCTCCTTCATCGACGCCATCCGGGCGCGGTCCTTCTTGCCGATGGCCTTGCGCAGGTCGTCCGCCTCGGGGCCGCTGAAGCCCGCGAGCACCTTGGCGATCTGCATCGACTGCTCCTGGTAGAGGATCACCGAGTAGGTGGACTCGGTGAGCGGGCGCAGCCGCTCGTCGAGGTAGGCGACCGCCTCGGGGTTGTGCTTGTTGCGCGCGTAGGTGTCGATGAAGCGCATCGCGCCCGGGCGGTAGAGCGCGTTCAGCGCGACGAGGTCCTCGAACTCCGTCGGGCGCACCTTGCGCAGCGCCTCGCGCATGCCCTCGGACTCGAACTGGAACACGCCGATCGAGTCGCCCCGCGCGAGCATCTCGTAGGTCTTCGGGTCGTCGAGCGGCAGCGTGGCCATGTCCGGCCGCTCGCCGTCGGAGCGCTCGATGATGTCGAGGGCCGACTCGATCACGTCGAGGTTGCGCAGCCCCAGGAAGTCCATCTTGAGCAGGCCGATCTCCTCGATCGGCTTCATCGAGTACTGCGTGACCGTCCGGTAGGAGCGCGCGCCGTCCTCGTCCACCACGCCGCGGTCCTCGGCGAGCTGGAGCGGCACGATGTCGGTGAGCGGGCGGTCGGCGATCACGACCGCCGCCGCGTGGATCGAGGAGTTGCGCACGATGCCCTCGAGCCCGCGCGCGACGTCGACGATCTCCTTGGCCTGCGGATCCTCCTCGTAGGCCGCGTGCCAGCTCCTCGCCCGGCTTCAGGCAGTCCTCGAACGACGGCGGGCGGCCCATGATCGGGTCCGGGATCAGCTTGGCCAGGCGGTCGCCGGCGCCGTAGTCGTAGCCCAGCACGCGCGCGGCGTCGCGCGTGGCCGCGCGCGGGAACATCCGGCCGAAGGTGATGATCTGGGCGACCGAGTCCTGCCCGTACTTGTCGGCCACGTAGCGGATCACGCGGTCGCGCCCCTTGACCGAGAAGTCGATGTCGATGTCCGGCATCGAGATGCGCTCGGCGTTCAGGAAGCGCTCGAACAGCAGGTCGTACGCGAGCGGGTCGACGTCCGTGATGTGCAGCGCGTAGGAGACGATCGAGCCCGCCGCCGAGCCACGCCCCGGCCCCACCGCGATGCCGTTGTCCTTCGCGAACTTGACGAAGTCCCAGACGATCAGGAAGTACGCGTCGAAGCCCATCCTCCCGATCACCTCGAGCTCGGTCTCGAGCCGCTCCACCGCCTCGGCCGGCGGCGGGTCGCCGTAGCGGCGCGCGCAGCCCCTCGAGCGCCAGCTCGCGCAGGTACTCGCCCTCGGCCCGGCCGTCCGGCGTCGGGTAGCGCGGGATCAGCATCTTGCCGAGCTCGATCTCGACCTCGCAGCGCTCCGCGATCTCGAGCGTGTTGGGCACCGCCTCCGGCCACTCCGCGAACGACGCCGCCATCTCGTCGTTGTCCTTCAGATAGAACTCGTTGGTGTCGAAGCGCAGCTTCGGCTCGGCCAGCGTGGACTTGGTCTGCACGCACAGCAGCGCCGCGTGGTGGTCGTAGTCCTCGCGGCGCAGGTAGTGGACGTCGGCGGTGCCCACGAGCGGCCGGCCGACCTCGCGGGCGATGCGCACGATGCCCTCGTTCGCCTTGTCCTGCTCGGCGATGCCGTTCTTCTGGACCTCGAAGTAGACGTTCTCGGCGCCGAAGATCTGCATCAGGTCGTCGGCGTGGGCGCGCGCCTCGGCCGGGTTGTCCTCGACGAGGCGGCGGCAGAAGCGCGACTGCAGGCAGCCGGTGAGCGCGATCACGCCCTTCGAGTAGCGCGCGAGCAGGTCGCAGGTCGACGTTGGCCTTGCCGCGCCGGTAGCCCTCGAGGAAGCCGGCGGAGGTGAGCTTGACCAGGTTGCGGAAGCCCTCGTTGCTGGCCGCGAGCAGCGTGAGGTGGTTGCGCTCGTAGCGCACGGCCTCCGTCGTGGACGTCGTCCACGAGGTAGGCCTCGAAGCCGAGGATCGGCTTGATGCCGTGCCTTCTTCGCAGGCCTTGTAGAGCTCGATCGCGCCGTTCATCACGCCGTGGTCGGTGAGCCCGAGCGCGGGCTGGCCGAAGGCCGCCGCGCGCTCCGCCAGGGCGTCGATCTTGCAGGCGCCGTCGAGCAGCGAGTACTCGGAGTGGACGTGCAGATGTACGGCCGGGCCCTGTGGCATCGAGGCTCATTATGGGGTTGGGCTCGGACCGTTCCGCGCCTGCCGCGAGTCCCCGCGTCGTGCGGAAAAACGTTGACCCGCGCCGGGCGCCGGATAGGTCACCCGCAAGGAGCCTGGCGTCTGGTCTGGTCGCGCTTCCTGCCGCCGCTCGCGCCGGGTGCGGTGAGCCTCATGTGCACATGGAGTGGTTCTATCCGCGCCTGAGCAGCCGATCAAGCTCGACGGCACCCGCAAGGACTTCGTGGGGAAGCCCGGGGTACCTGAACGGCAAGTTCGGCTGCGGTGGAGTCCTGCACCGTGCACGACCCTCAGGGGCTGTGGAGCGGTCCCATCTCGCTCAGGTCCGTCGCGGAGGGCCGGCCTGGGCGATGCGCTCCCTGCGGGCCTTCAAGCCGGCGAACGCGCTCGAGCGGATGACGGCCACGTCGTGACCCGCGAGCGACCAGATCAACATCGGCGCGATCGGGCTGATCCGCTCGAAGTCGGCCGGCACCCTGTGCGTGTCGTTCAAGGGCACGAGCTTCCCGCGCGTACGCCGACCAGGTCGTTCGTACGGCACTTCTCGGTCGTCGGCGGCGAGGGGCGCTACGGGCGGCTGCGCGGCGTCAGGGACCTTCCTCAGCATCCAGCCGTCCGTGCGCGGAAGGTCGAGCACCGGGACGAAGCTCCACCTCGAGGGCCGGCTTCGAGCACGTGAGCCAGGCGAGGCACGGCGGGCTGAGCAAGGCCTGCAAGGACTCCACGAGGCCGTTCCCGCCGCCGCCCCGGTTCGGCGAGCGTGAGCCTCGCGGGGCTGGCGCTTCGCCCCGGCCGGCTCGTCGGGCACGCTCCCATCCGGCACCACCGTCGTACCCGAGCGGCGCGACGGTGACTGGGGCGACCGGCTGCGGCCAGCCGATCTACGCGGTCTTCACCTACAGCGGTCCCGGCAGCGCCGCGGTCTCCGGCCAGGCCGACGCGACCTCCGGCACCGACGTGAAGCTCGGCGACACCGTCAGTGCGACCAAGACCGCCCTGCTCGCCCTGCCGGCGTGCGGCGGCCACCGACCACGTCGAGGTCTCCGTACTCGTGACGACGCCCGACCATGTGGAGCACAACTACATGGCCACGCTCGACCTGAACCGCAGCTGCTGAGAGGCCACTCGGCTAAGCTCGCCGCGTGGAGGCTGGCAACCCCATCTCCTACGAAGTGCTCGAGACGGGCACGCCCGTGCTCGACTCGAGCGGCGGGCAGTTCGCCACGGTGAAGGAGATCCTCGCCGTCGAGGAGGAGGACATCTTCGAGGGCCTGATCGTCCACACCCCGCATGGCGACCGCTTCCTGCACGCCGACTCGATCGACTCGATTCACGAGCACGCGGTGTCGTGCCGCCTCGACGCGGCCGCCGCGGCGGCGCTGCCCGAGCCGGAGCCCGCCCCCGGCGAGATCGAGCTGACGCCCGACGACATCTCGGAGCGCGAGGGCCCCTACAAGCGCGGCATGTTCTTCAAGCGGATCTGGAACCGCTTGAGCGGCAACTACTAGTCGGCACGCGGCCGGGCCGCTCGAGCACGAAGCGGATCACCGGCTCGCCCTTGTGCGTCGCCGGCCTGACCTCCGACGGGCCCAGCTTGCGCGCCACTTCTGGACGCCGCGTTGGCCGGATCCACGTCCACGTAGATCCGCTCCAGGCCGAAGCGGCCGAAGCCGAGGTCGCGCACCGCCACGGCCGCCTCGGTGGCGTAGCCCATGCCCCAGTGCGCTGCGCGCGAAGCGGTAGCCCAGCTCCACCTCGGGCCCGGCTCCCTCGAGCGGGATCAGGCCGCAGTCGCCCACGAGCTCGCCGCTCGCGCGCTCGACCACGGCCCACAGCGTGTAGCCGTGCTCGCGCTCCCAGCCGGCGTAGCGCTCGAGCCGCTCGCGGGTGTCGTCGAGAGTCCGGCTCGGGTCGCCGATGTAGCGCCAGACCTCGGGGTCCGACTGGTAGGCGTGGGCGCGCTCGAGATCCTCCGGAGCCCAGCTCCGGAGCACGCAGCCGCTCGGTGGTCGCGACCTCCAGCGCTACTCGTCGCGTCGCCGGCGGCGGCCTTCGCCGCCACGGCGCCGCCCACGAGCACCAGCGCGATCACGCCGATCGCTCCGAGCTTGGCCCTGTTCTCCGCCATCTTCCGCTTGGCGCCTCCGAAGACGAATTGCCAGACCAGCCAGCCGAGCACCGTGTAGCCCTTCGTGGTCATTTCTTCTCCTTGCCCGGGTTCCGTATCGCGTAAGCCATTCTCGACTGCAGGCTCCAGAGCTCGATGAAGCCCGGGCTGGCCTGCTGCGAGAACAGCCCGCCCGACTCGCCGAAGCCCGCCAGCGCAGCGTCGTAGAGCGCGTTCGGCGACGAGCGCCTGACCGCGACCGCCCTGCCCTTGTAGAGCCGCATCGTGATCTTGCCCGTGACCTGCTCGTTCACCGAGTCCATGCAGCGCGTTCAGGTCGCCCAGCAGCGGCTCGTACCAGAGGCCCGCGTAGACGAGGAACGCCCACTGGTTGTCGAGCTTCGGCTTGAAGTTGTTCTGGTGGATCGTGCCGACGAGCTTCTCGAGCTCCTTGTGCGCGGTGCAGGATGATCGCGGCGGCGGGCACCTCGTAGAGGTCGCGCACCTTGAGGCCGACGATCCGGTCCTCGATGTGGTCGACGATCCCCACGCCGTGGCGCGCGCCGATCTCGCCCGCGCGCTCGAGCAGCTCCACGAGGCCGAGGCGCTCGCCGTTCAGCGCCACCGGGCGCCCGCGCTCGAACTCGACCTCCAGGTCCTCGCGGCTCGTCGGGCGCGTCCTCGGGCGGCGTGACGAGCTCGAACACGTCGTCGTGCGGCGGCTCGTCGATGTCCTCGATCGGCCCGCCCTCGGACGAGCGGCCCCAGAGGTTGTCGTCGATCGAGTAGGGCGGCGTCTCGGTCCCGCCCTTCACCGGGATGCCGTGCTCGCGCGCGTACTGCGATCTCCTCCTCGCGGCCCATCTGCCAGCCGCGCACCGGCGCGATGATCTTCAGCTCGGGCGCGAGCGCCACCACCGTGGACTCGATCCGCACCTGGTCGTTGCCCTTGCCGGTGCAGCCGTGGGCGATCGTGTCGCAGCCCGACTCGCGCGCCTTCTCCACCGCGAGCTTCGCGATCAGCGGCCGGCCGAGCGCGGTGAAGAGCGGGTAGCCGCCGCCGTAGAGGGCGTTCGCCTTGATCGCCGGCAGCACGTAGTCGTCGCGCGAACTCCTCGCGCGCGTCCACCACGTAGCAGTCGAGCGCGCCCAGGTGGAGGGCCTTGCTCGCGCACCACCTCGAAGTCCTCGCCGGGCTGGCCCAGGTTCACGGTGAGCGCGACCACCTCGGCCTCGTACTCGTCCTGGATCCACTTGAGCATCACGCTCGTGTCGAGGCCGCCCGAGTAGAGCAGCAGCACGCGGCCGACCTCGCCGGGCAGCGCCTCGTACGAGGCGGTCTTGGTCAGAGTGCGGCGCTCCACGTCGGCCATGGGCGGGGACGCTAGCGCAGGCCCGCCGCGGCCTCGGCGTCGGCGCGGTCGTAGAAGGGCCGCCGGTGCACGAGCAGGCCGTCGCGGAAGGTCCGAGGTCGTAGATCGTCATCTCGGCCGGAGTGCCGCTTTCGCGCCCCACGCCGAACAGGCGCACGTGAATCAGGACGCGATCGGCGTCCACCTCCACGACCTCGATCACCTCCTGGCCGGGTCCGTGAAGATCTCCAGGAAGGCGTAGCCCCACTCGCGCACGCCGTCATGCCCGCGGTAGACGGTCGAGCCCCGGCCAGAGCGTGTGCCACTCGACCTCCGGATCGCAGACCTGCGCCATCGCCTCCGGATCGCGCGTCTCGAGCGCCGCCTGCACGCGTTGCCAGGGCGGAGCGGCTACTTGACGACCGTGATCGGGTAGTTGATCTTCTTCGTGCCGAGGCTCGTCTTGACGACGAACTGCAGCGTGAACGACTGGCCGATCGCCCTCGCGGGGAAGTGCAGCACGTCGCGGTAGGTGCCCCTGAACTTGCAGGGCGTGGTGCCCACGTCGAGGCAGCTGCGCGTGCCCACCACGGTGCCGTTGAAGAGGAAGAGGTACTGAACCGTTCCGCTCACGGCCCTGCCGCTGGAGGTCTTCGCGACGATCTTCACCGGCCAGCGCTTGCGCGCCTTGGGCCTGTGCCCGGGCGCCGTGAGCTTGACGCTCCAGCTCGCCGCCGAGCGGCGCGCGCGGAGCGGCCGATCCGGACGCCGAGGCGACGATCGAGAGCGCGACGGCGGCGATGACCGCCAGGCGAGAAGCCTTCTGATCATGCCCCTGATCCTAACCCGCGCTCGATCCGGAGCAGCGCCTCGTCGATCTCGGCCGTCGTGACACGGTGAGCGGCGGCAGCAGCCGCACCGTGTCCGGGCCGGTGGCGTTCAGCACCAGCCGCTCCTCGAGCAGCGCGCGCCTGACGAGCTCGGGCGCCTCGGCGCACGTCGAAGGCCGAGCATCAGGCCCGCGCGCCGCGCACGTCGAGCCACGGGCAGCCGCTCGAGGCCCGCGCGCAGCGCGCTCGCCCTTCGCGCGCACCGCGGCGAGGAACTCGTCGTCGTCCACCACGTCGAGCACCGCGTGCGCCGCCGCGCACGGCACCGGGCCGCCGGCGAAGGTCGAGCCGTGGTCGCCGGGCTGCAGCACGTCGGCGTAGTCGGGCGAGGTGATGCAGGCGCCGATCGGCAGCCCGCCGCCGAGCCCCTTGGCGAGCGTCATCACGTCGGGCCGCACGCCGAGCTGCTCGCAGGCCCAGAGCGTGCCCGGTGCGCCCCATGCCGCACTGGATCTCGTCGAAGATCGAGCAGCGCGCCGTGCGCGGTCGCAGGCCTCGCGCGCGGCCACGCAGCACCTCCGTGGGCGATCGGGTGGATGCCGCGACTCGCCCTGGACCGGCTCGATGAGCACGGCCGCCGTGCGGTCGTCCACCGCCGCGTCGAGCGCGGCGGCGTCGTCGCGCGGCACCACCTTGAAGCCGGGCACGAGCGGCGCGAACGGCTCCTGCTTGGTCTCCTGCGGGGTGGCCGACAGCGCGCCGTAGGTGCGGCCGTGGAAGCCGCCCTCGAGCACCACGATGTCGCCGCCGCGGCGGTGCCGGCGCGCGAGCTTGATCGCGCACTCGTTCGCCTCGGCGCCCGAGTTGCAGAAGAACACCTTGCCGCCCAGCGAGCAGCTCCGCCAGCCGCTGCGCCAGCCGCATCGCCGGGCTCGGTGTAGAAGAGGTTCCCGACGTGCATCAGCCGCCCGGCCTGCTCGCGGATCGCCTCCACCAGCGCGGGTGGCAGTGGCCGAGCTGCGACGACGGAGATGCCGGCCAGGAAGTCGAGGTACTCGTTGCCCTCGGCGTCCCAGAGCCGGCGTGCCCTCGCCGCGGACGAACTCCACCGGGCTGGCGGGCGTAGGTGCGCATCACGCAGTCGCGCTCGAGCGCCTGGAGGTCGGTGAGGTCAGGGCCACAAGCTTCGTGCCGATGCCCTCGTCGGTGAACAGCTCGAGCAGCAGCGAGTGCGGCTGGCGCCCGTCGATGATGTGCGCCGCTGCCCACCCCGCCGTCGAGCGCGCCGCCACGCAGGCCTCGAGCTTCGGCCGCATCCCGCCGCTGACCTCGCCGAGCCGCGCGCGCACCTCGTCCGCGGTGGCCTGCGAGATGCGGCTGCCGGCGTCGGCCGGGTCGGCGAGCCAGCCCTCCACGTCGGTGAGGAAGACGACCTTGAACGCGCCGAGCGCCTGCGGCCACGGCGCCGGCCGCGGCGTCGGCGTTCACGTTGTACGAGCGGCCCTCGGCGTCGGCGCCGACCGAGGCCACCACCGGGATGTAGTCCTCGGCGATGTGGTTCAGCACGTCCACGTCCACGTGCTCGATCTCGCCCACGAAGCCGATGTCGCGTCTCGCCGGCCGCCAGCTGCTTGCGCACGCGTGAACAGCAGGCCGTCGTCGCCGCAGAGCCCGACCGCGGGCTGCCCGTGGCGGTTGATGCGCAGCACGATGTCCTTGTTCTGCTTGCCGACGAGCACCATCTTCGCCACCTCGACGGTCGCCGGCGTCGGAGACGCGCAGGCCGTCGACGAACTCGCACCTCCATGCCGAGCCGCTCCATGTAGCGCGTGATCGTCCGGGCCGCCGCCGTGCACCACGACCGGGTTCATGCCCGACGTACTTGAGCAGCACGACGTCGCGCGCGAACTCCTCCTTGAGCGCCGGGTCGGTCATCGCCGCGCCGCCGTACTTGATCACGACCGTCGCGCCGTGGAACTCCCGGATGTAGGGCAGCGCCTCGAGGAGGGTCGCGTACGTCGCGCATCATGACGTGTACTCCGCGTTGAGCGTCACGTAGTCCTCCGACAGGTCGCTGAAGAAGACCTCGGTCTCGCCGCCCTCGCCGGGGAGCGTGAGCGCGTACTCCACCTCCGGCGGCCGCCACCAGCCGGCTCGAGCTCGCGCAGGTCGTCCGACGCGAGCCGCGCGTCGCCGGCGGACACCACCTGATGGCCCTCGATCTCGAGGTCCACCACGAACGCCGTCGCCGGGCGGCCAGACCTGGCCCGCCGCCTGGAGGATGCGGCCGAAGTTGGGGTCGGCGCCGTGCAGCGCGGTCTTCACCAGCGGCGAGTTGGCGACCGCGCGGGCGACGGGCTCCACGGCGCCGCGCTCGCCGCGCACGACGATGCGCGCCGACCCGCTCCGCGCCCTCGCCGTCGGCCACGATCTCGATCGCGAGCTGGCGCAGCAGCGCGTCCATCGCCTCGCCGAGCGCAGCTCGTCCGCGCTCTCGGGCTCCACCGCCACGCCGGAGGCGCCGTTCGCGAGCACGAACACGGTGTCGCTGGTGGACAGCTGGCCGTCCACGCGTGATGCGGTCGAACGAGCGCTTCACGCGTCACGCCGGTGAGCAGGTCGAGCGTCTCCGGCTCGACATCGCGGCGTCGGTCTGCACGAAGCAGAACATCGTCGCGAAGCGCGGCGAGATCATGCCCGCGCCCTTCGCCTGCGCCGACGAGCCGGACCGTGCCGCCCGCGAGCTGCCACCTCGAGGCAGGCGCGCTTGGGCCAGCGGTCGCTGGTCATGATCGCCTAGCGAGAAGTCGCCGGCGTCGCCGCCCGAGCGCCGCACGCGCGGCGCGCACGCCGCGCCAGCGAGCGGCTCGCGCGGCAGCTCGGTGCCGATCACGCCGGTGGAGGCCACGCCCACCTGCGTCGGGCTCGATCCCGAGCGCCTCGGCGGCGGCCGCCTGCGTGGCGCAGCGCGGTCTCGAGGCCGCGCCGGCCGTCGCCGACGTTCGAGCCGCCGCGAGTTGGCCACGACGGCGCGCAGGCGCGTCGAGTGTCGGCCTCGCGCGAGGCGATCACCGGCGCGCCCACGCGCGCGTTGGTGGTGAAGCGCGCCGCCGAGACCGTGCTCCGGCTCGTCGCGACACGAGCACGCCCACGTCGAGCCCCTCGCGGCTTGAGCCCGGCGGCCACGCCGGCGGCCCGGAAGCCCGCCGGGCAGCGCCGGTCGGGCTCGAGCTCGCGTCACGTGCGCCGGCGCGCTCCACCCAGCGCGAGCGGAAGAAGCTCGCTCACCGGAGCCCCGCCGTCTCGTCGAGGCCCGAGCATCAGGTTGAGGTCCTGCACGGCCTGGCCGGCGGCGCCCTTCCAGAGGTTGTCGATCGCGGCGAACACCAGCACGCGGCCGGTGGCCGGCTCGACGGTCGCGTGGATCCGGCAGACGGTTGGTGTCGCGCACGTCGCGCACGCCGCGGCGGCGCGTCCGACCAGCTCGACGAACGGCTCGCCGGCGTAGGCGTCGCTCGAAGCAGGCCCGCAGCCTCGTCGCTCGACAGCGGCTCCTGCAGGGTCACGTAGCAGGTGGCGAGGAGCCCCTGGTCGAGCGGCACCAGGTGCGGGATGAAGGTGATCGGCGCGCCCGTCGCCCAGCTCCTGCTCGAGCTCGGCGCGGTGGCGGTGGCCCTCGACCTTGTAGGCGTTCACGTTCTCGTCGACCGAGACGAAGTGCGTCGTCCTGGGTGGCCTCGCGGCCCGCGCCGGAGACGCCCGACTTGGCGTCGACCACCGCGTCGTCGCATCAGCCCGCGCAGCGGCAGCAGCGCCAGCAGCGCGGCGGTGGAGTAGCAGCCGGGCGCCGGCCACCAGGTCGGCGCCGCGGATCGCGTCGCGGTGCAGCTCGGTGCAGCCCGTAGACCGCCTCGCTCGAGCAGCTCCGGCGCCTCGTGCGGCTGGTAGTAGCGCTCGTAGCGGCTCCTGGTCGAGCCGGAAGTCGGCCGACAGGTCGACCACCTTCAGGCCGCGCTCGCGCAGCGCCTTCACCGCCGGCGCGGCGGCCCCGTGCGGGTAGGCCACGAGCGCGGCGTCGGCCTGCTCGGCGACGCGTCGGCGTCGAACTCCTCGAGCACGAGCGGCACGCGGTAGCGCGGGTAGAGCTCGTCGAGGCGCTTGCCCGGCGTCGGTGCGCGCGGTGGCCAGCGTCAGCTCGAGCGCCGGGTGGCGGTGCACGATCGCGGCGCAGAGCGCGCCCGCGAAGCCGGACGCGCCGCAGCACCGCGACCCTCGTGGCTCAGGCACGGAGCCTGCCCTCCGATCTCGGCCAGCTCGCGCTCGATCGGCGGCGCGGAGCTCGGCCACCTCCTCGTCGGTGAGCGTGCGGTCGGGCGCGCGGAACTCGAGCCGCAGCGCGAGCGACTTGTTGCCCTCGCCCACCTGCTCGCCGCGGTAGACGTCGAACAGCGCGAGGCGCTCGAGCAGCTCGCCCGCCGCCCTCGCGCACGGCGTCCTCCACGTCGCGCGCGGTCACGTCCTCGGGCACCACCACGGCGATGTCCTGGAGCACGGCGGGGAAGCTCGACAGCGGCTCGTAGCGGCGCACGCCCGGCGGCCAGCTCGGCCACGCGTCTCACGTCGAGCTCGAAGCGCCACCGCGCGCCTCGAGGTCCCACGCCGCGCGCCACCAGCGGGTGCAGCTCGCCGATCCAGCCGAGCGTGCGCTCGCCTCGCCCGCGAGCACGGTGGCCGCCCGGCCGGGGTGCAGGAACGGCGCGTCGCCGGGCTCCGCGAGCCAGCTCCAGGCCGGCGATCTCCAGCAGCGCCTCGAGCACGCGCCTTGCAGCGTAGAAGTCGGCCGGCGCAGCGCCGGCGAGCGCCAGCCGGCCGGGCGCGCGCTGCGGTGATCAGCGCGGCCGAGGTGGTGGCGCTCGTAGCGCGGGCAGTCGCGCCGCGCTCGGGGACCGTGCCCGCCGCTGGCGTCGAGCGGCCCGTCGCGTGCGGTAGACGTGCGCGGACTCGAACAGCGCCACGCCCGGCGCGCCCGCGGGCGGCGTTGTGGCGCGCGGCGTCGAGCAGGCCCGGCAGCAGCAGCGGGCGCATCACGCTCTGGTCCTCGCTGAGCGGGTTGGCGAGCCGCAGCAGCGGCAGCGTCGCCCAGGCGCAGCGCGCTCCAGCGCCGCGGGCGACGGTGAAGCTGTAGGTGACCGTCTCGGTCAGGCCGCGGTCGCGCAGCGCGTCCTCCAGCGCGGCGGCGCAGCCGCTGCTCGTGCGTGAGCCGGCCCACGGCGAGCGCGCGCGCCGGCAGGCGTGGCGGGCAGCTTGTCGAGCCCGTGGATGCGCGCGACCTCCTCGATCAGGTCGGCCTCGCGCTGCACGTCGCCGTCGCGCCAGTAGGGCACCGGCACGTCCCAGGTCGGCTCCTCGCTCCGCGGCCGTCCTCGAGCTCGAAGCCGAGGCGGTCGAGGATGGCGATCACCTCGTCGGCGTCGATCCGCTTGCCCGAGCAGCTTCTCGATGCGCGGCGTAGCGCAGGCGCACGCGCGCGCTCGCCGCCGGCTGCGGGTAGACGTCGATCGTGCCCGGCACGAGCCGCGCGCCGCACAGCTCCACCATCAGCCGCGCCGCCAGCCGCTGCGCCGGCCAGCGCGTAGTCGGGATGCAGCTGCTTCTCGAAGCGGCTGCTGGCCTCGCTGCGCAGCGCCGAGCTTCTTCGAGGTGCGCGAGGATGTTCGGCCCGACCCAGGTGGCGGCCTCCATCAACACGCGCGTGGTCGTCGTCCGAGACCTCGGAGATCTGGCCGCCCATCACGCCGGCGATGCCCGATCGGGCCCTCGGCGTCGCAGACCAGCGCCATGCTCGGAGTCGAGCGTGCGCTCCACGTCGTCGAGCGTGGTCATCCGCTCGCCGTCGGCCGCCCTGCGCACCACGATCCGCCCGCCGCGCACCTTGTCGAGGTCGAACGCGTGCAGCGGCTGGCCGGTGGCGAGCATCACGTAGTTGGTGATGTCCACGACGTTCGAGATCGGGCGCTGGCCGGCGGCGATCAGCCGCTGCTTGAGCCACAGCGGCGAGGGGCCGATCTTCACGTCCTCGAACACGCGCGCGGTGAAGCGCAGGCAGATCTCGGGGTCGATCTCGACGCTCGCGTGGTCCTCCGCCCGGTCGTCGGCCGGCGGGCTCGGCGTCGCTCGTCGGTCGGGTCGGGCTCGGCAGCGTGGCGCCGGTGACCGCGTGGACCTCGCGCGCGACGCCGTAGACCGACGAGGCACGTCGGGCCGGTTCGGGTGTCACCTCGAGCTCGAGCACCTCGTCGTCGATCGGCAGCGTGCTCGGTCGAGCGGCGCGCCGGCGGCCGAGCGTCGTCGGCAGCACCATGATCCCGGCGTGGTCGTCGCCGATCCCGACCTCGTCCTCGGCCAGGATCATCCCGCTCGACTTGACGCCGCGCAGCTTCGCCTCGCCGAGCTTCGTGCCGTCCGGCATGACCGCGCCCGGCAGCGCGACCGCCACCGTCTGGCCGGCGGCCACGTTGGGCGCGCCGCAGACGATCGTGCGCGGCTCGCGCCCGACCCGTCGTCCACGACGCAGACGCGTCAGCCGGTCGGCGTCCGGGTGCGGCTCGGCACTCGAGCACCTTGCCCGACGACGAAGCCGCCGGACGTCGCCCACGCCGACGCGGTCGATGCCGCTCGAGCTCGATGCCGGACAGCGTCGAGCCGCTCGGCCGATCTCCGCGGCGGTCAGCGCCGGGATCGCAGTACGAGCGCAGCCAGGCGAACGGGACCCTCATGGCCCGCTCCGAACTGCTCCAGGAGGCGCAGGTCGTTCTCGAACAGCAGCCGCAGGTCGGGCACCCCGTGCCGCAGCATCGCGATGCGCTCGATGCCCATGCCGAAGGCGAAGCCCTGGACGCGCTCGGGGTCGTAGCCGTTGTCGGCCACGAAGCCGAGCACGTTCGGGTCGACCATCCCCGAGCCGAGGATCTCGATCCAGCCCGAGCCCTTGCAGAGCGGGTCAGCGCGAGCCGTCGGGCAGGTAGCCCTTGCCGCCGCAGCGGAAGCAGGAGACGTCGACCTCGACGCTCGGCTCGGTGAACGGGAAGTAGCCGGCGCGCAGCCGGACCTCGCGCTCGGCGCCGAACATCGCGCGCGCGAACTCGAGCAGCACGCCCTGGAGGTCGCCGAGCGTGATGTCCTCGTCGATCGCCAGCCCCTCGAGCTGGTGGAACATCGGCGTGTGGCGTGGCGTCGCGAGTCGCGGCCGGTAGACGCGCCCGGGCACCACGATGTAGATCGGCGGCTCCTGCAGCTCCATCGCGCGCACCTGCATCGGCGAGGTGTGCGTGCGCAGCACCACGTCGTCGGAGAAGTAGAAGGTGTCCTGCAGCACCCGCGCCGGGTGGTCCGGCGGGATGGTTGAGCGCGGTGAAGTTGTAGTAGTCGAACTCGACCTCGGGGCCCTCGACGACCGTTGAAGCCGAGCCCGACGAAGATGTCCTCCATCTCGCGCCGCGTCTGCGGTGACCAGGTGCAGGTGGCCGACCGGGCTGCGGCGGGTCGCCGGGCAGCGTCACGTCGATCGCGGTCCTCGGCCAGCCGGCGCGTCGAGCTCGGCCGCCTCGAGCTCCGCGGTGCGCGCGGCTCGAGCAGCTGCCTCGAGCGCCTGCGCGCACCTCGTTGGCGCGCCTTGCCGACCGGGCCCGCGCTGCTCGGGCGGCAGCTCGCCGATCGAGCGCAGCATGCTGGTCAGCTCGGACTTGCGGCCGAGGTAGCGGACGCGCAGCTCCTCGAGCTCGGCCGGCCGAGCCCGCGGCGGCGATCGCGCGCCTCGGCCTCCTGCGCGCAGCTCGTCCAGGCGTGCGGGTCGCGTCAGCCATGGGCGCGCCATCCTATTCGCGAGCTCGTACAGCGCCACGGTGGCGGCCATCGCCACGTTGAGCGAGTCGGGGCCGTCGGCGCGCAGCGGGATCTCCGCGCGAGCGCTCGGCCGCCTCGGCCAGCTCCGCCGGCAGGCCGTCGCGCTCGGCCCCCAGGCAGACGCACCACGGGCGCGCTCGGCGGCGTCACCTCGGCCAGCGGCGTGCCGGCGCCGCGCTCGAGCGCGATCGTCATGCCGGCGCAGCTCCGCGAAGCCCGCCCGCGCGGGCGGCCGGGCGAACAGCGAGCCCATGCTGGCGCGCACGGCCTTCGGCGAGAACGGGTCGGCGCAGCCGGGGCCGAGCGATGACCGGCCCGTCGCAGAGCGCATGCGCCGAGCGGATGACCGTGCCCACGTTGCCCGGGTCGTGCGACGCCGTGCAGGTAGACGCGAGAGCGCCGCCGCCGGGCTCGGCCCAGCGCTGGCGGTAGACGCCGATCACGCGCGTGCCCGACCCCAGCGCGCTCACCGCGTCGAGCAGCTCCGGCTCCACGTCCACGCCGGACGCGCAGCAGCAGCTCGGGCTCCCAGCCCGCCGCCTCGGCGGCCTCGACCAGGTCCTCGCCCTCGGCCGCGAACAGGCCGCTGCGCTCCCGGTGCTTCTTGTCCTGGAGCTTGCGGATCGTCTTGAGCTGTTCGTTGTGTGGTGAGGTGATCATCGAAATCGAAAAAGGGCGCCTCTCTGGGCGCCCTGGGAGTGGTTCTTGCCGGCCGGCTGCTCAGGCAGCCGCCGCCTCCCGGGCGCGCTCGGCAAACCGTCGGAAGGTCTCGGGGTCGCGGACGGCGATGTCGGCGAGCACCTTGCGGTCGAGCTCGACCTCCGGCCAGGCGTCAGGCCGTGCATGAACTGGCTGTAGCGTCATGCCCTCGTGGCGGGCGGCGGCGTTGATGCGCGCGATCCAGAGGCGGCGGAAGTCGCGCTTCTTGTTGCGGCGGTCGCGGTAGGCGTAGCTGTCGGCCTTGAGCAGGGCCTCCTTGGCGCGCTTGTAGCTGGAGTGCGCCTCGCCGCGGTAGCCCTTGGTCCGCTCCAGGGTGGCGCGGCGCTTCTTGCGCGCGTGGACTGAGCGCTTGACGCGGCTCATTTGCGGAGCAGCTCCTTGACGCGCGGCGCGTCGTGGCTTCGCGACCTCGACCGGCCTGCCGAGCCTGCGCTTGCGCTTGGCGTTCTTCTTCTCGAGGATGTGGCTGGTCATGCGCGTGACGGCCGCGGACCTTGCCCTTGCCGGTGAGCTTGAAGCGCTTCTTGGCGCCCGAATGGGTCTTCATCTTCGGCATGACAGCGACGTATTCAAGCAGAGGCGCGCTGCTCGGGCTCGGCGTCGCCCTCAGGCTCAGCCTCTGAGTCCGCTTCCGGCTCTGCTGGTGCGTCTGCTTCTGGCTTGCCGTCGGGCTCGGGCTCGTCCGGCGGCTCCGCCTCCACCGCTTGCTCCTCGGGCGCGGGGGTCTCCCGGCCCGCGGCGGCCTCGGCGGCGGCGCGGTTGCGGCGGCTGAGCTTGCCGGTGGTGGCCGCCTCCGGCTTGTCCTCGTGAGGCTCCGTAGCGTCCTTCTGCTTCACCGGGCCGAGCACCATCGTCATGTTGCGGCCGTCGAGGTTGGGGCGCTGCTCGATCACGCCGAGCTCGCCGACATCCTCCGCCAGGCGCATCAGAAGCGGCTCGCCGCGCTCGGGATGGGTCGTCTCCCGGCCGCGGAACATGATCGTGATCTTGACCTTGTCCTGGCCGCGCAGGAAGCGCTCCACGTGGCCCTTCTTGGTCTCGTAGTCGTTGTTGGCGATCTTCGGCCGCAGCTTGATCTCGCGCACGTTGACCTGCTTCTGGTGCCGGCGGGCCGCCTTCGCCTTCTGCTCCTGCTCGTACTTGTACTTCGAGTAGTCGAGCACGCGGCAGACGGGCGGGCGGGACTCGGGGGCCACCTCCACGAGGTCGAGGTCGCGCTCCTGCGCGTACTTCAGCGCCTCCTCGGTCTTGATCACGCCGATCTGGTTGCCGTCCGCCCCGATCAGGCGGACCTCGGGCACGCGAATCCGCTCGTTGATTCGAGTCTCGTCCCGCTCGGGCGGGCGCCGATCGAACCTACGCGGGATCGGCACTAAGACTGGAGCGGGCTAGACGTCAAAGGCAAGTAGAGGTGGCGAGAGATGGGTAGGGCACGGGCCGTCAGTGTTCGCGGCGTGTGTTGGTGCCCTGCATTCGTTGCCGAGTATAGCCATGTGAGCGCTGTGGGCAACCGCGCTGTCTACTTCTTCGAATCGATCTCGGAGCGGGCGCGAGACACGAACTCGTCCACGTCCAGCGCGCCCAGGTCGCCTTCGCGGTGGCGGCGGACCGACACCTGGCCGGCCTCGGCCTCCTTGTCGCCCACGATCAGCATGTAGGGCGCCTTGCGCAGCTCGCCCTCGCGGATCTTCTTGCCGACCGACTCGGTGCGGTCGTCGAGCTCCACCCGCAGCCCGGCGGCCTCCAGCTTCGCGACGACCTCCGCCGCGTAGGCGGCGTGGCGATCGGCGATCGGCAGGACCAGCGCCTGGACGGGCGACAGCCAGAGCGGGAACTCGCCGGCGTAGTGCTCGATCAGGATCCCGATGAAGCGCTCGAAGGAGCCGAGCAGGGCGCGGTGGATCATCACCGGGCGGTGTTCGGCGTTGTCGGCGCCGATGTACTCGAGCTCGAAGCGCTCGGGCATCAGGTAGTCGAGCTGCACGGTGCCGAGCTGCCAGGCGCGGCCGATCGAGTCGGTCATGTGCAGGTCGATCTTCGGGCCGTAGAAGGTGCCCTCGCCCTCGCCGATCTCGTAGTCGAGCCCGCTGGCGCTTGAGCGCCTGTGCCAGCGCTCCCTCGGCGTGGTCCCAGGTCTCGTCGCTGCCGAGGCGGTTGTCGGGCCGGGTGGACAGCTCCACGCCGCGGCTCGAAGCCGAACAGCGAGTAGAGGTAGAAGGCGAAGTCGAGGCAGCGCAGCACCTCGTCCTCGATCTGGTCCTCGGTGCAGAAGATGTGGCCGTCGTCCTGGGTGATCGAGCGCACGCGCAGCAGCCCGTGCAGCGTGCCGCTGGGCTCGTGGCGGTGCACCAGGCCCTGCTCGGCGTAGCGGACGGGCAGGTCGCGGTAGGAGCGCGGCTCGTCCTTGTAGAGCTGGACGTGCGCGGGGCAGTTCATGGGCTTGAGGCCCATCGGGCGCCCCTCCACGTCGGTGAAGTACATGTTGTCCTTGTACTTGTCCCAGTGGCCCGACTGCTTCCAGAGCTCGACGTCGTAGAGGATCGGGGTGCGCACCTCGGTGTAGCCGCGCGCCACGTTCTCCGTCCGCCACAGCTCGGTGAGCTCGTTCCAGACGTGGGTGCCGGGCGGCTGCCAGAACGGCATGCCCGGTGAGAGGTCGGAGAACATGAACAGCCCGAGCTCGCGGCCCAGCTTGCGGTGGTCGCGCGCGCGGGCCTGCTCGAGCTGCTCGAGGTAGGCGTCGAGGTCCTCCTTGGAGAAGAACGCCGTGCCGTAGATCGCGGGTGAGCATCGGCCGGCTGGAGTCGCCACGCCAGTAGGCGCCGGCGGTGGACATCAGCTTGAAGGCCTTGATCCGCTTGGTGCTGGGGCCGTGCGGGCCGCGGCAGAGGTCGGTGAAGTCGCCGTTCCGGTACAGCGAGACGGTGTCCACGCCCTCGTTTGCGATCAGGTCGTGGATCAGCTCGACCTTGTACTCCTGACCCTCGTCCTCGAAGCGCTTGATGGCGTCCGCCACCGGCACCTCGGTGCGCTCGAAGTGCTCGTCGGCCTTCACGTGCTCGCGCATCTTCGCCTCGATGCGCTCGAAGTCGTCGTCCGAGATCTTCACGTCCTCGGGGAAGGCGAAGTCGTAGTAGAAGCCGCCCTCGATCGGGGGGCCGATCGTGACCTGGGTGCCCGGGTAGAGCTCGAGCACCGCCTCCGCGAGCACGTGGGCGGTGTCGTGCCGCAGCAGGTCGAGCGCGTCATGGCTGCCCGCGGTCACGATCTCGATCGGCTCGCCGTCCACCAGCGGCGCGTCGAGGTCGCGCAGCGAGCCGTTGACCTTGATTGCGAGCGCCGCCCGCGCCAGCCCCTCGCCGATCGCGCGTGCGGCATCCGCGCCGGTGGCGCCGTCTTCGAGCTGGAGCTCGTTGCCGTCTGGAAGCGTGACCTTCATGGAGACTGCAAGGTAGCGGGATCGCCGCCGCCGGCCCTTGCGAGCAGTCCCAGCTCGTCCTCCAGGAGGCGTGTGACGAGAAAGCGCTCGCGCACCAGCTCGCGGCCCGCGCCGCCGAGCTCAATTGCCAGCCCGGGGTCGCCCACCAGCTCGACCAGCCGCGCCGCTGCCGACTCGGGCGTGTCCACCAGGTAGCCCTCGCTGCCGTCGCGGACGGGGTACGCGGCGCCGCGCGCCCCAGATGAGATCACCGGCGTGCCG
This sequence comes from uncultured Thermoleophilaceae bacterium, assembly GCA_963729205.1. Classification (GTDB taxonomy): domain Bacteria; phylum Actinomycetota; class Thermoleophilia; order Solirubrobacterales; family Thermoleophilaceae; genus JAICJR01. The sequence goes on from CAVSNA010000012.1 coordinate 86,403, forward strand.
GCCCAGAGCGTCTCGATCGTCGTTGTCGCGGACGCGGGCGCCAGCGTGCTCTCGAGCGCGACGCGGGCTATCCGCCGCAGCGCGCCCAGCTCGACGCTGCCCAGGCCGCCCGGACCCGTGAGCAGTAGGACGTCGGCGCGCTCGCCGGCGTAGTCCGACACCTCGCGCAGCAGCCGCCAGGCCTCGAGGTCCGCACGGGCGGGATCCCCCGCCAGCACGAGCTGGAGCGGCGGCAGCTCCGCCTTGGCCAACGCGAACGCGTCGAGCACGTCGTGTGGGTCCTGCCAGGTGTCGAACGGACGCAGCTGGCAACAGCACGGGCGCGTGGTGTCCACTCCGAACGAGCGCAGCATCGAGCCCGCCAACGCCGCCGGCTGCTCGATCGCGCCCGGGGCCAGAGGGTCGATCGCCTCGGCTACCTCGACCACCCTTCCCCCCAGCCCGGGCGGGGCGTAGCCGGCCGACGGCAGCGACAGCACCGCGCAGGCCCCGACGAGAGGCGCCAGGCGCGCCCACACGCCGGGCTCGGGCCGGGAGGCGTCGAGCTCGAGGCGGAGCACCGCCTGGGCAGGCCCGCCGGTGACCGCGGCGAGCGGTCCGGGGCCGTGCGCGACCACGATGTCCCAGTCGCCGAGCCGCCCCGCGACCGCCGACCGGGCGCCCTCTAGATAACCGTTCCAGGCCTCGTCGGAGATCGCCGTCTCCGCGCCCTGGAGCCCGTCCTCGAGCTCGCGCACGAGCTGCCAGAGCGGCCGCTCCCCGGCCAGCGCCCAGAGCTCGCCCTCGAGGCCAAGGTCGCGGTGGAGCGACAGGAGCGACGGCAGGATCTCCGGCGAGCGAAGCCGAGACCCCGCAGCGGTGAGATGAAGCACCCGCAGCCCCCGCAGCGGCTCGGCGAGAGCGCGAATGCGCTCGGACCGCCGTCGGGCTCGTAGTCAGCGAGCGTCCTCCGCCCGAGCGGAAGCGCCTGAAGGTGGCACCTCACGGCCGGAGCCTAACGGCGCTCGGACCCAAGCCCTGTGGACCGTGGACCGTGGACTGTGGACTACTCGCGAACGACGCGAGAACCGGGAACGATGTCGTCCTTGCCCGACGAGTCCCAGCGCACCCACGCCTTGTGGCCGCCGTCGTAATCGGGGGCGAAGAGCACGAGCGTGGCGCCCTCGCCCTCCACCGTGCAGTGCTCGTCCGATTCCGGGTCGAGCCCGCGCCAGACGCGGATGAATGCGTTCTGGTCCCACTCGTCGCCCACCGTGGTGGGGTCGGTGTGGCCCGGCCGGATCGTGGTCTCGGGCGAGAGCTTCATCAGCACGTCCATGATCGAGTGCCTGAGGTCCTCGAAGCTGGTCGAGCCGGGCGCGCGGACGCCGCCCACCGAGCCCTTGAAGAGCGTGTCGCCGGTGAAGACCTCCTCGTCGTTCACGTGGAACGACAGCATCCCGTCCGTATGCCCGGGCGTGTGCAGGGCGAGGAAGCGCAGCCGCCCGACTTCGAGCGTCTGGCCGGGCTCGATCGTGCGGTCCACGTCCATCAGGCGCTCGGCCTCGAGCGGGTGGGCGAGGATCTCGACGCCGAACTTCTCCTTGTAGACGTGGTTCTCCGCCACGTGGTCGTGGTGGTGGTGTGTGAGCAGCAGGTGGGTGGGCGCCACGCCATAGCGCTCGATCGCCTCCAGCAGCGGCCCGGAGGGGCCGCCGGTGTCGATGATCACCGCCTGCCCGCCGGGCTCGTCGGCCACGAGGTAGGCGTTCGAGAGCCAGTCCGGATGCATCGAGCGCTCGACGATCATGCGGGGCAAGAAGATGACGGATCGGCGCCGCGAGCGTCGTCCGGCCTAACATGCGGCCCGCATGGATCTGCGCTCCGCCTTCCCAGTCCTCGAGCGCGTGGCCTACCTGAACGCCGGCACCGACGGACCCATCCCCACGCCGGCGGTCAAGGCCGCGGAGGCCCGCCTGGCCGAGGAGATCGCGTTCGGGCGCTCCGGCGAGTCGCACTGGCAGGGCCTGCGCGACCTCCACGACCGCCGCCGCTCCGCGCTCGCCTCCGCGCTGGGGTGCGACGTGGGCGAGGTGGCTCTGACCCGCTCGACCACCGACGGCGTGAACAGCGTGCTGCTGGGCCTCGACCTGAAGCCGGGCGACGAGATCCTGACGACCGACGAGGAGCATCCCGGGCTGCTCGCACCGCTGGCCGCCGCCCGCGAGCGGCATGGGGTCAGCGTGCGTTTCGTCCCGTTCGCCTCCATCGCCGAGGCCGTGACCGACAGCACCCGCCTCGTTGCGTGCTCGCACGTGTCCTGGATGAACGGGCAGATCGTGGACATGGCCGCGCTGCGGGAGACCGGCGCGAGCGTGCTGCTGGACGGCGCCCAGGGGCTCGGCGCGATCACGGTCGACGTCGGCGAGCTGGGCTGCGACTACTACGCGGCGTCCGGCCAGAAGTGGCTCTGCGGCCCCGACGGCACCGGTTGCCTGTACGTGCGCAGGGAGCGCCTCGGCGACGTGAGCACACGCTGGCTCGGCTTCCAGTGCCTCGAGGACCCGCACGAGGCTTTCGACCTGCGCCTGCACGAGGACGCGCGCCGGCTCGACCAGGGCTTTCTGACCGGGCACTCCGCCGCCTGGTCGCTCGCCTCCATCGAGCTGCTCGCCGATGCCGGCTGGGCCGAGGTCCATGCGGCCGCGACCTCGCTCGCCCGCACGCTGGCCGTGGGGCTCGCCGAGCGCGGCCTGGAGGTGGCACCGCGCGGCGACTCCACGCTGGTCTCCTGGGGCGATCCGGACCCCGACACGCGCGTGAAGACCATGGCCGAGGGTGGCGTGGTGGTGCGCCAGCTACCCGGCAGCGGGCTCGTGCGCGCCTCGGTGGGCGCCTGGTCCTCGGAGGAGGACCTGGAGCGCCTGCTGGCCCTGGCCGCCTGACGAAGGCCGGCTACTTCGTCGTCAGCGCGATGATGCCGCCCAGGATGGCGGCCACGCACACCGCCGCGCCCACGAACCCGACCAGCGCATACGCGCTCGCCTGGAGCGCGTGGCCGTCGCGCCGCATCTCGGTCGAGCGGACGGCGCCGAGGATCGAGAACGCGAAGCCGGCGCTGACCGCCAGGCTGGCCACGAGCGCGACGAGGATCACCTTGCCGATCGTGCCCCAGTCGACGACCTGGGCGGCGATCATGCCTCGGCCGTGATCGGGGGACCCTGCTGCAGCCGGCGCACCAGCACGCCCATCGTGACCAGCACCAGCAGGACCGACACCACGAGCGGGCCCGCGGCGCCCGTGCCGAACAGCTGCGTGACGCCGTAGACGAGTGCGCCGATGCAGCCCGCCGCCGGGAGCGTGAGCACCCACGCGATCACGATGTTGCCGGCCACGCCCCAGCGGACGGCCGACACGCGCTTGGCCGCGCCCGCGCCCATCACGCCACCCGAGATCACCTGGGTGGTGGAGAGCGGATAGCCGTAGTGCGAGGCGGCCAGGATCACGGTTGCGCCGACGCCCGAAGCGGAGAAGCCCTGCGCGGCGTCCATCTTGATGATGCGGCTGCCCATCGTCTTGATGATGCGCCAGCCGCCGCTATAGGTGCCGAGGGCGATGGCGCTGGCCGATGAGATCACGACCCAGTGCGGCACGTAGAAGTGGTCCGCCGAGATATTGCCGTGGGCGATCAGCGCGAGCGTGATCACGCCCATCGTCTTCTGGGCGTCGTTCGTGCCGTGCGCGAGCGCGAGCAGGCTTCCCGAGATCAGCTGGCCGAACTTGAAGCCCTTCGTGACCGGTCCCGGCCGTAGCGCGCCCAGCACCCGGTAGGCCACGACGATGGCTATCGCCGCCGACGCGAACGCGAGCACGGGCGCGATCAGCGCCGGGACGATCACCTTGCCCACCAGCCCGCTGAAGATCACATCCTGGGCGCCCTCGCCCACGATGACCGCGCCCACGAGCCCGCCGATCAGGGCATGCGAGGAGCTCGACGGCAGGCCGAAGTACCAGGTGATCAGGTTCCAGAAGATCGCACCGATCAGGCCGGCGAAGACGACCGTCGGCGTGATCGCCGAGGCCGACACGATCCCCTGGGCCACCGTCGCCGCGACCTTCAGCGAGATGAACGCGCCGACAAAGTTGAGGATCGACGCGCAACCCACCGCCAGCTTCGGCGAGATCGCGCGCGTGGAGATCGACGTGGCAACCACGTTGGCCGTGTCGTGAAAGCCGTTCGTGAAGTCGAACAGGAGCGCCGCGCCGATCACGAGGACGAGGACGATGTCGCTGTTCATGCCGACGCGACCAGCTCAGGCGTTCTTAAGGACGATGCCCTCGAGCGTGTAGGCGACCTTCTCGGTGGCGTCGATCGCTTCCTCGAGACGCTCGTAGATGTCCTTCCAGCGGATCACGACCATCGGGTCGATGCCCTCGATGAACAGCGCGGCAAGCGCCTCGCGTTGGATTCGGTCGCCGTCGTTCTCCAGCCGGTTGATCTCGACGGTGTAGCGCGAGAGGTCCTTGAAGCCGCGCATGTTCGGCATCGCCTCCGCGATCTGCTGCGTGGCCTGCACGAGCACGTCGGCCATCTTCTGCGCGGCCTCCATCGGGGCCTCGATCTTGTAGAGGCCGAGGAAGTCCGCGACCTCCTCGATGTAGTCCACGATGTCGTCCAGCCCGGAGGCGAGGGCGAGGATGTCCTCGCGGTCGATCGGCGTGACGAACGTGTTGTTGAGGCGCTGGACGATGTCGTGCGTGATGCGGTCCCCATGTTGCTCGCAGATGAGGACCTCGCGGGCCAGCTCGCTGTTCTCGGGGTAGTCGCGCAACATGCGCTCGAGCAGCTCGGCCGCGCGGTGGATGTTCACGCCGGCCTCCTCGAAGAGGTCGAAGAACTCGCGGTCCCTGGGCAGGAAGACCTGCGACAGGCGACCCATGGGCTAGCCGAGACCGAGCTTCTGGGCCAGAGCGTCGAGGCGGCTCTCGGCCTCGTCACGCTCGCAGGGCGGGATCCAGAAGACCGTGCGCGAGGCGCCGGCCTGCTCGTAGCGCTCGAGCGAGGCGAGCTCGGGCTTCGCCCCGAACACGCTCATGCTGAACTCGCGGCCGGTCTCCGCGGCACGGCGCGGGAGCTCCTCCAGGCGGGCGACGAACTCGTCGTCCGACAGGCGCCCGGGCTGCGGGAACCAGCCGTCGCCGAACTCGAGCACGCGGTCCACCACGGTCTTGCCCATGCCGCCGATCATCACCGGCGGGCGCGGCTTCTGGATCGGCTTCGGCCACGACCAGATCGGGTCGAAGTCCACGAACTCGCCGTGGTACTCGGCCTCGTCCTTGGTCCAGATCTCCGTCATCGCCTCCACCCGCTCGCGCATGACGCGGAAGCGCTTGGCCGGGTCCGTGCCGTGGTTGGCCATCTCCTCGCGGTTCCAGCCCGCGCCGATGCCGAAGATCAGCCGGCCGCCCGAGAGGTGATCCACGCTCGCGACCTCGTTCGCCGTGGTGATCGGATCGCGCTCGATGATCAGGCAGATGCCGCTGCCGATCTTGATCCGCTCCGTGGCAGCCGCCGCGGCCGTGAGGGCCACGAACAGATCGTGCAGGTGCCAGTACTCCTTCGGCAGGTCCCCACCGCCGGGCCAGGGAGAGTCGCGCTTGACCGGGATGTGCGTGTGCTCCGGGAAGTAGACCGAGTCGAAGCCGCGCTCCTCGGCGCTGCGGGCGAACGTGCCCGGGTCGACCGTGTAGTCCGTCGTGAACATCGCAACGCCGTAATCCACGCGGGGCAGTGTACGGAGCCGGGCGTTCAGCCCGGCGGCTGGGCCGTCTCGATGCGCCGCGCCAGGTCGTCGCCGAACCCGGGCATGCGCTCGCGCACGATCGGCCGCGGAGCGCTCGTGGTCGTACTCCACGCGCCTGAGCTCGGCCTCGCCGCCGTCACGCACCACCGCGTAGGCGGCGCGCGTGTCGCCGTCGAAGGGAAGCCCCACGCTGCCGGCGTTGATCAGCTCCACCCCATCCCCGGTCAGGCGCCGGAACTGGATGTGGCTGTGCCCGAACACCACTCGCCGCTCCCCCACCCCACCGAGCAAGCTCGGCGTCGTCGCCGGCCGGCTCGGGCGCGAACGTGCGCATGTCGGAGATCGGCGACGCGTGGCAGAAGAACGTCTCCCGCAGCGTCGCCGTCTCGGCCAGCCCGGCCAGCTCGGCCACGTCACCGGGGCCAAGCGCCTCGCGCACCCAGGCGAGCGCCAACTGGATGAACTCGAAGCTGGGCGCAAACGACTCGCTCCCCTGCCAGCGCTCCCAGTTGCCGCGCAGCCAGATGGCGTCGGGCAGCGCTCGCAGGCGCGCGAGCGTGTCGACCGGCCAGGCACCGAGGCTCGCGTAGTCACCGCCCAGCAGGAAGCTGTCCGCGCCCTCGGAGGCGGCATCGTCCAGCACGGCTTCGAGCGCCGGCAGGTTGGCGTGGATGTCGTAGAGGACGGCGAGCACTCAGAAGAGAGTCTCGCCGCCGCGGCCGGAGCGGCGCCTGGGAATCCCGGCCGCCTCGGTGAGCGCCGCCTCGACGTCCGCGAGGATCGCCCGCTCCGAGCGCGAGGCGACGAGTGGCTGAGAGAGGCCGTCCACGTGGACGTAGGTGCGGCTGCCGTCGCCGCGCTCCTCGCCCTCGATAGGGACGACCGCGAAGACCCGGTCGGCCCGGACGAACTTGCCGTAGCCGAGCGCCACCATGCGTGGATCCCGTTTCGCCATGTCGAGAGCCGCGCGCGAGCGTCTCAGCTCGCCGGCCGCTCCTCCTCCTCGGCGAAGCCCCCGAGCGCCTGCTCGAGCGTGTCGTGGATCGGCACCAGCTGGTCCACCTCGGTCACCAGCAGCGCGCCCAGGATGAGCGCCTCTCTCGGCACCACGACGTGCAGGCTCTGGCGGCGCCCGGTGAGGCGCCCGCGCAGCTCGAACAGCATCCGGATGCCCGCGCTGTCGAAGTAGTCGGTGTCGGTCAGGTCGAGGACCAGGCCGTCGGCGGTGTTGGAGACGGACTCGGCGATCTCCGCCTCGATCGTGCCGGCGTTCGAGACGTCGACCTCACCGGCGATCGACGCCACCTGCACGTCTCCGTGGAGCTGGAGCGTGAGCCTGGCCAGCGAGCTCATCCGGCCCCCGCCAGTCGCCTGCTCATCCGCACCTCCGTGCCACGCTCGTCGCGCACGATCTCGACGTCCTCCATCAGGGCCTCGATGAGCTGCAGTCCGCGACCCCGGTGCGCCCCCCGTGGCGCGCGCCAGTTGCCGAAGTCGCGGACGCACAGCTTGACCGCCCCCTCCTCAAACCTGCCCTCCACCTCGAAGCGCGCGGGGCGCGCCCCGTAGGCGTGCTCGATCGCGTTGGCGCAGGCCTCGCCCGTTGCGATCGTGATGTCGTAGATCTCCTGCGCGCTGGCGCGCGTGAGGCGCAGCCAGCGCATCAACAGGCGGCGCAGCCGCGCCAGCTCGGTGGGCTCGGCCCGCAGCGTCGCGTGGAAGCGCTCCGTCTCCATCTCGAGCGGCCGGACCGCCAGGAGAGCGATGTCGTCGTCCCGCTCGACCTCGGGGGCAAGCGCCCGGAGCACGTGGTCGCAGAGCTGCTCGAGCGAGTCCGGCGCGCTCGACAGGACGGCCTCGAGCTGGGCGATGCCCTCGTCCAGCGACTTGCCGCGCCGCTCCACCAGGCCGTCGGTGTAGAGCAGCAGCGTCGAGCCCGGCGCCAGCTTCACCGTCGAGGACGGATAGCGGACGTTGGGCGCGACCCCGACCGGCAGCGCCCCCTTGCCGTTCAGCTGGCTCACCTCGCCGTCGGGACGGCGGACGAGCGGCGGCGGATGCCCGGCGCGGACGTAGCGAATGCTGCTGCCGGCGGTGTCGATCACCGCGTAAGCCAGGGTGGCCATGTCGTTCTGGTCGAAGGTGCGCGTGAGCCGGTTCAGCCGCTCGACCGCGGCGTCGGGGCCGCGCCCGTCGAGCACGTACGCGCGCAGGGCGTTGCGGAACTGGCCCATCACGGCGGCCGCCTCGATCCCGTGCCCCACCACGTCCCCGATCGCGACCCCCACGCTGCCGTCGGCCAGCGGGATCGCGTCGTACCAGTCGCCGCCCACGTCGAGCTCGGACGTGGCCGGCAGGTAGCGGGCCGCGAACTGCACGCCCGGGACGTCCGGCAGCTGCCGCGGGAGCAGGCTCTTCTGGAGCGTGACCGCCGCGTTGTGCTCACGGCCGTAGAGGCGCGAGTTGTCGACGGCCACGGCGGCGCGTCGCGCCAGATCCTCGCCGAAGCGCAGGTCCTCCGAGCCGTACGTGCGCCCGGACTCCGCGGATACGAGCGTGATCGCCCCGAGCGTGTGGCCGCGGGCCGCGAGCGGCACGATGAGCACCGAGCGCAGGCCCAGGCTGCGCAGCAGCGCGAGCTGCTCCTCGTCGCGCGCGCCCTGCACCAGCAGCTCGTCGGTGATCTCCGGGTACAGCTCCGAGCGGCCGGTGCGGATCACGTTCGGCACCCCGGTGGGGTCGTCCGGGTCGATCGGGTAGCGCCCGCGCAGCTCCTGGGCCAGGGCCACTTTGGCGGGGTCCACGTGCGCGGTGGCGGCGTTCCGCAGCTGACCATCGTCGTCCACCACCTCGATGCTGCACCAGTCGGCCAGGCTCGAGACCGCGAGCATCGCCACCTGCTGGAGGGTTTCCTCGAGTTCGAGCGAGGACGCGAGCAGCTCGCTGGCCTCGGCGATGAACGAGAGCCTGTCGCGGGCGCTCTCGGCGGCCTGGTACAGCCGCGAGTTGTCCACGGCGAGGCCGAAGCGGCGCGCCAGGTGCTCCGCGAACTCGAGGTCCGTGCGCGTGTAGTGACGCCCGGGGATGGTCGACAGGAAGGTGAGCGCGCCGATCGTGCGCCCCCGCGCGACCAGGGGGATGATGATGTAGGAGCGCGGCGAGAGGGTCTCGTAGAGGGCCTCCTCGTCCTCGCCGATGTGCATGCGGGGCTGTCCCTTCACGTCCGTGGCGAGCTCGGACTGGCCGCTGGCGATGACGTGCATCACGCCCTCGCTCTGCCCCTTCTCCGCGCGGTAGCGGCGGCGGAGGTCCATCAGCAGCTCCTCCATCCGCGGATCCGGATGGCCGCTCGTTATCTGGCGCAGCGACCCATCCGGCAACACGATGTCGACCGCGCACCAGTCCGCGAACTCGGGCACCGCGAGCTGCGCCACCTCGGCGAGGGTGTGCTCATAGTCGAGCGAGCGCGCCAGCGCGATGCTGACCTGGGCCAGGAAGGCGAGCGACCGTTGGGGATCGAGGACGCCTCCTGATTCATGCGTGGCTTGGTCCGTCATCTGGCGCCCTCGCGTCACCGAGCCTCGTGATCGTACATCTTGTGTCGGAAAGCACAGGCATTATGCAGGTGAAATGTCCGAAACACCCACTCTGATCCGAGGCGACGACGGCCGCCGCCGCTGCTGGTGGGCGGGCAGCGCGCCGGAGTACGTCGCCTATCACGACGAGGAGTGGGGCCGGCCCGTGGTGGACGACGACGGGCTCTACGAGCGCCTCTGCCTCGAGGGCTTCCAGGCCGGCCTCGCCTGGATCACGATCCTGCGCAAGCGCGAGGCGTTCCGGGCCGCGTTCGCGGGCTTCAGGATCGACGAGGTGGCGCGTTTCGGCGCCCGCGACGTGAAGCGCCTGATGGGCGACGCGGGCATCGTCCGCAACCGCAGCAAGATCGAGGCCGCGATCGAGAACGCGCGCCGGGCGGCCGAGGCGCGCGACGAGCTGGGCTCCCTTGCCGCCTTGTTCGAGCCCTTCCGGGAGACCAGGCGCCGTGCCCCGCGCACGCGCGCGGACCTGCCCGCCACCACCCCCGCCTCCGAGGCGCTGTCGCGCGAGCTGAAGCGGCGTGGCTTCCGCTTCGTCGGCCCCACCACTGTCTACGCCGCGATGCAGGCCTGCGGGCTCGTGAACGACCACATCGCCGGCTGCTCAGCGCGAGCTGCCGCGGGGGCCGAGCAGCGGGTCGCGCGCCGGGAGCTCAAGGGTTAAGGGCTGAGGGACGACCGCTCGGGCCGTCCCCCGCCCAGGGAGAGAGTCGTCAGTGGAGGCTCGCCCACACCGGCGACGAGGCCAGCCTATAGCCCCGCTGAGGTACGCGCCAGGGCCGCCGGGCCGCCCGCTGGCGGCCCGGCGATCCCAGCTGCCCTCAAACCTTGAGGTCGAGCACCCGGGAGACGGTTTGCTGCTGGCCGTCGTGGCTTCTCACGTAGAGCCACAGGGTCAGCCGGCCGGAGTGGAAGCGGCTCACGACACGCTTGGACTTGCGGCTCAGCTTGAGCGTGACGGTGCGGCTTCCGGCCTTTGAGAGCTTGCTGGTGAGCGTGCCGAGCTTCACGCCCCCGCGCCCCACCAGGGAGACGCGCACGGCGCAGGCCTCCGAGCAGTGCGCCCGGGTGGTCAGGCCGTCCTTGATCAGCTTGTGGACGCTGATCGAGCGATGGGTCTTCAGCGCCGCCGTGAGCGAGACAATGGGAGGCGTGCCGCCGCCCGGAGTCCCGTTCGGCGTGTTCGGCGTGCCGGGGCCCTGGGGCGAGGCGTCAGCCACGACCGTGGTGGCCTCGGAGTCCTGCGGGGTGCCCTGCTCGCTGCTGCCGATGAAGTCGCCGGTCACCCGCGCGCGGATCGTGCGACCCGCGTCGGCGTCGGTCGGCGCGTAGTTCTGTGCCGTGGCGCCGGGGATGTCCGCGCAGTTCCAGCCGGTGGCGTCGCAGCGGCGCCACTGGTAGGTGAACTCGTTCGCCATCCGCTGGAGCCAGGAGCCCGGCACCGTCGAGAGGATGTTGCCCACCTGGGCGGCTCCGGTGACGATCGGCCGCTGGGTCTCGGTCGGCAGGCACTTCGCGACGTTGCTGAGGCCGGCGTAGTAGTTGTTCCAGAGCGGCGTCTGGCTGGTGACCGTGACCGTCGGAGTCCCGGCCGTGGCGTTGATCTGCAGCACCGTGGCCCAGGTGTGGCCGGCCGGGCCCATGTCGGCCAGGCGGCAGTCCGCGTTGACCCACTGGATGAACTCGTAGGTGCCGTTCAGACCCGTGACGTCGATGTACTGGCCGTCACGCGCCGGGTCGTAGATGTCGCTGAAGCCCGGGTTGATGGTCTCGGACACCGCGAGTCGCGGAGGGGTTGTTGTGCTGGCAGTCGGTGGGGTTGATCTGCGCGCTCTGCACCAGGCAGAAGCCGGTCTTCTGATCGCGCGCCACCTCGGTCAGCGACGAGTCGTGCGAGCGCAGGTCGTAGCGGTCGAGCGCGAGGTAGTGCCAGTGCTGATGGCTCGGGTCGAAGTTGTACTGGAGCGCGCCGACCACGCCGCTGACGCCGGCCTCGAACGCGTCCATCGTGTTCACGCTGGTGTCCTTGCGCGAACCGGTGATCGTCAGCGGGCCGCCCTTGGTCGTGACGTCGATCTGGGCGGGGAACTGCAGCTGCACCTGGCTGCCGACCTTGACCATCGAGAAGCCGCCGTCCCAGGTGGGAGCGGGGGCCTGCTTGATATCGGGCAGCGCGGCGAACGCGGAGCTGGCCAGGCCGAGGGTGGCCAGGCAGGCGACAACGGAAGCGAGAGCCCACTTGGGCGCGGTTTTGGAGGGCATATGGAGGGTGAGGTTGGAGGGCTACTAAGGAGGGGTACTGCCTACGTCTTCACCTACCCTTACACGACTTTCCGGAATTCGCCACAGGTCTTTAATTTGTCAGCCGGCGGGGTCCGCGGGATCCGGGATATCGCCATTTGCAGGCTCTTTTGGCGGCCGGCGGCGGCGCTGCTGCCAGAGGAGCAGACCCAACAGCAGCAGCAGGATCACCGGGGCCAGGAAGGCGAGCAGCGGGGCGCTGTTCGACTTGCCCTTCTTCTGCACCTTCTTCACGCTCGGCGTGGCCAGCGGATGGCCGGCCGCGGCCGCGAGGCGCTTGGTGGCCTCTATCGCCACGCGCGTGAGGTCGTCGGCCGTGGCCTTCGGGGGCACCTTGAGCCCCTCGATCGCCTTGGCCTCGGAGTCCGCGCCGTAGACGGCGATGCCGCCGCGCATCACCACCACCAGCGGCTGCACCAGGCCGGTGGCGCTGTGCAGCTCGAGGCCCAGGTACTTCGCGTACTGGTCCGGGTGCCGGTAGAGCTGCGGCACCCCGCCCAGGTCGAGGCGCGCGCCGATGATCGCGACCTTGATGCCGTAGTCGGCCTTGTTCGCCTCGTCGGTGAGCGCGGTGAGGGTGCCCTTCAGCTCCGCCGAGGGCGGCTGCACGCGCGGGAAGTACTCGTTCTGGAACAGCAGCACGTCGCTCGCGGGGTCCACGTCGGCCGAGGCCGAGACGGGAAGGGCGAGCAGGACCAGCGCGACGAGGATGCAGGTGGCGCGTTTCACAGGTCGGGAGGGAAACCGTATGCGAGCCGCGGCGGGACGTACCCGCCGAGCTCCACCATCATCGCGGCGTGGCGGGTGAGGGGCGCCGATCGCGGATCTCCCGTCCACAGCCGCCCGTCGATGTAGACCGCCACGCGGTCCCGCCCGCGGGCGCTGAAGCCGAGCAGCCGGCGCGACCCGAACGGCTGCCCCCAGGCGTCGAAGAACTGCCCGAGCGTGGCGCGTCCCTGGAGCGCGCGGTCCACCTCGATCATGCCCGTCGGATCGGTGGTGCGCACGGGATAGGAGCAGCGCCCCCCGCTCACATAGGCGCCCTCGCGTTGGTGGGGCGGCGCGATGCCGATGCCGGCGGGGATCACCACGTCGAGGCGGTTCACGAAGATCTCGAGGTGCACTCCCATGCGCGGGCGCGCGCGGGCCTGACAGCGCAGCGAGCCGACCGGCGCGGCGCCCGCCACCTCCTGGCTGAGCGCGTCCGGGCGGTATTGCGGGGCGGGCCCGAAGCGCGGCGGGACCAGGTCGAGCTTGTCCTCGTGCCCGCCGCCGCAGGCGCTCAGCGCGAGCGCGCAGATCCCGGTGCCGAGCAGTGCTGCCGTCCTCATCTGGCTACTTCCCCAGCAAGGTCACGGCCACCAGGATCAGCGAGAGCGCAGACGTCGCGAGCACGGTAACAGCGGCAAGACCGTCGAGCCTCCCCTTGTTTCGGTGCTCGCCCATGATCTTGCGGCTGCGTGAGAGCCGCCAGATGAAGAAGAGGTTGATCGGCAGCAGCACCCCGTTGACCACCTGCACGCCCACGAGCAGCGAGATCACCGGGATGCCGGGAATCACCGCGACGATGGTGGAGATCGCGATCATCGCCGTGATCACCCCGACGAACACCGGCGCGTCGCCCGGCTTCTGCCCGAGTCCCTTCTCGAAGCCCAGCGACTCGGAGATCACGTAGCTGGTCGCGATCGGCAGGATCGCGCAGGCCAGCAAGCTGGCCCCGAGCAGCCCGATGCCGAACAGGGCCTCGGCGTACTGGCCCGCGAACGGCTCCAGCGCCCGGGCCGCCTGCGCGGCCGAGTCGATCGAATGGATCCCGTGTACGTACAGCGTCGCCCCGGTGGCGATGATGATCGAAGCAGGCGATCAGGTTGGCGAAGATCGCGCCGGAGATCGCCTGGCGCTGCTCGCCGCGCAGCTCGCTGACCCGCACGCCGCGCTCGACCACCGCCGACTGGAGGTACAGCTGCATATACGGCGTGATCGTCGTGCCCGCGGTGGCCACGAACAGCAGCAGATAGGCCGAGTTCATCTGGATGTGGGGCTCGACGATCGCCTTTCCCACGTCGCCCCAGTCCGGGTGGGCGAGGATCGCCGCGATCGGATAGGCGAAGAACGGGATCGTCAGCCAGATGAACACCCGCTCGGCCGAGCGGTAGGAGCCGCGCACGATGATCAGCCAGATCGCCACCGCGGCGATCGGCACCGACACCTGGGCGGGGATGCCCGCGAGGCCCAGCGCCGCCCCGACCCCCACGAAGTCCGAGATGCAGATTCCCAGGCTCGCGATCAGCACGGCCACGGTGGCGAAGGCCGACCAGCGGATGCCGTAGTTCTCCCGTACGAGCTCGGCGAGGCCCTTGCCCGTGACCACCCCCATGCGTGCCGACAGCACTGGACCAGCGCCAGGGAGAAGGTGATCAGCACCATCATCCAGAGCAGGCCGTAGCCGTACTTGGCGCCGACCTCGGAGTAGGTGGCGATCCCGCCGGCGTCGTTGCCGGCGTTGGCCGCGATCAGCCCCGGCCCGAGCAGGGCGAAGAACGCTATGAGGACTGTGGGGCGGCGCCTAAGCCGGCGCGGGAGCGACGGGCGGCCGCGAACAGCGATCCAGGCAGGCAGGCGCGGCCGGCCGCCGATGGCCGACTGGAAGCGCGCCCGTGCAGCACCTACTCGGCCCGCCATCTGCTCTGTCGCCGGCAATCATGGAGCGGGAGTCTAGGACGACGGCGCTCAATCTTCGCCGAGTAACCCGAAGCGCCGCCGCCAGCCCTTCGGCAGCATCACCTCGAGCACGTCGTCGACCGTGACCACGCCGATCATGCGCTGATCGGAATCCACGACCGGGGCCGCCGTGAGGTTGTAGTCGGCCATCAGCCGCGCGACCTCCTCGAAGTCCGCCTCCGGTACCAGCCGGGGCGTGTCCCGGTGCACCAGCTCCACCAGGCCGGCGTCCGGCTCGGCGCGCAGCAGCAGAGCGACCGGGATGCTCCCCTCGAGCCGCTTCAGCGAGTCCATGACGAACACGGTCGTCAGGAGCTCCGGCGGCACCGAGCTCGCACGGACGCGTTGTAGAGCCTCCTCGACGGTGGCCTGCTGGTAGACCGCCACGAAGTCGGGGCTCATCAGGCCGCCCGCCTCGGCGGGGTCGTAGCCGAGCAGCGCGCGCACCTTGGTGCGGTGGGACACCGGCAGGAGCATCAGCACCGCCTCTCGGCGCGGCTCTTCGAGCTCCGCGACCAGGTCGGCTGCGTCGTCGGGCGCCATTCGCGCGAGCACCTGCGCCACCTCCTCGTCGGAGCGCTGCTCGAGAAACTCGACCTGGTGGTGGTCGTCGAGCTCCTCGAAGACGTCGGCCTCGAGCTCGCGATCGCCCTCGCCGACGGCCTGGATGATCTCCTCCCCCTCGCTGTGCGAGGCCGCCTCCACCAGGTCGGCGATCTGGGCGGGGTGGAGCTTGGCGAGCTTCGGATGGGGCACGCGCAGCTTCACCGTCGGCACATGGCCGACGAACGGCTCGACGCTGGCCCAGTCGAGGAACGCCCCCGGCTCCACCCGACGGCCGATCCGCTTCGGCAACAGCCGCCGCAGGCCGCCCCGCGGCCCGGTGTCCACGCCCACCACGCGCCACCAGCCCTCGAGTCGCGCCAGCTCGATCTCGTTCGCCCGCACCAGCCGGGCGCCGTCGACGTTGATCAGCTGGTGGTCGAGCACGTCCTCCTTCAGCAGCACCTCCTCCGGCCGGCGCTCGAAGCGGCGCAGGTCGAGCTTGGGCTTGCGGAGGGTCACCACGCCGTGGTCCATCCCGGCCACCTGCTCGGCGGGCACGTAGGACTGCCGGCCGGCGATCGTCGCGAGGAAGCCGGTGATCGGCGGATAGCCGACCTCGCCGAGCCGCACGATCAGGTCGTCGATCCGGCCGAGGCGTTCCCCGCGGAGTCCCGCAACGCTCCCCCGACCACCAGCGAGAGGTGCAGCACCTGCGGCGGGTGGGCCGTGCTGACCGCCATGTCCGGAGGTTAGGCCACCGCCAGGGCGGTCCGAGCCGTCTACTCCATGTACGAGCTCAGCTCCGTGCCGGAGCCCGCGTCGTCGAGGAAGCCGAACGTGCCGTCGTCGCGCAGCTCCTTCGCGGCGCGGAGGAACCCGCCCATCGCGGCGCGGTAGAGCGCGGAGCCGAGGCTCACGCGGGTGACCCCAGCGGCAGTGAGCTCCGCCACGCTCGGGCCGCCCGGCATGGCGATCACGTTCACCGGCTTCGACAGCGCCCCGCAGACCTGGCGGATCTCCTCGATGTCCGTGAGCCCTGGCGCGTAGAGCACGTCCGCCCCGGCGGCCTCGTAGGCCTCGAGCCGGGCGAGCGTGTCGTCAAGGTCGCGGCGCCCGTAGAGGTAGTTCTCCGCGCGCGCGGTGAACAGGAACGGAAGCGAGCGCGCGGCCTCGGCCGCCGCCTGCACGCGCTCCGCCGCCTGTGCGAGCGGGTAGATGGGCTCGTCCGGCCGCGTGGTGGCGTCCTCGATCGAGCCGCCGACCAGACCGGCGGCTGCCGCGGCGCGGATCGTCTCCGCCACCGTCTCCGGATCGTCGCCGTAGCCGTTCTCGAGATCTGCGGCCACCGGCAGCGGGGTGGCCTCGACGATCGTCGCGGCGTGTTGGAGCGTCTCCTCGCGCGAGACCGCTCCCTGCCCGTCCCGGCGCCCGAGCGAGTAGGCGAGCCCTCCGCTAGTGGTTGCGAGCGCCTCGAAGCCGAGGGCGGCGAGGATCCGCGCGCTGCCCACGTCCCATGGGTTCGGGATCACGAACCCTCCGGGGCGCTCGTGGAGGCCGCGAAACGCCTCCGCTCTGTCGTCGATCGTCATGTGAGGAACCGTAGACAAACCCGCGCGCCAACGCGGAAAAACGCGGTTATGGTGGATTCATGAGGCTCGCGTTGCACTTCTTCGGGCCGCCCCCGCCGCCGGACGCGCCGAGGACCGAGCGGCTGCACTACCTGCGTCGCTTCTACCTGCGGCCGCTGCCCTTCTCGCTGCCGGTGCTCGTGTTCGCCGTGATCGGAGAGTGGGGCTCGTGGTGGCTCGTGCCGCTGGGCGTCGGCGCGGTGCTCTGGGTGCAGGGCTTCGCCTCGCTCGGCCGCCAGATCCGGCGCGAGCAGGCGACGGGCCCGACCGCCTGAGCGGCCGACACCCGCTAGTGTCGGGGTTGTGCTTTTTGCAACGACTTTGCTGGGAGGCCAGCCATGAGCCAGGTAGAGACGGCTGATTCGGTGGTGTGGCTCCAGGCGAAGTTGGCGAAGGGCCCGCGACGCAGGAACGAGCTCGCGACGGAGGCGAAGGGGGCTGGGCTCGAATGGCCGGCCGTCGAGGCGGCGAAGGCGAGGCTCGGCCTGGTGCTGATCGTCCAGGGTGGCGCCAGGAAGACCGGCGGCCGTCAGCCGCTGGCCTGGGCCACGAAGGAGCAGTGCGAGGAGCTCGACCTCGAGGTGTGGCGCCCGGGCTCGACGCAGACCGGCACAAAGCAGCGCGCCGGCGGGAACTTCCACCACCTCACCGTCCAGGAATCGCTACGCGCTCGCGGTCAGCGCGTGATGGACGAGTCACACAAGGACTAGGCGTCCGGCGGGGCGAACCGCTTGACGAACGCGAGCGCCCTGTCGGCCACCTCGCGCCAGCCGCTGTCGATCGTGAGCGAGTGACCGCGGTTCGGGATCTTCTCGATCTCGGTCACCGCCGTGTTGTGCTTCTGCCTGTTGTAGGCGGCGTTCGCGATCGCCCACGGCACCGTGTGGTCCTTCTCCCCGTCGATGATCAGCAGCGGTCCGCGGTTGGGGTTCTTCGGGTCCACCTTGGCCTCGGTGAAGGGGTTCAGGTTCGCGTTGGCCATCTGCATCAGCGCCACGCCCGGCGCGGCCACGTGGTAGGTGTCGTAGAGCTGCTTGGCCTCCTCGTCGCTGAGCGCGTTCGCCCAGCCGTACTTGAACTGATCCAGCGTGAGGGTGATCGCGCGGCTGCGGTTGAGCGGGTTCTTCAGCACGGGACCGGCCGACTTCAACGCTGAGAGCGGCAGCGGCAACACTCCGCGGAAGGGGCCGGGATCGATCGCGACCGACGCCGCGGACAGCCCGCGGTCGGCGATCATGAAGGTCAGGAGGCCGCCGGTGGAGTGGCCCATCACCGCCGGCTTCTTGTTCAGGCTCCGATCACGTCGGCGGTGTGATCGGCGATCTGCTTCAGCGTCTTCTTGGCGAACACGTCCGGGTTCGCCCGTGCCTCTTCGACCGTCTCCGGGTCGTCGGGCCAGGACGGGGTCAGCGCGGCGTATCCGGCCTCCTCGAACAGCTGCGCCCAGTTGTCCCAGCTGCTCGGCAGCAGCCAGAGGCCGTGGATGAACACGACCGGCGTCCTCCCGCTGCTGTTCGCCTGCTCGACCTGGAGCGCCTCGCGCTCGGTGATCGTCGCCCGCGCGGTGCGGGCCATGGGTGCGCCTCCTTCTGGTCTCGTCCCGGGCCGGTCCGACCTCGAGCGATCCCGTTGGGGTGGGCGCGAGCCTATCGCGGGCGCTGGTGATCGTGACCCCGCACGGTCGACCACGACTGCCAGGTGATGCGCAGGATCACGAGCGTGATCGCCAGGCCGATGAGCGGGTCCGCGATCGGGATCCCGATGGCCACGGCGACGGCGGAGGCGATCACCGCGAGCGACACGTAGGCGTCGGCGCGCGCGTGATTGCCGTCCGCGATCAGCGCAGGGCTGTCGAGCCGCCGGCCGGCGCGGGTTCGCACTCGGCCCGCCACGAAGTTCGCGAGGTAGCCGATCGCGCCGGCCGCAGCGAGAGCGGCAAGGTGGTCGGGCGGGCTCTGGTGGATGAGCCGCGAACCGCCTCCGCGCCGGCCACACACGCGCTGATGAAGATCGCCGCGACCACGAACAGGCCCGGCGTTGCGCTCGGCGCGCGCCGAGCGCATCAGGAACGCGATGCCGAGCGGAACGGCGGTGAGAGCGTCGCCGAAGTTGTGGATCAGGTCGGCGAGCAGCGCGACGCTGCCCGACAGCACGAAGATGAGCGTCTGGGCGGCCGCGGCGAGCGCGAGCACGGCGAGCGACAGGAGCACCGCCCGCACGCCCTCGCGCGAGCGCTTGATCGAGTCGTCCACGAGCCCGTGGGAATGGCCGTGGTCGTGGTGAGAGTGGCCCGCTCGCTGTCGCTCGTGCGTATGCGCGCCGTGGTGATGGTGCGAATGCTCGACCTGCCCGTGCCGGTGGCGCCGACCGCCGAGCGGCTCATACAAGGCTTGAGCGGTCACGCCGAAAAGGCTAGCTCGCTGCCCCGCGGCGATACTTCCTTTCCGGATGGCTCAGGAGGACGTGGATCTGGTACATGCGGGCTTCGCGGCGCTCCAGCGCGGCGACCTGGACTGGTTCGACGACATGACCACGCCGGACCTCACGATCGTGCAGCCCCCGGAGGTCCCCGACGCGAAGACCTACGAGGGCCCGGGCGCGATGGCCGCCGCGATGACCGACTGGCCCTCCGAGTGGGAGGACTTCCAGATGGAGCTGACGGAGGTCGTCGACCTCGGCGACGGCGTGCTGATCAGCGTCACTCGGCACCATGGGCGCGGGCGCGAGAGCGGGATCGAGATGAACTTCGAGGTCTTCTACGTCCACGGCGGCCGCGACGGCAAGCTCGCCCGGCTGGAGATGTACTTCAGCCGCGAGCAGGCGCTGGACGCGGCGGAGCGGATGCCCCGGGAAGCGGCCTAGTAGGCGGCCATCTCGTCGAGCACGTCAAGGCAGCTGTCAATGGCCGGGGGACTTCGCGCCCGCGCGGCGGCCGGGCGACCCGTGCGCGTGGGCATCATCGGCGCGGGGACCTTCGCCCGGATGTATCTCGCCCAAGCTCGGCGCACACCTGGGATACACGTGGTGGGGATCGCCGACCTCGACCGCAGCCGGGTCGCGCTGGAGCCAATCGGCTGGCCGGCAGCGCAGACAGCCGCTCCCGATATGGACACGGCGTGCGCGCAGGGAACCACGTACGTGACCGAGGACGTGCACGAGCTGCTCGACGGTCCGATCGAGGTGGTGGTCGAGGCAACCGGGTCGCCCGCGGCGGGGATCACGCATGCGCTTGCGGCGATCGAGCGCGGCCGCCACGTGGTGATGGTCACCGTCGAGGCCGACGTGCTCGCCGGACCGCTCCTGGCGGCGCGCGCCGCGGAGGCCGGCGTGGTCTACTCGCTCGCTTACGGCGACCAGCCGGCGCTGATCTGCGAGCTGGTCGACTGGGCCTTCACCTGTGGCTTCGAGGTCGTGGCGGCCGGCAAGGGAACCCGTTACCTGCCCGCCTTCGAGGAGTCCACTCCCGACACGGTCTGGGATCACTACGGCATCGACCGCGGGCGAGCGGCGGAGGCGGGTTACAACGCCCAGATGTACAACTCGTTCCTCGACGGCACGAAGTCCGTGATCGAGATGGCGGCCGTCGCGAATGCCACGGGCCTGCGTGCGGCGCCCTCGGGCCTTGGCTTTCCGCCCGCCGGTGTGAGCGACCTCCCGGCGGTTACGTGCCCGGTGGCCGACGGGGGCGCGCTCGAGCGCGTGCCGGCGGTGGAGGTCGTCTCGAGCGTGCGCCGTGACGGCACCCCGGTGCCCGACGACGTGCGCTGGGGCATGTACGTGACCTTCCGAGCCGCGGACGACTACGTGAGCGAACGGCTGCACGATTACGGGGTCGTCACGGATCCCTCCGGTCGCTACGCCTCGCTCTACCGCCCGACCCACTTCATCGGCCTGGAGCTCGGCGTGAGCGTCGCCTCCGCGGCGATCGCCGGAATCCCCACCGGAGCACCCACCGCCTTCGTCGCCGATGCGGTCGCCGTGGCCAAGCGCGACCTGGAAGCCGGTGAGCGGCTCGACGGCGAGGGCGGCTACACGGTTCGCGGCCATCTGCTGCCCGCCGAGGACTCGCTCGCCCAGGGCGCGCTGCCGATCGGCCTCGCCCACGACGTGACGCTGCGCCGCGACCTCGCTCGAAGCGAGGTCGTGCGCTGGGACGACGTGGACATCGACGAGGGTGCCCAGGCGGTCTCGATCCGGCGCGAGCTGGAACGCGACTTCGCGCCCGAGCGGAGCGTCTAGCTGGCGGCGCCCTCAGGCGTTACGCTCGGCGCGCCATGAGCGAGCCCGCCACCACCAGCTCGCCGCACGCGGACGACGTCGACCGGCGCCTGATCGACCGGCTGAAGGCCGGCGACGAGGCGGCGTTCATGGAGGTCGTCGATGGTTGGGGTCCGTCGATGCTGCGCCTCGCGCGGCAGTTCACGCCGAGCACCGCAGTTGCAGAGGAGGTGGTGCAGGAGACGTGGCTCGCTGTGCTTACTGCGATCGACCGCTTTGAGGGCCGCTCTTCGCTGAAGACGTGGGTCCTGCGGATCCTCGTCAACCGCGCGAAGACCCGGGGGATGCGCGAGGGGCGGACCGTACCGTTCGCCGCGCTGGCCGGGGAGGAGTCCGGAGGGGAATTTCAGGCAGTAGCCGCCGACCGCTTCCTGAACGAGGACGCGAAGTACCCCCATCACTGGGCGGCGCCGCTGCCCCGTTGGGAGGCGCAGCCCGAGGGCGCTGCCGAATCCGCCGAGACGCTCAACCTGATCCGCGAAGCGATTGACGAGTTGCCCCCGGCGCAGCGCACGGTGATCCTTCTGCGCGACGTCGAGGGCTGGGACGGCCCGCAGATCAGTAACGCTCTGGACATCACGGAGACCAACCAGCGAGTCCTTCTACACCGCGCGCGCTCCAAGGTGCGCGCTGCCATCGAGGCACAGTTCGCTCCAGCCACATGATCGACGACCCGCATACCGACACGCTCCCCGAGATGCCCTGCCAGGACCTGGTCGAGGTCGTGACCGCCTACCTCGACGGGGCGCTCGGCGACGTCGACCGGCGGCGCTTCGAGGCGCACCTCGCGGTCTGCGACGAGTGCGTCGCGTACGTCGAGCAGATCCGGGTCACGATCGCCGCGACCACCCGCAGCGGTGGGCAGCCGGAAGCGCTTCCCGCGGAGCTGCGCGAGGGCATTCGCAGCGCGTTCCGCAACTGGTCGTCCTAGCGCTGGTCGCCGATCCGTAACGGTCTGGACCGACGCGATGTCTGACTCCCAACTGTTCACCGATCCTCGGGGAGTGAGTCATGACCCAGCAGGACAGCAACGCGGCCACGGCCGTCTACGTGCAGACCAACGACGCCACCAAGAACGAAGTGCTTGCCTTCGAGCGGGGCGCCGACGGACGGCTCTCGCCGCTCGGGCGCTTCGACACCGGCGGCCGGGGAACCGGCGAGCCGCACCTTCCGTCCCAGGGTTCGATCGTCCTCAGCGATGACGGCGGGCGGCTCCTGGTCGTCAACGCCGGCAGTGACGAGCTTTCGCTGTTCGCCGTCGAGGACGGCGGCCTGCGGCTAACGGATCGCGTCGCCTCCGGTGGCGTCAGGCCGACGAGCGTTGCGATCACCGGCGACGTCGTCTACGTCGTCAACAACGGCACGCCCAACATCGCCGGGTTTCGCACCGACGCGGACCGCCTGGTCGCGCTCGAAGGCTCTGCCCGCCCGCTGAGCGCCGACGATGCCGATCCCGCCCAGATCTCCTTCAGCGTCGACGGTCGCGCGATCGTCGTCACCGAGCGCGGGACGGACAGCATCAGCACATACACCGTTGACGAGCGCGGCTTCGCGGCCGGGCCGACCACGATCAAGGCCTCCGGGAAGACCCCGTACGGCTTCGACTTCACCCCGGCCGGGGCGATGATCGTCACGGAGGCGTTCGGCGGCGCGGTCGGCGCGGCAGCGGCGTCCTCGTACTCGTTCAGCGGCCCCGGCACGGTCGCACCGGTGAGCGGGTCGATTGGCGACACGCGCAGCGAGGTCTGCTGGGCCGCCGTGACGAACGACGGGCGCTTCGCGTACGTGACGAACTTCGGCGACGGGACGATCTCGAGCTACGAGATCGCGGGTGACGGCAGCCTCGAGCTGCACGATGCCGTCGCGGGCTCGACGCGGCTGGGCGAAAAGGGCATCCGCGACGAGGCGATCACGAGCGACGGCCGCTACCTGTACGCGATCGACGCGGACGCGCAGAAGGTCTTCGGATGGACCGTCGGCGAGGATGGCGAGCTCGCCTCGATCGGAGCCTTCGACGGCGTGCCCGAAACGGTCGCCGGGCTCGCCGCGAGCTGATCGAAGCACGAGGCGACTCTGATGAAGCTCGAACCGCTGTACAGCGCTCGATTCACTACTCCCGAGAGCTGGAGCGTCGAGCTCAGCGGATCTCACGGAACCGAGGCCCAGAACCTGCTCTTCGCAGAAGGACGCTGCGAAGGGCGGGTGGCGGCCTCGCTGCGCGCCTCCAACTTTCCGAGACGCCGCGTCGACGGCACGTTTCTGCCTGATTTCCGCGGCGTCCTGGAGACTGACGACGGCGCGATCATCCTGTTCACCTGGCAGGGAATCGGTCGCACCGCCAGCGATGGCACTCGCCAACTCGTGGGCGCGATGACGCATCTGAGCGACGACGATCGCTACAGCTGGCTCAACGATGTCGTCTCCACCGTGACGGGCGCCGTCGAAGCGCGAAGTGACGGACGGGGCGTCGATGTCGTAATCGAAGTTGCCGAGCTCGTCTGGGAGCCCGCCGGGGCTTCCGCCGCGACCGCGGTTGCCGCTGCCGGCCGCGAGGAGTAGCGTCGGCTCATGGGCGTTTACGGACAGCAGGTTCTGCCGCGGATCATCGACGTCGTGTGCAACATGAAGGAGACCAAGCCCCAGCGGCGCCGGGTCTGCGACGGACTCGCTGGCGACATCGTCGAGATCGGATTTGGCTCGGGCCTCAACGTCCCCTTCTACCCGGGGGCCGTCACCGAGGTGGCCGCTGTCGAGCCGGCGGACGTCGGCTGGAAGCTGGCCGGCAAACGCCTCAGTGCGTCGGCGGTGCCGGTGCAGCGTTCGGGCCTGGACGGGGAGTCGCTGCCATTCGCGGATGACCGCTTCGATGCTGCGCTTTCCACTTGGACGATGTGCACGATCCCCGACATCGACGCTGCGTTACGTGAGCTGCGGCGTGTCCTGAAGCCTGGCGGGACGCTGCACTTCGTCGAGCACGGTCTCGCTCCGGACGAGGGCGTGCAGCGTTGGCAGCACCGCCTCGAGCCGGTTCAGAAGCGGCTGTTCGGCGGCTGCCACCTGGCCCGGCCGATCGTCGATCTGCTCAAGGGTGCCGGGTTCACGATCACGGAACTCGATGTGTATTACGAGAAGGGCGCGCCGAAGTTCGTCGGCGCCAACTCGCTCGGCGTCGCCCAGTCCCCGTAGAGACAGTTACCGCTCCCGGACTGCGTAGGTCAGGTGGGTCACCCGCTGCGTCGGCTCCGCGCGGACCGGCTCCAGGGCCACGCGGCCCGCGTCCACGCCCTCGAACAGGCGGATCCCGGAGCCGAACAGCACGGGTGCAAGCGCGATCGTGAACTCGTCGACCAGGCCGGCGTTCACGTGCTCCAGGATCGTTGCGCCGCCGCCCGCGATGCGGACGTCCCGGTCGCCGGCGGCCTCGCGGGCCTGGTCAACCGCGGGCTCGATGCCGTCGCCCACGAAGTGGAAGGTGGTCCCGCCCGGCCGCTCCCAGGGGTCACGCTTCTCGTGCGTCACGACGAAGACCGGCGTGTGGAACGGCGCGTCCTCCGGCCACCCCTGCTCGCCTGCGTCGAACATGCGCTTGCCCATCACGCTCGCGCCGGTGCGCTCGAACGTCTCCCGCACGATGTCGTTCTCGCGCCCTTCCTCGCCGCCCTCGCCGAGCTTCAGGCTCTCCCGGAAGAACCGCTGCCGGAAGACCCACTGCTGCAGTTCCATCCACTGCGGCCCCATCAAGTCCTCCATGGACTCGGGCGCGATGAACCCGTCCAGCGACATCGTCACGCTGAAGAACACCTTCCCTGCCATCAGTCCTCGACTCCCTTCCGAATGATCTCGGTGACGTAGGCAGCCAGGTTGCCCAGGGTCTGCTGGCCGCCCTCGATCGCGTGGTACTTCTCGACCGCCTCGTCGCGCAGCTCCTTGGTGGGGAACACGGCGCGCATCTCGATCCGGGTCGCCGCGCCCTCGGGCGCGAACGTCAAGACCGACTCGAAGGCGTTCGGGTCGCCGCGGGACTCGCCGTGCTGCAACGCGATCCGCTCCGGCGGCACGATCTCGGTCCAGGAGATCCACTCCTGGTAGTCCGTCCCGTCCGGTCCGTGCATCACGAAGTCCCACTCCCCGCCGACGCGGAACTCGAACGCCCGCGTGGTGGTGGTGAACCCCTCCGGCCCCCACCACCGCGACAGGTGCCGCACCTCGGTGAACGCCTCGAACACCAGCTCCCGCGGCGCATCGATGACCCGGGAGATCACGATCTCGCGCTCCGCCGTCGCGCTCATCAGCTACTCCTCCTGCCCTGCCTGCTTGAGGTCCTGCACGTACTCGTCCAGCCGGTCGAAGCTCTCGTTCCAGAACCGCTCGAATCCACCGGCCCACTCGTGGACCGGTCGCAGCCCGCGGGCGTCAAGGCCGTACAGGCGTTGCTTGCCTGCCTTGCGGTCCCGCACCAGTCCGACCTCCCGGAGCACCCGCAGGTGTTTGGACGCCCCCGGCTGGGTCATCCCCAGCTCCTGGGCCAACTCGGTCACCGGCCGCTCACCCACCCGCAGCAGCACCAGGATCTCCCGGCGCTGCGGCTCGGCGATCGCGTTGAAGACATCCGACGTCGTCGCTGCTCGGGCCATGGCGCAATCATATGCCGATATCGGCATATGTCAAGCCGGGAGGATCAGGCTTTCGGCTCTGTCAAAGG
>CAVSNA010000013.1:0-63140 GCA_963729205.1 uncultured Thermoleophilaceae bacterium
TCGGTGTGACGCCGATCATCGGCATCGAGGCGTACATCGCCCCGGAGTCCGGCGCACACAAGCGGCCGATCCACTGGGGCCAAGCCGGGCGACCGAAAGCGCGACGACGTCTCCGGCTCCGGCGGTTACACCCACAAGACCATCTGGGCGGCGAACGCGACGGGCTGCGCAACCTGTTCCGGCTCGTCCTCGCTCGCCTACATCGAGGGCTGCTACTACAAGCCCCGGATGGACCAGGAGCTGATCGCCAGTACTCCAGGGCATCATCGCCACCACCGGCTGCCCGTCCGGCGAGGTGCAGACCCGGCTGCGGCTGGGCCAGACGACCGAGGCGCTGAAGGCCGCCGCCGGCTACCAGGACATCTTCGGCAAGGAGAACTTCTTCCTGGAGCTGATGGACCACGGCCTCGACATCGAGCACCGGGTCCGCGACGGCCTGCTGGAGATCGGCCGGAAGCTCGGCATTCCGCCGCTGGTCACCAACGACTCGCCACTACGTCGCCAGGAGGACGCGGCACGCCCACGAGGCGCTGCTGTGCATCCAGTCCGGCAAGAACGATCGACGACCCGAACCGGTTCAGGTTCGAGGGCGCCGGCTACTACCTGCAAGACCGCCGACGAGATGCGCGCGACTCTTCCGGCGACCTGGCCGCGAGGCGTGCGGCAACACCCTGCTGATGGCCGAGCGGGTCGAGCCCACGACGAGGCTTCGCCGAGGTCAACCGGATGCCGCTGTTCCCGGTGCCCGAGGGCGAGACCCAGAGGTCACCTGGCTCAAGGAGACCTCGAGCCGGCCTGGCCCGGCGCTTCCCGGCGGGCATGCCCGAGGGGGACCGGAGCGCAGGCCGAGTACGAGCTGGAGCATCATCAGCCGGATGGGCTTCCCGGCGCGTACTTCCTGGTGGTCGCCGACTCGTCATGTAGGCCAAGCGACAACGGCATCCGGGTCGGCCCCGGCCGAGGCTCGGCGACCGGCTCGCATCGTGGCCTACGCGCTGGGCATCACCGACCTCGACCCGATCGAGCACGGCCTGATCTTCGAGCGGTTCCTCAACCCCGAGCGCATCTCGCCCGCCCGACATCGACCTGGACTTCGACGAGCGCCGGCGCGGCGAGATGATCCGGTACGTCACCGAGAAGTGGGGCGCCGACAAGGTCGCCAGATCATCACGTTCGGCACGATCAAGGCCAAGGCCGCGCTCAAGGACGCGGCCCGGGTGCTCGGCCACCCGTATCGCGATGGGCGACCGGCTCACCAAGGCGATGCCGCCGGCGGTGATGGGCAAGGACATCCCGCTCAACGGCATCGTCGACCCCAAGCACCCGCGGTACGCGCGAGGCGGCCGAGATCCGCGGCATGGTACGAGACCGACCCGACGTGGCGAAGGTCTTCGAGACGGCCCGCGGGCATCGAGGGCCTGATCCGCCAGCCGGGCGTGCACGCGGCCGGTGTGATCCTGTCCAGCCGAGCCGATGCTCGACGTGCATGCCGGTCTGGCGCCGGCGACGGACGGCGCGATCATCACCGGCTGGGACTACCCGTCGTGCGAGTCGGTCGGCCTGCTGAAGATGGACTTCCTGGGCCTGCGCAACCTGACGGTCATCGACGACGCGGTGGACAACATGTGAGGCCAACAGGGGCGTCGACCTCGACCTGCTGCGCCGCCGCTGGACGACGACGCAGACCTACGAGCTGCTGTCCCGCGGCGACACCCTGGGCGTGTTCCAGCTCGACGGCGGCCCGATGCGGGCCCTGCTGCGGCCGATGGCGCCGACCAAGTTCGAGGACATCGCCGCCGTGCTCGCCCTCTACCGGCCGGGCCCGATGGCGGCGAACGCGCACATCGACTACGCCGACCGCAAGAACGGCCGCAGCCGGAGATCCCGATCCACAAGGAGCTCGACGAGCCGCTGGCGGAGATCCTCGGCCTCACCTACGGCCTGATCGTCTACCAGGAGCAGGTGCATGGCGACGCCCAGATGGTCGCCGGGTACTCGCTCGGCAAGGCCGACATGCTGCGCCGCGCGATGGGCAAGAAGAAGAAGGAGATCCTCGACAAGGAGTTCAGCCCTTCCACGCCGGGCATGCGAGCAACGGGTACAGCGACGAGGCGATCCAGACGCTGTGGGACATCCTGGTGCCCTTCGCCGGGTACGCGTTCAACAAGGCGCACACCGCCGCGTACGGCATCGTCTCGTACTGGACCGCGTACCTGAAGGCGAACTACCCGGCCGAGTACATGGCCGCGCTGCTGACCTCGGTGCGGCGACGACAAGGACAAGATGGCGATCTACCTGGCCGAGTGCCGCCGGATGGGCATCAAGGTGCTGCCGCCGGACGTGAACGAGTCGGCCCGACAGTTCACCCCGGGGGCGACGAGATCCGCTTCGGCCTCGGCGCGGTCCGCAACGTCGGCGCGAACGTGGTCGACGTCGATCGTGCGCAGCCGCAAGGCCAAGGGCGACGTACCCTCGTTCGCCGACTTCCTGCGCAAGGTCGAGCTGGTGGTCTGCAACAAGCGCACCATCGAGTCGCTGATCAAGGCCGGCGCGTTCGACCGCTCGGCCACACCCGCAAGGGCCTGCTCGACCAGCACGAGCCAGGCGATCGACAGCTGTGCATCGAGCGTCGAAGCGCGAGGAGGCAGTTCGGCCAGTTCGACCTGTTCGGGGGCGGGGACGAGAGGCGACGCCGGTGAGCCGGCCCGGCATCGGGCGTCGACGATTCGCCGCGAGGAGTGGCCGACAAGAGCTATGCTCGCCTTCGAACGGGAGATGCTCGGCCTGTACGTGTCGACCACCCGCTGGCCGGTGCGGAACGCATGCTGCGCAAGCACGGCGAGCACGCGATCGCGGCCGCTCGACGACGGCGAGTACCGCGACGGCGCCAGGTCGTGATCGCCGGCATCATCTCGGGCCTGCAGCGGCGGGTCACCAAGCAGGGCAAGGCCTGGGCGATCGCGACCGTGGAGGACCTCGGCGCGGCATCGAGGTGCTGTTCTTCCCGAAGAACTACGAGATCTTCGGCGACGGCTGACCGAGGGCATCGTGGTCGCCGTGCCGGGGCCGGGTCAACCGGCGGGAGAACGGCGACAGCGTGGTCGGCATGGACATGATGGTGCTGGACATCAGCACCGTCACGCCCGGACGGCAACGCGCCGGTCGTGGTGGTGGTCGAGGCGAACGGATCAACCCCGAGCTGGCGAGTGAGTTCCGCCGGATCCTGCTCTCCCACCAGGGTGGTTCGCCGCTGCGGCTCAGGCTCAGCAAACCCGGTGGTAGGTCGCTCCTTGTTCGCGTTCCACGACTACCCGGTGGACCCGTCGCCCAGCTTCCTGAGCGAAGTCAAGGGCCTGCTCGGCCGCGCCTGCATCGAGTAGGCCCCGCATCGAGTAATCCGGTGGACCTTGGTACTTTCCTTCCCGATTCGGGAAAGTACCTACCAAGATCGGGTGGACGGTCATGAAGTCGATCGCGGAGAAGCTGCTGATCAAGCCGGGCGCCACGGTGTGGCCGTCGGCACCCGGACCGGCTGGACCTGGTCGGACCGTTGCCGGCCGGGACGACGACAGCGCCCGGAATGGGTACCGCGGACGTGGCGGTCGTCTTCGCCGACGACGCGGCCGGGCTGCGCCGGATCCTGACCAAGCAGCGGGCCCACCTCCTGAAGCCGGCCGTGTTCTGGATCGCCTACCCCAAGGCCAACCGGACCGACGTCAACCGCGACTCGCTCTGGCCGATCCTGTCCGAGTACGGGATGCGGCCCATCACCCAGGTCGCGGTGGACGACACCTGGTCCGCGCTGCGGTTCCGGGCGCTCAAGGCGGGCGAGGAAAAACCGTTCACCGGCGGGCGGTAGCCGTCACCGTCCACACCACGAAGCAGGCCAGCGGTCGGACCCTCGGCCAGCCCGGTCGCGTCGGCCGGGGTCGAGCGCGCCGGCCCGCACCGCCCGTACCACGTTGCGCCGCAGGCCGAGCACCTGCTCCGCGGTGGCCGGGTCGCCCAGGACCACCGCGGTAGCCGCGTCCACTGTGGACACCTCAAACCCGGCGTCGGTACACAGCGGGGGAGCTGGCGGCCGATGGACCGGTTGCGGACCCGGGTGCCGATGTCGGCGGCCAGGCGGGCGGCCGGCCTCGACGTCGTCGTGGTCGATGACGAGCGAGTCCCAGTCCGGGTCGGCCAGCCCAGCCGGCCGCCGGCGCGCAGCCCGCGGTGCAGCTCGGTCAGGGCCCGCCGCGGATCCTCCAGGTGCTGCAGCACGCGATCGGCCCGGGCCCGGTCCAGCGGACCCGTCCGCTACCGGCAGTCGGTGGGCGTCGCCCCACCGTACCTCGACGGTCGGGTAGGCCCCGGGTCCGCTCCACTGAACGCTCGACCATGACCGGGTCGTTGTCAATCCCGATCACCGAGCGCCCCGTTCGCCGACCGCGTCGGCCAGCACGGCGAGGTCGGTCCCAGGCCCGCAGCCCAGGTCGAGCACCACCTCGACCGGGTCGCGGGTCGAGCGCTGTCGAGCAACCGCCGCTTGTAGTCGCGGCCCTGGTTGGTCGCCGCCACGGTGTCGAGGTAGTGCACATGGTCCGGCGCGTCGGGAGGAGGGAGGCATGACCCCATCCGACCATGTGGTTGTGCGGATCCGGGTGCAGATTCTGTGCTCCGGAGAGGGGCACCGGCCTAGGCTGGGCGCGGGTCGGGAGGGACACCATGGACATGGATCGGGTCCGCCGGGGTGCTGCTGGGCGCGGCGTGCGGGGATGCGCTGGGCGCGGGGTACGAGTTCGGGCCGCCGCTGACGGGCGGAGCGTCGAAGTCGGCATGCGGGGCGGGGGAACGGCTTGGCGCCGGGTGAGTGGACCGACGACACCGCCATGGCCGTGGCGATCGCGCGGGCGACCGCGGGCGGGGACGACTGCGCTCGCGGGACGGCCGGGACGCGGGGGGCGGAGTTCCTGGGTTGGTGGGCGGCGGGCCGACGGACGTCGGCGGCCAGACCCGCGGCGTGCTGCGGGCCGCCGCGAGCGGGCGGGCCGCGGGACGTTCATGGCCCGGGCGGCGGCTGAGTTCCGGGCGGCCAGCCGGTGCGCGGCGCCGGGAACGGAGGCCTTGATGCGGACCGCCCCGGTGGCCTTGGCCTACCTGGACGACGAGGCCGGTCTGGTCGAGGCGGCCCAGGCGGTGAGCGCGCTGACCCACGCCGACCCGGTCAGCCAGGAGGCGTGCGCGCTGTGGTGCCTGGCCATCCGGCACGCCGTACTCGAAGGAGGGTTCGACGTGAGGGCCGGCCTGGCGTACCTGCCGGACGACGAGCGAAATACGGTGATGTTATCTCCTCGGCCACGTATTGCTGGGCGACGTGCACGGTGGCGGCGTCGGGCGGCGCGACCCAGCTCAGCTTGATCGAGTCGTTGCCCGGCTCGGCGGCCACCTGGGCCGGCGCGGGCGGGGTGGCGTCGTAGAGGATCGGGAACGAGGCCACGCCCCTGTTGCCGGCCACGTCGCGGCAGCCGCCCGTCACGGCTGCGCCCGGGCCGCCGGGCCCCGAGTAGTCGACGCTGTCGCAGGAAGCGAGCCCGGACAACGCGTCCGAGCCGCTGAAGCTGAAGACGACCGGGTGGTTGTACCAGCCGTCGTGATCGGGCGGTCTGGCCGGGGCGGCCCCGGCGACCGACGGCGGCGTCTTGTCCACCTTCACGATCGCGGTCGAGCCCGCGAAGTCCGTGCCCCAGAAGACCGTGCAGGGCACGCTGAGGCCCGCGAGCGGGGTGTCGGCGCTGATCGTCGTGGTGCCGCAGCCCGTGGTGCTCGTCTCCCCTCCCGGGGTCCAGCTCCAGCGCAGCGTGACGCTGCTCGAGTGCCAGTTCGAGCAGTCCACGTGGGTCAGGTTCGAGAGCGTGCAGGAGGGGTCGACCTCGTTCGCGTGCGCGGGCGCCGAGGCCCAGCCGAGCGCCGAGAGCAGGAGGGCGGAGACGATCGCGGTGCGCAGCCGCATGTCAGGCGCCCCGGGCCGATCTGATCTGGGTCAGTGCCAGCCCCAGCAGCGAGCCCCCGAGGAGCACGAGCAGGAGCAGCGCGGAGGCGGCGAGCAGAAGAACATGGCCGTCGAGCCCGCCCGAGGAAGCGGTCTGCCCGGGCAGCGGCACGCCGACCCTGAGCGTGTCGAACACGGGCGACGGCGCGGAGCGGGCGAGCCGCGCTGACCGGCGAGGCGGGCTTGGGCCGATGAACCACCCGTGCGTGTCTGCGGGCGCGGGCGTGGTGCGGCGCCACCTTGACGACGGTGGCCTGGGGCGTGACGCGAACCGGAGCACGCGGCAGCGAGCGCGTGCGGGCGTCACGGACGTGCCATGGCCGCCCGACGGGTCGGGCTGCAGCCCGCCGTGCCCCGGGGCGCCGTCAGGCGAGAGCCCGCTCGCCGGCCCATGCGGGCATCGTCCAGACGCACAGCAGCATCGCTATCGCTGCCGTCAGAACGGCTGCCGCTGGTGAGTGGCGCAAATCTGGGGGTCGCCGGCTCCAGTGGGGCCCACCTTCCTTGACGAAGAGCTGGGACGTCCAAAACCGTACACCGATCACGGTAGCACGACCACTCTCGGGCGGCCCGGGCCGGCCGGGAGCGCGCGCTCCCGGCCGGCGGCTCGATGTGCGGGCCGCTGTGACTCACGTTCGGATTGCCTCACCTCCCTGGCACGCCCTGGAGCTGCTGCAAGCTCTGCCATAGCCAGTTGAGGTTCAGCGCCTTCGATTCAGCCGACGAGTTGTTCGACTGGTTCACGTCGCCATCCGAGCCGTCGCTGTGCTTCACGCGCAACGGGTCGTTCTGGTTCTCGGGCTTGATCTGCTCTGACTTGCCCGAGGACATGGCGTCCTGCATGTTCGCTGCGTCCTGACCTGCCGCCTGGATTCCGGTCGACTGGCCGCTGCAGCACTGCTGTAGCCCGCGAACGAGCACCGGCGGCTGGCACGAGCAGGATCCTCCGCCCTGGATCTGGCGCAGGGCCTGCATCGTCTGGTTCACGTTGCCGGCAAACGACTCGGCGTCAGAGTTGTTGCTCTGATCGACCGAGCCGCCCCCGCCCGAGCTCAGCACCCGGGTCGGGATGTTCTCGTTCGACGGCGCGATCTGCTTGGAGGTCGCGTCCGACGTTGGCGTCCTGCTTGTTGGCCGCGTCTTGGCCAGCAGCCTGGATCGCCTTCGAGCCCGAGTCGCAACCGCACGAGGAACCGCCGTCAGAGACGACGCCCCTTGTCGGCTTGGTCAACAACCGGGTCGCAGCCACAGGAGCCGCCCGAGCTGCCCTTGCTCGAGTCCGAGCCGTTCTGGCTCTGCTCCGTCTGCTGCTGGGTCTGGTTCTTGTTGCCGGCGAACGACTTGGCCTCAGAGTTGTTGCTCTGATCGACCGCGCCGTCATCGCCGGGGCTCAGCACCCGCACCGAGATGTTCTCGTTGCTGGGGTGCTTCTGCGTCGAGTCGGCGTTTGAGGTCGCCGACTGGTCGTTGCCCGCCCACTGGGCGGCTTCCTGCAG
This sequence comes from uncultured Thermoleophilaceae bacterium, assembly GCA_963729205.1. Classification (GTDB taxonomy): domain Bacteria; phylum Actinomycetota; class Thermoleophilia; order Solirubrobacterales; family Thermoleophilaceae; genus JAICJR01. The sequence continues at coordinate 7,531 of CAVSNA010000013.1, forward strand.
CGCCTTGGCGGCGGCGCCGCCCGACGACTGGATCTGGCTCGCGGCCTGCTGGGTCGCGTTCTGGTTCAGAGCGCCGGACTTGGCGCTCGAGTTGTTGCTCTGAGTGACCGGGCCGTTGTTGCCCGGGCTCAGCACCCGCACCGAGATGTTCTCGTTGCTGGGGTCTATCTGGGTTGATGTCGCGCCTGACGTTGCCGACTGAGTGCTGTCGGCTGACTGACCCGCCGATTGGTTGCCGAACGTGTCGGCAGCGGCGGGTGCCACTCCTACGAGCAGCACCAGCATGACCGTCAGCGCGAGGAGACGACCTTTCACGATCTGTCCTCCTTCGAGCTTGATTGCGCACCGGGCGGGCGCCCGGCACACCGGTCGTTGACTTGCGCTCGGGAGGGCTAACCAGGGCGTTCGAGCCTCGATGCGAACAGCCGTGACCGATGTCTCCGGTGGGCATCCCAGAGACTGGCAACGAGCATCGAGGCGCCTAAACAGGCCGCGGCGAGCAGTACCGCGAAGAGCGCCGGTGGCGGAGTCGACGAACCGCCGGATGAACCGGCGCTCGTGGCCTGGTCTTGTGAAGCTGGTGGAAGCTGGAACGGCATCGGAGCCGGAGCCTGGGCGGCGGCGTGGCGGGGCTTGTGCCGGACGGCGCGCGCCTGCGGCTGTGGTGGTGGCGACGGGGGCTTGGGGAGTGCCCGGGCGGGCACGAAACCGCCACCGCCGCGGCCGCCGGACGCCGGGGCAGCGCCCGGCGGCGGTCGACGGTGTGCTTCCGGGGGGCACCGGTAGCGGGTTTGGAGGGCGCCATCGCCGACGGGAACTTCGGCATGGCCGGCATCTTGGGCATCGCCGGCATCTTCGGCATGGCGGGCAGCTTCGGCATCGCGTGGCATGTCCATGCTGGGCATGTCCGGCATCGTCGAGCGGTCGGAGACCGACTCGACGCCTCCATTCGGGAGCGACCGCGGCTGCACGCCGGCGCCACTGTTCCAGTTTTCCTGCACCACCGGGCCGTCGTCACCTGGGCTCATCACGCGGATCGAGATGTAGGTGTTCGATTGGGCCGGCGGCAGCCGGTTGTCGGCCGGAGCCGGCGTGGCGGCGGCCGGGCTCTTCTTGGCCGGCCCAGGGGCCGCGGGCGGCGTCGCCGCCGGCGCCGCCGCGGCCCCGGGCGCGGGTTTTTGAGCCTGCCGCAGCGTGACCGGTGCGGAGGGCGCGGCAGCGGCCCCGTTCATCGAGGCACTCAGCTCCTGCGAGGCCTCCTGAAGCGCCGCCTGCGCGTCGTCGAAGGCGTCGGCGTGGGCGCTGCCCGCGTGTGCGAGCAGGGTCACGATCGCCGTCGCGAGGACGACGAGCAGGAGGGACACGCGATTTCGAGGCCAGAAGGTTGCGAGCACACCGAGCTCCGGAGTTGCACTCTCTGGCCATTCAGGTACCCGCCGGGGCGCGTGCGCGGCCAAGAAACGCTGTCACCCGCCCGATACCACGTTAAGGTGAGAGTGGTATCAACCCCCCGCAACGCCAAGATGGCCGTGGACAAACTCGCTGATAGCAGCGAAATCAGCTCAGCAGGCGACGCGACCGCCCGACTCCTCCGTGCTTACCACGTGCACGGCGACGCCAAGGCCCGCGAGCGCCTGATCGAGCTCCATCTGCCCCTCGTGGAGTCGCTCGCACGCCGTCATGCACGCGGCGGCGAGGGCTATGAGGATCTCGTCCAGGTCGGGTCGATCGGCCTGATCAACGCCATCGATCGCTTCGATCTCCAGCGCGGCTTCGACCTCTCCGCCTTCGCCGTGCCGCACATCAACGGCGAGATCAAGCGTCACCTGCGCGACCGCGGCGAGAGCATGCGGCTGCCGCGAGGTCTCGCGGAGCTGCGCGGCCGGCTGGCGGGGGCGCGCCACGAGCTCAGGGGCCGGCTGGGCCGGGAGCCCACGGCTGCCGAGCTCGCCGCCGAGCTGGGCGTGGACGAAGCGGCCGTGGCCAGCGCGCTCAGCGCCACGCGGACCGTGGCCACGAACGCCGCTGAGCAGGACTCCGGCGAGGAGATCGGGTCGCGGCTCGCCGACAGCCTCGGCCTGGCCGACGACCGCATCGCCCTGGCCGAGGCGTTCGAGAGCCTCGACGAGCGCGAGCGGCGCATCGTCTACCTGCGCTTCGTGCGGGACCTGGACCAGGAGCACGTCGCACGCGAGCTCGGGATCTCCAAGCGGCACCTGTCGAGGCAGACGCAGGCCGCCCTCGCGAAGCTGCGACGCGGCCTCGAGACCGAGCCGGCCGAGCGCCGTTGCCGCTCCCTGGGAGCCGACCTAACATGGCCCCGATGGAGTCGAGCGCCGTGAGCGCGCCGTATCTTGACCGCCCGTACCACATCGTGCTCGTGCGCGATGAGGGCGAGGACGCCGCGGGCTGGACCGCAAAGGTGGAGGAGCTGCCGGGCTGCGAGGCCCACGCGGAGACGGCCGACGAGGCCACGCACGCCATCCGCGACTCGATGGAGGCGTGGATCGCCGAGGCGCTGGCCAACAACCGCGAGGTGCCGGAACCGCGGGGCGCCGCCTCCTACAGCGGCCGGCTCATGCTGCGCATGCCGCACTCGCTCCACGCCGAGCTTGCTCGTGCGGCAGAGCGCGACGACGTGAGCCTCAACCAGTTCATCACCAGCTCGCTGGCCAGCTCCGTCGGCTGGCGCCAGCAGAACGGCGACGCGCCCGCCGAGCCGGACGCAGTCGAGGAGCCCAGCGAGGACAGGACGCCCGGCGGCTGGCTCAGCCGCGCGATGGTGGTCAACGCGGTGCTGCTCGGGCTGGCCGGCATCGCGGCCGTGGTGCTGCTCGTGGTCGCCCTCAGCCAGGGCTCCTAGAGCGGCGGGTCGGGCGAGGCGGCCGGGAGGGGGCCAACCGCCTCGCCCTTGCCGATCAGGAAACCGTCAGCGTGCCCTGCATTCCGGCCTCGCGGTGGCCGGGCACGGGGCAGAAGAACGTGTAGGTGCCGGGCTTCAGCTTCGCGGTGACAGTCGAGGTGCCGCCGTTGCCCGACGATGTTGCCGCCCTGGTTCACGCCGTTGCCCTCGATCGAGACGCCGTGCTGGAGGCTGGACGGGTTGCTCATCTTCAGCGTGACGGTGCCGGCCTTCGCCGTGAGCTTCGTCTTGTCGAAGGCGAGCTGGCTCGGGTCCGCCGCGAGGGTGACGGTCTCGGCGCCCGAGCTGGACGGCGTGGTGGCGGCCGGAGCCGGAGTGGTGGCAGCCGGCGTGGTCGCGGCTGGAGCGGGCGTGGTCGCCGCTGTGCTGCTGCTCTTGCTGGACCCGCCGCAGCCTGCGACGAGGACGAGGGCCGCGACAACGGCGCCAAGAAGGAGCACTTTCGGGGTGCGTAACACTGAGACCTCCGCGCCTTGGCGCTTTCGGGTTCACCTGACGGCCTTCAGTGACTGAAGACGCGCCTTGGGGCGCGCTTCTTCCCGAGGGTTTCTACTCGTCGTAGAGGCGCTCGACGAAGCGCGACAGCTCCGCCGCCGCCTGGCGCACGGAGCCGATGGCGTTGCCGTAGTCCATCCGCACCGGTCCCACCACGCTCACGGAGCCGAGGTTGCGGCCGGCGAGGCCGTAGTTGGCGGCCACGATGCTCAGCGAGTGGAACACGGGCGAGACGTTCTCGTGCCCGATGCGCAGGTACACGCTCGGCTCGCTCAGCGCCTCGCGCAGCAGGCCGAGCAGCACCATGCGGCGCTCGAGCAGCTGGAGCAGGTCGTCGATCTGCGTCAGCTCCTGCAAGCGGTCCTCCGACAGCAGCCGGGCGGCGCCCTCCACGTAGAGGGTGTCCTCGGCCGTCTCCTCCAGATCGATGATCGCCGGGGCGAGCGTGGCGAGGAACTCGAGCTCGCGCGGCGACAGTCCCGCGGCGGCGAGCTTGGAGTGGATCATCCGCGCGCCGAGCGCCATCCCGCCCAGCGCCTCGTTCAGGTACTCGGCGGACCACTCGATCAGGCCCGAATCGACGGGATGGTCGTAACTGATCACCCGCTTGGTCACGCCGCCGGTGGAGGTGATCACGACCACCATCGCCACCTGCGGCTGGAGCAGCAGGACCTCGATGTGGCGGATCGTGGTGGTGGCGATCGGCGGCGCGGAGACGATCGCGAGCAGGTTGGTGACCTGGGACAGCTGCTCGGTGGTGGCCCGCAGGGTCTCCTCCACCTCGCGTCGCATGTCCGTGAGCTGGAACACCTGGCGCGGCACCGGCAGCGTGCCCTTCTCGAGCAGCTCGTCCACGTAGTAGCGGTAGCCGCTGTCGGTGGGCACGCGGCCCGCCGAGGTGTGCGGGTGCTGGAGCAGTCCGAGCTCCTCGAGCTTCGCCAGCTCCGCGCGGATCGTGGACGGCCGCCAGGGCAGCTGGGCCTGCTCGGCAAGCCATTTGGAGCCCACCGGCTGGCCGTGGCTGACGTGGGTCTCCACGAGCCTCTTGAGCACCTCGGCCTGTCGCGTGGTTATCTCCATTACCTACATTGTGATGGCTCGATAGGGGAAGGGCGGGTCGATGGAACGCAAGTGGTGGACGCTGATCGTCGTATGCGTGGCGACGTTCATGCTGCTGCTGGACATCACGATCGTGAACGTGGCGCTGCCGTCGATCCAGACGGCGCTGCACTCCAACTTCCAGGATCTGCAGTGGGTCGTGGACGCCTACTCGCTCACGCTGGCGGCCCTACTCCTCACCGCGGGCTCGCTCGCCGATCTGCTCGGACGCAAGCTGGTGTTCACCGTCGGGCTGGCGATCTTCACCGGCGCCTCGCTGATCTGCGGCCTCTCCACCACGCCGCTGATGCTGAACCTCGCGCGCGGCGTGCAGGGCATCGGCGGCGCCGCGATGCTGGCCACCTCGCTGGCTTTGATCGCGCAGGAGTTCCAGGGGCGCGAGCGCGGCACTGCGTATGGCATCTGGGGCGCCACGGTCAGCGCCGCCGCGGCGATCGGCCCGATGATCGGCGGCCTGCTCACCCAGGGGCTCGGCTGGGAGTACATCTTCTTCATCAACCTGCCGATCGGCGTGGCGGCGATCTTCCTCTCGATCACGCAGTTGCGCGACACCAAGGACCCGGATGCCACGGGCGTGGATTGGGCCGGGCTGGTCACGTTCTCCAGCGGGCTGTTCCTGCTCGTGCTCGCGCTGATCCGCGGCAACGACGCGGGCTGGGGCAGCACCCAGATCGTGGTCGAGCTGGTCGGCAGCCGCGCGTGCTGCTGCTGCTGTTCGTGGTGGTCGAGGTGCGCCAGAAGCGGCCGATGCTGGACATCACCCTGTTCCGCAAGCCCACCTTCAGCGGCGCGGTGATCGCGGCCTTCGCCGTGTCGTCCTCGCTGTTCGCGCTCGTTCCTGTACCTCACGCTCTACTTCCAGAACGTGCTGGGCTACACGCCCGTCCAGACCGGCCTGCGCTTCCTGCCGCTGACCGTGGTCGCGTTCTTCATCGCGCCGCTTGCCGGGAAGGCTGTCGGGACGGTTCCCGGCGCGAGCCCTGATGGGCACCGGGCTTAGCTCTCGTCGCGGTGGCCCTGCTGCTGATGCACGGCATCACGTCGACTCCACCTGGACCAGCTGCTGGCCGGGTTCGCCGTGGCCGGGGTCGGCCTCGGCATCCTCAACCCCATCCTGGCCCAGACCGCGGTGGGGGTCGTGCCCCCCGCCCGCAGCGGCATGGCCTCGGGGATCAACAACACCGGCCGCCAGGTGGGCGTGGCCACCGGGATCGCCGCCCTCGGGGCGCTGTTCCAGCACCAGGTGCAGTCGAAGGCCGGCGAGCTTGTCGCCGGCACGCCCGGCGGGACAGTTCGTCGCGGGACACGGCGCTGCGGTGGCTCAGCAGCTGGCCTCGGGCGGCGGCGCGCCCGGATCGGCGCCGCCGGCCATCCGGCAGCAGCTCGTGAGCGTCGGCCACCAGGCGTTCATCAGCGGCTTCAACGAGATCGCTGATCGTCGGCGCGATCATCGCGGGGGTCGGCGCGCTACTCGCGTTCCTCCTGGTCCGCCAGTCCGACTTCGTGGCGAGCGCGCCGCAGCTGCTCAGGCTGCCGCTGAAGCGGCAGCCTGAGCAGTCCACAGTCGACAGTCCACAGTCCACAGAACTGCACTACGGGGTGTTCGTGATCAGCCGGAGCGCGCCCACGAACTCCGGCTGCGAGCGCAAGTGGCCGTAGCGCTCGTCCCAGGCGCCGCTCTCGATGTCGGCGCGCAGCCGCTCCAGCCCGCGCTCCGCCTCGTCCGCGTCGAAGAAGTTCCAGGCGGACTGGGAGCGCCGCACCTCGGGATCGAGGATCCGCTCGGGGCGCGCGTAGAACGCCTCCGTGAAGCCATCCACGCAGTCGATGGGGATCGGGATCTCCTGCACCTCGGTGGTGCCGCCGAGCGTCTCCCCGATCTCCGCGATCGAGGGGTAGCGGCGGCGTTCCGCGCTCACCAGGCCCGGCACGTAGTCGTCCAGCCAGAGGCGGTCGAGCGCGTCGCCGTCGAAGGTCAGGATCACGATCGGGCCGCGAGCCACACGGCGCAGCTCCGCCAGTCCCTTGGCGGTGTCGGTCCACTGGTGCACGGTGATCATCGCCATCGCGGCGTCGAAGCTCTGGTCGTCGAACGGCAGCCTCTCCGCCGTGGCGTCGATCGCCGGAGCGAGATCCGCGGGCCGCTGGGCGCGCATCGCGGCCGAGGGCTCGACCGCCGCCACGTAGCGGTCGCGCGGCTCGTACGAGCCCGCGCCGGCGCCCACGTTCAGCACCGTTCGCGCCGGGCCGAGCGCGGCGTGCACGTACGCGGCGATGCGCGGGTCGGTGCGGCGGATCCCGGCGTAGCCGTCGCCGCCCTCCTCGTAGTCGAAGTCCCCGGCGGGCCGCGCCCTCACGTGCCGCAGAACTGCGACTTCGCCTCGTTCACCGCCACGATGCCCACCAGCGTCCCGCTCTCGTCCACCACGGCCACGCGGCGGCTTGGATGGGAGAGCGCCAACTCGCGGGCGTCGGCCGCGGACGCCTTGGGGCCCAGGGTGGGGCCTGGAGTGGCGTGGGAGGCGGCGGGCTCGGCGGGATCCACGTCGGCCGCCAGCTCGGGCGCCGGGATCGAGCCCACGTAGCGCTCGCCGTCCACGAGCACGGCGAGCTGGCGGGATGCGCTCCCGGCGAAGTAGTCGCGAACATCGCCCACCGTGACGGACGCGGGCAGCGTGCTCATGTGCCTGTGCACCACGTCGGAGGCCCTGAGGTTCTCCGCCTGGCGCAGGTCGGTGATCGCGACGTTCACCGTGTTGCAGCGGCCGCAGCGCACCCGCACGCGCTTGGTCATCTGCACCGCCTGCATCTGGGCGGCGAGCACGTTGCCGCACTCCACGCAGACGTAATCGTCGGGACCGTTGCCGTTGAACACGGGGCGGTCGGGGTTGTCCTGGACCGCCGTGGCGCCGTCGCGGGGCACCTCGCCCTCGCGCGTCTTCCTCATCTTGATCGTGCTCATGGAGCCGCCATCACATGTTCGTGAGCTTGCCGGTGAAGTCCTTGATCAGCGCGTCGAGCACGCCCACCACCACGCCCTCCCCCATCGAGGCGGCCTTGCCCGTGATCTGCGCGTTGGTGTGGATCGTCCCGCCGCTGTCGTTCAGCGCGAAGTCCACCGTCGCGTTCGCGTGGCCCTGACCGCCCGCCTCGCGTGACTTCACGACCATCGTCACGCGTATGCGCCGCGGGGTCCTTCGCGGTGATCTCGACGGTGCCGGTGAAGGTCATCGACATCGCGCCCATCTTGACCTTGATCTGCGCCTTCACGGAGTCGTCTCCCGTCTTCTCGACCACGCTGCCCCCCTCCACGCACGGCACCACGCGCTCGAGGTCCGTGATCGCGGCGTAGCTCTCGTCGATCGGCTTGGCCGTCGAGAAGGGATGGTCCAGCTCTACCGCCATATGCACGCTCTCCTCGGTCGAACTTTGGGTACGCGCAATATAGGCTCCGCGCGATGTCGTTCCAGGGCACGCACACGCTCGGACCGGCCGACGGCACGCTGTCGGTGAAGACCGGGCGCAGCGGAGCGGCCGCCAAGGCGGGGCACGATCTCGTGCTCGAGGTGACCTCCTGGGAGGCCACGCTCGAGCTCGGCCAGGCGCCGAGCGTGGCGCTCACGGCCGACCCCACCTCGCTGCGCGTGGTTCAGGGCACCGGGGGCATGCAGGCGCTCGACGACGGCGACAAGGACAACATCCGTCAGACGATCGACGACGAGGTGCTGAACCGCCAGCCGATCGAGTTCCGCTCCACCGCCGTCGAGCCGGACGGCGACCGCATCTCCGTGCGGGGCGACCTGACGCTGGCGAGGCGCCACCAACCCGATCGCGTTCGACGTGACGCTGGGCGACGACGGCAGGCTCAGCGCCAGCGCGACGCTGAAGCAGTCGGACTGGGGCATGAAGCCCTACTCCGCGCTGTTCGGCGCGCTGAAGGTCGCGGACGAGGTCGAGGTAGTGCTCGACGCCGGCCCGCTGTCCGCCTGACGCCTCAGTCGCGATAGACCGTCTGGGCGTCGAGGCCGCCCTCGACGCCCGGGAGGCAGCTCGCCGCTGCCGTGGGCGTAGAGCGCCAGATCCTCGATCGTCTTGACCTGGGCGGAGTCGCCGCTCGTCACCCACGCGCCGTTCGACCACTGGAGGCTCTCGGCGGGCGCCTGCAGCGCCGCACCGGCCAGCAGCTGGGCCTTGTCGCGGATCTTCGCGCTCGCGCTCGACGACCGCCGCGACCGTGCCATCGGACGGGCTCGTGTTGAAGCCGTGGCCTTCGCCGAAGCGGTCCGTGTCCGCGGGCACAACCTTCACGTCGAGCGCGGGCACGCCCAGCTCCTCGGCCACCGTCTGGGCGTACTGGGCCTCCTTGCCGTCGGACTCGGTGGTAAGGCTGAGCACCATCTTGCCGGTGGGGTGCACGCGCAGAAAGACCGCGCGGTAAGCCTCGTTAGCCACGTGTGGATCTCCTCCTGGTCGCTGGCTGGCAGATCATGACTCCCCTTGGCCCTCGCTCGCAAGGCGCTGGCGCTCCTGGTGGGCGGTCAGGGCGTTGTGCTCCTCCAGGTCGCAGAACGACGGCTGCGGGCCGCCCAGCGGGTGGGGCGGCACGGCGGGCCGCTCGCAGCCCGGATAGATGCAGATCTTCTCGCCCATCTGATGCTCCCTTCGGTCATTCGCCCAAGCTCCAGCCCGGGGTGGTCTTGCCCCGGCTCGGGCCGTAGCCGCTCGGCATCGCCACCGAGCTGCCGGGCACCGGCGTGGCGCTGGCCCAGGTCTCCTCCTCCGCGTCGGGCTCAGCCGCGACCTGCGACCCGCGACCCGCGACCTCGGGCTCTCGCCGCGCGTCGCCGATCGCCTCGGCCACCTCGGCGAGCGCCTCAAAGCTGTGCCCGCTGACGAGCGCGTCGCAGTGGGGCAGCGCCGCCACCATCCCGCCGGCCCGCACCGAGAACGAGTCGGCGCTGACGCGCGGATTCACCCACACGATGCGGTGGGCGAGCCGTGCGAGGCGGTCCATCTGGCGGCCCACCAGCTCCGGGTCTCCACGCTCCCAGCCGTCGGAGAGGATCACCACCACCGCGCCGCGCGCCATCCCACGGCGGCCGTGGCGGTCGTTGAAGGTCTTGAGCGCATCGCCGATGCGCGTGCCGCTCGACCAGTCGGGCGCCGCCGCGGCGGCACGCTGGATCGCGCGCTCGGGGTGTCGCGAGCCGAGCGCGCGGGTGAGGCGCGTGAGCCGCGTGGCGAACACGAACGCCTCCGCGTTCGGACCCGTGCGGGCGGCGCAGGTGAGGAACTGGAGGTAGGCCCGCGCGTAGGGCTCCATCGAGCCCGAGATGTCGCACAGCATCACCAGGCGCCGCGGCTTGACGCGCCGGCGGCGACGGGCAAGGCGGATCGGGTCGCCGCCGGTGCGCAGGCTGGCGCGCAGGCTGCGGCGCAGGTCGATGCGCGACCGTGGCGGCCCCGCTCGTGGCGGCGCGTGCGCCGCAGCGGCGTGGCCAGCTCGAGCTGGGTCATCAGCCGGTAGAGCTGCGCGAGCTCGTGCGGGGCCAGCGCGTCGAAGCTCTTCTGGCCGAGCACCTCCTCGTCGCTGGCCATCGCCAGCGGCACCTCGACCTCGCTGGCGTCCTCGTCGTCGTCGCCCTCAGCGGGCGCGCTCGACGACGACTCGGCCTGCCGTTCCGCCTCCTCCGACCCGCGCGGCGAGCTGTCGTGCGGGGCCGCAGGCCGATCATCGGGCGGCGCGGGGACGATCTCCGGGTTCTCGGGGTCGAACGGCTCATCGCGATCGCGCTGGCCGAACACGGAGAAGAAGACCGCGTCGAACGCCTTCACCTGCGTCCGGTCGGTCACGAACACCCCGCGGGCGGTCCAGTACAGCCGCCGGCGGGTGATCGGCCTGACGAGGGTGAGCGCCCGCGCGAAGTCGGCCGCGCGGGCGGGCGTGATCGGCACGCCCGGCGTCGTGCAGGCGCCTGCTCAGCGCGCCCACGAGCGGCGGCAGGTCGAGCTCGATCGTCTCGACGCCGAAGACCGGGCGCTCGTCAGTCACCGCTGCGCACGAGCTGGTCGAGGCCGGCCGCACGGATCACGTCCTGGTCCTCGCTGTACTTGAGCACCGAGCCGAGCGTGCGATCCGCGGAGTCGGCATCGAGGGTCTCCACGCCGAGCAGGCTGAGCGCGGCCACCCAGTCGATCGCCTCGGCTACGCCCGGAGGCTTCTGCACGTCGCTGCCGCGCATGCGCGAGACGGCGTTCGCCACCTGTACCGCCAGCGTCTCGGAGGCGCCCTTCACGCGGCGGCGCACGATCTCCACCTCGCGCTCGGGAGTGGGATACGGGATCCACTGGTAGATGCAGCGGCGCTTCACGGCGTCGTGCAGGTCGCGCGTGCGATTGGAGGTGAGCACGATCACAGGCGGGTGCGTGGCGCGGATCGTGCCAAGCTCGGGGATCGTCACGCTCGCCTCGGCGAGCAGCTCGAGCAGGAAGGCCTCGAAGTCGTCGTCCGCGCGGTCGATCTCGTCGATCAGCAGCACGGCCGGGCGCGGCCCGGGATGCTCGAGCGCGCGCAGCAGCGGACGGCGGATCAGGTAGTCGGGGCCGAACAGCTCCTCCTCGCCCAGCGACCTGCCGCCGGAGTCGGCAAGGCGGATGCTGAGCAGCTGGCGCGGGTAGTTCCACTCGTAGAGCGCCTCCGCGGCGTCGATCCCCTCGTAGCACTGGAGGCGGATCAGCGGCGTGTCCAGCACCACCGCCAGCGACTTGGCCGCCTCGGTCTTCCCCACGCCCGCCTCGCCCTCGAGCAGCAGCGGCTGCGGCAGCCTGAGGCTGAGGAACATCGAGGTGGCCAGGCCCTCGTCCACCAGGTAGTCCACGCTCCGCGAGGCGCCGGGCCAGCGTCTCCACGTCGGGCACGAGACGGCGGATCTCTCCAGCCGCCTCCCCCGTCACCTCGCCGGGGCTCATCGGCGGGCGGCGGCGTGCTCGCGCTGGGACAGGAAGGTGGTCCTGCATCCCTCGCAGCAGAAGTACACCGTCTCGCCCTGGTGGTCCAGCGACGGCGTGCCGGGCGTGGCCGCCACCGTCATGCCGCAGATCGGGTCGACCGCGGTGGTGGGAAGCGCCGCGGCGGTGACCCGGAACCACGGCGCGGGCAGCACCGGCTCGAGGAACACCTCGATCGCCCCGCCCGACAGGCACGGGTTCTGGACCGTCACGGCGCCCTGCTCGCTGGCTGATCTCCTCGCCCTCCGCACCGCGCGGCCCTCGTCGGCGTCGGGCAGGATCCGCAGCAGGACCGGCTCGCCGCTCTCGAGCACGCGCAGCGAGTACGCGCGCACGCTCTGCTCCGCGCAGACGCCGCCGACGAAGCCCTCGATGGTGCCGTCGGCCAGCACGATCGCGGAGTTGCCCGCACGGGCGCTGGCCGGGCGCTGCGCGCGCACCACGGTGGCCGTCACGAAAGCCACGCCCTGCCCGGAGAGCTCGTCCGCCCGCCGCGACACAGCGCCGGTCATCATTGCGGTGGCTCGGGACGCCCCTGCATCGCGGCCCAGACACGCGCCGGGGTGCATGGCATGTCGATGTGGTCCACGCCGTGCGTCTCGTGCAGCGCGTCGATCACCGCGTTCACGATCGCCGGCGGCGAGCCGACGTTCGGCGACTCGCCCACGCCCTTCGCGCCGAGCGGGTGGTGCGGGCACGGGGTGACCGTCTCGCCCAGCTCGAAGTCCGGGCACTCGAGCGCGGTCGGGATCAGGTAGTCCATGAACGACGAGTTGAGGCAGTTGCCCTCCTCGTCGAAGCTGATCAGCTCCATCAGCGCGATGCCGACCCCCTCGGCGAGGCCGCCGTGGATCTGGCCGTCCACCACCATCGGGTTGATCCGCACGCCGCAGTCGTCCACCGCGATGAACCGCCGCACGGTGACCTGGGCGGTGTCGGGGTCGATGTCCACCACCGCGATGTAGGCGCCGTAGGGGTAGGTGAGGTTCGGCGGGTCGTAGATCACCTGGGCGTCGAGCCCGCCCTCCATGCCCTCGGGCATCGACTCGCCGCTGTATGCCCGCTGCGCGATGTCCTCGATCAGCGCGCCCTTCTCCGGGTCGCCCTTCACGTACCAGCGGCCCTTCTCCCAGGCGAGGTCCTCGGGCCTGGTCTCGAGGATCTCGGCCGCGATCAGGCGCGCCTTGTCGCGCACCTTGCGCGAGACCACCGCCACCGCCGCGCCGGAGACCGGCGTGGAGCGGCTGCCGTAGGTGCCGAGCCCGTAGGGCGACTTGTCGGTGTCGCCGTGGCGCACCTCCACGTCCTCCGGCGGGATGCCCAGCTCCTCGGCCACGATCTGCGCGAACGTGGTCTCGTGGCCCTGGCCCTGCGTCTGGGCGCTGATGCTGACCACGGCCTTGCCCGACGGGTGCACGCGCAGGTCGGCGCCGTCGTTCATCGACAGGCCGAGGATGTCCATGTGCTTGCGCGGCCCGGCGCCCACGCCCTCGGTGAAGAACGAGACGCCGATGCCCATCAGCTCGCCACGGGCGCGCTTCTCGGCCTGCTCGCGGCGCAGGTCCTCGTAGCCGGCGATGTCCATCGCCACGCGCATCGTCTCGGCGTAGTTGCCGGAGTCGTAGGTCCAGCCGGTGGTGGTCTCGTACGGGAACTGCTCGGGCGCGATGAAGCTCTTCATCCGCAGCTCGATCGGGTCGGCCTTCATCTCGAGCGCCAGCGCGTCGACCATGCGCTCCACCAGGTAGACGGCCTCGGTGATGCGGAACGAGCAGCGATACGCCACGCCCCCGGGCGCCTTGTTCGTGTAGACGGCCTTGACCTTCACGTGCGACGCCTCGAGGTCGTAGGAGCCGCAGACGATGTGGAAGAAGCCCGCCGGGAACTTGGTGGGCTGGGCGGTGGAGTCGAAGGCGCCGTGGTCGGCGATCACGTCGACCCGCAGGCCGGTGATCTTGCCGTCCTTGGCGCACATCTCCGAGCGCATGATGTAGTCGCGGGCGAAGCCAGTGGACATCAGGTTCTCGGAGCGGTTCTCGACCCACTTCACCGGCACGCCGGCCACGATCGAGCCGGCGATCGCGCACACGTAGCCCGGGTAGACCGGGACCTTGTTGCCGAAGCCGCCGCCGATGTCCTGGCAGCGGATCCGGATCATGTGCTCGGCGAGCCCGGCCACGTGCGCGTAGACCGTGCGGTGGGCGTGCGGCGCCTGGTTGCCGTTGTAGATGTCGAGCTGACCGGTCTTCGGGTTGAAGTCCGCGATCATGCCGCAGGTCTCGAGCGGCGCCGGGTGGCAGCGCGGGTAGATGATGTCGCGCTTCACGATCGTGTCGGCCTCGGCGAAGGCGCGATCGGTGGCCTCCTCGTCGCCGGCCTCCCAGGTGGGGCTCGCGAGGTTGTCGATCTGGCCGGCCTTGTCGTCGCGGATCAGCGGAGCGTCGTCGTCGAGCGCCTTGCGGGCGTTGACCACCGCCGGCAGCGGCTCGTACTCGACGTCGATCAGCGTGAGCGCATCGTTGGCGGAGTACTCGTCGGTGGCGATCACGAACGCGACCTCCTGGCCCTGGAAGCGCACCTTGTCGCCCGCGAGCACGGCCTGCGTGTCGTAGGAGATCGTCGGCATCCAGGCCAGACCGAGCGTCTCGAGGTCCTTGGCGGTGACCACGGCGGCCACGTTGGGATGCGCGAGCGCGCGCGAGGTGTCGATCGAGACGATCTTCGCGTGGGCATACGGGCTGCGCAGCAGCGCGCCGTAGACCATGCCCGGCAGCCGGATGTCGTCGAGGTAGGTGCCCTTGCCGCGGATGAAGCGCGCGTCCTCCTTGCGCTTCAGCCGGCCGAAGCCGATCGGGCGCTCGGTCTGGGGGCTGGGAAGGTTCTCTACGGTTGCCACGTTCAGACCTCCTGCTTGGCGGCTGCCTCGTGGGCGGCTGCCCAGCTGGACGGCGGCGACGATGTTCTTGTAGCCGGTGCAGCGACAGATGCCGCCCGATATTGCCGTGCGAATCTCGTGGTCGGTTGGATGAGGGTTCTCGTCCAGCAGCGCGCGGCCGGTCATCAGCATGCCGGGCGTGCAGAAACCGCACTGGAGCGCGTGCAGCTCGTGGAAGCCCTGCTGGATCGGGTCGAGCTGGCCGTCCACCTCGAGCGACTCGACCGTGCGGATCTCGTGCCCCTCGCACATCACGGCGAGGGTGGTGCACGACTTCACCGGCTTGCCGTCCATCAGCACCACGCAGGCGCCGCAGTTCGAGGTGTCGCAGCCCCAGTGGGTGCCGGTCAGGCCCGGGGTCTCACGGATGAAGTGCACGAGCAGCATGCGCGGCTCAACGTCGCGGGAGACCTGTTCGCCGTTGATCGTGATCGAGACTTGCATGCTCAGGCCTCCTGGTTCAGGGCGCGTGCGGTGGCACGGCCGAGAGCGCGTTTGGTCAACACGCCGGCGAGGTGGCGCTTGTAGTCCACCGGGCCGCGCCCGTCCGCCATCGGTGAGCAGTCCTCGGACGCGATCTGGCCCGCCTGCTCGAACAGCTCCTCGGACGGCGTCTGGCCGCGCAGCAGCTCCTCGGCGCGCGTGAGGTGGATCGTGGTGAGGCCGACCGCGCTCAGTGCGATGCCGACGTCGGAGATCGTGCCACCGTCGACCCACACCGCCGCTGACGCGGCGGCGATCGCCCAGTCCCCCGCGCGGCGCTCCACCTTCTCGTGAGCGCTGCCGCCACCGGGACGCACCGGCAGACGAATCTCCGTGAGCAGCTCGCCGTCGCCCACCGCGGTCATGTAGGGGCCCACGTGGAAGCCGTCCATGCCCACCGTGCGCTGGCCGTCGGCGCCGCGGATCACAACCTGGGCCTTGGCCGCGGTGCATACGGCCGAGAGGTCCTCGGCGGCGTCCGCCTGGCAGAGCGAGCCGCCGATCGTGCCGCGATTGCGAACCACCGGGTCCGCGATCACGTTCTCGGCGTCGCGGAAGAGCGGAAACTCCCGCGCGAGCAGATCGGACTTGAGCAGGTCCACATGCCGCGTCAGCGTGCCGATCACGATCTCATTCCCCTGCTCCCGAATATAGGAGAGCTCGCTGAGGTCGTTGATGTCGATCAGGTGCTCGGGGTTCGCGAGGCGCAGCTTCATCATCGGCAGCAGGCTGTGGCCGCCGGCGATCACGCGCGCGTCGGAGCCGAGCCTCTGGAGCGACGCCAGTGCGCCCTCCACGCTGGTTGCGCGCTCGTACTCGAATGGCGCGGGAGTCTGCAAGTCGTCGCTCCTTTCGTCTCGGCCGGGGCCGGTCGATCAGTCTTGGCCCGCGGGCATGCGCTTGCGCGGCTTGCCGATGTCTTCCCGCTGCTCGTACTGCTCTGGGGAGTCGGTGCCGATCACCGGCGAGCGCGGCAGGTTCTCGGGCCGCGTCTGGCGGATCTCGGGATACAGCTGGCGGGCGGCCAGGCTGCCGCCCTCCACGTTCCTGAGCACGGGGCCCTCTGGGCTCGCCGCAGCCACCGGCGCTTCGCGCCCGAGCCGCGCCAAGGTGAGCGTGCCCTTCGTGTAGACCTCGCCGATCCGCGGCGCCTTCACGTCCTTGCTCTCCGGGATGTTGCGGAAGCCCGCGGCGCCGGCGCCCGGGTAGAGCCCCTCGACCAGTCCGACCGCGTCCGTCAGGCCCGCCTTCTGCACGAGCAACCCTTCGAGCAGGTCCACGCCCGCGTCGAGCTGCTCGTTGATCGAGTTCACGATCTCGTTCACCGGCGCGCTCTTCTCGATGATCTCCACCACGCCCGAGATCACGACGTCCAGCCCCTTGGTGATCTTCTGCAGCTGGACGATCGTGAAGACCAGGTAGTAGACGAGCGCCAGCACGATCAGGACGACGGCGACGATCATGACCACTGCGGCTCCTGACATCGCTCCTCCTAACCCGCGTCGTCGATGATCACGTCGAGGGAGCCGCCGTAGTTGGCGACGCCCGCGACCGTTTGGGCAACCTGGTCCTTCGTGGTGAGCAGCAGCGGCGCCGCGTCGAGGTCCTTCGACCCGGCGGCGGCCACCCTCGCGATCTCGTCGACGCTGGGCACGATGCTCTTCGCGGCGGCGAGCACGCGCGAGAGCAGCAGGATCACCACGGGCAGGATCACGACGAGCAGCAGCACGTCTCCGATCCACCAGAGCGTCATCGCGGCCTCCTCTCGGCCACGATCGCCGCCTTGCGCGCGATCCCCGGCAGCGCGCCCAGGATGATGTCGAACTGGGCGTTGATCGCCTTCACGGCCGGCTCGAGCGGGCGCAGGTGCTCTTCCTCGACTCCCTGGAGGGCGCCCGCGAGCGTCGCGAGGCCGGTGGAGATGCGCGCCAGCCTGCGCTGGACCTCGATCAGGGCAAGCGCGAGCACGGCGACGACCACCACCGCGAGGATCACGCTGAGCAGGATCAGCAGGTGGGTGGTGCTCATGCGGCATCACCGAACCCGTCGGTGAGCGCGTTCATGTAGCCGTCCTGCACCACGGCCTCGTCCACGATCTGAGCCAGCACCGGCGCGGTGGCCTGGAGCTGAGGGATATAGGCGGTGTTAGCGGCGACCGCTCCGGCAGCGCCAAGCAGGCCGTCGACCGAGTTCTCGATGCTGGCCACCGCCCGCAGCAGGAGCACCAGCAGCACCGTGACGATCAGCGCCGCCGCTACACCGATCACGAGCGCGATCGTCCAGTAGGTGTGCGCGGAGGTCGCGACGACGGTCATTTGCCCACCGCCACCTTCCGCAGCGCGCGAGCCGCATGCAGGATGCGCACGCCCGAGTCGTTGATGCGAGCGACGCCGGGAAGCTCGGCCGTCTGGTCGCGCACGGTCTCGACCGCCGGCACCGCGGCCTTGGCCTGACCGGCGATCCGGTTTGCAAGCAGGACGATCGTGATCACGATCGCGGCGGCCACCAGTATCACCACCACGCCGAGGACGATCCCGATCGTCCAGCCGGTGGACGAGGCGGTCACGGTCAACACGGGGCACCTCGCGAATCCACGGCGCAGCCGTTGGCCCAAACGGTCATCTGGTTCTCCTCCATTCCGGCACCCGCCGACTGAGACGGGGTACGAAGGCGTGCCCATCGACTAGGCGAGCGCGACGATACTGCGCCCGCGGGGCCGTGTCCAGCGTGGCTTACCGCACCTCAGCCCGAGGGCTCAAGCTCCGCTTCCGCGTTGCGGATGATGCGGTTGTCGCCCTGGTGCGGCCTCGGCGTCCACCACGATCCGCCCGTCGCGCTCCTCGCGCACGGTCCCGGTCACGGTGATCTCCTGCTCCGGGATGCCCATGCCGCGGAACTGCACCGACAGGCGCTTCAGCGAGCGCGGGTCGCCGCCCGCCGCCTGCACGCTGGCCCGCGCGACCTGCGCCATGCCGTAGAGGCCGTGCAGGATGTTGCGGGGCAGGCCGACGGCCTGGGCGAACTCGGTGT
Organism: uncultured Thermoleophilaceae bacterium; assembly: GCA_963729205.1. GTDB lineage: Bacteria > Actinomycetota > Thermoleophilia > Solirubrobacterales > Thermoleophilaceae > JAICJR01. The sequence continues at coordinate 25,524 of CAVSNA010000013.1, forward strand.
CGATGTGGATCGGGTTGAAGTCGCCCGACGCGCCGGCGTAGCGGTGCGGCAGGTACTTGTCGGGAGTGACCTTCAGCTCCGGGATCTGGTCGCCCGGCGAGAGCTTCGCCACGGTCAGCCTCCTCTGACGATGTTGGTCCAGGTGCCGCGCGCCACCTCGGCGCCGTCCTGGTTCTTCGACACCGACTCGAACACGTAGAACTCCATGCCCGCCCGCTCGTAGAGGTTCTCGAGCGTGGCCTGGGTGGTGATCGTGTCGCCGGAGCAGACGGGCTCGCCCCAGACGAACTCCTGGCCGCCGTGGAGCATGCGCGCGAAGTTGATGCCCACCTCGGGGTCGAGGATCGCCGGGGGCCACGGCCGCTGCGGAGTAGACGACCGCGAACATCGGCGGCGCCACCACGTCCCGGAAGCCGGCCGCCTTCGCCGCCTCGCGGTCGTGGTGCACCGGGTTGTGCTCTCCAACGGCGTTCGCGTACTCGCGGATCTTCTCGCGACCGACCTCGTACTCGAGCGGCGGGTAGGTCTTGCCCTTCTTGCTCTCGTCCACTGCCTGCGAGCTCCTCGGTCGCTATTCCCGGCCGTCGGCGGCGCCGTAATAGACGGCCGCCATGTCCTCGTCGCCGTGGCCGAGCTCCACGGCGCGCTCCAACAGCGCCGCGGTCGCCTCGGTCAGCGCCAGCTCCGTGCCGTGGCGCTCCGCCGCGTCGAGCACGAGGTTCGCGTCCTTCAACGCGAGCTCGAGCGGGAACGAGGTCGGGAACTGCCCCTTGATCATCGCGTCGCCCTTGATCCGCGCGTAGCCCGAGCCGACGGCGCTGCCCTCGATCACGTCGAGGAAGCTGCCCGGGTCCACGCCGATGGCCTGCGCGAACACGATCGTCTCGGCCAGGTCCGCGAGCATCGACACGATCCAGTTGTTCACCACCAGCTTCAGCCGCGTCCCGCTCCCCGCCTCGCCCACCCAGACGGTGCGTGACCCGACGGCGTCGAAGATCGGCGCGCAGGCGTCGTGCGCGTCCTCGGGCCCGGACGCCAGCACGGTGAGGACCCCGTCCTCGGCCGGCTTCTTGGTGCCGAGCACCGGCGAGTCCACGAACGTCAGCCCGCGCTCCTCCGCGAGCGCCAGCAGCCGCTCGGTGGCCTCGATGCCGATCGTGCTCGCCTGGATCCAGAGCGCGTCGTCGCTCATGGCCTCGAGCGCGCCGCCCTCCGTCATCACCTGGTCCACCGCGTAGCCGTCGGCGAGCATGGTCACCACCACGTCCGCGCCGCGCACGGCGTCGGCGGGAGTGTCCGCGACCGTGACCCCGTGCTCGGCGAGCGGCTCGCACTTCTCGCGCGAGCGGTTCCAGGCCCGCGTCTCGAGGCCGGCGGCGGCGATGTTGCGCGCCATCGGGCCACCCATGATGCCTGTGCCGAGGACGGCGACTGTCGGGCTCACGCCCGGATCATTACCAGACAGGCGGGTGAGGGACCAGTCGCTACGGCGCCGGCAGGCCCGGCGTGTAGGAGTGCGCGTAGAGGAAGAACCAGACACAGAGCGTGATGAACGCGAGCACGACGCTGATCGTCATGCTCGTGTCGAGCACGGCGCGGGGCCTGCGAGCCCGGCGATCTCCGCTGAGGCTCTTCAGCCACGCGGTGCGCGCGTCGCCGGGATGGTGGCCTCCGAGGCGGAGGTAGATCAGGTTCAGCCGAGCCAGCAACAGTGCGAGCAGGCCCATCGTGAGGGGACACCCGAACAGGGCTGCCGCGTAGGCCTCCGGATAGTGCTCGATCACCCGCGTAACGAGCCAGAGCCAGCCCACCGGCAGCCCAATCCACATCATCAGGCTTCCCAGGAAGATCGCCGCGATCAGCCCGTACTCGAGCACCGTCCTCGAGGCCGAGCGCCCTATGCGAAGTGCCGACTCCACCTGCTCAGCATCCTCCCCTAACGCTCTTCTCTCAATATCTCGATCGCGGTCCACAGCGCCTCCTCCGCGCTCAGGTCCGGCACCCCCTTCGCCTGGACGGCGGCGATCACGATCCGCTCGCTGCTCGGCGAGGGTGCCAGCGCGGCGGCCGGCTCACCGAACAACGCAGCCACGGGATGCGGCGTGATCGGCGATCACCACGCGCCCCTCCGCGAGCGGCGACCCATCACCGCCGAGCCGCTCTCCGGCTCGGGCGCTGCGCAGGGCAAGCTCGCCCCGCAGGAGATCCGCATCGAAGGCCAACAGCGGCACGCCGGTCTCGATCGCGGCCACCACGAGCGCGTCGGCCGGTAGGCCGGCGCTGTCCAGGTCGCGAGCCTCCGCCGGCCGCAGCGCGAGCTCCTCCGTGACCGAGTGGGGCTCAGCGGGGTCCACGCCCAGCTGCCGGAGGAGAACCCGATAGGCCCAGGGCGTCGCCTCCTGGCGAGCGCCGCCGGCCTCGGCCGAGGTCAAACGGCGCCCGAGCGCCTTCAGTCGGCGGCGGACCGAGGCCGGGCTCGTTCCTGAGCGAGCTTCAACCTGGGCGGTCCAGAGAGCGAGCTCGGGCAGTTCGGCACGCAGGTTCCCCAGCACGGGAGCCCGACGTAGCGCGTCGCGCGCCGGCGGCCCGGAGCTGGTAGCGGGAGCGCTCTCGAGCAACGCGCGCACCGCCGGCTGCTCGGTGCGGGCGGAGTCCGACGCCACCCCTCCCACGACGATTCGCAGCCCGGCCTCGAGCACCGCGCGTAGCTCGCGATCGTCGCCGGGTGCGGCTTGCTCGGCGTGGGTGCCAAGCGTGAGCGCCCCCTTCCAGGCCGACCATAGGTATGCCGCCGCGCGCCGGGAGTCGAGCGGGCGCGCGTCGCCGCTGCGCACCGCCGCCTCGATCAGGGCTGCGGTGCGCCGCTCGTGGTCGGCGAGCGAGCGGTACACGCTCCCCACCACCTCGGCCAGACCGGCGTCCGGGTGCCGCGGCTGGGGATGCACCAACAGCCGCATGTGACCCGGCCGCTCGCGGCCGAAGCGGGCCACGCGCCCCGCCACGTCCAGCAACTGCTCGAGCGCCGGGCCCTCCAGCACACCGTCGTCCATGTAGGTCTCGAACAGATCGAGCGCCCGTTCGAGCAGGGCGCCGTAGAGCCCCTCCTTGCTGGCGAAGTGGTTGTAGACCGAGCCGACGGCGACGTCGGCGTCGTCCGCGATCTCGTCGACCTTGGCCGCCTGGAAGCCGCGGTCCAGGAAATGCCGCTCGGCCGCATCGAGGATCGCTGCTGTCGTACGTGCCTTGCGCCGCTCGGAGCGGGATACCGCTTGCATCTCGGGCGGCATTATGACACTTTGCTCAATTCTGAGTCAAGGTTCATATCTGAAGGCCGGGATCCAGGATCGAGAGCGCGGGCGCGATCGCCAAGTTCGCGGCGCGAGTAGTGGTCCTCGTGCTCTCCGGGCGTGTGCTGAGGTTCTTTGGCGAGGCGCTGCGGCAGGCGGGCATCCTGATCCTCGGCTCCACCCTGGTGATCTGTGGAATGGCGTTCATCCTGGGCCTCGAATGCGGGATCGAAGGCGCGTATTTCAGCCGCTCAGTGGGAGCGCCGGCGAACGCGGGCGTGTTCTCGGCGTGGTGTGACCTGCGGGAGGTGATGCCGTACGCGTTCGGTTACATGATGTCCGCAAAAGTGGGCACCGGACTCGTTGCGGAGATCGGCGCGATGCGCATCACCGACGAGATCGACGCGCTGGAGGTGATGGGCATCAGCTCGATGACCTTCCTCTGTGCCACTCGCCTGCTGGCGGCCTGGATGGTCTTGCCGTTCGTCTACGTCGCGGCCGTGGGCGCCGGCTTCACGGCCTCGTACCTAGCCGTCGTGCAGCAGATCGGCGAGGTCTCATCCGGCGGCTTCTTCCTCATCTTCTGGATGTTCCAGAACCCACCAGATCTGCTCTACAGCCTCATCAAGGGGATGACGATGGCAACGCTGATCGTGATCGTGGGCGCCTACTACGGCTACACCGCGAGCGGAGGCCCCGTGGGGGTTGGCACGGCAACGGCGAAGTCGATGGTGCTGAACGTGGTCGGCGTGCACCTGATCGGCATGCTCGGCACCCAGGTGTTCTGGGGGACGAACCCGCGGGCCCCGATCGGGGGCTAGACAGCTTCGTGGATGCGACCGCGGGCGTCGATCAGCCGCCCGCCCTGGCGGCCGTTTCGCACCGCCACCACCTCGCCCATGATCGACAGGGCGGTTTCCTCTGAGCCGAGCGCGCCGATGTCGAGGCCGATCGGCGCCGAGATCCGCTCGAGCTGCTCGTCGGTGAAGCCGGCGGCAAGCAGGCGCTCGCGCCGCTTGGCCTGGGCGCGGCGGCTGCCCATCGCCCCGATGTAGGGCGCGTCCGAGCTCAGCGCGACGGCCAGAGCGGCGTCGTCCAGCTTCGGGTCGTGCGTCAGCACGGCGAGATAGGTCGCGCGATCGACTCCGCCCAGGTGGGCGATCGCGTCCGCGGGCCAGCCGGCCACCACCTCCTCGGCCTCCGGGAAGCGCTCGGGCGTGGCGAAGCGCGAGCGCGGGTCGATCACGTAGGGGCGCCAGCCGGTCACGCGGGCGGTGCGACAGAGCGCGGCCGCGAAGTCCACCGCCCCGAAGATGATGATCCGGGGCTTCGGGGCGGCGACGTCCACGAACAGGCCGATGTTGCCCTCCTCGCGCAGCTCGGAGCGCTCGGAGCCCCACATCAGCTCGTCGGCGTGGGCGCGCGCGGCCTCGTCCAGCGTGGCGTCGCCGAGCGTTCCCTGAGGCTCGCCCGCCGCCGGGATCAGGATGCGCGTGCCCACCTCGGGCCCCGCCTCGGAGCTGACCACGGTCACGAGCGCGGCTCGACCGCCCTCGCGCGCCACCCGCGCGAACTCGGACTGCAGGCTCACTGCTCGTATCGCTCCACGAAGACGTCGATCTCGCCGCCGCAGGGCAGTCCGACCTCCCAGGCATCGGAGTCCGCGATCCCGAAATGAAGCAGCCGTGCGTCGGCGCCGGCGATGATCTCCTCGGCCACCTCGACGACTGCGCCCTCCACGCAGCCTCCGGACACGGCGCCGACGACGTCGCCGGAGTCGCTCATCGCCATCTTCGAGCCCGGGGGCAGCGGAGCCGACTTGCGCGTGGCCACCACGGTGGCAAGCGCGACACGCTTGCCGCTCGAGGCCCACTCGTCGGCCTGAATCAGAACGTCGCTCAAGCAGATCCCTCCTTCAGAACGGCCCCCGAAGGTGCCCGAACCGGTCGTGCAGAGGCTGAGTCTCGGCCGATCGCTCGAGAGACCCTTGACCCCACAATCGTAGCGTGGGACCCTGTATACAGGGCGCGCAGTTTGGCCCGTCCCTCGCAGGAGGAGAAGCTTCGGATGCAGGTTCCGGCCGAGCCCCGGCACGAGCGCGCGACGACGAACGGGCCACCCCTGTGATGAGTCCTGAGCTGGCGCGGCGGGTCGAGGCGCTCACCGCCCAGCGAATCCCGTTCGTCTCGGCGATCGTGGTGCGTGCACAGGACCCCACCAGCGTGCGCGCCGGGGACACGGCGATCGTGCTGGGAGACGGCAGCATGGAGGGGTTCGTGGGCGGCGCCTGCGCGGAGTCGTCGGTGCGTCTGCAGGCCCTGCGGGTGCTCGAGACCGGCGAGCCGCTGCTGCTGCGAATCGTGCCCGACGAGGACGACACCGAGGGCGCCGCGGCGGAGGGCGCGCTCGTGGTGGCCAACCCGTGCCTCAGCGGGGGCGCGCTCGAGATCTTCCTGGAGCCGCGACTGCCGGCGCCGCGCATCACCGTCGTCGGGGAGACGCCGATCGGCATGGCGCTGGCCTCGCTGGGGGATCGCCTCGGCTTCGAGGTGGCGCTCAGCAGCGGCGACCCGGAGCTCGCCGACGATGCTGCGCTCGTGGTGGCCTCCCACGGTCGCGCCGAGGAGAGCGCGCTCGCTGCCGCACTTCAGGCCGGCGTCCCCTATGTCGGACTCGTGGCCAGCCGCAAACGCGGTGCCGCGGTGCTCGACGCCCTGCGCGCCGACGGCGTGCCCGAGGAGCTCATCAAGCGCCTGCGGACGCCCGCCGGGCTCAACATCGGCGCGGTCACGCCCGAGGAGATCGCGCTGTCGATCCTCGCGGAGATCGTGGCCACGCGACGCGAGTCGCCCCAGATCACGCCGGCCGCGCCGGCATCGGCCGTCGACCCGGTGTGCGGCATGACCGTCGCGATCGCCGCGGACACGCCGCAGGCCGAGCACGCGGGGGCAACCGTCTACTTCTGCAGGGAGGGCTGTCGCCAGGCGTTCCTGGACGACCCCGCTCGCTACGCGGCCGCGATGGGCGACCAGCCGAGGTGAGCGAGGCCTTCGTAACCGGGCTCGTGCTCGCGGCCGGGGGCTCGCTGCGGCTGGGCCGGCCCAAGCAGCTGCTGCCGTTCGGCGACCGCACGTTGCTCGAGCACGTGGTGGCGACGGCCTGCGACTCCTGCCCCTTCGACCAGCTCGTGGTCGCGCTCGGCGGCAGCGCCGACGACGTGATGGCCGCTCTGGACCTGCGCGGCGCCGACGTGGTGCGCAACGAGCAGTACGGCACGCGGCTGCTCGTCCTCGGTCGCGGCGTCGCTCGAGGTCGTGGATCCGCGCTGCGACAGGCTTGTGGTGATGCTCGGCGACCAGCCCGGTGTGAGCGGCAGGAGCGTGCTCGCGCTGCTCGCCGGCATCGGCGACGCGCCGCTCGCGGTCTGCCGCTACGACGACGGTCGCGGCCACCCGTTCGCGTTCGCCCGCCAGATGTTCCCCGAGCTCGCCCAGCTCCACGGGGACAAGGGCATGTGGAAGCTGCTCGATCGCCACAGCCACGAGCTGGCCGAGGTGCCCGTGCCCGGGCGCGTGCCGCTCGACGTGGATACCTGGGAGGACTACGAGGCGGTGCTCGCCGAGGCCGGCCTGCCCGCCCCGGCGCCCGTCCCCTGATCGCGCCCTAGCGGGTGGTGCGCGCGATGCGCGGCAGGTAGATGTGCTGCAGCAGCACCTTGAGGCGCACGGACGTGTGCGGATGGCGACGCAGCCCGGCGCGCTGGCTCGCGGTGAGCGGCAGGCGGATCACGGTGCGTCCGCCCGCCCGCAGGCTGAAGGGCACGAACGGCGTGTAGCGGGTCACGCCGCGCGACTTCCCGACCACGTGCAGCCAGTGGGGTGAGATCAGCTGCATCCCCTGCAGCTTGCCGCCGCCCGGCACGGGCCGGCAGCCGTTCGGGCATGAGACCGCCACATGCAGCGTGCCGTCGCGCGACCTGCGCGGGGCGCCGACGTGCACCGGGCAGGTCGGCGCCGCGTCCGGCGCGGAGGTGTCGGTCGCGGCGCGTCGCAGGATCACGTTGTCGAGGCAGCGCTCCTGGCTCCAGGCCACGTGTGCGCCGTCGAAGTCGAACGCCGAGATGCCGTCGATGTGGGCGACGGGCTGGATCGCGGTCCCGTCGAGGTTGGCGAGAGCAAGCTGGTCGGTCCCGTCCGGGAGACGCTGCGCGAACGCGATCCTCCCGCCGGCGAGCGCGATCTGCTCCCGGCAGGTCGTGACAGGCACCGAGTGCAGGGTCGGATCGGCGACCGTGTAGTACGCGACGCGGCTCGGATAGTCGTGGCCGCAGGCGCCGTGCCCGTGGAACACGTCCGTGGGCGCGACCAGCGCGGTGCCGTCGGAATTCAGCTGGACCGCCTGGATGTCCGGAACCACCACGCTGTAGGCGACGCTCCCAGCCTGGGCGTCGTAGACCGTCAGGCGTCGCGTGGCGACGGTCGTGTTCGCGTTCGGGTCCGCGTCCACCCAGGCGACGAAGCGCCCCGCGGCGGCGAGCGGGCCCGGGCGGCCCGACACTTCGACGGTGCGCGACAGCGACCCGAACTGGATCCTCAACCGGTTCGGCACGCAACCCTCGCCGCTCCAGATCGACACGTCGCCGTCGAGCGCGGGCCCCGGCGGAAACACGAGCTGGGAGCTCTGTGGGCACGACTCGAGCTTCGTGAGCGGTCCGGCCAGCGGACCGCCATAGAGGTCGCTCGCGCCGCCCTCCGAGGATGTCCGCAGCAGCACCCGGTTGCCGGAGGCGGCCACGGGCACCGAGAACTCCCCGGCGATGTGGAACAGGCGAACGGGTTGGGCGCCCGGCAGCGCGCTGAGCACGTCGACGCTGCCCGGCTTGAAGGAGTCGGCCACCACGGCATCCCCCGCCAGCACCGGCGCGGCGAGCGTGCTCGTGGTGCTGCGCAGCACCTGCACCGACGCCGCCGAGGCGGCTCCCGGCAGCAGAAGGCCGAGCGCGGCGAAGGCGAATGTGGTGAGGAGCTTGCGCATTTGCAACCCGTAGAACCTGGTACACCGAAGCTAGTTGCGCATTGCGATCTCCCCGGCGAACTACCCCAAATGAATTAGGCTCGTGACCCTGTCGTTGCAGCGATGAACCAGGAGACCCCTATGACCGACCGTAAGCGTGCACCGCTGGCGGCCGCAGCGGCGGCCTGTGCCGGGATCCTGTACCTCGCGCTCGCGGTCGGGACAGACCGCATCCGCGGTGACCGCCGACGTGAGCGTCAGCTTCCTGTCCACGGGTGGCGAGCAGACGTTCGTGGTGCCCGCCGGTGTCACGCAGATCTCGGTGGTGGCCAACGGCGGCAAGGGCGGCAACGGCGGCGGGGCCACGAACAACGGCGGCTTCGGGGCGCTCGTCTCGGCGGACGTCCCCGTGACTCCTGGTCAGACGCTCTTCGTGGAGGTCGCGGGCAACGGTGAGGCGGCCACCAGCGGCTTCGGCGCCGACGGGGGCTTCAACGGCGGCAGGCAGGGCGGCGACTCGGGCGAGACCACGAACGGCGAGGGCGGCGGCGGGAGCGGTGGGGAGTCCGACATCCGCACGGTGTCGCGCGTCGCGAACCCCACCAACTCGCTCAACTCGCGCCTCGTCATCGCCGGCGGGGGTGGTGGCGGCGGAGGCGGGGTCGGTGGCGGCGCCGGCGGAGCGGCGGGTAACGACGGCAGCATCGGCAGCGGTGCCGGCGGGGGCAGCGGCGGGACGCGCGCCACGCCCACCGCGCCCGGTGGCAGCGGCAGCCAGGCGGGCGAGCTCGGGATCGGCGGGCTCGGCGAAACCAGCGGCATGTCCCCCAACGGTGCCGGCGGAGCCGGCGGCGGCGGAGCCTTCGGCGGGGGCGGAGGCCTAACGGGCGCCGGCGGCAGCAGCAACGGAGGAGGCGGAGGCGGAGGCTCGAGCGCGTTCGCGCCGGCCGCGCTCGACACGGCCGCCGGGACGAGCTCCAGCGGCACGCCGCTCGTGAAGATCACCTACACGCCGGGCTCGACCGGCGGTGGCGGCACGGGCGGCGGTGGGGGTACCGGCGGCGGCACCGCGCCCAAGGTCAGCAGCCTCAAGACCTCGCCGCGGACGTTCGTCGCTGCCGGCAGTGGGGGCAGCATCGCGGCCGCCACCGGCACCACGATCAGCTACAGCGACAGCCTGGCCGGGAAGACGACGTTCAAGGTCCTCCGCCCCACGCGCGGGGTGCGAGTCCACGGCCACTGCCTGGCGCCGAGGAGGTCGAGGCACGGCTCCCGCTGCACCCGCTACGTGTCGGTCGGGAGCTTCTCCCACATCGACACCGCGGGGGCGAACAGCTTCCACTTCACCGGCCGCGTGCGGCGCCACAAGCTGCGCCCGGGCAGCTACAAGCTCAGCGCCACGCCGGTGGCGAACGGGACGAAGGGCACGACCCGCACCACTCGCTTCAGCGTGGTCCGCTAGGCAACCGGCTGAGCCGGCTGGGGCGCCGCGCTCAGCACGGCGTCGAGCAGGCCCGGGAAGCGGAAGTCCACGTCGTCGCGGCGAAGCGTGGTGATCTTCGTGGTGCCGTCGTGGCGCTGGGCGATCACCCCCGCCTCGCGCAGCACCCGAAAGTGGTGCGTGAGCGTGGACTTGGTCACCGGCACCTGGAAGCTGCCGCAGGGGCGCCCCTCCCCCGACTCGGCGAGGGCTCGGACTATCTCCAGCCGGACGGGATCGCTGAGGGCGTGCAGCACCGACACGAGCTCGAGCTCTTCGGTGTGCGGTTGTGGTGCCTGACGCAGGTCTGCCGTCATCTGTGGTCTCCCCACGAGTTCCGTATGTACGACGATCTTCGTACTTTTGATACGATACTCGTCGAACTTTCTTACGAAACCCACGGGAAGGGTACCGATGAACAAGGACAAGAAGCAAGTCGCCGAAGATGCGGCCCGCGTCGATGAGCCGTCCCCCGACACCAAGAGGCAGAAGAGTCCATCACGGCGCAGTCGCCGCCGCGGTCTCCGGGCCGCAGCCGCCACCGAGGCCAGCTACCTGTTGAGCCTGCGCCGCTAACCCTGCTCAGCGCTCCGCGAACGTGATCTCGCGCTCGCGGTCCACCGACCATTCGCCCCGCCGCCAGCGGATGCGAGTGCCGTCCGCCAGGCGGACGCCCGCCGACCCGAGCTTCGGCTCGCCCCACATGGTGGCCTCGAGCGGGCGCTCCGACTCGGGGTGGTCGCCCAGCCCCGCGGCCACGTGCTCGGCGGGGTGGGTGACCAGGATGGAGCCCGAGCGCACCCACACCGGGATCCTCCCCAGCGGCGCCGCGGCCATCAGCTCGCGGCCCCCGCGGACGCGCTCGTGCGTCCAGAAGTCGATCCAGTCGCCGCGCGGCAGCTCCACGCGGCGCTGGCGAGCGCCCGCCTCGAGCACGGGCGCGACCCACAGCGCAGGCCCGTAGGCGTACTGGTCCGGGAGCCGCCAGGCGCGGCGGTCGGCCGGATCCACCAGGCACAGCGGCCGCGTGATCGGCAGCCCGCAGCGGGCTGCGGTGGCGGCCGCCGCCCTCACGTAGGGCACGAGCCGCTCGTGCAGCAGCAGATACTCGCGGTAGAGCTCGAGCGTCTGCTCGTCGTAGGTCCAGGCCTCCTGCGGGAAGCGCCCGTGTGACTGGAGCAGCGGCGTGAAGCAGCCGAACTGGAGCCAGCGCAGGAGCAGCTCCTTCGGGCAGCGCGCCACCAGCCGCTCCCCCAGGTAGCCGCCCACGTCATGCGACCAGTTCGAGAAGCCGCTGGCCGCGGCCGTCAGCGTGGCCGCCACCAGCACCCGCAGGGACCAGAAGTCGGAGGCCTGGTCGCCGCCCCAGAGCACGCCCAGTCGCTGGCGGCCCGACCAGCCGGAGCGCCCGAACAGCACGCCGCTGCCGCCGGTGGACTCGTCGAGGGCGCGCTGCATCGAGTCCCAGTAGAGGTCGCCGTACTCCCAGGCCAGCTCGGCGCCGCTGCGGCCGTCGGCGAAGCGCACGTCGTCCGGGAAGTAGTAGCCCTCGCCGTCGTCGGCCTTGATCCCCTCGGCGCCCAGGTCGAGTGCCCCGCGGGCCAGCTCGCGCCACCAGCGCTCGGCCTCAGGTGAGGTGAAGTCGATCGGGGAGCCGGTGCCCATCCACCAGCGCGCGACGAACGGCGTGCCGTCCGCGTTCTTCACGAAGTGCCCGGCCTCCGCGGCCGGCGCGTAGTTGGGAGCCGGCTCGCGGTGCAGGCGCTCGGACTCGCCGTCCGGCGGGCGCTGCCCGTCGCTCGAGTCGATGTTCACCCAGGGCGTGACCCAGAGCACCGTGCGCACCCCCGCGTCGCGCATCCGCCTCATCAGCCCGCGCGCGTCGGGGAACTGGTGTGGGTTGAACTCCCACGTGTTGTACTGCGTCTCCCAGGGCGAGTCGATCACGATCGCGTCGAGCGGGAGCGAGTGGCGGAGGTAGCCCTCGAAGTCATCCACAACGTCGTCGGCGTGCTCGTAGACGTCGCGGCTCTTCCAGTGGCCGTAGCCCCACTCGGGCAGCAGCGCCGGGAAGCCCGTGAGGCGGCAATAGGAGCGCAGCCGCGCCGCCGGCGTGGGATCGGTGAAGACGTGCACGCGCAGCGGTCCCGCCGCCGAGCGCGTGGACACCGCGATGCGGCTCGGGTCGAGCTCGAAGTCCGCGCCCGGGCCCGCCGTGTCGAGCCAGACCGCGTAGCCGGCGCTCGAGAGCAGCCACGGCACCGGCGCGTAGTCGCCCTGCGGGATCCCGCCCTGCTCGAGCATCTCGGCCGGGCAGTCGGGCCCGGTGTAGCGGCGGTCGGCGCCGAGCTGCACGCGCCGCCCCATCTGGTCGAAGGCCGTGCCGTGCCGGGCGCCGAGGCCGGTCAGATGCTCGCCGCGCACCGCGCCCCAGCGCGCGCCCAGCCGCAGCGGCGCGCGCTCCACCGTCAGCTCGATCGCGAGCCGGTCGCGGTGCAGACGCCAACGCGACGCGGCCCGGACTCCCGTCCGACAGGGCGACGGCGAGCTCGAGCGAGTGCTCGCTCGCGCTCTCCACCTCGGCTTCGCGCCACCCGCAACGGGCGCCCCAGCTCCTCGCGCGCGATCACGCCCTCGGTCATCTGCATGAAGTGGTCGTGCACCGTGCCGTCGGCCGCCCACAGCTCGAGGCCGGCGAGCAGGCTGCGCCCCTCCCGCTCGATGTGGATGGTCAGCGGGTCGGGGTCGACCCGCACGGACAGGCCGCCCAGCGCGAGCCGGCCGGCGGCGCCCACCTGAGCGCTGGTTTCGAACGCGGCCGCGATGCAGGGAGTTTCGGCATCGCGGCCGCATTGACGTTGCATTTCTGTGAACGACGACTTCACAGCCTGGTCACCGCTCGTTCTCGGACCGGTAACGAAATGTCGCACTTTGCGGGCGAACCTATCTCTGGAAGAGAACGACGAGAGGAGCGGGATGGCGTCCAGCAGGGTGGACATGCACTGTCATTCGACGGCCTCGCAGCTCGCAAAGCTCGGGATTCAGCAGGCGCTCGGCCTGCCGGAGTGCGCAACGGCCCCCGAGGAGGTCTACGAGCTGGCCAAGCGGCGGGGGATGGACTTCGTGACGATCACCGATCACGACACGATCGACGGCGTGCTGGAGCTCGCCGACCGGCCGGACGTGTTCGTGTCGGAGGAGCTGACGGTCTCGTTCAGGAACGAGCCGCAGGCCGTGCACGTGCTCTGCTACGGGATCTCGCCGGCCGACCACGACTGGCTCCAGAGCCACAACGGCGACGTCGAGGCGTGCGCCGAGTACCTCCACTCGCACGAGATCGCGTGCGCGCTTGCGCACCCGTTCTTCGCGGTCGCCGCCCCGCTCACGCCGCGCCACCGCCGGCGCCTGGCCGAGCTGTTCCCGGTCTGGGAGACGCGCAACGGCTCGCGCGCACCCGAGCTGAACATGCCGGCGGCGATCTACATCGACACCCACGGCGGCACCGGCATCGCCGGCTCCGACGACCACGCGGGCATCGACATCGGGCGCACCTTCACGAGCACGCCGCGCGCCGCGACGCCCGAGGAGTTCCTCGCTCACCTGCGCGTGGGCCGCGCCGAGGCCCACGGCGACCAGGGCAGCGCCGCCAAGTGGGCGCACTCGGCGCTCGCGCTGGCGGCGCGAGTGGTGGGCTGCGGCGACGGCGATCCCGATCCCCGCGCCGTGCTGGCCCTGGCCGAGCGGATCGTCAGCGACGGCGACATCCGCGGCGGGGCGAAGGGCGCCGGCCTCGGTCCGTCAGACGCCCGCAGCCTGCTGCGCGCCTGGCTCGAGTCGGTGGACCTGCACCTGGAGATGGACGAGCTGATCGAGCTGCTCCAGGACGAGGAGTTCAGCCACGCCGACCTCTACCGCCGCGCGCGGCGCGCGCACGAGCGGCGGCTGCGCGACGCGGTGCAGACCGTCGTCGAGGCGGCCAAGCCGGACGGTGACTTCGGCGCGGCGACCCAGGGCCTCTTCCAGGCCTGCACTGCCGCGATCCCCTACGCCCCGGCGGCCGCGTTCCTCGCGCGCGAGAAGGCGAAGCTGGTGCAGCGCGGCGACGAGCCGATCCGCGTCGGTCTCGTGGCCGACGGCGTCGGCGGGATGCACGGCGTGACCCACACGCTCGAGGAGATCCGCCAGCGCGGGGTGCCGGGATTCGAGGTCGAGGTGATCGGCACCGACCCGAACGTGGACCGCCGGCTGTCCTCGGTGGCGGACGTGGACATCCCCTACTACGCCGACCTCCAGGTGGGCGTGCCGAGCCTCCCGACGATCGTCGAGACGCTCGCCGAGGGGCGCTACGAGCTGCTCCACCTCTGCTCGCCCGGCCCCGCGGGTGTCGGCGCGGCGCTGCTCGCGCGGGTGATGGGGCTGCCGACGGTGGGCAGCTACCACACCGAGCTCGAGCGCCTACACGCGCCTGCGCAGCTCGGACCCGCGGCTCGAGGCCGGAATGCGCATGGCCCTGTCGGCCTTCTACGGCCACTGCAACGTCGTGCTCTCCCCCAGCTCGGCCTCGGACGAGTCGCTGGTCGAACTCGGGATCGAGGAGCGGCGGATCGGCCGCTGGGACCGCGGCGTGGACCTGACCCGCTTCAGCCCGCGCAAGCGGGTGCCGGGGCTCTTGCCCGGCGAGCTGAACGTGCTCTACGTCGGGCGCCAGACCAAGGAGAAGGGCGCCGACCTGCTCGCCGACGCCTTCCTCGAGGCTCACCGGCGCGACCCGCGCCTGCGCCTCGTGCTGGCCGGCGGCGGCCCCGAGCAGCAGCACCTCTGGGAGCGGCTCGGCGACACCGCGGCCTTCCTCGGCTGGCTGGACGGCGACGCCCTCGCTCGCGTGTACGCCAGCGCCGACGTGTTCCTGTTCGCCAGCCGCACGGACACCTTCGGCCAGGTGATCCTCGAGGCCCAGGCCTCGGGCCTGCCGGTGGTGGCGGTTGACGAGGGCGGACCGTCGAGCCTGATCGCCGACGGCGTCACGGGCCTGCTCTGCCCGCCCGACCCGGGCGCGCTGGCCTCCGCGGTGGAGCTGCTGGCGTCCTCGCCCGAGATCCGGCGCCGGATCGCCACGGCGGCGGTCGAGGCGGTGGGCGTGCGCAGCTGGGGCCGCTCGCTGGGCCAGCTGGCCGACGGCTACCGGCGCGCGCTCGACACGCTCAGCGCCGGCGCGGCCGGCACGCCGCGCCGCCTAGGCCCGGTCGACCGCCACGGTCACGCCGGCGCGCCCGGCCCGGGGCCGGCGGTGCAGGACCGCCGCCAGGGCGAGGGTGGCCAGCGCCACTCCCAGCGCCGCGAGGCCGAGGTGCGTCAGCGGCCAGCGTCCCCAGGGCAGATGCAGCGCCTTGGCGTCGCCCGAGCGGTAGGTGTTCTCGAGCGCCCGGTGGTCGATCCCGAGCCCGGTGGGCACGAGGATCGCCACCGCCGCCCAGGCGGCCGCAAGCGCGGCGCCCGCGCCGAGGCCGGCGAGCGAGAGCGACAGCCGTGGCGTGGCGCGAACGGCCAGCACGATCGCCGCGCCGGCGAAGACCAGGAACGGCAGCGGCGCCGCCCAGCCGCGCGTGCCGTTGAAGAGGCTGATGATCGACGGCTGGAACAGGTGGCTCGCCAGGTAGCGGGTCCAGGTCACCGTCTCGGTCTCGTAGCCGATCAGCGGGTGGGTGACGGTGGCGAGCACGAACACCACCACGGAGATGCCCGCGAGCGCCAGCGTCTGCGCCGGGAAGCGCCGCCACGCCAGCGCGAGCGGAACCGCCAGGAACGGCAGCATCGTGGTGAGGAAGCGCGGGCCGGGCGTGCCGCCCCCGAACGGCAGGTAGTAACCCGCGTTGTAGCCGAGGTAGGCCAGCACGATCGCCGCGATCGCGAGCGCCTCGGCGCGGCGGCCGCGCCGGTAGAGCAGCACGGTGCCGACCGCTCCCATGATCAGAACCGGCGAGAGCGTGAGCAGCCCGCGCGAGGAGAACAGGAGCGTGACCGCCGTCGCGAGGCTGGGCGGCCGGATTCCGAAGAAGCCGGACTGGTGCTGGGGCAGGTCGGCGTAGGCCACGTGCGTGAACGAGCCGTACGCCCACTTGTCGTAGAGCGCCAGCGGAACCGCCCCCAGCGCAGCGCCCGCGGCGTACACCAGCCCGCGCTCGACTCGCCGCCACTGGCGCGAGAGGCCGTAGACGCCGATCACGACGCCGGCGAAGAGCAGCGGATACTCGGCGGTGATCGCCAGGCCGATCAGGAGCCCGGCGACGAACAGCCGGAGCAGGCTGGCCGGCCCCTCGCGCTCACGGACCAGCAGCGCGAAGGCCCCGAAGCCGAGGCAGGCCGTGAACACGTGCGAGAA
Source organism: uncultured Thermoleophilaceae bacterium (assembly GCA_963729205.1). Taxonomy (GTDB): domain Bacteria; phylum Actinomycetota; class Thermoleophilia; order Solirubrobacterales; family Thermoleophilaceae; genus JAICJR01. The sequence goes on from CAVSNA010000013.1 coordinate 41,683, forward strand.
CAGCAGCGTGGACAGCGGCAGCACCAGCGTGCCCAGCCCGAGCGTCAGCGCCGCCGCCGTGCCGTAGCCCGGCTCGAAGCGCTCGCCCATCCAGCGCACCAGAAGCAGCAGCACGAGGCCCGGCAGCACCGCGCCCCAGAGGGTCAGCGCCCACACCATCTCGTCCGCCCCGCGCTCGGCCTTCGCGTGGCGGGCGAGCGCCGGCGCGTGAATCGCGGTGAGGGCGCCGTACGCGGGCAGCGTGAACAGCGCCAGCCCGGGCGCCCTGCTCGAGTACCAGTGGCCGCGGAAGCGAGCCTTGTCGCCCGTCTCCGACGCGTAGCGGTCGATGTGCGGCGTGCCGTGCGCGATCGAGCGGACGAGCGCGTAGTGCGAGGTCTGGTTCCAGCTGAAGGTCTGCACGATGGTCGCCCCCGCGAGCGCCACGCAGACGAGCGCGGCGATGCCGGCCCGGCGGCTGCTCATGCCTTCCTCCTGATCTCGTAGATGACCACTCCCGGCGCGCGCGTGACCTTCACGCCGAAGCCGGCCACGGGCTTCGCGGCGGCCTGACGCGGGTCGGCCGGCTCGCGGGCGGTGGTCTCGGGCGGCGGCAGCGGCACGCGATCGAGGTCGGTGTGCAGCACCACCGTGCGGATGCCGAGCGCGCGCAGCTCGGAGATCGACCTGCGACTCGGGGAACAGCCGCATCATTCGCCGGACGCGATCCTGCGTGGGCAGGTCGAACGTGCTCACGCCGTTGAAGATCTTCGGGAAGCCCTGCACCGACCAGAGCTGGTAGAGCCGGTCGTTCGAGGGGTGGATCGGAAGGTGGAGCTGCGGCGAGCGAAGGCCGATCTGCGCCTTCGGCACCGGCGGCACGCGCGGCTTCCACAGCGTCCACGAGCCCTCGGCGAGCACCACGAGCGGCAGCGCCACGCCGGCCGCCAGCGCGAGCTCGCGCCCGCGCAGCGCCCGCACGACGCGCTGAGCCCCCGCCCCAGCGAGCAGCGCCAGCCCGAGCGAGGTGAGCGTGACGATCCTGCCTGGCGTGCGCACGCCGTCCCAGCCGGGCGCGTAGTCGAACAGCAGCCGGTAGCTGAAGCGGCCCCCTGCGATCCCCAGGCCGAGCGACAGCACCGCGCACACCAGCACGCCGATGCCGAGGCCCACTCGCAGCCCGCGCGTGTAGACCGCCGAGGTCACGCCCAGCAGCGCCAGGACCACGATCGCGACGCCGGGGAACAGCGAGCTCTCGTCCGGGGAGCTCAGGCTGTTGCGAACGCGCGGCCGTGGCGCCCGACCAGATCCGGTTCTGCCGCGTCGCGGCCAGGAACGCCTTGGGCGGAGCCGAGTAGTGCCGCACCTGATCGATGCTCCGCCGCGCCGCCGCGTGGGCGCGCGACACCTCGAGATACGGACGCGCCTGGTAGACGCCGACCACCGCGAACAGCGCGAGCCCCGCCACCGTGGCGGTGACCAGCGCGCGCGAGGGCGCCGGGTGGCCGCGCCGCCACCAGACGCCGGCCACGATCACCGCGAGCACGGCCAGCAGGTACGCAAGCTGGAGCCCCAGCGTGAAGCCCAGGCTGAGTTGCCAGGCGGCCACCAGCCAGCCGGCGAACACGACCCGCGGGCGCGCCCTGCGGTAGCCGCGCAGCAGCAGGAAGAGCGACAGCGGGATGCCGCCGCTCGAGATCACGTGCAGGTGGCCGTTCATCGTGGAGCGGAACGGCGCGTAGGCGAAGGCCATCCCCACCACCGCCGCGGCGAGCGGGCGCAGGCCGAGCTCCCGGCCGAGCAGGTAGGCGCCCGCGAACGCGAGCGCGTAGGCGAGCACGAACAGCAGGTTGTAGCGAGCGAGCGCGGCCACCTCGCCGTGCCCGATCAACCCCGCCGGCGCGTAGCCCAGCAGCGAGTCGGAGAACGCGAGGCTGTTGCCGAGCGGCCAGAACGAGTTCGACTGCCAGAGGTGGAGCGGGTCGTGGAGCAGCGCGTGCCCGGTCCAGGCCAGCTGCCAGGCGGTGCGAATCGGATCGCCCAGGTCCTGCGCGATGCGATGGCCCGGGTGAAGCACCAGCGGCCAGCTCATCGCCACGGCGAGCAGCGTCGATCCCAGCGCGAGCAGGAGAAGCTCCCGGCGCGGACCGGCCGGTAGGAGCGCGCGCATCGAGACGCTCGGCGCGGCCGGGCGCGCCGGCTCTTCGAGTGCAGTCATGCTGACCGCGGCCAAAATAGCGCCGTATTGGGCCCGCTTATACGACTCTTAACGCACCTTCATCTCGTGCTAAGTGCGCGCTGGTGCAATCCTCGTTCGTGGTGAGATTCCCCAGGCACCTCTGGACGGGCGACTGGCGCCTTGACGCGGACGCATCGCGCGCGGCAGCCGAAGAGGCCGCAGCGCGGCATCGCGAGGCCCTGCGCCGGGCCGCGCTCGAGCGCGAGGCAGCGGTTCCCCCGCCCGAGCCGCGCCGCGGGCGCACGCTCCTGGTCACGGCCCTGGCCCTCGCCGTGGCCGCCGTGGCGGCGGCCTTCACCGTCGGTCTGCTCGTGTCGCCCAGGTCCGACGACACCAAGCCACTCCCCGCCGTCGCCGAGAACCCGATCCAGCCCAAGGGCGGGCGCAGCGTGGCGGGCTCCGTCTACGCGACCGCAAGTCCCGCGGTGGTGTCCGTCAAGACCAGCGAGGGCTCGGGCACCGGCTTCCTGATCGGGAGCGACGGCAAGCTCGTGACCAACGCGCACGTGGTGAACGGCAACAGCCGCGTGGTGGTGCGCTTCGGCCCGGACGGCAGTTCGCTCGACGCCGCGGTGATCGGCACCGACGTCTCGAGCGACCTGGCCGTGCTCAGCATCGACCCCGGCAGCGTCCCGCAGGGCGTGAAGCCGCTCCAGTTCGCCGACTCGCGCAACGTGCAGATCGGCGACCCGGCGATCGCGATCGGCAACCCATTCGGGCTCGACCGGACCGCGACCGAGGGGATCGTCTCCGGACTCGGCCGCCACATCCAGGCGCCCAACGGCTTCGAGATCGACTCGGTGATCCAGACCGACGCCCCGATCAACCCGGGCAACTCGGGCGGTCCGCTGCTTGACAGCTCCGCGCACGTGATCGGCGTGAACTCGCAGATCGCCACCGCCGGCTCGTCGGGCAACGTCGGCATCGGCTTCGCCGTGCCCTCGAACACCGTGCGCCAGGTGGTCCCCAGGCTCGAGCGCGGCGAGACCGTGCGGCACGCCTATCTCGGCCTTTCCACGCTGGCCGACAACGCCCTCGGGGCGAGCGGCGCGCAGGTGGAGAACGTGGTGCCCGGCGGACCGGCCGACAAGGCCGGGATGCAGCAGGGCGACGTGATCATCAAGGTGGGCAGCACGCAGGTCGTCGACTCCTCCGACGTGTCGGCGGCCATCGCGGGCCGGCAGCCGGGCGAGCAGATCGACGTGCAGGTCGAACGGGGTGGCGCCACCGTGACCCTCCACGTCAAGCTCGGCAACCAGCCGAAGACGCCGTGACCTTCGCCGCCCCACTGGTCCTGCTCGCGCTGGTCGCCCTTCCGCTGCTCGCGCTGGCGTACCTCAGCCAGCAGCGTGCGCGCCGGGCGGCCGCCGCCACGTTCTCGTCCCCCGCGCTCCAGCCCGCGGTCGCGCCGAAGCGCCCGGGCCCCCGCCGTCACCTGCCGATGCTCGCCTTCCTGCTCGCGATCGCCGTGCTGATCCTGGCGGCCGCGCGGCCCCAGCGCACGATCGCGGTGCCGGTGGAGCGGGCCTCGATCATGCTCGCCAACGACGTCTCCGGCTCGATGACCGCAACCGACCTGCAGCCCAGCCGCCTCGTCGCCGCCAAGCGCGCCGCCAAGCAGTTCCTCGCGAAGGTGCCGCCGAAGGTGAACGTGGGCCTGCTGGCCTTCAACGACAGCGCGCGCGTGCTCCAGAGCCCCACCCAGGACCGCCAGGCCGTGACGGCCGCCATCGACAGCATGACCCCCAGCGGCGGCACCGCCACCGGCAACGCCATCGCCACGGCCACCAGCGTGCTCAGCAAGGCGCCCGGCGTGGGCAAGCAGCGCCCGCCCGCCGCGATCGTGCTGCTCTCCGACGGCGGGTCCACCCGCGGCCAGGATCCCGTGGCCGCCGCCCAGGCGGCGCGCAAGCTCCACATCCCCGTCTACACGGTCGTGCTCGGCACCAGCCAGGGCACGATCACGGTCAAGACCCGCACCGGCGGCACCCGCACCGTGCCCGTGCCGCCCGACCCGCAGTCGCTGGCGCAGATCGCGCGCGCATCGGGGGCGGCGACCTTCACGGCGCCCACGGCGGCGGGCCTCAAGCAGGTCTACGAAAAGCTCGGCTCACAACTCGGCCACAAGAAGGAGAAGCACCAGGTCACGTCCGCGTTCGCGGGCGGAGGACTGGTGCTGCTGCTCGCCGGCGCCGCCATGTCCCTGGCCTGGTTCGGCCGCCTCATCTGACACGAAAAGGAGAACCGCAAGTGACCGCAGACCCCAGAGACCGCATCGCCCAGCGCGAGGAGGCAGGAGCCGCCCTCGAGGAGGCGTTGCACGAGATCAAGCGCGTCATCGTCGGACAGGACGCGATGCTCGAGCGGTTGCTGGTGGCCCTCGTGGCGCGCGGGCACGTGCTGCTCGAGGGCGTGCCCGGGCTCGCCAAGACGCTGACGGTGAAGACGCTCGCCCAGGTGCTGGGCGGGACCTTCCGCCGCATCCAGTTCACGCCCGACCTGGTGCCCGCCGACCTGGTCGGCACGCGGGTCTACCGCCCCGACAGCGGCAAGTTCGAGGTCGAGCTCGGGCCCGTGTTCGGCAACTTCCTCCTGGCCGACGAGATCAACCGCGCTCCGGCGAAGGTGCAGTCCGCGCTGCTCGAGGTGATGCAGGAGCAGCAGGTCACGATCGGCGGCGAGACCTTCAAGGTCCCCCACCCGTTCCTCGTGATGGCCACCCAGAACCCGATCGAGGCCGAGGGCACCTACCCGCTGCCCGAGGCGCAGGTGGACCGCTTCCTGATGAAGGTGGTCGTGGACTACCCGAGCCTCGGCGAGGAGGCGGCCGTGGTGGGCCGCTCGCTGGAGGCCGCCGCGGAGGTGCGCGAGTGCCTCGCGCTCCAGGACCTCGAGCGCTTCGCGCGGGCGTCGCACTCGGTGCTCGTGGACCGCGAGGTGATCGGCTACGCCGTCGGGCTCGCGGACGCCACGCGCAACCCCGCCAAGTACGGGCTCGAGGAGATCGACAGCTTCATCGACTACGGGGCCAGCCCGCGCGGGCCGATCGGGCTCGTGCAGGCCGCGCGCGCACTCGCGCTGCTGCGCGGGCGCGGACACGTGTCGGTGGCCGACGTGCGCGACCTCGCGCCGGACGTGCTGCGCCACCGCATCGTGCTCTCCTACGACGCCCTGGCCGAGAACGTGAGCGCGGACGACCTGCTCGAGAAGGTGCTCGGCGCCGTGAACGAGCCGCCGGTGGACAACTTCCGCCGCACGGTGGCCGCGTGACACAGCCGGTCCTTCAGCCGCCCGCCGGCCGTCAGGGCCCCGGGGCGATGCCCCAGGGCCTCGTCGACGAGCTCGACCTGATCGTGTCCCGCCGCGTGGCGGGCGCGCTGCCGGGCGACCGGCGCGCCGCCGGCCTCGGGGCCGGCACCGAGCTGGCTCAGCTGCGTCCCTACGAGGTGGGCGACGACGTCCGCCAGATCGACGCCGCCGCCACGGCCCGCACCGGCGAGCCGCACGTCCGGCTGCAGGTGCCGGAGCGCACGCTCACGACCTGGGTCGTGCTCGACGTGTCCGCGTCGCTGGCGTTCGGCACCGCTCTGCGACTGAAGAGCGACGTGGCCGAGGGCGCCGCGCTGGTGCTCTCGCGCCTGGCCATCCGCCGCGCCGGCCGCGTCGCGCTCGTCCGCTTCGGCGGCGGCGACATCAGCCTGCTGCCCCCGCGCGCTTCCCGCCGCGGTCTCGTGGCGGTGCGGCGTGCGCTGGACGACGGCTCGGCGCCGGACGGCAACCCCGATCCGCTTGCTCTCGGCCACGCCCTCATGAGGGTGGGCAAGATCGCGCGCCAGCCCGGCCTCGTGGCGGTGATCTCGGACTTTCGCGACCAGGAGGAGTGGACACGGCCACTCGGCGCGCTGCGAACCCGCCACTCGGTACTCGCCATCGAGGTGCGCGATCCGCGCGAGGGACACCTTCCCGCCGTCGGCCACCTGTCGCTGGTGGACCCCGAGACGGGCGAGCACATCGAGGTGGACACCTCGCGGCGCTCGGTGCGCGAGCGCTTCGAGCAGATCGAGCAGGAGGAGCGCGAGGCGGTGGCCAGGGAGCTGCGGCGCCTGCGCGTGAACCACGTGGTGCTCTCCACCGAGGGCGACTGGCTGCGTGAGCTCGGGCGGCGGCTGAGTTGAGCTTCGGAGCACCCGTCTTTCTCGCCGGCCTGGCGCTGATCCCGCTGGCGATCGCCGCGCTGGTGGCCCGGCGCCGGCGCGCGAAGCGTTACGCGGTGCGCTTCACGGGCGTGCGCACGCTGAAGCTCGCCGCTGCGGGCGTGCCGCTCTGGCGCAAGCACCTGCCCGCGGCGCTGGCGCTATGCGCGCTGGCCGCGCTCGTGCTCGCGCTGGCCAAGCCGCAGCGTTCGGTGGCGGTGCCCACCGGCCGGGGCTCGATCATGCTGGTCACCGACCACTCGCTCTCGATGGTGGCCACGGACGTGCGGCCCAGCCGACTTGGCGGCGGCGCAGGCCGCCGCGCACTCCTTCCTCGACCGCGTGCCGAGCCAGGTCGGGGTCGGCGTGGTGTCCTACTCGAGCGCGCCCGACGCGGTGCGCCCGCCGAGCACTGACCACTCGCAGGCACGCGACGTGATCGACAGCGAGGTGGCCGACGGCGCGACCGACACCGGCGACGCCCTCCAGGTGGCCATCGACACCCTGGTGCCGGCGGGCAGCAAGACCAAGCGCCTGCCGTCCTCGATCCTGCTGCTCTCGGACGGCCGCACCACGATCGGCCGCGATCCGGTGCCGGTGGCGCGCGAGGCGGGTCGCCTGCACATCCCGATCTACACGGTGAGCGTCGGAACCGAGGACGCGCTGATCCCGAATCCCGGCTTCGGGCCGCCCCTTCCGGTCCCGCCCGACCCGGCCACGCTCGGCCGGATCGCGCAGGTTTCCGGCGGCAAGGCCTACACCGCCGAGGACGAGGACCAGCTGTCGTCGATCTACAAGAGCCTCGGCTCGCAGCTCGTCACCAAGAAGGTGCAGCACCAGGTGACCTACGTGTTCGCGATCGGCGGTCTCGCGCTGCTGCTCGGCGCGGCCGCGGGCTCGCTGCGCTGGACCGGCCGGCTGCCCTAGCCGCTGCTCGGGAGCGGCGCCAGCTCCAGCGCCTTGCCCATCCGCTCGATCGCCTGAAGCAGAGCGCCCAGCGGGCGCAGCATGAGCGTCAGCTCCACCGTCCGGCCGGAGTCGTCGCGGCGCTCGTCGAGCACGCCGTCGAGCGGGCGCTCGCCCGCGCCGGCGCTCACGAACGCCACCGTCTCGCCGGGCGCGTCGACCAGCCTGGTCACCCGCAGGTCGGCGAGCAGGCCGCCGATCAGCTCGAGCAGGTGCGCGACGTCGTCGCGGCCGTGGTAGGAGCGCACGGGGCTGTTGAAGGTCACGTCCGCGGCGAGCTGCTCGCGCAGGGCAGCGCCGTCGCGCTCGGTCAGTGCGGTGAGGATCGGCGTGCTCATCGGTCTGGCTCCTCTCGTTGCTTCGGTTTTAGAAGCAGTACGATACCGCTTCGATAACAGAAGCGCAATGGCGACTCTTCCCACACCAGGACGGCCGGCACGAGGCTCCCGCAGCGGCGAGCCGATCATGGCCCTGCTCGACCTGCTCGGCCGCCGCTGGGCCCTGCGCGTGATCTGGGAGCTGCGGGAGTCGAGCCTCTCGTTCCGGGAGCTGCAGGCCGCCTGCGGCGGCATCTCGTCCTCGGTGCTGAACCAGCGCCTGGCCGAGCTCCGCCACGCCGGCATCGTCGAGCCCGGGGACGGCGGGGGTTTCCGCCTGAGCGATGAGGGCAGGACATTGATCGACGCGTACGGCCCGCTCGCGGCCTGGGCGGAGCGCTGGGCGCGCCGCTCCGGCTCGCGGCCGAGCGCCAAAGGCGATTGAATCGAGCGATCCGGGTGAGTCAGGAGACGGCGATGGACCAGACGGCCCCAGACCCGACGCGATCGGAGAGCGCGGAGGAGCGCCTCGACCGCAATCTCAACGAGCTGCTCCAGGAGCTGCGCGTGGCCGAGACCGGGGTGCAGATCCTGTTCGCCTTCCTGCTCACGCTTCCGTTCACCCAGCGCTTCGGCGACGTCACGCACTTCGAGCGCGACGTCTACTTCGCCACGCTTCTGTGCGCCGGCAGCGCGTCGGCGTTCTTCATCGGGCCGGTCTCCTACCACCGGGTGTTGTTTCGCCAGCGCGACAAGCAGCAGGTGGTGTTCGCGGCGAACTGGATGGCGGTGGCGGGCCTGGCCTGCCTGGCGGTGGCGATCGTGGGCGTGATCCTGCTGATCTCTCACTTCCTGTTCGGCGGAGTGGCGGCGGCGATCGCCTCGGGCTGCATGGCAGTGCTGATCGGGTTCCTCTGGTACACGCTCCCGCTGGCGCGCCTGCGCCAGATCCACCACTCGAAGGGAAGCCCTTAGCCCCGTGGAGATCGAGCGCAAGTTCCTCGTCGAGCGCCCGCCCGCTGACCTCGATCCAGCGGCCGCGCGGCATATCGAGCAGGGCTACCTGGCACTCGACGAGCAGTCCGGCGCCGAGGTGAGGCTGCGCCGCCATGGCGAGGAGCTGTGGCTGACGATCAAGGGCGCCGGGCAGCTCGCGCGGGTCGAAGAGGAGCTCGAGCCCAGCGCGGCGCAGTTCGAGTCGCTCTGGCCGCTCACGGAGGGCCGGCGCGTCCAGAAGCTCCGCTACGCGCTGCCGGCCGGCGAGCTGACGATCGAGCTGGATCTCTACGAGGGCGAGCTGGAGGGCCTGGCGGTGGCCGAGGTGGAGTTCCCCTCCGAGGACGCCAGCCGGGCCTTCGACCCGCCCTCCTGGTTCGGGCGCGAGCTGACCGACGACCCGCGCTACCGGAACCGGGCCCTGGCGGTGGACGGGCGCCCGGCCGACTGACGCCGCGCTAGGGGCGTGACGCTGCGGGCGTGCTTGCGCAGACGCGCCGCCAGCTTGCGCGGGCGCTCGGCGTACAGCCTGGCCCCCAGCCGGTCGGCCGCCCGCTGGAGCTTCTTGCGCCGCCGGCGAACCGCGCGCTCCAGCAGGCGGCGCTCCTCCTTCGTCAGCGACCGGCGGTGCTCGCGCGCGGTCTGCGCGAGCACCGCGAGATCGTGATCCTCGCCCAGCAGGTCGGACAGGTCGTGGGCCGCGTCGGCCATCGCCTTCATGCGCTTGGGCCACAGCGGGGTGAGCACCTGGCACTGGTGCCAGAGGTCCTTCACCCGCTTGCGCCACTCGTGGAGCGCCTCGGTGTCGTGCGTCTTGCGCGCTTTCTTCGCCGCCGAGCGCCCGTCGCGATAGGTGCGCCGCAGCCCGGCGATCAGAGGGCCGTAGCCCTTGCGCTCGAGCGGGAGCGCCGGGATCGCCGCGCGGGCGGCGGCCAGCCGATCGAGGGCGTCGGACACGGGTGTCGTCGTTCCCCAGGAGCTCGGCGCGGCGGGAATCGCGGTCCGCCACGAGGATCTCGCGCAGGCCGGCGAACGCCCCCTCCCGCCCGGCACGTGTCGCGATGCCGTCGAGGGTCGCGATCAGCACGTCCGCGTCGCGTACGCCCGCCAGCTCCCGGCCGAGGTCGCGGTAGCGGCGGTCCTCCCGTGCGAACGCCTCCGGCCCGAGCTCGCTGCGAGCAAGGCGCAGCGTGGCACGCGAGCGCTTGAAGCTCTTGCGCGCCTCATGCACGGCCTCCTCGGGCGGCTCGCCCGCCCTGCCTTCGAGGTGACCCATCGCCCGCTCGACCTGGCCGTCCAGCACGCCGCGAATCCCCTCCGGCGTGCGCTCGCCCTGCTTCAGGCGGAACGGGTGCGGCGGGCGCCGGTTCGGGCGCGAGGAGTAGCGCTCCCAGCCGACCTTCCCGGCCGCCGCGACCGCGCCGGCCGCCGCGACCAGCGCCGCGCCCCTGGCAACCCGCCAGAAGCTAGACGATTGCCCAGGCACGCCGCAGGAGGCGCAGCTCGTCCTCGAGGCGACCGAGGAACGGGGGCGGCGGGTCCTGCCGCTCGAGCAGCAGCAGCGCAGACTCGTAGTGTTCGAGCTTGTCGGGCAGCAGCCTGCCCATCCGGCGTCGCACCCGCCGCTCGCCGTCGCGGTCCACGGCGGCCCGCAGCGTGGAGGCCTTGGCCAGCTTGTCGGCCATGAAGATCGCCTCGGCGTCCGGGCCGGAGTGCACCACCTGCTCGAGCAGAGCCTCCTTGCGGGCAGCGAACGGCTCGATCCCGGCCGGCTCGCTCATGGCCTGCACCAGCTCGGCCACTCGCGGGCCGAAGCGCAGGCGGATCTCGGCGATGCCGACACCGCTGTGCTCCACCACGTCGTGAAGCAGGCCGGCAGCGACGACCTCGTCGGACATGCCCTCCTCGTGGAGCAGATACGCGACGGCCAGTGCGTGCTCGATGTACGGGCTGCGATCGGCGTCCTGGCGCTGACCCGCGTGCGCACGCGACGCGAACGCATAGGCGCGTGCCAGCAACGGCGACGCGCTCGTCATCTCTTCACGCGCTTCGGTCGTCACGCTCATCCTCCCGGGGCCCCGCGATCGAGCAGGAGCGCGACAGCGGCATCAGGGTGATCGGACTGAGCACACCCTAGCGCTCGCTGCCGCGCTCCGCGACGCCTGAATGATCCCTTGCTAACCCTGTTCGAAGGCCAGTTCGCCGGTGGGCTCCGCCGCTCGAACCGCGCGCTGGGCGCGCAGCAGCCATGCGGTGCCGATGGCGCCGATAGCCGCCACGCCCGCACCCACGATCAGCGCGTTGTGCAGGCCGTCGACGAATGCCTGCGGCGAGCCATGGCCGAGGGCGGCCTGGGCCGGTATCAGCGCGCCCAGCGCGGCGATCCCGACGGCTATGCCCGCCTGGCGGAACGTGTCGTTCGCGCCGGCGGCGAGGCCGCTCTGGCGCTCGGGCAAGGAGCCGAGGGCCACCCCGCTGATGGCGGGGTTGAACATGCCGGTGCCGATCATCGCGACGATCTCGCCCGGGAGGAAGACCAGCCACGAGGAGTGCGTGCCGGCCACCGTGAACAGCAGCATGCCGATGGTCACCAGCGCCAGGCCTCCGCTGACCATCACGCGGGCAGAGACGCGCTCGCCGAGCTGCGCGCTTGCGGCGGAGACGAAGAACGCGATCACGGTGCCGGGCATGTAGACGAGGCCGGCCTCCACGGCGGACATGTGCCGCACGTTCTGGAGGTAGAGCGTGGTGTAGAGGAACACCGCGAAGAACGAAGCGGAGATGGCGAAGGCGCCGAGCTGCGCGCCCGCGAAGCCGCGGTTCTTGAACAGCCCGAGCGAAAGCATGGGCTCGCGGACACGACTCTCGATGAGGGCGAAGAGGGCCAGGAGCGCCACGGCGCCGCCGAGCTCGACGAGGATCGCGGTGCTGCCCCAGCCCTGGTCGTTGCCGCGCAGGAGGGCGAGCACGAGCAGGAACAGGCCGCCGCCGAGGGCGAGCTGTCCGGCCCAGTCGATCGAGCGGGCCTCGGGGTCGCGCGACTCCTTGACGTACGCCACGGTGGCGACGATCGCCAGGATGCCGAGCGGCACGTTGATCAGGAAGATCGAGCGCCAGCCGATGCCGCTGGTGAGCGCGCCGCCGACCAGCGGTCCGACGGCGAACGAGGCGCCGATGGTCGCGCCGTATGCGGCGAGCGCGCCTGCACGCTCCCGAGCGCCCGGGAAGGCGTTGGCGAGCAGGGCCAGCGAGACGGCGAACATCACTGCGGCGCCGACGCCCTGAACCGCGCGGGCGACGTCGAGCACGACGATGTCGCCTGCGAGCGCGCAGGCCAGCGAGGCCGCGGTGAACAGCGCCAGGCCGCCGATGAAGAGGCGGCGGCGCCCGAGGCGGTCGGCCAGCGAGCCGGCGGTGAGCACCACGCTTGCGAGCGCGAGGGTGTAGGCGTCAACGACCCACTGCAGACCGCTGAGGTCCGTGTCCAGGTCGCGAGCGATGTTGGGGAGCGCGGTGTTCACCACCGCGATGTCGAGCATGAGCATCGCGGTCGCGAGGCAGACCACGGCAAGGGTCACGCGGCGAGTCATAGACATTGAGCGAGTCCTTCGATCTTCGGGTTCCATTGTGTGACCCGAAGGCTGCCGGATCGTTGATCTCGCAAACATACGGCTGTCAGGCGGAGCGGCCTACGGGTACCCGCACGCCTCATTCGGGTAGCCGCTGACCCCAGCCGCTAGGCGTGCGCGGCCGCCGCCATCGCCTCGCGCGCCGCGCGCTGCCCGCTTCGCAGCGCGCCCTCCATCAGGCCGTGCCAGCCCGCCGCCGTGTGCTCGCCGGCGAACGCCAGGCAGCCGAGCGGGCGGGCCAGCTCCTCGTCGTCCATCGGCGAGGCGAGCGAGCGCGCGGAGTAGGCGCCGAGCGCCCAGGGATCGTCGTGCCAGGTCACGACCATGGCCCGCTCCGCGTCGAGCCGCAGGTCGGGGCGTAGCTCGGCCAGCGCGGCGGTCCAGCGCTCCGGCCCCTGCTCGGCGCCGAGCGCGTCGATTGCCGGCTGGGTGCCTGCGAACGAGCCGGCGATGGGAAGCGGCCGCCCGTCGGGCCCGAGCTGCGTGTAACACCAGAAGCGCCCTGGCACCGACAGCGTGGCACTCGGCGGCACGGGCTGTCTGGAGGGGCACGAACAGCTTTGCGGCCTGTCCGTAGACCAGCGCGTCGAGCGCCGCGCGCTTGCGATCCGGCAGCGGCGGGTCGAAGACCAGGTCGCTGGTCTGCCGCGTCGGCAGCGCGAGAACCACCGCGTCGGCCTCCAGCTCGCCCGCGTCGCTCGTCACGCGGGCGCCGGCGTCCGACCACTCGATCCGGCGCGCGGGTGCGGATAGCAGCAGGGCGTCGTGAAGCGTTGCCGCCAGGCAGTCCGCGATCCGCTGGTTGCCGCCCTCCACGGTATGACTGTCGAAGCGCCCGAAGGCGGCCCCGCCCTCGGCAAGGCCGGCGGCCTCCAGATCGTCGGCCGGGTGGGCCGCGCTGACGTCGAGCCGCGCCCTCAGCGCCTCGTGAACGGCGGGCGAGAGCCCCAGCTCGCGCAGGCTGTCCTCGATGCTGCCGCTCGCGGCGTGCGGCAGCGCACGGATGCGGGCCACCGCCTCGTCGAGTTCCGCCCGCGACACGGGCGCGCCGCCCCGCGGCTCGCGGTCGCCGTAGTGGGTTCCCTTCAGCACGAGCCGCAGGCCGAAGCGCTCCACGAGCCCGTAGATCGTGGTGTGCGCGGGCAGCACCCACTCGGCCCCGCGCTCCATCACCGCGCCGGCGAACGGCACCGAGTGCACCCGGCCGCCGACGCGGTCGCGCGCCTCGAGCACGCGCACCTCCGCGCCCGCGCGCGCGAGCTCGTCGGCTGCGGCCAGGCCGGCGAAGCCGGCGCCCACGACGGCGACCCTCATCGGCGCATTCTCTCCGGAAGCGGCGCGCGTCAGCTGGCACGGGTAGGTTCGGCAGCGATGACCTTCGGCACCCTCGCACTGATCTGCGCCTGCGGCCTGGTCGGACCCCTGCTGTCCACGGCCGCACGCGGGGCGGTGCCGGTGGTGATCGGCGAGATCCTCGCCGGCCTGGTGATCGGGCGGACGGGCTTCAACTGGATCCATCCCGCGGACCCCACCCTCGCCTTTTTCAGTGACGTGGGCTTCGCGATGTTGATGTTCGCGGTGGGGATCAACGTCCCGCTGCACGATCGCAGGCTGCGCCCTGCCCTCGGTACGGGTGCCACCGCTGCCCTGTTCACGGGCGTGCTCGGGATCGGGGCGGGGCTGCTCGCGGCGAGCATCGGCTCAGGCCGCGCTGCCATCTACGCCGTGATCCTCGCCTCGGGCTCGGCCGCGCTGATGCTCCCGATCATCGAGGAGGCGAAGCTCAGCAGCCCGACGGTGCTCACGGCGATCGCCTGGGTCACCGTGATCGACATCCTCGCGACCGTGGCGATCCCGTTCGTGCTGAAGCCCTCGCGCGCAGGCCACACCGCGCTCGGCACGCTGCTCGTGGCGGTCTGCGTGGCCGCGGTGTTCGCCGCCGGCAAGCTCCTGCGCAAGCTGGACGCCGTGCAGGCCGTCCGTCAGCTCGGCAAGCAGCGCCGCTGGGCGTTCGACCTCCGCGTGGCGCTGGTGGTGCTGATCGGCCTCGGCTGGATCGCGCAGAAGACGGGCGCGAGCCTGCTGATCGCCGGCTTCGGTACCGGGCTGGTGGTGGCGGCGATCGGCGGCCCGAAGCGGCTCGACGCGCAGGTGCTTGGGATCGGGCAGGGGTTCTTCATCCCGCTGTTCTTCGTGGTGCTGGGCGCGCGGCTCAATCTGCGCGCGCTGGTGCATTCAACAAGCGCCATCGAGCTCGCCTTGGCGCTGGCCGTGCTCAACGTCGCGGTTCACGTGCTCGCCGGCAAGCTGGCACGGCAGCCGTGGACCTCGGGCCTGCTCACCTGCGCCCAGCTCGGAGTGCCCGCGGCGGTAATCGCGCTGGGGCTGCCCGCGGGCGCCGTGACCCCCGCTCAGGCGGCGGCCATCTTCAGCGCCTCGCTCGTGAGCATCGGGGTCTGCTCGACGGGCGCCTGGCTGGTCGCGCGCGCCGCGCCCGCCTGAGCGCTCAGCGCCTGTCGGAGATGCGCCTCGAGCGGCTGTACGTGGTGCCGCCCGGCGCGCTGACCTGCACGCGCAACGTGACCTGCCTGTGGCGAGCGGCGAGCAGAGCCTGCCGCGTGGCCCCCGAGCGCAGGCGCACCACGAGCTTCACGGTGCCCGCGTGCAGGCCGCGCACGACCCTCGTCGGCGAGGGTACGGCTGCGGTGAGCGGAGCCGAGAGAGAGCGACGCGTGGATCGTGGACTGGTTCTTCGCAAGGCCCAGGTAGGCCACGACGTAGCCCTTCCTGAACGACTGGCGGGAGGTGACGCGGAGCCACTCCACCACCTTGGTGCTCGCGGGCTGCGGCGCTCCCCCACCCGGCAGCGGCTGCGTCGCCGGCGGCGTGAGCGGCGCGGCGGGCGCGGGCTGCGGAGGATCCTGGGCCGGCGGATCGTCGGGGGGCGGCGGATCGTCCGGGGGCGGACTGCCAGGATCCGACACGCCGTAGTCGCCGAGATGGAGCCAGGTGGCCACCGACGGCACCCCGTCGGCGTTGACCACGAACAGCATGTACCAGCCGCGCGGAGCGATGTTCTCGTCGGCGGGCGCGATCAGGTTCAGCCCGTCGCCGGTGGGCGTGGACCTCAGCGGGACGATCCTCGGGTTCGGATTCGTGCTGTGGGTGACCGCCGCGGGCGGGATCAGTACCGCGTGCGCCTGCGTGGGGTCGACGTCGTCGAGCGTGACGTGGAAGGGCGAGTTGTAGGACGAGGCATCGGGTGCGGAGACGATCTTGGGCCGCGTGCCCTTGAACAGATAGGGCGGCGAGTAGATCTCCGCCGAGTTGTGATCGGAGCCCTCGTAGGGCTTGCCGTGCACGTACGGGTTGTCGTCCCCGGCCGATAGCACGCGGCCGTCGGGGAGCAGCATGGCGGTGGAGTGGTAGGCGCGGCTGATCTGCTGGGCGGGACCGAGCGTCCAGCTGCCGGTCGACGGGTTGAACAGCTCCACCTGGTGCTCGGGCTGGCCGGGCTGGAGCTCGTACGTGCTGCCGTTCAGCAGGCCGTCGCCGCCCCCGATCGTGAGCGCCGTGCCGTCCGGCAGCCAGAGCGTGTTGTGGTTGGCGCGAGCGACGTTCATGGAAGCCCCGGGGGTCCACTGCGGGCTGGCCAGCCCCACGTTCAGGATCTGGCTCGTGGCGGTGGGCGGATAGCTGGTCTGCCCCGCCGGCGTGCCGTTCGGGAAGCCGCCGATCTCGGTCACGGTGGTGGACGGGCCGGTGCCGTTCGGATCCAGCAGCTCGGTGCCGTAGGTGCGTCGTGGGCCGTGGGCGGGAGCGGAGCTCCAGGTCAGCGTCGAGGGGTCGAGCAGCCCGGAGTCGCTCGCACCCGGGCCCGCCAGCAGGACCTTGCCGTTGCCGAGCAGGACCATGTGCGGGTAGAGGTCGGTCGCGCGGTTGCCCTGGGGCGCGTACTCCCAGCTTCCGACCCCGGCGGGGTCCGCCGTGGGCGAGAAGATCTCGAGCTGGGAGTTGTCCGCCTGTGCCGGTCTCGTCGAGGCCGGCGAGCACCGCCGTGCGGCCGTCCGGCAGCTGGACGTTCGACGGATACCAGCGTCCGTGCTGCATGTCCGGTTGCTGGATCCAGGCCTCGGTCCAGGGGTCGAACGTGTACGCGCGCTTCAGCCCGAAGTGGTAGGGCGAGGTCGTGTTCGGGAAGCGCAGGGTGCCGCCGGTGACGAACATGTCGCCGTTCGGCAACAGCGACAGGCCCGCGCAGAAGAGCGACGCCGTCCCGCCGGTCTCGGGGTCGAACGGCGGCGGCACGTGGGTGAACGCGTCGGGCTCGTTGGACGGGTCCGCGGTCGTGCTGTCGTCCGGCGTGCTGGACGGGTCCCAGATCCAGGCGTCGCCGGTCGTGGTCGCGTTGTTCGGCGGGTTCGCCTCCGGATAGAAGGGGAACGCGAAGAAGATCACCTTGCCGGTGGGCAGCAGGGCGGCGTGGATCGCGTGCACCGGGATCCGGAACGGCCCCTCGGTCCACTTGCCGTAGGTCGCCGGATCGAGCGTGGCCGACGCGCGAGCCCGCGCGCGCAGCAGCCGCCGCTGGCTGCGGACGGCGCGCCGCCGCTGCGCGGGGGTCATCCGCTTCCAGGCCCGCGCCTGCGCCTTCGCGAGCCAGCGGATGCCGGCGTGCTCGGCGGCATGCTCGGGCCCGAGGATCAGACGCTCGACGCGGCTGATCGAGCGGCTGCGGCCGGCCTCGCCGAACGCGGGCGCGGCCAGGGCGCAGGTCAGGATCACGACGCACGCCGCAACGAGCGACTCTGCGTGATCTGTGGGATGGGTGAGTCAAGACTCCGCCAAGGGACCAGGGGCGGAGGGCTTCACCCAACGTAGTACGGGTTAGTCAGGAGCGCAAGAACGGGTACTTCGTGCCTGCGACAGCGGTCAGGCGACCTTTTGCAGCGAGGTCCTCGTCAGGCTCGGGTCCTGCGGGTTGGCGATGAACGCCGGATCGAGCGTCCGGGGGATGAAGCGCCCCGACGTCTTGGATCCGACGTAGTTCTCGTTCTCCACCAGGAGCTCGCCGCGCAGCATCACGTCGCGCGCCTTGCCGGTCATCTCAAAGCCGTCCCAGCACGAGTAGGGCACGCTCATGTGCAGCTCCCGCCAGTCCACGGTCCATTTGCGGTTCGGGTCGAACACCACCACGTCGGCATCAGCGCCCACGGCGATCTCGCCCTTGGCGGGAGCGAGCCCCATGATCCGGGCCGGGTTGGTGGAGATCAGCTCGACCCAGCGCGACGCCGAGGCCTTGCCGCTGGCGACGAGGGTCGTGTAGAGGTGCGGTACCCGGATCTCGGCGGCCGACTGGCCGGCCTGCATGCTGTCCATCGTCCGCCCATCTCCTCCATGCGGTCCTTGAGCGTGGTGCTGCAGTGATCCGTGCGCCACGACCTGGAGGCGGTCGTCGATGATCGCCTCCCAGAGGTGGTCCCGGTCCTCCTTGAACTTGGGCGTGGGGAAGTTGTTGTAGAGCAGGCCGCGCGGACCCCACTCCTCGCCGTCGACCATCAGCGGCGTCTCGTCCCGCATGTTGTCCTGCGTGAAGCTGAGGTAGACCGAGAGCGTCTCGCCGTACATCGGCAGGCCCCGCGAGCGGTGCTCGGTGACCGCGTCGATCGCGGCCCCCGCGGCGATGTGCAGGATGTAGAGCCGGCGAGCCCGCGCGCTCGCGCCAGGAACAGCACCCGGCGCGTGGCGGCCTCCTCGACGAGCGGCCCGCGCGTCTCGGACACGTAGGCGCCGTGGGTCTTGCCCTCGCGCTGGTACTTGCCCGTGAGCCAGTTCGCGATCGCGTCGTCCTCGGCAGTGCACGAGGCTCATCCCGCCGTGCTCGGCGACCTCGCACATGGCGCCGTAGCGGCGGCCGTCGTCGCTCATCCAGCCGTAGGTGGTCAGCGTCTTGATCGTCGGGACGCCGGCACGGATCACGTCGCCGATCTCCTCGATGTGCTCGAACGTGAAGCTCACGCGTGAGCGCGGCGTGCAGCGACCAGTCGGTGGCCATCCGCCCCTCGAGCACCGAGCGCCGGTGCGCCACGGTGTCGGCCAGGCCGAGCTGCTCCTGGAAGGCGAAGTCGATCAGCGTGGTGGTGCCGCCGTGCACCGCCGCGTGCGTGTAGTCGGCGGACTCCGTGGTGAGCAGGCCCTGGAAGTCGAGGTCGTAGTGCACGTGCGGGTCGATCCCGCCCGGGATGACCAGGCAGTCGGTCGCATCGATCACGCGACGGGCCTGGCCGCCCTCGCCCGGCTCGTGCAGGCCGGCGATCTTCTCGCCGTCGATCGACACGTCGAGCTTGCTCTCACCGTGTGCTGAAACGACGGTGCCGCCGGTGATCAGCACGTCATGTACGCCGCCGCCGTTCTCACTCACGCTGTCGCTCCTTGATCGCGCTGGTCGGTGCAGCCGGGCCCCGATCGTACCTCAGCGGACGGGGAGCTACCGGTACGCGCCGCGCTCCTCCAGCGGAGCCACCACGGCTGGGAACAGCTCGCGCAGCCAGCCCGCCGGATCGGCCGCCAGCGGGATCAGGACGAACTTGGTCGCGCCCTGCTCGATGAACCGCTCGAGCAGCTCCCGCGTGGCGTCGGCGCCGAAGGCGAGGTGCTCGTCCTCGGCCAGCTCGGGCCGGAAGCGCACGAGCGACTCCGCCGCGCCCGGCAGCTCGTCCCGCGAGGGCCCGCTGAACACCGTGGCGCCGTAATGGTCCTCGTCGATCGAGCGCTCGTGCTCGGCCGCCGAGGCCCGGATCAGGTCGACCATGCCGCCGAACTCCTCAGGCCCGACGAACGATGCCAGCCAGCCGTCCGCGATCCGGCCGATCCGCTGCAGCGCCGCGGGGGCGCGGCCGCCGAGCCAGAACTCGAGCTTGCGGCGGCGCGGCAGCGGCGTCAGCGCGATGTCGGTGAGCGACCAGAAGCGCCCGCGGTGGGTGACCGGCTCGCCGGTCCAGAGCGCCTTCAGGATCGCGACCGACTCCTCGAGCCGCTCGGCCCGCTCCCCACGCGCAACCCCCAGCGCCTCGAGCTCGCCCGGCGCGTACACGCCCAGCCCGCCGGCCGGGAGCAGCCGCCCGTTCGAGAGCACGTCCACGCTCGCCAGCTCGCGCGCGAGCAGCAACGGGTTCCGCGGCGGCATCACGAGCACGTTCGTGCCGAGCTTGAGCCGCTCGGTCCGGGCGGCCACCGCCGCGAGCACGGGCAGCGGCGCGAGGCCGCCCCGCCGAGCGGTGTCGCTCAGCCAGAGCGAGTCGTAGCCGACTTCCTCGAGCGTGTCGACGACCCGCCAGAAGCTGCCGTCGCCAACCGCATCGGCACCAAGGCCGATCAGCCCGACGCCGACCCTGACGCTGAGGCGAACCTCGCTCGTCAGCGTCCCTGGGCGGCGCGGAACTCCGCCGCCACTGTCGAGCAGGTGGCGAAGCGCACGCCATCGTGGCTGAGGCAGTGCTTGATGAAGCGCTCGAGCATCGCCACGCGCAGCCCCCAGCCGATCGACTGCGGGTGCATCGTCACGTTGAGCACGCCACCCGGCACGTTCTCGTACATGTAGTTGAACTGCTCGGTCCAGATCTCCTCGACCTGGCTCGGCGCGCTGCGGCCCTGGAATGCCGAAACGGCGAAGTCCGCCTCGAAGTAGACGAGGTCCTGCATCATCAGGCTGAGCGGGACCTCGACGAGGTCGATCTCCTCGCCGAACACGTTCGGCCCCTCGTCGTTCAGCGTGTCCTGGCCGCGTGCCCAGTAGAGCTCGAACTCGCCGTCCCAGCGGCTCGAGTCGTAGGCGAACCCCTCCTCGAGCAGGAACTCCTGGAGCCGGTGGTCGAAGTCGCCGGCCGGGGCGCGCATGCCCTGGGGCCGGGTGCCGGTCACGCGCTCGATCGCGTCGCTGCCCTTGACGATCACGCGCTTCACCTCGTCGAAGGGAATCGTGTCGAAGATCTCGTGGAGGTAGCCGTGGTTGCCCATCTCGTGGCCGCGCTCGACGATGTCGCGGCTGACCTCCGGGAAGGTCTCCGCCGTGTGGCCGGGCGTGAACCAGGTGGTCTTGATGTCGTAGCGGTCGAGCAGCTCGAGCAGGCGCGGCGCGCCCACCCGGGCGCCGAACTCGCCGCGCGACAGGGCGCGGGCGCCCCGGGCACCGAAGACCATCCAGAGCGACACGGCGTCGAAGTCGAAGGTGAGGCAGACGGTTGCGCGCTGATCGTCGCTCATGCCGTCACCTCCGCCTTGCCGAGCAGCGTCATCTACGGCCTGCGGGCCCTCCATCAGCGCGCCCCAGCCGTGCACCGGCGCGTCGACGCCGGCCAACTCCATGCCCCGCCTCACCGTCACCGCGATGCTGTCGAACACGGGCTTGCCGAGCTCCGCCTCCAGCTCCTCGACGAGCAGGGTGGCGGGCAGGCCGGTGCAGACCACCGCGATCGCCTGGGCGTCGGGGGAGTCCGCGTCACGGACGAGCTGGGCGATCTTCAAGCGTGGGACGTTGGCCATGTCGCGGCCCACGCTGAGGCCGAGGTTGGAGTGGCGCACCACCTCGAAGCCCTCGTTCTCGTAGACCTCGTCGATCTTCTCCTCACGTCGTCCGTGTAGGGGTCCGCGATCGCGACCCGCTCGATGCCGTGGCGGCGGAGGATGTCGAGCTGCGCCAGCGTGGAGGTGGTCGCAGGCAGGCCGGTCGCCTCGGTGATCGCATCGGAGAGCCTGCGATCGGCCGCGGGGCCGGTCCAGCTCCCGGAGGTTCCGTTCCAGGCGATCGCGTGGATCGGCGCCTCGGCGAGCAGCTCGGCGGCCTCCACCATCGGCCCCACGTCGAACTGGTCCAGGTCGTCGTCGGAAAGCGAGATGCTCGTCACCGGGATGCGCGTGAAGTGGTTGGAGATCTGCCCGATATCGAGCTGGTGAGCATCGCGGACAGCGGCTCGAGGGCGCTGTTGCACGAGGGCGTGATGTGCCCTAGCTTGCGGATCGCCTCCAGCGTCTCGATGTTGGCGGGGGCTCCGTTTTCGGGTGCGGCCTGGGACATACGCGCTCCTTGCGTAACGCCTCTTGGTGTCTGGCACGACGAACTGACGAGAGCCTATCCGGCGCG
>CAVSNA010000014.1:0-11030 GCA_963729205.1 uncultured Thermoleophilaceae bacterium
CGACGGCTACGCTAGCGCGCTATCCGTGCTCGTCGCTGCTTGCGGGGCGGATCGGGGTGCATGTACTACCAGACTGGTGGTGTACACACCACCCGAGCGAGCATCGGGGCGTGACCGCAGGTGCCGCGATCCACATACAGGCACCATTGCCGAGCGCAGTTGCAGGGCAAATACTTGCGGGTCGGCACTTGTCGTCTACAGCCATGCCCACCTCATCGCTCCCAGCTGGTGAGCAGCGTCACGTTCCCCCCATTGCGCTAGGTCGCCTTGCGCCGCCGCGGCCGGTGGCCCAGTGTGTGCGCCGGAGCCGGTTGCTCGACGTGCTCGACGCCGGTACGCAGGGCCCGTTGACTCTGCTCACCGGACCGCCCGGCGCCGGCAAGACGGTGCTGGCGTCGAGCTGGGTGACGGAACGCGAGCCGCCGGGCAGGGTCGCGTGGCTCTCGGTGGAGCCGGGCGACGCACGGCCCCAATCCTTTTGGAGTGCGGTGCTGGATGCGATCCGAGCGGCGGGCGACGACGAGCTCGCCTCGCTGTCGCTCCTCGGCGAGCCGCGCGATCCCGAGTTCGTCGCGGCGTTCTCCAACGCCGTCGCGAAGTCGGCGGAGCCGCTGGTGCTCGTGCTCGACGATTTCGAGGCCATCCGCGGGTCGCAGGTGCCGGGGCAGCTGGACGCTCTCCTCCGCCATCCGCCCGATCAGCTCAGACTCGTGATCCTGAGCCGGGTGGACCCGGGTCTGTCGCTCCCGCGCCTCCATCTCGAGGACCGGCTCAGGGAGCTGCGGTCCGCCGACCTGGCCTTCACGTGCGAGGAGGTGGTCGAGCTGCTGAGGATCGCGGAGCTCGACCTGACGGCGGACGATGCGAGCACGCTCCACTCGCGCACCGAGGGCTGGGTGGCGGGCCTGCGCCTGGCGGTGCTGTCGCTGCAGAACCATCCCGATCCGCCGGAGTTCGTGCGCACCTTCGCCGGCGACGAGCACTCGGTGGCCGATTATCTCGTCGAGGAGGTGCTCCAGCGCCAGCCCGAGGAGGTGCGCGAGTTCTTGTTGCGCACGAGCGTGGTCGACCTCGTGAGCGCCGAGCTGGGGGACGCGCTCACCGGCCGGGACGACGGTGCCGAGCTGCTCGAGCTGCTCGAGCGCTCGAACTCGTTCGTCCTGTCGCTCGACGATCGCCGCTCCTGGTACCGCTACCACCCGATGTTCGCCGAGCTGCTTCGCAGCGAGCTGAGACACCGGATGCCGGATCAGTTCGTGATTCAGCACAGGCGGGCGGCCCACTGGTACGCAGCGATGGGCTTCGATCTGCCCGCGATCAGGCACGCTCTGGCCGGGAAGGACACGGGCACCGTTCGCAGCCTCCTGTCGGCCCACTGGTTCTCGCTGATCGCGCACGGCGAGGCGAACGACCTGATCGACCTGCTCGACGGGCTGTCCCCGGAGCTGATCGGTAGCGACGCCGAGCTTGCCCTCGCGGCCGCCGCTGCGCTGCTGGACGTGGGGGATCTCGACGGGGCCACCGAGCACATCGAGCTGGCCGACGCCAATGCGGGCGCCGTGCCGGCCAAGCACCGGGCCGACTTCGCGCTGGCGCGGGCGATCGTCGGCCTGCTCGACTCTCGCGTTCGCGGCCGTTACGAGGACACGACCGGCGCGGCGCGCAAGGTGATCGGCGGGCACAACGGGGCGCACCTCGGCCTGAGCAGCTACGAGCGGAGGGCACTCGGCCTGCTCAACCTCGGGATCGCCGAGGGCTGGAGCGGGGACGACCGCCTCGCGGGCGCGCATCTCGAGGATGCCCTCGCGCTGGCGCGCCAGGGGCGCTGCGACTACCTCGCGCTGGGAAGCCTGAGCCAGCTCGCACAGCTCGAGTCGGCACGCGGCGGCCTCCGCCGGGCGGCCAGCCTGGCCCGCGAGGCCACCACGCTCGCGGAGCGACACGGCTGGGAGGACACGCCGCAGGTGGCGCCCGCGTACGTGGCGCTGGCCTCGTCCGCGTACCACTGGGGCGGCCTGGAACAGTCGGCGGAGCATCTCGAGCAGGCCTCCCGCGCTGCTCGTCTGTCGCGCGAGCGGGCGCTCCAGAGCGTGATCGCGATCGGCCAGACGAGGATCCTCGCGACGCGCGGGGAGCTCGAGGAGGCCACGCGCGCCGCCGCCGCCGCTCGCCAGGAGGCCCAGGACTGGGAGCCGCCCGCCCTGCTCGGCGTCACGCTCGCCGCGCTCGAGGCCGGGGTGCTGGCTGCGGCCGGCGACTCCGAAGGGGCGATTCACACGCTCGAGTGCGCGCCCAATGGCTGCCGCTGGGCGGAACTCGACCTGGTGCGGGCTCGGCTCGCCCTCGCGGACGGCGACCCCGCGCAGGCGCTCCTGTGGCTCGCTCCGGAGCGCGACGGCGGCGGTCGCGCGCTCCACTTCTCGACTGAAATTGCGGTGCAGGCCCATGCCGCAGTCGCGCAGCACCTGCTTGGCGACGACGCTGCCGCCCTCGTCCTCCTCGAGGGTGCGCTCGCCCTAGCCGAGCCGGAGGGTTACCGGCGCCCCTTCCTCACGGTGGGGGCGCCGCTGCGCGATCTGCTGACCAGGCGCATACGGGCCGGCACCGGGCACCGCGCGCTCGCGGGCGACCTGATCGACGCGCTCGATCCGCACGCCAACCGCCGGGGCGAGGGCGGAGCGCTGCTGCTCGACCCGCTGAGCGAGCGAGAGGAGGCCGTGCTCCGCTACCTGCCCACCGTGCTGTCCAAGGGCGAGATCGCCTCCGAGATGTTCCTGTCCGTGAACACGGTCAAGACCCATATGAAGAACATCTACCGCAAGCTCGACGTCACGAACCGCGCGGAGGCGGTGCGCCGGGCGAGGTCGCAGCGCCTGGTGTGAGGAGCGGGGGAGGGGGCACCGGCTGCTCGGCCGGGACCCATCGGACCACCGTACCCGCCGCCCGGTCGTGAGGGCCGCGCCGGAGCGGGTCGAACAGCACCGGCAGGAAGCCGAGGAACGCGGGCAGCGCACAGAGCGTGAGCACGACGAAGCGCAGGAGCGCGCTTGGCCAGCGGATCGTGTCGCCACGAATGTTGACCACCTGGATCCCGAGCACCCGGTTGCCGGGCGTCTGCCCGGTCACCGTCCAGAAGACGCTGAAGTAGAGCGCCACCCAGATGATCCAACCGAACCCGGCGAGCAGGCCACCGAGGAGATCAAAATTCAGGTTGCTGTCGAACAGCGAGCCGATGAGCGCGACCGCGGCCGTGATCACAACGGCGATCGCGTTCACAAGTGCGGCGTCCACCAAGAGCGCCAGCGCCCGCGTCACGACGCCGGCGTACCTCATGGCCGTTGCCGGCGGCGCCGTAGCGAGTTCGCGAGGCGCTCCGCAGCGGCATCGGCGGCCGAGGTCCGCGAGCGGAATCCAACCGCCATGTCCGTGGCGAGCCCGGCGCTCTGAGCGGCCAGCGCGGCACGCAGCTCGGGCGACTTGGTCACGTACTCGAGCAGGCGTCGCATCTCCTCGCTCGCCAGCACGCGTCCGGTGACCTCGTCCACCAGGCGCGCGTCCACGACCTCTCCGGCCACCCCGGCCTCAACGAGTTGCTCGGCCACACGAGCGACTGTGCCGCGCGCGATCAGCTCGGCCATGGCGCGCTCGATCACTCGCTCCTCCGCCACGCGCGCGGTGACCTGCTCCACCAGCGGCTGGGCCGCTTCACGGGCGCTCAGGCGCGCCCGCGCCACCAGCTCGCGCCCGTCGCGCTCCAACCCTCGCCCCGCTTCGTCCACGCGCTCGCGCACCGGAGCAGCGAGGCCCGACCGCCATACGCGTCGCGCCGGGCGCGCGGCCACGCCCGCGGCTGCCGCGCCGATGGCCAATGACTCGCGGGCGCGCCGTTCGCCGGCGGCCGCGAGTCCCAACAGCAGATGGGCGGTGGAGGCTGTCTTCACACCTGGCGCCAGCGTACCTTCCGGGGGCGCTCGGTGAGCGGGAATCACCCGCTCGGGGTGATTCCTGGTCATCCGCACACGGGCGATTTTCCCGCCGGGCTTTGAACGAGAATGGAGGCCGTGTCGGCGACCTGGTGGCGATCGCGTACTCAGCGACAGCACTCCAGGCATCCGTTCGTCACGCGGCGTCGTATCGGCTTCGGTGTGGCGGCCCTCGCGGCCATCGTCGTGGCCGCGATCCTGCTCCACAACGCCGGCGCCGGGGACGGGCTCGGCCTGGTCAGCGCCGATGCGAGCTCGTCGTACCTGGGGGTCCTGGTGCTCGTGTTTCTCGACGCCGTCTGCCCGGTCTTCCCCGGCGAGACCACCCTCAACGCCGCCTCGACCCTCGCCGCGGCGGACAAGCTCGAGCTCTGGATCGTGATTCTGGCGGGCGCCGTCGGGGCCATCGCCGGCGACTCGGCCCTGTACTGGATTGCGCGCCGATTCGGAGGGCGCATGAGCGGCAAGGTGGAGAAGGCCTCCCACAACGAGAAGGTCGCGTCGGCGCTCGCCTTCCTCGGCGACAGCGCTCCGCTGCTGCTCACCGCGGGGCGGTTCGTGCCGGGGGTGCGCTTCGTGGTCAACTCCACCTACGGGCTGTCGCACTTCCCCTACCGGCGCTTCCTGTTCTGGTCGGCGATCGGCGGCACGATCTGGAGCGTCTACACCTGCCTGCTCGCATACGCGGTGGGCACGGCGCTCGAGGACTTCCCGCTCGCGTCCGTGATCATCTCCGGGGCGATCACGACGATCCTGATGGGCGTGATCTTCCTCCGCGTGAGGCACACGCGGCGGGTCGCGGTACGGGCTGCCTGAGGGGCAGCCGACGCGTCGCTCACCCGGACGGGGTGAGGACGGCTCACCCGCTCGAACAGAAGCTGACGCCGCTGAGACGACTGGGCGCTGGACGGCCCTCTTTCGCTCTGTGAATGTCTACTTCAGGCTAACCGCGCCCGCCTGGAAGGGTTGAACGATTATGCGACGTCGTAGAAGGCCACTTCTCGGAGCGGCAATGATCGGAGGGACGGCCTACGTGGCCGGCAAGGCCGGCCAGCGCGCAGGCCAGCGCGAGGGTGAACAGGACCAGGACCTCGAAGCGCAGCAGCAGCCCGCCGCCCCGCCGCCCTCTCCGGCTGCCGCCCCCGCTGCCGCCGCCCCCGCGGGCGACGACCTGGTGTCCAAGATCAAGGAGCTGAGCTCACTGAAGGACTCCGGCGTGCTCAGCGAGGAAGAGTTCGCGGCCGCCAAGCAAAAACTGCTGGAGAGTTAGGAGAAGCCATGACCACCATCGGACCAGTTCAGCTGCTCGTGATCGGCTTCGCCGAGCCGGAGTTCAACGGGAAGGTGCGTGCGGAGCTCGATCGCCTTCGGGAGCACGACACGATCCGCCTGATCGACCTGATCCTCGTGCGCAAGACAGCGGACGGCGAGATCGAGCGTCTTCACCACAGCGACCTCACGCCTGCGGAGGGGGAGGAGCTGGGCGCGATCGTGGGTGCACTGGTCGGCGTGGGTTTCGCCGGCGAGGAGGGCGCCGAGGCGGGCGCCGAGCTCGGAGCGGCGATGGGCGAGGCCGGGCAGTTCCTTCCCGAGAACGCCTGGTACCTCGACGACGTGCTGCCCGTGGACACCGCCGTGGCAGTCGCCCTGCTCGAGCACCGCTGGGCCATAGGCCTGCGCGATTCGATCAGGGATGCCGGCGGCGTTCATCTGGCGGACGCCTGGGTCCACCCGTTCGATCTCGTGACCATCGGCTTGGTCGCCGCCGAGGAGGCGCAGCAGCAGATCGCCGCCACCTAGGCGCTCGATGCCGGGCTGGCTGTTCTCCTCGCTGCGCGGTTGGATGTCACCACGGTCGAGGTGCTCGACCGTGGTGACGGACACGCTTGTTGGCTTGGGGTGCACCTGCTCCTCGCCAGACGGCGGGTCGCCGCCCTAGGCGGGCTCAACCGTCAACAGGAGGCCGTCCCGCTTCACGATCGTCACCATCTCCCCCTCGTCGGCCCCGGCGTCACAGTGGGCCTTCCAGCGCGCTCCCTCCACCCACACCTCGCCGTCCGGCCGGCACGCCACCAACACCCGCACGCGTGAGCCGATCATCGTCTCGGCGCCCGTCTGCAGCCGCCTGTCCTTGACCTTGTTCCGCCAGTAGGCGATCTCCAGCACGAAGAGCACCAACAGCACAAGGAACGACACCACGTCCCACGGGGACGGGAGTACCAGGAGCAGCACGAGCGCGAACAGTAGGAACACAGCAGCCGCCCCTTACGCCGACAGCCCGCTGATGCCGTCGCCGATGAGCTTCGCGCCGATCACGAGCAGCAACACAGCCATGATCGCCGCGTTGTTGGCCGCCATCCAGTCCTTCATCTCCTCCAGCACCTCGGCCGAACGGCTTCCCAGCGCGAAGTAGACGACGAGCGGCGCGGCCACGCCCAGCGTGGCGATCGCGATGAACACCGCGAGTGCGCCGGCTGCTCGCCCGCGCTGATGCCGGTGCCCGCGATCGCGGCGCCCGCGGCGATCGTCAGGAGCCCGTTCTTGGGCTTCACTGCAGCCAGGAGCGCGCCCATCGCGAGCGCCTTCGAGGCGGTGAAGGTGTCGATGGCCTGCATCCATTTGGGCAGCTCTGCCTGCTCGTCACCGCGGGGGCGGCCACGCCATTGCCGGGCTGCCACCAGCAGCAGCAGGACGCCCAGCGCGAGCTTCAGGATGCTCACCCAGTCGTGCGGCTGCCCGTTGTCGCTGGCGTTCGCTCCGCTCGAGACGAGCAGCACCACCGTGCCGAGCAGCGCGAGTCCGAGGATCCAGCCGATCAGGAACGCCGGCCCGTTCGAGCGCGCCCTCGGCGTGGCGAGCATGAGCACGACCCCGATGATCGGTATCGGGCTGACCGCGACGGCCACCGCCAAGGGCAGGATTTGACCGATGGCCTCGCCCACGGCCCCACCTTCGCGCGCGCGCGGGTGACCTCACATCACCCAGGGCGGGTGATGATCGATCACCCGCCGAGCGGAAAAGCTGGTCAGCAATCGTGGCGCACAGCATCGAACACCTGGCTTTCTGGACCACCATCTTCGGGGACGATGACTGAGCGGGCCGCGTGGCCCGCTCGAAGCCGGCTGCGCGCCTATCCGAGATGAGCCCGGTACGAGAGGAAAACGGGCAGGCTGCAGCCCGCCCGGTCGGGTGGTCGGGCCTGTTCCGGGCGGCCTTCAAGAGTTCCCGCAACCCGATGGTGCTGCTCGACGGGGAGCGCCGCCAGGTGGACGTCAACGGTGCTTATCTGAAGCTGCTCGGCTACCGGCGAGCGGACGTGCTCGGCCGTCCGGTCTACGAGATCGTGAAGGGCGGCCCGGTGATGAGTCCCGAGGAGTGGCACGCCATGATCGCTCTCGGCCAGTTCAGCGGCAGCGGCGAGTTGGTGGCCGCGGACGGGAACACGGTGAACGTGCAGTACGCCGCCCACACCGAGGTGATCACGGGCAGGCAACTGGTGCTCTTCGTCGCGGTCAGCACCTCGCGGATCGGCCGCCACTTCCGCCGTGACGTGAGCGACCAGTCGAAGCTGGGCGAGCTCACGGACCGGGAGCTAGAGATCGTGCGACTCGTCGCGCGCGGGGAGAGCGGGCCGGAGATCGCTGCCGACCTGCATATCGCCCACAACACGGTTCGGACCCACGTGCGCAACGCGATGACGAAGCTCGGCGCGCGCTCGCGCGCGCATCTCGTGGCGAAGGCCCTGGGTGAAGGGCTCGTCCTCTGATGACCGAGCCAATCGCGCAAGCGCAGTATCGACGCTATTCAGATCTGCAGCCACGATCAATGCATGCTGGTGGTCGAGAATGGAAGCCCGTTTTGCGAGCTCACGTGCAGGATCTGCCACTGCCGGTTTGGGCCCGGTGACCGGATCCTGCACATCTACCACCGCGGCGATCTGCGTGCGATCCACGCGCACGCGTGCAGAGCGCCCTTGCGGGAGCAGTACCGACCCCCCGGAGCTCAGCACACGGCCGACTGACGG
Source organism: uncultured Thermoleophilaceae bacterium (assembly GCA_963729205.1). Taxonomy (GTDB): domain Bacteria; phylum Actinomycetota; class Thermoleophilia; order Solirubrobacterales; family Thermoleophilaceae; genus JAICJR01. The sequence goes on from CAVSNA010000014.1 coordinate 8,008, forward strand.
CGGCGGCGCGCAGGTGCGCGCCGGGCGGCCGTGACCGAAAACCAAGGCCCCGCGAGCCAGGGCCAGGCCCAGCTGGCCCGCTACCGGTTCGGGGCGGTCTTTGTGATCACACTCGGCCTCGCCCTGTTCGTCCTCATCGTCAACGACGGCCGGATCGCGCGGGCGGCGGAGGTCTGGCTGGCTGGTCTGACGCTGGTGGTCACGGTCGTGACCGGGGCTGCGCCATGGGCCACGCGCCGCGCGATCACGGGGACGCTGGCCGTTGCGCTCCTCGCGGCCACGGTGATCGCCGCTGCTGGCGGGCTTCCCGCGGCGGTCGCGTACGGCATCTGCGCGGCGCTCACCACCGTTACGGTCGCGACGATGGCCCGCGCCGTGGTCCGGGCGATCCTCGCCGGTGGCGTAAACGTGCGCGTCGTGTTCGGCGCGCTTTCGATCTACCTCCTGGTCGGAATCCTCTTCGGTTTTCTGATCGGCACGATCGCCACTGCCATACATGGCTTCTACTTCGCGCAGGGCACCGATGCCGACCAGAGCCAGCGCGTCTACTACAGCTTCACGACGCTCACCACTACGGGCTACGGCGATTTCACGCCGGCGCTGCGCGGCGGTCGGTCGCTCGCGGTCCTCGAGATGCTTATCGGGCAGCTCTATCTGGTCACCGTGATCTCGCTGCTCGTCGCCAACCTGCGGCGCCGGCCGCTGGAGTCGTAGGCGGCGCCTCGCATCACCCTGGGCGGGTGATGGCGATTCACCCCGTGCGCTGGGATCGTGACGGCGTGGTCGAAGGGTCCTCGCAGCTTGCCTCCTCGCGTTCGTGCTCACCGCGGCGCTCGCCGCCTGCGGCGAGTCGAAGTCCGAGAAGGCCAAGAAGCAGGTCTGCAGCGCGCGTGCCGACATCCAGAAGGAGGTCACGAGCCTCCAGGGCTTGACGCTCACCACCGCCACGGCATCCGGGGTGAAGGACAGCCTGAACTCCATCAGCGACAACCTCAAGACGATCAAGGACGCGACACCGCAGCTCACCTCCGATTTCAAGAGTCAGGTGCAGTCGGCCAACCAGGAGTTCACGTCGCAGGTGAAGACCGTGGTGAGCGAGGTCGGCAGCAACCTCTCGATCAGCAACGCCGGGACGCAGCTCAAAACCGCGACGAACCAGCTCGCCACCTCGTACCAGCAGACGCTCGCCAAGGTCGGCTGCTGACGCAGATCGGCCGCTGGCCACGGCTCGGGTAGCGTGCGGCGCATGCCGTCGGGCACCGAGAGCCGGCCGGGCCTCGGCCAGCACGCGCCGCAGAACGTGATGGAGGATCCCGGGTGAGATCGCCCGCTTCTACGACCGCTGCAGCGACCTGATGCGGGAGCTGCTCGACGGCCTGGCGGCCGCGCCCGATCGCTCGCGCACCTTCCCGGAGATAGAGGCGTCGATCGGCTGGCCCCGGCGGCGGATCGCCTCGGTCCTCGGCGGGGTCTCCCACCTGCGCCACACCGAGTTCGGCGGCCGCCGGCCCTACCGCTTCTACGACACGCGCCGCTCGGCATCGGGCCGATGGGAGATGTGGATGGATGGCGCTCAGGCGGAGGCCGTGCGCGAGGCGCGGCGCGGCTGACCCAGGGCTCAGTTGCAGCAGGCGTCGGCGCAGTGGTCGGCTGAGGTGCCGAGCAACGGATCGCTCGCGCAGCAGCCCTGGCCGCGCCAGGTCGCGCGTCCCTCACGCACGGCCACGGCCGCAAGCCCGAGCGCGATCACGGAATCGAGCCACCAGGTGCCGGCCAGCGAATTCGCCGCCAGGCCGACCAGCACGGCGGCGCCCTGCGCGGCACAGAGGAGGTTCTGCGTTCCCTCGCCGGCCGTGGCGCCCGAGCCGAGCTGCTCGCCGAGGCGCCGCTTCGCCAGACCCAGGGCGGGCATGAGCACCACGCTCGACGCGGTCACCACCACGCCCACGATCGACGTTTCCGGATGGTCGCCGGCGGCGAGTGAGCGCACGGCCTCCACGGCGATGAAGGGCGCCAGGAGGTAGAACGAGATGGCGACCAGGCGCTGGGCGCGGAGCTCCGAAGTCGCGGACTGCGTGCGGGAGCCGGTGAAGCGCCAGATGACGATCACCGCAGCGAGACCCTCGATCGCCGAGCCCAGGCCCCAGCCGACGAGCGCGATGCTGCCTGCGACCGCGCCCGCGGCGATGCCGATGGCTCCTTCGGCCGTCATCCACGCCAGGCTCAGCCAGGACAGCAGCCGCGCGCGTCTGGCGGCGCGGAGCCAGTGCTCGTCGGGCGGCGTCACTCGTGCCGGCTCGACGTGTGTGATCGTCGGCAGCTCGATGCCGGTGCTCATGCGTGCACCTGCGCGTCCGCTACCACCGCGGACAGCAGCGCCCGCCCCTGATCGGTCAGCTGGTAGAGGACCATCTTGCCGTCCCGCCGGCTGCGAACCAGCCCGGCGCTGCGCAGCGAGCGGAGATGATGCGAGACGAGGTTCTCGGCACGCTCGGTCACCCACGCGAGGTCGCAGACACAGAGCTCATCGGTGCGCGCCAGCGCGGTGGCCAGGATCAACCTCGTAGGGTCGGACAGGGCCTTCGCACGTTCGGCGAGCTGGGCGGCGACGTCGGACGCGAGACGTTCGCGGCGCAGAGCCTCGGCTTTCTCGAGGTCGAGGCAGAGAAGGTCGCAGCGGTCGCTGGCCACTGGCACATCGTAGCGACATTCCAACGGATATTGAGATGTTGGGGTGGCGGCTGAGCCGCTCGTCGCGGGGTCGTAGAAGAGGTGCATCTCGCGCGCGAGCGCCGGGCTGGCGTACGAACCGTCGCCCTCGAGTTCGTCGATGACCCGGCGGACGACCTCCGGCGGCTTGTTCTGGCTCAGCTTCCGCTTGGCGACGATTCGAGTCGGGGTCAGCCGGAGACCGACCGTGCCGCGGCTGAGGCGTTGAGCGTTGTCGACGTCGGCTGGAGTGCCGTTGAGCCGGCGAGGCGTCTCCACGCGGTCCTCGAAGTGATCCACGAGCCGCGCGAGGA